>NZ_FRCO01000003.1:0-465220 GCF_900142945.1 Fibrobacter sp. UWB7
ACCGACAAGCCGTTCCTCATGCCGATCGAAGACGTGTTCACGATTACTGGCCGCGGCACTGTCGCTACTGGCCGTATCGAACGCGGTGTCGTTCGTCTCAACGACAAGGTTGAACGTATCGGTCTCGGTGAAACCACCGAATACGTCATTACCGGTGTTGAAATGTTCCGTAAGCTCCTCGACGACGCTCAGGCAGGTGACAACGTTGGTCTCCTCCTCCGTGGCGCTGAAAAGAAGGACATCGTCCGTGGCATGGTTCTCGCTGCTCCGAAGTCTGTCACTCCGCACACCGAATTCAAGGCTGAAATTTACGTTCTCACGAAGGACGAAGGTGGCCGTCACACGCCGTTCATGAATGGCTACCGTCCGCAGTTCTACTTCCGCACCACCGACGTTACTGGTACGATCCAGCTCCCGGAAGGTGTTGAAATGGTTACTCCGGGTGACACGGTCACGATTCACGTGAACCTCATCGCTCCGATCGCTATGGAAAAGCAGCTCCGCTTCGCTATCCGTGAAGGTGGTCGTACGGTTGGTGCAGGTTCTGTAACCGAAATCATCAAGTAATCAGGATAAAAAATGCCTAGAGAACTCATCGTGCTTGAATGCACAGAATGCAATCAGCGCAACTATGATTGCGACAAGAACAAGCGTCTTCATCCTTCCCGCGTGGAATACAAGAAGTACTGCCGCTTCTGCCGCAAGCATACTGTTCACAAGGAATCCAAGTAAGGAAGTCCGAATAGGTCGATAGCTCAATTGGTAGAGTCACGGTCTCCAAAACCGTTGGTTGGGGGTTCGAGTCCCTCTCGACCTGCTCACTTCCCGGAGTAAACATGCGTAAGGTTCAGCAATATGTATCAGAATCGGTCCAAGAACTGAAACAGGTTACTTGGCCTACTTGGGAAGAACTTAAGGGTTCAACTCTTGTTGTGATGCTTTTTAGCGTTATCATGGGATTCTATATTGCAGTGCTCGACCTAGGTCTCTCTTGGATTGTCGATTTTATCATGGGTAGAGGTTAGTGTATGTCCATGCAGTGGTATGCCGTTCACACCTTTACCGGTCAAGAAAACAATATCAAGAAACGCCTTGAGCAAATGATTGAGCGCGAAGGCGTTCAAGATAAATTTGGACGTATTCTCGTACCTATGCGCGAAGTTGTTTCCAACGTTCGCGGTAAGCGCCGAGTAAGCGTCCAAAATTTGTTTCCTGCATATATTATTATTGAAATGGAGCTGGACGAGCTCACCCAGCACCTGGTGTCCACCATCAATGGTGTCACCCATTTCGGCGGAATGACTCGCGCTTCTCGAGTACCTATTCCGCTTCGTCAGAGCGAGGTCGATCGTCTTCTAGGTGTTGATCCTGAAAACTCCATCGAAGGCGAGATCCAAATTCCGTATACAATTGGCGAAAATGTCTGCATCAAGGAAGGTCCGTTCAAGGGCTTTGTGGGCGTCGTAGATGAAATTATGGAAGCCAAGATCAAGGTCATGGTTTCCGTTTTTGGTCGTTCTACGCCAGTCGAACTCGCCTTTAACCAGGTCGAATCCGCCGACGCATAATTGATTACGGTCTTTGAAACGGAGATAATACAGTGGCAAAGAAAATCACAGGTTATATTAAGCTCCAGATTCCCGGTGGTGCAGCTAACCCAGCTCCTCCGGTAGGTCCTGCCCTTGGTCAGAAGGGCGTGAACATCATGGAGTTCTGCAAACAGTTTAACGCTAAGACCCAGAATGACAAGGGCATGATTGTGCCGGTCGTCATCACGGTCTATGCTGATAAGAGCTTTACCTTCATCACGAAGGTCTCGCCGGTTCCGGCCCTCATCAAGAAGGCTACTGGCGTGCAGAGCGGCTCTGGTGAACCCAACCGTAAGAAAGTTGGCAAGATCACTCAAGCCCAGATCACGGAAATCGCCCAAAAGAAGATGCCGGATCTAAACACAATCGACCTCGAAGCCGCCAAGCGCATGGTTGCGGGCACTGCTCGTTCCATGGGTATTGAAGTGGTTGACTGAGGCAGGTAATTCACCGTTACGTATCTGACAGGAAAATTTCATGTTCAGAGGAAAAAAATACAAAAAGATTGCTGAATCTTTCGATCGCACCAAGGCGTACGATTTGAAGGAAGCAATCGAAATACTCAAAAAGTCCGAATTGAAGTTCGACCAGACGGTCGAAGTACACTTCAATCTCGGTGTGGACCCAAAACATTCCGACCAAGTGGTTCGTGGCACTGTCGTGCTTCCGCATGGTACCGGTCGTCAGGTCCGCGTCTTGGTGTTCTGCAAGGACAACAACCTTGAAGTTGCCAAAGCCGCAGGTGCTGACTACGCTGGTGGTGCCGACTTGGTTCAGAAGATTCAGGAAGGCTGGCTGGATTTCGACGCCGTCGTTGCTACTCCCGACATGATGCCGGTGATTAGTAAGGTCGCACGTGTCCTCGGTCCTCGTGGTATGATGCCGAGCCCCAAGGCTGGTACGGTGACTGTTAACGTCGCTCAGACCGTCAAGGAACTCAAGGCCGGTAAGATTTCCTACCGCGTTGACAAGGGCGCTAACGTCCACGCTCCGGTTGGCAAGCTTTCCTTCACTGCCGATCAGCTCGTTGAAAACACGAAGTCTGTTATCGACTCTGTTGTGAAGAACAAGCCTCAATCTTCTAAGGGCACTTACATCAAGAGCCTCACATTGACGGCTACGATGGCCCCGGGCATCAAACTTGATATGGCACTGACGCGCTAGGAGAAACCATGAAAGCTGTAGTTAAAAAACAACAGACCGTGGACGCGCTCGTCGAGTCCTTCAAGGGCGCTACCGCCGTCTATCTGCTCAATTTCCAGGGCATCACTGTCGATAAGGACAATGCCCTCCGCAAGGCCCTCGCTGCTAAGGGTGTCAAGTACCACGCTGTGAAGAACACTCTTCTCAAGCGCGTGCTCGAAGCACTCAAGGTTGAAGGTCTCAACGACTCCCTCACTGGCGCAACGTCTGTGATGGTCGGTTTCGAAGAAGACCCGCTCCTGCCGGCTCGCGAAATTGAAGCATTCCACAAAGCAAACCCTGATTTCTTGGTTGCCAAGAGCATTTACCTTGATGGCAAGGCAATGCCGGGCTCCGAAGTCGTGAACCTCTCCAAGATTCCGGATCGTAAGGGCATGATCGCAATGATCGTCTCTATCGCTCTCGGACCTGGCTCCACGATTGCCGGTCAGCTCAAGACCCTCCAGGAAAAACTGGAAAAAGAATCGGGTTCCGAAGCAGCCCCTGCTGCAGCGGAAGCTTAACAACAAACCACAAACCAAAAATTTTAAACGGAATAATCGGAGAAACACATCATGGCAACTGATATCAAGGCATTGGGCGATCAAATCGTTGGTCTTACCCTTCTCGAAGCCAAGGCTTTGGCTGACTACCTTAAAGAAACCCACGGCATCGAAGCCGCTGCCGGTGGCGCTGTAGTTATGGCTGCAGCTGCTGCAGCTCCTGCTGAAGAAAAGACCGAATTCGACGTCATCCTCGCCGAAATCGATCCGGCCAAGAAGATGGCTATCCTCAAGGAAGTTCGTGCTATCACGGGTCTCGGCCTCGCTGAAGCTAAGAAGGTCGTCGAAACTGCCAACAGCGTCATCAAGGAAGCTGCACCGAAGGCTGACGCCGAAGCTCTCAAGAAGAAACTCGAAGAACTCGGAGCAAAGGTTACCCTTAAGTAATGCTTTTGCTGCATTAATTCTTCCTTACCAATTGCCTGCACAACAGTGCGGGCTTTTGGTGTTTTTTGACTATTATTAGGCTCTTCACCGGATGAGGTATTTCTAATGACGACGGAGCGAAAGTCTTATTCCTCCAACAAGTTCCACCTGGAACTCCCGTACCTGATCGAAGTCCAGAAGGCTTCGTACGAGCAATTCCTTCAAAAGGACATTCCGCAAGAAAAAAGGATGAATGTCGGGCTTGAACGCGTGTTCCGCGATATCTTCCCGATCACCGATGACAAGGATCTGTATTCCTTGAAGTATGAAGGATATTATTTCGGCATCCCGAAATACAGCATCCCCGAATGCCGTGAGCGCGGTCTCACGTATTCCATGGAACTTTTTGCTACTCTCTCCCTCCAGGTGTTCGAAAAGGACGGAGAAGAAAGCAAGCTCAAGGAAGAAATCAAGAACGATGTCTTGGTTTGCGAACTTCCTATCATGACCGAGAACGGAACGTTTATCATTAACGGCGCTGAACGCGTCGTCGTTTCGCAGTTGCACCGTTCTCCTGGTGTGAGCTTTGACGAAGAAATGCAACCCAACGGCCGCTCCGACTACAAGAGCCGTATTATTCCGCACCGCGGCGCATGGGTTGAATTCAACACCGAAGGCGACATCCTTTACCTCATCATCGACCGCAAGAAGAAGATCGCCGCTACCGCCATGCTTCGCTGCATCGGCTTCGAAACGACTCAGGACATCCTGAACCTCTTCTACAAGAAGACTGACGAAATCGTTCTCGACGATGCCGCATTCAATGACTTTGACAAGGAAGGTGTCTGCACCCTCATCAACCGCATCATCTTCAACGATGTCGTTGACGAAGAAACGGGTGAAATCATCCTCGAAGCTAACACTGTCATCGACGACAAGAAGCTCGAACGCCTCCGCGAAAGCAGTGTCGAAAAGATCACCGTGCTTTCCAAGGAAGAAGACAACCTCCTCATCCACTACACACTCGCTGCCGATAAGACGAAGTCCCGCGAAGACGCTCTCAAGGCTGTCTACTCCGTGACCCACCAGCAGCAGGAAGAAGCTCCGAACCTCCAGACCGCCGAACGCTACTTCGACGAACTCTTCCTCAACGACCCGCACAAGTACGATCTTGGCGAAGTCGGTCGTTACCGCTTGAACGCAAAGGTTTACACCGCTGCTATTCTTGCCAAGGTTAAGGAAGTTGCTGAACGCTTCGACCGCGTCAACGAATTCAAGATGCCGTCTGTGACCCAGATGACGATGAGCAAGACTGACTTCCTCGCTATCATCGAATACATGGTCGGCCTTTTCAACGGCGATGAAGGCTACACACTTGACGATATCGACCACTTGGGCAACCGTCGTACACGTTCCGTGGGCGAACTCCTTGCCGGTCAGATTTCCGTCGGCCTCTCCCGTATGTCTCGCGTCATCCGCGAAAACCTTTCTCTCCATTCCGAAGAAGAACAGACGACTCCGCGCGAACTCGTGAATACTCGCATGGTCTCTACTGTCGTCCAGGCATTCTTTGGCCAGAGCCAGTTGTCCCAGTTCATGGACCAGATGAACCCGCTTTCTGAACTTACTCACAAGCGTCGTCTCTCCGCTCTCGGTCCTGGTGGTCTTACCCGTGAACGTGCAGGCTTCGAAGTCCGTGACGTTCACTACACGCACTATGGCCGTCTCTGCCCGATTGAAACTCCGGAAGGTCCGAACATCGGTCTTATCAACTCCCTCGCATCTTACGCCGTGGTGAACCACTTCGGCTTCATCGAAACCCCGTACCGTATTGTGGGTCTCGTTGAATTCAAGGACGCTCAGGGCAACAAGTGCTACTTCCCGGAAGAAAAGTGGCATTTCGGCATCTTCAAGGGCTTCGTTCATGATCCGCACCTCTTCGTGGAACTTGAACTCACCCAGAAGGAAATCGACACTGTCCGCCTGAACCTCGACAACCGCCAGCGCGAATTGTTCGAAGGCTTCGTAAACAAGGTGTTCCAGCTCAAGGATGCCGACGGTAATATTTCTTATAGCAAGAACGGCTTTGCCCTCGATGATTTCGACGGCACTCCGGACTACGTGCAGGTGGGCGACGTCGTGGAACAGATCGTTTCCGACTACATCAGCTACCTCACTGCAGACGAAGAAGACTCCTTCAAGGTCGCTCCGGCTTCTACCGAACTTGACGAAAACAACCGCTTCAAGGGCGACATGGACGGCTACGTCATCGTCCGCGACAAGAGCGAATACCCGCACTTGATGAAGCAGGACTCCATCGCTATTGGCGACATCGAAACCGAACGTATCGACCTCATGGACGTTGCCCCGATGCAGATTGTGTCTGTGGCTGCTGGTCTTATTCCGTTCCTTGAACACGATGACGCTAACCGTGCATTGATGGGTTCTAACATGCAGCGCCAGGCTGTGCCTCTGCTCCGCGCCGAAGCTCCGGTCGTGGGTACTGGTCTCGAACGCCGCGCCGCTCTCGACTCGGGTACGGTTGTCCGTGCAAAGCACGACGGTAAGGTCACGTTTGTTGACGCTCGCAACATCACTGTGCAGCGCGGCAAGATGGTGAACGGCGTATTTGAACCGCTCACTGGCCTTGGCGAAAACTATGAATTCCTCGGCAAGGATCCGATTGACGAATACACGCTCCGCAAGTTTGAACGTTCCAACCAGGATTCCTGCATCAACCAGAAGCCGATCGTGAACGTTGGTGACTTCGTGAAGGTCGGCGACGTCTTGGCTGACGGTGTTTCTACTGACCACGGCGAACTCGCTCTCGGTAAGAACATCCTCATCGGCTTCCTCCCGTGGAACGGTTATAACTACGAAGACGCTGTCATTATCTCCGAAGAACTTGCCATCAAGGACACGTTCACTTCTATCCATATCGAAGAATACGAAATGGAAGTCCGCGACACCAAGCGCGGTCCGGAAGAATTGACTCGTGAAATTCCGAACGTCGGTGAAGACGCTCTCCGTAACCTCGACGAAAACGGCGTGATCCGCGTCGGTGCTGAAGTCGGTCCGGACGATATCCTCGTCGGTAAGGTTACCCCGAAGGGCGAAACCGAACTCACTCCGGAAGAACGTTTGCTCCGTGCCATCTTCGGCGAAAAGGCCGGCGATGTGCGTGACTCTTCCCTCAAGGCTCCTCCGGGAATGAAGGGCGTCGTGCTCGAAACCCGTATCTTCAGCAAGAAGGACAAGGCCGACAAGAAGAGCAAGGAAAAGGATCAGGAAACGATCGAAGAAATTCGTCAGAATTTCCAGAGCCAGATCGACCGCATCAAGGATGCATGCCGTGAACACTTGTTCGACCTCCTCGCAGGCAAGTCTGCTGGCAAGGTCATGGACAACGAAACTCACGAGCTCCTCATCCGCGAAGGTCAGACTTATAACGAACAGAACCTCAGACTCATCGACGTGACGAAGGTCTCTCCGCTCTCCACATTCGTTGTGGATGACGATGACCTCCAGGACAAGGTGCTCTCTCTCGTTCTCGTCGCTCGCGACAACCTCGATACCCTTACCCGCACGATGGAAAAGGAAATCGACAAGGTCACGAAGGGTGACGAACTCAAGCCGGGCGTTCTCAAGAGCGTCAAGGTCTACATCGCAAAGAAGCGCTGCCTCTCCATCGGTGACAAGATGGCAGGTCGCCACGGTAACAAGGGTGTCGTCTCGAGAATTGTTCCGGTCGAAGACATGCCGTTCACTGAAGACGGTCGTCCGCTCCAGATTCTTCTGAACCCGCTGGGCGTGCCTTCTCGTATGAACATCGGTCAGGTGCTTGAAGTTCACTTGGGCTGGGCTGCAAAGACTCTCGGCTTCAAGGTGACGACTCCTGTGTTCGATGGTGCCAAGTTCGAAGATATCTGCAAGGAACTCGAAAAGGCTTACCAGAAGAACCCGATCGTGAACTACGAAATGGATCCGGATAACAACAAGATTATCGGTAAGGCCAAGCTTTACGACGGCAAGACCGGTGAAGCCCTCCTGAACCCGGTGACCATCGGTTACATGTACTACCTCAAGCTCGGTCACTTGGTCGACGACAAGATCCACGCACGTTCTATCGGTAGCTACGCTCTCGTGACGCAGCAGCCGCTTGGCGGTAAGAGCCAGTTCGGTGGCCAGCGCTTCGGTGAAATGGAAGTGTGGGCTATGGAAGCTTACGGCGCCGCTTATACGTTGCAGGAACTCCTCACCGTCAAGTCTGACGATGTGCAGGGCCGTTCCAAGGTCTATGACGCCATTGTCAAGGGTCAGAATACTCCGAAGCCGGGTATCCCTGAATCCTTCAATGTTATGATTCGCGAAGTTCATTCTTTGGGTCTTGATATCGAGACCACTGGAGACAAGTAATTATGGCTGAAGAAATGACTGAACAGTTTGGCGACATTTCTATTCATCTCGCCTCCCCGGACCTGATCCGTTACTGGTCCTATGGCGAAGTGACAAAGCCGGAAACGATTAACTACCGTTCCTTCAAGCCTGAAAAGGATGGTCTTTTCTGCGAAAAGATCTTTGGACCGGTTAAGAACTGGGAATGCAACTGCGGTAAGTTCAAGCGCATCCGCTACAAGGGCGTCATCTGCGACCGTTGCGGTGTTGAAGTGACTCACTCCAAGGTCCGTCGCGAACGCATGGGCCACATCGAACTTGCTATCCCTCTGACCCACACCTGGTTCGTCCGTAACCAGCCGTGCGTCATCGGTGCACTCCTCAACCTCAATACTAAGGACCTCGACCATATCATCTATTACGAAAAGTACGTGGTGATTGATCCGGGTACGACCGACCTCGAACCGAACTCCCTGATCGACGAAGCTCAGTATCAGGACCTCGTTGCCGAAGGCCGTGAATTTGAAGCCAAGATGGGCGCATCTGCTATCAAGCAGTTGCTCGACCGCGTCGACTTGACCAAGCTCTCCGAAGAACTCCGCTTGCAGGCTACTTCCAAGTCCAAGACCAAGCAGGACGACGCCGTGAAGCGCCTCAAGGTCGTCGAAGCCTTCAAGAAGTCCCAGATGGAAAGCTTCCGCAGCTACTACAAGAATCCGGATCCGGCCCGCGACGCAAGCAAGGCCTGGCTCAAGGGTCTTGCCGAAGCTGTTGCCGAATTCAAGGTAGACTACGAAGCCAAGCACTCCGACTTTGTGCTTGCCGACGCCTACGAAGAATTCCGCCACAAGTATCCGAACGAAGCACGCTTGCTCGCTAACCAGCCGTCCTGGATGATCCTCGACGTTCTTCCGGTTATCCCGCCTGATCTTCGTCCGCTCGTACCGCTCGAAGGTGGCCGCTTTGCTACCTCCGACTTGAACGAACTCTATCGCCGTGTCATCAACCGCAACAACCGCTTGAAAAAGTTGATTGACATCCGTGCCCCTAACGTGATTCTCTGCAACGAAAAGCGTATGCTCCAGGAAGCTGTCGACCAGTTGTTCGATAGCGGCCGCCGCACCGCTCGTGCAGGTTCTGCACGTCCGCTCAAGAGCCTCGCTGAACTCCTCAAGGGTAAGCAGGGCCGCTTCCGTATGAACTTGCTCGGTAAGCGTGTTGACTACTCCGGCCGTTCCGTGATTGTCGTGGGACCGGAACTTCGCATGCACCAGTGCGGTCTCCCGAAGCGCATGGCTCTTGAACTTTACAAGCCGTTCATCATCCAGCGCTTGGAAGAAGAAGGCATTGTCTACACGCTCAAGTCTGCTAAGAAGTACGTTGACGCAGAACGTCCTGAAGTTTGGGACATTCTCGAACAGATTATTGAAGACCACCCGGTCATGTTGAACCGCGCTCCGACGCTTCACCGCTTGGGTATCCAGGCCTTCTATCCGAAGCTCATTGAAGGTAACGCGATTCGCCTCCACCCGCTCGTCTGTACAGCATTCAACGCTGACTTCGACGGTGACCAGATGGCTTGCCATCTTCCGCTTAGCTTCGAAACTCAGCTCGAATGCCGCGTGTTGATGCTTTCTTCGAACAACATTCTTCACCCGGCTTCCGGTCAGCCGATCGCTGTGCCGGGCCAGGACATCGTGCTTGGTCTGTACTACCTCACCAAGCCGCGTCCGAACCGCAAGGGTGAAGGCATGCACTTCTACGACCCGGCCGAAGCCGTTCGCGCTTACGAAAACGACGTCGTGGATTTGAACGCCAATGTTTACTTGAAGCTCCCGGCAGGTCGCAAGATCTATATGGGCGCTCTCGAAAAGGATTGCACCTGCATCCGCGAAATGGCTGATGACAATGGCAATCTCGAAGTCCAGGTCAAGGCTGGCGAAAAGATTAAGTTCCTCACCCTTAAGGAAGACAATGTCATCAAGACGACTGTCGGCCGTATCATCTTCAACGAATTTGTCCCGAACGCTCTTGGCTACGCCAACGAAACCTTCGGCAAGAAGGTGATTGCAAAGTCCATTGACGACCTCTATCGTCGTACCGGCAACCGCGTGACCGTCGACTACCTCGACGACCTCAAGGCTAACGGTTACAAGTGGGCAACGCGCGCTGGTTCCTCTGTGGCTATCGCCGAAATGGTGATCCCGAAGGAAAAGCAGGAAATGCTCGACAAGGCTGCCGAACAGGTTTCCAAGATTCGCGCTCTTTACGAAGACGGTGTCATTACTGACGGCGAACGTTATAACCAGACGATTGACGTGTGGTCCAAGACGACGTCCGATGTCGCAGCCAAGCAGTGGGATTTGCTCTCTCACGACCGTGACGGTTTCAACCCGGTCTACATGATGGCTGACTCCGGCGCTCGTGGTAGCCGTGAACAGATTAAGCAGCTGTCCGGTATGCGTGGTTTGATGCAGAAGCCGATCAAGCAGCTCGGTGGTCAGGAAGTTATTGAAAACCCGATTAAGTCCTGCTTCCGTGAAGGCTTGAACGTGATGGAATACTTCATTTCGTCTCACGGTGCTCGTAAGGGTCTTGCTGATACGGCTCTTAAGACGGCTGACGCTGGTTACCTTACCCGTCGTCTCGTGGACGTGGGCCAGGACCTCGTGATTACCGAACCGGACTGCGGCACGACGAACGGTATCGAAGTTTCCGCATTCAAGGACGGTGACGATACGGTCATTCCTCTTGAAGAACGTCTCCTCGGTCGTGCTCCGGTCGATGACATCAAGCACCCGGTGACGGGCGAAGTGATCGTGAAGGCTGGCGAACTCGTTACCGAACGTGACCTCCCGAAGATTTCTGCTACGGGTCTTGAACACATCAAGATGCGCTCTGTGCTTACTTGCGACTCCAAGACGGGTGTTTGCGCCAAGTGCTACGGCCGTATGCTTGCTTCCGGTCGTCCGGTTGACCTCGGCGAAGCTGTTGGCGTGCTTGCTGCACAGTCCATCGGTGAACCGGGTACGCAGCTTACCCTCCGTACGTTCCATATCGGTGGTGCTTCCTCCCGTTTGACGGTTGAAAGCGACAAGAAGGCTACAGTCGATGGCCACATCGAACTCGAACAGGTCGAAACAGTCGACCACGAAGGCCAGAAGGTTGTCGTCTCCCGTATGGGCGAACTCGTTATTTTCGATACGACCGGCATTAACAAGGGTCGTTACCAGATTCCGTATGGTGCAATCTTGCACGTCGAAAACAATGCTACCGTCAAGAAGGGCGAAAGCATGTTCGAATGGGATCCGTATAACAGCCCGATTATCACGAACGTGTCTGGTACGATCGCATTTAGCAATCTTATTGAAAACAGAACTTACCGTATTGAACGCGATGAAATGACCGAAGTTGAAACTTGGATCGTCATCAGCGACAAGCAGCACGGTAAGAACCAATTGCGTCCGGTTATCGTCATCAACGACGACCGTGGCGAAAAGGTTGGCCACTTCATGTTGCCTGACGGCGCTATCCTCGCCGTGCATCAGGGTGACCGCGTTACTTCCGGTCAGGTTATCGCAAAGCTTCCGCGTGCAGCTGGTAAGACCCGCGATATTACCGGTGGTCTTCCGCGCGTCGCTGAACTCTTCGAAGCTCGCGTTCCGAAGAACAAGGCATTCATCGCACCGGTTGACGGTCTCGTCAAGTACGGTAACGAAGTGCGCAACAACCAAGAAGTTATTATTCAGCAGATGGATGGCAACGAAGTGAAAGTGCTGGTTCCGCGTGGTATCCATCTGGCGGTCAATGACGGTGACCGTGTCCGTGCTGGTCAGAAGATCAGCGAAGGCAGTGTGGACCCGCACGATATCCTCGACGTTCTCGGACCCGAGGATGTGCAGCGCCACTTGGTGAACGAAATCCAGGCGGTTTACCGCTTGCAAGGTGTGGCTATTGCAGATAAGCACATCGAATGTATCGTTCGTCAGATGATGCGCAAGGTCCGCATTACAGATCCGGGTGAATCCGAATTCTTGCCTGGCGAAGAAATTTCCAAGATCCGTCTCCGTACCGAAAACGAACGTCTGCGCGCTCTCGGTAAGGCCGAAGCTAAGTATCAACCGATGCTCCTTGGTATCACTAAGGCTTCTTTGGCAACGGACAGCTTCATCTCTGCTGCTTCGTTCCAGGAAACCCAAAAAATCCTTACTCGCGCCTCCATCGAAGGCTGCGTGGATCCGCTCATGGGTCTTAAGGAAAACGTGATTATGGGTCGACTTATTCCGTGCGGTACTGGTGCCCGTCACTTGAGGAACGTCCAAGTGATCGATGCCGATGCCGACGAAATGGAAGAACGCTCTCGTTTGCAGAATGTACAGGCTGAAAATTACGACTCTGGTTCCGGAATCCAGCTCTTGGATAACGAAATCGGCTCTTCTGACGAGGAAGATTCGGATAATTAACAGCTAAGTACTTGAAATATTTGGAAATAAAACTATATTTGCACTCCAAAATCTAGGAGATTAAACAGTGCCAACTATTCAACAGCTCGTCCGTAACGGACGTGAACAGATCAGCAACAGGACCGCTTCCGTAGCTTTGAAGTCCTGCCCCCAGAAGCGCGGTGTTTGCACCCGTGTTTACACCAGCACCCCGAAGAAGCCGAACTCCGCTCTTCGTAAGATTGCCCGTGTGCGTCTTTCCAACAAGATGGAAGTGACCGCATACATCCCGGGCGAAGGTCACAACCTCCAGGAACACTCCATCGTGCTCATCCGCGGTGGTCGTGTGAAGGACGTTCCGGGTGTTCGTTATCACATCATCCGTGGTACGCTCGATACTCAGGCAGTCAACGGTCGTCAGAACGGCCGCTCCAAGTACGGTGTTAAGAAGAAAGGTGCCGCTCCGGCCAAGAAGTAAGGAAGTAATCTATGTCTAGAAGAAGAAAGGCTCTCCATCGCTCCATCCTCCCGGATCCGCGTTTCAAGTCCACCCTCGTTACCGAACTCGTCGGTGTCGTTCTCAAGCAGGGTAAGAAGACCATCGCTGAACAGATCGTCTATACCGCTCTTGACCTCCTCGACAAGAAGGTTGAAGGTAAGGAAACTCCGCTCGAAAAGTTCGAACTCTGCCTTGAAAACATCAAGCCGCGTGTCGAAGTCAAGTCCCGTCGCGTTGGTGGTGCAAACTACCAGGTCCCGATGGAAGTTGCTCCGGATCGCGCCAAGGCTCTCGCTCTCCGCTGGCTCCTCGATGCAGCTCGTAACCGCAACGAAGCCAACATGGCAGAACGTCTTGCCGCAGAACTCGTTGCCGCTAAGAACAGCGAAGGCAACGCAGTCCGCAAGAAGAACGATACGCACAAGATGGCCGAAGCCAACAAGGCTTTCGCTCACTTCCGTTTCTAATTCTTGCGCGCAAGCACAGAATTATCCTAGAGAAGGGCTCCGCTTTTGCGGAGCCTTTTCTGTATTTATGCGAAACATCGGGATATTCATAGCGAATGCCGCGTGCTGTTCCTCTTGGACTCTCACCCTCGACCTGTCATCCTCGAAGCGAAGGCGATAGGATCCATAGCATTATCCGATTAGGATTATCCAAAAAGGATAATTTTTTTTAGATAAAATTTTTTATTTATGTTGTGTATGAAATTTCTGCGAAATTTTTGTTTGCTGGCGGTGACGTTTGTAGCGCTCCTTTGCGGGTGTTCAGAGTCTAATGAAGATGATGTGAAAAACGCAAAGCGGTTTGAGGAGCTGAAGGTTCTGCCTCTGGATACGGTTCTTTCGCGTGCGTTTGCGTTTTACGAACAGTACCAGGCGACGAATGACACGTTGCTTCGCGATTCCATGGACGATTACAAAAGTCATTTCATTGCAAGGTGGAAAAGGTCTACGGATTCTCTTTGCGGAACGATTCCGGCAGATGATTCTCTGGCGGCTGATTTACGCGAAATCAATGAAGCGGTTTCGAAATATTTTTTTGAATATCATATTAAACACATGTATTGGTTTATGCTTGATACAGCAAAGCGTGAATCCCTTCTTGGGAAGGTAGATAGTACACAAAAAGTAGAACTGACGGCGCCTGGGTGGAGATGGGATACTAGGGAAGAAGATGAAGCGACGATTATGGGTATTCCGTTTGAAGAGGCTTTGTCGGTCTTGAAAAAGGATTCTACTAGTGTATTTAAAGTCGTTTATTTTATTCAAACGCTGCAGGTGCATTATGTTGATACTGTAGCCGCAGATATGAATGCTTTGCTGAAGATAAATCCGTTCGGTATAAAGCAGAGTGAAAGGAAAGAAGCGAAATCTGCCTGCATGGAAAAAACTCCGATAGGCCAACAGGTTCTTGTTTTAAACAAGGAATATGAATCGCTATTGAATAATTTTATGAAAACGAAAGCGCGCGGGGATCGTCGGTTCTTGATGTGGGAGATTCCCGTTTCGCCACGTTTTTGGGAAGATGATTTTTCCTTTCATTCTTACCCGACCATAGTGAGTGCAGTATTTAACAAGAACCATGATATGGTAACCTTGAAGGTGAATGATGGCTACGGCCGAGGAGGCTTATACTACCTGTCCAAGCGCTCGGGAAAATGGGAAGTCGTGATGCTCCGGGAAGGCTGGATATCGTAGAATATCGATTTATCTCTTTTTGCTTTTGGAATTAGCCTTCATCTTATTGATTCCCTCTTTCCACGCATCGACTGCCGCCTGCGACGTGTTGAGCGCCCAGTCGCCTTCATAATCCTTGCTTTGGCTGAACCACATCACGGCGAAAACGCGTGAGTAGTCGGTGCGGAAATGCTCGAACATGTCGGTAATCCATTTGGCCTTGCTTCCGCCTTTTTCGGAGCTGGAAATTTCGGCAATGAAGAGCGGCTTGTTTATATTTGCGAGAGCCTTGTAGGCATCGTCGAAGACTTGCGCAAAGGACTTCCAGCTGGACCAGTTTTGGCTCTTGCCCCAGTTGTAACCATCAATGGAGATGTAGTCCACAAAATCGTCGCCGGGATAGTTACCTGTGAGCGTGGCGCCTTCGCCGTGATTCGTGACATTCGTGGTCCATACCCATTTGACGTTCTTGACGTTTTCTTTGCGGAAAATCTTGACGATGCGGCGGAATGCTTCGGTGACATTGGCATCGGTATTCCCGGCGCCTTTTTTGCCCACGCCCCAGTCGTACCAGTCGCCGTTCGCTTCGTGCAGGGGGCGCAACCAGATTTCTTCACTGTAATTTTTGACGCCCTTTGCGAACTCTCGGATGTAGTTGTCCGTCTTGCCGTTCACAATGTCTTGGGCGCTGTAGCCTTTGGGCATCCATGTGACGACTAACGTCGATCCGTTTTCTTTTGCGATGTCTGCGTAAACTTGCACCCGCTTCCAGTCGTCCACGTCGAAAACTGCAAAGTAACTGATAAGATCAAGATGAGCATCTTGCAAGTCTTGGAACGCCCGTACATTCTCTTCGGTGGGCTGCGGGGATTGTCCGGGGCCTCCGACCCAAGCGCCGATTTGGATCGCCATCGCTGCAACTGGCGCGGCGCAAAGAGACGTGAATAGTTTGTTGTTCATAAAGGCTCCGTTAAGTTTCTTGAACTGTTATATTTAAAAGATACTTTGAGCGCTTTCGAAGAGCCCGAACAAAAGCGCATAAAAAATTCAAAGTGTCTCTAGTGTTTGGCTCTGATTGATTCCATGAAGCGGCGATTATGGCTATTCCGTTTGGAGAAGCTTAGTAGGGATAAAAAATCCCCACTCTAGCGTTACCTTTTGGGTGGCTAGAATGGGGGTTGTCCAAGGAGTTTTATGAATAAGTTTTGTTTAGCGCTTCACGGATAGCTTGTAAATGCTTTGTGCTTTTGCCTTGGGAGCGTCGATAGCGTGTACGCCCGCGGTGAAGTGCTGCACCGGGCTCTGCCACAGGACACGGCCCTGATAGTCAAACTGCACGACACTTGCCTTTAATGCTTTGCCGGTTTGCATGTAGAGCTTGCCGTCTTGCAGGCGAAAGGAACTGTTGGATGCCCTTCCGGCCGGCTTGAGTGCTGTGTTGTCGATGGCTTTCATCTTTGCAATGCCCGCCTTCCATGCATCAACTGCGGCCTGCGACGTGTTGAGTGCCCAGTCGCCTTCGTTATCTTCCTTGCTCTGGCTGAACCACATCACTGCGAATACGCGGGAGAAGTCGGTCGCGAAGTGCTCGAACATGTCGGCAATCCATTCAGCCTTGTTGCCGCCAAGTTCGGAACTCGAAATTTCTGCGATGAAAAGCGGCTTGTTGATGTTCGCGAGTGCGTTGTATGCCTTCTTGAATACCTGCGAGAACGTCTGCCAGCTAGACCAACTCTGGCATTTGCCCCAGTTGTAGCCGTCGATGGAGATGTAGTCGACGTATTCGTCGCCGGGGTAGTTGCCGGTAAGCGTCGAACCCTTTCCTGCGTTTGAGGCGTTGGTGGTCCATACCCATTTGACGTTCGTAACGCCTTCTTCTTTGAAAATTTTCACGATATGGCGGAATGCTTCGGCGACGTTTGCATCGGTGTTGCCGGCGCCAGCCTTGCCTACGCCCCAGTCGTACCAGTCGCCGTTCGCTTCGTGGAGCGGCCTGAGCCAGATTTCTTCGCCGTAGCCTTTAACGCCTTTGGCGTAGTCACGGATGTATTCGTCGGCCTTGCCGTCCACCAAATCCTGGGCGTTGTAGCCGTTTGCCATCCAGGTCACCACAAGCGTGGAGCCGTTGTCTTTCGCAACATTTGCGAATTCCTCGGTCGCGTTCCAGTCGTTCACGTCAAAGAGCGCGAAATAGCTGATGAGGTCGATATGCGTGCCTTGCAAATCCTGGAATGCCTGCACGTTTTCTTGGGTGGGCTGCGGGTATTGGCCGGGGCCACCGACCCAGGCGCCGACTTGGAATGCTAAAGCAGTCATAGGCAAGATCCCCAATGTGAAGAGTAGTGATTTGAACATAGTAGCCTCGATATTCAAAGATTGTATTTTGTTTCCTTACTTAAATTAGGTTACTAGGCGTTCCCTGTAACTGAAATTTTTGTATGTTCGTGTTATAGTGTATCTAGTGTTATAAAAGAGGCGGGCGAATTTTTATGACAGTCGAAGATTTTTGCAAGTGGATTGGATCGTCTAATTTCAAGGATGGGGATCGGCTCCCTTCCGTGCGCGAGGTGGCTGCATCTTCGGGGGCGTCGACGTTTACCGTTTTCCGTGCATACAAGAAGCTTGCCTCTCAGGGGAAGATTTATGCAGAACACGGCAACGGCTACTTTTGGGGGGCAAAGCCAAAAATCGAGGTGTCTGCGCATGAACTCGAAACGGAACGCGTAGAGCGATTGCTGCTGGAGGACTGGAAGTCGGGAAAAATTTCGGTTAATCGCCCGCTTCCATCAATCAAGGACATGTGTCAGTCTTATGCGACGACGTTGGGGACCATGCGGCGTACACTGGAATCATTGCATGCAAAGGGAATTTTGGAACGCAGGGGGCAAGGGCGTTATTATTTTGTCGATGCCCGGTTGGCGGTTTCTAAGACAAAAGAAATCCTCCTGATTATGCGTTGCAACCCTAACGGGGATTTTAATTGTCTTGGCGAACGCGAACTTTCGTTTATGCAAAAAGTGTATGTGGAGGCGCATCGCAATAACTTGAACGTAAAGGCGCTGGGCTATTTCGAGGAGGAAGGCGCATTCCTGGATGCTAGCGGCAGCCGCATCAGGCTTGAAGATTGCCGTGAATGTTTTGGCGCGATTGTCTCGACGATGCTTGTGTTCAATATTAATAAGTTATTTGCAAAACTTGCGACGACGCGTTTCCCTGTGGCTGTGTGGTGGGAACATCCGCTGTACGACATTCCGCGTGCACTGAAAAAAGAAAAGCGATTTGCGTTTTTTAATCTCGCCTTTGGTGAATTTCCGGGGCGTATTGTCGGGCGTTTTTTGAAGAAAAAAGGTTTGACGCGGATAGCCTTTGTTTCTCCGTATCACATGAGCATGTGGTCAAGGGACCGCTTGAAAGGTCTCAAGAATGTGGGACTTGAAGTGTTCGAGGTGACTGATGCATCGCATGCGAGCCCTTATGACTTTATGCAGGAACCGCGTGCACATGTACGTTATAGACAAATTTTAATGTTGCTCGTGAAAAAAATCCCGCCTGTAGATGCGTGGGTTGTGTCTAACGACAGGGTCGGTGTCGAGCTGATTTCGCTTGCGAACCAGGGCAAGATTCCGCGCCCGCCTTACATGGTTTCGTTCGACAACTCTAGGGATAGCTACCGCAATCGTCTGGATTCATTTGAGTTCAACGTGGAAACGCTTGCTGAACAGTCTGTGTTTCACTTGGTTTCGCCGGGTATTACCTTGTATAAAAAAGGCGATTTCCGTGAACTCTCGGGGCATGTTGTAGAGAAATAAAGTAATTTTTTTTAAAAGGACTTTTAATCATGAAAACCATAAAGAAATCCATCGTACTTCTATTTTCAGCTTCGTTGCTGTTCCTTGGCGGTTGTGCCAAGAACCACAACGATATCATTCTTCATAAGACACAATCCTTTTGGACGGGGAGCCCAGTGATTAAATTGGATGTCCCGTATCCTGAACCGCTCGCTTTTGAACTCCCGTCTGCTGAATGGACTCCTCTTAAAATTCAAAAGAAGGAAGGTGTAAATACGCGGGTCGAGCTTGCAGAAGGTGTGGCCGATTCGTATGTGAAGGTGGCGATTGATGGTCAGACTAAGAGCTTGTTCGAAAGTCTTGAAACCGAAAGCGGTGTGGATTTTGGCCAGTCGGATTCGTTGATTCTCGTGGGGCTTTTCGATCATTACAAGACGATGACTAAAGCTGAAAATTCTGATAAGCCGATTCAGTATAGCGAGACGAAATTCGAAAGGCAAAATGGCGATGCGTTTGCTTGGATGGTGACTTCCAACGGCTCGTACAGCGTTGCGTACGCAGTGCTCATGACAAAGAACAAAAACTATTTCACGGTTGAAGTCAACCAGAAAAATCGCGAGACGAATATCGAGAAAATTTTGTTGGATATCGTGAGAAGCCACAAGACGTATTAACGGCGTTTCTCTCTTTGCGCACTTTTTCTTCACATTTTTTTCCAACAACTAACCACGAATCACTAACCACTTTTTTATATTTAAAGCACAAAAAATTTTCACTTTAACAGAAGGTTAATAAAATGGCTAAAATCGCTAAAGTTTGGGCTCGTCAGATTTTGGATTCCCGTGGCAATCCGTCTCTCGAAGTCGATGTCACTCTTGACAACGGTATCGTTGGTCACGCAGCTGTTCCGAGTGGTGCTTCCACTGGTGAACGCGAAGCTTGCGAACTCCGCGACGGCGACAAGAAGACTTATCTCGGCAAGGGCACTCTCACTGCCGTGAAGAACGTCAACACCAAGATCGCTAAGAAGATCGTTGGCATGGATCCGTCCAAGCAGACTGAAGTTGATGACGCTATGATCGAACTCGACGGCAACCGCATGCTCAAGAACACGCTCGGTGCAAACGCTATCCTCGGCGTTTCCATGGCTGTTTGCGTTGCTGCTGCTAAGGATGCAGGCCTTCCGCTTTACCAGTACATTGCTAAGCTCCATGGCACTGAAAAGCTCACCCTCCCGTGCCCGATGTGCAACGTGATCAACGGTGGTGCTCACTCTTCCGCTCCGATCGACTTCCAGGAATTCATGATCGCTCCGGTTGGCGCTAAGACTTTCTCCAAGGGTCTCCAGATGGTGACCGAAATCTTCCACGCTCTTAAGGCTGTCCTCAAGAAGGGTGGTTTCGACACGACGGTTGGTGACGAAGGTGGCTTTGCTCCGGGCGTTGCTATCAAGCCGGCTAAGAACAAGTTCGGTTACGAAATCAAGGACGTGATGACCCTCGAAAAGGCTCTCGCTGCTTTGAAGACCGCTACTGAAAATGCTGGTTACGTTTTCGGCAAGGACATCAAGATCGCTCTTGACGTTGCTTCTTCCGAATTCTGCGACAAGGAAACTGAAAAGGAAGGCTCCAAGGCTGTTACCTACACGTTCAAGAAGAGCACCAAGAAGACTGTCAAGTCTGCTGACATGGTCAAGCTCTATGAAAAGCTCATCGACAAGTACTCCATCTTCTCCATTGAAGACGGTCTCGATGAAGCTGACTGGGCAGGTTGGAAGGTTCTTACCGACAAGCTCGGTGGCAAGATCAACCTCGTGGGTGACGACCTGTTCGTCACGAACCCGACCATCTTCGACGAAGGCATCAAGGCTGGCATCGCTAACGCTATCCTCATCAAGGTGAACCAGGTCGGTTCTGTTTCTGAAACCCTCGCTGCTATCAAGCGTGCTCAGGTTGAAGGCTATGCTCCGATCGTTTCTCACCGTTCTGGCGAAACCGAAGACACCTTCATTGCTGACCTCGCCGTCGGTACTGCCGCTGGCCAGATCAAGACTGGTTCCCTCTCTCGTACGGACCGCGTCTGCAAGTACAACCGCCTCCTCCGCATCGAAGAAGAACTCGGCAAGGCTGCTGTCTACGCTGGCGACCCGCGCAAGAACTGCAAGGCTCCGGCTGCTAAGAAGACCGCTTGCAAGAAGGGCTGCAAGGCTAAGAAGTAATAGTCTTCTTTTAGAACAAAGTATCTAAGAAGGGCCTCGGCGAAAAGCCGGGGCTTTTTGCATTTGGTGATTTTCTTTCCCTGAAACTTGAAACGTGGATAGATTCTAACTATATTTGGCAATAACACAAAAAACAACCCTTAAATCAAGGCTAGGAAAATGTCAGATCGTTTTATCGTGACCGGCAACTTTACCGATGATCCGTTTGCCATCGACATGGCTCAGTACATCGGTCTCCGTGAAGATATCTCCGACGTGGTCTCCCTGAAGACTTTCGCCAACTCCGAATTCTGCCCCCGCTACATGCTGGATATGGACGACTTGGAACATATCGGCAAGCGCCTGGAAGGCAAGATTGTCTTGATTTGCTCTGTTTCTAACCATGAACGTAGCCGTAACGACTACGCCATGCGTAACTGCATCCTCGCTCGCGCCGCTAAGGACAATGGTGCAGAACAGGTCGTCTTGGTTGAACCGGACCTCTTCTACAGCGCCCAGGATCGCGGCCCGCACCGCATCGGTGAACTCGAAAAGGATCGCCCGGACATCGACCTCAAGAAGTTCGACGGCCAGGCATTCACGAGCCTCCTTTACGCCCAGCTTTTGAAGACTGCTGGTGTCGATGCCGTTGTCACCTGCCACAACCACAGCATCAAGGTGCAGAACCTCTTCAACGAAATTTTCGAAGGCAACTTCCACAACTTGATTCCGACGGACGTTTACGCCCACTACATCAAGAACAGCAACTTTGTTCAGACCGGTAAGGACGGCAACAACCTCGTGATCGTCTCCCCGGACAAGGGTGCACGCCCGTTCATGAACGCCGTGTTCGATGCTCTCCAGCTCCCGGAATGCAAGCGCGTCGTTATGGACAAGGTCCGTACTGGTGAACGTGAAATCAGCATGACCTTCAACCCGGAACTCTCCGACATCAGCATCGAAGAAATCGAAGGCAAGGACGTGATCGTGTTCGACGACATGGTCCGTACCGGTACGACAATCGTGCAGTGCTGCGAACACATCAAGAAGGGCAACCCGAACCGCGTCTGCTTCGGTGTCACGCACTTCCACACCAGTGCCGAAGCCCGCGAAAAGCTCAACAGCCCGGCTATCGATGAAATCCTCACGACCTCTACGCTCCCGGATATCATGAACCGTGACTGCCAGGGTCGTCTCCGCAAGAAGCTCACTGTCTTGAAGCTCGGCAAGTGGATTGCTCGCCACGTGATGCAGATGTACGGCATGGACGATGGCCGCTTCGAGAAGGACTTCTACAAGATCGATATGTCCTCCAAGAATCCGCGTTGGCCGCCTGCATTCTTCTAATAGAGTCTGTATATGGAAGAAAGTCCGGATGTCGAGAGACGTCCGGATTTTTAGTTTTTGAACATTTTTCTGGAAAAGTGGTTTAAATGTCCGGAGAAAGTGTTGTTTAGCTTGACATAAATATTTTCGCTGATTTGAAATTTTAACAATAAAACGTATTATTTTTATAAGATAGGATATGGGAACCACTTTATGGCAGATGAACACTCGATACCGTTGACGACAAATATCTTGGACGGGGTAGGCATAGGGCTTTGGGCTGTCGAAATTGATGACGGCTGCGCTCCGCGTATGACGGCGAACCCGACTATGCTCAAGTTGCTTGGGCTTGAAGAGGGTGTTTCTGCCGAGGACATTTTCCACGCCTGGTTTGATAATATCGACCCGGAACATTTTGCCGAGGTCAAGGCGTATGTCGACAAGATGAGTGCAGGCGAGGCGCCTGAAATTCAATACCCTTGGCATGCCCCCGATGGCCGTGTCCGTTTTGTCCGTTGTGGTGGTACCCGCAATTACGATTATAAGAAAGGGGTGAGGCTCGAAGGCTGGCACAAGGATATCACTGAGCTTGCGCTGATCCAGAAGACCACCGAAGAAGAGCTGCGTGACGAAATCAAGACAATGGATCTTGATACAAAGCGCGAACGCTTGCAGAGTGCCCTCAATGAAAAGCTTTATGGAAAGGCAATTCTCGACAAGGCGTATAGCTATTTCAAGGTGAACTTGTCGGAGGGCAAAGTCTCTCGCCCCTTTATCCAGATTATTGAAGGCAAGTCCGTTGATGTGAGCGAATCTTTTGGCGAAGATTTCCCTCATTATGATGCGATTGTCGAAAAGATTGCCGACCAGCTCGTGGATAAGGAATACCGTAAGGCTTTTGTGCAGCACCTCTCGGCAAAGTCGCTTATAGACCAGGTCAAAAAAGGCGATTCCATCCCTGAATACACCTGCCGTTTTTATTCGCCGCACATCGGCTGGCATTACAGCCGTTTTGTCTGCTACGTTTCTAAGAACGAAATCCTGAATGAATACCAGGCGATGATGGTCGCTTACAACGTCTCGGAACAGCAGAAACAGGATGCCGCAATTCGCGACTGCATCGATGTTCTCTATAAGGAAAATCGTTCCAAGGATGCTATCGAAGAACTGCTTGCAACGCTTGCTTCGTATTACGATGCCGATAGGGCGTACATCCTGGAATGCGACAAGGAAAGGGAATACCTCAGTAGCACTTATGAATGGTGCCGTAAAGGTGTGAGGCCCAACAAGGCGGGGCTCCAGCGTATTCCATTGGAGATGATCAATCCGTGGATAGAGTCCGTGGGCGACATGGACGCCGTCTATCTCGAATCGCAGGATGATGAATACGGTGTCTGGGAAAGGCTGTACAGCTCGTTGCCGGTTCTAGATATCAAGAGCATAAGCGTTTCGACGATTGCTTCGAATGAACAGCGTTACAGTTTCCTTGTTTTAGACAACCCCAAGGAATCGCAGAAGAATTTTGCTGTACTCAAGCTCGTCGCGAGTTTTGCCGAAAACGAAATCAACCGCAGAAAGCGCATGGACGAAGATGCTGCGGTGACTTCGCTCTTGGCGTCGGACTATTCGTGCATCTTCTATTGTGACCTGGAATACGACTTGGTGACGGCGCATAAGCTGAATCCGGGAATCCAGAAGATGCTTGGTGATTCTCTGGGTGAATTTACCTATAGCGGTGCGATTGATTATATCGTCAGTAAGGTTGTTGCCTCTGAATATCAGGATGCCGTGCTGAAGAAGCTTTCGGTCAAGAATCTCAAGTCGCTATTGCAGAAGAAGGGTGTCACGAGTTTTGAATTCGTGAGCTATTCGGACAAGTTCTGCGAGTGCAAGGTCGTTGCCGTCAACAGGGGGCAGAAAGCTTTCGTAATCGGTTTTGCCGACAAGGATGAGCAGATCCGTACGGCTCGCATGCACCAGAAAAAGATTGAACAGGACTTGGAAATTATCGATATCCTCGCGTCGGAATATTCGGCGGTCTATTATATCGATCTGGAAAAGGATACGATTACTCCGTATTCGATGAACAAGGAATCGGAATCTCTGTTTGGTAGCCGTTTCCGTTCGGGAATCCCGTATTCCAAAGCGTTTGATGAATACGTCGAAGGTGTGGTCTGGGAACGCGACCGTGAAAAGATGCATAAGGCGGGCGCTCTTGCCAATATCAAGAAAGAGCTTACCTTGCAGAAGACTTTCATCACGACGTACCGTGGCGATGTCGAGGGCAGACCGCACTATTGCGAAATGAAGTTTGTGAAAGTGGGCGATGAGTTCGATCGTCCGGTCGCTGTGGCGCTTGGCTTTGCCGAAAAGGATGACCTGATTCTCAAGGATTTTGTGAACGACATCCTGTACGATGACTACGTGTCCATTTACTTTGTGAATGTCGAAGACAATTCCTTCCGTACCATCAAGTCTTCGAATGTACCGTGGGTGGAAAAGCGTCCTCTGTACAGTACGTATTCCTATGAAGTCAAGAACATCAGCACCCTCGTCATGGAAGAATTTAGGCAGGACTGGCAAAAACTTTCAAACCTGTTCTATGTGCAAAAATTCCTGCAAAATGCGGACCAGCGCGAACAGGAATTCAAGATTGAAAGTGGCGAATGGCTGCGTGCAAAGTTTACGACCATTGAGCGCAATGACCAGCATGAGGTGGTTTCGTTTGTGCTCTCGTTTATGCTATTGAGCGATGACCAGGTTGAAAAGCTGGAACTGGATGCAAAGATTGCCGAGCAGAACGACTTGCTTGAAAAACAGCAGGTGATGCTCCAGAAGGCGCTTTCGATGGCTCAGTCTTCGGACCGCGCAAAGACGACGTTCCTCTCGAACATGAGTCACGATATCCGCACTCCGATGAATGCGATTGTCGGCTTTACAGGGCTTGCGATGGCGCATATCGACGAAAAGGAACTTGTGTTGGATTACTTGCGCAAGCTTGGGCAGAGTTCCAATCATTTGCTTTCGCTCATTAACGATGTGCTGGATATGAGCCGTATCGAATCGGGCAAGATGGTACTCTCCGAAAAAGACGAGGACCTGATAGAAATTATCAATGCGCTCAAGGATATTGTCCAGGCGGATATCGATGCGAAGAATCTCACTTTTGAAGTGGAGATGAATATTTGCGAGGCGGGTATCGTTTGCGACAAGTTGCGCCTGAATCAGGTGTTGCTGAACGTGCTCTCGAATTCAATCAAGTACACGCAGGCAGGTGGCTCGATTCATGTGCAGGTGACCGAAAAGGAATCCATGAAGCGCGATTCGGCTCTGTATGAATTCCGCATCCGCGATAACGGTATGGGGATGAGCGCCGAGTTCCTGAAAACGATTTATGAACCATTTACACGTGCAAGTACTTCGACGGTAAGCGGCATTCAGGGGACTGGCCTTGGCATGTCCATTACCAAGAATATCGTCGAGATGATGGGTGGTCGCATTGAAATCTTTAGTGAAGAGAACGCAGGGACCGAAGTTGTTCTTGAGCTGGATTTCAAGTTGCACGATAGTGCCCGCATGCGTGCGCAGATGAGCGATGGCAATTTCGATTTTGCCGGCAAGAAGATTTTGCTTGTCGAAGATAATGAAATGAACCGTCAGATTGCATGCGACATCCTTGAAGATAACGGGTTTGAAGTCTTTACGGCAGAAAACGGTCAGGAAGCGGTCAAGCTTATTGAACTTTCTGTGCCGGGGCAGTACGATCTTGTGCTGATGGATGTGCAGATGCCGGTGATGGATGGTTATGCGGCAACGCGTGCTATCCGCGTGCTCCCTGCAGGGTATCAGTCGCGAATCCCGATTGTCGCAATGACGGCGAACGCCTTTGAAGAAGACCGCAAGGCTGCTCTTGATGCAGGCATGGATGAGCATATTTCCAAGCCGATAGATGTAGACAAAATGAAGTATATTTTGTCGAGATTTCTTAAGAAGTGAAGCTTAAATGTTAAAGAATGTTGATGGTGTCCACAATGAAAAGGTGATGCATAGGGATCACCTTGTTTTTGCCATTGTTCTCGTTGTCGTGACGGCTTTGGTGTTCTTGTTTATTTGCCAGAAGATTTTGAAAATCGTTGAAGACGGGTGCTTCAATAGGCTTCGTGAATATGCCGAGGTGGCGTCGAATGAATTTATCATGAGCAACCTGCACTACGGCGGAACGCTCCAGTTTGTGGCGGATGCCTTGAGTGACCGTAGCGATTACTCTGTCGACAGCTTGCGACCGAAATTGGATGAGATGCAGCCGTTCTTGCGTGACCAGAAAATCAATATCCTTTTGCCGGGCGATACGGTCGTTTTGTCGGATGGCGCCTTGACGAGTTCAAAGGGGATGGGGATCTCGTTTGAAACTGAAGCCGCAGAAGCTGCCCATGTGACGGTCCGCCTTGAAAGTGACAAGCAAGAGGAAAAACTCCTGTATCACTTTGTGCCGATTAAGAGCCACGGGAAAACGGTTGCCATTGCGTACTGGAATTTTAGCTTGGGACTTATCCACCAGTACTTGCGAAAGGACAAGCGCTATGACCGCAAGATGTATGTATATGTCATCAATCGCGATGATGGACGCTTTATTGCGGACACCAAGCATGATTCGCTGAAGAGCATCCATGATTACATGAACGAGATGGATAACGAAAGGGGATTGTTCTCGGCGCTTGTGGATAGCATGCTTGTGGGGGCAACGGGCGAGGCTTGCGTTGAAAACTATTGGGAAGAGTCCAATTGCTTCTTCTACAAACCCTTGGCGGTAAACCACTGGAGCATTGTCATTTCGTCTCCTGAAAAGAATGCGATGGCGGCAATCCATAAGGTGCGCTTTATTCTGCTCTGTTTCGCTATTGTGTTCTTGATTTTCTTTTTTGCTTACTTTGTGTTGCTCCGTCGCGTCGCAATTCGTTGCTTTGCAAATGAAGCTGACCGGGTTAAGCAAGATGATGTGGGCAAGGTGCGCTACATGCAGATGAAGCTCTTGGGGCTTTTGTCCAAGAACTTTATCCATATTTATTACGTGAATCCGGAATCGGGATCTTACGTTGTGTACCCGAGTGCGATGAACGACTTGTACAAGGAGATCCTCAGCCGCTTTGACTGCAATGTCTCGCTGTACGACATCATGAATAATGATGAACTCACGAAAATCCACAAGGACGATTTGGAACTTTGCCATAGCGTGTTTAACAAGGAAGCGTTCCTTGAAATGATGGGTTCAAATGAATCCCGAAAAGTGGTGGACATGCGCTGGTTCATCAATGGCAACTGGGTCTGGCTGCGCCATACGCTGATTGGTCTTGCCGATGGCAATGGCGGCGGCTATGTACTTATTGGTGTTGAAGACGTGAACGATGAAAAGGTCGCTATCGAAGCAGAACGCGAAAGACTTTCTGTGATCAAGGGCCTTTCGGAAGACTTCACGCTCGTGAGCTTTATCAACCCGTCCACACGCGAAGACCATCTTTATTATGTGAAGAAAAACAACTGGGCCGATAACCCGAATTGGAAAAAGGTTGGGAATTTCGAGGACCGCCTGAAGCTGATTGCAAATACGCTTGTGCACCCCGATGACCGTAAGATGTTCATGGAAATGACGACTCGCGATGTCGTGATAGAACGTCTTGCCGCGAAGGGCGCCTATTATGTCAACTACAGGATGATTATCAACGGGGCGGTTGAATATTGGCAGCTCAAGTTCGTGATGGCGGGCAAGGCGCCCGATGCCCAGGAACAGATTGTGGCGGGCTTTATCAGCGTCGATGAATCGACCCGTTTGCAACTGGAACAGAAGGAACAGCTTGAAACGCAGGCTGAGGCATTAAAGCAGGCGCTCTCGGCAGCGCAGGCGGCAAACAGCGCCAAGAAGGAGTTCCTCAATAGCATAAGCCATGAAATCCGTACTCCGCTTAACGCTGTCATTGGCCTTACCTCGATTGCCTCGTCGCATGTGGGGGATGCAGAACGCGTGAAGGATTGCCTGGTGAAAATTGACCAGAGCTCCGATCGCCTGCTTTCGATTATCAACGACATTCTCGACATGAGCCGTATTGAATCGGGCAAGTTCGACCTCAAGGAAGCTCCGACGCACTTGTTCGAAGTCGTTCACGAGGTGGAACGCGATATTCGCAATGACTTGCAGGCGAAGGACCTCAAGTTTGAACTGGATTGCGTTGGCATCAATGATGACGAAGTCGTTTGCGATAAGGACCGCTTGAGCCAGGCGCTTCTCAAGGTGCTTTCGAACGCTATCAAGTTTACGAAGGAAGGCGGCACTATCTCGATGAGCGTCAAGGAAACTCCGCTTACAAAGTCGAGCTATGCGGCATACGAGTTCCGTATCAAGGATAACGGCATCGGCATGAGCGAAGAATTCCTCAAGACGGTTTACGAGCCGTTTGCAAGAGAATCTACGGTGTCGAGGGATGTCCGCGGCATGGGCCTTGGCCTTGCGATTACGAAGAACTCCGTCGAGATGATGGGTGGTCAGATTGAAATTGCGAGCCGCCTGAATGTCGGTACCGAAGTTGTAATGACGTTTGAATTCAAGTTGGTGCAGTCGAAGAAAAACGACGAAAGCGATGCTGTTGTCAACTCTGGATTTGCGGGCAAGAGGGTTCTCCTTGTCGAAGACAATATCCTCAACCGCGAAATTACGATGGAAATCCTCCAGGACAATGGCTTTATCGTGACGGCGGTGGAAGATGGCGATATTGCCGTGAAAATGCTCTCGAAGGCAAAGTCGAGACCGTTCGATGTCGTCTTGATGGACGTTCGCATGCCGGTGATGGACGGTTACGAGGCAACAAAGCGCATTCGCGCTCTCGAAAACAAGGATGTTGCCGAAATTCCGATTATAGCCATGACGGCTAACGCATTTGACGAAGACCGCAAGGCTTCTTTCGAGGCGGGCATGAACGAGCATATTGCAAAGCCGGTCAGCGTTGAAAAGCTGAAGGACATGCTTGCGATGTTCTTGTAATTTTATTCCTATTTATCTGTTACAACGGTGGTATGTCTCCAAAAAATGTAAAAAAGTTATCTATATTGAAAAGCATATGTCAGCACGAGTAACAAGCAGCGATAAAATTGAAGATATGTTTCCGGAAACCCCGGTACGTAAGATCATCACCCCGATCGAGCGCCTGATGAAGGTGGAGACGACGGGCGGCATAGTGCTTATCATTATGACGCTTGCGGCTCTCATCTGGGCGAACTTGAGTCCGTCATCGTACGAGCACTTTTGGCATTTGCCGTTCGTGGTGACGATAGGCAGCTGGGTGGGGGCTGGCGACTTGCACTGGTTCATCAACGATGCGCTGATGACGATATTCTTCTTCAATATCGGGCTTGAAGTCAAGGGCGAAATGACCTATGGCGAACTCCGCGATCCGAAGGCGGCGAGCCTCCCGATTATTGCGGCTGCTGGCGGTATGCTTTTCCCGGCGCTGATTTACTTGGCGCTTTGCCCTCCGGGTACGTCACATGGCTGGGGAATCCCGACGGCGACGGATATCGCGTTTGTGGTGGGCTGCATGGCGATTTTGGGCAAGAAGGTGCCGCATGCGCTCCGCGTGATGATTTTGACTTTGGCCATTGCGGACGATATCGGCGCGATTCTCGTGATTGCGATTGGATACCCGAGCGGCGACGGCATCAACTTTAGCGCTCTTGGAATGGCTTTTGTGCTCCTTGCCTTGTTCAACGTGTTCTTCCGCATTGGCGTGCGCAACATGCTGCTGCTCCATTTCACGGGTATTGCCGTGTGGGCGTTCTTTGTCAAGTCCGGTGTGCACCCGACGATTGCGGGCGTGCTCCTTGGCCTCTCCGTGCCTGCTAAGGCCGTGGTGGCGAAAGGCGTGGTGGCCCAGTTTGCAAATGGCGTGGGCAATGTGCTTTCGGGCGAGACGAAGGACCGCAATGAACAGTACGAAGTGTTTACGATGCTCAAGCGCGGGGCAAGCGAAAGTGTTTCGTTGCAGGAACGCTTGTACAAGATGCTTGTGCCTTGGGTGAACTTTGGCATCATGCCAATTTTTGCGCTTGCAAATGCCGGTGTCGAAATCAAGCTCGGTGGCCTTGACGTGCCTGTGCTTGGCGCCGTGGCGCTCGCCCTCATTTTCGGTAAGCCGATAGGCATTTTCCTCTTCAGCCTCTTGTCCGTAAAGATTGGCGTTTCCAAGAAGCCGAGCTACTCCTGGAAGGTTTTGTGGGGTGGCGGCATGCTTGCCGGTATCGGATTTACGATGGCTCTGTTTGTCGCTGGCCTTGCTTTTGAAGACGGTGCAAACAAGGATTCTGCAAAGCTTGGTATCCTCCTTGGAAGCTTTAGCGCGGCCATCCTTGGAACCATCTACATGAGCATAGTATCGAAAGAGCATAAGCAGTAGGAAGTCGCGGCATGCCGCACTTCGTCTACATGCTCCGTTGCAAGGGTGACCGCATTTACACGGGCTATGCCGTGGATGTCGATGCCCGCTATGAAGAACATTGCAGTGGGCGTGGCGCGAGGTTTACCAAAGCGTTCCCGCCGGAATGCATTTTACGCACATTTGAACTCGAAACTCGCGAAGAAGCGCTCCGCCTAGAGGCTCGCATTAAAAAGCTCAAGCGCCCGCAAAAGGAACTCCTTGCTGCGGGTAATTCTGCGTTAGAAGGTGAACTGCGTGCAGGTCTTGGCGAACGCCTTAAGCCGAAAAAGAAACGCCGGAAACGCCTATTGTTTTAATCGGTAAATGAATGTACATTATTTATGTATGTTATCTATCGAAGACGCCAAAAATCAGGAAGACCTCTTCCAAATAAAGTCCGCCATCATGAGCAAGAAACTCGAAGATGTTGGCGGTCGAAAAGGCGTGATGGAAATTTTGAGTTTGTCCCTAGATGCGTACAAGAATAAGGATTACGAAAAGTCTCTCAAAATTCTTGAACCGCTGATGCAGGTACTTAAGGAACATCCTTTTGTGACTAGCGATGATGTCCGCTATGTCGCCATCTCGGATGAAATGGAATGGGTGCTTTATCAGCATTTTTGCCAGAATCCGTCGCAACAGGTAAAGAACGTCGGCGTCGTCTGCCCGATGGACTGGATTTACCGCCAATATGCGCTTGCTGCATTGGATTTGGGCGACTACTCTACGGCGTTGAAAGGCGTGACCGAAGCCGTCCAGTGGAACCCGACCTCTGCAAAATGCAGAATCTTGTATGCGATGCTCTGCAGTGCTGAAGGTCACTGGGAGAACTTGCTCAAAGAAATTGTTTCTGCCATGAAGTACACGTATCGTTCTAGCGATATGATCCATTGCTTCCGCTTTTTGAAGGATTATTTTATTTATAAAAAGATGTATGATGTGGCTGTATATTGCAGCTTTTTACGCTCGCGCTTTTCGTCTTCTGAAAATGTAATGCTTGAAATCGTGGGCGATATGGTCATGCTCCTTAAACGCACGAATTTTGACTACAGCAGTATAAACGATGACGATATGATTGCTGCTTGTAAAAAGTATGGGTTTATGCCCAACTTTAATCCAGAAGTAATTGCAGTAGCTCAAGACAGTTACGAAGACGCCTTCCTTGCAAAAGATACAGGGCGCGCCGCTTATTTCGCACAAATCATGGAAGACCTCAAAACGGAACAAGAAAAAAGAGATGCCGTCAATCTACGGCAACTCTTCGAAAGTCACAGAAATCCAGTAAGCTAGGCTTATTTCATCACCAGGTCCACCACGAGCGCGATTGCCATGCCGATGCTGCAAATGCTGATGAATCGCTGGATGAACTTGTTGCCTTTTTTGCGCTGCGTGAAGCTGCCGAGATAGCCACCGAGCCATGCGCCTGCGGCCATGATAATCGCTATTGGCCAGTCAATTTTCCCTGCGATGCCGAGTGCCACTGTGCTTACAATCAGGAACACGTTCGTAAGTGCATTCTTGATGGCATTCACGTGAATCGGGTCAAGCCCGGTGTAACGCGTGAGGCTGAAAATCTGTACAAAGCCGACGCCCACCTGCACGATGCAACCGTAGACGGCAATCAAGAAAAATCCGAGGGCGCCTTTGACGGTGAGCTTTTCGGGCGGTGTCTCAGGAGGCTTTCCGAGAATGTCTTTGCGCAAGTTGCTCATGATGACCACAAGGCAAATCACGACAGCGAGAATCGCCTGGAAAAGCTTGTCTCCAATGCGGACAAGGAAGCATGCGCCAAGGAGTGCGCCGAAGAATGTCGGCAACAGTAGCTGCAAGAATATCTTCTTGTTCAAGTAGCCGTGACGCGCAAGGTTGTAGGCACTGCTGAAATTTCCGATGATGAGCCCGATGCGGTTTGTGCCGTTGGCTACGGTTGCGGGGAGTCCAAGGAAAATCATGATGGGGAGGCTAAGTGTAGATCCGCCGCCTGCGATGCTGTTGATAAGGCTTACGACTGCACCCAAAATAAAGAACGCCGGGTACTGGGCGTAATTCCACCAGTCTGTCACTTGGCGAGTTCCTTTTCAATAAACTTTCTGTTGCTTTCGACTTTTTCGCGCTGCGTTGTTTCCGGGAATTCCGCAAGGCACTTGTCGAGTGGAGCGATGGCGTCGTTCAGCAATTTCTTTTTCTTTTCTTCGTCCGTTTGCTTCAAGGACTTGGCAAAAATCTGCGATGTTGTTTTGCGCTGTTTGTTGCAGTAGGCATCTGCAAGAGCGATGTACTTTTCGTTTGCTTCTTTGCGGAGCTTGCTCGTCTTGAGCTTGTTCAGCAAATCCTTGGCCTTATCGAACTTTTCGTTTGCGATGAGCGTGTCGGCCTGGGCGAGCGCCTTTTCGGGGTCTTGCTTTTCCCACATTTTGGCGGTTTCGGAATCGGTAGCCTTTTCAAGCTCGTCAACGTGATTCAAGAAAGCTTGCACATGGAGTGTGTCTTCGAAATCGCGGTAGCGGATGCGGAATGTTTCGGTCTGCTTGCGGGCTTCGGCGAATTGAGCCTTTTCGTCGGCGAGAACCTTGATTTCGTTAAATTCTTTCGATGCTTTCTTGAGTGTGTTCGTATAAGCGATTTTCTTTTGGTCTTTAGCCCAGTTTGCAAGTGAGTCTCCCGGAGCGAGTTGCGCAATCAAACTGTCTGCGGTTTCGGCGACCATGCTGTATGAGGCTTGCACGCGGTTCATGTTCTGAATCTGGAGTGCCATTGACTCAAATTCTTTTGCCTTTTCTTCGCGGCGCTTGCCGAAAGCTTCGCGGAGCGTGTCCGAATGCGCTTGCCATTTTTCCCACATCGGAGCCATAGTCGAGAAGCTGTTCAAGATGACGGAGGCGGAGTCCGTTTGGCCTGCGCGGCTGAGAGTGTCGGCGTAGCTAAAGACGTAATTGGCGAGTGCCGGGAAAGCCTTGTACGGGTCCATCGTCGTTTCGAGTGTGCAATGCGAAAAATGCGTCTTGTCGCATGGCGGCAACATCATTAAGACCGTATCGACTCGAGTCTGTACGAGAATGGTCGGCGTCTGTTCCGGAGTCAAAATCTGGTCGGGCGTTGAGAGCTTGAATTGGTCGAGAATCTGCGAAGCGCTATCACCGGTGACGACCTGCATCTCGGAATACTTGCCGGTCTGCGTTTCTGCAGACTGGACTGTATCTTGCCCGATGATTTTCGTGAACGGAGTTTCAGTAGGCTTTACGTCTGGAGATGGGCATTGACTTGTCCCGATGCATGCGGTGAGCGAGAACGCTGCGGCGAATGTGGCTGCCTGAACGAAAACCGTTGATTTAGACATGAAACACTCCGAAAAAGTTCAATATTCCTGCGTTATCAAAGATAATAATTAGAATGTGTAAAACCTAGTGCAGTCAATAGTCATTGGTCATTAGTTGTTAGAAGCCGTGATGGCTTTAGCTGCTTAAGCTATTGACTAATGACCAACAGCTGATAACTAATTGTTACTCAGCATCGGCTTCGATGGGCACGAATGCATTTTTGCTGCTGAAGTTTTCGGGCAAATCCCAGTCATCATCCTTGGGCATGGCGGCCTGCGGTTTTGGCGGCTGAACTGGCGTGAACGTCTGCTGCGGATCAAGCGGGATCTGCTTTGCGGCTTCCGTTGCCTTCTTGATGGAATCTGCCTTCATGACTTCTGAAACTGGCCTTGCATCAGCAGGGATGACTTGCTGCGGCTTCGGCGCGCTTGTAATTGGCACAGTCCCAGCTTGCGCAGTAGCGGGCTGTGCGACACTGGGTGCAGCTTCTTGTGCTTTAACCGTCGCGGAATCTGTTGCGTTTCCGGTTTGCGGAGTCGTGTTTGTCTGCGGCATCGGCAAGCTCACGACAATTCCAGATTTTGCAATTGTTTCGGCGGCTATCTTCTGTACTTGCGGCGGCGTGAATCCCGGCACATCGAGCCACGGGAGCGGGCGGCCTTTTTCGCCGTTCACCAAAGCTTCACCGGTCATCGGGTCCACCGTGAGTTCTCCACGTTCGTTTGTCAGCATCAGTGGCACTTCGCCCGTGGCGATCATCGAAATGTCTAGGAAGTCGATTTGCTTCGGGATGCCGAGAATGTCTATTTCTTCCTTCGCAAACGTTGCCCATTGCGGCAAACCACCCGAGGCGCCTGCAATACGCGTGCGTCCTGATTTCAAAGGCTTGTTGTCGTCAAAGCCCACATAGCTTCCGATTGCAATCACGGAATCCAGTGCAATGCCGTTCTTTTCCTTGACGTACGTCGGGAGCGCACCAAGGAATGCCACGTTGCGGTAATCGTTTGTCGTACCTGTCTTGCCCATCACCGGGTAACGGAGCTTTGAGGCCCCTTCTGGATTCTTGACGCTCAGTGCGGTGAGCTGGCTGTGTGCCGTACCGTTCGTGAACACGGAGCGCAACATCACGCCCATCTGCGTTGTCACGGTATCGTCAAGCACCGTCATCGATTCCATCTTGTTCCTGAAAATCGTACGGCCGTCGCGGTTCTTGATTTCCTTGATAAAGCAGGCTTCGGTCCAGTTGGCGTCCTTGCACTTGAAAATCTTGCCTGTGAGGAGCGTCTGGTAGGCGGTCGTGATTTCGGCAAGCGTAATGTCGTTCACGCCGAGCGGCATACTGAACACTTTTTGCAATTTCTGGTGGATGCCGATTTCGTTTGCAAAGCGGGCGTAGTCAGCCATTGCAAGCGCACGGCGGTAATCCGGCCAGTAACGCAGGTGAGCCATGTCAAAGTAATCTGCATCGCTATCGACCGGTTCAATCATGGCGTTCAAACGTTTAAAGTCGGCTAGCGTAAAGTTTTCGATCAGCTGTACGGAATCGAGCGGCATGAGCTTTGTCGATTCATCCGGGTCGAGCTCCTGGATTTCGCGGGCACGCCAGATTTCAGAGTAACGCTTAAAGTTGTGGTTTACGTACTTCGTGATTTTTGGGTCGCGCTTCGCTTGTTTCAAACCAATGTCCGTAAACGTGCCGTAGCGCAAGTTCTGCACGGCGCGGGCCTGCAATACCTTGCCGTCGTTCATATAACGTTCCACGAGCGCATCGCGTGCCTTCGTGAATTCGATTTCGCGCTTGACGTCTTCCTTCATCATGAGGCCGAACTTGTCGCGCAAACGTTCCACGAACTTGATGCGTTCTTCGTCCGGATTGCGGGCAAAGCCGTTTTCGCGGGCAACGTCTTCGAATTCCTTGTCCGAAAGCTTGTCCAGAAGGTGTTCCAAAAGCCAAATACTAGCGATGTTTTCGGAACGCGTGGCGGCCCATGCAATGCTGACAACGTCACCCTTGTTCTTGTGGTCCGGGCGCGGGAAGTAGAACTGGTTCCCGTACTGGAAAGCGTTGAATTCGTTTTCAAGATTGTCGAGGTAGTTCCAGTGGTACTTGAGGGCGAGAGCGTAAAGAATCGGCTTCCAGCTAGAACCGAGCTGGCGGAGCGCCTTGAAACTACGGTCAAATCCAGTGTTGTGGAAACCGCCTTGGCTCGCGAGCACCTTGCCGTTCTGGATGGCGACGAGTGCGCCTTGCAGCACCGGTTCCGTCTCAATTTTGCACTGTGCATAACCGTCAATCGGGGTTTCGTCAATAATGCTCACGAGGAGGATGGCGCCTGGCTTGAGCTGGGTCGCGAGAATCTTGTTCACATCGCCACCGGCGAGTTTGGCAAAGTCGTTCACGGACTGCTCCGTGACAATGCCCTTGAGCTGCCCGAAGTTCAACTTGAGCGATTGCAGTCTGCCGGTCGTATCGTAGAAAACGCTATCCACGGCGCCGTAGAGGTAATCGCCCTTGCGAGCGTTGCGGGCGCGGTTTGCAAATTGAGCCTTCGGGAGTACAAAACCGCCGAGCTGTAATTGCAAGTTACTGATGTTTGTCTGCAATGCGCGTTTGGCGGCATCCTGCGATTTGGCGTTCAAAGTCGTTGTGATTTCGAGTTGAGCCTTGCGCCAGTCTTCGATGCCTTCCTTTTGGAAAAGTTCGTGGAAAAAATCGCTGTCGAGGCGTTCTTCCAAGCGTTCAAGTGTCGTGCTCATCGTGAAACGGAAATTGCCGTGGTTGAATTCCAAAGGCTTTGCTGTGGCTGCATCCATGTCGGCTTGTTCGATGTAGCCTTCTTCGACCATGCGTCCGAGCACGTAGCGGAGTCGCGTCTCGCCGCGTTCGATTGCCTTTTGCCTGCGTTCTTCGGTGCGCTGGATGAATGGGTCGTAGTTGAACGGTCCCTTCACCGAGCCTGCGATGAATGCGCATTCGGCAAGCGTCAAGTCCTTGAGTTCCTTGTTAAAGAAGTACTGGGCTGCGATAGCCACACCCTTGCCCGTACCCGAAACGTGGAACTGATTCAGGTAAAATTCCAAGATGTCTTCCTTGGTAAAATGCTTCTCCATGCGGAGCGCGTTCAAAAATTCCTTGAGCTTTTCCTTGATGCTGCGTTCTTCACGACCAAAAATGTTCTTGACGGCTTGCTGCGTGAGTGAGGATCCGCCCTGGCTGACACGCCCTGATTTGATGTTATTGACCATGGCGCGCATGAAACCCTTGAGGTCGTAACCGTTGTGGGTCCAGTAACGGGAGTCTTCGGCGGCGATAAGGGCGTTGATCAGGTTGACCGGGATATCGCCATAAGGCACGTACACGCGGTGGTTCGCGTCAAAGAATGCGCCGAGCAGGTTTTCGCCGTCTTCGTAGAAGACGCGGGTCTCGCCGGAGAGCACCTGTAGGATATTGGTGCGGTTGAATTGGTTATCCGGGTCGCGTTCGGGGAGGATCTTGAACACGACAATGTAAAAGGGGATGTAGCAAATCAAGGCTACGAGGAAAATAGCGACGATGATTTTGACAAACTTATTCATGTTACCGTAAATTATTGACTATTAACGAGTTACAAGATATAAAAGTTTTGAAGGGGTGACTTGCCCGGAGACCTGTAATATGTAAAAAATACGCCCTTTTTTGAGGAAAATCAATGAATTTGATTGTTACCCCTTGAATTTTCGTTAGAATTTTGTTAAAATTTGGGTCCCCAAGATGGGAAGATGGCCGAGTTGGCCGAAGGCGCGTCCCTGCTAAGGACGTATAGGACTAAATCCTATCGCGAGTTCGAATCTCGCTCTTCCCGCTGAAAAGCCCCGAGTCGAAAGACCCGGGGTTTTTTGTGTCTTCTCCCCGCGTTGGCGGAGAGTTCCCTGCACAAATCCGCTAACTCTTGATTTTACCCTTATCTATATACATGAACGTGTCGGCTCTCTTGAGCACGTCCTTAACGCATTCGTCAATTTTGCTGCTGTAATCCGCCATGCCTGCCGCAAACGAAATGCTCTCTTTCGGGGCGTCTGGCTTGCGGTTCACGGATGATTTCAGCTTTTCAAAAAGTTCTGCGCGTTTTTCGTACTGTTCGCCGAAAAGGATGATGACAAATTCGTCACCGCCGATGCGGAAAACCGGGCTGTGGCTGAAAACATTGCAGAAAACCTTGCTGCAGTTCTTGAGATATTCATCGCCCATGTCGTGCCCGAACGTATCGTTGATAACCTTCAGGTCGTTGACGTCGCATTCTACAAGCGCGAATTTTATTTTGTCCTTGGCCTTGATTTCGTTGTCGATTAGTTCGCATTTCGCCTTGTACGCGGCGGCGCTCCCGACTCCTGTGAGCGGGTCTTTGTTCGCAATGAGCTTTGTATGCTGGAGATCCTTTCTCAAGCGTTGTGCGGTTTCTTCTAGACGATGTTCCTCTTCGACGTTGATAATGCCGATAATGAACCCTTGGGCGTTGCTTTTGTCGCTTGCGATTTTCAGGCGGTAATGCTCAATCTGTCCGTTGATGCTTGCGAGGAATGGGATGGTATAATAGGGGGCACTCTGTAAAAGTTCGATGCACTTGTCGATGGTTGATTTTTCGATAAATTCGCTAAATTCGTTGGGGACGTAAATGCGCTTCATGAAGTTGTCGAAATCCTTGGGGTTGGTGGAATTGCGACCTTCCCACAGGAGCGGGGTGAACTTTTCGCTGATCTGGTAGAACTTGGCGTGGTTCTTGGGAATATTGACGTACACGACCACGTCGTAGTCCGAAGAAAGCCCTGCGATGATGACCGCCTTTTGCGACAAGTCCCTGTTGCGGCTAATTTTCGAGATGAAAAATGCATAGATGGTGCAGCAGCCGAGCATGGATCCGATGGAATCACACGGAGAAAATGGAAATGCCCTTTGCAGAAAACCGCACAGGACCGGTGCCGAAATAAACAGGAACCCTGCGGCATAGTGTTTGCGGGCGCTTGTCTTTTTTGCGCTCGCTGTTTTGTAAACCAGAAAAATTGCAATGACGAAGAATGTGAAATATTGGCTGTAATATAGTAGGTTTCTCCCGTTCATGACGATGTAGGTGCCCTCGTCGCTGATGCCGAAAAGAAAACTTGACCTGAAATTCATCAAAAGAAGGATTAGCTGGAATATGACTAGCGCTAGGGACAACATCTTGGCGGGAATAGCCTTTTCGCGCTCGATGTTGATGAAATTCAATATGTAGTTGAGCCAGATAAAGGCCATGACAGCGGCTGCCGCATGGAAAAACGAGGATGACAGGAAAAGCAGGAAGTTGTTCTTGATAGCTCCGCAGCCGAAAATCCCCCAGATACCGTCCTGGAGGCAAAATACAATCACCCAGTTGGCAAGGTACAAGAAATCCTTGTCTGTTTTTTCGCTTTTGTCCAATACGATTCTAAACTGATTCTTGAAAATCAGCAAGACGAATGCACAGGTAAAAGCTAGCACGGAATAAAGAGGATCAACCATATACACCTTGAAGTATTTTAAATTAATATAAGATTTTTGTACTGATTTTGCAAGCTTTCTTCTCGTCTGTCATTCCCGCCTACCTGTCCTCGCTTGACGGGGACGAGCGGAAATCTCCTTTTTTCTAAAAAAATCTTGACTTTCCCGTTTTTTTAATGGATATTATTAGGTGGATTTGATTACAAGGAGTTTGACTATGAAGACGAATAGCTTTTTAGTCGGTGCCATTCTCGGTGCCGCAGCGACTGTTGCCATTACGAAGAAATTTTTTAAGTGCTGTTCTTGTGAAGAATCTGAAACTTGCGATAACCCGGTCTTGAAAGATGCCGACGATGCCGTCGAAAAGCTCCGCAATTCCGTGGATAGCCTCCGCAAGGAACTGAACAGCCGCATTGAATCCGAACAGACCTTTGCTGCAAAGTGCGAAGACCTCAAAGAACAGGTGGCTAAGCAGAACGCCGAAATTAACAACCTTAAAAATGTCTGCGAAATGCAGGACAGCCGCAACAAGAAACTCGAAGAGGAACTCGCCAGCAGGAAATAACTGGCGAACGCTCCTCGCGCTTGTTACCCCGGATCCCATTCCGGGGTCACCTTTTTTTAGTGTCATTCCGGCCTCTGAGCCGGAATCTCCATACACAATCCTCAAACACATAAAAAAAGTCGGCATCCGCCGACTTTTTTTGCATGGATTCTGTCATGCCCTGCTCCGACAGGACATCTCCTTTTTTTATCGCCTACTACGCTTTCCCCAAATTCTTTGCGAATTCTACGGCGAGTTCTTCGAGCTTTGCTGCAGAAGTCTCGTCGAGGGCGGACTTGAGTGTGACCGTTGTTTCGCAGAATGTCACGTTCTTGAGCGTATCGAGAATCTCGTGCATTTTCTTTGCGGCCATCGGCGCCCATGTGCCGTTTTCGACAATGCCGACTTTGCGGTTGCAGTAGTTTTTCGCCTTGATGTGCGTGAGGAACTTTTCGGCAGCGGGGAAGAGGCCGGCATCAAGCGTTGTCGCGCATACGGCGAGATGGCTGTAGCGGAATGCCTGTGCGACCGTCTCCGAAGAGTACGTGCGGGCCAAATCCATAATTGTCACGTCAACGCCTTTTTCACGGAGCGAATCGGCGAGTTTTTTTGCGGCTTCTGCCGTGTGGCCGTAAACGCCAGCGTAGGCGACAAACACGCCCTGCGTTTCAGGCGTGTAGCTGCTCCAGGTGTTGTACTTGTCAATGTAGAAACTTAAATTGTCTGTAAGAACTGGGCCGTGCAACGGGCAAATCGTCTTGACCTCGATTCCGGCGAGCTTTTTCAAAACGCTCTGCACCTGCATGCCATATTTCCCGACGATGTTGATGTAGTAGCGTCTCGCTTCGCTCACCCAATCTTCGCCGAGCTTGCCTGAAAGTCCGAATGTGCCGAACGCATCAGCAGAGAACAAGATCTTTTCGGATTCGTCGTAGCTGAGCAAGACTTCGGGCCAGTGGACCATCGGGGCCGCGATAAACTTTAGCGTGTGCTTGCCGAGCGAAAGCGTGTCGCCATCCTTGAGCGTGAGCGTCTTTGTGCCTTCCGGGAGCTTGACGAACTGCGGAATGAACGCAAGTGCCTTTGCAGATGCGGCGATGGTTGCGTCCGGGTACTTCTTGATGAATTCGAGAAAACCGCCAGCGTGGTCGGGTTCCAAATGGTGGACAATCAGGTAGTCGGGCGTTTTGCCCTGCAATGCATTTTCAACATTTGTCAACCATTCACTTACTTTGTGTGCGTCTACGGAATCCGTGACCGCAATCTTCTCATCAAAAATCACGTAGGAATTGTACGAAACTCCGTCAGGAACTTTGTACTGCCCTTCAAATAAATCAATCTCGCGGTCATCCACTCCAACGAACTTAATGCTTTCGCTAAAATCTGAAACAATCATTTTATTCCTCTTTTTTTAATCCTAAACTTGTCATGCCCGACTTGTTCGGGCATCTCCTTTTTCGGAGTTTTATACATAGTTAAAACCTTAATAATATATAACAAAAAATTACTTCTTGTTTTTGCGTTTCTTGAAGTCCGTGCCAAGGATGCACAAAATAGTTTTTTTCTATATTGCAGTTCGTTTAAAAAACGATTAAAACAAAAAAGGAATATCATGCCAGCTTTTGATCCAAATGCGAAAAAGATGCTGATTTCGGGCAACGAAGCCATTTCCCTTTCCATGCGTCATTGCAATGTGCAGCTTGCCGCAGGTTATCCGGGAACTCCGTCCACCGAAATCTTGGAAGATTACTCTGAACTGGGCGGCTATGCCCAGTGGGCTCCGAACGAAAAGGTCGCTGCCGAAGTCGCTCTCGGTGCCGCTTTTGGACATGCCCGCAGTGTGGTCACCATGAAGATGGTTGGCTTGAATGTGGCAAGTGATGTTCTCTATACTGCAACTTACACGGGTGTCGATGGCGGCATGGTGTGGATTGTTGCCGATGACCCGGGTCAGGGCAGCTCCCAGAACGAACAGGATACGCGTAATCACGCGAAGGCATCCGTGTGCCCGATGTTCGAACCGTCCAACTCCCAGGAAGCCTACGACTTCTTCCGCATCGCCATGCAGACGAGCGAAAAGTTCAAGATTCCTGTCATCCTCCGCATGACCACCCGTGTGGACCATTCCAAGTCTATCGTCGTGCCGAAGGAAGAACTCCCGGCTATGGTGCCGAACTTCGAACGCAATATCGCCCAGCACGTGATGGTGCCTGGCTTCTCGAAGCCGGCTGGCCGTCGCCTCCGCGCCAAGATGGACGAAATGGAAGCCTGGAACGTTGCCGAAGGCCCGAACAAGGTTGAAATGCGCAGCGCTGACTTCGGTATCATCGTGAGCGGCATCAGCTACCACCACGTCCGCGAAGCCGCCCCGGAAGCAAGCATCCTCAAGCTCGGTATGACTTATCCGCTGCCGATGCAGCTCATCAAGGATTTTGCGAAGAAGTTCGAAGGCAAGCGCCTCATGGTCATCGAAGAAAACGACCCGTGGCTTGCCGAAAACATCAAGGCCGCTGGCATCCAGTGCGAAAGCAAGTTTGACCCGATTTTCCGCTTTGGTGAACTCGACGTGAACCGCGTTCGCCGCATTATCGCTGGCGACAAGAACCCGGATCCGGTTCCGGTCAAGGGTAAGCCGCCTATGCTCTGCCCGGGCTGCCCGCACCGCAGTTCCTTCGCAGTTCTCAAGGAACTCGACTGCATCGTTTCCGGTGACATCGGCTGCTACACGCTCGCCGCTCTCCCGCCGATCAGCGCTATGGACTACATGATTGACATGGGTGCCGCTATCGGTATGGGTATCGGCCTCCGTAACGTGCTCCCGCGCGAACAGGCAAAGCGCGTTGTCTCCGTGATTGGTGACTCTACGTTTGTTCACAGTGGCATCACCGGCCTTGTGGAAGCGGGTTACAACCGCCCGGAAACTGGCCACGTCGTCATCATTTTGGACAACAGCATTACCGCTATGACCGGTCAGCAGGAACACCCGGGTACGGGCCGTCACCTCGACCACAGCCCGGCCTACAAGATTGACTACAAGGAAGTTGCAAAGGTCGCCGGTTTCGACAACGTCTATGAAGTGAACCAGGTCAAGGAACCGGAAGAATTCAAGCGCCTCGTGAAGGAATCCCTCGAAAAGGACGAACTCACTTTGATCGTCGCTAAGAGCCCCTGCATTCTCGCCCTCAAGAGCATCCTTGCCTGGGACAAGGCAAACAAGGAAAAGGCCGAAAAGGCTTTGGCCGAAGCAGAAGCCGCTGCCAAGAAGAACAATAACTTTTAATAGAGAGGTTGAATAATTATGAGCGTAATGAACGTTAAATTTGCAGGCCTCGGTGGCACAGGCGTTATCAAGGCTAGTGACGTGATGGCCGAACTTGTTTTCGAACAAGGTTACGACGTGAAGAAAGCCGAAGTCCATGGCATGAGCCAGCGCGGTGGTTCCATCGCTTCTGACGTGCGCTTTGCCAAGGATGAAGAAGTGCAGTCCCCGATGATCCCGTGCGGCGAAGCCGACTACCTCGTTGTCTTTGACGAGACGCAGGTTGTCGTGAACGAAGCCTACATGAAGCAGGGTGGCGTGCTCCTCACGCCGGCTGACATTGATGTTTCCAAGCTCGAAAACGTGAAGGCTTTGAACGTCGCCATGCTCGGCAAGCTTTCCAAGCACTTCGACTTCACCGTGGACCAGTGGCTCGTTGCTTTGAACAAGCTCTTTGCCGAAAAGTTCCACGAAGGCAACAAGAAGGCCTTCATGCTCGGCCGCGAAGGCTAAGTAACAAAGGCTCTCGCCTTTACAATGTCACCCCGGCCACTGTGCCGGGGTCGCCTTTTTTATAGCGTCATCCTGACGCCGCTTTCACTCGTCATCCTGAACGAAGTGAAGGATCCGGTAACATTTCAAAAGGACTGCCCTTGCGCAGTTCTTTTTATGTATGGAGGGGGGAGGAATCCCCCTCGCTTCAGCCCCGACTCCCGCCCTTATAATCACACCCACAAATGAGTGGGCGTTTTCTGTATATCCCACCCTAGTCGGGTCTTTCGCTACCCCTACTGCGGGTGCTCAGACGCCGCACCCGCAACGCCCGGCTTGTCCTGCCACATCCACCCTGCGATGCTCGAACAAACTAGTTTTACGGTAAATTCTATACGGATAAGAATCCGTTAGAGCAAAAAAATGGAGTCCCATCAGCGGCTAGGTTTCCAAAGAAACGCACGGCATGGAGCCGACATTCACCAACCAAGGGCTCTATAGTAAATATACTTTTTGGGAAAAAAGTCAACAAGACTAGATTTGTCATTGCTTATTTGATAGAAATAGAATTGGGGAATGTGATTGTTCCGTTTTGGAATACATGTTTTCATTTGCAATGACTAAAATTCGCTGTTTTCAAAAAAAATGTTCGTTTTTGTAAAGTTTTTGTGCGTTTCTCCTTTTTTTAAGTTATCTTTTTCTTAAAATAGAGTTTTTGCTCTTGTTCTCACTCTGAAATCTGCAAATTTCACGTACAAGAGGGCAAGGCGAACGCTCACGCGGGCATGCCGCTTTAGCGGTGTGTTTCAGTTTGCTGTACCGACTTTTGAGTCGGTCTTTGGTCGTATGACCAAGGGCAACAGCCCTTTTGGGGCGTGGGTCGTTTGCGTTTATCTTGTACAGGCATTGCAGAGCCTCAGAGTGATAAATGCAACGATCTGCGCCTTTTTTTGTATTCTCGCAAAATTTGGCGAAGTTCTTTGTTAAGCAGGGGTGAACTCTATAGGTGTTAACGATGGAGAAGTATCAAAAATAGAGACCTACATGTAAGGTTTCGTTTTAAAGAACCTTATAAATCTTGATGAAGACAAATGCAATGATGCTTTTCTGAACATTGGATAGTGTGTCATGAAAATCCCCCCCCAAAAAAAAGGAGTAAAAATGGACGACAAGAGTGAAATTGTGACAAGAATTCGTGATATAGATATGCAAATTAAGATGCGTCAAACGCAAATTTGCGATGCCTTAGATGCTATCAAGGAACAAAAAAAACAAATCGACATGCTTCAAACCGAAAAATCCGAACTTTTAGAAGAACTTGATCCACAATGGGCTCAAAAAATTTCTTCTGAAGGAAAGGATGATTTAGACTTTTCTTCAATTAAAGATGATCCAGGTGAACAAGTTTTTTATATCGATGAAAATGAAGTCAAAAAAAATCGTCATTAACATGAGTCAAAACAAATTTAATCCCAAGAGGTAAAACATGAAAAAGATCATAATCATTCTTATCACGGTTTTGTCTGTTGCTGCAATGGCAGCTCAGAAACCATGCGGTGAAGTTTTCCCCAATGCTGGTATCAAGGCGACTCTAGGTCTTGATGGATCACGTTGTGTTTTGTCAAAAGTCAAAGAAAAAGATCGCGGAGTAACAACCAAAATTATGGTGTCACAAGACAATAGCGTAATTACACTTGATATGGATATGTGGGTCATGAATGATGGGGAAAAAAATACTCGCCGATCCCTCATTAAATGCGAGGATGTTGGTGCTGGGCAACGTTTTGAATGCGAAATAGATGCAACATATACTAATGGAGAAGTAAAAAAAATAAAAGACATAACCAATTCAATAGCGCTAGCGAATTTTTTCAATTTAGCACAAGTCTCTGTGGTTGATCTTCGTTACTTGTTCGGAGGTCTTGCTCCGTGGGAAACGGAATACTAACTGCATTGATGAGATGCTGCCTTTCCTTGATATGGGCGGCAATTTCCTGGTCAATGATGTATAAAACCGAGTGTAAAGAGCTTGGCTTCGTTGCAAGAGCGACGCGGGCGTGCCGAAGGTGCGCACGAGTTGCCTTGCAATATAGCCCGCTCACACATATATGTGCGGGACGCTTGCGTATGTCTCATTTTCTGTAACGTTTTTTGGCACCGTAAAAATGGCGGATTGTTCGCCCGCCTAATTAGGTTGAATTAGTTTTTTTGACCAATTCATAAATGATATACAATCTTTTCGTCCCCTTAATTTTGCGTCAAAAGGACTGCCCCCGCGCAGTCCTTTTTGTGTATTCAATCTTGTGTTATTTCCCGAATAAATCTGCGTGTGTTCCTGCTGCTGTAGCTGAAAGAATCAGTTCATCGTTAATTATTTGGAACACTCTTAATCCTCCTGCATGGAGGCTACGGCTTCTTGTGCAGATGAATAGAGCCCGTGCAGATTTTCTTGCTTCCGCGTATCGCTAATCGCCTTTTCAAGAGATAAATCTTCAGGGGAGTGGTGGACATTGGATTGGAACAAATCGTCTGACTTTTTCTTCAATTTGGCATCTACTCTTAATTGCAATGTCGCCATGTTCGACTCCTTTTTTTAAATATGCTATAAATGTCATTTTAAATCAATACTTTTGATTTCGGTTGTAATGAATATTTTGGTTATCTCTTGAAATTCGCTCCCTTGACTCCACGTCAAAAGGAAAATATTTTTAGTATGACGCGAAGGATTGACTTATGGACAAATTAAAGAAACAAAAGTTGGAAAAGAAAGGGTGGAAAGTAGGGGATGTTGACGAATATCTCGGATTGAGTCCTGCAGAAATGGAGCTTGTCACGAGGAAAATCGCCCAAATTCCCTCAAATTTTCGAGAAAACCTTAAATAACGTGCTTTTATATTTGTAATTTGTGTTTGTGGCACAATTTTTGCAGAACATTCAGAATACGCTTGCGCCGGCTTTTCGCTTGTGGAGCGTTTTCGCGTGTGTTATTCTAGCTGTGTTTTTGCTCGGTTGCGAAGAAATCGAAGAACCCAAGCCTTGGATTCGTGTCGAGCGCCCGCAGATGCTTTTTACCGATACGACGCTTCTCGACAGCTACGACAAGGGCGTGCTCAACTGGCGATTGAAAACAGCTTATCTAGAACGCTGGGCCGACAAGGAAATTGTGACGGTGCGTCCGGTGTTCGTGGACATTTACGATTCCATCGGCGAGCGTGTGGCGTTCTTGCGTGCGGACTCCGGCAGTCTCGACATGACATTCACGTACGTTTACGCTTATGGCCACGTTTATGCGTTGACTCCCAAGGGCGCCTCGGTCCGTGCGGATTCGCTCCTCTGGAACAAGAAGGATAATTTGGTCAGAACCGCAAGCTATGTGCGCGTTGTTTCTGAAGATGGCGATGTGTTGCAGGGTGTCGGTTTTGAAAGTGATGCGCAGTTCGACAACTGGAAAATCCTTTCTAACGTGACGGGTATTTTCCAAGATGCGGCAAAGCGCATGAAGGATGAAGACAAACGACAGGCTGAGGCGGAACGTCTAAGCAATCCACCGTCCTCGTCATCGCAGGCGTCAAAGCCCGCATCGTCACCGTCTAGAAAGGCTCCGCCACGCGGTCTCCCGCCTAAGCCAAAGGCAGGGAAACTGTGATGAATTTCCGCGCATTCCTCTTCGTCGCCGCGACCTTCCTTGCCTCTACTCTCGCTTTTGCGCAGTCCTCGCCGCTCATCATGTACCACGCCGACAACCTCGACGTGTCGCGCAAGCGCGGAACTCTCCTCTTGACCGGCAATGTCCACTTTGTCCATGACAGCGTTGCTTTCAAGACGCAGCGCGCTTCTTGGAACCGCAATACCGAAACGGTTGAATGTGGCGGCGGGTTCCTCTTCACGCATCCGTCTGGATTCGTTCGCGCAAGGAACGGCTCTTATCAAAGAAAAAGCGAAATTGCGATTGCCTCCGGTGAAGTGAGCGCTGGCGATTCTGCGGGCAATTACCTCATGACCGGTCAGTACCTCAAGTACGACCGCAAAGAAGACATTGTGACTATCCCAATGTCACCGAGACTTTATCAGTACGAAAAGCAGAAGGACGGAAAAATCGATACTGTAAAGATTGAATCCAAGTTCCTCGTTTTCGACAAGAAGAACAGCTTTGCGCAAGCCTTTCAAGATGTGAAGCTCACGCAGAAAGATCTCGTGGTCACTTGCGATACGGGTTATTTTAATCGCAAAGACAACTGGCTCAGCATGAAGGGCCATCCGACTTGCGATATGAAAAATTACCACCTCACGGGCGATTCCATTTTCCTCGTGCTCGATGAAACGGGCAAGATGCTCAAGTCCGCACTCGTGATCCGCAACGCACATGGCATCCAGAACGAAGCTCCGAAACGAGGCAATCCCGGCAACGTGACCGAAGCCTTCGGCGATACGCTTTACTGCGAATTCAAAAAAGGAAAAATTGAACGCCTTTACGTGAACGTGAACGCCAAGGGATTTTTCTACGAAACGGATTTAAAAGAATACCGCAATTTGATGGACGGCGACCGTCTCGATTTGTATTTTAAAAAGGGCCGCATGGACCGCGCGATTGTTTCGGGCAAAGCTCAGAGCACCTACTTTTATGTGAAAAAGGATAGGACGGTCTCTGGCAAGAACGAGGCAACGGGCGACACGATTCACATCTTGTTCGATGCTCAGAAGAACGCGGTGAAGTCGCTCAAGCTCATGGGCAGAAAGACAAATGCCAGTGGTCGATTTATCGACTTGGAAAAGGCTAACCGTATCAAGGAAAACGCCAAGAAGGATTCGCTCGCAAGGCTTGATTCGCTTGCCGCAAAAGAAAAAAGTTCAAAGAAAAACTTGACAGAAAGCGATTCAACGACGATAAAGAAATCAGCGAATGATAAAAGGTTGAGAAGTCTTTTAAACCGTCGGAGAGAAAAAGGAAAGCCGACGGACGAATCTGCGAAAACGGAGGACGCACAGTGAAAAATTTGGTTAGCACGATACGCACCGACAAGCTGCGCAAGATTTATGGTCATCGTCAGGTGGTGAGCGATGTCTCCATTCAAGTTTCGCAGGGCGAAATCGTCGGGCTCCTCGGCCCGAACGGTGCCGGCAAGACGACCACGTTCTATATGATTGTGGGCATGGTCCGCCCGGATGCAGGCCACATCTTTTTGGACGATATCGAGATGACGGACAAGCCAATGTACAAGCGCGCCCGCCTCGGCGTGGGCTACCTCCCGCAAGAAGCGTCCATCTTCCGCAAGCTCTCTGTTGAAGACAACATCATGGCGATTCTCGAAACGCAAGACATGAAGCGTGCCGAGCGCAAAAAGAAGTTGGAACAGCTCCTCGAAGAATTCAAGATTACGCACATCCGTAAGACGAAATCCATGAGCTGCTCTGGTGGCGAACGCCGCCGCTTGGAAATTGCACGAGCACTTGCAAGCGATCCCTCGTTCCTCTTGCTCGACGAACCGTTTGCGGGCATTGACCCGATTGCCGTTGCCGATATCCAGTCCATTATTTCGGAACTCAAGGACCGCGGCATGGGCGTGCTCATCACGGACCACAACGTGCGCGAAACGCTTTCGATTACGGACCGCGCTTACATCATGTATAAGAGCCAGGTGCTCACGGAAGGTTCTTCGCAACACCTCGCTGAAGACCCTGAAGCACGTCGTATTTATCTCGGAGATTCTTTCCGTTTGGATTAGGAGTTATTATGAATCTTGGAATGCAGGCAAATATCGGACAGACGCAGGAGCAAACACTATCTCCTGCGCTTCTCCAGTCTGTGAAGATGCTTCAGAAAACTTCGCAGGAACTGGAAACCGCCATCAAGGAAGAAGTCGAAGTCAACCCGCTCTTGGAAGTGGACGATGGCGACTTTGACGATCAGGAAGTTCCCGTCGACAAGGACCCGGAAGAACTCGATCCGCGTGCAGATTCGGATGAATTCCCTGATGATATCGAGGACATGGCTCGCGGTTCTCTGGACGATACTGCTGACGTCGATAGCAGTTACCTCGATGGCGAATCTTCGGATGTGAACTGGGATAGCTATTTGGGTGATGGCACATCGTACGATGACGCTCCTTTTAACGATTTGAATTCTGGCGGGAAGGACCCGGACGAAGATTGGGATCGCCCGATCAAGGACGTGGGCAAGAGCTTGCAGGAACAGCTCGATGACCAGCTCCGCCTCTGGAACGGCACCCGTGAATTGCAGGAACAGCTTCAAGAAAACGGCGTGACCGAAGAGCATTTCCGCAAGTTGGTCCAGTACCTCATCAACTCCATAAACGACGATGGATTCCTTTGCGATGCAAACCGCGACAATGAATCCGAAGCGATGGTTGTCCAGTCGGACGACAAGTACATTGACGAGATTGAACGCGTGCTCCGTGGGGAACTCAAGCTCGAAGACGCAAGCCTCCCGGTGCGCGAAGCTGTTCACGTTTTGCAGTCCTTCAAGCCGAGCGGCATTGGTGCCCGCGACCAGCGCGAATGCTTCTTGATTCAGGCGTACGCAATCCCGAATTTCCCGAGCCTTGCTATCCGCATTCTCGAAGAAGAATACGAGAATCTTTTGCAGCTCCGCTATGCAAAAATTGCAAAGGCGTTGAACGTTTCCGCTGACGAAGTCAAGACGGCTGTTGCAAGCCTCTCGCGTTTGCGCCCGCACCCGGGCTTCCAGCTTTCGCATTCGTATTCGCACATTATCAATGCGGATTTGAAGGTTGTCGAAAAGAAAGGCAATTACGAAGTTGTCTGCTTCAAGACCAAGATGCAGAAGTCGCTCCGCATCAACCAGACGTACAAGGCGATTCTTACGGACCCGTCTGCATCAAAGCAGGATAAGGAATACGTGAAGGCGCAGCTAGCGAAGGCGACGGACCTCATCAAGGCGGTCGATAACCGCTTCTCGACGATTGAACTTGTGATGCGCGCGATTGTCAAGCGCCAGCGCGGGTTCTTCGAAAACGGCCCCGCGTTCCTCAAGCCGATGATCCTCCAGGATGTCGCCGACGATGTCCATTTGGCGGTGAGCACGGTGCAGCGCGCGACTGACCAGAAGTACGTGGAAACCCCTTACGGCATGTACGAACTTAAACATTTCTTTACGTCCGGTGTGAAGCAGGGCACAGCCCCGGATGCTGAAGAAGTGGGTTCTGCGCAGATTATCGACGCTATCAAGACGCTCATTGACGAAGAAGACAAGTCTTCTCCGCTCTCTGACCAGGACATCAGCGACGAGCTTTTGAAGCAGGGAATCAAGGTGGCACGCCGTACAGTCGCCAAATACCGCGAGAAAGAGCTCAAGATTTTGCCAAAGAACCAAAGAAAGCGCTAAAAAAAGCGAAATTTCGGCAATTCGCTATAGCAAATATTCCAAGATGGAACGAATTTTTTTGCAAAATCCAATTTAGTTGTGGACTTTTGAAAAAAAAAGATGTATATACTTTAATTGCGGAACGCAAGTTCCAAAATGTTTTTAAACGTAAGTAAATCGTAACATTAACATACGGAGGTTTATCATGGATATTCAGTTTTCTGCTCGTCATTTTAACGCATCGGCAGGTCTTCAGGACCGTATTCAGGAAGAAATGGATAAGTTGGCCAAATTTTACCCGAATATCACTAGCGCCTCTGTAATTCTCGACCACGAAGTTGAACACCAGCGTCATTGCGAAATTTCTGTCAACATCACAGGTTCCGTCATTGTCGCTTCTGCCGACGAAGAAAACATGGGCAAGGCAGTTGACGTAACGCTTGAACGTATCAAGGTCCAGCTCAAGAAGGCCAACGACAAGCAGAACGATCACAGATCTCAGCCGGTTTCCGAACTCACGTAATGGCTGATAGATTAAATGACATCAAGATCCTGCACCGGGAACGCTACCCGGTGCGGGACTTTTTTATCCGCTACGGCAAAGATTTGCAGATGGTGCAACATTGCCCCGATGAGGACATGAACTCCTGCATCGAAGAAAGCGGAATTCACCGCCCTGGCCTTGCCATGGCTGGTTATACTAAAGTTTATAGTTCGCAGCAGATTCAGGTGATTGGCCATACGGAATGGAATTACCTGGAATCGGTTGGACCAGAAGCGCGAACGAAGATCTTTGAAAATTTGTCTGTATTCCGTGCGCCGATGTGGGTCGTGACGCATGCGCAGACTCCGCATGATGAACTCAAGGCAATGTGCAACCGCTTGCATATTCCGCTGTTCTCGACAACGCTTCACACGTTTGAATTTTTCAAGATGGGCCAGAGAATTCTCGATGAATTCTTTGCTCCGCATGCCGTGATTCACGGAAGCCTCGTGGACGTCTATGGCGTGGGCATGCTCTACGTGGGCGATAGTAACGTCGGTAAGTCCGAATGTGTACTTGACCTTGTCGAAAGCGGGCACCGCATGGTGGCAGATGATGTTGTTCACATTAGCCATGTCGGAAACTCCATTATTGGACGCCCGGATCCGCTGATCCGTCATCACATGGAAATTCGCGGTGTGGGTATTTTGGACATTCGTTCGATGTTCGGTATTCATGCCATTCGTAAAGTCAAGAAAATCGAAATGATTGTCGAACTCCAGCAGTGGCGTCAAGATGTTTCGTACGAACGCACGGGCCTAAACGAGATGGAAGAAAACGTCATGGGCGTGAATATCCCGAAAGTGGTATTGCCTGTGGCACCCGGCAAGAACATGACCGTGATTTCTGAAGTGATTGCCATGAATGTCCTCATGAAAATGAGCGGGCAAAACGTGGCTCGGGACTTCAATGAGTCCTTGATGCAGAAGATTAAGGCGAAGGCGAAGGGTGAATATACGGATGATTTGCTAGATTTTAATCCGCAGAACTGGTCTTTCTATGAATAGTTTGCTGTTTAAAATCAAGAAAAATTTTGTAGCAAGTCTTATTTTTCTCATTATCGTGGTCTCGTGTGGGCTGGCGGCTTATTATTTCCATCCGTCTAGCCCGTATCACAAGCGCTATACGTTTGTCGTAAAATACGAAACGATCGGTACGCTTTCTCCGGGAAACCTTGTGCGCGTCCGTGGCATTGCGATGGGCGAGATTGTCGATGTAAAGCTTACGGACGAAGCCGTTTATGTTTCTGCTCGCGTGCTTGCCGATGCGAAAATTCCTGTGAACTCTGAATTCCGTCTCGTGACAGCAGGCCTCATGGGCGAGCGCGAAATGAGCATTATCACCGGTAACTCTAGCAAGCTAGTGGCTGATGGCGATACTGTCAGTGGTCTTTACGACGAGGGTACTTCCGGGATTTCGAAAAACTTGACCGCCGTGTTCAAGGATATTGGCGATATCAAGCAAATGGTTACTGTATTTGCAGATTCATTGACGGTGGGCGAGACGGGTAAGCGCATGGAGCGTGTCGGCAAGAAAGCCAAGAAACTCATCCGTGTGACGAATGCCGATATCCGCAAGTGGAAATCCATGGTGGATGAACTGCTCGACGCTTATCACGAAGCGGGCGAAAAGCTTGAACGCTCGTTGCAGGAACTTTCGGACCGCGGTGGCGAAACCGCTACAAAGGCAAACGAAGCTATGGACCGCGTGCGTGCACTGTTGGACCGTGTTGATGCTTCAAAGAACGAGGCGCTTGCCATTGTCTCCAAGTTTGACGAAAGCGAAGGCTCGGCAAGAATGTTCCTCGATAAGTCTTCTAAGTTCCACAAAGACTTCGATTTGCTGCAAAAAGACTTCGATGCGTTGCTCAGTGGCGTCAAAAAAGACGGTCTCAAGCTCAACGTAGATATCTTTTAGTAGGCAGTAGAAAGTAGACAGTCGGCAGTTTGTTATTAGTTAATTGCTTTTTGCCTTTCTAAGCGTTGTCATGCCCGACTTGATCTCTTTGACTACTTGCAGCTTTGCTGCTTAGTAGTCATGATCCGCGTATGGGGAGGGCATCTCCTTTTAAATTATTTTGTAATTTATATTTAGTTTGCAAATCGTTGTATGTTTGCAATAAAGGAGGAAATATGCTTGGATTGAGGATTGCGTTTCTGTTTGTCGTATTGCTCTTGGCTGCTTGTGGAGACGATCCTGCGTCAGTGAATGAAGGTGCTGGTAAAAATACAGGAGCCGAAGCTAAACCTGAAACTAAGCCTGAAACCAAGTCTAATCCTTCGATTTTTGAAGTGTGCAGCGATGACACGACTTCTGTGAAATATTATCAGGAACCAGATCCTGGAACTCCACCAACAGAAACGGCAGTACATCTTGCCGGTTATGTGACTGATACGGCTGGCATTCGTGTTCCGCATGCACATCTCTATCTTGCCGAAGTCGATTCTGTTACCCACCACACTTACGCTGTGGATTCCGCAGAAACGGATTGTGATGGTCACTATTCATTTGGCTTTGTCGATAGTGGCAAAAAGGACAGGACATTTAGAGTCTTGGCAAAGGTCTATTCGATTTCAGGAACGCCGGATTCCATGCTTGGGTATATGGAAAAATTTAATTGGTGGCGAGAGAAATCCTCTTTGACGTTCAATATACAAGTTGGCGCTCCGGCTTCAATGCTGCTTTACACAAACTATGTGACTCGCACTGATGATTTGGATTCAATCTGTTTCCATGGAACATTTATTTGTGGGCGGTTGACCAAGGAAGATCAAAAACGTGGCTATACGATGATTACGGGACTCCCGATGGGCAAAATCGGGGACCATTACGCATGGCATGGGGATGAACACACAGATGCGTCTACGACAATTGAACTTGAACCAGGCGACACTCTCTATGTCAGTGATTACGCTGCTGGGTATCCTATAGATTCCGTTGTGGTTTCTTTGCCTAAAGCGGCGACGCAAATTCTTGAATCTGCGGGCTTGGAAGCTTCGCTTGAAAAATTGTTTGTTCCGATGATCCGTTTTACAAATCCCGGGTCTTACGATCCCCATTCCTTGATTGATGAAATGGGAAACTACGTTATGTTTGAAAGTGCCGAAAATGAATCGGTCGAAAACCGTAATTGGTTTACGTTCCCTGTAATGAAAAAGGATCCTGTTGTGGCGCACTGGTTGCTCTGGGGCTGGATAACGGATGCTGACCGGTCTAGGAATGGAAGTATAAAGCAATTGTTGGCAACTGTTGAACCGGAAAAGGTGTTCGATGACACGCTTTTCAACTTTCACCACGATGTTTTTGAAATGTGTGCTGTTTATAAAAGCCATCAAGAAGATTTGTCAGGAGTGACGGCTTTGGGGAATGGTTGTAAAGTTATTGATGAATACAATTGGCAAGAAAATGGCTTTGCGGTGAGTTTTTGGGCACAGGCTGATGGGTCGGCGAAGGACGGAACAGTGCTTTCTATCGGTAATGATACTCTTGGGATAAAAATGGCTCGGTGCGAAAGCGATTCAAAGTTGATATGCTTCAATTCTAGTGAAGGAAAATCGACGGACAAAAATTATGGAAAAGCGGAATTTTTTGATGGAAAACGCCATCATGTCTCGTTTGCCATTTATGAAAGACATGTCATTGTAATGGTAGATGGCGAAGTCGCTTATGAAGCGGATATGGATTTTGATGAATTATTTGAGGGTAAAATTTCTGGAATTCGCGTTGGTGCGTATGCGCTGAACGATTTTGTGATATTCCGACCGGGTACTTATGTCCACAAGACGGATGACAAGGATTGGAGTCGTTTTAGGGCATGGCTCACGGCGTTCTATGAATTGCAAAAGTAAAATGAGTCTTTTTTACCGACTTATCAACATTTTTTTTTGAAAAATAATATTTTAATTGTTCTTTTTTGTAAAAAAAAGATAATTTAAAGCGGTGCTTATCACAGTGTAACTCACAAAGAAGGAGTTTAATATGGCTGAGAAGAAACCCGTAAAGATGAGCGATGCTGATCTTAAGTTCTTTGAAGAAATGCTTTTGGAAAAGAGACGCGAGCTTGTGACCGCCCAGAGCGATTCCGAAAAGGCTAACGTGTTCTTGGACCAGAAGAATCAGTCCGGTGACGGTGGCGATTCCGAAGGTGCAGATTCTGCAACGGACATCAACTCGCTCGAAACGAACCTTTCGCTGGCAGCCCGCGAAGGCAAGTACCTTGTTTATTTGGAAGAAGCTCTTAAGCGCATCAAGAATGGAACTTTTGGCGTTTGCAAAATCTGTGGACAGCTGATTCCGAAGGCGAGACTCATGGCCGTACCGACTGCTACCAAGTGCGTGAACTGCAAGGAAGAAACCAAGAAAAAGGAAATCCTTGACAACCGCATGGAAATGGCTAAGATGTTCGCTGAAGCCCAGCGCAAGGAAATGCTCCGCAAGGCCGCTGGCCGCTAATTTGTCATTCCCGCCCCTGAGCGGGAATCCCCTTTAAAAAAACGACCCGTACCGCGGGCCGTTTTTGCTTTATTCCGAAATAGCGCCGAAGAACGCGTCCGCAAGCGTGGCGCGGAATGCGTGAATCCTGTCGGCGTTCGGTTCGCGATGCGGGTAGGTGAAGTTGCTGAGGAGAATGATGGCGCCTCCCTTGTCTGGGTCGGCGACGATGCTTGCTCCTGTGAATCCTGTCTTGCCGAATGCTTGTGGCGAAACCTTTGTACCCATGAACTTGGCTGCGTTCAGTTCCCAGCCGAGGGCGGTTTCTGCTCCGACGTTATCGGCGAGAGCGTTGTGGCTTACGATGTCCAAGATTCCGGCAGGGGCGATTTGCTTGTCCTCGAACTTGCCGTCCATCAGAATCATCTTCACGAACTTCAGAAGGTCGGGGACGCAACTGAACATGCCGGCACTCCCGACGGGGAAAAGCTTTTGCAGAACCCAGGCGCTTTCGTCGTGGACTTCGCCCTGGATTTCTCGATGGCGAAATTCGCAAAGCTCGGTTGCGGCAATTTCTGATTTCGGAACGCGCGTGAGTGGGTTGTAGCCCGAGCGTGTCATGCCGAGCGGCGTAAAGAATCGCTCGTTACCTTGTTCCTGTAAGTTCTTGCCAGTAAGCCTTTGCAATAAAATGCCGAGCAGCACGCTTGCGGGGTTCCCGTAATTAAAGATGGTTCCCGGAGCGGCAGAGAACTGGTACGTGTAAAGGGCGTTCAGGATTCCTTCGGGCGAGAGCGTTCGCAATGTCTTCATCGGTACGCGGTAATCGAGGCTGTGCGTGAGCAAGTGCGAAACGTAGATCTCGTCGCGGTAGTTTGTCTTGAGTTCCGGGATAAAGTCGATGACTTTGGCATCAATGGAGAGCTTGCCTTCGAGAATGTACGAGAGTGCAAGTGTCGAGGTGGGGCAGACCTTCGTGAGCGATGCGATGTCGAAAACGGTGTCTTCGGGGGTGTTGAGCGTAACGGTGTGGCTTGAGCCGTCTGGGAGCAAATAGCCAACGACGGCTTTGTCAAAAATATCTTCGGATTCTGCTTTTTCTAAAAGTTCGGATAGTTTTTCGGAGATCTCCATTTTCGCCCCGGCAAATTTTGCCACAATAAAAAAAGGGCATCTCCTACGGTACGAACACTCGAAACTACTATTTTACAATGATAGCAGCGCCTCGGGGATTTGTTTTTCGCGTCGATGCGCGCCTAAACTGAACCACAAGAGCAACGAGCTGATTTATTCCTGTTAGATCGGGTGTAAAATCCGTGGGATGCCCACGTATAATATATGTTTCTTGAGGGCTAAAAACAAGGGAAAAACACAAAAAAAATCTCGGCAAAAATACCGAGATTTCGTATGTGTATTAAATGTATCCGGATTGGCTTAAACTTGGTTGTCGGCTTTAGGGAGGCCCTCGTCCAACTGGAGCGAAAGTTCCCTAAGGTCCTTATCCATCAGGTCGTGGTATGTTTTGGCCTTGCGCAATTGCTTGCGCAGCTCGACAATCTCGGAAGTGAGCTCCACAGCCAGTAGGCACAGCTGCTTCTTCAGTTCCAGTTTAAATTTCGAGGAATTATCGAGACGACTTTCGATGAAATCGACGATTTCCTTCAAGTCCGTATCGGGCAAGTCTGTGCGGATGTGGATGCGTTCTTGAGCGACGTTAATGCTGACTGATCTAAGTGTCTCGTTTGCCATATTATTTCATTCCTACGCCGAATGGATCGTTATCCAACAACCACCTTAGCCGAAAAAACCGGGTTGCGAGCCTCCATTGCTCGCGAACAGGTCAGGGTTTTCTTCCTGAGGTTTGTTTTCAGCCTGCTGTTCAGGGGCTTGTTCTGCAGCCGGCTCGTTGATATTGATTTCGGTGCCGAGTTCGCTTTCGATCGTAGAAAGGAGCTGCTGGAACTTGCTCTGGGCTTCGGAAATTTCGTTGCCCTGGTTCTGGACCTGGTTGTTAAGGTTGTCGATGATGTCGTTCTTTTCGGCGACCTGACCGTTGAGGCAATCGATGATGTTGTTCTTTTCGTCCATCTGGCCGTTGAGGCTGTCGATGATGCCGTTCTTTTCGGCGACTTGGCCGTTGAGGGCATCGATGATGCCGTTCTTTTCAGCGACCTGACCGTTGAGAGCGTCGATGATTCCGTTCTTTTCGGCGACTTGACCGTTAAGGGCGTCAATGATGCCGTTCTTTTCGTTGATCTGTCCGTTGAGGCTGTCGATAATGCCATTCTTTTCGTTAACTTGTCCGTTCAAAGAATTGATGGCGTTGTCCTTTTCAGCGACCTGACCGTTGAGAGCGTCGATGATTCCGTTCTTTTCGGCGACCTGGCCGTTAAGGGCGTCAATGATACCATTCTTTTCATTGATTTGAGCGTTCAAGTTGTCGATAATGCCATTCTTTTCGTTGATGGCTTCGTCCTGTGCGGCAGCCTGGTTGGCTCTTGCATTGAGGGCGGCTTCGTAGTCGGCGATCTTTGCGTTAGCAGAGTCCAACAAGTTTTTCTGGTCTTCTGCCTGGGCGTCTTTGCCTTCGAGAAGCTGTTTGAGTTTGGCGTTTTCTTCACGCAGGGCGCGTACTGTTCCGAGGACGCTTTCAACCTTCTGCGACAACAAGTTCATGTTTTCGAAATTCATTATTTCTCCATATTTGGCGGGGTGCGAAACTTACTACGTAAGATATATAAAATTTTCTTGTAACTAGAGTATTATAAAATGTAAAATGACCTTTGTATTTTCGTTTTTTTGAGGCTTTGCGATCTCCTGTCTTTTATGCTGTCATCCCCGATTTATTCGGGGATCACCATTTCATAAATGAGAAAAGGTAAGGGGTTGATTTTATTGGGGCGCGACAATATAAAAAAATAAATAGATTTGAATTTACATGATTCCTGTAAGTGAACACATTGAGCGACGACTGGCGGAACTCCCTCTGCTACCTGGGGTGTACATCATGAAGAATGCCCAGGGGAAGATCATATATATAGGGAAGGCGAAGGTCCTGAAAAACCGCGTGTCTAGCTACTTTGACGGCAGCGACCATGCCGGTCACCGTGCGGCAACGCTGATGCTCCCGTATATCCGCGACATCGAGTGGATCATCACGGAGAGCGAAACTGAAGCGCTTATTTTGGAAGCAAATCTCATCCGAAAGCATACGCCTAAGTACAACATATTGCTCAAGGACGACAAGCATTTTCCGTATTTGGCGTTCTCTGTGAATGAGCCGTTCCCGAGGCTGTTTTTGAGCCGTTCGGTCAAGAAGGATGGCTGCCTGTATTATGGTCCTTATATGAGTTCGCGCATGATCCGCCAGCTGCAAGATATTGCGGCGAGACTTTTTCAGATTCGCGAATGCAAGCTGAAGTTGCCTCTCAATCGGCCGGTGCGTCCTTGCCTTAATTATCACATCGGGCGTTGTGGCGCACCGTGTGCAGGGCTTGTGACGCGTGAAGAATACCAGAAGAAAGTTGCACAGACGCAGATGCTTTTGGGCGGCAAGCGAGATGACCTGATTCAACTTTGGGAACGCGAAATGCTCGAGGCGAGCGAACGCATGGATTTTGAGACGGCGGCGAAAAAGCGTGATGCGATTCAGGCGCTCAAGGCGACGAGTGCGCACCAGAAAACGGATGTGTCCGATGCGAGCCTCTGCGTGGACGTGCTTTCGCTCAAGCGGAATGGCACGATGGCTGCCGCCGTGATTTTCGAGTACCGCAACGGCGTGCTTTGTGGGCGCCGCCACTACCGCTTGGAATGCAAGCTCGAAGACGACGAAACGGAAATTTTCCGCCAGATGGTGGTGCAATGGTACATGGACGTGGAATTTATTCCGGGCGAAATTGCAACGGATGTGCCGCTCCCGACGGACATGTCGGAGCGAGAATCTATTGAACAGGCGCTTGCGTCCAAGACAACGCACAAGGTCGTGCTCACGAATCCGCAGCGCGGCGAGAAGCTTGGGTTCTTGAAACTTGCTTCCGCGAATGCCGACATGATTCTCGTGGAAATGCGCGCCGAGGTGCAGAAGTACAGCGAAATCGACAGCAGCGTTTTTGAATTGCAAAAAGTTCTCGGTTTAAAGAAGACTCCGTTCCGCATCGAGTGCGTGGATATTTCTCATTTGTCCGGTACGAACACGGTTGCAAGCCTTGTGGCGTTCAAGAACGGTCGCCCTGACAAGAGCAATTACCGCAAGTTTATCATCAAGACTGTAACGGGTGTCGATGACTTTGCGAGCATGCGTGAAGTGATGACCCGCCGCATCCGCCGTTTGGAAGAAGAAGGGATCCCCATGCCCGATTTGTGGGTGTGCGATGGCGGTAAAGGTCAAGTCGATGCCACGATGCAGATTTTAAAGGAACTCGGTCACGATAAGGACTTGCCGCTGATCGGGCTTGCAAAACGCCTCGAAGAAATCGTGTTCCCCGATGATCGCAAAAGCATTGTGCTGCACCGTACAAGCCCCGCGCTAAAGCTTTTGCAGAACGCCCGCGACGAGGCGCACCGATTCGCCATCACGTATCAGCGCAGCAAACGCAAAAAAGATCTCGAAGTCGAATGGCTCAAAATGCCGGGCGTCGGTCACGAAACCCGCATCAAGATTTTGAGCAAGTACAAGAGCGCCGAAGCGTTTATGGACGCGCCGCTCGAAGACATCGTCGATTTGCTTGGAAAAGTCCGCGGCACAAAACTCCGCGAACAAGTCGCTGAATATTGCGCCGGTGGTGACGCCGCTGAAGATGTAATTTGACTTAATTACCTTGATTGTTTAGATTTGTGATGTTTTTGAGAAATGGATAATGTTAGAGGTAAATCATGAAATTTGAAATAAAAAGAGTGATATTGTTGTTAGCTCTTTTTATAACTTCGGTTATAACGCAATCTTGCGCATTAATGGATAAATCGAAGTATATTGAATATGCTCCGCGTGATAGGCAGTTAGTTTTAAACGGAAAAGTTGTTTCTGAAAGTAAATTTGGTGGAGTTGAACGGTGGTATGCAATAGACAAGTATGGAGGTTCAAGTAAAGTTCGTTTTCAGGTGGGTTATTTTAGAGATGAACCTTATTTTGGATTTGTGTTGTATGAGGGTGGAACTCAAGGAAAAATTGCAGTCTGCTATAGAGAGGGTTTGGATTTAAGATGGGATTGGATTGATAAGGGCACTAATGTTATGATGCATTCTATTGTTATTAATAAAGCAGGCGAAAAAGGCTACTATTATGAATTCTCGAGTGAGGGCGAGAAAGTGTTGCCTAGAGAAACCTTTAAGGTTTACAAATTCTAATTTTTTTATTGTGATGAATAGCTGCGAATAATGTCAAAGCATTGTTTGTGGCTTTTTTTATTGACAAATCAGATGGATATAGCGTCCGTTGCCTTTTGAATTAGGATAAATAATATCGTAGCTCTTCCAGCTGTTATCCAATAACTAATGGCCAATGGCTGTTGACCAACAACTACTTTGTAAACATTTTTAAATGTAAAATTTTGTTAATCCGTTTTGAGAAATCATCAAGGGATTTTTACCAAGTTCAAAAATAATTTTGAATTGGAATAATCTATATTAGATTTGAATTTTCAATTAAAAGGGGCCCCCGCAAAGGCCCTATTCTAAGAGGACTCAAATGATTGGATTGAAATCGATTGCTAGAACGGCCTTGGTGCTTTCGGCAACTGGCGCACTTTTTGGGTGCGGTAGCTCATCGCAAGACGAGCTTGCCAGCGGTTCCTTGCCGCGTCAGGAAACGCTCTATTTGTCTGGGCAGCAGAATGATGCTCCTGGTACGTTCAACCCCCTTGCAGAAAGCTGGATGACAACCTGGCCTGTGAGTGGTCGTTTCAACTTGATGTACGAACCGCTTCTCACCTACAACTCCTTGACGGGTGAAATCGAATCCCTCCTCGGCACGCTCGTGAGCAAGAACAACGACTCTATCGTCGTCGACTTGAACCCGGCCGCAAAGTGGAGCGATGGTGAAAAGGTTACTTCCCGTGACGTGAAGTTCATCTACACGATGGGTTCCATCAACACTAGCGAACAGATTTCCGCAATTCACGTTGATACCGTTAAATCCGAACCGGCAGGTGCGGTGGAACGCGTTGCTTTCCTTATCAACAAGAAGCAGCGTAACAACCCGCTTTCTGTGATGGACTTGTTGCAGGCCATCCGTATCGTTCCGGCTCACGTGTTTGAACCGCTCATCGAAAAGCTCGGCTCCAAGGACGAAGTCAAGAAACTCCCGATGGACCAGAACCCGGTCGTTTCCGGTCCGTACGCTCTCCGCAGCGCCGACCCGAACAAGATTATTCTTGAACGCCGCGACGACTACTGGGGCAATGCCGCTCTCCACAACGGTCAGCTCCCTGCTCCGAAGTATATCGTTCATCCGATTTACAAGAACAACGAACACAACACCATCGCTATGCGTAGCGGCAACCTCGATGCTTCCCAGAGCTACATCCCGCGTATCAACCGCAAGGCTGGTGCCGGCGTGCACACCTGGTTGAATGAACCGCCGTACTTCTTGCCGGGTGCAATGCCGATGCTCATCATCAACACGATGAAGGAACCGCTTAACGACAAGCGCTTCCGCCGTGCTCTTGCAACCGCTATTGACTACATGGCTCTCCGCAAGTTCGCTGTGTCCGACTACACGGACCAGATCAAGCCGGGCCTCATCATGCCGACTAACCTCGAAGGCAAGTACATCAGCGACGAAGACCTCGCTAAGTATGGTGTCAAGCTCACCATCACGGACGAAAAGGAACGCGTCGAAACGGTGAAGCAGATGCTTTCTGAAGCTGGTTACAAGTCTGTCTGGAATGACGACGGCACGCTCGACCACATGGAAAACGCCAAGGGCGAAAAGATCCCGACGATGTACATCACGAGCCCGAACGGCTGGACCGACTGGGAAGCTATGGTGACCATCGCTGTTGAAGGTATGCGCAAGGCTGGTATCGATATTCGTGAAGGCTTCGTGGATGGCGGTTCTTACTGGCCGGCCATGGGTCTCGGTAACTTCGACCTCATCATGCACAAGCCTGTTGCTGACGTGACTCCGTCTCTTCCGTGGAGCCGCTTCAACGAAATCATGGCAAGCCGCGACTGGCAGCCGCTTGGCGCCTGGGCTGGCGTGAACATTGGTCGTTACAACCAGCCGGGTACCGAAGGTTTCCGTCCGGAAGTCGACAAGCTCCTCAACGCTATCCCGCTCATGAAGAATGCTGATTCTATCGCAACCGCTTACCGCGAACTCAACAAGATCTTCATGGAAGACCAGCCGTCTATTCCGCTGGTTTACCTGCCGGAACAGTTCTACGAATTCAGCGACCGCGTCTGGACGAACTGGCCGACCGAAAAGAACCCGTACGCTCCTGCTCAGCTTCCGTGGGTAGCTTCGGGTACCAAGACCCTTTGGAATTTGAAGCTTGCTAAATAAAGGATAAAGGACTACCAATGCTTAAACAATATCCTATGCTACGTTATGTCCTGCAGAAGGCGTTCTGGTACTTGTTGACCTTCGTCTGCGCAGTGGCACTCAACTTCGCGTTGCCGCGTCTCGGCGACAACAACCCGGTTGACATCATCATGGGTCAAGCCGGTAAGGGCCTTTCTCCGACTGAAGCTCAGAAGAAAAAGGCAGAACTCCTCGTCTCTTTCGGCATGGCTGAATTGGACAAAAACGGTAACGTTATCTATGAACCGGAAACTGACGCCAACGGCAATGTCGTGATGCAGAAGGTTCCGCAGCTCGACGAAAATGGCCAGCCGGTCGTGAACGTCGTGAAGGTTGTTGACGAAGCCGGCAATCCGGTGATGGTCGAACGCCAGAAGCTCGACGAAGCTGGCAATCCGGTCTTTGTTGAAAAGTCTCCTGCTGCCGAAAAAGGCAAGAAGGGCAAGAAGGCTAAGAAAGCAAAGAAGGTGAAGAAGGCTAAGAAGGGCAAGAAGGGTGCCAAGGCTGCTGAAGTTGCAGCTGTCGAAAAGGTTCCTGTCATGGAAACCGTCCAGGCCGAACGCGTCGATACCGTCATGGTCGATCAGCCGGTCATGAAAACCGACCCGAAGCTCTCTTCCGCTGTTTCTCAGTTCTTTAGCTATATCGGCAAGGTGTTCCACGGTGACCTCGGTCTCTCTTACCAGAACAACGAACCGGTGACGAACGTTATCAAGAAGTCCCTCCCGTGGACGCTCGCTATCCAGGCTCCGACGATTCTTCTCGGCTGGATTGTGGGTAACCTTCTCGGTGCTTTCGCTGCTTACAAGCGCGGCATTTTCGACAAGGTATTCTTCCCGTGCGCCATGTTCCTCAACGGTGTGCCGTTCTTCGTGTTCGGTATGCTCTTGGTCGCATTCTTCTCCATCACGCTCGGCTGGTTCCCGGCTATGGGCGCTTACAGCCCGGACATTCCGGAACTCACTTTCAGCTGGTCTTGCTTCAAGAGCGTCAGCTGGTACTACGTGCTCCCGTTCTTCTCTGTGTTCCCGATTCTTCTCTCTGGTCAGGCAACGGGTATGCGTTCCATGTCCATTTACGAACTCGGTACAGACTACATGAAGTATGCTAAGTGGCTTGGTCTCCGTGAAGGCAAGATTATTAGCTATGTGTTCCGCAACGCTATGCTCCCGCAGCTCACTGGTCTTGCCCAGAGCCTCGGTGCCATGGTGGGTGGCGCTCTCATTACCGAAATGATCTTCTCTTATCCGGGTCTCGGTATGGCAATGCTCAATGCCATTCAGAAGAACGACTACGCAACAATCCAGGGTTGCACCTTGATGATTTCTACTTGCGTTCTCGTTGCAAACTTTGCAGTTGACGTTTTGATCGCTGTCTTTGACCCGCGTGTCAAGGCCGGTCTCCAGATGGGAGGTAAGTAATCATGGGTAAGCTTTTAAGAAACCTTCTCAAGTCCCCGATGTTCGTGATAGGCGTGTCCATCTTTGTGCTCACGCTCCTCATCGCCATCTTTGGACCTCTTTTCTACAACGTAGACACTCACGCTCGTGACATCGTCGCTGGTCCGTATGCAGGTTCTAGCTCTGCTCACTGGCTTGGCACGGACCACCTTGGCCGTGACTATGTGTCTCTCTTGATTGCCGGTCTCCGCAGCTCCCTCTATGTGGGCTTCGTTGCAGGTATCATTGCTACGACTATCGGCGTGCTTATCGGTCTGTTCGGCGGTTTCCGCGGTGGCTGGGTTGATGAAGTATTGAACATGCTCACCAACATCTTCATCGTTATCCCGCAGTTCGTGATTCTCGTTCTTATCAGCTCCGCTGTTAAGGATGGCCGTTCCCTCACCTTGATTGGTCTCATCATCGGTCTTACCGCTTGGAGCTGGTCTGCCCGTGCCGTTCGTGCCCAGGCTTCTTCTCTCCGTAGCCGCGACCACATCGCCCTTGCCCGCCTCAACGGTGCATCGACTTTGACGATTGTGATCAAGCATGTGCTTCCGTACTTGCTCTCGTACGTGTTCATGGTGTTCATCATGCAGGTGTCCTCCGGTATTCTTTCCGAAGCTTCCATCTCCATGATCGGTCTTGGCCCTGTCGATTCCACCAGCCTCGGTATCATCTTGAACCAGGCTAAGGATAACGGTGCTCTCTCCGACTCCATCTGGATTGCATTCATCCCGGCAACGATCGTCGTTACCCTCACGGTGTTTGCTCTCTACCTGATCAACACTTCCATGGAAGGCGTCTTCAACCCGCGCCTGCGCAAGTAAGAGGTAAAAAATGTCTGAAAATGTTTTTGAAGTTGACCACTTGGGTCTTTATTACCTCGGCCGTTTTGGAGACAAGACTCACGCTGTAACAGACGTGTCTTTCTCCATGAAGCAGGGGGAAATTCTCGGTATCGCCGGTGAATCTGGTTGCGGTAAGTCTACGCTCGTTTCTGGTCTCATGGGCATGTGCATTCCGCCGCTTTACCCGGAAACGGGTGACGTTCGCGTCAAGAACGGCGACAAGATGGAATCCCTCATGAACCGTTCCATCGAAGATGTTCGTGCAAATGTCCTCGCTCAGCAGGTCTCCATGATTCCGCAGGGCGCATTCAACGCATTGAACCCGGTTCGCAAGATTAAGGATATCGCAGCCGACGTGCTCAAGGCTCACGCCAAACCGGGCGAAAAGCAGGACGCTAAGCAGATCTACGATCGCGTCTATGCTCACTTCGACCGTATCGGTATGGACACCAAGCGCGTGCTCAACTCCTTCCCGATCAACCTCACTGCAGGTGAACGCCAGCGTTGCGTGATTGCAATCTCTACGATTCTTCTCCCGAAGATGGTGATTGCTGACGAACCGACTTCTGCTTTGGACGTTTCCACGCAGAAGGAAGTAATCAAGATGATCTTCGACTTGCTCGACAAGGGCATCTTCCAATCGATGATCTTCATTACCCACGAACTTCCGCTCCTCTACCACGTGGCAGACAACATCGCCATCATGTACGCAGGCGAAATCGTGGAAAAGGGTACTGCAGAACAGGTCGTCAAGGACCCGCGTCATCCGTATACGCAGGCTTTGATGGGCGCTATGCTCAGTACCGAGGCAAGCCAGCGTGGCCGTCATCCGGTGGCTATCGAAGGTGCTCCTCCTAGCCTCAAGAACAAGATTGTGGGCTGCCGCTTCGCTCCGCGTTGCAGCAAGGCATGCCCGGACTGCAAGAAGAATACCCAGAATCTCCGCATTGTCGGCGATCGTGACGTGAGGTGCGATTATGCAAAGTGATAAGCCCATTGTTTTTTCTGCCAAGCGCATCAGCAAGGATTTCGGTGCCGGCAAGAGCTTGAAGACTGCTGTTAAGGATGTTTCCTTTGACATCTATGACGAAGAATTCATCTCCATCGTGGGTGGTTCTGGTTGCGGTAAGTCCGTGCTTGCTAAGATCATGCTCGGTCTTTACCAGCCGACTCGCGGTCAGTTCCTCTATCGCGACAAGCCGATCAAGAACCTGAAGGACCACTGGAACGAAGTCCAGTCCGTTTTCCAGGATCCGTTTGGCTGCTTCAACCAGTTCTTCACAATCCGTAGCCAGCTCGAAGACGCTCTCAACATCCTCAAGGACAAGCCGTCCAAGGAAGAAGTCCGCCGCCGCGTTGACGAAGGTCTCAAGGCTGTGAACGTCGCTCCGGCAGATATCGAAGGCAAGTATCCGTTCGAACTCTCCGGCGGTCAGATGCAGCGTATGCTTCTCGCCCGTATCTTCGCGCTCCGTCCGAAGGTCCTCATTGCTGACGAAGCTACCTCCATGGTGGACGCCTGCGTTCGTGCCAACATCCTCGATTACCTCCGCAAGTTGAAAGACGAGCTGAAGATGACCGTGGTGTTCGTGACCCACGATATCGGTCTTGCAAACTACGTTTCTGACCGTATCTTCATCATGCACGACGGTAAGATCGTGAACCAGGGTACTCCTGCTGAAGTGCTCGACAACACGAACGAACCGCATACGCTTCGCTTGCTCGATGACATCCCGGAAGTCCACAAGACTGAATGGATCAAGAACAGCCATCGTTCTAAGAAGTAATGCAAATGTCACCCCGGACGCCGTTCCGGGGGCGCCTTTTGTGCAATTCGAAAAGCCGCAGCAACCGCTGCGGTTTTTCTTTTGCTTTAAAAATCCTCTGCTTGCTATCTACGGTCTACTTCTTGATTCTAACTTCCGGCGAATTATATATATTCATTCTATGAAATTACTTTCTACACATTTTTGGCGTTTGAGGGGTGCCGCGCATTTTGCGCGTTTTGCACTTGTTGTTATGTCGCTTGCTTTTTTGCAGTCGCCGGTTTTGGCAGCGGGCCTTGTGAAGCAAAGTATAGATACGACCGATGCCATGCGGACTCTCGCGAATTACGACCGAGGTTTTTACACGCCGCAGGTGTTGCATATAAAGCCATCGGGCTCTAAGCCGATTGAAAAGCCATATAGCAAGCTTTTGCACTTGCGCGCCGAAATTTCGGAATTCAGCAGTCGAGCTTGGCTCGGGATCGATACGACGGGCGGCAAGAAGGATACGACTTGGGGCAAAAGCCAAGACCTCACCGAAGATGCCTTGAACGTGTTGCAACAGACGTTTGATAATATCCGCGCAAACAAGGGCTTTGTGATTGTGCGCGTCTGTTATGACCCGTGGTACAATGGGCGTAGCAATGTGACGCCGGAACACAAGTGGGTGTTACGCCATGTGGAACAGCTTGCGCCTGTGCTTTCGAAAAACACTGATGTTATTGTCGCGCTCGAAATGGGCATGCACGGCGCCTATGGCGAAATGCATTCCGACACGAGTATTACTTATGACCGCGTTGCCGAAGCGACAAACTTGATGCTCCGCAATACGCCTCCTGAGCTCAAAATTTTAACGCGTACAGGGAACTATTCGGCAAAGGTGCTCGGCTTTGACAACTGGGGTGTGGACTTCCATATTGACGGCGAAAAGTTTGCAGAAATTGCAGAAGCCAAAGGCGATACGATGTACCGCGTGGGAATGTTCAATGACGGCTACTTGGGGACGCAATACGATTACGGTACCTGGGGTGCAGACTGCAAAACGTCCATTTGCCGCGAAGAAGGCGTGGCATGGCTCGAAAAGTACGGCATCAACACGCCATACGGCGGCGAGGCGCTTACCACAGCGAACGGCTACCAAGTCATCAATACGCCCGAATTTCTCGCGTACGAGGGTTTCCGCACGCATACGAGCTATTTAAATATCCAGTGGAACAACAACCTGATTAACAGTTGGAAAAAGACGCTGTTCAAGCAGAAAGACTTTGATTACGACCCGGCGCTGTACGATTCGCTTACGGGTTTCAAGTACATCAATGACCACCTGGGCTACCGCTTTGTGCTGCGAGAATCGTGGTTGAGCGATACGGTGGGCTCTGACCGCGTGCTCCGTGCAAAGTTCCGCGTGCAGAATGTGGGCTTTGGTAACCTCACTTGGAAAGCTCCGGTAAGGCTTGCTGTTTTGGAGGACCTGGAAGGTAGCGATTTGGAAATGTGTCCTTCGACGGCTTATTATGATCTGCCAGAAATTGATTCCCGCGATATCCATAGCCGTACTATTTCGGTTGCAGGCGGCGATACTGTGATGACGTTTGACGGAAACAACGAAATGGAGATTGAAGTCAAGTTGAATAAGCTCTCCAGGGGACGTTACCAAGTGTATTTGAAGGTGGGCGAAATAGAGTTCGCTAGCGCTACGATTGGAGCGAAGGGTACTTGCGGTAGGGAACAGTCCGCCGCTTATTTGGGCAAGTTCTATTATGATGAAAATGCTGTGTCCATTGCGCCGCGCGCTTCCCGCAGCTTCGTGCAAAAATCCCAGACGCCATACGTCCTGCGTAAACGCAATAACGTGATTATTCGTAACGGCGAATGTTCTTACAAGTCAAACGGCTCTCGTCATTCGTCATTCTGAGTGGCTCGAAACAGTAATATGTCATGCTCGCTGGAGCCTGTACTGAGCGAAGTCGAAGTAAGCGGGCATCTCCTTTTCAAAAACTTCGCATAAAAAAACTCCAGCCATTTGGCTGGAGTTTTTCATATCTGTTTTGCGGGCGTGCCCGCCATTATCTACTGCTTACTTGTTCGTCCAGCGGAGCGAAGCCTTGTGGCTGCCCTGACGGATAACCAGCGTGTAGGAGCCGTTCGGGAGACCCTTGAGGTCGATAGCGTGGCTGCCCTTGCCGTAGATGTCGGACATCTGCTTTACGCTTGCACCGAGAGCATCATAGATGTCCACCTTCACGAGACCGGTATTCTTGGTCGTGAACTGGAGCATCGAGCCGTTCATGCTAGCTTTGAGGCTGTTCTGGACATTGCGAATCGGCTTCATGGCAATGGTTGTACCATTGATGTAGCTGTAGTATTCGTCCTTGTTCATTGCCAAAGTACTGTCGCCACCGATAATGAACGTGACAGTCTTGGTCATGGCTAAATAGTTGTCGCTTTCAGGAATGTTTGCCGTGACAGCGATGATTGCCGGGTAGGAGCTTGTTGCAAAGCCTTCGCCGAGCTTGACCATGTAGGCTGAGGATTCCTTTCCGTTGAACGTGTAGGTAATCGGAGTTTTGCCGCTAAGGCTTGCGCTCGGAAGACCCGTTGCTGATTCGAAGTTGACAGCGACCTTTTGGTCCTTGTACTTTTCAGTAATACGGTCATTGCCCTTGGTGAACTTGATTTCGAAGGTGTCCTGCATGGCGCGGAAGCCTGTAATTGCTGCTGCGCTTGCGACGACCTTTGCGGTGCCGTAGCTCTTGAAGTGCAACATCCAAACTTGCTTATTCTTTTGAGAGTTGGCGCAACTGTTGTTTGTGCAAGTGGTCTTGCTTACGGTTACGATGCTCGGATCAAGCGATGTAAGCGTGAACTTGGAACCTTCATTCGTCTTGTCGTCCATGGTGAGGAGATAGTCGAGGGAACCATCACCGTCAAAGTCAATGGCGCGGCCGGTCTTGGAGGTGGACTTGCAAGTGTTGGTGTAGTTGCAAGTGATATCTTCGAGGTTTGCGATGGTCTGGCCTGCAACCTGAGTGATGGTCACAACAGATTCGGATCCGTCGTTACCCTTGAGGGTAACAAAGCCATAGTCGTTAATGACGATGTCGCTACCAGAAACAGAGGCAATCTTATCGTTGCTAGAGGTGTAGGTACAACCAGACTTGAGAACGCCAGAAATCTTGCCATCGGTCTGCTTTGCCGTTGTTGCCTTGAATGCGCAGGAGCCGGTGTTCTTGCCCTTGACGAGGGAGTCTGCCCAGGAGCGGGCATTCTTGGTGAGGTAGCTCTTGATGATGTTGCCGGAAGAAGTGTAGGTGGCTGCATCGAGGGCGGCTGCCGTGATGAGGGACTTGTCGCCTGCGAAGATAGCGGACTTTTCGCTCTTCTGGTCGACGTCACTCGTCTGCTGACGCAAACTCCAGTTGCAGTTTGGAATCATGTTCTGGTCCATGAAAGAGGTCCATTCGCTTGTGGCGCTGGCATTCGGTTCGCCGTCACCGTCTGCGTTTGTGGTACCCCATTCAGAGATGAACACCGGATAGCCTGCGCTGAGCGCGCTGGAAACGTTTCCGCCGAAGCTACCCTTGGAATGGGTGGAGGCGTAGAAGTGCAAAACGTAAGCGATGTTGGTCGATGCAATAGGATCTCTTGCGCCCTGTTCCGGATGCTGGGACCAGTTTGGCGTACCGACGATAACCAAGTTTTGCGTATTGTTACGGATTGCCGGAACAACCTGGTTGGCGTAATTCTTGATTGCGCCCCAGTCGCCACCGCTACCGCTGACCGGTTCGTTGTAAATTTCATAAATGACGTTCGGAACGTCCTTGTACTTCTTGGAAACCGTCTCGAAGAACGTCTTGGCGATGGAGGTTTCGAGGTGGGCTCTGTGGCTGTGCCAGTCGATGATGATGTAGACGTCGTTTTCGATAGCGGCTTTGACCATCTTATCGATCATGGAAAGCTGTCCTTCCGGGGCGCCTGCGTAAGAGTTGCCCTTGTCTACTTCGTTCTTGGTGCCGCCATTGCTATCATAGTATTGAATTGCCATGGCGTAGCGGAACACGTCGATCTTGAGGTTGTCTACAGCCCATGAAATGACCGTCGGGTTGTAATAAGAAGCACCCGTTGCGTCAGACCAGAAAAGGCTCACGCCGCGAAGCATTGCTTGCTGGTTGTTCTTTGCGCCAATAATCTTACTGCCGCTAGTGTGGAGGGCGCCGTAATAGGATACCGGACCTGCTTTTCTCGGGATTGCTGTTGATGCATCGGCTGCAAAAGCGGATATTGCCGCTCCAGCCAAGACGCCTGTCAGTAGCTTTGTCAATTTCATGAGTGTTTTCCTTTTGTTTTGACAAAAATTATCTAATTAAAACCAAGATAGTAAACAATTTAGGCTAATTTTTTGTTTACTATTGAACACAAGGCTATTTGCTTTGTGTCTGTTGTACACCTTTGTCCCGTTTTTCACCCCCGAGTGATTTGGCTTTGCGATGCTTGCCGCTCACATTAACGGGCGATTGTATTACCATATAATGTAGCTTTCTGTGTGCTAGAATGAAATACCTTGTATCGTAATAAAAAAGTTGCGTTCCTTTGGGTGTGATGAATTACACAGAAGTAATTTGTAATAAAATTTGTATGTACTCTGACGCCTCCCAATGTGCTATATTACTAGAGAAAGGGCTTTTTGATGACGATATTGTAAATTTTTTTTTCAAAGGGCTGTAGGTATGGCATTTTTGAAGAAAAAAAAATATATTGTTGTCCAAATCGCCCATTTTGGGTAAAACAGTTAAAAAAAGAGAGAGAATTATGAATAAGAAACTTACAATTGCATCGGCTCTTCTCGCAGCCTCTAGTGCATTTGCATTCGTAACCTGGAACGGTGCTGACGGCGTTTACAAGGTTGACACTGAAATCGGCAACGACACTGAAACTGCCGGTTACTGGTTCAGCTACGACGACAGCGGTGACAAGGGTGCTTCCTCTGTTACTTGGCCGGTCGAACGCGGTAACGAATACTCTGCCGACGCTATGGACCCGATCATTGACTACTGCCAGGGCGTTTGCGGTACTGCAGTTCTCGATAAGGGTCAGTTGACCTATAACCCGTTCGTTGGTATCGGTTTCAACGTTGTTGGTGAAACCTCTGCTACCGACAACACTCCGGCTGCTGGCGACGCCTCTTCTTGGGGTGGCATCTGCATCACTTACACTTCCGCTGCTGCTCCGTCTCTCGAACTCGGTCTCGGTGACGCTGTTGACGCAACGATCGGTTATGCAAACCCGGCTGCTTCCCTCGCTAAGGCTACTTCTGCTCCTGTTACCAAGACCATCGCATGGTCTGGCTTTGCTCAGCCGTCTTGGTACAAGGGTGCAACGAAGATGGACGGTGTAACTGCCGCTTCTCAGCTCGTTGCTATCAAGTTCAAGCTCCAGGCTGCTCCGGGTTCCTATGAATTCAACATCAAGTCCGTTGGTCCGTATGCTGGTACCTGCGGTTCTATTGGAATCAAGGCTGCTCGTGGCGCTTCCGCTGCTAAGGCAATCCTCTCTGGCCGTACCCTCAGCGTTGCTGGCGTGAACACCGCTGCTAACGTTGAAGTTCTCAACCTCCAGGGCCAGGTTGTTGCTAAGGGCAACACCGCTTCTGCTCTCAGCCTCGCAAACCTCGACGCTGGTGTCTACATGGTTCGCGTTGCTGGCAAGTCCGTCAACTTCTCCAACAAGATCGTGTTGAAGTAATTTCGGATTCGCAAGAATTTAGGAAAGGGTCGCGCATGCGGCCCTTTTCTTGTATGTAATTTTTTTAGTGCTTGTGCTCACAGGTAAACTTGATTTTTACTTTCAAGTTTTCACTAATAGCTATATTTATATATATTACTTTGGCATTTACCAGACCCGTTTGAGGGTTGATTTTGAGAGGCCTTATGATTTCCAAAAAAATCCTGTTGCCTGCTTTGGTAGGCTCGGCTTTTTTCCTCGGCGCTTGCGGTGGCGATACTTCGCCGAGCGCTCCTGTTAATAACCCGGTTTACAGCTCGACTGTTCTCCCGACAAGTTCTTCTGCGTATATTCCGGGTCCGACGTCTTCGACTCCAGTGCCTGTCAGCAGTTCTGCTGTTGTTCCGACAAGCTCCACTCCTGCCCCGAGTCCTACCGCATATCCTGCTCTTGCACCTTCGGCAAACGTGACCTACGGTACGGGTGATTATGCTCTGTGGAAGAGTTTCCACTTTACCACTTACGAACAGGAAATCACGACTTATCCGAATCTTGCAGCGGAATTCAACGTTGTGTTCCCGACTGCCGATCTTTTGCCTGCTGGTCGTGTAGTCTGGTCTAGCCAGACGGGCTATTACAAGAACTACTGCTCTGATAATACGACGCCAGTCCCTGCCATGAAGACCCGTGCTTGCACCGTGTCTGAAGGTGTTGGCTATGGTATGCTCCTTGCCTATTTCAATGGCGATGATGACACGTTTATCCGCTTGTGGAACTACACTAGAGGCTTTAGAGCTTATAGCAATACAAAGCTCATGCCGTGGATCACCCAGTCGTTCCACTGGACGGAAGTGGATAATTCCAGCGCTACTGACGCTGACGAAGATATCGCAACGGCTTTGATCCTCATGTACTACAAGACGGGTAATGCCGCATTCTTGCAGGATGCCTTGACGTTTGTGAATGCCATCTGGGACTTGGAAGTCAACAAGACGACGTTGCTTATCTATTCTGGTGATACGGACTTGTGGAAGGGCTCCAACCCGGTTTACAACTTGAGCTACTTCTCTCCGGTGGCAATCAGGCTCTTTGCTATGGTGGACAAGAATCACAACTGGCAGGGCGTGCTTGATGCAATGTACACCTACATGCAGTTGGTGCAGTCGATGGGTACGGGCGTGTTCCCGGACTGGAGCGATGCAACGGGTAATGCCGCCAATCCGCCTAACGGAGCCGCAGGTTCTGGTGAAGGTAGCTGGACTTGGTACACGTTCAACAAGGAATCTGTGCGTATTCCGTGGCGCCTTGCATGGGATTACTACTGGTTCCAGGAAACGCGTGCAGCAGCTATCTTGAATCAGCTGAACGCCTTTATCTCGGTAAAATCTACGAACAACCCGGATGATAAGGCTTTGGCAGTCAATTACTCCTGGAATTTGTCTGTAGGTCCGGATAACACCAGAAACAACGTCGTTTCGAGCCAGTGGTACGCTGCATGGTGCGCAACGGGTCTCTCTGGCAATCCGACTTGGCTTGAAAAGTGCACGAAGGGCTTGAATGCTAAGGACCCGTCGAACACGAACAGCAGCTACTTCTCGGATATCTTGCTCACGATGTATTCGGGCTTGCTGAACGGCTTGTTTGTGCGTCCGTTCTAATTTAGCCGAAATAATTTCAGTTGTCGTGCCCGCCGCTATGGCGGGCACTCTCTTTTTTACGGGAGTCTTTTTTGTATATTCTTGGCGTATGAAAGAAAAAACTGTGAATTCTAAGACTGCAAAGGTTAAGTCTAAAAAGTCGAAGACGAAGGCGGCAGAAAGCGCTGCCGTAAAGAATGATGCTCCAGCTGAAAGTGCAGCATTGGTCAAGGAGAGTGCTGCGGACACGGCACTTGTGGTGCCTGCCGATAGCTTGAATGCGCCGGGCGATTTGGATGCTCACGAAAGTGCCGCAGACGGTTCGAATGCGGTTGGTGATGCTGCGCAAAATGATGCAGGAATGCCCGCGCTCCCGACGGCTGAACAGCTCGGGATTACGATTACTGCAGGAAATGCAGGGAATGCTGGGAGCGCCTCCGGAAATGCTGCCGGAAATGTGCCGCTTTCGGCAACTGTGGGCGATACGATCAACTTCCCGGTGACGGTCTCTTGGAGTGTGAACGGGAGCGCGATTCTCGTGGTGCCGACGAGTTCAGCAAATGCAAAGGGCATTTTGCAGTTGGGCGTGTCGCAGGAATCTAGCCGCTCGGTAAAAGACGGCAAGGAAATGGCGCAGATCACGTTCAACTACAAGCTCGTTATGCAGGATACGGGTAACCTGAACATCCCCGCGATGCGTTTTGAAATCCCGACGCCGATGGGTCAGTCGCTCGATTTGCGTAGTGATAGTGTGCCTATACGTGTCGATGCTCCGTTCAATGCGATGCCGTTTATTGCAGGCGGAGCGGTTGGCGTTTGTGTGCTGCTGGCGGCGCTGTGGCGCATGCGTAAGCGTGCTAATGCGCGAGCTGCGGCTGCAGCGAAGAATGCGTTTGAAAATGCTATGCGCGAGAAGATGGTGGTCTTGAAGCAGCGCGTGATGGTTGCCGATAGCCGCGAATGGCTCTTGGAACTCGAAGGCATTTGCAAGGAATATGCGTTTAAAAAGTTCGGAGCTGCCGAAGGAATTGCCGCCTCCGCGGTAAATCTTGATGCACTTGTGGCTGATGGCAAACTGGACGGCTGGAAGCCCTTGCTTGAAGAATTTGCGCATGCCCGCTACGGCGGTGGCAAACGCGATAGTTTCGAAAACAAGGAAACTTGGAAACTCGCCATGCAACTCATGGGTATTAAAGAAGACGAGTAAAAACGTCTATCGGAGGGCTGTTTCAAGGACGAGGGCGAGCGCTGCTAGCGTAAGCCCGTTTTTTGGACGGTATCTTTGGCTGATGGGCAAGAATGCGTTCACGATAAATGTTATCGAGAAAAAGAGAACCCCTGCGGCTATCATATAGGCGGGCCTTCCTGAGCAACTGCGGTAGATTCCGCTGTATGTTCCTGTGATGAATGTGATGACTGCATTTACGGCGAGAAATGATGCGATGCTGAGTGCTAATTTAAGATGGTTTAGCCAGTAGTCTCGAACTATGTCTTTATGGGTTTGCTTGTAAAAAAACAAGATGGTTGCTATAGGAATGTATTTGAGAAAGGGCAAGACGGTTGTTATTTTAAAATCGTGAAAACCTGCACTTTTGTTCGCGCCCATTGATCCCATAATTAGAGCAAAGAGAATAATACCAAAACCGATTGCCATTAAGAAGATGAATGAGATGAGTCCGTTAGTATCAGGTACCGGTTGCGTGTTGTTGTATTTGTCTATTTCTTCTTGCGTTATTTTGTGATTTGATGAGTCGTCGCTTTCGGTGTCTGCTTGATCAGAGCCTGGAATTGAGATTTGGTCGTCGTTTAAACTAGGATATGGTTCAAAAGTTTGCTCGATGGAACGTTCGGTTTCGTCTTGGAATTGCTCGGAAAATGTCGCGCTGGGTGCAACATTCGATTCATCATCTGATTCGTCTTCGATTTCAGCAATGCGAGCTTTGACAATGTCCTGGCGTTCTAGAGAATCGTCTTTGCTGATGATATCTAAAACTTCATAGAGTTCGTCAAGCGGCAACTTGCGAATTTGTTCTTTATAGTCCTTGAGATATTCTTCAGTGAATTTTGTTGTCATGCGGCATATAATATACAACAAATTATGCAAATAGGACTGTTTATGTGCCGAAATTTGAGGGGGTGTGCATATAAAAAAGCTCAAAGGACATTTTTTATATGTATAATTTGCTTCTCTGCTAACCTTTTTCGGAAAAAAATTGTGTGCGATGCATATAAAATTGGCTAAAAGGAAAGTTTTATATGTATGAAAACTAGCTGGAATTATAAAAATGTTTTGGATAAAGTAGAAAAATACATATAAAAAGATGGAAAATGAATTTTTATATGCACGACTGTTAAAAATGGATGCTGAAATAATGTATTATTAGCAGTAAACGATTTGGAAGGAGTTTTTTATGAAATTTTTAGGTCTTGCTGGTCTGCTTTGTTGTGCTACGATGCTTGCTTGCAGTGAAAGTAACGAGTCTAACCCGGTGTCCAATAATTCAAGGGAAAATTTTGTGGGTGTCAAGTACCCGCTTGTCTTGGATGAGGCAAATCGGAAGTTTTCGACTTTTGAAGTGCACAGTCATGATGTTTGTAAAGTCGACGATGACAAATATGAATTTGTGACGATGGTGGATACACAACATATTGAAAGGGACTATGATTTTAGAGGCGATACGCTTGTTATTTTCTATAACGATGGAGAATCTCGAAAGTATGGTCAAGTTTTTGTTGATGGTAAAAACGGGCAAATTAAGAACAAATGGAAAATGATAAACTGTAAGTATGTTCAAGAAAGCAATTCTCTTGATTGCCGTGATGCAAGCGAACTTAACGGCTGGCTAAAAAATACAATCACATACTTTGATTTTACGCAGGATACTCTTTTTGCGTCTGTGATCGATTTGAAAGGAAATGCGGTAGACATAAATGCCCCGACAGAAGATGAATATGATGATTATACGGGGTCTTCTTTTATGGAAGATATCTTTGATGTGATTATTACATCGCAATATGAAGTTTTCCCGTGGACGGCATTCTGGAAAAGTGAAAATTTTGAAGCCCATGCGCAAAAAAGGAATGTTGTTATTAACAGTAAAGATAAAACGCATATTTCTTTTGTGATTCGTGGACAGAATTTTGAGGTCGAGTTTACCAAGGCGAAACGCTTGCAGTATAACCGTGGTAGTTATGTAGAAGTTGGTGCGACTTTGAAATCTGACAATGGAGTTTGCGTTTTGGATTATATGTCTGATTCCAAAATGACTCCAGAAATTTGTAAGGCAGAAAACGCGGGTCTGATGGATCTTGCTTCCACCTACAATAGCAAGGATTCGCTTTTGTATTATGGTGCGGATAGCTACCATATTGGTAATGCTGGTGAATTTAGGGACTGTATCGTTAATTTGGTGAAGAATAAAAATGCCGAGTTCTGAAAAGTTCCGTGATTACGTCTTGGCGCAGTTCAAGGGGGAACTGCGCGTGACCACCCGCAAAATGATGGGCGAGTATATCCTTTATGCTGATGGAAAAATTTTTGGCGGGATTTACGATGATCGCTTGCTCGTGAAGCCTGTGGCTGCAGCAAAGGCGATACTCCCAGATTCGAAATTGCAATTGCCGTATGATGGCGCAAAGCCGATGTTGCGTGTCACCGCAGAGCAAATTGCAGACAACGGCTTGCTCGTGCGATTGCTCGACGCCATGCTTCCAGAATTGCCCGCTGCTAAAAAGAAAAAGTAAATGGCAAATCGCCTGATGGGCGGTTGAAATTAGCCGATGGATTACGTTGAAACTTTTTGAATTAAAGCTATTTTATACGTGATGAATCGGTTGGCTTGTTTACTTGTTTTGCTTGTGGCTGCGATGCTTGCGGGGTGCTCGTCGCATGCTCCGTCGGCAGCGCGTTTTATGAGTGCCAAACCGAATTCTATCAATATTGGCTTTAGTGGTGGAGGCTTTTGGGGCGACGATAATTCTCATCGTGAAGAAAAAAGTGCTCAAGAAGCATACCGATATAAGGAACCGCATTTTTTACTAGACGGGGTGCTCTTTTTTAGAAATGACCATTTTTTATTTGGTTTAAGTTTAGGAGAGCATTCTCTTGTTCGTTTGAATTTGGGTTTTGTTAGTGATTATTTTGGTGTTCAGGGATGGGGCGATATTATTGTACTTAATGATGATAGCTCGACGAATTGGAAGCGACCCTTCGGAATTATGACGATTGAACAGTACCCTATTACCTCGAAATTAAAAGTGGGCGTGAATCAGTTTTTCGCTTACAATTCTTATTCAGGAGTTTTAGATGAATGTTGCTCAATAAATCTTGATTATTATATGAAATTTTATGGGGAATTAGGTGCTGGGGCGTATGTCAGTTATGATGGTTATTCTTTAGAATTCCGTTACGGGAATGAACTTGGTTCTGATAACCAGCGTTTTTATCTTGATTTTAGCGTGGTGTTTGATACTCAATCGCACTGATGAATTTTTGAAATTTAAGTGGTTTTATACGTGATGAATCGGTTGGCTTGTTTATTTATTTTGTTTGTGTCGGCGATGCTTGCGGGGTGTAGCGTTGCTATTATTCATCCGCCTTCTGCTGCTACATTTATGGAAAAGAGTGATGGCAATTTTGTGACGGATGCATCGGTCTCGGCGTTTTTCGGAGATCTTGTTGATGATGAACCGCATGTTAATTATGTTGCCGACGGCGTTAAGGAAGTGAAACTGTCAGATGATTGGCATGATGAATGGTATTATAAAAACAAGGAATGGCCTGTAGGGGCGAACTTCTCCATTCAGAGAAATAAAGGGTATTTCAAGTACGGTTTTGGTTTTGATTTTATAACTCCCTATGTGCAGGCTGGCTTTGCCTCTGATTATTTCGGCGTAATGGGTTGGAGTAATTTATGGCTGTGGCAATTGGAAAAAGTGGAGCACAAGTATTTTCAGTGGGGTGGAGGTGTGTCCATTATTGAACAGTTGTCGATTGGGGATAATTTCCGCATAGGCTTGACTCAGCATTTGTCTAGAAATGGGCGCGAAGCCAATACGGCGCAACATGGGGCTATGGTTATTGGTGTGGGGCGGTCAGCTCCGGTCTTTTATGATGAAATTGGCTGCGGTGGATATATTTCATTTATACCGAATGAATCGTTAAGGGTTGGTATAGAATTCCGTTACGGAAGAGACTTGACGTATAAACGCAGGGAGTATAGTTCCTATACGGTAGAGTACGAAAAAATTTCAAAAATGGACAGGTTTGCTGTAACGGTAAGTATTATAAGTACGTCGGAATCTATTGTTACTTCAAGTGAAAAACATGAAAAAATGCAAAGGGAAAGAAAGGCTGCAGAAGAACGGCAAAAAGTTCGTGATTTGGAATCTTTGGAAGAATATGAGAGTAGACGGAGCGATGAAGAAGACTAATCTCATTTGTTTTTTTTGAAAGATTTTAGTATCTTAATGCGTGGAAAAACTTAGAGGTAAAATAAATGGATATTCAGGAACTTTCGGAAAAGGTGAAACAGCAGAGTTCTTTTTGCATGAACTTGCTGCGTGAAGTTGAAGATACGGTGATTGGTCAGAAGGCGATGGTTGAAAGCATTCTGACGGGTATTTTGGCAGATGGCCACGTGCTTTTGGAAGGTCTTCCGGGCTTGGCCAAGACGACTGCGGTGAAGGCTTTTGCCGATGCTGTTTCGCTCGACTTCAAGCGCATCCAGTTTACTCCTGATTTGCTGCCGGCAGATTTGCTCGGTACAACGATTTATAACGCCCGCGAAGCGAAGTTCGAAACGCGCAAGGGCCCGCTTTTTACGAACCTTGTGCTTGCTGATGAAATTAACCGTGCTCCGTCGAAGGTGCAGAGCGCTTTGCTCGAAGCGATGCAGGAACGCCACATCACGATTGGCGACGAAACGTTCAAGCTTGACGAACCGTTCTTGGTGCTTGCCACGCAGAACCCGATTGAACAGGAAGGTACGTACCCGCTGCCGGAAGCTCAGGTGGACCGTTTCCTCTTGAAGGTGAAGGTAAGCTATCCGAATAAGGCTGATGAAATGAAGATTCTCGATGCTGTCTCGGGTGCGGGACTTCGCCAGCCGAAGGCTGTTGCGACGAAGGAAGATATCTTGAAGGCTCGCGAGCTCGTGAAGCAGGTCTATGTGGACGAACGCGTGCGCGAATACATCGTGAACTTGGTCTTGGCAACGCGTGATCCGGGTAGCATCAAGCGTAGCGACTTGGTGGGCTTTGTGGAAGTTGGCGCTTCTCCGCGTGCTTCTATCGGTCTTGCCCAGGCTTCGAAGGCTCATGCGTTTATTCAGGGCCGCGCTTACGTGACGCCGGAAGATGTGAAGGCTGTTGCGATGGAAGTGCTTCGCCACCGTGTGATTCTGAGTTACGAAGCCGAAGCAGAAGAAGTCACTGCCGAAACCGTCGTGCAGAAGATTTTGGATTCTGTTGAGGTGCCGTAAAAATGAAGAGCATGTGCCTTCTTCTTGTTTTGGCACTTTTCTTGACGTCTTGCGCAATGATCATTCCGGTGACTAAGCCTGATGTATCGAAGGCTGAGTACAATAAGATGCTGGAATCAAATGATCCCAAAGCAAGCTGTTATAGAAGAGGCGTTAGAGGGTGGGCTATTGCAGGCGATGCGATGTTCTTTTTCCCATTGTTTGTGGATGGTTTGCTAGGTAATTTTACCTACTACTATTATGATCATCAGTATTGCGATGTTAAGCAAACTAACAAGATGATGTTATACGTAGAATAAAAAACAATGCGGTATTGAATTCGTTATTAAAGCCGGGCTTAAGCTCGGCTTTAATTGTGTTTTGGAATTTTGACATTAACAAAAAACAACGCCTTGCGGGGCGTTGTTTTGCTATTAAGAACTATAGCACATTTCCTAAAATTGTTGCAGTGAGTATTGTTAGAACTATACTTCCGATGATAATCCAAGTTTTGTTTTTGTTTTGAATTTCATACGATCCATTTTCTTGCCAAACTGCCGTGTGAGTGTCGTCTCCTTTGCTTCCGAAGTCTACTTTTGTAATAGGTTCGAATTTTTGATTGCTACTGGATCCAAACTGTCCGAAATCCACTTTGGAAAGAGGAGCGCTGGTTGTTGCTGATGCTTCGCTTGAAGAGGTACATTCACAACTTTGCTTTATCTCAAGGCATACTTCTGAAGAATCTTCTTGACATTTTAAACAGAGTTTTTGGCAGGTGTCGTCTTGAGCAAATAAAGCGATTGCGCAAAATAAGATGATGAAAAAAAATTTCATAGAATTTAATTGTTCTCCACTATTGTAATAACGAGCGCCGCAGTTCCGATAATTCCGCCGATGAGTCCAATAATCCAAGAAGATGATTCGGTGGCTTCTATTTTTTCTTTTGTTGCTGCATAGTCAGGGCGAGGGTGAACTTGAATAATCTTATCTTGATAAACAACAATGCCAACATATTCTGTGCGGTCGTTCCACAAGTCTACACGGTCTTTGTTGTTTGGCTTGAACATTCTGTTGTCTTCGACGCTTTTGTATAGGTGTGGCTTGTAGTTGTAGATGAATTCTGCTGTATCTTGTCTAATTTCTGTGAATACGGGGGTGCCGAACTGCTTTGACCACTTGTTGATATCGGGGGCGCTAACGATGGATATTAAGTCGTCATCATCTACCCAGTTTTCTTTTAATGCGTATTGATGAGTGCATCCTGAAAAGAGGAACGTGGTGACAAAGATTAATGTTGCCAAAAAGGCTTGCTTCATTTTTTTCTCCATTGATTGAAAAATATTTTTACAAATATAAAAAAGGACTTGCTATTCTTCAATTTCTTTCTGGGGAATGCTTTGATGCTGAATATATGAAAAAGCCCCCGGGAGGGGGCTTTGAAGCTTTTGCTGTTTGAATAGATTAGTAGGTGCGCAGGAATCCGTCGTCTAATGCCATGACTGGGATGACTGTGGTTTCTTCATCAGGACCAGTGATGATGGCGATGCCCGTTAGGTAGTTTATCCAATAGTTGAAGTCGTTTTCGTGCTTGTGGAATTGTAGCGTGTAGTTGTTTTCGTCGTGAATTTGTTTATTGCTGATGGCGATGACGAAAGGCACGAGGAATTGGTCGTGCGAGATGGCAATGGTCATTTTGTGCATTTTATCGTATGTGAAGTATGTGTTGATGAATTCCTGAGTTCTGTTTTTGATGTTGTATAAGGCGGCTTCGCATGCGTCTTTGTTTTTGCTGTCGTCGTTATTTTCTTTGTCGTATTCTTCATAGGCTGCTTTTGAATAGATGCTCCATCCCCAGCTATTTTTGCCTTGGCAGGCGTTTTTTTTGCTTTCGTCTTTTATGTACCAAGATTCAAGAAGGTCCATGTTCTCTATGTGGTAGTCATCGGCTATGTTGTCTTTCCATTCGTTTTCGCTGCCGGTTGTTTGACCTTTGTTGTTAGAAATGATCATTGCTGTTTCTACGGTGCGAACTACGTTTGTGTGCATGTAGAAGAAATCGCCGATGTTGAGTTCTTTGAGCTTTTTGCCGACTTGTGCAGATTGTTCTTTGCCGATGTCATTGAGGCTGCCGCTTGTACCATAGTTATTTCTATCGCGGGCGGCGTGGCGGAGAATGAATGCAACTTTTTCGTTGGAGCGGAGGCAATAGAAAACGTCGTACATTGAAGAGAACTTGTCTGTTGTGGAGCGCAGAGTATTGCAAGCGTTGCTCAAAGTTTCGATAGGTTTTGCGTCTTCGCCGTCCTTGCCGTTGCGGAGTTCGCCGACTTTTTCGTTGCCGCAGATGACATCGTAACCGTTGATGTCGTCATTTACTACGACCGTGCAGGATGAACCGTCGTTGCCGTCCTTACCGTTTTCACCGTTCTTTCCGTCAGCGCCTTTGGCGCCATTGCGAAGTTCGCCAACTTTTTCGTTGCCGCAGATGACATCGTAACCGTTGATGTCGTCATTTACTACGACCGTGCAGGATGAACCATCGTTGCCATCTTTACCGTTTTCACCGTTCTTACCGTCAGCACCTTTGGCGCCATTGCGAAGTTCGCCGACCTTTTCATCTCCGCAGATGACATCGTAACCATTGATGTCGTCATTTACTACGACCGTGCAAGAGGAACCGTCGTTACCATCCTTTCCGTTTTCACCGTTCTTACCGTCAGCGCCTTTGGCGCCATTGCGAAGTTCGCCGACCTTTTCGTTGCCGCAGATGACATCGTAACCGTTGATGTCGTCATTTACTACGACCGTGCAAGAAGTTCCATCGTTTCCATCCTTACCGTTTTCACCGTTCTTACCGTCAGCGCCCTTGGCGCCGTTGTGGAGTTCACCGACCTTTTCGTTGCCGCAGATGACATCGTAGCCGTTGATGTCGTCATTTACTACGACCGTGCAGGAGGAACCGTCGTTACCATCCTTTCCGTTTTCACCGTTCTTTCCGTCAGCGCCTTTGGCGCCGTTTCGGAGTTCGCCGACCTTTTCGCCGCCGCATACGACATCGTAGCCATCGATGTCTTCGTTCAGGACGACGGTGCAAGAACCTACAGCCGCGCCGTCTTTACCGTCCTTACCATCCTTGCCGTCTTTGCCGTTGCGCAATTCGCCGATTTTCTCGCCAGCGCAAATAACGTCGTAGCCGTTTATTTCTGTGTTTTCTTTAACAATGCAGGACGTTCCATCCTTACCATCTTTGCCGTCATCACCGTTGTCGCCTTTATCGCCATCCTTACCGTTTTTACCGTCTTTACCGTCTTTTCCATCGGCACCGTCCTTGCCGTTTACGATGGAGCCGATCTTTTCGTCACCACAGAACACATCGTAGCCATTTATTTCTTCGTTTTCAGTGACGTAGCAGGAAGTTCCATCTTTTCCGTTTGTTCCATCCTTGCCATTTTTACCGTCGGTACCAGATTTTCCATCCTTACCTTTTTCGCCGTCTTTACCATCGGTACCATCTTTACCGTCTTTGCCGTTCAAAACGACACCCACGGAATCGCCTCCGCAAACAATCTTGAGTCCGCTGTCATCGTCTAGCGGCTCCGTTTTGCAGGCGAGTTCGGACAAGTCCGGAGCGCTCGTTTCGGTCACTTCGTCGAGACAGCCGTTGAGTGTGAAAAGTGTGAAGAGTGATGTTGCGAAGAGTAATTTGGATTTCATATATTGCTCCCAAATAAATTTTTTCGCGCCAAATTTAAAAAATTTGACATTGCTGCCGGGCGCATTGGGGGCGTTTTTCGGTGACTAATTGTCCATTTATGACTTCTTTTGTATATTAAAATCATGAAATTTGTTTTAATTGCCTTTTCTTTGTTTGTTTTAGGTTGTGCGTGCGATAATCCGAGGGGTTGCCCTGCTGTAATCGGTGTTGGAAATAACCCGGATGAAATGCAGTTGAAAAAGGATGGTCGCGATGATCAGACTGTCCAAATGACGAAAATGCCTGCGCCGCCGTCGAATTCTGGAACGCCCGAACCGGTAGATGTCAATGTCCAGAATTTGGATGAGCCGATTTCGGTTGATGACAGGCTTGATTTTAGTAAAGTGAAGTAAATCCTAGCATCTATATTCCAATGTATAGCGCCTAAAATGTGCGTTTTTTCACCACTCGCGTGCACGAGATGGGGTTATACATTATATTTATGATATTAGGGTATTGGCAATGATAAATTTTCTGGATTACGCAAATCATGTCTTCTTTTTTCCGTCGCTGTTGGCGAGCGGTTTTTTGCTTTTTACGCTGGTGGCGCTTGGTGAAAAACAGAATTTGAAAAAAGTGCTTTTTTGGGGAGCTGTTTTTTCGTTGACCCCTTACATGATCTATTCGGACTGGATTTATCATGGGGTAATGCGTTTATTTACGTGCGTGATGGGCGAGGTCCCGTTGCTGCTCGACGTGATAGTGGACTACATGAGCCGCGTCATTCTGATTCCTGTGGCGATTTTTGTTTTTGGGAAGGTGCTTTCGATTCACTGGTCGCCATCGCTGTTCATGCTTTCTGCGTCTGTCGGTGTGGGTTACCTCGGCATGGTGGTGGGCAAGACGCAGGTTGGCGCAGCCCTGGTAAACTTGGTTGCAATTTTCATTTGGTGGAAACTCCTTTGGAACGAGCTTTTATTTGTCCGTAACACGCAAATCTTTGCGCGCTTTGGGTTCTTGGGTTTTGTCACGTTATTTAGTATGCTAGTGAACCTCGCCATGTATGTGTGCGTGCGCATGATCGAGGTAACTCCTGAATTTTTGAATTACCTTGTCTTTGTATCGTGGTTCTTCTGGCTTACGCTTACGATTGCGGTGAAGCTTATTTTCAGGACGGTGCGCTTGACGCAGCAGGCGGAGATTGCGCGTAACCATGACAAGTTGACGGGGCTCCCGAATGAACTTTTGTTTTCGAACTACGTGCAGGATTTGCTCTTTAGAAATCGCAAGAAACGTTATGCGTTTGTCGTTTTTGATTTGGACAACTTCAAGGCGTTTAACGAAAGGCTTGGTTTTGAAGAGGGCGATAATGCGTTGAAGTTCATGGCGGATACGTTTAGGTCGCTGTTCGGGGAGCGCTATGTGACGCATGTGTCGTGCGATACGTTCCGCGTGATATGTGATGCTGCCGAGGTGGAATCCAAGATCAAAGAAGCTCATGATAAAATTCGTAGCTCCTCGACTCAGGGCGTGCTCGAAATCAAGGCGGGTGTGTATGTGCAACGCGTTGAAAATGAAAATGTTGAACGTTGTTTTATGCGTGCGCGCCTTGCAGAGGCGACAACCAAGGGCGTTTACGATGAATATTTCGCAGTTTATGCCGATGAGATGGGCGCTCGCGAACGCCTGAAAATGTACCTGATTGCGCACATTGACGAGGCTGTGAAAAACGAATACATCAAGGTGTATTATCAGCCTGTCGTGGATATCAATACGAATAAGCTTTGTGGCTTTGAGGCGCTTGCCCGTTGGGATGACCCGGAACACGGATTTTTGCCGCCGTTAGATTTTGTCGGCATTCTCGAAGATGCGCATTTGATCCAGAAACTGGACTTGTTCGTGCTCAAGAAAATTTGCGAAAAGTATCGTGAGGAAACGAATCTTGGACACAAGTGCGTCCCGATTTCGTTTAACCTCTCGCGCTTGGACTTTAAGCTGAGTGATATTTACAAGGAACTCACGCGATTGACCAAGGAATATAATGTGCCGCATGAGATGATTCACGTTGAAATTACGGAATCGGTGCTTGATGGCGATGAGGACGGCTATATCCACGAACAGGTAGCGCGTTTCCAGAAGGATGGTTATGAGGTCTGGATGGATGACTTTGGCTCGGGCTTCTCGTCGTTGAACGTGCTGAAAGACTATGACTTTGACTTTTTGAAAATCGACATGATGTTCTTGCGAAACTTCACGGAAAAGTCCAAGGTGATTATCCGCGCCATTGTGGAAATGGCCAAGCTATTGCATATTGGAACGCTTTCGGAAGGCGTGGAAACGAAGGAACATTTGGACTTCTTGAAGTCGGTTGGATGCGACCGCGTGCAGGGTTATTATTTCTCGAAGCCGCTCCCGTATGATGAGGTGATGGCGGTGCTTAAAGAGAAAGGCGTGGGGATTTAGGAACCCGCAAATTTGAATACAAAAAAAAGCCGCAGCGGAGTGCTGCGACTTTTTGCTTTTTAGTTTTTCAGGCAGCGGACGGAGAATCCGTAACCTTTCAAGTCTGTACCGGGGCGGGCGTTAGTTTGCGTATCGATTGAAACGCGGTATGCTCCTCCGCTTGCGTCTTCGGTGCTGGTCCAGAAATTGGCGATTTGGTTGACATAGTAAAAACCGCCTTGGTTGTATCGGTAGCCTGCAGGGAGTACGGAAAAACCGTAAGCGTTTATGCCTTCGCCGCCTGCGGGCCACCCGTTACTTTGTGTTTTGAGCATGTTGCCGGCTATGGCTTCACCGCCCACAGATTTAAGCAACAGGTCGAACTCCTGTTTTGTGGGAAGGTGCCAGCCTTTAGGACATGCCTTGTTCGCTGCATCCCACGCATAAAGGCGACCATACTTGTGGTTGCCGAATTGGGCACAATTCTTTTCGGCGTTGTCGTAACACCAGCTGTTTTTCATCATTAGGGTGCTTTGATCTGTGTAATTGAGGTTTTCAGCCATCCATATTTGTTTGCCGATGGTTGTTGTGACGTATTGTTGCTTGTCTCGGGAATCTGTCATGGTACCCAAGGTTACAACGGGGATGACTATGGGCGTCGGAGTCGTGTTTGCATTTTGGCATACAGGATTGCCGACTTGTACCCAGTTGTTGCCGGAACAAACGAAGTTTGTTGTGCAGTTGTTGTTTGTGAGAGCCGTTGTGGAGCCTTCATAGCAAATTAATATAGGGGTCGGGGTGTTAGGAACGTCGGCGGTTGGGGCAGTAAAAGCGCTACCCCATTTATTTTCCCAGTCGGATTGATAGTCAGTGCAGGCGCAAAGTAAAATTGCTGAGATTGCAAATAAGTATTTCATGTCAACCTCCTAGAAAATGAATGTGATTCCGAATGCGACTAGACCTGCGGCGGCTAGCCCGATGGAAATGTTTCTGTATGTTTGGTTTTTGCCCGCATCGTCGTATCCTTTTTGGTATTCGGCAGCGTTGGCTGGCGGGTTGGCTGTTGCGTCTTTTGCCTTTTTGTTGAAGTAGTAGGCGAGTCCGCCTCCGGCGAGAGCTGCGCTTACACTGACGACTTGTTGCCATTTGACTTTTTTGAACAGGTCTCCAATGTTGTATGCGGATTCCGCTGCTTCGGTTGCTTGCTCCTGCTTTTGTTCTGGCTCGACAGTTGCCGTGGATGCTGGAACAGTTACTTCAGTTGCTACTGTAGCTTGTGCTGTGGCAGATGTGGAAGCTGCGGGCTCTGTAGCAACAACTTTTGTCGGAGCTGTGGATACTGGCGTTGCTGTTGTGGGTGCGCTTGCTGTGGTGACTGCAGCATTGTTTGTTGTTGCGGTGCGGGCTTCTTGAGCGGGTGTGGGTGCAGACTGGGTTTGGACGGGAGCGGGGGCTGGTGCAGGTTTTGCTCCTTGTACGCAACGAACGTTGTAATACATGTATTTTATTTCATCGTTGTCGTCTTTTATTTTTCTTTGAATATCTTTAATTACTTTGTTTGTGTATTCGATATTGCGTTTTCTTTCTCTTATGTCGTTTTCTGCTTTTAAAATTGTGTTGTTTGTTGTGAATCTAGTCTCTTTAAGTTTCTCTTTTTCGTCTTCAATGATTTTTTCGAGCTTTTTGATTTCGTTTTCTTCATTGGATATGTTTGCCGCGGCATTGTTTAGGGCGTTGTCATAACGCTTGTATGTTTCAAAATCTATTCCTTTTTCAAGATGATATTTGTCGTAGTCGTCTATACGACCGATATTTCCATTGGCTAACCAATAATAAACCATATTTTGGAAGGATTTGTGCTTTTGATTAAAGCTGAACTTTCGTAAATTGAATTTCCATTTTGAATTTAACGTTGAAGCGGATTGTGTTGTTTGTGCCAATTCATTAAATTGTTCTTCTGTGGGGAGCGTCCAACCATCTGGGCAAATGTTTTGTGCTTGTTCAAAAGAGTGTGCAAATCCGAGATAATGAAAGAAATCAAATATTTCTTTTGAAAATGGATTTGCATTATTGGTACAAAGAGACTTTCTGAGAGGGTCTCTGTCTATCTTGCTGCAAGGAATAGGATACTTTCGTAATGCGCTGTTTCTTCCTTCGGTTTTAGCGGTTTCTGTTAGATTTCGGTACCAGTTGGCAATGGGATCAATTAATGCTCCTGATCCTTTTATTTTTACATCTTGTGTTGCCCAGATTGTATTCCCGATTTTGATGCCGTTGGGTTGCCAAGACCAAATGTTGTCCTTGTTTTCACATTTAAAAATTCTTGGATCTTCGTTTAATGTGTATGTTTCATTGGCGTTAGCGGAAGAGCATTTTTTTGAATATGTGTCCAAAATTTCTGAACAATTGAGAATGTTAAAACCATTTTCAGCTTCTATTTTTTTATCAATGTCGGGGTGGGCTGAACAGAAAAATAATGCTGTTATATTGGAAATTTCAGAATTGTTGACAAAAGCTTTTGTTAGTTTTTTGGCGGAGCAACTTTCATCAGCGTAGCATTCAGGAGATTTTGGCGAGTTACCTAAAGATATTACCTTTAGTTTTTGACTTAGAGCTGTTTTTTGTGGATATAAAGGGTCTTGATCAATTTTATCGTATAGCCTAGAATAACCTTCGTGAATTTCTATTCCGAGGTGGACAGAGGGGTGTTTGTGTACATCTTTTTCAATTATTTGGTCAAGCATAGGCTCCCATTTTTCAATAGGACTTGTCATTAGCATATACTTGCATAATTCAATATTATTGTAATTTGCACAAGATAGAGGACGGATTTTATCAAGAAATCCTTCTGAACAATTGCTTATGATTTCGTAAGGTTTATTTCTCAGTTCCTCTCTGTATAATTTGACTGCTGAGGCAGGCGACATTGTCTCTGGACAGTAAATGTCTTTGATTCCAGCTTTTTTGAGGCTTATGGCTGTTTTGATGTCGCCGTTGTTGATTGCTTTTCTAAAACCAGCATGCTCTTGAGCCATCGCAAACTCGCTGATGACCGTTACAAGAATTAAATACAAAGCTAATTTTCTCATTTCAGTTTTTTCCTTGTATCAAGAGTTTTTTCATTCAAAAATGTTTTTAGGTCGGTTGCGCAGTTTGAAACTGCAGGAACATTCCAAGAAACATTGTCTATTTCAAAACCGTCTTTCTTTTTGCAGGTGTTCCAAAAATCACATTCATCTTCTACAATGTCTTGGAATCCTTTTTTCAGCGTGACTTCAAGAGTTGCTGTCATCTTTTGAGTACAACTACCTTTAGTTAATGGCGCAGTAAGGTAAATTTCTATTCCATATCCTTTTTTGGGGTTCCTTAAAGCGAGTATTCCTGCGTCTTCTTTGCCGTTAGCTGATTTTAGAATGTCTGCTGTTATGCCTAGATTTTCAATAGTTGGTTTGTCTCCGTTTACAAGGTAATCGTTCAATATGTCGATATAGCGGTTTGCCGCTGTGAATAGACGTTCTGCAAGATTTTTTGCAGAATATTTGTCGGAGTCTTTTTGAAGTTCCTTTTCTCGTTTTTCGTTCTCTTGTTGCTGCTGTTTTTTCCAGGCGTCAATTTCTCTTTGTGAACGTTCTTTTTCAGCCTTTTCCTTTGCTAGAACGTCTTTGCAATTGGGTTTTAATACGAAAAGTTTTTTTGATCCCTTGCAGGCATATTGATTCGGCTGATTTGTTACTCCGTGAACAGATCTGTTGACTCCGTCTTCGCATTCGTAATCGCAATATGGGGTTTCTAGTATGGGATTTATAGCGCATCTGCTAAATACGCATTTTACTACTTGAGAGAATCCTTGAGACGCCGTAATCATAATGATTATAGATCCCAGTAGAAAGAGTCTTTTAAAATTTGGACTAGTCATTTTGCTCCTTTTGTACTAGAGAGAATACGCTACAACGACCTGATTTTGATTTCAGGTTTTTATAAATTAATGGGGAAATAATTTGTTGTAAATTAAACTTTACGAACGGGGGGGGTAATTGGTTTATGACCAACAATTGAGGTCTGCTGGAGGTTTGTGTACTATTACCCGTGCTTTCCATGAAGGAAAATGTAGAAAAAGTTACAAGAATGACAGATTTTTGCAACTTGTTTATGGAAGTTTGCAATGTGTGATATATGCGAAAATGCAAAAAAAAGCCGCAGCGGAGTGCTGCGACTTTTTCTAATGCCTGGATCCTTCGATGGAGTTTACCCTGAGCTTGTCGAAGGGCCTAGGATGACAAAATTGCGCGGGGGCTTTGCCCCGCTTCTTTCGTCTAATTAAGCCTGGTGAGCCTTGAACCACTTGATCAGTCCGTTGGTGGAGCTGTCGTGGTGGAGTTCGGCGTCGGCCTTTGCAAGTTCCGGAAGGATCTTCTTGGCGAGCTGCTTACCGAGTTCAACGCCCCACTGGTCGTAGCTGTTGATGTTCCAGATAACGCCCTGCGTGAAGATCTTGTGTTCGTACATGGCGATGAGAGCGCCAAGGCGTTCCGGGCTCACGTAGTCCATCATGATGGAGTTCGTCGGCTTGTTGCCTTCGAATACCTTGTGCGGAGCGAGGAATGCGATTTCTTCTTCAGACTTGCCGGCGGCGCGGAGTTCTTCCTGAGCCTGGGCGAGAGTCTTGCCGTTCATCAAAGCTTCCGGCTGAGCGAAGAAGTTGGAGAGCAACTTCTGGTGGTGATCGCCAATCTTGTTGTGGCTGTTTGCCGGGGCGATGAAGTCGCACGGAATCATCTTGGTGCCCTGGTGGATGAGCTGGTAGAAGGCGTGCTGGCCGTTCGTACCCGGTTCGCCCCAGAGGATCGGACCCGTCTGGTAGTTCACGCGCTTGGAATCGCGATCAACAGTCTTACCATTGGATTCCATGTCTGCCTGCTGGAAGTAGGCGGCGAGGCGGTGGAGGTACTGGTCGTACGGGAGCATGGCGTAGCTGGATGCGCCAAAGAAGTTGTTGTACCAAACGCCGATGAGGGCGAGGATGACCGGAAGGTTCTTGTCGACCGGAGCGGTCTTGAAATGCTGATCCATTTCGTAAGCGCCCTGGTGGAGCTTCATGTAGTTTTCGAAGCCGATGCGGAGGCTGATGGAAAGACCGATTGCAGACCACAGAGAATAGCGGCCGCCAACCCAGTTCCAGAATTCGAACATGTTTGCAGTGTCGATGCCGAATTCAGAAACAGCTTCGGTGTTGGTGGAGAGAGCGACGAAGTGCTTTGCGATAGCGGACTTGTCGCCGTTGAATGCCTTGAGGACGGCTGCCTTTGCGGTTTCGGCGTTCGTCATGGTTTCAAGAGTCGTGAACGTCTTGGAAGCGACGATGAAGAGCGTTTCTTCGATGTTCACCTTCTTGAGGGTTTCGGCCATGTGGGTGCCGTCGATGTTAGAAACAAAGTAGACTTCCGGAGAAGTTTCGCCTGCGATCGGCTTTTCTGCATACGGCTTGAGAGCTTCGGTGACCATCACCGGACCGAGGTCGGAACCGCCGATACCGATGTTCACAACGTACTTGATGGACTTGCCGCTCTGGCCTTTCCACTTGCCGCTACGGACGAGGTGGGTGAAGTCTTCCATGTGCTTGAGCACGGCGCGAACTTCAGGCATGACATCCTTGCCATCGACGCAAATCGGATCGTTGCCCTTGTAGCGAAGTGCTGTGTGGAGCACGGCGCGCTTTTCGGTGGTGTTAATCTTTTCGCCAGCAAAGTACTTGGCGCGCATGTCTTCGAAGTTGGCAGACTTCAGGAGGTCCTGGAGCTTAGCCATGGTTTCGTCGGTGATGATGTTCTTGGAGTAGTCGAGGAAGAGTCCGCAGGCTTCAGCGCTGAACTTGTCAGCGCGAGTCGGGTCCTTCGCGAAGAGTTCCTTCATCTGCCAAGTCTTGGCGACTTCGGCATGGGCCTCGAGGGCCTTCCATTCCTTAGAATCAGTCAGTTTAGACATAGATTATCCTTTCCGCACACGCGGGTTTTTGTTACGGGGGAAAATATAGAAATTAGAATGTGGTCTTTAGTCATTAGTTCTTGGTCATTAGATGTATAATCATGCTGTTGTCTTGGGTAAAAACCAACGATTAATGACCATTGACCAGTGACTACTAACTACTCAAGATTGTATATTAAACTTATAGCCGTGGGTGTTTTGCGGCGAAGGAGAAATATATGTCTAGAGTTAAAGAAGCTTTATTGTTGGCTATTGGTATTCTCGGGCTTGGCGCGTTCCTCTATTGCGCAATGATCCATACGAAAGATCGCGACCGTGTTGTGTCAGTCCGTGGGCTCTCGGAGCGCGAGGTCAAGGCGGATTTTGTGATTTGGCCGATTGTGTACAAAGAAGTCGGTAATGACCTTTCGTTGATTCATGATGCTGTGCAGACGAAGAATGCGACGCTTGCAAAGTTCTTGCGCAACAATGGTGTGGATACTGCTGAAATTAGTTGGTCTGCTCCAGAAATTGAAGATGCCCAAGGTGAACGTTATGGCGATAACCGCCGCCCGTTCCGCTACATTGCAACCGTGGTAACGACCGTTGCATCGAAGAATGTGGACCGCGTTCGTGAAATCATGGGCAAGCAAGGCGACCTTTTAAAACAAGGTATTGCTTTTGCTGGTGATGATTACCGCTACCGTAAAATTTACAGTTTCAATGGCTTGAACGAGATCAAGCCCACGATGATTGACGAAGCGAACAAGAATGCCCGTGCCGCTGCTGAAAAGTTTGCGACGGATTCCGAAAGCAAACTCGGTAAAATCAAGACGGCAACGCAGGGCCAGTTCTCCATTAGCGACCGCGATGAAAATACGCCGTTTATTAAGAACGTACGCGTCGTGACCAATGTCCAGTATTTCTTGGAGGACTAAGGATGGATACATCAGTTCTCGACAAGGCTATTGTTTTTGCGGTCAAGGCGCATGCCGGTACGGGTCGCCGCGGGAAAGGGTTCCCGTACATTGTCCACCCGATGGAAGCTGTGGAAATTGTAGCGACCATGACGGATGACCAAGAATTGATGGCGGCTGCGGCTTTGCACGATACCGTTGAAGATACGTCTGTTACGTTGGATGATATCAGTCGTGAGTTTGGGCCGCGCGTGGCAAAACTTGTGGAAGAAGAATCGGACGTATTCATGGAAGGCGTGAGCGAATCGGATTCTTGGCATTCCCGCAAGCAGGCGGCGATTGACCGCTTGGCACGAGCCAGTCGCGATGCAAAGATTGTGGCGCTTGGCGATAAGCTCAGCAATGCAAGAATTATTTACCGTGATTTTGTCCAAAAAGGCGATGAACTCTGGAAAATTTTCCACGTGACCGATATAAAGGAACACGAGTGGCATTATCGCGGATTGGCGGCGTCGTTGAAAGAACTTGAAGGAACTTTTGCGTATGCGGAATTTACGGACTTGATTGAAAAGATATTTGGCGGTAGAAAATAATGAGCGAAGACTCTGTTGAAAAATATGGGTTGAATCCTGCTGAAACGATGATTCTTGAGGATTATCGCGAAAAGATGCCGATTTATGAACGGTTGAGAGATTTTGTTTGCGACTTGCTCAAGAAAAAAGTGGCAGAGAATAACATCTATGTGACTGCTGTTGAAGCGCGAATCAAGGCCGAAGCAAGCCTTGCCGAAAAGCTTGAACGTAAAAATGGCAAGTACAAATCTCTGACTGATTTGACGGACATTTTGGGTGCCCGCGTGATTGCGTTCTATAACGACGATGTGGATAAAATCGCAGCGCTTGTCGAGAGCTTGTTTGAAATTGACTGGAAAAATAGCGTTGACAAGCGCAAAATGCACGAGCTCGATAGCTTTGGCTATAACTCGTTACACTTTATATGTACCATTCCGAAAGCTTTGTTCGAAGATCCGGAGTGCCCTGAGCTCAATGAAATTCGTTTTGAAATCCAGATGCGTACGGCATTGCAACATGTGTGGGCAACGCTGGACCATGATACGGGTTACAAGTCGGGCTTTGAAATTCCGCATGAATATTTGCGCAATTTGAACCGCTTGGCCGGTATGTTGGAACTTGTCGATGAACAGTTCTGCAAAATTCGAACGGAAATCAATAATTACAGATATCATGTGCAGTCACTTGTGCATTCAGGGCGCTTTGATGAGGTGGCGCTGAACGGCGACTCGTTTACGAATTACCTGAAACTGCGACCGTTTGATAAGTTGAACCAGCGTATTGCGGCAATCAACCAGGCGGAAATTCACGAGTCGTCGATGATGCCTTTTTTGAAGGCGCTGAAGTTCTTACGCTTTGAAACGCTTGCAGATGTGGATAAACTCATCAAGGAGGATTCTGATGATGCGTACCACTTGGCGGCGTTCCAGCTTGCAAATACGGACTTGGACATTATCAATTCGTCGCTGGGTGTGATTAGCCTGCTTGTGGTGTACATCTTGAAAAAAGGTGGCGGTGTGGCGGGAATCCGGACGATTCTGGATGACCTTTATGGTGAATCTGCAAGCCATGAAGCTTGGGCAAATCGACTCTACAAGAATGCGCTGAAACTCTCGTTCATGAACCGGTAAAAATGTATCTTTGGGCTTATGAAACAGCCGATTCGAAATATTGCCATTCTCGCCCACGTTGATGCGGGCAAGACGACACTTTCTGAGAGAATCCTTTTCGCGGCGGGCGAGATTCACCGCCCGGGGCGCGTGGAAGATGGCTTAGCCACGATGGACTACATGCCCGAAGAAAAGGAACGCGGCATCACGATTGAAAGTGGCGTGGCGCATTTCGAATGGAAAAATACATGGTTCAATTTTATTGATACGCCGGGGCATGTCGACTTTGGTGCCGAAGTTGATATGGCGCTTACGGCTGTGGAAGGCGCAGTGCTTGTGGTAAGTGCCGCAAGTGGCGTTGAAACGCAGACGCTTGCATCGTTTCGCAAGTTGCGCGAATCCCGTGTGCGTACAATTTTGTTTGTAAATAAGCTTGACAATCCCGATTACTCGCTGGATGAAACACTCATCAACATTGAAGAAACGCTTGGCGTGCGCCCGGTGCTCATGTCTGTGCCGCAGTTTAAAAATGGCAAGATGTGCGCGATGCTCGATGTGCTGAGCCAAAGTCGCTTGGTGCATTCGGAATCAGGTGCGGAAGTTCTCGATGACGGCTGGGAATCGGATGCGGGTGCGGCGGAAGAGCGTGCGCTTTTAAAAAAGTATTACGACGAGGCTGTGGAATTTGCAAGCAACTTTGACGATGAAATTTTGTCGCTAGCGCTTGAAAATAAACCGGTACCGCCGAAGATGCTTTTGCGCGGGCTCAAGGCTCTTGCTGCAAGCGATGAATATGTGATTTGCTATGCGGGTTCTGCGCTGGAAGGATTTGGCATTCGCAGCCTTGTGACGGCGCTTTCGTTCTTTTTGCCGGAAGTCCCGACGTTTGGTGAAAATGAGCTTGGGCAAGTTGTGCGCTTGAGACATTTCCGTGGCGTGGGCGAAATTTCGCTGTTCCGCAGTCACGTGGATTTGTTGCGTCGCGATTGGCCGGCGGGTTTTGAATTTTCGAGGCTCAAGGCGAATATGCTTTTGCCGGTGGATGAAATCCGTTCGGGCGATATTTATGCGATGGTCTCGCCGTTTGAAACGGAACTCGGGCAGGTGATTCGGTTAGATGGTTGTGGAATGTGCAGCGAGAGCGCGGAGCGAGATGCGGCGGGGAATGTTGTTGAAAATGCCGCGCTGAATGGGAATGCCGCGCCGTCAATCAGCGAAAATTATTTGCCATTGTTGCAAACACGTGTGGAATGCGTACGCACGGAAGATTATGCCCACGTGGAGCGCAGCCTCTCAGTGCTTGCGCGAATGGACCCGAGTTTCCGCGTGCAAAAGGACGATGGCGGATTTTGGTATTTGCATACCGTGGGCGAGGTGCAGCTCGATGTTTTGCTTGCCCGCCTCAAGCGTGAATTTGGCTGCGAAGTGCGTGCCGGGAGTCCTGAAGTGCGCTGGCAAGAACGTTTGTGCCGTGAAGTTGGCCCTGCCGAAAACACATTCCAGATTGGTCCGCATAAAATGTCCATTAGCATTTCGGCTTCTCCGCTAGAAGGTGATGCGCATGACATTCGCTTGTCTGCGGAATTTATGGAAAAGGCTCCGCTTGAAATTTTGGCAGGCGTGCGCTCGGCACTTTTGGAATCGACTGAAGTTGGCGTGCTCGGGAAGGGTCCGCTTGTCGGTGTGCGTTTTGAAGTCCATCGCTTTGAATGGACAGAAGGGGCGCTCCCGCCGATGATCAAGAAGTGCTGTGCTGATGCGGTGGCAAAACTTGTGAAACCTGCGGATGTGCAGTTGTACGAACCTGTGATGGAACTTTCGCTCGAATGCCCTGTGAATTTTGCGGGCCTTGTGACGGGCGATATCCAGGCGCGTGACGGCAAAGTGAAAGAAATCGAAGGCGATGGCAAAACGCACTTTTTGAAAGCTGACGTGCCACTGCGAAAAATTTTCGGTTATGCTACGGGCGTTCGCAGCATCAGTAAAGGCACCGCGCTTTATAGCATGAAATTGCTAGGGTATAGACCGGCGACAGTTTAATTAGTGTTACTCCATTCCTTGTAATAAAGTTCAAAATATTTGCTTCATGTAGAATCCAAGAAGGGTTACTGAAGAAAAAAGTTGTAGTTTAGGCTCGCAGAGTGTGAGTCTAATAGCAATATTTGTTTTTATTTGAAATGGAATTTGAAAGTATTTCTGAATTTAAATCTTTGAAACTAGAATTTGTTTAAATCAAGAACCCGAACAAATTTGACGGATGAACGGTTTAATAACGGCGATGAAAAACGTATATATTTTTTCAAAAAGATATATTTTTTATATAGCCATTATTGCTATGGATTTGTTAAATATGAAACTTTTTTGTTGCGTGCTATTGTGTTTTTGGGCAGCCTATTCTCTTGAAGGTTGCGGTTCTCAGTACGATTATTATACGGTAAAAAATAATATTGATCGTGTTGTGGTGAAATCTGCATCATGGAAATCTGCAGACTCCGCATTACTTGAGTTTATAAAAAAAGAAAATTTATACGATGCTTATTATTTTAGAAATTATACGCCTCTTAGTAGTGAATTAAAAACGAAGTCAGAAGATTCTCTCTCTAATGTAGTCCTTGTTTCGGGAACGCTGAATAAATCTAATGAACCCTTTTCGATAAGTTTAAGTATTGTATTTGATGGTAATCCTAATGATTATTATAATGGTAGAACCCTAAATTCTATCCTAGTTGAAATCTATGGTTGTCGTGATTTTAATTGCAAAAATGCCCAAAAAGTGATTGTTCGTAATGACGATTATAGTGATGTAAAGCTTTTGAACAAGGGTGAATTTGAAATTTTGGACCCATCAACAAGTTTTTATTCTAGAGAAGATGGCTATGATTGTGATGTTACAAAACAGTATCATTTTCGTTTGAAAATTGAGAAAAAAGAATTTTTGTTTGATATGGATGTTCAAAAGGGTGATGAAGAATGCCAACAGAGGGATATAAAATGTATTTTTTGTTGAATCGAAAAAAAAGCGTGTTTGCGTTCCTTGCCATAATCCTTTTTGGACTTGTTGGGTGCTATTATGAAGATATGTATTATGAAAATGCGGACACGGATTATGAAGAGATAAAAAATCATAATTTGTATGGAGATTTCCCACTGCAGAACCGTATTTTATCGGGAAAAATTAGTATTTCTGAATATTATTTTAAAGCAAAAAATGTTTATGTTACTGAACTTGATAGTTCTTTGAATGAAGGAACGAAAATAGAGGGGGATATCGAAGGGGATAAATTCTTTTTCCCGAAAAGATCTTATAAGTCTCCGTATGTCAAGATTTCTGTAGATGGAATATGGACTTCTGTTGGTAAATTGGAAACGTCTTTTTCTTTTGAAACATTGACGGATATCTCGAATGTGGATAGTGTTCTTGTACGATTGGTTAATCATCTTGAAGTGCTCAGGGTGAAAAATCTTGTAAAAGAAGGTTTCCCTTTTGCAGCGGCAAAATCGATTGCTTCGAATGAAATACAAAAGGAACTGTCTCTGCTTGAATCGGGATCATTTGTGAATATACCATTGGAAAAAATTCAAAATAAAAATGATGATATAATGGTGCCTGTTATTTTTATGGAAGGTGATTCATTGCAATTGCAGGATAAGTGGATTTCTAGTTTTAGAAAAGATTTTGCTGATGGCAGTTGGGATGATGCAGAAACGAAAGTGGCTATTGCCGATAATTTGTTAGATAATTGGCTTGGATTTTATAAAAAATTTTTGTGGGATCGAAAGTGGGGTGATCCAAATAGTACAATGATGGCTTGGCAGATTTATAGTGGTTTGATAGATTATTTATATGGTCTAGAAAAATGCGATCCAAATTGGTCAGCTTATGCGATTTTAAATGAGAAATCGGTGTTCTTTGGAGATTCTGTTATTTGTGATAATAATTTGTGGCCATTTAAACGTTTGTTGACGGAACGCGAAAAGAAACTTGGTAGTTGCAGTTATTCAGGAGCTGAAGCCTACGTATATGAAGATGTTGATAGCGTCCATTATACTTGCGATCACCGTATAATGCTCAAGTCAAAAAATATAGGATACGAAGAATATTATAAGAGTCTTGAACAATATGAAGACCATTGGTCTGTATCTAGTGAGCAAGTTGTGCTGAATCATTATTTGGGCAAGTGTTGTTCGGGGTGTGGTCACACAAAGGGTGTGTTTAGGGGAACCGTTTATCAATGTGATGCGTATAGATCGACTTGGAACGCATTCAATCAAGATACATTAAGTTATTACTTAAATGTGTGTTCTGTCGGAGAATTATGGACTATTGATACATTGCATGGTAAAGAGTACGTTTGTACGACAAAATCCTGGCAACCGATAAATGATGAGTATAAATTTTTAGCTTCTGAAAAATCCTGTGATCGTGAGAGTGACCGTTATCGTGTAGTGAAAACGGATTCTAGCTATTATATTTGTGATAGTGTAGAGCTTAGAAGAGGTGTTTGGGCTTACACTTTTAAAGAGACTGATTCGACTCGTGCTCAAGAATATGAGTTTTGGGGAAAACAGGAACCTTGTAAAGACAATGATGAGTTGCGATTTGTTTCTTATAAAACTAATCTTTATCGATGCCAGAAAAAAGGGGACTCTTATAGTTTTGTAAAGACTGATAAGAAGACGGCCATAAATGCGTTTAGAAAAGCGTATATGGCAAAACAAGGACCTTGTGAATTTCCGCGAGATCGGTTTAGAAATGATGGGTTTAATGCTTTTGATGTGAGCTATTTTTATATATGTGATTTTGATGCAGATTCTAATTATGTTGTGAGGGAAGTTTCTCGTGAATCGATGTTAATTCATATAATTGAAGAAACTAAAAAGTTGTATCGATGCACAGATTCTGTTTTAGCATCTCGACCGTCTCCTGTCGAAATAATAGATGGCTCAATTACAGACCCACGTGATGGGCGAAAATATAAAGTTGTAACCATAGGCAATCAGGTATGGATGGCGGAAAATTTAAATTATTCTGATAGTTTATCGACGTTGAATCTTGCTGGAAATTCGTGGTGCTATGATAATGAAGCTGAATCTTGTACAAAGTACGGCCGTCTTTATTCATGGAGTGCTGCGTTGAATTTGGATTCGTCCTATAATGACAAAAATGCATATCTTGATATATGTTTGCCTGTTCAGGGTATTTGCCCTGATGGGTGGCATGTTCCAACAATGAATGAATTGGAAATCTTGATGGAATTTGATGATGCCAATAATGGAGATTTGGCGAAGGGTGTCGGGTTGAAGTCCGTGGATTTTTGGGACGATGGTGTGAATGAAGATTTGTATGGTTTTAATGCTCTCCCAGCGGGGTATTGGTCTGCTGGAAGGAATTGTGAATTCCGTGATTTGAATAAGCAAATTATATTGACTACAGTGGATCAGATTGTGCCTAATCGCGGAAGTAGTAATGAATGCTATAAGGCTGTGATTGGAGAAAACTATTATAGTTTTAAAATGAATAAGCGTGCTGGAGCGTCGCTTCGGTGTGTTAAGGATTTGTAAATGTTGTTGTGCTCGATATGGGTTACTTTTTCTTGCCAATAGCAGTGACACGCCAATGGATTGGCGTGGTGAAAAGTGCAAAGGATAAAAAGGAACTACATTCTTGCAGCTTTCGCACGGCGGCGGAAGTGCTCGATGAGCGGGGCAACCGTTTCCTTGAAGTCGTCGTGCGTCTCGATGCGGACAAAGTCAATCGACATGCGCTGGAAGAGTTCCTTGGTTGCCTTGCCTTGACGTTTGGCTTCGCGGGCGAATGCTTCGCGGAAGGCGGCATCGCCAGTGTCGATTAAAAGCGTTTCGCCGGTTTCGGGGTCTTCGAGTTCTACGAGGCCTGCGGGCGGGAGCTCCATTTCGCGCGGGTCCACGACGGACACGGCGAGAACGTCATGGCGCTTGCGCAAAATCTTGAATGCGTTTTCGAAACCTTCATCCAAAAAGTCACTCATTACGACAACGACAGCTTTGCGGTTCAAAATCTTGCCGGCATATTCCAAGGCGACTTGCGTATTGGTGCCGTGGTGCTGCGGCTTGAAGTAGAGAATTTCGCGGATGAGGCGAAGCACGTGCTTGCGGCCTTTCTCGGGCGGGATGAAAAGTTCGACTTGGTCGGTGTAAATGAGGAGGCCGACCTTGTCGTTGTTCTTGATGGCGGCAAACGCGAGGAGAGCCGTGAGCGTTGCCATGACTTCGCCTTTCATTTGCTTGCCCGAGCCGAATTCGGAGCTGCTTGAAGCATCGACCATGAGGAGCATGGTCATTTCGCGTTCTTCGATGAACTTTTTGACGTAAGGTGTGCCGGTTCGGGCGGTCACGTTCCAGTCAATTGTGCGAACGTCATCGCCGGGCATGTATTCGCGAACTTCGCTGAATTCCATACCGTTCCCTTTGAAGGAACTGTGGTAAGCTCCGGTCATCACGGTGTCGAGCGTGCCGCGCACAGAAAGTTCAATGCGGCTAACGGTCTTTAAAACTTCTTTATCAAGCAATTCTTTATCGGCCATCGTAATATCTTCTTATTTACGCTAAAGAATATACAAATATCGCGCGAGAAAGACCATAATCGCCACCGCTTTGCCACTAAATCTCGACTTTGGCGAGGATGCTTATATTGCGTCCTTTCTCGGGCATGACGGATTTGAGGCGCGAATGATGGTTGCGGACATCGGCATTGAATAAGTTATCGCCACGGAGGACAATGCTGTAATTGGTATGCGTAAGCGCCCAATGGAATTCCAGTAGCGCACCGAACGTGACGTAGCCGGGTGTGCGTTGTTCGTAGCGGTCTAGGCGGTTTTGCGCGAGTGCAAATTCCGTGTTGATGCCTGCACGGACGAGTGACCAAATGTAGACCATTTCGGCGTGAAAATGGAACGGCGGGATTTGAGGCATGTCACTCCAGTTTTCGTTCTGATAAAAACCACAAACGTAGCTTGCGCCTGCTTGGGCGTAGAATCCCTGCTCTGCAGAAGTCTCGATGGATGCGTTTGCGCCCATGAGGAGGGCGTCGTCGCCGCTGACTTGGTAAATCGGCAAAAGCTGGGGCCAGTTGGTGTCACCGGTGGCGCGAGGTGCCAAGTGATTTAGGAACCACGTGATGTGCGTTGATGCTCGCCAGTTGAAGTGCTCGCCGTAATCTCGAAATTCAAGTTCTGCTCCGTAACCGCTTTCGGCTTCGAGTTTGTGATAGCCACGTTCGTAAGTGTAGGCGGCGAGATGTGGACCTTGGTTGTAGAGTTCTTCGATGGTCGGGGCGCGCGTGGTGCGGAAAACATCAAGTGTCAGGAATTTCCCGGGGGCGACGATTTGTGAAAATTCGGCAGCGAAAGCCCATAGTACAAAATTGCGGTCTTCGATGGCGTCTTTGTCTGCAACGACACTTTCGCGTGGCCTAAAAAATGCTCCGCCCAGTCGTGCGGATAAGGTGATTTCTAAACCATCCCATCCGTTTATGCTAGCGATGGAAAATAGCGATGCGGCGTAAGAATTGGTCGGTGGTGTAAAGACGTAACCGCCCATTTCGACAGAGCGGCTGTCGAGTTCTGTGCCGAGGCGAATACCGAAAAATGGACCGCTATTGGCGATGAATTTTTCAATGCGCAAGTTTGCTTGATTGACGGCAAATTCTGCACCGACGTATTTCTTTGTCTCAAATTCCTTGTGGTGGTATTGATTGTAACGGAAGATGACGTTCAGTGTGTCGGGGCGGGTTGCGGGAATGTACAGTCCTTGCAAAGTAAAATCGCGTTTGGATAGTTCAATGTCTACGCCGTTGGGGTGACCACCGATGAATCCGCCGGGAATGCCGTAATCGGAATTGAACGAGCGGAAGGATGCTCCGAATTTGAAGCGCTCGAGACTGTAGGCAGCGCCGATGGCAATACTCCTGTTTTCGATATCCGTGTTTTTGAGCGTGCCTTTGGATGTTTCCATGTCGCCCATGTTGCGGGCTGAAGCTTCGCCTTTGAGCGAAACGCCGTGAACGCTTGCGTTTGCGCTGATGACGGTAGCGAATCCCGGTTGGCCTGTTTCTGCGTAGTTCGCGATGTGGCCGTGGAAAAGCGAATCATCGTAGGGAATGTCTTGATGATTGACTTGAATGACACCGCCTGCGGTGGCAAAAGATTGTGCGAGAATTTGTGGTCCGCGCGTGATGCGCAATTTGTGTGCGGTCAGGACTTCGGATGCGACGGCGTGATCGGGCGATGTTGCACTCATGTCTCCGCAAAAGGAACCGTCTTCGGTAAGCGTGACGTGACTGCCGGAAAGTCCTTTGATGACAGGGCGTGCGGCGGCGGGGCCCATGGAGCGGATGGCGATATCAGGCTCGTTCCTGATGGTTTCTGCAATAGTTGTAGAAATTTTGCGGTCGAGCTTTTCGTCTTTTAAAACTTCGTCTTCGCGGAGTCCGTTTAAAATTGTTTCGCTAGATTGCTCGGCAATAACTGTTGAATTGCCTAAATCTTGGATAAATTCTTGGGCAAAAGAAAAATGAAGGAAGCCTCCGCAAAGGAGGCTCCCCATGACAGCCCTAATAAGGGTGTTATTCATCATCGTCATCGTCCTGGAATGGGCAATCTTCTGCCTTCAAAGCTTTGTCAACAATGACGCGGATTTCCGGCGTGCGGGCGTCGGCGTGATCGTGGTGCTTGACCTTGAGCGTTAGCGTTGTTTCGCCTTCTTTGACGCCCTTCAGGTGGAAACCCCAACTGCCACATGCTTCGATGTCGAGGATAGATTCATCGTCAATGTTCCAGCCGAGTGTGTGCTCGTCGTCCTTGGGTGCGGAAACTTCTTTCTTTTCGTCATCGAGGAACTTGACGGTCAAATGTTCGCTAAGGCAATTTGCATTGACACGGAGCGTTTCGAGGCTCTTGTCTTCTTTGCCTTGGTAAACACTGTAGGCGAGTTTCCAGTCGGGCCAATAGAGGTTCCAACCTTCGGCTTCGAAGTGCTCGTGCTGATCGGTGGAGGTGGAATTGCTGTCGCTGCATGCGGCAAAGAACGCGCAGAGCGCGGCAAGAGAGAGGTGTTTGATTTTCATTTTTATCCTTTGTATGGGTGAAATCTTATCTGAACATTTTGGCGTCTTTGATTATTGGGAAACCGATGCCGTCTTCTATTTTTTCAAATTCAAATGTGCCGATGATGGTGATGGATGTGCCTTCGGATGGGTATTCGCTTGGAAACTTGCGTGGCTTGGCTAGCTCAAATGCGAGACCTTGAGAACAACAGGCGAGGGCGTCCTTGATAACACAACCGAAAAAACGTTGGTTTGCTTCTTCATCGAAATAGCTCGAAAAGGCTCCCTTCATTTTGATGCACTTGCCGACGTATTTTTGAGGGTCGGTGACCATTTGGTAGACCATCGAGTAGACCATGGTACTGCTCATTCGCGTGAGGTCGATGTCGGCATTGCTGGAATTTTCCTTGGCGAATGATGCTGTTGTGAAAAGGAGTAGAAGAAAAAATGTAAATAACTTATGCAAAATTTGATCTCCCAAAAATATGGATCCTTCGCGGAGTTTATCCTGGACTCCGTTCCGGGACTCAGGATGACGTTAAGCTCTCCTGCAGCGGATGAAACTTGTTGTATAACAGATGAGGAATGCGACAATATCGGCGGCGACAATCGTTGAACCTACAGGAGTTCCAGCGAGGATGGCAATGATGATACTGGTGAGGGAACAGACGACGGAAATTACAGCTGCGGCAACGGTCACCGTGAAAAAGCTTTTGAAAACTCGCATGGCAGAAAGTGCAGGGAATACGACGAGTGCCGAAACGAGTAACGCGCCAACGAGATTCATGGCAAGGACTATAATCGCTGCGATGATGATGGCGATAAGGAGATTGAATGCGTTGACGTTTATGCCTGTCGCACGTGCAAAATTTTCGTCAAACGTGATGGCGAAAATCTTGTGGTAAAAGAGGATGAATGTTACGAGGACGATTGCAGAGAGGATTACGCAAAGGTAAACGTCTGTCGGCTTGAGAGTAAGAATGGACATGGAGCCGAATAGTGTTGTGCAGACATCGCCCGCGACATTTGCCGATGACGAGAATATGTTCATCAGCAAATAGCCTATGGCAAGGGCCCCAGCCGAAACCATGGCGATGGCTGCATCACCCTTGATTTGTATGCCCGAACGCGAGTTTCTGCTACCGCAAAGGAGTAAAATTGCAACAGCTACGGTCACGGGCAAAATGATGAGCATGTTGTTCGTGACTTTAAGAACTGCAGCAATCGCGAGCGCTCCGAATGCGACGTGCGAAAGCCCATCGCCAATGTAGGAGTATCGCTTGAGAACGAGTGTGACGCCCAAAAGCGAGGAACATAGCGAGATGAGCGTTCCGACAATAATCGCGTAGCGTACAAAAGGGAAGTCTAGGTAGAAGAATAGTTTGTCAAGCATGATTATTGCACTATTTCATTAAAATTCAAAACACGGGTGGCATTGTTACGTGCGGCCTCAATGTCGTGCGTGACCATCACGATAGTCATGTTTTTATTTTCGTGAAGGTCCTTGATGATGTTGTACATGTTCTGCGATGATTCGGGATCAAGTCCTGTGACGGGCTCGTCCAAAAGCAACAAACGCTCGGCTGCGCACAAAGCCCTTGCCAAAAGAACGCGCTGCTTTTGACCGCCAGAAAGTTCGCGGAAACTTTCTTTCCGCAGATTCTCTGTCCGCGTGAGTTCCAAGCACTCGTTTGCGCGTTTGCGGAGGGCTTTCCCATAAAATGGCAACAACAGGCTTTTCCCTTGAAATGCCGAAAGGACGATTTCTTCGACAGATGCCGGGAAATCTTTTTGCGCTATCGTGATTTGAGGCAAGTAGCCGATTTGGTTTCGCCTGAGATTGTCGCAAAGTTCGATCTTCCCAGATTTTGGGCGTAAAACTCCGGCGAGGCCGCGCAAAAACGTCGTTTTTCCGCAGCCGTTTCTGCCTATGATGCAGAGGTATTCGCCGGAATGAATCCCGTAATCAAAACTGTGAAGAATGTCTTTGTTGTTGTATCCCAGTGTTAATTTGTTGCACTTGAGCAGAAACATATCAGTTCAAAGCCTTTTTCAAGTTTTCCAAGTTGGCTCTCATTAGCGATAAGTAATTGATGCCGTTGTTTATTTGCTCTTCTGTGATAGACTGCATTGAATTGATGGTGAGAATTTGTGCGTTCTGGGATTTTTTACTTGCGGCAAGCACTGCCTTTGCGATTTTATCGTTGCCGTTTTCGATAATGAAAATTGACGGGAGGGATTCGCTGTCCATTTTTCCTGCGAGGAATGCGATAGTTTCAAAGCTAGCCTCGCTTTCGGCGGAACAGCCAACAAACGCGGCATAATACTTAATGCCATAATCGTCCACCAGATAGCGAAAAGGAAATCTGTCGCCGAAAAGAACTGTCTTGCGGGCGGCGCTTTCTACTGCGGTGCGGTATTCTGCGTCAAGTGACTGGATTTGGGCAATGTAGGCTTCGGCATTTTGTTTGTAGGCGGATGCGTGGGTGACATCGATTTTGGAAAGTTCTTCGGCGATTTTTTTGACGAGAATTTCGGCATTTTTCAGCGAGAGCCAAACGTGTTCATCATTTTCAACTTCTTCATCGTGATGGTGGTGCTCATGAGCTTCGGCGTGCTCGTCATGATGTTCGTGTTCTGCGTGATGTTCGTGTTCGTCTGCTTCATGGGCTTCTGCGTGTTCGTGGTGGTGTTCTTCTTCAGCCTGCATGCCTTCGACGATTTTTTCTGCCTTTACGCGGTCGCCAAGAGCTTCCATCAAATTGAATTCAATGCGACCCTGTTTCGGGGAAGCAGTGAGCGCGTCTTTAATCCATTCGTCAGATTCGCCACCGACGTATATCACCATATCGGCGCTAGCGATTTTTGCGACATCGTGGGCTGTGGGCTTGTAACTGTGCAAATCGATACCGTTCTTGATGAGCAACGTGAGATTGACGGAATCGGTGCGTGTTCCGAGGATTTCTTTTGCCCACGCGTATTCTGGATAAATGGTGGTGATGATGGAGAGCTCGTGTGATTCCTGCTTTTTGTTTTCGGAAACGCTGTTGCAGGCTACGAGAGAAAAGAGCGCTGCGACAAAAATGGCGCACGCCAAAGAACAAAATGAAAGCTTTTTCATTTTTAAACCTTTTATGAATGTTGAATAATTTTTTAGGGCAATAGAAAGAATATGCCTGATGTTATCCCAGACGAGTCCTGGGGCGTTCATGGCCAGATTCTATTGAAAAAGAATTTAGTTGTACTGCTGGAAAGTTAATTTAGCAGTAAAATCTTTTGCGAAACTAGCGTTGTCGGGCGCAGTACAGGGACTGCAAATTTCACTAGCTTAAAAAGAAAACAGCGGCAAATGATTTTAATCGGCGCTTCAACGAGCTCAAAGCAAAATTCCGAAATCAAGTCCAGACAGTGGTGGAGGTGATGACAGACGTGGCAATGCTCGCCATGGCAGTGATGTTCAACGTGACGCTCCGTGTAAAAGAGCGCCAATGCGACTATCAACCTGTCAAGTACGTGTAAATTCAATTTGAGAATCATTCGCAAATTCAAATATAGTACAAAAAAGAAATTTTGGCAATAGGAAAGAAAATGCCCTCCCGGAACGGAGTCCGGGATGACAAAGGTGGCGGGCATGACAAATAAAAAAATTCCCGACATCGCTGCCGGGAATTTTTTGTTCTAAGGAGGAGTTGTATGAAAAATTGCTTGGTTGATGTGCTTTTCAGCACGAGGCGCTAGCCCGATTGCCGTTAGGCAATGGCAATTTTGCGGGCTGCGGCCTGAGCTTTCTTGGAGAGATCGAATTTCAGGATACCGTTTTCCAAGGATACTTTAATATTGTCGGTATCGATATCGTCGGCCAAGCGGAAGCTACGTTCGTAAGTGAACTTTTCGTCCTTGCGTGCGCGGGTAGCCTTGACCGTCAAGATATTCTTTTCGACCTGGATGTCCATGTCTTCTTTCTTGACACCCGGAAGCTCGACTTCGAGAGCAAAGCCGCCTTCGGTTTCGTAGTAGTCAGCCTTCGGCGTGTAGGTGCATTCGCACTTTGCGTTTGCGGCGTTCAAGCTGTCAATGAAGTTCTGGATACCATAGAAAGCGTTCGGAAGGATCTGTGTGTTCATCATAATTTTAACCTCTTTTTGTTGCGGGCTCGGCGTTTACTGTTGGCCCTTTTGTTTTACACCCTACCTTAAGCTAAAGCCGTGCCAACTTTTTCGTTTTTGAGGCTTGTGCAGAAAAATTTTTTTTTGAGGTGATGGCGAAAATTGCAAAAATGGCGAAATTTGATGAAAAAACGCGGTTTTTGATGGAAAATGCGGTGAAAAATGTGCGAAAATGTGTGCGTGGGTGGCCGAAAAATGCGGTTGTATGGTCGCAAGCGAAGCGGGTATTTCAGAAATTAACGGTCGGTGTTTCGCTAGTGAAACAACCAATGCGTCAAAATGAAATGGGGGGGGGCTTAATTGCAAAAAAAATCGCCCGCGTAATTGCGGGCGATGTGCTGTAAACATTTGTGTATGGCGGCTCCGGAATAAATCCGGGGTGACATTCTATTACTGCTTCTTCTTTGCAGTGCTCTTTTTCGGAGCGGTGAAATAGTTCTTCATGAAGACTTCGAATTCTTCGTCTTCGATTTTGTGCATGGAAGAGAGTTTGTCAAAAATCCAGCAGAGCTGTTCGTCGGTTTGGATGGCGACGTAGCCGTCTTTGCGGAACACTTTGAGCTTCAAGAGACCGCTGTCCCAGCGCTTAGAAAGTTTGAAGTCTTCGAGCAAACGGGACTGTTCCTTGCAGATGGCGAGTTTATCTGCAAAGGAATAGATCGGGGCGTAGATGTTCGGGTTGCAGAGGTGCAAAAGTCCGTTACGGGCGTTTGCGGGATTCTTTGCGAACTTCTTGGAGGCGAAGTCTTCGAGCTGTTCCTTGATTTCGGAAACGGTCTTGCCGCGGGTGGCTGCCGGAAGGGTGGAGAACTGGTTCAGGATGCCCTGCAAAAAGCTGAGGTCCCAATTCTTGGAGGACGTACCGGTGCCTGCTTTCCAGAGGCCTGCGTTGCCTTTGCCGGTGTTGGCGATGGCGTAGAGGGCGACTGCCTGCGGAGCGAATTCGCCGTTGGCCGGTGCTGCGGGGACGGTTTCGACGGTTTCGCCGAGGAAGTTCTCAGCGAGGAACTGGTCGAATGCGTCATAGATTTCTTCTTTGCCCGGGACTTTGAAACGCGGGGCGCCATTTGCTTTGAGTTCTTTGATTGTTGCCATGATTCTTCCTTTATTTTTTTCTTACTTAAATATACACAGAAACGCGGGTGGAAAAACGGGGAATTGCAAAACTATAGCGAAATTCCCGTGTCACGCTCGCTGACAGTGGTCACGGCGGCTTCGAATGTGTCTTCGTTTGCGATGATGGTGACGCTATCCATAGCGCGGGTAATGCCTGTGTAGATGATTTGGTTCGTGAGCAGGGGGTGCCCGATTTTGGTCGGCAGGAACATGGTCACGTGATTGTACTCGGAGCCTTGCGACTTGTGGATGGTGATGGCAAATGCTGTCGCGATTGCATCCTTGGGGAGGATCGAAAGCGGGTAGAATACATAGTCATCGCGAGTCTTTTGGAGGTCCTTTCTTTGTGGAGGCGCTTTTTTGAGCATGAGGCAGGGAGTGTTGCCGTCAAAGACGACGATGCCTGTGTCGCCGTTGTAGAGCTTGAACATTTCCTGGTTTTTGGTAATAATCAGGAGCTGTCCAGGGAAATAGCCGGAGTCGTCCCATTGGACGGTTTCGCCTTCTTCTTTCTTCTTTGCGCGCCAGAGACTCTTGATTTTAGAACAAACTTTTTTGTTTATGTTTTCTACGCCTCGGAGGCCACGACGTTCAGCGCAGAGGATTCGCTTTGTCAACGAAAGCTTCCAAATGTCGTTGCGACGTTTTGTTTCCTTTTGTTCTGGGTCGTCTGCTTCGATGCCGGTACGTTGTGGGTTGATTTGCACGGCGAACTCGGGAAGCTTGGCGAAATCTTGAGACCATTCGCTAATGAACGATTCGATGAGCTTTTCCTCTTCTTTTTTCGTAAGCGGTTTGTCGCCAGTTTCGAGGCTCTTGTAAAGAACTTTGTCCTTGAATTTTGGGGACTCGTCATTTTCAGGAGCAGACTCTTCACCGGTAATGGTGAATTTGTGCGGGACGAACTGGTTGTTGTCCTTGCTTTCGGCAACTTTCTTGATTTCTGCAGCGAGCTTACCGATGTTTGAACTGTCGTCAAATCGGTTGGATTCGTTGAGCATGACGGAGAAATCCTTGCCGGATTGTACTTTCAAGATTTCGCCGAGGACGGCTCCGGAATCAACAGACGGGAGCTGGAATGAGTCGCCGAGGATGAATATGCGCGCGCCTTCGGGGATGGCTTCGAGGAGGGCTGCGAACATTTCGATGTCGATCATGCTAGCTTCGTCGATGACGAAGATGGAATTCTTGGGGAATAGTTCTTTGCGGTTGAATGTGAAACATCCCTTGCTTTTGGAGAATCGGAGCAGGCGGTGGATGGTGCTGCTTTCGAGTTCGTTCAGTTTGCGGAAAACGCGCTCGTTATCACCGGTCTGTTGTTCTTTACGAATTTTCGAGAGACCGCCGATAAGGCTTTCGCGCATGCGGTCGGCTGCCTTGCCGCTCGGAGCGGCGAGATAGATGTTCCAGTCGAGCATTTCGCTGTGGTTTGCGAGCAGGTTCCACAGAATGTAGAGAACGACGGTTGTCTTGCCGGTGCCCGGGCCGCCAGTGATGACCAAGTTTTCTGTTTGCCCACGGATGATGGCTTCGGCTTGGCGTTCCTTGATGATGAACTTTTTGCCGTCTTTAGGCTCGCACATGTCAGCGATTTTTTGTGTGCAATCATCGATTTCTTTTTGGCTCGGCTTGCTGCCGTCCTTGAACAAAATATTCGCTGCTTTTTCAATCACGCATTTGGCATCGAAATGCTTGGTGAAGTAAAGGTGCGTTCCGTTATTGCGCTTGGCGAGGACAAAAGGCTTGCTCTTGGCGTTTTCAACGGACTCTGTGTCGGTCTCGCGGCTTTCCATGATGGCGGAAAAGTCTTTCGTCAAAATGTCTTGAATACCGTCACTGATGATGCTTGCAAAATCGTTTGCAGTTGCATAGGCGCTTTCGTCGATATCTTCTTCGGCAGTGCTGATGCTGAGTGCGACAAGACCATTCCATTTGCGGGTCCACTTTTCCGTGAACTGTTCTGCGTCTAGCGGAACGCGCGTGTTGCCGTCGTCGAGAAGCGACATACTGAGCGTCAAGAATTTTTGCGTTTGGAGAGAAATGTCGCTTTTGATTTCAAAAAGCAGATGGAGCAAGTGCTTGTCAAGCGGAACGAGCCCGCGTATTTCAATGAGGGCGTCAATGAATTCGTCAATCGATTGTGTAGCGAGTGTTTTGTTGTTCATATTATTTTCCCTCCTTATTGGAGGTCTTGCTCATGAGTTTTTTGACTTTTTGATAGGCTTTTTCGAGTTTATCGTAGCTTTCCCAAGTTTGTGCGTAAATGCCCTTGGGGGTGCCGCCTTCGGTGCCACGGATGAACGCGTAATAAATGCCGCCGAAGTGCTTTGTGAAAATGTCATCCTTGCTCAAGTTCTCGGCTGTGCCTTCGCCGTAGAACTGCTTGAGCCATTGGATCAAACAGTAGCTGTAAAGCACGCGTTGGATGGAGTAATCGTTATCGACTTTTTCCTTGAGTGCTTCGGGCGTGTAATTGTTGTTCTCGAGCATATCCGATTTCCAGTCGAGAATGGAATAGTACTTTTGACCGTTTATGGTGCGGACGAAAAGCAAGTCGATGAAGCCTTTGCAGAAGCGCCAGAGAATATCTTTCTCGGAGGCGTCCTGGTTGAACTGAACTTCGGGCTTGTGGTCGCTTTCGGGAATGTCGGTAAGTGCGAACGTCTCCGATGTCGTCGTGCTGCCTGCGATTTCCGGCAACCTTGCGTTTAGCGTGTTCCAGGTATAGCGTGTGGCGATGTCAAGCCAAGCTTCGCGATGATTCCAGATGGGGAGCGATTCACGCTTGAATTCTTCTTCGATGAGGTTCTGCGTCTTTGGATTGGCGAGAGCCTGTTCAAGAGTCTTGTTTTTTTCACCGAATTCCATGAACTTGGTGTTTTCAAAAATGCGGTGGAGGGCATTACCGGCGTGCGAGCCGCGCGGGAATTTTTTCGCAGTTTCGTTCAGGTTCGTCTGGTAATCAAGTTCTTCGTTGAAAGCAATAGTGCAGTTTTTCACCTCTTTGTCGATATCGCTAATCTTGACTGCGGTTGTTTGTGTTGCCGTTGTGTCATCGCCATTGGGGTTGATGTTGCTGCCGTCATCGGATTCGATTTGCGAATCAGCCTTTCCGGAAAGCGTGCTGTACGAAAATTGCATGATGCTTGCAGTAGCGAGTTTTCCCTGCAAGCTTGCCATGTTGATCTTTTGCTGGGCGATATTTTGAGCGATTTCTTCGTTCGTCAAAACTGCGCCTGCTCCGGATTTTTCATTGAGCGGCTTGAGAATGTTGTTCCTGACGTTTTTCTTTAATGTGTTAGGATCCCAGTTTTCAAGAGTTGGGAAGATGGTTGTCAGCTCGCTTGCGTTTTCTGAGTTGAGCAAATCCTTTATGGCTCCGTCAATGAACTTGAATTCGTCTTTGACTTTAACTTCCTTGACTGTGCTATCGTCATTATCGTTGTCATTCTTTTTTTCGCTCTTATACCATTTTTTGTAGCGTGGTAAAATCAAGAGAGAAGATGCTCGCGTGAAATCGACGTAGAAGAGTCGTTTCCATTCTTCGAGTTCTTCTTGGGCGCGGCGCTTCTTGGCATCTTCTACAAACCCAAGATGAATTTCGTTTTGGTCGTGATAAAGGAATGGTCCCGGGTCTTTCGTGTACCTTTGCTTAAAACCGGCTACAGAGATAACGATCGGGAATTCAAGACCTTTTGAGGCATGGATGGTCATGATTTGTACGGCGTCATAGTCGGTGCTCTTTTCGATGAGGTTTCCGTCTTCATCTTCGGCACTTGTGTTGTAACTGGCTAGAGCTTCCAAGTGGCGCACGATATCTTCGAGGGAGCAGTTATGGTTGTAGAGGTATTCGACGGCGTAGTTGCCGATTTGGCGGAGTTTTGCCAAGTTCTGCAATTTGGAAATTTCAGTCAGTCGTTCTTCGATTTGTGTATCGCTGTAAATGCGCTCGAGCATTTCTGCATAGCGTCGCTTTTGGGCGAGCTCATGCCAGGAATTTATTTTCTTACGGACTGGATTTTCGGGATCGTCAAATGCTTCGCTTTCGACATATTCGATTTCTTGACAAGAAATTCTGAAGAAATCTGTGATGAGGGCTTCGCTCAAGAGGCGTCTGTTCCAAGCGGAAAAATCGGGCGCATCAATGGCTTTGAATAGTGCTATCCATTCAGCGCATTCGCGGCTGCTGAAAAGTTTACAGTCTTTGTAGCGGCTGAATGGTACACCGGCTGAACGCATGGCATCTTCGATTTCGTCCATTTCGCTTCGACTGCGGGCGAGGATGGCAAAATCTTTGAAGGTGACGTTTCTGAGCTTGGTGCAGTCTTTTTTATCGAAGACTTGTAAAACGGTCTTGTCGCCAACAAAGGAACACCATTCCACGATTTTCTGGACCGCGGTTTGGGCAAATTTGACTTCATCAATTTCTTCCTGGCTGATCCAAATAGGTGCGACTTCTTTGCCGTTGATTTGGGGCGAAGCCTTGATTTGACCTTCTTTATCTGGTGAGAGCGAACCCTCGAAATCGACGAGCTTGGGAGAGCCTCTGTAAGGCGTGAAGAAGCAACCTTTGAAAAGTTCATTGCAACCGTCGATGATGCCTTTTGTTGATCTGAAGTTCGTCTGTAGCGACATTCCGTTGCCAATCGCATGAATCGCTTTCTGATAGACGTTCACGTCGGCGCCTTGGAAACTGTATATGGACTGTTTCGGGTCACCCACGACAAAAATCTTGTCGAAAACGGCGCTGAAAATATCCCATTGCAGCTGGTTTGTGTCCTGGAATTCGTCGATGATGGCGTAGGTGTATTGCGCACGAAGCCTTGTCTTGAGTGGGGAATCTCCCTTACTGTTGTCGAGTACGGCTTGGTGGACCGAGAGAATCATGTCGTTGAACGACTGGACTTTCATATCGGTCTTGTGTTTTTGCCATTCATCAAAAACGATAGGCGTTTGAGCAATCAAAAAATTGTTCAACAAAATATCATTGAAATTTTTGAGGAAATTGTTGAGTACTTTGAATGCAACGAAGGACTCGTAAACGTCTGGTTGCCAGTTTGTTTGAAGATACTTGCCATCTTTGAACTCTGAACCAGAATAAAGGGAAGCTCCTTTTTCCCATTTTCCGAGAGTGTCTGTAAAATTCTTTATGGACTTCTTTGATGTACTGCCGAATCTGTGATCAGGGCTGCCTTTAAGAATTTCAAAAGCTTTGCTGTATGCCGGAAATTTTTTTATGTCATCAAATTTTTCTGCTTCGGCGATTTTTCGCTTGTCTTCGGTGCTTAAGGTATAGCCCAGAACTGAGATTTCTTCAATTTTATCCAGTGGGATAACTTCTTTACTGTTGGAATCCGAACCTTTATAGGCGTTAATAGCTTTGATGAATTTTTCTTTCAAATCGCGGATGAAAGAAGATGTCTTTTCTTCGAAATCTAACAATAAATTAAAATCTTTATCGTTGCTCCAATTGTCGCGAATGAACTTTTCGATGAGGTCGTTAACTTCCTTGTCGTCGATCATGGACATGTCGAATGGACGCCCTGCATCGTAGGCAAATTCCTTGAGTGCTTTTTGACAGAAGGAATGGATGGTGAAAATGGCTGCGTTATCGACATCCTGATATGCTTTCGTGAACAGGGTGAGTTCTGCATCGCTAAGCGGTTGTTCGGTTTCGTCGCTTTTGTCGATTTTTCGGTTTACGAGGACTTCGTCGATTTTTTTGCGAATACGGTCTTTCAACTCGCCAGCCGCTTTTTCGGTGTACGTGACGATCAGAATTTTTTTGAGCGGTGTGCCAAGGCTAATAAGTTTTGCGACCATCAACTGGATGGTGTATGTTTTGCCTGTGCCTGCCGAGGCTTCGATGAAGAGGCTTTGGGATGGAAGCTTGTTGGAAGTGGCAAATTGTTTAAGAGTAAAATTTTCCATAGTTAAGCCTTCTTCTTAGTTGTCTTGTTCTGTTGCACTGTTATCTGGTGTCTTTGAATCGATCTTTATTTTGATAAGATCTTTCATTTTATTTACAGCCTCAGTCCATTGTCCTGAGAAATCTTGGTCCGCATCAAAGCCCACATCGGTCATGGGGTCGAATAGGGATTTTTTGTCGAAATATTCCCAAGGACCATGCTTTTCAAGGAGCTTGTTTTTATATGTGCGAATGTTTTCGGGATTTTTTTCTTCTTGCCAAATAGCAATCGGAACCGCCTTGAAATAAGGACTTTGTTCTTTATTGCCGAATGCGGCGGTGTAGATTTCTTGCAAAGTCTCGGTTGCTTTTTTCGGAGTCATCTTGACGGTTGCCGTTGTTGCTGGGTTTCCTTTTTTACTGTTGAAAATGGAAATTTTGATGCTTTGATCTTTGTCTAATTGTTCGGAATTTTTTGCTCGTTGGGCAATAATAGCGAGCGCCTTGACGTACGAAGGAATGAATTTTTCTTGTGTGGTGTCTGATCCCGACGACGTAATCGAAATCATCTCGGTAATCTTGTCAAGGTCACTACTGTCGCTCCAGTCCAGCGAGCCCGAAAGAGTCCATTTTTCCGAATCACTACGTTCAAATTGGATGTCCTCAATTTTGGCTTGGTAGCTCCAGGAATCCTTGATTTTTTGGACAAGATCTTTACCCATGTTGTCCGTGATGATTTTCTTGTTTGCTTCTATTTCGGCAGAGAGCTTTTCACCAAAGACTCCATCGGGCGTTCCGCCTTTCAACTTGGATTCCTTTTTGAACTTATCAAGTTCATCGGACTTGTTTGAAAGTTCCGCTGCGAGCGTCATTTTGAGTAGTGTACTCTTTTTCAAATTATCTAGCTGGATGGGCTCGAACATTTCCTTTTCTGGGTCTTCTGAATCAGAGTCGGCAAGCATCTGGCTGATGCGAAACTGGAACGGATCTTTCAGGAAATCGCTCAGCTTGTAAATTGAAACTCGTTCAGGGAGCTTTGCCTTAATGTTGCTACTTGCGGATTTGATGGCGTCTGCTTCCGGATTCGCGTGGGCGTACCCGTCTTGCATCATGTTGAGGAATGCGCGCTTGTTGCGGAGGCTCTTTTGCGTGAACAAGTCGCCAAAATCGCGAGTTTCATCGAGCGAGATTTTGTTCTCGGGCCAGGCTTCGGACTGGCTGACTTTTTCACCGGAAGCATCGGTTTGGCTGTTGACGGCGTTGATCAAGAACTTTCGGATGTCGTTCACGATTGAGGTCGGGTAAAGTTCTGCGTCCTTGCGGATGTCCTGATTCACGTAGCTGATGTGGAAGCTTTCGCTTGTGCTCATGAGCTGGCAGAGGAAGGCGTAACGGCGCTTGGCGATAGGCGAGTCGTCACCCGGCCATGGGCGGCAAGACTTGCGGAGATCGAGCGTGTTCTGCTGCTTTGCGCCTGGGAAGTTCATGGAATCACCACCGATAAAGAACAGGTGCTTTACAGGGATGATTCGGTTCGGGATGAAGTTCATGAACGTGATGCCATTGACGAACAGCGAGCCGCAGCTGTAAGCGGATGATTGTGCTGCATTGAGGAGCGTCTGCTTGACCACTTTCCACGAGATACTTTGTAACCCGGCGTCCATTTGGTTGCGGAGACCTTCGATGCCCTGCGTTACATTATTGACGATGATTCTTTCGCTTGCAAATCCGTCAGGAGAGCTTGCCATCGAGAGCCATTCGTTGATGAAATCGCAAAGCTTGTCGAGGTTTTCAATGCGGTTTTCGCAAACGGTTTCGTGTTTTTCGTTCTGCTTGCAGCCTGCAAATTCCATCCACTTCTTGAGCGAGTCGATGCATTCTACAAACTTGCAGAGGGAGTTGCTGTCGCTTGTCGCCATGTCGGCGTATGGCAGAAATTCGCTGTCGGAAAATTCGACACGATTCTTTGTCATCTTGGCGAGGAGCAGTCGGCGTACGCCGCTCAGCCAGTCTTCTTTTTTCTGCTCGCGGTCGCGGTAGACGTTTGTCGCTTCAATCCAGCTTTCCCAATTGCTGACGTCGTCATCGGTAATGTGGCGCGTCAGCTGTACAACGGGGTTGCGCAACAATTCAAAGAATGTCGGTCGTGTGATGGTACCCTGCTCGAGAATCGCAAACAGGTTTTCCAAAACGTTTTCGGTCAGAGAGCTTCTGGCAGGAGAATCTACGATGGCGAATGGGATGTGCAGGAATCCTTCTTTTTCGTTTTCTCCGGCATACTTTTTCTTTTCGGGAGTCTGGTCGAAAATCGTCTTGATGGCGGTGCGGTAATCGTCCAATGCGGGCGATACCACGAGAATATCGTTCACTCGTGCACCGTTTTGCATGAGCTTACTGATGTTCGTGTGCAACGCTTCGATTTCGCGAATCTTGGTCGGGGCGGCGGTAATGTCAAGGCTAAAGTCGTGCGCCTTGCAATCGCTTGCGGTAAAGTTCGGCAGCGTGTTTTGGCGGTTTGCTATCGCGTACTGCACCTTGTGCAGAAGCGTGTCTTGCGGGAGTTCGCTGGCGTCGCTTATTTCGTCGCTGGACTTGCCATCACGACCGCTTATGCTGAAGCCGAAATCGTAATCTGTGGCTTGGCACCAGAGCTTGATGTTGTCACGACCGGAACGGCCCCAGTTGCAGAGCAACGTGTTTTCGGATTCCGCTTCTTCGTTTTTGTATTCGGAAATGTCGTCAATGTCTGTGTTGTCACCGGCGTTGGAATAGTCCAGGGACATCTTTTTGCAAACGCTGTCGAGGTTTTCTCCGTTGTCGCTCCATTGACCATTGCTGGATTGCCATTTCCTGTGGACTGTGGCAGTCTGGTTTTGGACTGTGGACGCGTCTTCCCAGAATTCCATGCAGGGGTTTTGGATGTAGACGTAAACGTCATGGGTTTCGGCGTACTTCTGCAAAATCACGCGGTAGAATTGCCCCATGCCGCCAAGGCCGAAAATAAAGAGGGGCGTGTTGCCGATGTGTTCCGTGTGGAACTTGACATTTTTAGTGCCTTTCTCTTTGCATGCTTCGTAGAGATAGGGAATAGTCAAGTAGTCTGTGCGTTCAATTCCCTTGCGCTTCGCTTCGTTTTCGAAGACTTCCGTCAGTAACGAGGGCTTGCCGTCGTGTTCGTGGAAGATGGCAGAGTACAGTTCGCGCTGCCAGGCTTCGCGCTTTGCTATGTCTGGATTTGCAATTCCAAAAAAGTCATTCAAATGATCTTGCTTCCACTTGTCGAGAAAGCCTTCAGTGCCACTAATGAATTCGCTTGGACGGCTTGTTTCGTATTCTAGGAATAGCGATGCCATCTTGCTTGCGAAGTCGAAAAGGTGCGTTTCGTCGAGCTTTCCGTCTACCACTAAATAGCGCTTGACTTCGTCGTCCATGCGCATGTAGTTCGGAGTCCCGTCTGTTTCCTTGACGAGGTACGCGAGGATTACATTCCGCAACATGTCGGCATGGAGTTTCTGCTTTTGCTTATCGTCGCCGATGAGGATTTCCATGAGGAATCGGTCGATCATCATCGATTTGAACCCGATGAGCGATTTCTTTTTCTGTACCCATTTCAGGCGGAACCACTGTTCCAGTTTCGGGTCGGGGAAGATAACCACTGGGGCTTCAAAGGGGGTTGTCCAGGCTTTGGACACAGCGTCGATCATTTCGTCGGCGAGATTTTCAAGATTAAGCGCAAATTTTAAGTGTAAGTGTTGCATAGCAACAATATATTTTTTATTTCTGTCATTTTTAGGCGTTGACACCGGAAAAATTGAGTTTTTTTAAGACTTTTTTGCCTGTGACCTTAATCTCATGTTTTTGGGGAAAACATTTGCTTTTTGGGGATTTTTCATATATTTAATAGGGACGGAGCATGAATGATAAATAAAGACGTAAATCAACAATCCTGGATTGAAAAAAGTAATGCAATCATCGATTCCATCGCTGATGAATTTGACTGTGTCTGCTATGTCGATTTGGCAAAAAATCTAGATGAAGATGATGTCGATATTTTCCATGCGAGCCAGTTTTTGGTCGCCCGTGTACCCGCTCTCTGTGGAGAGCGCAATCTCCGTAAGCGGTTTAAGCTCATTTGCGATAATTTCGTTTGCTCCGAAGATCGTGATGATTTTCGTGAACGAACCCGTCGCGAAGTGATTGCGCAAAATCTTGAAAAAGCCACTCAATATATAGTCCCGTTTAGATGTGAACTGGATGGTGCCGAAGTCTATTTCCAGATGAACTTCTTTGCCGACCGCGACAAGTCCGGCATGCTTAAGGGCTTTACTTTAAGACTGCGCAATGTGGACCGCGACATCCGTTCCAAGCAGCGTTACGAACTTGAACGCCACCTCAACGAAAATATCGTCATGAAGTTTGGCGAAAAGGTGGAGTCCGTTTTTGTCTTCAACCCGACAAAAAAGACATTCAGGACTTTGTATTGCAAGGACGAACTCAAAGGTCTTTTTCCGGCCGAGGGCAAGCTCAATGGAATAGGTGGACTTGTTGTCATGGACGTCATTCATCCCGCTGATCGGGAGATGATGAAGAAAGGCCTTGACATAAACAATGTCCTTGACCGCCTTTCTCGCGAGCGTAATTTCCGCTACCTGTTCCGTGATATTGCTCTTGGTTATGCCCGCTGGTACGAAGCGCGCGTGATGCGTTTTGATATTGGTGACGATAATGAATTTTTGGTGGGCTTTGTCAACAAGAACGATGAAGTCATCAATAAAAAAATCAACGAAAAAGTCAGTGAAGAATTTGCAAACATTGACCTTATCAACTTGGAAGAGAATATCATACAGGTTATTCGCAGGTCAAAGTATTACAATGGCGTAAAAGAAAAGGATATTATTCCTTTTGAAGTCGGCTTCAAGAACGCGTCTGCATTTGTTCATGAAGAATTTCGGGAACAGTGGAATGAGTTTGGAAGTATTGAAAACTTGAAACGTATTTTTGCGACTACAGATAGCCGGGAAATTGTTTTCAAGCATTTGACGGGTGACGGCTCGTATTTTTGGTGTCGCAACGTATTCCGTGTCCTGGATAGGATTGACGGTGTCCCGGTAACGCTTGTCATGACGTCCACGGTTGTGGATAGGGACCAGTCCGAAAGGCTCAGCTTGAACGAAAAGCTCGTGCAGCAGAAAAAGGAACTGGAAATCAACCTTTCGATTATCGACGTGCTTGCGTCGGAATATTCCTCGGTGATGTATGTGAACCTCGTGACCAATGAGGTGATTCCATATTCCATGAACGAGTTGTCGCAGCGTTATTATGAGACGATGATAAAAAAGGGTGCGCTCTACAATGAAGTGTACCTAAGCTTTGTAAAAGACTTTGTTTGTGACGCCGATAAGCCAAAAATGTTTGAGGCTGGTGAACTCAACAACATCAAGGCCTACCTTAAGAACAATAAGACCTATGTGACGTTGTTCCGTTCGAATGTTGCGGGGCAAATCCGCTACAGCGAAATGAAGTTCGTGAAGGTCGATGATGAAAATGAAGAGCCGACGGCAATGGTGGTCGCCTTTGCAAACCGTGATGACGAGGTTAGCGCACGCTTTGTTCACGAAAAGATTATGGCGGAGTACGAGGCGATACTTCTTTGCGATTTGTCGAACGATACGGCCCGTGAAATTTTGCCCTCGAAAAATGTTGATTTTGGCAACGAGCAAGAGCGCAATACATGTTCTTATCGCGCTAGCCGAATGGTGCAGATTGTCGATAGCGAATACAAGGAAGAATGGATGCGCCTTGCAAGCCCGCAGTATATCCAGCGTCTCCTTGCTTACGATGACCGTCGCGAATTGCTCTTTAAGGCTTCGATTTTCAAGAACCCGTGGATAAGCTTTGTGATGCAGGTCGTGGAACGCCGCAATGGCGTTGCGACTCTTGTGATTATGACGTTTGCCGCAGTGGACAAGAAACGTGCTGAAAAGATTCAGCTGAACAAAAAAATTGCAGAACAGAAAGTAGAACTCGAACGCAATATTTCCATTATCGAAGCGCTATCGTCTGAATACACGTCGGTGTACTACATCAATCTCGAAACCGAAGAGATTACGCCTTATTCCATGAATAAGGCGACGGCGAACTCGTTTGGCGAAACGTTCAAACGAAACGTCAAGTATTCGGCAGCGTACTCTGTCTATGTCGACAAGTTTGTGAGCGGCATCTATAAGAATCGCATGCTCCAGGCGGGTTCTCTCAAGAATATCCGCGAGCAGCTTGCCACCCAGAAAAGCTTTAACACGATGTACGTGAACTTCCTCAATCGCTATTGCGAGATGAAGCTCGTGAAGGTGGGTGATTCGGACCATCCGACATTTGCTGCGCTTGGTTTTGCCGACAAGGATGACGTGCTCCGCAAGGAAATCCAGCAGCAGGCGGTGATTCAAGGCCTTGCCGAAGACTTTGACTTGGTGTGCTATATTGATACTGTTTCCATGCATGAAAACGTGTACCGCTGTACGGACGTCTTCTTGCGTTTGTTCCCGAACTGGAACGAAATTCAAGGCTTTGCAAATCGAATTGATGCCATTGTCGAAAAGTTTGTCTGCGAAGAGGACCGCGAAGGCTTCTGTAAGGCGACACGTCGGGAAATTGTTCTTGAAAACCTCAAAAACAAGAACGCCTATTACGTGAACTTCAAGGCGAATGTCTTTGGACACGTTGAATATTGGCAAATCAAGTTTGTGCTGACTGCAACGAACCCGGTGCAGATTGTGGCGGGTTTCCACAGCGTTGACGAAGAAACGCGCAGGCAGAAGAAAGACCAGGAAGCTTTGGAACGGGCGCTACAGATGGCAAATTCTGCAAGCCGCGCAAAGACGACGTTCCTCAACAACATGAGCCACGATATCCGTACACCGATGAACGCTATTATCGGGTTTACGGGCCTTGCGGCAGAGCATATCGACAACAAGGAACAGGTCGCTGATTACCTCTCGAAAATCGGGCAGTCTTCGGAACACTTGCTTGCTCTTATTAACGATGTGCTCGATATGAGCCGCATCGAATCGGGCAAGATGAACATTACCGCCCGTCCGGAACGCCTTTCGGATATTATCCACACGCTTAAGGGAATTGTGCTTTCGGATGTCCGCAATCGCAAACAGCAGTTCTTTGTGGAACTTGAAAACGTTCACAATGAAATGATTTTCTGTGACAAGTTGCGCTTGAATCAGGTGCTGTTAAACGTTGTTTCGAACGCCATCAAGTACACGCCGAAAAATGGACTCATTACGATGAATGTCAAGGAATTGTCGGCTGAATCGGGCTATGGCGTTTATGAGTTCTTGGTGAAAGATAACGGCATCGGCATGAGCGAAGCATTCCTGAAGCAGATTTTCGATCCGTTTACCCGCGTGAATTCTTCGACGGTGAGCGGCATTCAGGGCACAGGTCTTGGCATGTCCATCACGAAGAATATTATAGACATGATGGGCGGGACGATTAAGGTTTCGAGTGAAGAAAATTTTGGCACCGAAGTCTTGATGACGTTTAAGTTTAAACTTTGTGAAGATTCTGAATCGACTCTTGAAACCGGAAAGTTCAAGGGCTTGCATTGCCTCGTCGTTAATGACCGCCCGAATATTTGCAGAACCGTTGACGCGTCTTTGAAAGGCGAAGGCTTGCGCTATGATTTCTGCACATCGGATGCAGGCGCTCTCGAATGTGTCGAAAAATCCCGCACTGCAAAGGATGATTACCAGCTGATTTTGATTGACTGGAATGTGCAGGAGATGAGGGGCATTCAGATTACGCGTAAGCTCCGCAAGGTAATTGGGCCGAAAACGCCGATTGTGGTGCTTACCTCTTATGACTGGCTCGACATTGAAAAAGAAGCGCTTGAAGCGGGCGTGACCTCGTTCTTTGCAAAGCCCTTGTTCCCCTCGGATTTAAGGCGAATGCTCGAAAAGTTCTGTGGGAATTCTTCGGAAATTTCGCTGGAATCTGATTCTGCGTTGAAGACGCTTTCGAATCAGCCCCAAACGTATGACTTTACGGGTCGCAAGGTCATGCTTGTTGAAGATAACGAACTGAACCGTGAAATTGCAATGGAAATTCTGGAAGACCGCGGTATAGAAGTGACTGCGATGGAACGTGGCGACTTGGCTGTTGAAAAGCTCAAGTATTCGTCTGTCAAGTACGATGCGATTTTGATGGATATCCAGATGCCGGGTATTGACGGTTATGAGGCGGCTCGCCGGATTCGTAACCTAGAAAACAGGGAAGTCGCGAATGTGCCGATTATTGCGATGACCGCAAACGCATTTGAAGAAGACAAGCGCGCTGCCTTAGAATCGGGCATGAACGACCATGTGGCAAAACCCGTGGATGTAAACGTCCTCTGCGCTACCCTCGCCAAGTTCTTTAAATAGTTTTTTGCACGCCGTTGTCAAATTCAACGGTAAACCACTTTTCTTCGATAACTTCGTAGTCGGAACCTCCGTTAAAGACGTTTGCGTTTCCGTAGACTTCGTAGCCTTTGCGCATGGAAACGGGGCAGGCGAACTTTTCGGAAAGCTGTTTGCAGACTTCGGTGATGATGGATTCCGGGATGTTCTTGCAGATTTCTTGAATGCAGATGGATTCGCTTTTTGAATCACTGTCAGTGAAGCCGTGCAGGCTGACGCTTATCTGTTCGCTAAACTTGCGGAGCAAAAACTTGTAGCCCTTGTACGTGTATTCAACAGGGGTGTCCGGCGCCGATGCGAGCGCCTCCGCGTTACAATAAACCGACCCGATAACACTATATTCGTAATCCATAACCGAATTATAGTAAGAATTGTATCTGAATATGGCTTGTTTATAGAATAATTTATAAACGTAGTCATAAATATAGCGAGTAAAGTGTTTCTTATTAAGGATTATAATATAGTGTTGTGAGAATAAAGCGTCGGCCAAGGATGGGGAGGGTGCAGGGAGGGGCCCGTGCGGCCTTCGCAACTCCGAGCTGGGGCCCCGCCCGCATAACTTTCATTTCAGCATTATAAAATGCCTTCAAGCTGAAAGCTCTAGATTTGTCATAAATAGACATTTACATTTTTTATATTTAAAACGATAAAGATAGTAGAGGTTTAAAAATGAAATTGATCCATACCGCAGACTGGCATCTTGGCAATATGATGCATGACATTGACCGCACGAAGGAAACGGAATCCTTTCTTGCTTGGTTGAAATCCGAAATTGAACGTGTTGGAGCGCAGACTCTCGTCATTGCAGGCGATGTTTTTGATGTGGTTAGCCCTACTGTTATTGCAAGGAAGATGTATTTCAGGTTCCTTGCCTCGCTTTTGGCAACGAAATGTTCAAATATCGTTATTGTGGGCGGAAACCATGATTCGGGTGTTCTGCTCGATGCGCCTGCAGACCTTTTGGATGCATTGAATATTAAGGTTGTGGGGTCGATTAACGGTCGCAAAGTTGAAGATTTGGTGGTGGAACTCAAGGATGGCGATGGCAATGTCATCGGCATTTGCTGTGCCGTGCCTTTCATGCGAGATTTGGAACTGGAACACTTCTACAAGAATGATAAAAAGGACTCTGGCGACAGTTCTGAAAGCGAATCTGCTTCGGATGATGATTTGCTGAAGCGCCTTTATGCGGATGTGTATCGCTATGCTGTTGAATTGCGTGGCGACCGTAAAATCCCGATTATTGCGACCGGGCATCTGTACGCCAATGGTCTTTCGGGTAGAGATTCGACGTTGGCTGAGGCTGATAGCGCCATGGACAATGGTGTTCGTGAAGTTGTCGGGACGCTTGGCAATGTGGATATTTCCGTTTTCCCGACCGGATTTGATTATGTGGCGCTGGGACATATCCATTATGCGACAAACGTGGCGGGCAGTTCGAAAGTGTGGTATTCGGGCTCTCCCTTTGTGATGGGCTTTGACGAAGCCAACTATAAGCGCCGTGTATTTGCTGTTGATGTGGAATCTGGTGCTGAACCTGTTTTGGAGCAGATTGAAGTCGAAAAATCGGTGCGTTACGAACAGTTCAAGGGGGATCTTGCAACACTTCGAAAGAAATTGCGGGATTTGGATAAAGAGTTAATGGCAAATCCGATGGAAACGTATGTCGATTTGCTTTTGACTACGGGCGAATTTGTTGATTTGAGTGCGGCGTTTGCAGCGGAAGAGTTGAGCAAGCGTTTTGTAGTCAAGCGTCACCGCCTCTCGCGAGACATTCTGAAGAAGGGAGTGTCTGGAATTGATGATGCGGTTGTGTCGACAAAACAATATACAGATAAGGATTATTTTAGGATGCTGATTGCAAAGAATATGGGCAAAAAGCTCGAATCGGAATCTGAGGCGAAAGAAGTCGAAACGGTATATAACAAGTTTATTGACTTGTTTAACGAAGCTATAGTCAAGGCTCACGAAAACGCATAAGGGGTGTAAAAAATGAAAATCAAAAAGCTTGAATTTTGCAATGTGAATTCCCTTGCGGGAGAATGGGTTGTTGATTTTGAAAGCCCGGATTTCGCCAAAAGCAGCATGTATTGCATTGTCGGACCGACGGGTTCCGGCAAGACGTCCATTCTTGACGCCATCTGCCTTGGTCTTTATGGAAGGACTCCTCGAATCTCTACGATTAATAGTGGCTCAAACGAGGTGATGACTTACGGCACCAAAAAGTGCTCCGCAAAGGTGACTTTCGAGTGTAATGGTATTGTGTATTCAGCTCATTGGGAGCAGAATCGTAAACCGAGGTCGGATGCGCTTCAACAGGCTGAATGGAAATTGACAAATGAAACGACTCAGAGCGTTGTAACAACTTGTGCTAGGCAGAATGCGATTGAAGCCGCGATTGCGCCTATCATTGGTCTTGATTTTGATCAATTTACCAAGTCGATGATGCTTGCTCAGGGTGAGTTCAACAAGTTCCTGAAGTGCAACGAAAATGAACGCGCTGCGATTCTCGAAAAGTTGACGGGCGATGGCATTTACAGAAAAATCGCAATGGCGGTTCATGATTTGTATGAAGAGGCTGATAAAGCGGTCAAGGCTCTTGAAACGAAATTGGGTGATGTTACATTGCTGAGCGAAGATGAACTCGTAGAACTGAATGCAAAAATTGCCGAGGCGTCATCGCTAAAGGAAAAGCTCGCTCAAGATGAGGAACGCTTCCGCAATATTTGTACATGGTACGAAAATTTCCATGGCATTGAGTCCCATTTGAAAACTGCAAAGGAACAGCTGGAAACTGCCAATCGCGAAAAGGCTGGATTTGAGCCGAACCGCGAAAAGCTGGAACGTGCGCTCCGTGCTCAGGAAGTGGAAACTTCGTATGCAGAATTCCACTCGGTACGTGATAGTCTTTCGCAAATGAAAACTCAGCTTGCGGAATGTCAAAACAAGTTGCCGGATGCAGTCGCAAATCTTGAAAAGGCGTCAACGGATAATCGTGAAAAGCATGAAGCGCTTGAAAAGTGCAAGGCGGATTATTCCGAAAATGAAAAGCTGTGGGAACGCGTGTCTTCGCTGGATGGCGATATTCGCAATACGCGTACGCAGTTGAACAATTTGCAAACTGAAATTGCGAAGTTTGTCGCAGAAATTGACTCGACTCAGGGTAAAATCAAAGCCACGCAAGGCCGAATTTCTGAGAATGAACAGAAGTTAAACAGCGCCAAAAATTACGTTGCCGCAAACGAAAAAGACGGAACGATTGATGGAATGCTTTCGCTCTTGAAGTCAAACGTTGTGGAATGGAAAACTGAAAATGCGGCTGTCATTGCGGAGTCTAAAAAGCTTGCCGCAAAGCAGAGCTCCTTGCAGGAATTTGATGCTGCCTGCGAACAGCAAAAGCAGGATTTGCGTGTATTGCAAGAATACTTGACGGCACATCAGGCGGATGCTAATCTCGTCAATGTCTTGCCCGAAATGAATGGCTACGTCAGTGACGCTGAACGCCATCATAAGGAATCTCTCCGTTTACAGGGCGAAATGCAGTCTAAGCAGAATCAGGTTGCGGAACTGACTTCCGAACGTGAACAGGTTCAGGCTGGCTTGAAAAAGTTGCTGGATGAAAAGGAATCCATTATTCAACAGGATATTCCTGTTGTTGTAGCCGAACTTCGCCGTACATTGAAGTCTGGCGAACCGTGCCCTGTTTGTGGATCGCGCGACCATCTCTCGTGCGAAGAACACGCAACAGTTGAAAATGGTGCAGAATGCTTGAATGATTTTGCCACTAAGCTGCGCAAAATCAGTGGCGAAATGGATCAGACCCAGCGCAAGTTGGATGGTTTGGCAACGCGTCAGCAGAATATTGAAAACCTGCTTGACGAAACGGCTCAAAAGCAAAAGGGAGAGGTGGATGCTGAGTCGGCTGCTCTCAAGCTTTTGAACGAAAAGATTGAACCGTGGCAAATGACGGCTACTCTTGAAACTTCACGTTCTGTTTTGCAGAACTTGCAAACGCTTAAGACAACGTATTTGCAGAAAAAAGAGAATGCTGATAGTTTGCAGAACAAGGTCAATAATGCCGCTGTTGACCGAGCCAATCTCGTGAGCGATTTGAATGTTACCGACGATGCGCTTAAGAAGTCGCAGGGCAAGGTTCAGGAGCTTTCGACGAAAATCGAAACTGCACTTGCAACGTGGTTCTCGAACGTCCGCATGGAAGAAGTGGATGCGCTGATTGCTGGATTGGAAAAGAAAAATACGTCTTGGAAAAAGAATCAAGACGACATGCTTAAGGCAGAACGTGATTTGGAAAAGGACTTGGCAAGCGTCGCTCAGTTCGAAGAAAATCTCAAGCTGGTTCAGTCTAGGCGTGATGGCATGTCGGCCCAGTTCGAAAGCACCAAGCAGGGACTTGAAAAAAACGAAGAACTCCGCAAGGATCTCTTTGGTGAAAAATCTGTTGACGATGAACGCAACAAGGCTAGAAACTTGCGTGATACGGCGGAACGCTTGGCGAATGAGGCTCGTAATGTAGAAATGCAAAAGCGTGATGCTAAGATGGCGCTTGATAATTCCATTGCTGATTTGGACCGTCGAATTGCTGAAACGGAACCGAAACTGTCGGAAAACCAAAAGCGGTTCCTTGAAAATCTCGCTGCGAAGAATTTTGCGAATGAGGAGGATTTTAAGGCGGCAAAGCTTCCTGAAATGGAACGCAAGTCGCTCCAGCAAACGCAAAAGCGTGTGGACGATAATTTGACGGCTGCGCAGACATCTGTCAAGAATTTCAATGACCAGCTGGCCGCCCATCTGCAAAAGCGTAACTTCGAGGATTCCGAAGAATCTGCAACGCAGAATCGCGAGGCTGCGAAAACCAAGCTTGCTGAATGTAACCTGAATTTTGGTACGTGGACAGAGCAGAAGCGTAATGATGACTTGAAGCGTCAACAGTTTGCGAATTTGCAAACACAGCTGACAACGCTCCAGGAAAAACGCGGTGACTGGCTGCAAATGCAGTGCTGGTTTAACGGAAATAATGCTAGGACTGGAAATGGTGATGTGTTTGTCAAGTTCATCCAGTCGATCACGCTGCGCAATTTGCTGAAAATTGCAAACGGTTATTTGCACGATATGTTCCCACGCTACGAAATGGTTGCGGCGAAGGAAACGCTCGATATTATGCTTATCGACCATGACAATAGCGATGCTATCCGTCCGATAAAGAACATTTCCGGTGGTGAAGGTTTTATTGTGAGCCTTTCGCTTGCTCTTGGAATCTCTACGATTGCAAGCCAGAATGTGAGCATCGATTCTCTGTTCCTTGATGAAGGCTTTGGAACGCTTGACACCAAGATGTTGCAGGAAACTGTGGTGGTGCTCCAGAAAATGCAACAGGAAAGAGGTAAGCTCTTGGGCGTCATCACGCATTTGGATCTGGTAAAGAACGAGCTTCAGACGCACATTGAAGTGACTCCACGCGGTGGCCGTAGCTTCTTGAGCGGCGCTGGTGTCAGTAATGGCTAGAAATTAGCTATTATATTACCAGATTTTATCGGGAGCGTTTCATGAATTACAACGGACTTATTAAAGGCGCCTGGTCGAATGGCATCGCCAAGAAACTCTTGATTTTGCTAGGCCTTTCCCTGGTCATCTTTGTCATAGGCGTTTTGCTTGGCTCATGGGTGCTTGGCGAAAAGACGCTTGGCTGGAAAGGTTTCTTGTCGGGCTACGTCGTCTTTGCCGTGCTGTTCATCAGCGTCATGATAAACGTTTTCAAGAATACTTCCGAGTCCATGCGCGAAGGCAAGAAACACGTCGATGTGCGCGGTCATGTACTTGTGCTTGGTGCGGGACATCAACTCAAAAGTATCTTGCGTGCGCTCGCAGGGGATAAGCGTCCGATTGTTGTCGTGAGCCGTTGCGATATTGATGGACATTTTATCCATTATAAAAAGGACTACGAAAACGAAGAAGACTTGATTTTTGCTGGTGCTCTTTTGGCAGACCAGATTCTCGTGATTGGCGAAGATGGTCCGGAACGCGATTCCCGTAACTTGCATTGCATCGAGGTGCTTCGCAAAGTGTGCGCCAAGTCTCCGCGCGATATCCATTGCCATTTGCTGTTGAGCGAACCTTCGTCTTCAGAAATCTTGTGGTATCTGAAAGCTCCTGAACAGAACAAGGGACATCTGCTTGTTGACGTGTTTAATGAATACGAGTTCATGTCGGAACAGTTGCTCGTGGGCACAGACTTTTTGCCGACGATCCGTGAATCGGAAAATGAACGCTTGCATGTCGTGCTGATTGGCACGGGACCGATTGCCCAGGCGGTTGCGTTTGCGGTTGCAAACATCTGCCATTATCCGAACTACAGCCGTACGGGTTTAAAGACTTGCATTACGTTTGTCGATGAAGATTGCGAAAAATGGGTAGACCGCTTGGTGGTCTCCCGCATGGGGCTCTTTAGACTTTCGAAGTACACCTACGTCGATGCGAATGGCAACAAGGTCTCGCATGATCCGGAAACAACGCGAGGGGATTACCTCGATGTCGAATGGAACTTTGTTGATGCCTACTGCGAAGCGGACTTGGCTCGTAACTTTATTGCCGCTGTGGCGGCAAGCCCTAAGGAACGTCTCGTTGTGTGCATTTGTAAGGAAGACGCGTCCAAGGCGATTTCGACACTCGTGCATTTACCGCGAGCCGTTTACGACAATGCAGACATTGCCGTCTACTGGCGTGAAGCGAACGACGATATCATCAAGAACATCAACGAAAGCGGCATGTATGGCTATGTGCGCATCATGGGTGATATCGATGAAATGAAGGAGTTTGTGCAGTCCAAGCGCGTAGAACGCGGTCAGCGTGCAAACTACGTTCGCGAACGCCATTTGAATCCCGACACTCGCGATACCGAAGAAAAACTCTGGTACCAGTTGAGCGAAGCCGACAAGACTTCTGCCATTTACTGCGCAAACGCGCTCCCGCTCCGCAAGCGTTGCTTTGAAATGACGGACGATGACTATTTGCTCCGCGAAGCGGAACATCGTCGCTGGATGATGTCCATGCTCCTAATGGGCTACCGCTCAGGGCCTACAGATGAGCGGACGTTTACGCGTCACGACATTATCCCGTTCGACCGTCTCCCCGAAGACCAGAAGTCCAAAGATTCGTACATTCTCGAAAATGCTGAATACATAATGAACGGGTAGTGCGGCTTTCCTTTTGTCGCGGCATTTCTATTGTGGCGACTGTCTTAAAACAGTCTTTAACAAACGAAAAAGCCTCCGCAATTGCGGAGGCCTTTTCAAATACTTGCACGTCTAAGTTTGTGCGTTTAGAAGAATTACTGGATGCGGACGTTCACGCGGCGGTATTCTTCTCTGGAACCGTACTTAAACTTCTTGAACATGCGCTTGCCGTACCACTTAGCAGTGATCTTGGAAGCCGGGATGTACTTGGAGAATTCTGCCTTAACGGTTTCAGCACGGCGCTGAGAAAGTTCGTCGTTGTAAGCGACAGAGCCGAGGTCGCAGGTGTAGCCTTCCACGAGGAGGGATGCGGCATCGATGTTGGTCTGTGCAAACTTGGAACCGACTGTTGCGATGACTGCGCGGCCTTCGCTGCTGAGTTCTGCACTAGCGAGTTCGAAGAGGCTGCTCACGTTCGGGAATTCGATCGAGGTGGCCTGACCGTTTTCAACCTTGGCAAATGCATCGTTGAGGTATGCTTCGACTTCGGCATTCGTGGTCAAGAAAACCTGAGAGTTGTTCTTGATAGCTGCGAACTTGGAGAAGTCAAACGGTGCCGGCTGTTCTGGTTCCGGTGCCGGAGCTTCGACCTTGACCGGTTCCGGCTGCTTGACCGGAGCGGGCTTTTCAGATTTCTTGTCACCGCAAGCGACGAGGACAGAGAGCGAGAGAGCTACCGGAAGAATACGACCAATTGTTTTTACCAGATTCATTAAAAACCTCCGATTGAAAAGTGGTATAATCCTTGGATCGCTTTTTAATATAAGTAAAAAAAGCAAATAAGGAAAATTTTTTTTATTTGTACAAAAAAAATTCGCCTATTACGGCGAATTTTTGTATGGAAATTGTGCGTTTTGCGATAAAAAACGAGGTTTAAAACGTTATTTAAGTTTCCATTCGAGCGTTTGCCCGGCAGCGAGCGGTACAACGCTGTTCACGACTGTAGGGACAGTCCACGATTCCTTGACAACTTCGATTTGCTTTGTCGTGCGCGGGAGGTGGTAGAAGTCTGCGCCGAATCCTGCGATGAAGTTCGGGAGCTTGTCGAGGGCGCCTGCGCGGTCAAATTCCTGTACCAAAAGCGGGATGGCGACCGGTGCACTGTAAACGCCAGCGGCGCCGCACGGGCATTCCTTTTTGCCCTGCTGGTGCGGGGCGGAATCGGTACCGAGGAAGAACTTCGGGTTTCCGCTGAAGGCGGCTTCGCGGATGGCCTTGCGGTCTTCTGGGCGCTTCGGCAGGGGCTTGCAGAAGTGGTGCGGGCGGAGTGCATCACCGACGATATCGTCGAGAGTCATCATCAGGTGGTGTACCGTGAATGTGGCGGCGACGTTTGCAGGGAGGCGCTTCACGGCTTCAACGGATTTGGCGCTGCTCAAGTGTTCGAACACGATGCGTAGCTTCGGGAACTTTTCGGCGAGCGTTTCGACGCGCTTGATAAAGGCGGGTTCGCGATCCAGGCAGAATTCACCGGGTTCTTCGCCGTGCACACAAAGTACCAAGCCAAGCTTTTCCATCATGGCGACAACCGGGAACACCGCTTCAAAATCGCTGATGCCGTCCTGGCTGTTGGTCGTCACGCCTGCGGGGTAGTACTTGCCGGCGACAACGCCTACTGCCATCATGTCCTTCAAGTCCTGTTCCGTATAGTTCGGGTTCAGCTTGAACGTCATGAGCGGTTCAAAGTCCGGGCGTACCGGAGCGGCGGCTTCGAGAATCTGTTTTTTGTAGTCTGCAATTGCTTTTGCGCTAGTCATCGCGGGGACGGTGTTCGGCATGATGATGGCGCGGCCAAACTGGCTCACGAGATCACGAACGTAACCGGGCATGAGTTCGCCCTGGCGCAAGTGCGCATGAAAATCGTCTGGTAAAGGGAGAAACATAACTGTAATTAAGTATTAGGTGAAACGGATTGAAGGTCGCGGAACTGGTCCTTCGAAATTTCGTTGTCCGAATGGAGCCAGTAATCAAAGGAGTGCGGCTCGGTAAGCTTTTTCTGGTGCAAGAATACGAGGTTGCAGTCCAGTTCTTTGGCAATCATGAGGTCGTGTGTGACGATGATAATGGACGTCTTGAACATCGTTCGCATGTTGTCGATCAACGGCAAGAGGTTTCGGCGGTTGTAGTTGTCGAGACCTGCGGTCGGTTCGTCCATGAGCAAGAGCTTCGGGTCCATCGCCCATGATCTTGCGATGGCGACGCGCTTCTGCATGCCCACGCTGAGTTCGTGCGGGAACATCTTGGCAAAGTCGCGCACTCGCATCAGGTCCATAGCCATGTTGACTTTTTTGGCGATTTCTTCGTCGGTCCCCATTTTGTGGTAGCGGAGCGGAAGTGCGATGTTGTCTACAACTCTCAGGTTCGAAATCAGTGCGGCGCTCTGGAGCACATAACCCACTTGGCGATTGGCTACTTCAAGTGCGGTAAGTCTTTCTGACGGAATGTATTCGCCGAAGTAATAGATGTGTCCCTTGAGCGGGCGTGCAAGTCCTGCAATCAGTCGGAGGATGGCGCTCTTGCCTTTGCCCGAAGGTCCTCCAATGCAAATCGTCTCGCCGAGTTTTAGCGTGAGGTTCGCTCCTGCGATGAGCTGGTTTTCTTCACTGCTCTTGCTGGTCCTGATATTTTCGAAATAGCTAACAGCCCTCGGTATCGAGAACATGGTTCCCGACAGCTCGTTTCTCGAAAGATAAATGTTTTCAAGTCTGAGGGCTTCGTCTAGCATCTTTAAATAAGCGTTGAAAGGTTATTCATGTAACTGATAAAGTAGTACAACGAGAGCACGACGTCAGCAAAAACGATGTAGAGGAAAGACGAAATAACCGAACGGGAGGTCGCCTTTGGCACTTGGCGAATATCGCGCTTGATGTTGAGCGCCTGGTAGCATGCGTTAGTTGTAATGATGATGCCGAAGACGAGCGGTTTTACAACGGCAAAGACAAAGTCCGGAATAGTAAGCGCCTTGGTAATTTCGGTAGAGAGGTAGCTCCACGTAATCTGCAAGTTGGGGGCATTACCGGTAACGAAGATGATTGCCTTCGTGACGAGGAAGCCTGCTCCAATGGCGCTTGCGCTAAAGATGATGTTCATGATGATGGTCGCAATGGTGCCGCCGATAACGCTAGGCATGACAAGGTAACGGATGGGGTTGATACCCATGGTGGCAAGAGCGTCCACTTCGGAGTTGATGACCATGCCGCCGATGTATGTGGTAAGCGAAGATCCTGTACGACCTGCGATAAGGAATGCCGTAAGGATGGGACCCATTTCGCGGATGAGGACTACCACCATGAGGTCGCCGACAAAGCCCGACATGCCCATCTTGCCCATGAGGGAGATGACTTCGATGATGGTTACGGTTCCGAACAATGTTGCGACGATGAACAGCGGCGGGAATATTTCGATACCCGTAAAGAACGTCTGCAAGATGATGTTGCGGGAGTCGCTCTTGAAGTTGTGGCTTTTGTCGAATAGGGACGCAACTGTGCGGAGAAACAGGGCGATGAGCTGCCCGAGTCTACGCTTCAAGATGAATATACCGAGCGTGTGGAACAATCGCCCGACAGGGGTCATCTTTTGCCAGTTTTTAAGTCGCGTCTTTTCCATTATCGCTATGTATTGCCTCTAGGATTTCGGTCCAGAGTTCGTCGAGCCCGGTTTTCTTGAGCGAACTGACGCAAAGCGGCTTTTGGTCGAGGTCCAGACGCTGCTGGATGTCGCGGAGCCCCTTGGCGAGTTCGGACTGGTTCACCTTGTCTCGTTTGCTAGCGACAACCAACACGGGACAGCCCGTGGCGCGGATGCTTTCGACTGTTTCGATGTCGATGGGCGTTCCTCCGTGGCGGATATCTACGAGGTAGATAAGTCCCTTGAGGTCCTTGCACTTCTCGACGTATTCTCGGATAAAGTCGGACATCTGGTCGCGCTTTGCATTGTTGACTTTAGCGAACCCTACACCTGGTAAATCTACAAGAAAAAATTCGTCATTGACTTTGAAAAAATTCAATTCGCGCGTTTTTCCGGGGGTCGAACTGATTTTCACGAGTTTTTTCTGACCCATGAGGGTGTTCATGAGCGAGGACTTGCCCACGTTGGAGCGTCCGAGAAACGCAATTTGCGGGAGGTGTTCTTCGGGGAGACCCTTGAGGTTCACGGCTGCCTTGACAAACTTTGCCGAACGGACGGTGTAACCGCCAACTTCAACAGGGGCCTGGTGGACGACTTTTTCTTTTGTACTCATAAGGAAACTCTCCCTTCGAATGCGCGAAGCATGGTGACTTCGTCGATGAATTCCAGGTCGCTGCCCATTGGGATGCCGCGGGCAAGGCGGGTACGTTTGACGTTGACGCCGGCGAGCATGCGGTCGATCATGAGTGCGGTGCTGTCGGCTTCGGGGCTAGAACCGAGTGCAAGGACAAGTTCTTCGATGTTTTCTGCTTTGATGCGTTCCACGAGTTGCGGCAGGTGGAGCGCTTCGGGGCCGATGCCGTCGAGCGGGGAAATCACGCCGCCGAGGACAAAGTAAAGGCCTTTATGGACAGACGAACGTTCGAACGGCAGAATGTCTGAATTTTTTTCGACAACGCAGATGGACTTGGCGCCTTCGCGGGCTCTGCACGTAGGGCAGATGTCTTCGTCGGTGAAGGCGTGGCAGCGCGGGCACGGGTGGACCTTTTCGGCGGCCTGCATCAAGCTATCGGCAAAGCGTTCGACATCGCCTTTCTTGCGCGAGAGCATGTGGTAGGCGAGGCGGCGTGCCGTCTTCAGGCCAATCCCCGGGAGGGAGGCAAATTCAGAAATCAGGTTTTCTAGGCTTTGCGGTTCTACGTTCATGAGCGGGAGTCCAAATGCGCGTACAGCATGATTGTCAGCCATTCCTGGATGTGCTTCATGCCCACCCAGACGATGGCGCCTTTGACGCTTTCGATGACAGGCTTGTTGCGCACGTCTGAATTCACGAACTGCAAAAGGTTCGCCGAAATGTCCGGGTGCTTGTCGAATTCATCGCAGAGGACTTCGAGCGTCGGGCGTGTGCGCAAGAGCTTGATGATTTCTAGGATGGCGGCCGATGTGGCGTCTATCTTCTGGCCTGTTACGATCTCGGGCTTTGCAAAATAGAATCCCTGGAAGTAATCGTAGCCGATGTCTTTGCAGCGTTTGTATGTCGGTTCGTCTTCAACTTTTTCGGCGAGCAGCTTGATGTTCTTTGATTTAAAGAACTGCGCCGCTTTTGCGATGTCTTCGGGCGAGTTGTCGACCAGGTCCATCTTGACGTAAGAGACGTATTCGAACAGCGGCTCAAAGCGGCGGATGTATTCGTCGCTCATGATAAAGTCGTCGAGCGCAAGTTCAAAGCCGAGAGACTTGTGACGCTGAATGGCGCGAATGAGATTTTCGTCTACAGCGACGTCTTCGAGAATTTCGATAACGAAGCGGTCTGTATTCAAGAGACCGAACAAGTTGTCGAGAAGAATCTCGCGACTGCAGTTGATGAACGCCTTACTTTCACCGACGAGGCGTGTAAGCCCGATGCTGTTCAAGATGTTCTCGAGCACCTGGGCGGTCGCCTGCAAGTCGCTTGCGATAACCGCAGTATCGCTACTTGGCGAGTCTCGGAATAGCAATTCATACGCGAAGATATTTCCATCGCGGTCGAGAATCGGTTGACGTGCCAAGTAAGCGAGAGATTGCATTTTTAGTTCGGAATGCGGAATTAGGAATTCGGAGTTTCTAGTTAGTAGGAAGCTGTAAGAACTTAGTTGGCAGACTTTAGAAATATTTAGGTCAGTAGTCTTTAGTCAATGGTCATTGGTTTTAAAGTATGGCGCCATAGGCGCGAATGCTTGTCTAATAACTAATGACTAACTACTAATGACCTTTCCATTATCTAATTCGTTAAATTCTAGCGCTTTCGATGCCGAACAGGAGAATGCTACGGGCGCCTGCGTCCCAGAGCTTGTCCATGATGGCGTTGGCTTCTTCGCGCGGCACCATGGCCTTCACGGAGTACCATTCACGACCGTGGAGCTTTGTCACTGTCGGGGCATCGAGACCCGGAGTCATTTCACAAGCCTTCGAGAGAAGTTCAGAGGGGCAGTCGTACTCGATCATCATGTACGTCTGTGCGACGAGCTTGCCCTGGATGCGGCGGATGAGCGTGTTGACTTCTTCGAGTTCGGTCTTCTGCGGGTTGCAGAAAATGGCGGCGTTAGAGCGGAAGAGCGGTTCGCCGATAATACGGAGACCGGCCTGCTTGAGCGTCGTACCCGTTTCGACAACGTCCACGATAGCGTTTGCGACACCGAGGCTCACGGAGATTTCGACGGCGCCTTCGAGCACCACGAAGTCCATCTTCTTCTTGTAGTAGCTTTCCACGATGTTCGGGAAGCTCGTTGCAATCGTTGCATCCTTCAAGTCAGCGAGACTCTGGATCGGGCTTTCGTTCGGGACTGCAGCGCAGAGCTTGGAAGCGCCAAACGGGAGGTCCAAAACCTTCACGGCTGGGCTCTTCGCTTCAGCGTTGAAGTCGATACCCGTGATGCCTGCGTCGATGATGCCGCGACCCACGTACATCGGGATGTCGCTCGGACGGAGGAAGAAGAATTCGATACCGTTCTTGGAATCGATTTGGGTCAAAGTCTTGTAGGGCTTGGATGCCTTGTAACCGCAGGCTTTGAGGAGTTCCTGGGTCGGTTCAAAAAGCATGCCCTTGTTCGGGAGAGCTACCTTAATCATAGTTTTGCGTACACTTCTTCGAGGGTGAGACCTTTTTCTGCCATCATGACGGCAACGTAGTAGAGCACTTGAGAAAGTTCGAGGCACTGGGCGTCGCGCGATTCAAAGCGGGCTGCCATCCAGCTTTCGGCGGCTTCTTCAACGAGCTTTTTGCCGATGCCGTGCGGCCCCTTCTTGAAGAGTTCCGTGGTGCCCTTGCCTTCCGGCATGTCTTTCTTGCGCTGGCAGGCCAGTGCGTACATTTCTTCAAACGTCATAATTAGACCTCTTTAGTTTTACACGCCCAAAGATAAAAATTTAGGGACTGCTTGTATCGACGCATTCTGTGAAAATGATGGGAAATTCGTTGATTTGTCATGCCCGCCGCCGAGCGGGCATCTCCTTTTTGACGAATTTATATTTATATTCATTATCATGAGTTGGTTTGAACGTTCGACATTTTGGAAGGGCTTGATCGGGGCATGTTTGTTCTCTGGTTCTTTGGCGTGTGCGCAGTCGATTGTGGCCGAAGAAAACATTGTGATGGAAAAAATCGTCTACAGAGATGAAATGTTCCGCACAACACCTGAAGGTTTGTCGAAAATCCGTTCCAACATCACTCCCGAAGTCTACACCTCTGGCGAACGCTATTTTCCGGTGATGCTTGTCGAAACAGCCGATTTCAAGGCCTTGGATTCTGCTTTTATTGCAAGGATGTTCAATGAAGAAGGTTTCAAGGAAAACGGGGTATACGGCAGCGTTCGCGATTACTTTATAGAAAGCTCCAATGGACAGTTTAAGCCAACGTTTGACATCTACCCGATAAAACTTCCTAATAATTTTAGCAATTACAATTCCGATAGCAAATTTATTTTGCCTTCTATAGATTCGCTGGTCGAGCGCAGTGACTTTAAATCCCATGCGAGCATGTACGGAAACGTTATTCCGTTTATCATCTTGCACCCCACCTCAAAAGAAGAAGCAAACAAGTACGACCGTTACTTTTTTAATCACATGGATGCCTTGAAAAATAGCACAGGTCGAATTTATTCAAAAAACGGCTACAGCTTTAATAGCTACGCTTTTGTATCGCAGAAAGCAGAAAAGAAACCTAATGCTACAAGTACAAAAGATGTTGCTATGCTTGGGGCTTTTATCCATGAATTTTGCCACGTTTTGGGACTTTCTGATTTGTACAGTACAAACGAGGATGGCTATGCGACAATCGGTCCTTTGCCGTATGATGTGATGGCACTTGGACTTCGCAACGGAAACGGAGGCTATCCACCGACATTCTCTGCGTTTGAACGCGAATCGGTGGGGTGGCTAACACCGACAGAAATTGCAAATCCCGATAGCGTCTATGTCTTGCAGGCTCTTTCAAAAATGCAAGCGTATGCGGTTTCAAACCCGAAGTATCCTAACGAATATTACCTTATTGAATACCGTCCTGCGGTAGGCTTTGATTCGAAAATTAAAAATTCGTCTTATAGCGGCAAACAAGGTAAGAATGGTGTTTTTATTTGGTATATCGATTATGATGCGAGAGTCTTTTCGTCCAATAAGACAAATGACGATGTCAATCACCAGCGTGTCGAAATGCGTTCCGTGTTGAGCCAGAATCAGGAATACTTTACGGGCTTTAACTTTATCAATAATAATGGCAATGCATCTGTCGAAGGGATTTTTAATGTTGTCTTTGACGGAAATGACCGAGTTTGCTTTACGGTAAATCGTTCTAAGACTTTGGACAAATGCCCTGATATCGCTTCGTCCAGCTCTGAAGCTGAATCGAGTTCTTCTGTAGCTTCGTCAAGTTCGCTGGCGATTTCGAGTTCCTCTGTTGAATATTCAAGTTCGTCTTCGTTTGGCACTATCGGGCTGCTCGGTCATCGCTTGGTGCCTGGAATGCAAGTGCAATTGTCGCATGGAATCTTGAATGTGAAGATTCCGATGTCGGGCAAAAAAACGCTACGTTTTTACGATGCAATCGGAAACATGGTCGGTATGCATTCGTTTGTCGAACAGTCCGCTTCGGTCGATATTTCCGGGTGGAATCGTCCCGTCTTTGTGCGGCTTGACGTGAATGGGCGCCTGATTTTTGCAAAACGTGTGGCTACTTTGATGAAATGAAGTAGCAAAAAATCCGAGTTAACTATATTTTGCATGTTAATTTGGTGCCAAAGTGGTGCATTATTAGGATGAGGAATCGGATGAAGAACATTTGTTTACTGGGGAGCGCATTTGCTCTTGCTTTGTTAGGTTGTGCATTTACGAGAGGCGATAGCGTCTCCAAGGCTGAAAATTTTCAGGGCAAGACGGGCATTATCGGCGTGTTTCGCCAGCCTGCTTATTACTGCGGCGAAGGTATCCCGCATACGATGATGCTTGGCGGCAAGTCCATCATTGTAAAGCCCGCCTTTAGCAGCGAACAGGAAAACGTGTTCTTCAGCGAAATGAAGCCTGGCGTTGCGACGCTTACGGAATACAATTACACTTGCGGTGAAAACGAAAACAAGATGCAGCTCGATACGACAGGGGCTGGCAATGAACGTTTCCCGACGTCGGTCGTGATTCCGGAGAAGGGCTTCTGCAAGGTGGTCGTCTCGTTTATGGATGGTGACACGCTGTTTACCTATAATGGCGAACTTTTGAGGGAGCAGTTTGCAAAGGCGGAAGTGGCGGTAAATACCGATAGCATCCCGTATTGCGACATTCTCGACAACAAGGGCCAAAAGATCTCGATGGTCAATCGCGATTCCGTTTTGGACGTGAAGTTTGCCGCTGCGGTGAAGGATGCGGCCGAAGCTCTTGAAGAAGAAAAATTCTCGGTCGTAACGCTTGATGATTACAGCGACAAGGTCACTTGGAATGGCGATAAGTCCAGACTCCTTGTGGTCACGCTTACGTCCGATCCCGAGACTTATAAGGATGGCGAACTCGTCAAGTCCGATAGCGTGGTCTGGGTCGTGAATGAAAAGGAACTGTTGCTTTGGTACCAGGATCATAAGGATGGCGTGCGCAACTGGGACTTGAGATTCAAACAGCTCTTTGGCGAACCGAGAACGTCCAAGGCAACGCACATGGCGTTCTTGTGGGTAAAGCCGGATGACTTGATGCGCCCTGCATATATGCCGGATGTAAAGTCTTACGACATGCGTACGGCGTTTGAAGGCGAACTGAGTAATGATGCCGAAATTTCGGAACGCATGATGTGGTTCAAGAACTGGTTTGACGCTCGCGCTTCTAAAATTTATACAGGACCGGATGCCCGCCCGTGGACTCGCTTAGGTTATACGTACGACTGGGGGAGCAAGGCGGACAAGTATGGGCTTACGGAATTTATCGTAGTGCCGGGTGCTGAAATGGATGTGCGCTTTACGCGCAATCTGAAGTTCATCGCCAACTGGATGAAGGATCGTAAATAGGACCTAGTTAAGTTTAGACTTTTTAATGATTGCTCGCCATAGTGTTTGGCGGGCTTCTTTGTATTTGCGTTCAAAGGCTGTTTCTGGGGCGATTGGGTCAAAGCTCTCGCACTTAATTGTCATTCCCGCTTCCGCGCGTTCATCAAAAACAATTCTCGCGGCTTCGGCGAATTCCCGAGCGTAGATTTCCCAATTCGTGCGGAGTTCAATTGTTTTCCCGAGCGCAAGGAGCGTCGGGAAAATCGGGTGCATGTGGAAACGTCTCGTGGCTTCGCTCTGCTTGGGCCACGGGTTCGGGTAATATACGGCATGGTACGGAATGGTCCACTTGCATGCTTTGACGTAATCCAATGCGAGTCGCCAAAAGTCTAGCAGTTCTGCGCGAATCCAGAATGCGTTTGCGGGAACGTCTTCGCCCGCCGTTTGCGATGGGTTGCCGGCCTTGTTCAGGCGGGCGCAGGACTTGTCTATCCCAATGACGGGAATGCCCGGAAAGCGGCGAGCGATGTGGATTGTGCTTTCGCCTGTTCCGCAACCGGAATCTAGAATGACAGCTCGCGGCGCAGTCTCCGCATTTGCACCGGGGGCGCCATCGCGTATTGCATTTGTCACCCCGGACGCTGTTCCGGGGTCACCATTTTTCCCGTAAAATTTCTCTACAAAAGTCTCGACTTCTGCAAATGCTTCTCGTGTGTGGTCTGCGATAGGACGCAAAAAAGTTGTCCGTGCGTATTTGCGGACAACTTCTTCAAGATCTTTATGCAGGGTTTCCTGATTCGATGTTACGGAATTTGCTCCAGACATTATTTGTTCGATTTCCAGATGTTCAGCAAGTCATTGCCGATGAACTCGAGATTGTCGAAGTGGAGTTCTGCATCGCTGTGGAATACGAGACCGATTGTAGTTGCGCTCTTGCGCGTTTCTTCGTTGGGCACAATGTCTGCAAGTGCGAACTTGTACTTCTTCTTCTCTTGCGTGAGCTCCATGAAGGTCTTGCCGATGGTGAATGCTGCTCCACCAAGCGAGGCGTCGACGTCCTTGAGCGTTGCATCAATAATTACAAAATCTGCGGTGCCTTGGCCCCATGCTTCAAATGCAATCGTATCGATGGGGGAGAGGTCGTAGCTTACACCGGAATTTCCGATATCCACTTTGACAATGGCGCTAGCCTGCTTGTATGCGGATGTATCCGGGAACTCAATTGTAAAGTGGACTTCCTTGCCTCCGTTCCCATCATCTTGGATAACGGCTACAAAAGGTGAGCCGAAATTTGCATAAGATGCTGTCGGAGTGATTGTAAACGATGCAGGGTTTGATGAATCGTTTATAAATACCGGATCGGTGTTTATCGCCCACTGTCCACCAAAAGAGCCGAATATGAAATTTGTGTATTCGGGAGCCAGGCGGTGATAGAAGTCCCCGTCTTCAAAATCGTCAATGAGGAGAGTCTCTTTTTCCGGTTCCGGAGTGTTCGGCTTGAGTGTCGTGACGGAATCGCCTGCATCTGTTTCAACAGTGACCTTCACCGTGTCGGCGGTTTCTGCCGGAATAATCACCATGTTCAGGTGACCTGCCGGGAGACCGAAGATTTCGAACTTGCCGTTCGTGATGGCGGCAGAATGGTCGAGGCCGCGGAACTTGACGTAGCCGTTCATGTTTTTGAGGCTTTCAGTCGTATCGTCAATAAAGTCGGTAATCGAACCACCGATAAAGACTGACTTCTGCAAGTTCTGCTGGCCGAGTGCAACGTCGCTTACGGTATCCTTGACATCCACAGGGAGCTGGAGTGCAAGTGCAGATTCATCAAGGGTGGCTTCCATCGTGTAGTTGCCAACGGCGACGTGTTCAATGGAGACAAAGCCGTTCGAGTCTGCGGTAGCCGTATAGCCTTGACCGTCGAGACTGTTGTGCTCGACGAGCTTGACGCGTGCATTTGCTGCAGGTGCATTGGCGATAAGGATCTGTGCAGTGATGGCGTTGCCAGCTTCTGTGCCGCTCGGGCCGCCACCTGCTACGTTGTCAGAACCGCAGGCGCAAAGCGAAAACCCGATTGCAAGCGGTGCAATCAGCGAAATCATGCGTCTGTTGTTGTTCTGCTTCAAGTCCATACCCTTAATATATAATTTCTTTTTGAAAATCATTTTGCACCTCCTTTGTTTTCGGGCGAGGTAGGGCCTGTTGCCGGGTCGGCTACCTTGTCGGAGAGGGGGTACATGGCGATGTTCAGTGCGTATACGCGGTCGGCGCGTTCGCTCTTGCGGGCAAACTGCAGAAGGCCGCGGCGAAATTCTTCAATCTTGTGCTTGATTTCGGGCAGGTCGGATTCATCAGCGGTGAATACCACGCTCGAAATGTCGCGTTCTTCGGGCTTGTGACGGTCAAGTGATTCCTGCGCAAGTTCCATTGTGTGTCTGTGGAAACTGCGGACTGCAGAACTCTTGACTTCGCCGCCGGTGCTGATAATCTGGTCGGTAATGTTCCAGCCGCCGGTGCCGTCCGGCACGACGAGCCCAAGCTGCTTCAAGATGCCGAGCGCGTTGCGGGCGTCATCCTGCGAAATAGGCGGGTTCAAATGCTTGCCGAGACCTGCGATATCGCTCGTGTCCTTCGTAATGCCGATGAGGGCGCGGAGCGCTGCGCATGCCCAGCTGCCAAAGTAGGCGAGTTCCGGTTCCGAAAGCACGCGCGTTTCAAGGGAACGGAGTTCCAGGAGCTTGTAGTAAAGCTCGGAGAGCGTCTGCTTCGCCTTGGTCTTGTTGAACCTGTAAAGGGTCTTGAAATATTCTGCCCTTCGATCGTCTAGGCCGCAAATTCTGATGAACACGGGCAGGGTGCTCTCGTTCAGATGGCCTTCTTTTTGGAAAACTCGAACAAGCCAGGCCGGGTCCACGCCGGTTTTCTGGCCGAGATAGCGGTACGAGGTAAACGGGTTGTCTTTCTTGGTCTCGACAAACCAGTCCTTAAGGTACTCGCGATATTCCAGGTAATCTAATACTTCAGGCATACCCTATAATCTATATTATTATAGGGACGTGTTGCGAAAACGCGTTGAGAAAATAGGCTTCGCGTTGTAAAATTTTCAACGAGCGTTGTAAATTGCTGTTTTTTAGCGAAAAACGCAAGGTGCAGAGGCCTGTCATGCCCGCCAGAGCCTGCCCCGGACAGGTTCCGGGGAGCGGGCATCACCCTCTTGACAACTCTATCCTTCTAAAAATTTCAACAAATCTGGCATTTTATTGTGCGCGTCTTCCTTGCCGAGTTCATAAAGTTCCGCAATTTTCTTCTTGTTGCTCTCGATGTCCGAAATCTTGATGAGGCGGCTCGGGCGGTAGATGAAGACTTTTCCCTCGGACTCGAGCTTGGCGAGCTTGTCGAGCGCCTGGTTGTAGCGGATATGGCGCGTGGCGACCGCTTCGACGAATTTCGGGTAATGGCGGAACGCAAGCTTGACGAGCGGGAGAGCCTTGTTGATCTTTTTGCGGTAACCGAGCGGACGTGTGAGGATTACGACCGCGCGTTCAAAACCGCTTTTGAACATGGGTTCGAACGGGATGCTGTCGGCAACGCCGCCGTCCAGGAACTTTTTCCCGTGAATTTCGACAACCTTGCTTAAAATCGGGAGACTTGCCGATGCGCGGATGCGGTTCATGTCGTCTTCGTTGCGGTAGTCCAAAATGCGCGGGTATTCGGCAAGACCGGTTTCAACGTCTGTCATGCAGACGCGGAATTCGGTTTCTTGGCACTGGGCGGCGAACTTGTCAAATTCAAACGGGTCAATTTTGTATGGAATTTGCTTGTAGCAATAGTCGAAAGCAAAGTAGTCGCCTGTGAAAAGCAGGTTCCTGAAGCTCATGTAGCGCGGGCTCTTGGAGTGTACGGTATCGACGCGGAAGTTGCGACCTATTTGCCCCGAGAGGAAACTGCATAAGTGCGTGGCGCCTGCCGATGTGCCGCAGGCCCCTCCAAACTTGATTTCTTTGTCGGCGAGTATGTCAAGAACGCCGCCGGCGTACGATCCGCGTAAACCGCCGCCCTCGACAACAATGGCTGTGTTTTTGTACTTCATAAAATTAACCCAAATCCGACTTATTAATCTATATTAATTAATTTGGCTATTTAACTACTTTAAACTTATTTTTGCATAATTTGTATTGATTTTATCCAAGCGTAATCTTTGGGGTGATTTACGAATTTTTCGGGATTTTGAGCGAACATGGCCAAAAATTCATCGCGCGTCATCAAAATGAAGTCGTCTACTTCGCCTGGCTGCGGAACGAGATGTTCCACTTCTTCGTCAGATAGCGTTATCTTGTACGTGTCATAATATTCGTTGTCGAAATACGTTCTGTTGTTTAAAGCGTTCTCGTGGGTCGCCTCAAAAAGGTATTCCAAGTCTTCGGGGCGTTTGGTGATGCCCATCTCTTCGCGGAGTTCACGGACGCCAGCGTGTCGGCTGTCGTCGCCTGCGGTAATATGCCCGGCGCAGCTCGTGTCGAGCAGGTTTGGGTTGTTTTCCTTGAGGTGGCTCCGGAGCTGAAAGACGATTCTTCCGTCAGGAGCAAATGCCCAAATGTGGACGGTACGGTGCCAAAGTCCCTTCGCATGGACTTCTGTCCTGCCGCGGGAATACCCCGCCGGAGTGCCGTCGCTGTTCAAAATGTCAATCATCTCTTCTGCCATGTCTACCCGCCCGAAAAAAACTTGTTGCAGTATAATATAGTAATGAACGAAAATGTGTGGACGGCAAGAGAAATTTTTTTCTAAGCGCAAATTTTTCAAAAAAAAATACCTTGACCTAGAGCTAACTCTAGATGTTATATTTTTAGAGAACATCTAAACCAAGGATGAATGGCTATGGACAATACCGCGCAGAACGATTGTGAAAAAGGCAAGGAAAGAGGTGTACATGGGGGTAAAGCAATGAGCTATTCTATCGGTGAGGTTGTCAAGAAGACGGGTCTCTCTGTGCATACGTTGCGCTATTACGAAAAAGAGGGACTGCTTCCTTTTGTGCAAAAGAATAAATCCGGAATGCGAGCCTATTCCGATATGGATTTGCAATGGTTGACGATGATTGAATGCCTCAAGGATTCGGGGCTTCAAATCAAGGAAATCCGCCAGTATATCGACTGGTACCGCGAAGGTGATTCTACGTTGCAGCAACGATTGAAACTTTTCCGAAGCCGTCGTGAGGCGGTTGAAAAAGAAATGAAACGCCTTACGGTGGTGCTGAACAAGATCCACTTCAAGGAACTCTTGTACGAGGAAGCTATCAAGCAGGGAAGCCTTGATGCCGCTGACAAGAATCCGAAACTTTTACGACTCAAGAAAAAACTGTTCGAATCACCGGACGATTTTGACAAGGTAACAGGCTAGACGTGAAAAAATTAACGAAGAAAAAGAAAATTATGATTATCGCACTTTCGACCCTTTTTATTTTGGGAACCGTTGGCGTGCTGTTCCTGAACCAAGCGAAATTTGGGCGTATTCCGCAAGGTAAACGCCTTGAACGCATCAAGCAGTCACCACATTACGATGGCCAGAAGTTCGTGAATGACGAAAAGACTGTCACAATGACGGGCGATAAGAACTTGTTTGAAACGACGCTTGAATTCTTGTTCGGCAAAAGGTCGCAAACCGTTCCCGATACAGCGCTGACGGTTGTCAAGACGGACTTAAAATCGCTACCGCAGGACCGTGATTGGATTGTCTGGTTCGGGCATTCTTCGTATCTGATGAACTTGTCCGGGAAAAAGATCCTTGTGGATCCCGTGTTTTATCAGGGCTCGCCAGTAAGCTTTGTGAACAAGATGTTCAAGGGAACAGACGTTTACAAGCCTGTCGACATGCCGGATATCGATTACCTGGTGATTTCGCACGACCACTGGGACCATCTGGATTATCAGGCCGTGAAGGAACTCGAACCGCGCGTAAAGCGTGTGGTGACGGGACTTGGCGTGGGTGAACATTTTGAATACTGGGGTTACCCTGTCGAAAAACTCGTGGAACTTGATTGGTGGGAAACTGTTGACTTGGAAGCGGCTGAGGATGCAAAGTTTGTGGTGACATCGACACCTGCTAGACATTTTTCGGGTCGTGGGATAAGGCCGAATAAGTCGCTGTGGTCCTCGTTTGTGTTCAATACTCCGAAACGCACTGTTTGGATTGGTGGTGATAGCGGTTACGGCAAGCATTTCAAGAAGATTGGTGAAAAATTTGCAGATATCGACCTCGCCATTCTCGAGAACGGGCAGTACAATGAAGATTGGAACCAAATTCATGCCTTGCCCGAACAGCTCAGTAAAGAAATGCTGGACTTGAATGCAGACCGCTACATGACGGTTCACCATTCCAAGTTCTGCTTGGGTTACCATACGTATTTTGAACCGCTCGAAAACGCAAAACGCGCCGCTCAGGAATCAGGAAAGCTTGTGCTTATGCCGCAAATGGGCGAAGTAGTGTATCTGGAGTAGTTTTTGCCGAAAATCTGTAAGGGGTAGACCTTTTTGTTTGCCTTTTGTAGCGCGGTAAAATTATATTAATACTAGCAACTGGAGGGACGCAAATTGCGCAAATGCATTATCTATCATTTTTCGTTATTAATCTAATATGAATAATCTATTAGTCATTATTAATCTCCTATGCTACATTTGGGTGCGAAAAAAAGAAGGTGTATAAAATGGACTGGCTAATTGACCTGTTTGCAAAGCCCTCTGTAGGGCAACAAGTACTCGCGCTATCCTTGACGGCTGCCATCGGCATCATGCTGGGCAAGGTCAAGGTGAAAGGCGTGAGCCTTGGGGGAGCTGGCGCTCTTTTCGTAGGAATCCTTCTCGGTCATATCGGAATGCGAATCGAGCCCAGCGTTCTTCATTTTATGCAGGAATTTGGCCTCATTCTCTTTGTCTATACAATCGGTATGCAAGTAGGCCCGGGCTTTATTGACTCCATAAAGCGACACGGTCTGGTGCTCAACATTCTTGCGGTGAGTATCGTCCTCCTGGGTGTACTTGCTACCGTTCTTATTTACTTCACGACGAACATGCACGATAACGTGCCGGTGCTGATTGGCATGCTTTGCGGAGCCGTGACGAACACTCCGTCGCTCGGTGCTGCAAATTCGGCGCTTACGGCGGCTGGCGTGGACGCTTCACTCACGGGCGTTGGCTATGCGGTGGCTTACCCGTTTGGTGTGATTGGCATTATCCTCGTGATGATTCTTGTGCGCGTGTTCTTTAGGCAAAAGCCGGATGTCGCTGCTGCCGAATACCAGAAAGAAATTGCAGAACAGTCCAAGGAAATTGTCTCTTGCACGCTCCGTGTGGATAACGTAAATCTTGTGGGCTGCAAGATCAAGGATATTCCGGGCCTTATCTCTTCGGGTGCTGTGGTGACGCGCCATGCTCGCGACCAGGTGATTAACATGCCGAAGGGCGATATGACGCTTGAGCTCCATGACTTGGTGCATGTCGTCGGAATGCCGGATGCGATTGAGAGTTTGCAGAAGATTATTGGAGAAAAGCAAGAAAATCCGATTACGCTCCAGAAGTCGAATTTGGCGGTCAAGACGATTCTCGTGACGAACAAGAAAATTCTTGGCAAGAGCATTCAGCAGCTTGCGCTCAATGACCGCTTTGGCGTGACCGTGAGCCGCGTGACTCGTGGCGGATTCAAGTTCACCGGGCGCCTCGATATCCGTGTGAAGTTTGCAGATAAGTTGCTCGTTGTCGGTACGCCGGAAAGCATTGCCGCTGCCGCAAAGGAACTTGGTGACTCGCTCACGGCGCTTGACCATCCGGAAATTCTCCCTGCATTCCTCGGAATTTTCCTCGGCGTGATTGTCGGAAGCATCCCGCTTGCGATTCCTGGAATGCCGACCCCGCTCAAGCTCGGTCTTGCTGGCGGCCCGCTCATTGTCGCGATTATCCTCAGCCGCAAACGCAAAATGGGCCCGCTCAACTTCTTCATGGCAAACAGCGCAAACCTCATGCTGCGTGAACTCGGTATTACGATATTCCTCAGCTGCGTGGGTCTCAATGCCGGTATCAAGTTCTTCGATGTGCTCTTGAATGGCGACGGTTTCTACTACATGGCGCTCTCGGCAATTATCACGTTCTTCCCGCTGATGATTGTGGCGATTGTTGGCAAGGCGGTGTTCAAGGTCAATTACCTCTCGCTTTGCGGTGTGCTTGCAGGTGCAACGACTGACCCTCCGGCTCTCGCGTTCGCAAACGGTCTCAGCAATTCTGAAGCAACGAACATCGGTTACGCATCTGTCTATCCGCTCACGATGTTGCTGAGAATCTTGAGTGGGCAAGTGCTTGCGATACTGCTAATCTCTTAGTGCATAGGCAAGATGCGCGGAGAAATGCATAACAAGATGCGCGTGGCACGATAACAGTTATTTTGGTTTTCCTGGTCATAACAAAGGGCGGCTCGAAAGGGCCGCCCTTTTCAATATGGGGCTGTTTTGTAAAAAATGGTGAATTTGGGCAAAACAGGGCTTTGAATTTAGTGATTTTCGGCAGAATAGGAATAGGGTATATTTTTTCGCTGTCTTTGCCGACAAAAATAGTCGAAAAATTAGTTTTTTTAGCGATTTTGGCTAATTCAACGATTGTTGAATATATATTATATTACCAATGGAAAATAAAATAACAAGGAGATAAAAAATGGCATATCGTGAAGATTCGGACTTGGAATTTCTTGGTCGAATGACATCCGAGGATTTGAATGATTTGGTTTATTGTTTAACGCATGATAAAGATGGAGAGGTTCGCTATACTGAAGAATTGACGAACAATGAATTGTATAAAAGGTTCTATCCTGACCATCATCAATATTGGAAAGAAATTGCTGCAGAAATTCAGTGTTTTGGAGCGAATTCATTTATCACTATTTTTCGTGGAGGGAAAGGGGTTCCTTATAGAGAAGTCTTGACCGATGTTTGCGATAAATTGAAAGTGAATTACAACGAAAATTCATCTGTTGAAAAAATAGAAAACAATATGTTGATGAAGATCATTGCTGATTCTCTTGAAAAGATGAGCTCAGAGGAGTTAAGAAAGCTTGCGGAATCTGTAGGTTTGAAAAATACAGATGGAATTACTGCTGAAGTTTTGACGGGGACTTTCCAAGCAGCTTTTGTTGCTGGTGGATTTATGTCGTATCAAATTACACTAATTGTTGTCAATGCTGTCGCAAAGTTGTTGATTGGACGAGGACTCTCTGTTGCTGGAAACGCTGCTTTGACTCGTGTCATGGCTGCTTTTGCTGGACCGATTGGCTGGGTTTTGACAGGCCTTTGGACTGCTTTTGATATTGCGGGCCCTGCGTATAGAGTCACGATTCCTGCGGTTATTCAGATTGCCGCTTTGCGTAAAAAATACCTCGTGGGTGAAGCTGCTGCAGATGAGCCTTTTACTTTAGGTTAAGTAACATAGATGTATCTACTTTAATTGGATTTGAATTATGGATAAACGCCAAGTTGTTGAATACGAATACAATGAATTGATGAATGTAATCAAGTCTACTATTGACAAGGTAGATACGTCTAGCTTTTTAAACCAACAATCCAAAGAGCTTAAGTCGAAGCTTGTAGAATCGTTAAAAGAAAAACTTAGTTGTGTGCAAGACTCGATGAAGCGCTCGTTGGACGATATGCACTGGGACAAGTTGGTAATATCTTTCTTTGGTGAAACCAATGCTGGGAAAAGTACCATCATTGAAACGTTCAGGATTCTGTTTGACTCTAATAGACCTCTTGCTTCTGATGGTAATATTGTTGGTAACGGAGAGTCTGATTATACAAAAGAGTATCATGAATATGATTTAAAAATTAATGGTCTTCCTTTTATTTTGATTGATGTGCCTGGAATTGAAGGAAATGAAAAAGAATTTAAAGATGGCATAAAGAAGGCTTTAGGTCGATCGCATTGTGTCTTTTATGTTCATGGTCATAACAAACCATTGGAAACCACAGCTCTAGGAAAAATACAATCATATCTAGGAGACTGGGTTCAGGTCTATTCTATATATAACGTTCGCGGCAATGTCAATAATTATGATGAGCCTGAAGAAAGAGAAACGTTGTTTAGTGATAGTACACTAAAGATTGAAAATGAAATAAAAAATGCATTTTACCAAACTCTTGGTGATGTGTATAAAGGAAATATCACATTGCAAGCTTTGCTGGCTATGTGCGCAAAGGCGTCGTTTGCTCCCGAACGGGATGATTTAAGTAAAAAGCAGAAAAGTCTTTTAGAATATTTTGGATCTGCCGATGGAATATTGCGGTTCAGTCAGTTTCAGACGTTGATTAATCAAGTAGAGCAGAAGGCGAAAAATTTTGCTGATGAAATTTCATCTGCAAACATATTGAAAGTGCGATCTTTGAAAAATGAAATTTTAAAAGAATTGGAATCCATTAATTCAGATGCGGGGGTTGATCAATATAAATTACAATTGGAACGCTTTAAATCTGATTTGAAGAAAATTGCCGATGAACAACACTCTAATCTTAAATTTCGAATAGATTCGCTCATTAATCAAAAATTTGATTCTGTTGTATCTACGGCCAATGATGTTCTGGCTTCGAAGTCTGAAAATAAGAAAGAAGAACTGAATAAGTGCGTTTCGAAGTTATCTGATGAAATACAGTTAGGAATACAATCAATAATGGACGGCTGTGCCCAAAGCTGGAATGAATTTGTCGAAAAAAAGAGTGCTGATTTTGATGGATTTGATAATGTACGTTTGATTTTCCCTCAGCTTCAGAAAAAGGGTGGAGTGAAGATAGATTTTTCGGATGCTCTTGAAAAATTGGATGTGAGTTTAGGTGATGTAGGTGGCTTTGCTGCTGCGGTTGGTGGTGGTGCTTTGACTGGAGCTGGAGCGGGAAGCGTAATACCTGGACTCGGAAATCTAGCCGGAGCTATTGGAGGAGCCGTAGTGGGTGGCATAAGCTATGTTGGTCAAAAATGTGTTTTTGGTGATGGCGGTGTAGGTGATGCTCAGAAAACTGCAAAACGTGATATTGCAGACGAAAAAGAACGGTTAAATCGGCGATTGATTAAACTTGTTGAAGAACTCCAAAAAATAGTTTCTGTTAAGCATGGTGAAATTGAACAAAAGATCCAAAAAGAACTTCAATCTGTCGAAGAAATAGTCTCGATTGTTGCTGATTTAAAAGTAAAATTTAAACGGGTTTGTCTTGCCTAAATGCAAGGAGCGTAAAATGGAAGAATTTGATTTTAAACAAAAGATACTTCAAAAGCTGAATTCTCTTTATGAAATTGTAAAACAAGGAGAAAATGTTGGTCTCGATTTTCATTTTGTTTTGGAAAAATTAGAGCGAGTAAAAAAAGTTGTTGACGATGGAATTGTCAAGATTGTTTTGCTAGGAAGTTTTTCTGATGGTAAAACTTCGGCAATAGCAGGACTGCTTGGTAAGCTAGAAGATTCCATGAAAATTGATGAAACGGAATCTTCTGATGAAATTATTGTATATAGACCTTTGGGACTGAAAAAAGGATTTGAAATTGTCGATACTCCGGGGCTATTTGGCTCTAAGGAAAAAAGGATTGATGGACAATCTGTTCGTTTTTCGGACATCACAAAGAATTATATTTCGGAAGCTCATATAGTGGTTTATTTATGTGATGCTGTTGTTCCACTTAAAGATAGCCATGTTGAAATTGTGAAAAAGGTCCTGCGAGATTTGAACAAGTTGGATTCTACCATTTTCGTTATTAACAAAATGGACGAAACGGATGTTGACATGCTTGATGATGATGATTATGCACGTGTTTCCGAGATAAAGAAAAATAATTTGATTGGCAGGCTTCGCACGACGATTAATTTGACTCCAGATGAGGAAAAAAAACTCAAAATAGTTTGTATATCTGCAGATCCCAAAGGAAAGGGGCTAAAATATTGGATTGAAAAATGGCAGGATTATAAAAGACGCTCGCGAATTGACCTTTTTAGAAATGCTGTAGATGATGTTGTTGAACAGACGGATGCTTTGAAAATAAAAGTGGACACTTCGGATAATTCTGTTAAGGAAATGTTAGATGGAGTTTGCCGGGGCATTGATGCTGAATGTTTGCCGATGAAACGGGCTGTTGAATCTTCTAAACAAATTATAAAGTCGTTGGAAGAAGATTCGGACCATTTGAAAAAAGACTTGCAATTAAATCAGCAAAATGCAAATAGACGTTTGATTGAATTGCAAAATCGACTTATCTCAGAAATTAATGGCATGAATCAGGATGCGTTTGGCTCTTTTATTGAAACGGAAATAGGGGTGCAGACGAATAAAGAAAATGGAAAGAGCGAAGTCTCGTTTTGGATTTTAGAGAATAGCATCCGGCAAATTTTTGAAGAGTGCGGAGCGAATAACCAATCTGCGATTGATTTAATGGATAAAAAAGTAGACTTTGAAGGAACGTTTAACGAGTCTAACAAGATTGTTGATGGTGCTTTAAAGAAAGGTTTGGAAAAAGGAGCGGCTGAAGGGGCTAAGTATTTTGGGAATGTTAATGTTAATGCAGAAATGGTGAAAAATGCTCGAAATGTGCTCGCAAAAGGGATTAAATTTAAACCGTGGGGCGCTGTAAAGTTTGCTGGTAAATTGAATAATCTAGCAAAGGGCTTTGCTAGGGTGTTGGAAAAGGCTCCTGTTGTTATTGCCGCTCTTGTAGAAGCTTGGTCGTGGTGGAGTAAATACCGTGATAATAAGAAATTGACGGATTTGAAGGACAAGTTAAAAAAGGTTATCAATGACCTCTTTGCTGAATACAGCACGCTTATGAACGATTCTGAGTATTTTGAGAATCTTGCTCCCGGATACGTTGAATTGGTAAATATGATAAAATCTCAAAAAGATGAGCTGGATAAATTGCAAAAGAAAATTGATGATCTTGAAAAGTTTAAAGCTCGCTACGACAAATGGGTGCAAGATAACGTTCAGGATGCTGAAATTGTGAATTAGCAAAAAATGTCTTCCAAGTTCTACTGTAAATATTGCGGAATCGCTTTCCCATCGGTTTTTGCTCTAGTAAATGCTCGCTGTGCAAAACAGGGCCGCGGTGCAAACCATGTGTTGTATGAGGGGTCTGAAAAGTCCAAGTACACTTGCAAGTATTGTGGGCTGCAATTCCCGACGATATTTGCCATGGTGAATGCTCGTTGTTTAAAGGGGCCGTCGAAAGGCGGTCACGAACCTGCTCTGTAACTTGTTGAACGAGTAAGTTGTAAAATCTACATGCCAATATGTCTAAATATTGGCATGCTGTGCTGTGTGCTTAAGTTGTAGTTGCTGGGCTAAAATGGTGGAAAAAACATTTTTGGGGACCTTTTGACTAATTATTTTTTTTGATGAATGTATATTTATTGCAGATGATTTTAGGTAATGGAAATATGGTGGCTTTAGATTTGGTAAAGTTTGCTGTTCTGGGAATAAGGCTGGAGTCGAATTTCCTTTACCCATTCTCGTGTAAACTTTTGTTTCCCGGCTTTTGGTCTAAGTTCCTGCTTAACTGGGTATAGTAGACGACATTAGTTGTCGCTTGCTTGTTCTATATTGACGTGAAGCCAAAGTTGAAAAATGAAATTTTGTAGCAAGGAGATGTATAATGGCATATCGTGAAGACGAAGATCTTAAATTTTTAGGTCAGTTGCAGTCTGAAGATTTGGATGATTTGGTTTATTGCTTGACGTATGGTAAAAAGGATGGCGCGGATAAGAAGAATGCTGTCGCTCGGTTCTCCGAAGAATTGACAGGGAGTGAGGTGTATAAAAAATATTATCCAGATCATCATCAATATTGGAAAGAGATAGCTGCGGAAATTCAGTGCTTTGGGGCGAACAGCTTTGCAACGGTTTTTCGTGGCGGTAAAGGAGTTTTGTACAAAGAAGTGTTGGTTGATGTTTGCAAAAAACTCAAAGTAGACTATGATGAAAAAAAAAGTGTCCCTGAAATTGAAGATAGTTTGTTGCTAAAAGTGCTGTCAGATGTGACAAAAAAAATGAGTGAAGAAGAACTAAAAGAATTTGCAGGTGAGTTGGGAATAAAAAATACGGGAAATATAACACCTCAATTTATAACAGCCTCAGTTCAGACAATTTTTGCTACAGGTGGTGGCTTTATAATAAAAAGTACCGTAGGAGCTATTCTGAAATATTTTTTTGGAAAATCTGTTGCCAAAGTTGCGCTAGGAAGACTTCTTCTCCTTGGAAATCCTGTAGGATGGGTTATTACGGGGGTGTGGACGGCAATTGACGTTGCTGGTCCTGCGTATAGAGTGACAATTCCCGCTACCATTATGGTTGCTTTGTTGAGAAAAAAGAGAACAATATATTCTGTTGCTTTAGTTGGAGATGTTGCTGTAGGAAAGACTACTTTGCTTAATTATTTGCAAAAAGGTCGGTTTGTTGATGTCAAAGAACATTCTGTTGAAGAAAAACATGATTCTTTTGAATCCCCATTATGGAATCGGCCTATAGAGACGGTAATTGATACATCGGGAGCAAAGGAATTTTTAAGAAAGCAAAAGGTATTGTGCATAGATAAAAATATTGTTTTTTTCTGTTATAATCCCCAAGATGTTGTTTTGGACGATTCAAATCCAAAAAAAAGTTATTTTCTGCAACGTTTGCAGGGATTAGAAAATAAAAGGGTGTTCTTTATTGCGACGCACAGTGATACTTATGATGTAAATGAAATGAAGAAGAAAATGCATGATTTCTTTTCATCGCCAGCAAGGGGAGGAACGGATTTTCAACTTTTTACGTCAGATAACTCTTTTTATGTGAACTTGACCAATGAAGAAGAAGCTAAGGACATGCTCATGCAGATATTGAACAAAATGGAGGAATTGCCTCATGCATGATATTTTGTGGATTCAAACAGAACCAGAATCATCTGTACTTGTTGATGGCGTTGCAAGTGATATTGATATTGCTGATTATGTTTTTGTTGTAAATAATCCTAATTATAAATTAATAAAAGATAACCAAATAAGGGTTTTTTACAGCGAAAAAGAAATCGGCATTGTTGTTCAAGGGCATGTTGATAATTTGGATTCGGTTGGACGTAAAATCGCTTTTGCTTTTTTTGCAAGAGAAAAAAACATATTTCATGTCATGACTTTGCTTGATCAGCGTTTGAAGAACAATAGATTAACTCCACCTTCCGAAACTATAGATAGATTCTTGCGTTTGTATGTAAATCAAAATTTTGTTCCTTTTTTGACGAAAAAGAAGCTTTGTACAACTCTGATTTGTGCAGTATTAAGTTTTATATCGCTCTTTTTTTGTAAATGGACTGAAACTTTATTGATGGTAAAACGAGTTTTATTAAACATTCTAAAATAAGGAGTATTTAAATGAATGAATTAAATAAAGATATGTTGGTTGTTGTTAAGGATGCTGTTGCCGAATCGTACAATAATCACACGATGGTTGGCGTCGACCCGAAGTTGCATAATGTTGATGTTGTAAAATTAGACGATTTAAAGAAACCGAAATTTATAGATGTTTCTGGAGTCGAAATTGATCCTGAGGTTGATAAAGCTTATCTTCGTGCAAAATATTTTGATGAACCGGATGTGTATTATGAAGCTACGTTTGATTCAATAAATAGAATGAATCGTGAACGTTTCAACATGTTTAAGCATGTTGCTCATATTTTGGGCGCGACAATGATAACAAAGATGAATGTTCAAGAAGATGAAATGAACCATGGGTTTAGATTTCATTTAGGTTCTGGTGGCGGTAAAGTAAATGAATCTGATAAAAAAGTACAAGGTAACGCAAAGACTCCGAAATTTGAAATAAAAGCTGATTTTGAAAATGAATCTAGTGATCAAAAAAAAGGGGCACTAAATCTTAATATCCAGTCTTTGATTCAGGAAAAATTAAATAGAGGCTTTTTGCAATATGAAGTGTTTGAAACTAAAGAGTATAATGAACAACGATGGGAAAAGGCGAAAGAATTTCTCATTAAAAATAGGTTATATTATAATGAAGATTTTCGGGCTCTTCTTGAATCTCGTAACCCCGAAAATGGCTTGAAAAAGTTTGATTTTATACAGTATCAAATATCTTCAGATTTAAGCAAATATTTGACTCTTGCCGCAGCGATTGATGTTTCGGGGATTATTTCACGTGCTACATCAGCTAGCGCTTCGGTTGCTGCTCCTATGTCTATTGTTTCTGGTGGAATTGCAACTGTGTTGTCTGGAATATTTGGTTTTGATATTGGTTTGAACGCAGATTTTAAATCTCAAATCCAAAAGTTCAAAATAGAATCCGATTTGCTTGTAATGGGTTTTGAACATTATGATGCTTGCTTTGATGAATTGGATAAAATTATTGAACAGTACAAGAAAACAAAAAACTTATTTGGTGATGGGCGTCTTGAAAAACAAAGTGTCGCAGCTCAATTGCTTGATAAAAATTTGACTATAGGAGATGTTTCGACAATCGCCAAACTTCCGGTAGATGAAATTCAAAAAATAAAAGAAAGAATGGGAAAAAAATAAGGGGTTTGTTAATGTCCAATACCGCTTACGATTCCCGCTTTCTTTCTATCCCGTTCTACAGATCTCATCCGTACATGATGCCCTTTGTGGGGGATGCTTACGAATCTTCGGTGCATAAAAAGCTTTTGCTTGTGGGCGAGAGCTTTTATTTGCCTGAAGGTGCTACGGTGCATCACAATGCGAATTCGTGGTATGGCACTCCCATGCTAACGAATGATGAACAGGATTGGTGCAACACTCGTGGGACTCGTGAGGGCAAGAGCGGGCGTTTCGGGAAAGAGATTGATCGCTGCTTGAATCTGGTGCTGCCGAGCGGTGGCAATGGCTGGCATCAGGTGGCGTTCCTCAATTACTTCTTGCGTCCGGCGGATTGTGCGACTGGAATCGAGGACTTGTGGAATGCTTATGGTGGCAAAGAAATTGACTGCGAACAAGCGATCCGCAATTTTATCAAGGTGCTGGAAATTTTGAAGCCGGACATGTTTGTGTTCTTGAGTTCTCGAGTCTGCAAACAGGCGGAGGGCTTTGATTACCCGAAGTATTTTGGCGGTGAACTTTGGGATTGGATGGGACCGCACGGCATTGAATATATCTATACGAAGCATCCGTCAAGTGTCCACTGGAACCAGCCGATGACGGGCTACACAAAAGCTTGTGGCATGACTTCACGAGATTTCTTCTGTAGTTGGCTTAAAGAAAACTGGTTGAAATAACAACTGATTTTGAAAAAAACGAACTGTTGCAGTAAAATGCAGCAGTTCTTTTTTTATGCGTGGGAGTCGTTAGAGACGACATTAATTGTCGTGCCTTGAATCTAGATTATGGCAAAACGAGGATTTAAAAATGGAAAGACGTCTCAAACTTTTAGTGGTTATTTTGGGTATGTTGATGATTTGGTACTATGCGCAGATGTTGGTGTATGCGGAAGTACTATTTATTTTGGAGAGGCTGAGTGAACGTTTTTAGACTTTTTACAATAAAGTTACAAAACGTCGCTTGCCACTATATTCAAATATTGATACATTAATGCGTGACCCTTGAAAAGGCCTCAGGCATCCGAAAAAAATCGGATGCTTTTTCTTTTTTCAAAACTAGGAGGCTAAATGAGTCAAGAAAAAACACGTTCGCGTGACCACGATGGGTTCTTCCGTTATGTCTATAGCGTTCCCAAGAATGCCAAGGCGCTGTTGAACATTTGTAGTAAAAACAATAGCGATCTTGATAGGATCCTTGCTGGTGTAAACTTGGATACGCTTGTGCGTCTGCCGGACACTTACAGCGAAGTTGGTGAACGCGGCGAAGCAGACATTGCGTTCAAGGCTCATCTTTCGGGTGGTGGTGAAATTAATGTCGGTATCCTTTTGGAGCACAAGTCCAAACAGGAGAAGAGCGTGCTCAATCAAGTCGGGCGTTACGCTCTCAGGGTCATCATGGATCACGAAGACGAAGTGTTCAGCTGGATTCCGACGAAGGCTATTATCATTTATAACGGCCCTACCGGATGGGATCCTTTGGCAGAATTTCGCAAAAAGGCACGCGCTAAATTCCAGGGGAATGAGCTTCCTTTTGAGTGCGTGCTTGTGAACCTTGCTGCAGCTGATGATATTGCCTGTGTTGAATCGGATTCCCCTGCGGCGGCTGTCGGGGTAATGGCGATGAAATACGCTTTCAGTCCTGAAGGCTTTAAGTCGGCTATCCCGAATGTCGAAACTATTCTTCGTAAAATGTCTAGCGCTGAGCAGGCTACCCTTGTCGAAAAAATCATATTATATTTACAGAAAACCCCTTCGCTTCGGCAATGTGAAAGCAAGCTTTCACGCTGCTCTCAGCTTGAAGGTTTTTTAGGAGAGTATATTGACGAAAGTACCGTGGAGGAACTTCAGATGGCATGGAAAAGTATCGGACAGAGGATGGGCTTTGTAAGCGCCGGGGATGCCCGCCGTGCCGCTGAAAAAGCTGGTCGGGAAGATGGCTTGAAAAAAGGTCGAGAAGAAGGTCTTGAAGAAGGTCGTAAAGAAGGCTTTGATGACGCCTTGGATGCTATGCGCAAGCTTGGGGTTCCTGAAGAAAAAATTCAGGAAGCAAAAGCGATGCAAGAAAAGTCGAAGGTCAAATAATTCGGCGTTTTGAAATTGCATTTAGAGAAAGAGCTGCTGCAAAGAATGCAACAGCTCTTTCTTGTAATATTGAAAGTAAAGATTGTGTTTTTAGCTTTTACCCTTACCCTTACCCTTGCCCTGCTTTCTTTTTGTCCATGTGAGCGTAGATGCCGGCGAGGATTGTGCCACTGATGGAATGATAGGCGCAGCTGATGGCGCATGGCACAACGCAGAGGGCGGCTTCCGGGTGGAGCGCGAGATTCTCCGGGTTGGCGAAGAATGCTCCGGCGAGGACTGTTGCCATGCCTGCGTTCTGCACGCCGACTTCAATGGAGATGGTGCGCTTCTTGGCAGTGTTGAACTTGAACAAACGACCGACACTGTAGCCGAGCACGTAACCGAGACCGTTATGCAAGAATACCACCGCGAGGATGAGCGCGATAAGGCCAACGCCGTTCGCGAAAAGCTGCGGGCGAACGGTCACGATAACGCCACCGACGATTAACGCAAGGCCGATAACGCTCACGGCGGGCATGTTTGCCTGGAATTCCTTGAAACCAGCGCGCTTGCCGAAGAAGTAGTTGCAAGTGAAGCCGATTGCAATCGGGAAGACGGTCACGTAAAGGATGTTGAGGAACATGCCGACTGCGTTCACTTCGATGCTCGTGTCTGCGAGCCAAAGGACCAAAAGCGGAGTCATAAGCGGAGCGAGAAGTGTGCTTGCCATAGTCATGCTCACGGAATAGGTCACGTCGCCTTTAGCCAAAAAGCTCATGACGTTGCTTGAAACGCCGCCTGGGCAGCAACCGACGAGAATGATGCCAATGGCCAAATACGGGTCCAGTCCGAAAATCTTCGTGAGTGTAAACGCGACGAGTGGCATGATGGTGTACTGTGCGACGGCGCCGAGAAAAATGTCGTAAGGGCGTTTCATCAAGTTGCGGACATCGTCCATGGTAATGGTGAGACCCATACTGAGCATGATGATGCCGAGAATAATCGAGCTTGTGTTGCCGTGAACCCAGCCAAAAAGCGTGGGGATGAAAAATGCGATGACTGCACATGCGATGACGAAAAGCGATGTGTATGTCGATAAAAAGCGGCTAACAGCCTTTATTAAATTAAGCATTGTTATATCCTTCTTTTTGAGGTGCCCTAAATATAGGCATATACGCAGTGCGTGGCTATATAAAAATGGTGACTAAATGTCAAAAAAATACGGCACCGTTTTTGCGGTGCCGTGCAGAATTTACTTGTGAAATCGCAGATTTCTCAGTTACAGATTACACTTTTTCGAGAGCCTGAGTGAGGTCGGCGATAATGTCTTCGACGTTTTCGATACCGACGCTGAAGCGGATCAGGTCCGGAGCAACGCCTGCTTCGATGAGCTGTTCGTCGCTGAGCTGACGGTGCGTGTGGCTTGCCGGGTGCAGCACGCAGCTGCGGGCGTCGGCCACGTGGGTCACGATGCAGATCATCTTGAGGCTATCCATGAACTGGATGGACTTTTCACGACCACCCTTGATACCGAACGTGAGAACGCCGCACGGGAGACCACCCTTGAACTGCTTCTGAGCGAGGTCATAGTACTTGTCGCCTTCGAGGCCGGCGTAGTTGACCCAGGCCACCTTCGGGTGGTTCTTGAGGAACTTGGCGCAGGCGAGAGCGTTTTCACAGTGACGCGGCATGCGGAGGTGCAACGTTTCGAGACCGACGTTCAGAAGGAATGCGTTCTGCGGAGACTGGATAGAACCGAAGTCGCGCATGAGCTGTGCGGTTGCCTTCGTGATGTAAGCGCCCTTGCCGAAAGCCTTCGTGTAGGCGAGGCCGTGGTAGCTCGGATCCGGTTCGGTGAGGCCCTTGAAACGGTCGTGGTTTGCTTCCCAGTCGAAGTTGCCGCTGTCAACGATGCAGCCACCGACTGCCATAGCGTGGCCGTCCATGTACTTGGTCGTGGAATGGGTCACGATGTCAACGCCGAATTCAATCGGACGGCAGAGAATCGGGGTCGGGAAGGTGTTGTCGACAATCATCGGAACGCCGTGCTTGTGGGCGAGATCAGCAAAGCGCTTGAGGTCCAAGACCTTGCCGGCCGGGTTTGCGACGGTTTCGCCGAAGACGCACTTGGTGTTCGGGCGGAAAGCCTTTTCGATTTCTTCGTCAGAGGCATCCTGGTCAACGAACGTGCATTCGATGCCGAGCTTCTTCATCGTCACGGAGAAGAGGTTGCTCGTACCACCGTAAATAGCGGAAGTGCTGATGAAGTGGTCGCCGGATTCACAAATGTTGAAAACGGCGTAGAAGTTTGCTGCCTGACCGGAACTCGTGAGCATAGCAGCCACACCACCTTCGAGAGCGGCGATCTTGTTGGCGACGGCGTCGTTCGTCGGGTTCTGCAGACGGGTGTAGAAGTAGCCGGAAGCCTTCAGGTCAAACAAGTCGGCCATGTCGTTGGTCGTTTCGTACTTGAACGTGGTGCTCTGGTAGATGGGGAGAACGCGCGGTTCGCCATTTTTCGGCTGCCAACCGCTCTGAATGCAAAGAGTTTCGATTTTGGACATTTTTTAGAATCCTTTATAAAATTTTTATGTTGTGTAATATAGTTAGATTCTATAGCGTAGTCTAGTAAAAAAAATTTCCAAAAATGGCGGAAAAACAGAAAGTATTGGCAAAATTAGGTAAAAGTTATAGATAGTAATAGGAAAACATTATAACTGTGAAATGTATTTTGAACAGCTTCTTTTGTTTTTAATGCCGTTTATTTTATGAAAAGATGTCGTGTTTCGCGTTTTTTTTTGTAAATTAAGAACAAAGAAAGGAAAAAAATGCGCTTTTCGAGAAATATTTTTTGCTCAAGTGTTTTGGCACTTTGTCTTGTCGCATGTAGTGACGACTCCGCTGCGATAAATGATGCTTTTGTTGCGATTTCCTCTAGCAGTGAAACGTTTAACGAATCGTCTAGCGAAATGTCTGGGAACAGTGTGGGTTCTTCTAGTGATGCGTTGCCGTCTGAAAACTTGATTTCTTCAAGTAGCGAGGTTGAGGCTACGTCTAGTACTGCGGTTTCATCTTCTTCGGTATCTCGTTTTGAAGGAATTGTTTTTCGAAATGGTGACAAGAAAACAGCTGTCCAAAAGTCTGACATCGATTCTGTTAAAACTCAGGCCGCGGGGCGTTTTTGGCTTGTGATGAGGGATCCCCTAAACCAAAAAGAAACAGAATCCCTTGAAAATATTGGAATTTACAGACAACGTTGCTATGAAGGCTATCGGTATTATCTGTATGACTATAATGGTCCCTCCCAAGATGATTTGGGGTACATGTGTCTTTGCCTTATGAAGGCGGAAAAAGATGTCCAGAAGAGTGCTATCGATTCACGGATTAACGAATTCTACAACTCATTTGATGCGGATGAAACGGTGGCGGAAGGCATTGTCTGGGAATCCCGAGATCAGAAAACGGTGGTCAAAAGATTTGGCGATGATTCCCTTATGACGCAAGCCGCAGGGCGTTTTTGGCTTATTACGGATTATTCGTTGAACAAAGAAGCAAGAGCATCTCTTGAAGCTTTCGGAGTAGAAACGCTAAGCTGTTCTGCTCTCCATACCGAAAGTTTGGACATGGGCATTTGCTTTATGAAGGGGGCTCGCGATATTCAAAAGGCCACCATGGATTCCTTGATTGTAGGGTTTTATAACACGTTCAGTGTTGATGATACGACAAAGCTGGAATTTGATTACATGGGGGCGCATTGGGTTGTTGAAGATGTGTCTCTTGAAATTGTTGTCGGCTGCTGGGATGATGTACCAATGGATGCTTGCAAAGAAATTGTGAAAACTTGCAAAGGCGAGGATGCCGCATTGGATCGATCTGTCATTCTTAGCACAGCTACGAGAGAAACGATTGATTGTCTTTTATCGAATAAAGATGTAAATCGTGTGGAACCTGTGCGATATGGGGAACCAACCGTTATAGATTGACGGCTTTAGAAAAAAACTATCTTTGCGGTTGATGAAACCGGCTCCGATTAAAGCTTTCGAATCTTCTGCAAACGCTTCGCGCGGTCTTGCTCTTTGGCATTTGCTTGCCATAGGGACGATTGCATTTTGGGGCACGAGTTTTGTGAGCACGAAGGTGCTTTTGAATCACGGTTTCTCGGCGGTGCAGATTTTTACGTTGCGCTTTACGGTGACGTACTTGTTGCTGCTTGCGATGACTCATAAACAATTCCGTTGCGAAAACTGGAAGCACGAGTTGATTCTGTGCTTGTGTGGGCTCACGGGTTGCACACTTTACTTTTGGGCGGAAAATACGGCGCTTTCGATTTCGCCGTCGAGCAATGTCTCGTTGATTGTCTGCACGAATCCGCTTTTGACGATGATTTTTGGCGGGCTCATTTACAAGAGCGAACGCCTTTGCAAGCGACAGATTCTCGGGTGTGTGATTACGTTTATCGGCATGGTGCTTGTGGTGCTGAATGGAAAGTTTATTCTGAAGCTTTCGCCGGTTGGCGATTTGCTCGCGTTCAGTTCGGCATGCATGTGGACGATTTATTCCTTGATTGTCCGGCCCCTCAACGGAAAATATTCTACGTTGTTTGTCACGCGAAAGATGTTTTTCTATGGCGCGCTCTCGTCAATAATCATTATGCTTGGCGAAACGGCTTTTGCTCCAAACGAGACCGGCGCTGGGCATTTCCTCGGTGTTCCGTGGCAGAACTTTGCGGAACCTGTCGTGTCGCTCAACTTCCTTTGCCTCACGGTTTTCTCGTCGCTGTTTGGCTACTTGATTTGGAATAAAGTTTTAAAGCAACTTGGGACGGTTTTGGCGAGCAATTACATATACGCAATTCCGCTGGTGACAATTATTACGGCGGTCATTGCTCTTGGGGAACGCATCACGTCGGTCGCGATTGCGGGTGCTGTTGCCATTGTTGCGGGCATGGTCCTTGCGGAGTGGAAACCGCGAAAGTAAGATTTCATGAAAGGGAGATGCCCGTTCGGTGACGGGCATGACAAGTTTTGTTTACAGCGCCCTGAATTGTTTACTATATTTTTCATAGGTAATGCCTTATGCGGTAAAACGCTGTATCGTGTCACCACTGGTGCGATATAAGAGAATCCCGTGAAAGCCGGGAACGGTCTCGCCGCTGTAAGGGAGGACGAAACCAGCATAAACCAATGCTTGCCGCAAGGTGGGTGTGAAGGGGCTGGAAGTAGAGTGATCCCCGAGTCAGAAGAACTGTAAGGCACAACGGGCGCTTTGCGCCACGGGTTGTTAAACGGTGCGAAAGACATCGCTTTGCATAGCCACGCGTTTGCGTGGGTGTTTGACTGCGTGCAGTCGTTCTGGCAGTCTCTTGGGCGTTCGCGTGTGCGCGGCCGTACTGCTTGCGAGCGTTTCTAGTTTTTCCGAAGAGTTTGTTCAAGATTTAGGCGAGTCCTCTGTTTACGAGACGACGAGTGTTGAAAAGCCTTTGCAGGCGTCTTCGAGCTATGCCGAAGTTTTGCCCGAAGCGTGGGAAGGCCGTTCGCTTTCGGCGGCTGAAGTCCTCGCGTCTTTGCCGGGCGTACAGTACACGCGCCAGGGCGGTGTCGGGAGTTTCCAGACGGTGAGCATTCGTGGTGTTTCGGCAAAAAATATTGTCGTTTGCATGGACGGAATTCCGCTGAACGATGCCTCGGGCGGTGCGGTTGATTTTGGTTCGATTGACTTGAATCAGATTGAAAAGATTGAAGTCTACAAGGACCGTGTGCCGGCGAAGTTTGGTGGTCGCGGCATTGGCGGTGCCATCAACTTTATCACGAAAGGTTCGAAGCCTGCCGAAGCTGTGCTCAAGCCTGAAGAAAAGAAGTCGGGTCGTGTGCTTTTAAGTTACGGCAGCCACAACACGTGGGAGGCTTCGACGCAGTTGCTATCTCGCTTGACGGATAGCGCCTCGGTGAGTGCGTCTTTGTCGGCGCGTCACAGCGATAACGATTACGAATTTAAAAGCCAAAACGGAACGCCTTACAACCCTAATGATGATTTCAAGGACACGCGCCGCAATGCGGAATTTACGGAATACTCGGGGCTTTTCAAGGCTCGCGTTCTGCATTCAAATGGTGTGTTCTCGACGTTGAATATGAACTTTAGCCGTTCGGAAGGCGGTAACCCTGGACGTGATGATTACCAGACGTCTGTGGCGGGCTACAAGGGCGAATTTGCGCAGACAACATATCGTGCAGAACTTCCGCAGTTGCTCGGCTGGCTTTGGTTGGAACTCTCGTTGACGGGAAAGTACGAAAAGGCGACTTCGCATTCGTATTATCCGCTAGACCATCTGGGCTATGATTTGCCGGGTGTTCAGGAATATGGCGCTGCGGGTTATACTCTTGTTCCTGAGATTGTTGCAAGTTATTCTGCTGAACGTCTTGATGCCAATGTGCGTTTGTCTATGGATGCTGCCTATTACGAAAAAAGAGGAACGTCGTCGAGCAAATGGAACTTGATGCGTATTGCGACGAATATCTCTGGTGATGTGTCCTATGATATTATTAAGAATCTTTCTGTTGGTGGTGAAGCTTCGGCGTCGATTGTTAAAGACGATGTGCATGGTGGAAAGTTTGTGCAGCCGACGACGGCGAAAACGTTGAAAACGGAGAATGTTCGAAGCGTTTCTTGGACAAGTCGCGGCTTTGTACGTTATGATGCTCCAAATTCTAGGTACGGTGGCAACGTAAGCTTTGGCCGCTTTGCTCGTATGCCGCAGTTGATGGAACTCTATGGTGTTTATCCGGGGATGCTCTCGAATCCTGATTTGAAAGATGAAACGGCTTTGCGTTTTGAAGTCGGTGGCTATTACATGATTCCGAAAAGCAATACCGCAATTCGGGCGACGTATTTTGAAACTCAAGTCGATAACGGGATTTATTGGTTGGTAAGTGCAGGTTTTTCAAAGCCGATGAATGTTGGTGAATCGCATGTGCGTGGACTTGAAGCGGAACTCGAAAGCAAGCCTAAAAAATGGCTCTCTGTGATTTTGCGTGCGACGTTCCAGGATGCAGAAGATCGAAGCGATGAACCTTATTACAATGGCAAGGTTCTCCCGAATGAACCTGCGCGTTCATATTATGCCGAGGCGCGATTTGACTTGCCGTACCACTTTGATTTTACGTGGACTTCGGAATATCGTACTGAAATCTTTGATGACCGTGCCAATCGCATCAAGCAGCCTTCTGTAGATTTACACCACTTTGCGTTGGGCTATACACCTTTTACAAAAACACGACTTGTCTTTGCGCTCCGGAATTTGACGGATGAAACGTATAGAAATCCATATATTTCATTCCCGACTCCAGGGCGAGAGTACAAATTAACATTAACACAGGGGTTTTAAACCCCGCGCAGAATGGGACTTGCAAAATCTGTAATTCACATTGTCTGCGAAAAACATAAAAAGGAACAACTATGAAAAAATTCCTCATGCTTGCAACGGCATCGTCCCTTGCCCTCTATATGACGGCTTGCTCGGACAACTCTACTTCTGCCGATGACGATCCTCTCAAACCGGCTTCGGTCTATGTGTTCGGTGCTGATTCGAAGTCTGGAGAACTTCGTTGGGTTAACGAAGATGGAATTTCTGATAAGTCTCTTCAGTTCCATAAAGACTCTAAAATTATTGGAATTGATGGAAATCTTTTCGTGCTCGAAAGATTCGGTGCTGATAACCTTGCTCTTGTTGATGCTTCGGAAAATGAGGTATCGTGGCAGGTTGACTTTGAAGACGGCGAAAATCCGAGCGATGTCGTGAAGGCCAACAAGGACGAAGTCTGGGTGGCATTGGAAGGTGCTGCTAAGATTGTGAAGGTTGCTGTCAAGGATGGCAAGGTCACAAAGACTGTTAAGACGAATAAGTTCAATCAGGGTGAAGCTACGACTCCGAACCTTGTTGATCTTGATGTGAGCGGTGATACGTTGTTTGCCCTCTTCCAGCGTTCTGAATCTTATGCATTCAAGGTTCCGGGTCTTTTGGCTATGTATAAGCTCAGCAATGGTGAACTCCTTGACACGATTAAGCTTGCTAAGAAGAATCCGACTGCAATGGGATTTGCTGATGGCAAACTCTATGTGGCTTCTCAGGGTGAATACAATGAAGCTTATGGCACGGATGCCGATGATGCTCGCGGCATTGAAGTCGTAGACTTCGCTAAGAAGAAATCCTCGATGGTTGTTGACGGCAAGAAGCTTGGCGGTGGTGTCTATGCATTTGCTGTTGATCCGGATGGCGTTGCATACGCAGCAGTGTATAAGACTTGGGGTGATGTTCCTCTTGCTAAGGTTAATCTCTCTGAAAAGTCTGTGAAGACTGTTTCTGATGTGAGCGATGTGTCTGGCTCTCTCGTCTTTGACGATGTTGACGGCGTCCTCTACATTGGTGACCGTGGCTCTAAGGGTGGCCTTTATAAGTATGACGGCAAGAAGGTCTCAAAGATTGATGCTCCGAAGGATGCTCTCCCGGTTTACGGCATCGCTCTTGTGAGATAATTGATTGATGTTCCGGCTTTGGCCGGGATGACAATTTGCTTAGTTCGAGGCGGCTATTCCTAGCCGCCTTATTTTGTATAGCATCATGCGCGGGCTTACGGAAAGGTCGCGGCCGGCGGCGCTCATGTTACCGTCGTGACGGCGGAGTGCTTCGCTTAAGATTTCACGCTCGTAGCTGTCCATCAGCGTGGCAAGCGGGCTGTTGCCTTCGGGGAGTACGGACGTTCCTGACGTGACGTCGGTTTGCAACGTGGGCGGCAAATCGTAGGCGTTAATGCAGACATCGGTTGTGGCAAGGCATGCGTGTTCAATGCAGTTTTCAAGTTCGCGCACGTTTCCGGGCCAATGGTAGCTCATGAGCATGTCGATGGCGGGTGAGCTTAAGCGCAAAATTTTCTTGCCGTATTTGTAATTCATCTTTTCGATGAAATGGTCCGCTAAAAGTAAAATATCCGTCTTGCGCTGGATGAGCTCGGGGAGCGAAATCTGGAAAATGTTCAGGCGGTAATAAAGGTCTTCGCGGAATGCGCCGTGTTGCATCATGGCTTCGAGATTTTTGCCGGTGCTTGCGATGAGGCGCACGTTACAGCGCTGCTCGATGTTACTGCCGAGGCGCTTGAAACTTTGTTCCTGAATAAATTGCAAAAGCTTGATTTGCGCGGGGAGCGGCAAGTCGGCAACTTCATCTAGAAATAGCGTGCCGCCGTTTGCTTGTTCGGCCTTGCCGATGTGACGGTTAGTGGCGCCAGTGAAGGCTCCGCGTTCAAAACCGAAAAGTTCGCTTTCAAAAGAGTTTGCGCCTTCGGTGAGGGCGTCGCAGTTGAGCGCTACGAACGGGGAATCCTTGCGTTCCGAAAGTTCATGGATGCTGCGGGCGACGTATTCCTTGCCGGTGCCTGCCTTGCCGCGGATAAGGACTGTTGCGGCGGTGGGGGCGATTTGGCGGACGAGCTTGCTTACTTCGCGCATTTCGCGCGTGTTGCCGATGAGTTCGCCTGGAATGCCTTCAATGACGTTACGGATTTTCTGGCATTCGATTTGGTGCTGCTCTTCGACGGATTCAAAGTTCTTTTTTAAAATCCCGTGAATGCTCTCTAAAAGCTCGCCACGCTTGCGAACCTTTTGGATCTTCTCGACGATGGCCGCGAAAGTCGTGTTTTCAAGAGCTTCAATATCCATTTTGCGTTTCGGGGAATCTCTGTTGCTGCGCCGGGCTTGCGGTTGCCCGACGCAGCTCTAGGAGAGATGAACGTGTTTAATATAGTAATAATTTGCGTTCTTGTTTTACAAAAATGTAATAAAGTAATATAATTTTACAAAAATGTAATGAAAACCAAAAAAAATAGGCGATTTTGTACGGTGCAAAGGGGTAAAAGCATTGCTAGTTTTAAGTCTGTTAATTAAAAATCTCTGAAATGGTGATCCCGGAACAAGTCCGGGATGACAAGACGGAGAAGACATTAAGGGTAAAAAATGAACAATAGTCGTAATAAGGCCATCTACGATATCGCAACTGCTCCGGTGAGTGCTGTGATGCCTGCCGCTCCTGCGAATGTCGATTTCTATGGCGAAGACGTTTTCAATGCTGATGCCATGCGCACCTACCTCCCGAAGGATATTTGCGAAAAGTTACTCGCAACGATCGACGAGGGCGTGGCTCTTGATCCGAGCATCGCAGGCGATGTCGCTCACGCTATGAAGCGCTGGGCGATGGATCGCGGCGCAACGCACTTTACGCATTGGTTCCAGCCTTTGACGGGGTCGACGGCCGAAAAGCACGACAGTTTTATTGAACCGTCTGGCGGTAAGGCCATTATGGCTTTCAGCGGCAAGAACTTGATTGTGGGCGAACCGGACGCTTCGAGCTTCCCGAGTGGTGGTTTACGTTCCACGTTCGAGGCTCGCGGCTATACCGCTTGGGATCCGACTTCTCCGGCGTTCATCAAGCGTCACGGCAATGGTGCAACGCTTTGCATTCCGACGGCATTCTGCAGCTACACGGGTGAAGCTCTCGACAAGAAGACTCCGCTCCTCCGCAGCTTGCAAGCTCTTTCCAAGTCGACTCGCCGCCTCATGACTTGCTTCAAGGCCGGTCCGAAGAAGACTACCGTTACGCTCGGCGCTGAACAGGAATACTTCCTCATCGACAAGAGATTTTATCTGCAACGCCCGGACTTGTACCAAGCCGGCCGCACGATTTTCGGTGCTACTCCTGCAAAGCACCAACAAATGAATGACCATTACTTTGGCAGCATCCCGAGCCGCATCTTGAACTTTATGAACGATGTGGAAAAGGAACTGTGGAAGCTCGGCATCCCGGCAAAGACTCGTCACAACGAAGTGGCCCCGGCTCAGTTCGAACTTGCTCCGCTCTTTGAAGAAGTGAACCTCGCTTGCGACCACAACATGCTCGTGATGGAAACGCTTCGCAACGTGGCTGACCGCTACGGTCTCGTATGCTTGTTGCACGAAAAGCCGTTTGCAGGTGTGAACGGTTCTGGTAAGCACAACAACTGGAGCCTTTCTTACGGCAAGGGTAACTTGCTCAATCCGGGTAAGGACCCGCATCAAAATGCCGTGTTCCTCACTGCTATTTGTGCCATCATGTATGCTGTCGATACGCATGCTGATTTGCTCCGCATGACTTGCGCAGGTGCTGGTAACGATCACCGTCTCGGCGCTCACGAAGCTCCTCCGGCAATCATCTCCATTTACCTTGGCGATCAGCTCACCGACGTGATTGAACAGCTGGAACAAGGCGTGCCGAAGTCCAGCAAGCAGGCTGGCGCGATGAAGCTTGGTTCCGATACGCTCCCGCCGCTTCCGCGTGACGCTACGGACCGCAACAGAACTTCGCCGTTTGCATTTACGGGCAACAAGTTTGAATTCCGTGCACCGGGTTCTAGCCAAAGTTGTTCTGAACCGAACGTTGTTATAAATACGATTGTCGCTGAAGCTTTCGACATGATCTCAGAACAGCTCGAAAAGCTCGATGACAAGAACTTCCACACGGGCCTGCAAAAGATTTTGCAAAAGATCGTGAAGGAACACAAGCGCATCCTTTACAATGGCAACGGTTACACCGAAGAATGGGTGAAGGAAGCTGAAAAGCGCGGCCTCCCGAACATCCGTACTTCTATGGAAGCACTCAAGGCTTTGACAAAGGACGAAAACATTGCGCTCTTCGAAAAGTATGGCGTGATGAACCGTGCCGAAATGGTTTCCCGTTACGAAGTGAATGTGGAAGATTACCACAAGCGCATCCATATCGAAGGCGAAATCGCCCGCGACATGGCGAAGAATATCATTTTGCCTGCCGTTGTCGAAGCTTACTCTAAGGCGCTTAAGACAAACGAAATGGCCCTTAACCAGGGATTCCCGGGTCTTGACGGTTACGCCAAATCGCTTGGCGAAGGCATGAACCGCTTGCTCGCCGCAATTGACGTAATGGAAAAATCGCTCGGTGGACTCCACGAAGGCATTGTCGATGCGATTGCCGCTCTCCGCAAGGAAGTGGACGGCCTTGAAAAGATTGTGCCGAACGAACTTTGGCCGCTGCCGAAGTATCGCGAGATGCTTTTTATCTATTAGTCAGTAGTCAATAGTCCTTGGTCAATGGTTGTTGGCTGATGGTTTGAACGAAATTAAAAGGGTCGCGGGTTAAATGCCTCGCGACTTTTTTTGATTTTAAGATTTAATGGCTGTCAATTGTTGACGAGGCGGTATCGCATGCTGCGACCGCCTTTTTTGTTCGTCTCGAGGATTCCTTTGTCCATGAGGCTCTGTATTTCGCGGAGGGCGGTGTCGTGGCTTGCGTTGAAGAGGGCGGCGGCTTCTTTTGCGGTGAATGGTTGCGCGAGACTGCCTGCCATGATTTCGTCGATGAGCTGCTGTTCGCGGGCGCTGAACGTGTCGTTTGCGTGGGCGCTGCGGAACTGGATGCGGCTGATTTCAGGAGCGAAAAGTTCTTCGCTATCCTTGATGGCGTCCCGCATCATTTGCAGGAACCATAAAATCCATTCGGTGAGGTCACCGCTTGCGGCCTGCGTGCGTGCGAGAATCTTGAAGTATTCGCTTTTGTGAGTGTTAATTTGTTTGTTTAGTGCGTATTGGCAATGCGTTGTGTTCTCGGTGCGGGCGAGTTGCATCGCTGTGATGGCGCGGGCGAGTCTGCCGTTTGCGTCGGCGAAGGGGCGGATTGTGATGAACCAGAAATGTGCAATTGCGGCTTTGATCACCCCATCTATATTTGCGCTCTCGAACCACGATAAAAAGTTTTCCATTTCGCTTTGGAGGCGTTCCGGATTCGGGCCTACAAAATGGAGTTGCTTTTCGTCGATGGTCGTTTGCACTTCGTTCGGGACTTCGCGAAACTTTAAGACTTTGTTCTGACCCATCGCGGAATGCCAGTTGAAAAGGCGTTCTTCGGTGAGGGGCTGCGAGGCGTTCTGTATGGCGCCTAGATAGTTCTTGATGTAGTTTTGCGAACCTTTGCTTTTGAGTTCCACTTCGGCGAGGGTGTTCGCGGGGTCAAGTATGTAGCCGTCGATGGCGTAGTTGGCAACGATGTCTTCGGCGAGGAGCTTGGCTTCGATGTCCTTCAATCCGCAGATTTGCATGATTCCAATGAGCTTGCCTTCTTCAAGGCGTGTCTGCCCAAGCGCTTGGAGCACCTTGGGAGAATCGAAGCGGAACCGCGTCCAGTCTGGAAATTGGTGGATGTAAAGCATGGTCTTTTCTCAAATATATTTCTTTTTCCGGCGTTATTTGGCGCGCGCGTTTCAATGCTCCGTTGAATTTGATAAATTTAAACTATGCAGAAAATTGAAACTTGGTACAAGGCTGAGGGCAATTGCCCCGATGAAGAATATGAAATTGCAAGCTACCTGCTTTTCGAAGCGGGTGTTGCGACGCTCGAAGAACTCGACCCGGTGACCGCTGGTCGCACGGAGTTCTGTTTTTACACGGGCGACAAGGCGGAACGCGACCGCATCGTTGCGGAATTTCCGCAGTACAATTTCAAGGTCACCGAAGAGCCTGCAAAGGATTGGGACAAGTGGTGGCGTGATCGTGCGCAGCCGGTGGCTGTGAGCGAGCACCTTTGGGTGCGTCCACCTTGGGTGGAGTTCACGCCGGAAGATCCTGAAGCGGTTGTCTTGGAACTTGAAGCAAAGACTGCATTTGGAACGGGCGAGCATGAGACAACGAGTAGCTGTGCTGCGCTCATGGAAAATATTGATTTCAAGGGCAAGACTGTTCTCGACATCGGTACGGGCACGGGCATCTTGGCGATGTTTGCTCGTCGCAAGGGCGCAAGCCTTGCTGTGGGGACTGAAATTGACCCGCTCACGATTCCCTGCATTGCGGAAAACTTTGAACGCAATGGTTTTGGTGAAAGTGACTGCGTGCTCGGATTCCTGGATGCGTTCAAGGAAGGAACGAAGTTCGATGTGATTCTCTGCAACATGATCCGCAGCGAACTTTGGCCGCTTCGCGACGACATCGAAGACTTGCTCGCCGAAGGCGGCGAACTGATCATCAGCGGACAGCTCGAAGTCGAAAAGGATTACATCCTCAAGTGGTTCGATGAAGCTGGTTTCAAGGTTTCCGTCGAACGCACCAAAGGCGAGTGGTGGAGCGTTCTGGCGACAAACGCATAAGGCGAGAGTCGCGACCAAGCGTAGCTTGGGCATGACCGAGCCTCGGCGTTTGGCAATCACACGAAGTGAGATTGCAATGGTGGAGTGTGCTTGCACGCTCCTAAAACTACTTTTTAAATGTCGGCTTCTTGAAGCCTTTTCCGTGTGAGCGGCGGCTGGCGAGGTTTATCTCGCCGCTGTTGAAGCGGTTCTTGTCTTCCACATTGCGGTGCTCGCGGAACGGCGCGTTTTGCTGATTTCCGCGGCGGTCAAAGTCGCGGCGATTCTCGTTACGATCGAAATCTCGGCGGTCATCAAATCGGCGCTCGCTGTGGAATCCGCGGCGTTCTTGGCGTTCCCCCTCGCGGTTAAAGCGGTCGCGATTTTCGCTAAAGCGGTTGTCACGCGGCTCGTACCCGTCATCGCGCCAACGATTCTTGACTTTCTCTTTTTTCGGGCGTAATGCGTTTGTGCGTTCGTCGCGCTTTTGCATTTCGCGATTGCGGAAGTCTTCGTTCTGCTCGCGTTCCTTGCTCGGGAAGTATTCCTTGCCCTCGGCCATTGCCGTACGGCTCAGCAGCAAGCGGCTGACCTTACCCATCTTGAGGCGTTCCAAGACTTCTCGCAAGTGCGGGCGGTTTGCCGGGATGTACCAGAAGAAAAATTGCTTCTGGTTTGCTTTTTCTTCGGGCGTTTTTGCGACAAAGAGCGGTTTTCCGTCCGGCGTCATTTCGGCGTAGAACATCTCGGTCGCGATGGTCATCGGCGTTGGCGTAAAGTCTTGCACTTGTTCCAACTGGAAACCCAATTGCTTTGTTTCGAGTGCAAGTTCAGCCATGTCGGCTTCGGTGCATCCTGGATGGCTACTGATAAAGTACGGAATCAGCTGCTGCTTTTTGCCGATGCGCTTACATTCGTCGTCAAAGAATTCCTTGAACTTGTGGAATAGCGTAAAGCTCGGCTTGCGCATCAATTTCAAAACGGCATCGCTTGTGTGTTCCGGTGCAACCTTCAAACGGCCGCTTACATGGTAGTCGATGAGCTCGCGGGCGTATTCTTCGTGGTCCTTGCGGAGTTCTTCATCATCCGTTTCTTGTAAGAGCATGTCGTAACGCACACCACTTCCGATGAACAGGTGTTTCACTTTAGGATGGTTGCGCACTTCGCGGTAAAGGCTCAAGATTTCGGCGTGGTGCGTGTCCATGTTGTCGCAAATTTTGGGCGTGAGGCAACTTGCACGGGCGCACTTTTGGCAACGGCTCGGATCGCGGCCACGCATGTTGTACATGTTCGCGCTGGGGCCGCCGAGGTCTGTGATTGTTCCGGCAAAGCCTTCCATATTCGTCACGATTTCGACTTCGCGCAGAATGCTTTCGCGGCTACGGCTTGCGATAAACTTGCCCTGGTGTGCGTTGATGGCGCAGAAACTGCAACCGCCAAAACAGCCACGGTGCGTGTTGATGCTGAACTTGATCATGTCGAACGCCGGAATGTTGCCGCGTTTCTTGTAGCGCGGGTGCGGTTCGCGGGCGTAGGGATATTCAAAGCTTTCGTCGAGTTCGCCGTATTCCATCGGCGGGTACGCGGGGTTGATCACCACGGTCTGTTCGGCGACATCTTGCAGAATGCGGTGCTGGAACCACTTGTTACATTCGATGTCCACTCTGCGGCAGTTCTCAATTTGATTCCTCTTGCTTTCTAGACATTCTTCGTAGCTGTACAGTCGCAAGTCTTCCCACTTGCTGTTCTTCGGGACATTTCCCTTGGGCGCCAAGTAGGCGGTTTGCGGAACGGAATTCAGGCTCGAGAACGGGACACCTTTTTTGAGCAAGCGAACGATTTCTTTCAGCGGCTTTTCGCCCATGCCGTAAACAAGAATATCTGCCTGCGTATCGAACAGAATGCTCGGCTTGAGTTTGTTGCTCCAGTAGTCGTAATGCGTCACGCGGCGAAGGCTTGATTCGAGACCGCCAATGAGCAATGGCACATCGGGGTAGAGCTTCTTCAAAATTTTTGCGTAAGTGTAAGTCGCATAATCGGGGCGGAATCCGGCCTTGTTCCCCGGCGTAAAGGCGTCGTCGCTGCGGAGGCGCTTGGCGGCGGTGTAGTGGTTCACCATGGAATCCATGCCGCTCGAAATTGCAAAGAAAAGTCTCGGAGTGCCAAGCTTCTTAAAATCGCGCAAGTCATCGCGCCAGTTCGGCTGCGGCAAAATCGCTACGCGCAAACCCTCATGTTCCAAAAGTCGCCCGACAACCGCATGCCCAAAGCAAGGGTGGTCCACGTAAGCGTCGGCGCTGATGATGATCACGTCAACGTAATCCCAACCGAGTTCGTCCAGGTCTTCTTTGCAAATGGGTAAAAATCGAGGATCGTACATAATGGAACTTATGGGGTTAAAAAGTTTATAAGATTAAAGATAGAAAACGCACGTGCGGGCGAAATTTATTTTCGTCTTACTCGGCGGCCCCTTTGACGCAACGGACGGATAGCCCGGAGTTTGGTTTTGTCAATACGAATCTTGTGTAATCTTCGTTATATTCAAATATGACTAGGGTTGCGAGTGATTCAGATTCATATTGTGTTGTTGAGGCCCACAGGTAGCCCGTTATACCCTTGTTTATGAAGGCCCCTGAGTTTACGATCCCTGCGGCAACGATGGAAAATCCGTATTCGTTGGTGTTTTCGAGGCCGTCTCCCCAGCTGTCAATTGCTTTCAGTGTTGTCCCTGCGCAACGATATACGGGTGGATTTCCGTCTTTTATCACAATATCGCAGGAGTGCTCTGCAATGAGCTCCTGCCATTCATCTTCGGTGGGTAAATGCCAACCTTCAGGACAAGCTTTTTTAGCGGCTTCCCATGTGTAGAGCCTACCAAATTTTTTGCAGTTTTCAGGTTCGTTGTCGTAACACCAGCTGGTTACATCTTCGTTCTCTTCGCTCTCGATTTCATAGTTCATGTTTTGCGCGGTCCACACATGGTTACTGATGACGAGGGTGCGGTAAACCTGGTTGTCGCGCTTGTCTAGCATTTCGCCGTAAGAAATATCTGGATTCAGGTATTCCATGGTGACGCAGTCGTATTGGTCGCAATCGTAAAAGCGGAGCGCTGCGCTGGACTTGGGCGTCTCGGAACTAGAACTTTCTTCACTGCCCGAACTGGCGGGCGGCTCCGAGCTTGAGGACTTTGGTTGCGAACTGGATGACTTTGGCGCGGGCTTGGAGCTACTCGAAGATTCGGCTTCCTCGCTCGATGACGATGGTTCGCTTGATGAACTTTTTATTTCGACTTTATTTGAAAAATAAAGGTTCGCTTTTGTGGTGCGGTAAATGCTGGAAGAACTTTTGTTAGACGTGCTGTCGTTAACTTCAATAATTTCGATGGCGTCAGAAGGCGGGTCGTCATGGGTATCAGCGATTTCGTCGTGTGCTTCGGTAACATCGTCACTGCATGCGCTAGCGACGATAGCCCCTAAGACGACTATTGCGTATATCCATATTCTGTGCATTCTATAAAAGTATAAATAATAACGCTCTAAATGTCACGCTCTTTTTTCGCTTCGCGTTCCTCCGCTTCGCGCATGGAGTAGACACACCCGCAGAAATTTTGGCGGTAAAGGTTGTATTCGTGCGAGAGCTGGATGGAACGCTTGTAACCGCCCTTTTTCTTGAAGTCGCTCGGGAGTCGCTTGATGCCGTAGATGTCGCATTGTTCCTGCACGACATCGTTGAGCACCTGGGCGTCCTTCATCGGACTGATGGTGAGCGTCGTGGTGAAGTAGTCGCAGTTCAGTTCTTTGGCGAGTTTCGCCGATTCGGCTAGCCGGAGCTCAAAGCATTTGCGGCAGCGCTTGCCCCCTTCGGGTTCTTTTTCGAGACCGCGGGCGACATCGTAAAATTTTTTCGGGTCGTATTCGCCTTCGACAAGCGTAACAGGATACTTTGTCTTAAATTCGGCGACAAAGCGTTTGATTTCGTTCACGCGATGCTGGTATTCTTCGGCGGGCGCGATGTTCGGGTTGTAATAGAAAAGCGTAATCTTGAAATACTGTGAAAGGTATTCAATTGTGTAGCTACTGCACGGCGCACAGCACGCATGCAACAAGAGCGTCGGTACTTCGCCTGTGTGCTCTAATCTGCGGATGATTCGGTCCAGGTCGACCTGATAATTGTGCTTTGGCTGTTGTTTTTCGCTATCCATTTTTCTCTAGTCTCTCGTCTACTTCCTACTGAATCGTTCCTACTGCGACAATCCAGAAGCAGATGGTCGAGGCGATGGCGAGCGGTCCCATGATGTGGCGTTCCTGAGCACTCAGGCTAAAGAATACCGTTGCGGTGTAAAACGTCAAGTAAACAGCGTAGAAAAAGGCGAGGATGCGCACAATCCCGAACGGAATAGTCTCCGGAAGCACGTGCCCGGCACTGAGAATCGTGAAAAGCGCCACAAATTGCATGATAATCGGCAATATGAATGCCTTGCGGACCTCCTGCGGCACGACCTTGTGGCGGCCGTTCATGGCGTACATGCCAAGCGGCGCCCCGAGCGCAAGGGCGATATTCAGTGCGATGGAGGGCAAAAAGACAATAGATCCGATAATTGCAGCGATGTAAAACATATCCCTAAGATAAAAAAAAGGACTCCTTCAGGCAAAGGAGGTAACCTAAAGGAGTCTGAGAGTGTTTGGGTATTATTAATAATAGATTTCTTATTGGAAATAGATTAGAATATTCCAAAAATTTGTGGTTACAATTGTGTCCACGCTTGTATACAAGGGGTGTTTTGGGGTAAAATGTCTCAAAATTTGAGGATGGCCTGGATGTGGGCGAAATTTGGCTTGAACGGCTTGGTTTTGGTCTTTTTGAATGCAAACACGAAGTCGCAGCCGAGTGGTTCGGCGTTGAATTTGACCTCGTTTTGGACGGAAATGCCGTTTACAGGGGTGGATTCGGGGAATGCAACGGTCAATTTGGCGGTGGCGGAATTGGCGTGGTAGGTGGCGCCGAGCTCGATTTTGGGGAGTTTGGTGCTGTTGGTGCGGTTGTAGCGCAAATTTGCACCTGCTTTGAATGCAAACTGCTCCCATGCAGATTCGATTGAGCCTTTCCATTCGGTTGTTCGGCAGTTGTCGCTTGCTTCGAGGCAAGTCGCGCTTAAGCTTGGTCGGAATCGTTTAGGACCGGAGGTAAATGTTGCTTTAAAACGGGCGCTCACGGAGTCTTTTTTTATGGAGTCTGATGCAATGGGACTTAAGATGCGTGCCTTGATGGAAAACGCTGTGTTCAATGCTTCGGGCCATTTTGCGGAAACGGTTTGTGATGCCCAAAGCCAGTTTTCGGCGATGCCTTTGCTCAAGTTGAGTCCTTGCGGAATACTGTCGCCGTGGAGGTATGCGGTGGTCTTCCATGAAATCCAGTTCTTGCTGCTTTGCAGTTGGACTTTGACGAGTGGGCGGTCTTGCCCGAACTGGTACCATGCAGAGATTTGCCCGAGGGTCGTGCGGGCCTGTAGCGCAAGCGCGGTGGCGTTTGGAAATTTCCAGAATGTGGCGTCAAGTTCGTTCTCGCGGTTGGGCTTGAAGGTGACGCTGGCGTTGAACGTCTTGCTGGAGTCAATGAATGCTCCGAACCGGAATTTGCCAATGGGGTAGAGGAGTGCGGCACCCCATAACGTGTCTAGCGGAATGTGACTGTGAAGTTCCGTTGTGGAAACTTGTCCGAAATGCGCTTCGAAATTGTCTCGGTGGTAAGACAAAAGTTCTTGCGAACCAAGCCTCAATTTGAAATAGTAGAATTGAAGCTGCAATTCTTCGCGGTGTTTTTTCAAGTGCCCGTCGGAATTGTACCTGCCTTTCCACGAAACGTAGCCGTGCGGAACTATAGTTGGCGTTTTCTGCGCATTTTGCGAAGGTTTTGCTTTGGGCTGCGCGGGCTTTGGGCATGGCTCTTGCGCGTATACTTCAGCGAGCAGGCACGCTTCGTCGTAGTTTTCTTCTTCGAGTCTCGAAAAAATTTCTTCGGCTTCTTCGGGCGTGATGATGCCATCGTCCCACCATTCGAAAACCTGGGCAGCGTCAAATGGCGCCTGTGCATGAATGACCGTAAAAAATGTGAGCGCGAAAGCTAAAAGTATTCTGAACAAAAGGAACCTCCGCTATATATACACGCATGAGAGGCATTTTTGTTTCAGTTTTTATTGAAAAAACTTTTTTAAATTTGGAATATGGCAAATTCATCTTGGTCCAAAAATTCCAAACCTCGCAGTGGCGCTAGTGCGCTTGGCAAGGATTTTATCCCGCACATGAAAGCTCCGCGTACGGAGTTTCCGCTTTTCAACGGAAAGCGTGTGACGCCTTCGCTTGCCGGGCTCGACAAGCTATTGCATTACTACGGTGTGGAACTCCAGGAGCCAACGCTCAAGCAGATTTGGGAATTCCATCAGCTGCTCCGTGCGAACAACGATGACCAGGATTTGACTCGCCTCAATGCATTTGAGACGATGGTGGAACGCCATTATGCCGACTGCACGCTTATCAATGCTTACGTGCCAAAGTGGCCTGCCCGTATGATTGACGTCGGTAGCGGTGCCGGTTTCCCGGGTATCCCGCTTAAGATTGTGAATCCGTCGATTCGCCTTACGTTGTGCGAACCGCGTCCGAACCGTATCAACTTCCTCAACATGGTCATCGAAAAGATGGGTCTCAAGGGAATTGACGTGTTCGGTCATAAAGTCACGAGTCGCAGCATGACCATCCCGGTCGATGGCGTGATTAGCCGTGCATTTGAACTCATGGAAAAGACGCTCCCGCGTATCGCAAATTCACTCAAGGTCGGCGGCCGCGTGTTCTTCATGAAAGGCCCTGCAGTAGCCGATGAACTCAAGACGTTCTACCCTGAAGATTTCGGCTACAAGTTTATCGGAAAGCATTTCTACACTATCCCGAACAGCACTCAGGACCGCGCGCTGATTATTCTTGAACGCGTGGAGTAGTTTTTTCTTCCGCTTCTTTCTGTTGCTTTTCTTTCAATAATTCTTGACTGACTTGTTCTAGCGCTTCGACTCTCCTGCGTTCGGTTTCTTCGACGAATCGCAGCATGATTTCGTCCGTCTTAGCGAAGGGCAAGCTCGGCTTAAACACGTTGACGGTGTGGACGCTGATTCTTGAATACTTGAGAGACGTGCCAATGCCGAATGTGCCTTGCTCGTTGTAATTCGGCGTGACGATAAGGACTTTGTCTGCGTCATATCCGCATCTGTTGCCGTGTCTGTCGTGTAGCATCTCTGCTACATCTGGCGGACAAACATCGCTAATCACGATTCCTAGAGCAACGTAATGGCGCTTTGGCGTGTAGAATTCGACGATATCGCCTTTTTTAAAATTAGTACTTTCCCAGCCTTTGAACATTCGTTTTTCTTCGGGATCGCTTGCCACGGTAGATGTGTCGCTCTTTGCTACAAGCGTGCCGTCAGGACCATACCAACGTTCAGACGTCCGTTCGATTGCACCTTCCTGAGTCGTGATAATGTAGGCGTTGCCAGGGCGTTCGAATACGTGGAAACCAAAGAGCGGTTTTTCCTTGTTGGGGTAATTCTTGGCGTATTCGAGAATGTCGTGCTCGGCCTCTTCCAAGCTCGTGGTGTAAAACATGCATTCTAGCTGGAGGTCGTAGCCGATGCCTTCGCCGTGATCGACGGCGTAGTCAGGCTTCTTGCCGTGGAAATCCTTGGAGTAGGCGTACGTGACGAAGTGGGTGGTGTTCTGGGTGGCTTGTGTTTGGTTTTCCATACTGAATTCTATCCCCTAAAATGCCCGACCTTACAACGGCAGAGCTAGTGCATACTTCGGGCTTCGGGAGCCTCATTGCGAAAGCTCTCGACCCTAGCTCTGAATGTATCGACTTGAGAATTACAGATGTAAACCGGAAAAGGCAAATTTTTATGCAATAAAAAAGCCAGGCTCATCACCTGACTTTTTTCGTTCGTTGTAATGCGGCGAAGCCGCCAAGTTTTAACTAATGACCAGTGACTAATAACTGATAACTAGCAACTTAGAACTTGAACAGCATGCCGAAGCGCATCTGGCCATCGCGTACGCCGTCTGCTCGGCCCACGTTCTTGATGGTTGCCCAGTCGAACTGCAGCACGTCGGAGAGCATCACGCCAACACCGAAGTCAACTTCGTTACGCTTGCCCACGCGGTCGTACAAGTAACCGAGGCGGAGTGCAATCGTATTAGAATAAATGAATTCTGTACCGAAGTTGAATACGCCCTGAAGGAAGGAGTTCGTGTCGCCATCAGGGTCAACGATGGACTTCCAGCAAGCGATGTAGAACGGTTCCGGATCGCCCTTGTCGTCATCCTTCACGACTTCGCGGTTGTAGTCGAATGCGACGGTCCACTTGTAATCTGCCATGCTAAGAATTTCGTAAGAAAGTCCGAGGCGCCAGGTCAACGGAATCGGGTCTTCGATGGTTTTGTCCACATAGTACACGCTCGGACCGATGTTGGCAAGCACGAGTGCGATGTTGAGTTTCGGGACGATGAAGTTCTTTTTCAAAACGCCGATGTCGAATGCGTAACCGAACGTGGTGGCTTCTTCTTCGCCTGCGGCTGCGCCGGAGCTCAAGTCAGAGTAGAAGAACTTGATGGAGAGACCGAGGCCCCAGTCGTTCGGGAAGCGTGTGCCGTAGCTGATGCCACCGACGATTTCGGAGCTGTTGTATGCCACGAGGTCATCGGCGTCGAGGTCGCCAGAAACAACTGTAGAACCGAACGAGACGAAGTTCACGGAAACTCCGAGCGTTCCCCAGTCGTTCAGCGGAATGGTCATGCCGCCGTAGAGGTGGTAAAGATCCGGAATGTTGAGGACCGGCAAAAGTTTTTCGTAGAAGGCGGTAAGCTGGTAGTCGGCGTCCTTGTACTGTTCCATGCCGTTTGCGGTGCTGAACCAAACGTCGTTACCTTCGGGGAGAACAGCCCAAACCTTGTTGGTTGAAAGTCCGTTGCCCTGGTGGTAGTGCGTCCATTCGTCGTCGCGCTTGGTCACGGTCGGGTCTTCCTTGGAGCCGCGTTCGAGTTCTGCCTTACGTCCGCTAGCGGTAGCGTAATCCGGCATGTGGCGCCAGACGCCGAGGTCGGTTGCAATCCAGATAGCGCCCTTGCGGTCCACGGAAACGTCATTTACAGTGTTGTTCGCGAACTGTACCTGTTCCCACTTGCGGAGCGTGAAGTGCGAGAGACCGCCCTTGTGGGTAGCCCAAACGTGACCCGAACTATCGACGGCAAGTGCGGTCGGGTTCAAGTCCATGATGCCGTCTTCCTGGTTGAACAGGCTCCAGCGGTCCTTGTCGTTCGCGCTCTTTTTCGGGGTGAGGCGTGCAACACCAGCACCGTCGACTGCCACGTAAAGTTCCTTGCGGTTTTCTGCCCAGACGAGTGCGTTAATCTTTTGGCTCGGGAGAACCTTGCCCTTCTGTTCGAAGGCGCCGTTGCGGTAGACGAAGAGCCCGTTGTCCGTACCAATCCAGAGGGAGGCGCCTTGCTTGGCGAGTGCGGTCACGCGGCGTTCGCCGAGTTCCGTTTCGAAGGACTTCCAGCTTTTGCCGTCAAAGCGGTAAAGGCCCTTGGGTGTACCGACCCAGAGCTTTTCGGTGAGGCTTTCGTAGAGAATGGCCGTGATTGTGTCCTTGACGACGAGGTCCCAGGGCATCTTGACTTCGACCACGTGCGATTCGTCGTCGGCGTTCTTGACGTCATTGAATGCTTTCACGACTCGGGTGTATTCATCGAGTCCACGTTCGGAGCCCACGTAAGTGCGGACGGCGTCCTTAATCTTGGCGGTGCCTTGCAAGGTGACGGAATAGTAGTTGACCCACTGTTCGCCGTCGAACTTGAGGATGCCCTGCGTGGTGCCTGCCCAGAGTTCGCTCTTGTCGAAGAACCCGTTCTTGGAGCGGGATGCCATGTGCGTGAAGAACGGTGTCTTTTTGGCGTCTGCACTGTAGGAGCTGCGCCATTCGTCGGCGAGCGGTCCGAAAGCGAGACCTGCCGGGTTGTAGTACATGGCGGTTGCGTCATCGGCAAGTGCAGCTCCGACTTCGCCCATACCTAGCTGGCGTGCGCCAACAGGCATCTGGAGGGTGATGATGGCTGAGCCTGTGGCTAGTGCCATGGCTGGAGCCAAGAGAATAGCAGATAATAATGACTTACGCAAGTTGCCTCCAATCCGGGACGTTGTAAGTGTTTCCGTGTGTCGGGATCACAGCCTTCCATCCGGATTTGCTCGGGTTTTCCCAGGGTTGCTTCGGTAAAAGCTTACAGTCGCAGCCCAATACGTAGGGTGGTAAAATTTCCGCGTGATTGCGAATCTGTTCGCGGGTGATGAAATTTTCCTCACTGACGAATTTACAATAATTCTTGCCTTTGGGACCAATCACAATTCTGTAAGTTGCGACTCCTTGCTTATCCCCTTCGTCAATGGTCTTAATTGTTTCTTCCAGAGTGCGGTTCCACTGTTCGATGTAGGCTAACCTTTGTTCTGGAGTTAAATTCTGGGTTTCAAGCCAAGCCCTGATAGATGCTTCGGACGGTTTCACGGCGGTGAGCGTCTCGCGGGCAGGGCGGCCGATGGCGGCATATTGCCCCGATACATCGATAATGGGTTTTGTCGTTTCTTTTTCGTCGGAATTGTGCATGCCCACATAAATTCCAATCCCGGCGAGGACGATGGACAATAGCACAATCGCAATGACGATGATGATTGATAGCATATTTAAATCCGTTTACGATAAATCCTTACTCTGAAAAACTAGCATTTTCTATTTTATAAGGCAGGAGATATTATGTCAAAATTAAAGTTTTTTCTTGTGTTGCTTGCTTGTAGTGCTGCTTGGGCCGTCCCGTTTAAGGTTGAAACGCTCAAGGAGGGCGCAGGAGAGACTATTCGAGCAGGTCAGTTGATTAAGGTTCATTATAAAGGTTACTTGGCTGTCGATAGCGCTACAGTGAACAAGGCGGCGACGGATTCCACGGTCGAAGCTCCTTATTTTGCAAATTCCTACTATAGCGAACAGCCCCTGGAATTCACGGTTGGCGTGGGTCAGGTGATTGAAGGCTGGGACAAGGGCCTTGTCGGCATGAAGATTGGAGAAGTCCGCAAGCTCTCGGTTCCTGCGGTAATGGCTTATGGCGACAACTCTCTCGAAGGCATTCCGCCTAATAGCGACTTGATGTTCGTTGTTGAACTTGTCCATGCCGAAAAGCCACTCGAAGCAGATAAATTCCCTGCTGATGTAGATAAATTAAAATGGCGTGATATGGGCCGCGGCCTCAAGGTCTATGACGAAAAGGCGGGCAGCGGCAAGCTGAACGCTGCAGGTAACGTAATTAAGGTTCATTACACGGGCTGGCTCCTCTCTGGCCGCAAGTTCGGTAGCTCCAAGGATTTGGGCAAGCCGCTCGAAGCTGTGATGGGCGCCGGCAAGATGATCAAGGGCTGGGAAACAGGTCTTGAAGGTATGCGCGAAGGTGGCGTCCGCTGGTTGCGCGTGTCGCCGGCAATGGGCTATGGCGCTACGGCATTCTCGATGATCCCGCCGAACTCCACGCTTTTGTTCCGTGTCGAGATGGTCTCTAGCGATGTGGATCCGGAACTGGCAAAGCATATGGACTTCTTCCCGGATACGACGCTCCTCAAGTATGAAAACGGTCCGGAAGGACTCCGCTATGCTATTGTGAAGCAGGGCGAGGGTGAACCGGCTCGTTCTGGGCACCGCGCGATTGTGCATTACACGGGCTGGATGGTGAACGGCTACAAGTTCGACAGCTCCCGCGATCGTGGACAGCCGTTTGCATTTGAACTCGGTGCGGGTAACGTGATCCGCGGCTGGGAACTCGGCGTGCAGGGCATGCTCCCGGGCGAAAAGAGAATCCTCGTGGTGCCGCCAGGCCTTGGCTATGGTAGCCGCGGCGCAGGCCCGATTCCGGGTGGTGCAACGCTCATCTTCGCTGTGGAATACCTCGGGGAAGAATAAGTTTGAAAAGTCCGCCTCCGTGCGGACTATTTTTCTTTAACGCTCCAGAAACCGGTTTTGTTGCTGCCGACGCGGACGATGAGACCTTTTGTTTTGAGCGTGTTTATTGCACGTTTGACTGTTATGATGGATATATTGAGCTGTGTGGCGATTTTTTGAGCTGTAATACTGTTTTCTTGTTTTATGGAATCAAAAATTTGTCGTTCTTTGTCGGATAATTCGTTTATGGTATCATTTTCTTCATTTATGGTATCATTTATGGTATCATTTTCTGTGTTTATGGTATCATTTGAAAAATTTATAGTATCATTTCTGCTCGTTGCATTCCCTTTTCGTAACAGTGTTGCCATAAAGTAGCCGGAACCTGCTTGGTATTGCACAGGACTTGAACCAGCTTCTTTGCAGATGTCGGCAATCCTTAAAAGACCTGTTCCCCATTTTTCGACGATGTTCATCTTTTGGAAAATATCTGCAATTTGCGTGTTACGGACGCTTGAATAGCCTGCAAGGACTTTTTCGAGTGACAAATCTCCGAAAATTCCTCCTGGATTCTGAAATTCAATGCGGTCATCAAATACCGAAATTTGAATACAAGAACTGTCCATGTAGTTGCGGTGCATAACGGCGTTTGCCAAAAGTTCGCGGACTGCTTCAGGTGGGTAGTCATACACATCTTTGCGGTAGAGCCCCTTGATTTGGGCTCCAACGTTGGTGTGCCTGTAGATAAATTCGAACGCATCTTCAATTTGTTGGTAAATTGGTCCGTCAAATTCTTTGCGGTCGAGGAATACGGAACGTGTTAAACCTTTGAACCTAGCACATTGGATTTTGGCGAAATATAGGTCGTTGGCGGCAAGAAGCCTAAATGCAATACTTGGGAGCAGACTGCCGTCTTGTTCCTTGAGCAAACCCCAGCTGACAAGGTTTTCAACAGAAACTTTCTTGTGGCTTGTAGAGCGTTCTGCGATGACGCGTCTCAATTCATTAATCTGCTTCTTGGTCGCGGGCTTGACGCCCCTTTCTACAATTTCGTCGTAGGATTTATGGGCGCTGTAAAGCATCATCTCGCGAATCTTTTCAGGTTCTGCCTTGCGTGTTGTTGCTCCGACGCGGATGTATACTCCATGACGTTCGCCTTCGGGCTTGAAAAAGTAGGGTGGGCGATCGCCTTTGAAAATTTCCATCACGACAATAGTCTTGTCTTCTATGGTTTCAAGATGCAAGTGAGGAAAAATTTGCGGAGAGCAACTGTCGCTGATTTCGTTTGTAATTGAGTCCATGAACTTGAATACATTCACCGATGGAACGCCTGTAATTTTGAGCGTAACGTCTTCGACACCGAAAACAATAGAACCTCCCTTGCCGTTAGCAAAGGCGATGGCGGTCTTTAGCCATTTCTTTGGGTCTTCCGACAGCTCGTTCCCTTTGAATTCTAGAACTTCGGATTCGCCCCTCTTGATTTCGTCAGCCGTCATTGATCGTATGCTCCTCGTATTTTGCTTGCCATAATATAAACCATTGAAGGGAACGCGTCAATATCTTAGACTTTCTCGAAAAATGAAGGAACACCTTGCTTGATAATTAGTTTATAGGGACGTGGTTGTTTTTTTTCAGGAACTTTTACAGTGGCTTGATTGTGATTATATTTAGAGCAGAAGGGAGACGAAAATGCTAGAAAAAATTTTATTATCGTCTAAGACGGTAGATCAAGTAAAAATGGGTTTTATACAGTACCATAACGAGCGGTTCTCGAGGGATTTTAGGCGTTGGTTTAAGGTCGGGCGTGGTTTTGCCGGTAAACCAGTCAATTTTGTTTTGCATGCACAGGATACAGTCACTCCCCAAAGGCCGGCAAAGTATAGTGACTCCGTTTTCCATGAGCACTGTTTTTCTGTGGCGTGCTTTTTCACTTCGCTTATTCCGCAGATCATTGCAGAAAAAGAGGATGAAGAAGAACTTTTTTACGACTATGCCCTTGCAAGTGGTTGGCCTATTGTAAATTGTGGAAATGGCGGATTGCTTTCTGCAGTGCAGGTTGTTTTTGAGGCTGACTTGCTCCCTAATTACGACGAATTGGAGGGGTATGGCCGTATTCTCGAGGCGGCAGAAATTTATTTTACCAATGATATTCGCAGTTTCCTTGCTGGGGGTGAAGACTCTCTTAATAGGGAAAGCTATTTGCGCTTGTGTGAGAACGTTAAAGACCGCATAGACGAAATTTGCGTAAAAATCCATTCCCGCACGCAAGAGTATCTGCATGCTTTAAAAGATGGCGCTCCATATGAATTTAAATTGGTGTGCTGGCGTGGTCATAGTAAGTACGCTATGCATTTGCCCAAAAACATCTATCGAGATCGTAGAGATGGTCAAGTTTATAGATCTGTTCAAATTGGCGACCAAATTTGGATGAGAGAAAATCTCAGGTACAGGACTGATGGCGCCTATGCTTATCAGGAGTATGGCGTTAACGAGGCGACTCTCGTTAAAGAAAGAGGCCTTTTATATACATGGGATGCCGCAAACAGGGTGGCTCCGCCGGGTTGGAGATTGCCGAACAACGAAGACTTTCAAAAACTCTACGATTATGTCCAATCGCATACGCAGACGGCTGTGGGTAAAGCGTTGAAATCAAAGAATCTATGGTATTCTGGAGCAGGTACAGATGAATTTGGTTTTTATGCAGTGCCGACAGGAACGGGAGAAACCCGCTTTCTTAGACGGTCTCGAAAATCTGAAAGCCAGATATGTTCTGATATGGATGTTCTTAAACGTTACAGTTTTATCTTGTTGGATGTATGTGCTCAATTCTGGACAACCGACCAGCAAGATTCCCAAGGCTGCTATTGGACACTTGATCATTATCACGATGACTTTAAAATGCTTCCACGAATCAAGACCGATTTATTCTCTGTAAGGTTGATCAAGGAATAAAATTTTTTAAAGTATCATTTTCGCTCATTGTTGTCCCTTTTTTGGAGCCTTTTAGGGACTGCTTAGGCTAATGCGTGTGGAATAACAAACAGCTTTGTGATAAAAATCACGAAATGTCACTTCTATCAAGAAAAAAATTAAAAGATTAAATATTTCTATTTACAAAAGAGGTTATTTTTGTCGATAACAACATAGAGGAGGGAGGGCGTTTCGCGAAACCCGGTGGAGCGAGACGTTACCGAAGGGCCCGCAAGGCTACTGAGGGCGGTGGTACAGACGGTTCGATGGACGAACTGCAGGATACCGCCGATTCGATAGGAGTCGTTATGGTGAATAACGCTGCTATGTTCTCCCGTGTTGAAGTAACCACCCTCTCTGACGAGGAACTCGTCCGCGGCATCGTCACAAATGTCAAGGACTCTCGTTTGGTAGACGAGCTTTGGAATCGCACTAACACTGCGATTGCAAAGGCGGCGAAGGTGGCCTCTCGCAAGGAAGAGCTCGGCCTTGCGATGGATGATGCCCTTAGCGAAGCTTATGTTGCGGCGTGGAAGGCCCTTCCTCTCTACGACGCTAGCAAGGGCGCTTCGCTCAAGACGTATCTCAGGACCAAGATTGGGTACCACTTCTTGGAAATGGGGCGCAAGGGTGCTATCCAAAAGGTGCGCACAAAGCCCTATGGCGAAGAGTGCGAAGAGGATGATGACGGCAGGCCGTGCTATGGTGCAAGTTACGGCGATGTCTGCAAGGTCGTGTCCAAGAAGTACGACCACAAGTACCGTGAACGTGAATTGGTTGATGCCTATTCGCAGGTTCGGTCGCTGGTTACGGTTGCAAAACACCGTGAGTGCTTGGACTTGCTCATGGAGGCGTATTCCTTGGGTGAGAGGAAACCGGTGCAGTACGTGGCCGACGGACTCGGATGCTCTCGTCAGCAGGTGTATAACATTCTTAGGCAAGTCAAGAGCCAAGTGCCTGGTTCCCTTGCTGCAGAGGTGAAGAACATCCTGTAAACGTTGCGTGGCGTAAGGTCTTTGACCTTGCGCCCCATTTTTTATAAAGCTTTTCTAGTATGTTTTGTAAATTTAGTTTTACGTAAATATGTCAAGAAATTTTTGACATAGCAGAGTATATTACCGATATTGACATTGGAAAGGGATTCCTTCTCTGCTGAGCCTCGTCGATGCAGAGCGTTCTGTTGAAGCTTCGGCTGCAGAATGTTAGCGTGCCCGGATTTATCCGGGATTGGTACGGCGTGGTGCCGTGCCTTTTAGGACGCTAGGAGTCGTTATGAGAAATCAAAGCATCGTCCCTTCCTCTGTTAATGTAGCCGCCCTCTCCGATGAGGAACTCGCTCGCAGCCTTACGGCTGACAACGTGAACTCCCGTCTAGCAGACGAACTTTGGTGTCGCACTAACCATGCGATTAGCAAGGCGGCGAAGTATGCCTGTAGCAAGGTGGAGACAGACCTTGCGATGGATGATGCTTTGAGCGAAGCCTACGTGGCGGCTTGGAAGGCTCTGCCTCTCTATAACGCCAGCAAGGGTGCCTCGCTCAAGACGTTTCTTGGGAACAAGGTAAAGTACCATTTCTTGGAACTGGATCGTCAGGGCAAAATTCATGCAGGACGTAATGTGCCTTATGGTGAAGAGTACGAAGAGGATGATGACGGTACGTCGCGTTATGGTACTGGACACGACGAATTGTATCAGGTTATCTCTGAAAGACAGAACCTCAAAAATCGTGAGGCCGAGTTGGCGGAAGTCTTCGAGCTGGTGTCTTCTTTGGTAACAAAACCAAAACACCGTGCTTGTTTGGGCTTCCTAAGGTTGGCTTACACGAAGGGTAAGGAATCGCCTGTGCAGTATGCTGCGTCAAGGCTCGGATGTTCTCGCCAGCAGGTGTACAACATCTTGAAGCAAATCCGGGACTCTGTACCCGAAGATCTCGCCAAAGAGGTGTTGGAAATTCTGTAAGGAACATCGCGGTGCAGGAGTCTTGTTGACCCTGCACCCATATTTTTTTATATACCAATAAAAAAGGTGGCAACATGGCGACTTGGTATATTGGTATTGATGAATCTGGAAGTTTTGATCATTTAAATTCAGATGATAAATCCTTTGTTTGTGCGGTCGTGACTCAAATGAGTCATGGCGACATTATGAAAGTATTCAAGGATATTTGTCGCGGATTAAAATTGTGCCGAGTTACGGATGCAACTCCTGAACACAAAATTATAAAGCTTTTCCATGGATGTAAGCAGGGACAAGGCGAGAATCGTAAGAAAATTCTGAATACGCTGCTAGAAAAGAAAGATAAGCTTTTTCCCCGAGTAGTTGTATGTCGTGGAATGCCTTCTGTTACGGTAAATCCGCAGCAATGGTGGATGTCTTCTATTATGGGGACGATAGATGAATTGTTTTCGAAAAAAAACAAGACAAATCCATGCTTGTTTAATGTGAATGACGAGGTAAAATTTAGCATTGCCAATCGTGATGCCAAGTGTCTGGGATTGCTTGGTGGAGGCCGTTCAGATGGCGGTTGGAAAAAATACAATGAATTGCTTAAGTCGAATATTGAAAAAGAATTGAAAAGGACATACCGCCGTTATAAAATCAGTGTAGATATTTGCTCTGCTGAGTATAAAGCACCGCCTGCTTTGGCAGATCAGGTGGCGACAATGGTCAGGCTCGCTATGTTCAATGATTTTGAAATAGTAAAACCCAAAAATCTGTCTCTGGGTAATGGTCGGGATGTTGACATCTGCATAGAGAATGAAAACTGGCTTGGTGCTGCGGAAATTCTTTTGTCCAATGTTTTTAGTGGAAATTACGAGAATGTTGAAAAATTAGAGAACATCTTGCAGAATGCGGATGTAAAGGTATGGGCCTTGATTATGAGGTCTGTCGAGACAACTTTGCTTAATAGAGGTGCTGATGGCAATGCGGTAAATCACATTGCTAAGATAATGCCGATTTTGTTGAATAACAAGAAAAACATTCCCGATTCGTCATTGTTGATTCGATTCTTTAAGGCCTATTGTAATTTCGTAGGTGATGCTGGTCGGGCAGAAGATAATACCTTTGTGGAAATCAAAGAGTTACTGAATGAAAAAACGGACTTATTTATTTCAAAGTATGAAAAATGGCATTTTTATGTTGACTTGTTAGCCGCTGAAGCCGGGGTAAAATTTAATGCCTATGACTTTGTCTTTCCAGATATCGCGAGTCTTGTTGAAAAACAAAAAAGAATTAATATGTCGTATCCATCACTTGATTTTTTAGACAATCGTGCTGATGATATTGGTTCTCAGATTTACGGAATATTGGGGCTACAGACTGCGTTCCAAAATCACATCGATGAATCTATTGCATATTTCGAGAAGGATTTTGATTGTGCAACTAATGATTATTATAAAGCGATGGTCGCAAGTTTCTTGGTCGTCAATTATCATAGGAAAAAAGATTTCACGAATGCCCAAAAATGGCTGAACATAGAAGATGGACACAAGTATAATAAAAATGATCAATGGTTAGTTCTTGATAAATTAAGAGTGGAAGCTCTAGCCTTGGAATTAGGTGGAAAATGGGATGGTGAGAGCCTACTGGAAAATGTTCAATCTTGGCATAAGGACGGAGACTATCCATGGCCGTTGCTTTTGAAATGGAAGGCTTTTATTGAATGTAAAAAGGGACTTGACAAGGCGAAAACAAGTTTGGAGACTTCGCGCAAAAAACTAGTTTCGTCACAAGGTTTTACTATACGCACCTTGGCTCTGTCGGTTATTGCTATGCTCATTGTTGTTGCCAAGGAAGAAAATGATGCTGCAGAGCTTGAAAAAAGGCGGAGCGAGTATGAAACACTTTTAAAGGAATGCTCGGAACAAGTATATTCCTTTAAAAAGTATATCAGCGAACATTCTGAATTCACTAAAGCTAAAACGGGCGACCTTTCGCTTTGGGAAGCCGCCACGCTGTTGCCGTTCAATTATTCGTAAGGGGGATGATTATGAAAGTTGATTTGAAGGAAATGATTGAACATGCCAGACATATTGGCAAGGAAAAAAGGCTTGAAGAACTCGATCAAGCTCTAGAAAAAGAACCTGCGGAGATCGCTATAATCCTAAATATAGATAGTACATATCCATTTCAAAAACTACGGAAAGACAAGAAAAAAGTTCAGGATTATTACATAACGGGGATATATGATCTGGGAGTTTGTGAAAAATACTCGCTGGATGTATTACTTGGGGCTCCTAAGCTGAAAGGAAAGAATTACGTTGTATCTTATGTCTTGTATACACTGAGCTTAAATCGCCCTAAAACGATTAAGGTGTTCAGTTCTGAAAAATTAGATGTGTTAAATGCGAAAGAACAAAGCTTGTGCTATCCTGCTATAGATGGTAAGTGCAATCAAAAGGAAATGTATCAAGCAATAGAAAAATGGATTAATTTTTCTAAAAAGGATGCTCTGATTGCAAACTGTGTGAATGAAGTCTCTTATTCGGAAATGAATCTAAACTTTATGCTGCCACTGTACTACACGCGGGAGTATGTAAGCATAAGGGAGTCTTTTAAAAAGCAGAATGTGGTGCGTTTGAAGGATTTGGTTGAATTTTATGTAGGCGCAAAGAATGAAGTAAATTCACAAAACCCTGGCGAGCCTGTTCGATTGGTTCATGCTGGTAATTGTAAAGATGATTTTGATGCCCAAAATGTATCTTTGTCAAAATATTCTTTTTACTCGACAAATCTAGTTGAAATTCGCGAAGGTGATTTTTTGCTCAATACAGCGTTAATGAAGTCTCATATAACAAAAAGATACTTCTTTGTTGTTAAGGGACCTTTGAAAGAAAAGCTGTATTTAGGTGAACATGTTCTTGGTATGCGATTGAAGTCGAATCTTGTGACGTTGGAGTATCTATATCTTTATTTTAGAAGTGATATGGTGCAAATGACTCTAGCATTATTCAGAAATTGGGGCGAACGTTTGGATATGTATCAAACGATTGCAAATATTCCTGTCCTTTTGCCAAAGTCAGATATTCCTATGTGTGATGATGGAAAACAGATTGAAGTTTATAAGAAACTATTTGACGCTTTGTATGGAACCGAGAGTGAAAAGGGCGAAATAGACAGGTATGCTTTAGTACGGGGAGCGGGCTCTCGAGAGGAATGGTATGATATTTTACGTGATGAGTATCGGGAAAAAGTTCAAAAACTTCAGAATGATGATGTTTCTTATTATATCAAAGAAAATAAAAAGGAACTGAATATTACAAAAGACAATAAAGCGTACAAGGCTTCAGTTGTTTTGGCGGGGTCGATTTTGGAAACGTTCCTTATAGACTGGGTGAGTGCTATAGAAGGAAAAGATCTTTTTAAGGAGAAGTATAATAGCGACGGAACGCAAATGCGTCTAAATGAGGCTATCAATTATTTAGTATCATATAATTCAAAAAAATTGAATCTAACATGGAAAGAGAAGAATTTGGCCGAAAAAATAATGAAGCTGCGGAATAGCATTCATCCCGCAGTTTACATGCGTCAAAAAATTGATATTGGTCCTCGGGATTGTTCAAATGTTTGCCGATGGTTGGACGAAATTCTCCAATCACGAGGAAATTTTAGGTTCTAGGAGCCCGACATAATCCTATCGCATTCGTCAATGATGTATTGGGGAACTGTGTCGAATTTGATTGGATCAAGTTGATAGATAGAGTCGTTTTCGATATGGAAAATTTCATTAATGTATTTTTCCAAAACGTTGCTGGAATTCAACGCTTTCCCTTGCATGAAAATGCGGAAAATGAGAACTTTCTCGTAGTTGCATGCTTTGGGGTATGCATTACGTAAATTTTCATCGTTGCTTATAAAAGACAATTCAGTTTGGTAGTTGAAATTTTGTATGAAATCTTGAATAGATTTTTCGGCATTGTTGATTTCGTTTGAATTCATTTCGTATAGATTTTCTTGAATCGGGGCTCGATTTCCGATTTTTTCTTTGTCTTTTAGTCGAATAGTTGGTTTTTCTCTTTTGTGCAAAAGGCTTGATAGCATATTGTACGCTTCGCTTTTGTCTCCGATAAAATCAAATCTACGACGCAGATAAATTGCTTGAATTATGCTAGAATCTTTGGAATCTTCGATTCTATTGTCAATGATTGTAAGACCAGATGTAAAATCTTCTTTTGTGATTCTCTTTTCTTCAAGAATTCCTTTCCTGTTTGCAAGGAAATGAGCTTTTGCTTTGCTGAAAGGTCGATGTAGTGTGTGGATGATATCCAATACGGTTGTGAAATCGTGAGTGAGCAAAAGAACGGTTTTGTTTTCTAATGGTGCGTGTTGTAATTGAAGTCCTGCACCAGGGTCGTTCTTTTGACTTGACAAAAACATCATGTTGAGTAGAGCGAATTTCTTGTTCCCATCGAAAGAAGAGATTGGGTCATCAAGGATGATGAGGTCGGGGTTGTTCCTGATTGCGGAATACATAAACAAAACCATTGCAAAAGCATTGCGTTCGCCATAACTTAAATGGTCACGTGCGGTTTTAACGGTTGTATTGCTCAATGATTTAAGGTAAATGTTTGCATTCCCATTGCTTTGTTCAATTTCTACTTGATAATTATAGCCGGCATTTCTTAAAAAGGCGTTAATGTTATTTTTGTTTGTTTCTACCGTGTTTTGAATTAATTGCTTTTGTTGGTCAATATTTTCTTTTATCGATATTGCATTGTTGTAAACTTCGTCCAATTGAGAATTTATTTCTTCAACGAGTTCATTCATCAAGTTGCCGTTTAAGGCTGTTCCTGCAAAATTGATTCTTTTGGATTTGACATCGCTTATGAGATTGTCTATATCATCTATAGATGATGGCGTTAGTGATTTAACTTTTGTTAATGATTCTAACCCTTCTATAACGTCGTTTCTGATGCTTGATAATTTGGTAAGGATTTCTTTGCTTAACGCATTGGCTTCTGTTGCAAGTCGTTTTAAATAAATCTGTGAATTTTCATCAAGATAATCTTTGATTTCTTCAAAGATGTTCAAAATTTCGGTCAATTCTTCTAATGTGTCTTGTGGAAAATTTGAGGATATGTCTTCTACGATTTTAAGATTTTGCGGTTTGTCTTTTGAACGACAAAGTGGACAGGAATGGTCATCTGAAAAAAAAGATTTCCCGTCTGAAGCCCATTTAACCCATTTTACGTTCTTGTAGTCATTTCGGTCTTGTAAGAAATTTTCATATTCCTTAAATTGTGGGGCGATGTTGGCGAGCATGTTCCCTGTATTGAAAGCCTTGTATAACTTTGCTTTTTCTCCAATTTCTTTTCCCTTTCCACCTTTGTCTCTAAATTTTTCAAATAAATTTATTATTGATTCTAGTTTTTTGTTGTTTTGAATATTTTGTGTGATTTTTTGTAATTGACTTGAAATTTTTTTCATATTTTCGTCATATTCCGGAGTTTTGACGAAAATAGAGAAAGAATCATTAATCAAAACCTCTTTTTTTGAAGTCTTGTCTTTTACGAATAGGAATTGATTCACGTATTCGTCGTTGAATATTTCAACATGATGAATATCTTCTAAACCTGATACTATTGGTTTGTTCTTTTCTTTTTCTTTTTTGGACAAATCTGCATATTTGTAGGGGATAAGTTCGTCAAGCCATTCTTTTTTCTTTTTTTCGTCTTGCGTTGTGAATGTGCTAATTGCTTTTGCGATGGTGGATTTGCCGGTTCCGTTACTAGCGTATTTAATGTTTAAAGTGTTAGGAATGATTTCAATTTCGCCCTTGTTGATGTTGTTGCAGTTTTCAATAGATATCTTCATTTTAACCTCTTTTGGGATAAAGATATATATTATTATTTGCTAATAAGTAATGAAATAAAAACATTCACCAAGGAAACTCTTATGGCTCAGTGGTATATCGGAATTGATGAGCATGGAAATTTTAACCCGGCTGAACTTGAAAATGATTCGTTCGTGTGTGCTGTGGTTACGCAATCATCTACTGAAGATGTTTATTCGGCTTTGAAAACTGTTTATAGAAATGCCCTGGGTCAGGATTTTTTAGAAAAAGAAGATATATATGAAGCGTTTCACGGATATAAGCAAAAAGAAAATATAAGGAATCTCCTTCTACATGAAATCTGGAAGGACTATCCGAATTTGGTAAAAAAAATCTATATGACCGAAAGCCGTCCGTATGTTGTTTCTAATGCACAACAATGGTGGCTGATGGGGGTGCAGTCGTTGTTGCTCCATATATTGAATTCTGGAATTTTTGCTCAAGATGATTGCGTTAATATTACTATAGCGACTCGATCTTTGGAATTTGTTGGATTTTATACTCCTGCTACCGTACAAAATGCAAAAAAAACAAATAAGCAAGAATATTTGGATTTGCACAGAAAATACCATGATTTTCTAGAACGGGAAATTAAGGAATGGCTGAAAACAATTAGCCCAATAAAAGTTTCCGTGAATTGTCATGCTGCATCGGTGAGTGCCTTGGCGACGTTGGCTGATCAAGCGGTGAACATGGCGAATTCTTCGTTTAAAGATGAACTTCCTTCAGGAGTGTTGGAAGGGGTTCTTTGCCTAAGTTTTTTGCCAAATGATCAGCTCCCGACTCTTTTACAAACAGGAGATGTTTTTGGGGCTGCTAATGTGTTCCTTGAAGGTTATTTTGTAAAACAACAAGAATCACTATTGAATGTTGCGAATCGCATTTTTGATGCCGTAAACAAGAAAGCAGATGATGACTTAAAGAACTCTGTTTGGACGCTCTTTATAGACGCTTGCACGAAAATGCTTGCACGTCGTGGTTCCGATGGGAATGTTGTAAAACGTGTTTTGTATTTGAACGGTGTTTTGGCGGATGAAATTGAGTCTCACGGACTTCCCCCTAAATTGCAGCCGAAGTATTTCAATGTTTTGGGAGCGTTGTATGCACATAGCGGTGTTGTGAAATTGGATGAATTTGACCGTATGGAACGGGCTATAATTACGTCAAATGAATTTGGATTGCCTTGCGATAGATGGAATAGCTATTTAGAATTGCAATTGTTTAAAGCCCAGTCGTTCTTTAACGGATATAATTTTAATGCTGATTTTTTGGAACCGCTTTTGGAAACGCAAAAGAGTGTTGCCAGATTATTGAATGAAAGAATTGGTGTTGGCGAAAAGTTTGTTGATGATAATTATGCGGCAATTCTTGGAACATTGGGACAGGCGGCTGCGTTTAGAGGTGAATATGATAAAGCGCTTGAGTATTTTTTTAAGGATTATGAATGTTCATCGGAACGGTGGAAAAGTCAGATTGCTAGCTATATATTTGTAGTGTATCATAGACAAGAAAATTGGGATAAAGCTTGCGAGTGGTTTGAAAAACAGGCAGGGATGAACGTTGAACAGTTTGGTGAATCTTTTGATAGTTCTTCGAATATGTGGGTGGTATTGAATTATTTAAGGTTGTATGCACTAGGCTTGCGATTGAATAAAACGTTGCCTAAATATCCTGATCCAAAGAGAATTAAATTTAAAGGAAATTATCCCTATGGCCTTGTACAAAAATGGGCGGGAGTCTGCTTGTATCTTAAGAAGGATTCTCGTGCTGAATTGGCTTTGAAAAAGTCTTATGAAAGTTTGAAATCAGGTGATAGTTATACAATAAAAACTCTTGCTTTGCCGGTTTTGAAAATGAGATATAAATTGGCGGGTTTCGAAAAAGAAGGTAAGAGGGAATCGCAATATAGATATCTGTTAGAAAATAGCCTTGAATCGAAGTATTTTGTTGCCTATATGGCTGATAAAAAGACTTTTGACTTGCATGATGGTAACTTTGACATCTGGGAAACAGCGATGATGTTGCCCTTTAATTATGCGTAGGGGAATGGTGTATGAAGGTTGACTTTAACGAAGTTGTAAAAGAAAGAGTGAATTCAAAATGCGTTGTTGATAAAGAATCAATTAATGATGAAATGTTAAATTTGGCTTTGGCGAAAGAGAAAAATGAATTTGCGCTTATTTTGAGTCCAAATTTAATGAGAGCTTTCAAATGTAGTTATCCAGATTTAGCAAACTTTTATGTAACAGGTATTTTTGAATTAGGTCCATCCTTTCTGTGGGCGCATGGATACGATTGTTCCTTTCTTTCTTTCTCAGAAACGATGGACAAAAGTCTTGCGAAACTTTGGACCGATTATAGTTTTACAGAATATTCTTTGATTACTTTTTCGAAAGAAAAAACTAAAAAAATCAAAATTTGCGTTCTGCCAAGAAAACAACTAGAGAATGGATGTTCGGGAGAACTTGTAGACGACATCGATCGTCTTATGTTATATTACAAAGATTTAGAAATGTTCGTAAAAACCGCTAAAGTTCCCGATTCTTTAAAGGGTTTATTCAATACAATTCCATATAAAGATTTTCGCAGAAATGAATTTGACGTAAGATTTTATTCAAGGAAATATTTAGGAACGCTGAATTCGCTGAAAAAGCAAAAAACAGTTTTACTAAAAGATGTTGTAGAAATTATTGACATAGAAAACAAACGTGATATGTCAAAAAAAACTAGACAAATAATCTCTCTTTCTACATTATCTTACCCTTTAGATGTCAAAAAACTATCTTTTGAATATGGTTATTTTCCGTTAAAAAAGGGTGACATCCTTGTTTCTGCCGATACACGTTTGGGGTATTTCTATTTATTTGAAGAAAATAGTCAAGTGGTTGTATCTCCAGCGAGCTGTTATGCTGTGTTGCGGTTGAAATCGGTTCTGGTAACTGCGGAATATTTGTTTCTTTATTTAAATAGTGGAATTTTTAAGAATATCATTGCTCTTTCCGCTCCAATGCTATCGCTTAATCCTGGAGTTCATCCCAATTGGAGCGAATTGAATGAAGTCCCCGTCTATTTGCCAGACACAGAAACGCCGCTTGCCTTAAATGAGAAACTTGCTCAATATTACAAATACCGTTTCGACAAGGAATATAGGCCATATTTGTTGAAGGATGCTCCGGATGATTACAAAGACTCTCAGAAATTATCCAAAAACATTGTGAAAAACGACGCTCTCGGAGACGAATTTAGGGATAGGGATAAACAACGAATAAGAAACAATATCCTTAATTGTATCTGTGCGAATAAAAAAGAATACGACATAACATTTCCTAATGGTGCGTATTTCGCATCAATTATACTAATTGGCTCTATTTTAGAGGCTTTTCTTACAGATTGGGCTAGCACAATTGCTGGAAAAGATTTTATTCATGAAGCGTATCGAAAAAAAAAGGATGATCCGAAATTTTTAACATTAAATGATGCGATATGTTATATAGCAAAAAAACGAAAAAAAATGGACCGCAAGGAACGAAGCTGACGAAATTCGTGAAATGAGAAACAATATCCATGCTAGAGTTTTTGTGGGACAAAATAAAAGAATAACAAAGCAAGAATGTGAAAAAGCTTTTGATAAATTAGAAAAAATTATTCGATCAAGATCTGGATACGGTCATACTTCATTAGCATCTCTCATGAATGAAGCAGTGAATCTATCTTAAATTTTTATTAAAATATTTTGTATTTGATTGAAGAGGAAATCATGGAAGAAAGAGTCTTTGCAACAGATGAAAATATTTGGAATATAGTCCATGACTGCATAAAAGAAAAAGGACCAAATTGCAATCTAAATTTTATTGATGTTTCAAATGTAACCAACATGAGCTTGTTGTTTTTTGGCTCAGATTTCTCAGGAGATATCAGTCAATGGGACGTCTCTAATGTAATAAATATGAGTCAAATGTTTGAAATGTCGAAGTTTAATGGTGATATTAGTCTTTGGGATGTGTCTAATGTAACGGACATGTCAAGAATGTTCGCAAATTCGTTATTTAATGGTGATGTTAGCAAATGGAATACATCCCACGTAATCAATACATATAGGATGTTTTCTGACTCGCATTTTTGTGGGGACATTAGTAAATGGAATGTCTCTAATGTGACCGATATGTCATTGATGTTTGATAATTCTCCGTTTAATGGAAATTTGAGCCAATGGAACGTATCTAATGTAAAGAACATGTCAAGAATTTTTTGTGCATCAAACTTCAATGGAGATATAAGTCAATGGGATGTTTCAAATGTGATTGACATGTCTGCAATATTTTATGAATCTCCGTTCAATGGGAACATAAGTCAATGGAATGTTTCTAACGTAACTAATATGTCCGGCATGTTTTGTGGAACGAAATTTATGGGGGATATAGCTTATTGGAATGTCTCAAAAGTGACAGACATGTCTGAAATGTTCCGTAATTCAGTATTCAATGGAGATATAAGTCGATGGGATGTTTCTAATGTAACTGACATGTCTGCTATGTTTTGTGAGTCTGATTTTAATGGTGATATTAGCCTGTGGAACGTATCTAATGTGACCAGTATGAGAGACATGTTTGGTTGCAACACAATTCTTTCCCGTGATAGCAAAAGATCTACATTCAATGGAGATATTAGCAAATGGAATGTAGGCAATGTGACGGATATGTCAAAGATGTTCCGCATGTCTGATTTTAACGGAGACATCAGCCGTTGGAATGTTTCTAATGTTACAAACATGTCATTCATGTTTAGTGTATCTCGTTTTAATGGAAATATTGACAATTGGAATGTGTCGAATGTGACAGACATGTCTGGAATGTTTAGCCATTCTATATTCAACGGAGATATTAGCCAATGGGATGTGTCTAAAGTGGTTAATATGTCGTATATGTTCCGTCAATCCAGCTTTCACGGGAACATCGAGGACTGGAAACCACGGAATTTAAGAAGTTTTGTGTCTACCTTTGATAAAAGTCCTTTAGAAAGCAATCCGCCTAAATGGTTATTCCATGATGCAGAAATGATAGTGAAGTTGATTAAAATGTGTGATAAATACACTGCAACAATAGATAATGCGGTAAAAGCTATTCAAAAAAATGTTCAGACGCAAAAGTCTGAATCTGATAAGACAATGAATATTACATTTGATATGATTTATCCCTATATACAAAGATGTGTGGACGATTTTTGCAGGGAAAGGGCTTTCTTGACGAATGCTTTGGAAATTGAGAAGGCGACTGAATTGCTTATGAAGAGTATTTGTTCAGAAAATAATCAGAAAGAAAATGCGGTGCGTGCCAAGATAAAAGAGATGCTTACGTCAGATGCCGAAGAAAGAGATGCTTGAATATTAGAAAAATGAGGCCTTTATGAAACTTGATATTAAGGAACTTATCGCAGAACGCTTGAACTTCGCAATGAATGGTGGTATAAAGGCTTTTGATGAATTGTTGGAAAAACATATTGAAGAAGGTAAAGATGAATTTGCAATAATACAGCCTAATGGGCTTATGGAAGATTTTCAAAAAAATGGTAAATATCCTGATTTGAAAAAATATTATGTGACCGGAATTTATGAGTTGGGCTGCTTAGATCATAGTAAGTTTTATCATTCTATGATGTTCGTATTATTTACCTTTTCAAGAAAAAAGCCGAAAAAAGTTAAAATATGTTCAGTCCCTAAAAAAAATATAAATGGTAATAGCGTATATGCTTTGAAAGATGATTTGAGTGAATATTATAAAAAATTAGAAATGTTCATAAATGAATCGAAATGTAGTGAAAAGCTAAATTTGCTAGTTAACGAAATTGCGTATAATGAAATTCGAAAAGATGACTTTAATGTCTCTTTATATTCAAAAAAATATTTAGCGATGATTAAGTCTATAAAACGGCAAAAAATAGTATTGCTTAAGAATTTGGTGGATCTGTTATTTTCTGAAATAAACTCTTATAAAGAGGCTAAGGCGGTTTTGCCATCGTTCTTTTCTTATCCGCTCAATGAAGAAAGCTTACCTTTAAGGTATGCGCACGGTATTTTCTTAAAGAAAGGTGACATCATTGTCTGTAACTATTCTTATATGACAAAAACATACTTAATTGCTGATGATCCAAAAGAAAAATTGATACCACCCAGTTTATCGGTAGTTTTGCGACTAAAAACAGGTTTAGTAACTCCGGAATATCTTAGTTTGTATATGCAAAGTGAAATATATAAAACATTATCATTACCTGTAATGTATGGACACTGTAATGTAAATAGGGACTTGTTAGGTGAAATCCCGGTTCTGTTGCCCAATACAGAAATACCTTTGGAGGAGAACAAGGTGCTCTCCCAAAAATATATAGACTTGTTTAATGAAAAATATCGACCCTATTTAGTAAAGAAAGCGGAGTATTTCGCCAATGTTCAAAGGCCGAATAAAAAGGTAGTGCGTGAAGATGCTGTGTTGGACGAATATTTGGAAGGATTAAAAAATGCACATAAGCAAGAGCTCCTTAATTATATTAATGAAAATCTGAGAGAAATGAATGTCTGTGTGTCCGGCCAAGCGTATAATACTGCAATTGTGGTAACGGGCTCAATATTAGAAGCGGTTCTTACAGACTGGCTCAGCGAAATGGAAGGAAAAAATTATTTTAAAGAACCTTTCCGAATTGTAAATGAAAATGGCCGGAATCAGCCTCGTTATCTGTCGTTAAATGATGCAATTGTTAAAATTGCAAAAATTATGAAAAAATGGAATGAGAAAGAAAAAGCGATTGCCATTCGAGAATTGCGCAACCGCGTTCATGCAAGAGTTTTCTTGGAGCAAAATAAGAAAATTACGAAACGGGAATGTGAGACTGTGCAAAAGAATTTGAATTCTGTTATAAGGTCAAGATACTGCGATTTTGATATGGGATAATCTTATAAAAATGTACTTCTAATTGCTTGTGGGAAAAACAATGAAAATAGATATTGAAGAATTGATAAAAAAAAGATTGAATTGTGAATGGGTTTTATGTGAAGATTCAATCTCCGATGAAATGATTAATGATGCTATTGCAAAAGAAGAAAGTGAATTTGCAATTGTTTTAAACCCAAATGAAATAAAAAGGATTAAAAAAAATTTCAATTATGGATGTGCTTATCCTTTTTTAAAGAAATTCTTTGTGACGGGAATTTTTGAATTAGGTGAAATAAAACCATATTCATATGATCTATATTCAAGTATTCATTCTTATGGATTGGATGAATATTTTAGGGAATGCTCTTTGGTAACCTTCTCAAGGATAAAACCCAAACGTATAAAAATTTGTGCAATTCCAAGAAATAAAGAAAATGGAGAAATTCAGAAGGAATTAGATTACAAAACTTATTACACGGATTTGGAAAAATTTATCAATTCGTCAGAAGTTTCTGAAAATTTAAAATCTTTAACTAATGAAATCCTGTATGCGAATTACCGAAAGGAAGAATTTAATGTAAAATATTATTCGAAAGAGTATTTGTCATGCTTAAAAGATTTAAAGAAACGTAAAGAAAAAATTATTCCATTGGGCGAATTGGTTGAAATTTTTGATCCTAAAAAGATTTATGAAAAATCAAAGGTATCTAGACAGATTGAAGGATCGTTTGAAAAACTGCAACATCATTCATTAAAGGTGAATGAATTGCCTATTAGACATGGATATCTTCCTCTAAAGAAAGGTGATATTCTTGTACATGCAGATAAATACTTTGGCGATGTTTATTTGTTTAATGAAGATACCAATATAGTGGTATCTCCAGGGGATAATGCTGTTTTGCGATTGAATTCAACTTTGATAACAGCAGAGTATTTGTTTTGGTACTTGAAAAGCGATATTGCTAAGATTTTGTCTGCTCCAATTCTGTCTGATGTTTACAATGGCAAAGATTGGGGTGTTATATGGTCAATTCCGGTCCCTATTCCAAATACTGATGGGCCGATGCTTTTGAATAAGGAATTGTCACAATGGTATCGAGATTGGTTCAACGCTATATATCGCCCCGATTTATTACGTAAAGGGCAGAACTATTATACGCTTATACAGGGATATGATGGTGCATCGGATGCCGTTGGTGAAAATACGTTATTTGTTTATTTTAAAAGTCCGCATGCACAGAGCCTTAGCAAGTATGCGCATGAAAATATGAAAGAAATTGATGTGGATATTCGTAATGAATCGTATCTTTCTGCAATAGCGTTGATTGGCTCCGTTTTGGAGTCTATTCTTATTGATTGGGCGGGCGAATTAGATCGTAAAGATTATTTTAGCGAACCTTATCGGAGGTCAAATGTTGATGGGAAAATGTATGAGTGGAAATTGTCTTTAAACGATGCAATTTGCCATATTGCGAGTATTTTAAAAACATGGGACGCGAAGGAAAGGGCTGATGCTATTCGTGAAATGCGAAATTATATTCATGTAGGGGCTTATCTAAAATACAATAAAAAGATAACACAGGAAGATTGTATTTCTGCAAGGGAAAATCTTATGGCTGTGATTAAATCAAGATATGGTGATTTTTCCTGCCGCTCTATAATAGAAGAATAGTTTTTTTGATGAAGGAAAAGGGCTGAATATGCAAAAAAAAGTTGTTGCAACAAATGATAATGTTTGGAAATTGGTTCATGATGCTATAGAACAAAATGGAAATCATTGCAATTTAAATTTTATTGATGTCTCGAAAGTGACGGATATGAGTTATTTGTTTTACGGCTCTAAGTTTAACGGTGATGTCAGTCAATGGAATGTATCTAATGTGACGAATATGTCTCAGATGTTTGAAAATTCATCGTTTGATGGCGATATTGGTCTTTGGGATGTTTCAAAAGTTGCAAATATGTATAGAATGTTTGCTGATTCAGGTTTCAACGGTTATATAGGTCAATGGAATGTATCCAATGTTAAGGACATGTCTTTGATGTTTGAATCTTCTTCTTTTGATGCTGATGTCAGTCTATGGGATGTATCCAATGTAGTTAATATGTCGAGAATGTTTTGCAATTCAAAATTCAACTGCGACATAAGTCAATGGAATGTGTCCAGCGTGACGAATATGTCTTCAATGTTTAATGGGTCTGTTTTTAATAATGATATCAGCTGTTGGGATGTTTCTAGTGTGACGGATATGAGCGGCATGTTTTCTAATTCAGAATTCAATGGTGATATCAGCCAATGGGATGTGTCTAATGTCGAAAGCATGAACGAAATGTTTGCTTTCTCACAATTTAGTGGAAATATCAAATTGTGGAACGTTTCTAAAGTGAAGCAAATGTGTGGGATGTTGGCATACTCCAAGTTTAACGGTGATATCAGTCAATGGAATGTATCTAATGTGACTGATATGTCTTCAATGTTTAGGTGTTCCAAATTTAACGGTGATATCAGCCATTGGAATGTGTCGAATGTGACTGACATGCGGGAAATGTTTGATTTCTCGCAATTCAATGGTGATATTGGTGCGTGGGATGTATCTAATGTGACGAATATGTCTTCAATGTTTAATGGGTCTGTTTTTAATAATGACATTAGTTGTTGGAATGTCTCTAGTGTGACGGACATGTCGTTTATGTTTTCGGACTCAATCTTTAATGGCGATATCAGTCAATGGAATGTGGCTAATGTGGAAAGTATGTATGGCATGTTTGCTTTCTCACAATTTAGTGGAAATATCAATTTATGGGATGTTTCCAAAGTAAAACAAATGTGTAGCATGTTTGAGTACTCGCGATTCAATGGTGACATAAGTGCGTGGGATGTGTCTAGCGTGATAGACATGTCTTCAATGTTCATGAATTCGCATTTTAATGACGATATCAGCAGATGGAATGTATCCAATGTAGTGAATATGGGAAATATGTTTGAGAAATCGCTGTTTAATGGTGATATCAGCAACTGGAATGTATCAAACGTAAAAAATATGGAAAGATTGTTTTGTGGTTCGCAATTCGATGGCGATGTTAGCCAATGGGATGTGTCAAATGTGAAATGTATGAACGGAATGTTCGAAAGGACTCGTTTTATTGGCGATATCAGTCAATGGAATGTGTCTAATGTAGAAAGTATGTCAAGAATGTTTTGTTGTTCTATGTTTAAGGGGAATATTAGTCAATGGAATGTTTCAAATGTGTTTAATATGTACGCAATGTTTCGACGTTCGAAATTTACTGGTGATATAGATCGATGGAATGTTTCAAATGTGGCCTATATGCAGCGAATGTTTCAAGGATCGAGATTTAATGAAAATATAGATGAATGGAATGTTTCGGATTCGTGTGATATAGCTGATATGTTTAAGTGGTCTTTATTTGAAAAAAACGGGAAGTCGAAATTGTGGTTAGAAAAAAAATGTCAAAATCAATTAGATAGGATGAATGGTGAAAATAAAAGAATCGTAGCTAGAGGGCGTGAACATCTCAAGGCTTTAATTGATATTGCTATTTATCGAAATGGGCCTTGTTGTGATTTGAATTTTATAGATGTCTCTGAAATTACAGATATGTATGAGTTGTTTGCGGAATCTGAATTTAATGGTGACATTAGTCGTTGGAATGTTTCAAAAGTAAAAAATATGAAAAGAATGTTTGCGAAATCAAGATTTACCGGTGATATAAGTGATTGGAATGTCTCAAATGTGATGAATATGCGAGGAATGTTCTCGTATTCAGAATTTACCGGTGATATAAGTCGCTGGAATGTTTCAAAAGTGACGAATATGCGGGAAATGTTTGCGAAATCAAGATTTACCGGTGATATAAGTGATTGGAATGTCTCAAATGTGATGAATATGCGAGGAATGTTCTCGTATTCGGAATTTACCGGTGATATAAGTCGCTGGAATGTTTCAAAAGTGACGAATATGCGGGAAATGTTTGCGAAATCAAAATTTACCGGAGATATCAGTGCGTGGAATGTGTCCAATGTAGAAAATATGAATGAAATGTTTTATGATTCCCAATTCAATGGCGATATTAGTCAATGGAATGTTTCGAATGTGGTTGATATGTCAAGTATGTTTAGTAATTCAAATTTTACTGGTGATGTTGGTCGATGGAACGTTTCAAACGTAAAAAATATGTCTTTTATGTTTTGGGCGACGAAATTCGATGGTTCTCTTAGCTATTGGAATGTATCCAATGTAATGGATATGTCAAATATGTTTGGTAATTCAAATTTTACCGGTGATATTGATCAATGGAACGTTTCGAATGTAAAAGATATGTCGGGCATGTTTTATTGCTCGAAGTTTACTGGAAATCTTAGTCACTGGGATGTATCCAATGTAATGGATATGCAAGATATGTTTTTTGGTTCAGAATTTACTGGTGATATCAGTGATTGGAATGTCTCAAATGTGATGAATATGCAAGGTATGTTTTCTTGCTCAAAATTCAATGGAGATATAAGCCATTGGGATGTTTCGAATGTAAAAAATATGTCAAGTATGTTTTGGGGCTCGAAATTCAATGGGGATATAAGTCACTGGGATGTGTCTAACGTAACGGATATGTCTGAAATGTTTAAAGACTCTAAATTCGATGGAGATATAAGCTGCTGGAATGTATCTAATGTGGAAAATATGAAATGTATGTTTAATTATTCTCCGCTTGAGAATAATCCTCCCAAATGGTATCCCTTGTGTGATAAAAACTTAATTCCATAGAATCTAATAAACGGAAGTATTGAATAGAAATAACTTTTTGTATTATTCGTGTTTTTCAAGGTAATCTAATGACTGAACAAGAATCTAATGAATAAAAATTTAAAGTTGACCATCCATCTGTGGCAAATATGTTTACGCCTCCGCAGGATTATATTTTTCCTTTTTCGAAATAAAAAACTTCTATCGCTTATTGCGACAGGGCTCCTTTTTTAAGGAGCCTTTAAAAATATATTTGACAATGTCTCATCTTCAGAACGAAATGAATATGTAATCGTTCTTCTGGAGGTCTTTATGAGAGACAATATTGATGCCCGTTACAAATACTACAAAGATAAACCTGAAGCTTTGAAAAGGGCTCTTGTCGATTTTTATCGGATAACGGAAGAGGAGTATTTGTCGTTCTGCGAAGTTTTACAAAATCATTCCGATATTGGTAAAGCGGCCATTGTTATAATGGCTATGAACCGTGCTTCGCATATATTGAAAAATGCTTGCGATGAGAGTAAGGACAAAAAACTCCGAATCAAAGAGATTGCGAATGTCATCGCTCCGATGTGTGACCTGATGTACGATCGTCTGACAAGGGAGACGATTGATGAGTTGGAAAATTTTTCTTTCAGTGCCGAGAAGGAGGCGTAGTATGCAAGAAAAGGTTGTTGCCACGAATGAAACCATTAGAGATTTGGTGAACGAGGCGATTAAGGAATATGGTCCGGATTGCGACCTCAATTTTATTGATGTGTCGAAAGTGACCATGATGAAGGGGTTGTTTGCCAATACCCGGTTTGTGGGCGATATCAGTCAATGGAATGTGTCGCATGTGACTGATATGAGGTATATGTTCCTAAGTTCTGCATTTAACGGTGATATCAGTCGCTGGGATGTTTCAAGCGTAACTGATATGAGCGAAATGTTCTTTGAGTCGGCCTTTAATGGTGACGTGAGTCAATGGAATGTGTCGAATGTGGCTGACATGAGCCGAATGTTTTATGGCGCAGCCTTTAATGGTGATCTTAGCCATTGGGACGTATCCAGCGTAACAGATATGCATGAAATGTTTTTTAGTTCGAGCTTTGCTGGCGATATCAGTTGCTGGAATGTGTCGAACGTGGTTGATATGCGCAAGATGTTTTATAATTCTGCTTTTGATGGCGATATCAGCCATTGGAATGTGTCGAATGTGGCTGACATGAGCGGAATGTTTGCTTTGTCTGCGTTCAATGGCGATATCAGTCGCTGGAACGTGTCGAATGTGTTTTCGATGGATCTAATGTTTTTTGCATCTGAATTTAATGGCGATATCAGTCAATGGGACGTTTCTAACGTGACAAGTATGTCTCAAATGTTTGCTGAGTCCGTCTTTACAGGTGATATCAGCCAATGGGATGTGTCAAATGTGAAAAATATGAGTGGGTTGTTTATGATGTCTGAATTTAATGGCGATATTAGTCGATGGGATGTGTCTAATGTGACGAACATGTCTGAAATGTTTAGCGGTTCTGAGTTCACGGGGAATATTAGCTTGTGGGATGTATCTTCTGTAAACTATATGTGCTATATGTTTCGTGATTCCAAGTTCAATGGAGATGTCAATCAGTGGCGAGTCTCAAAAATGACGGATGTTTGTGGAATTTTTGTGAAAAGTCCGCTCAGACAACATTTGCCTAAGTGGTTTTGATGTTGGTGAAAAGAAAGGGAACGCAAAAGCGTTCCCTTTTTTTTGCGTTTTCTTTTTGCTGAAAACACTAAACCCGATGACCTAAAGGTCACCGGGCTTTTCTTCAACCAGGAGGTTACTAAAGAGCTTTTTACTTACAGCCCTTGGTTGCCCAGGTTCGGTTATTTTTGTCGTGGATAACCTTCTTTTCTTTGGTGTAGCTGACAATTTTTGTGCCGTTTTTTGTTGTGTAGACTTTGGGTTGTGACATGGTTGTCTCCTTTAAAAATTAAACGTTCTCATTCTTGAAAAAATGTTCCAGCTGGGATGCCGCTGCCGCTACGATTTCATCGGTCAGTTTGCCTTCTTCGAATTCGACAAATTCTGCCCACTGTTTCTTGGCATCGGCTAGGAATTCTTCAAGGTTCTTATAATCGTCGCTGACCAATGTTTCTGCGAACTCTACAAAACGCTCGACTGTGGCGTATTGGATCTGCTTTGGCGTAGGGGTGGATGTCTGCTTGTTTTTGATAACTGCGTATCCCATAGGGACCTCCTTAAAAAAGTGTTCACTATTATATCGTTATTGAAACTTGTGAATGTAAAACGGAAAAAGAAAAAAATCGTCAGCTGTCGGCTGTAGATTTAAAAAGAGCTTATGTTCTTCATTAAAAAAAATTTCAGTCGAGTTTACATTGCGAATTTTCGCAACCGATACATAAATGTTCATTCTTGCAGAGGTTCCTGTGAAACTCTTAAATGTCGATGACTACCATTTTCAGAAACTCGAGACCTTTGTGAATTCGCGCGATGGCGACGAATATGACTACGTATTACAGTAATATGAGGCCATTGCCGTAACTTGTATCGGTAAAAAGGAGAACCTATGCTTTTCGGAAAAAAACGCTGGATATGCGAAGAGGTGGAACAAATGTTTTTGGCGCTCCACCCGGCGTACGACATTCGTGTCAAAATCAAAGTCAATGATAGAACGGTGGATTTCCCGTTCCGCGATAACGAGGGCAAGATGTTTGTGGACCCTTATCGGCGAGATGTCGTCAGTGTGGATATCGATTACATGCGGGAGGGGTACCCCGTAGAAACATTTTATGTAGGGAAGGATGGTCTTGCAGAATGGAGCGTGCCTTACGTCAGGGAACACTTGGATCGATATGTATCGCAGTTTCCCAAGATGAGCTGGACAACAACCCTGAAACGGCTGGCGGAGATGCGCGAAGAACTACGCACTGCAATTTGCAACAGCATGGGGGTGAATTTTACCCGCTTTAGCGGTGATACTTCGTCATCTATTGGGGTTTCCTTTAATTGCCTTTCTCTTGAGCAGAGACGGCGAGTCTGCGATGTCATTTGCAACCTAGATAGCGATGCCATCTCGATTCAGGCGGATTTTTTAATTGACAGCGCGGATGAAAATCTCATTTACGCCACGCTCGATGAACTCGCTCTGTACGATGCTGCGAAAGAAGCTGAGAAACATGGATGTGGGGAGGATGGGCTAGGGTTTTAGTTTTGAGGGAGGTTTAATTCACGTAAATTTCGCCGTTTTCCCCAAAAACGCCATTCTACATCCTTTCTGCGCATTTATTATCTTTAATTATCCACTAATAACTATTAACCAATGACTAGATCCTTCGACATCGCCCTTACGGACTCCGTTCAGGATGACACGTTCCCTAACCCTTAAAACCTACTACCTGTTCCCCATTGACAAAATATCCATACCAAATGTTTACAGAGTAGGGCATCGGCGGTAAGTTTTAAATATTTTAGATATTGATGGTTACTTTTTCTGACATAGCGGATTACCGCGACTTCTTGAAGGAATTCTACGACAGGCGCAAGGTCGAGATGCCCTTCTACAGCTACCGCATGATGGGTGATAAGCTCGGGCTAGACTCCAGCTATCTCTATCGCGTATTGCAAAAGAAGCAGCACTTGCCTGCTCATGCATTACCTGCGGCAAAGGAAATCCTTGCGCTGAGTGGTCGCGAGGCCGAATACTTCGACCTCCTTTATTCTGCTGCTGTCAGCAAGGATAAGACTAAGCGCGAAGAACTCATGGCGAAGGCACTCTCGCTCCGCGACGTGGAACGCCATTCTTTGCAGGCTGCTGAACTTAAACTCCTCGAAAACTGGTGGATTCCTGCGGTACGCGCCTACCTGGAATTGAACGGTGGCGTTGTAAACGTCAAGCAGATTGCTAAGGACATCTGCCCGCCGATCACTGAGGAACAGGCTCTCGAAGCCATTGAAACTTTGAAGAGCGTCGGTCTCGTGAAGAAGCTTGCATCGGGCAAGCTCGCACTTACCGAAGCTCATTTGACAGTAGGGGGCCCCGAAAAGGCAAAGGCTGTGCGCAATTTCCAGCGCCAGGTGTTGAGCCTTGCGAGCGACGCGCTCGAAAACGTCCCCGTCAATGAACGCAATATTTCTACACTGACCCTTTCTGTGGACCAGTCCTGCTTCGAGGATTTGGGCGACATGTTGAGGGAATTCCGCCGTCTGGTTCAGAAAAGAGTAGACGGAGCCAAGAATCCTGATCGTGTTATGCAGCTTTCTATGGCATTTTACCCGGTTGCCCGTAAAGGAGGGGCGTCGGAAAATACTATAATAGTAGGGGAAGGTGCAGGAGATAAAAAATGATTAAACGGGCGTGGACATATGGGTTGGCGACGTTGGCTCTGTTCAATGTCGCCTGCGATAGCGGTCGTACCGCGGGATCGTCGATGGAAACTGAGAATTCCATCGCGGTGCTTGTTCAATTGGCCGATGGCACGCCTGCTGCACGTATGGACGTTATTGTCCGCCCTGAATCTTATTTGTCCGGTGCATCCGAACTTGGATCGGACTCCCTCTACCAGTTGCACTTTGAAACCGACGAACAGGGACGCGTTGTCCTGTCTAGCGTTCCGTCGGGCTCTTACGTGATTGAAGCTCGTAGCGATTCCCTGAACTTGAAGGGCTTTGAAAAGATTGCATACGTTGAATCGGATTCGACGACTCCGTTGACGGTCGAAGTTTCGGAACCGACCAAGGTCTCCGGTCGAGTCGGTCTTCCGCAGCTGGTGCGCAGTTCCGCTACGGTCTCTGTGCAGGGCTTGGACTACCAGGTCTCGATGGATTCCACGGGCTACTTTGAATTTGAATCGCTCCCGAACGGCAATGTCGAGATCGTCGCATTCGTGAACGAAGCTGGCGTTGACTCGGTTACGGAATATGGCCGAATTGAAGCGGACGTCGGTTCTGACTCCAGTGAAAACGCCCTTTACCTCGGCGACTCCGCTTACGTCAAGACGTACTTTGTATTCGAAGACTTTGAAAATGGCGCCGGTGCGTGGGAAGCTGCGGCATCGCTCAATGCGGAGGTCACCTTTAATATTGAATCGGCAGGTCTTGGTCGCGAAGGCAAGGCGGCACACTTTATCTGCAAACGCGATTCTGCGGCTCAGTGGGACTGGGCTCTTATCGGTCGTGAACTGGGTGGCTATGTCAACATGAGCGATTTGGATTCTATCCGCTTCTGGGTCCGCGTCTCGACTCCGTCGAGAATTTCGTTCTCGTTCGACAGGTTCGTGAATGACGATTCCGTGACGAGTTCCGATAATATCAAGTCTTGGCGCCATTTCGATGCGGATACGGTCTGGACGCAGTTTACCGTGATTCCGGCGGAACTGGATACGGCTGACAGCAATGGCGGTAACTACGGTTGGGAAGCGGTGAAGGACAGTGTCACAAAGATTGGCATCTTCGGCGCTATGGATACGGAAGTCTGGGTGGACGATGTCGAAGTCTTTGGCTACGGTATCTTTGACCCGTACGCCCCGGTTGTGAAGAAGAGCGTTGTCCGGAAAGAAGAGTAGATTTATCCACTATTGACATTTTATCAATGGACCTGCATTGCTTTGCAGGTCTTTTTTTGTTGTTTGGAGGTAGATTAATAATGGATGGATTGGCGGTGTATGGCTGGTCCGAAGGAGTGTGTATGAACATGAAACGTTTGGCTGCACTGGGCTTATTTGCTGGCTTTGGTGTAAGTGCGCTTGCTGACAACCCTATTTCTAGCTATCACTATCTGGCGGACCCTTCCTGCGCCTCTGACGGTGATACGTTCTACATCTTGACCGATGTGGATGACTATAACAACCAGACGAACTGGAACTACGATATTGTCGGCCTTTACGCCTTCACGTCTGAAGACATGAAGAACTGGACTGATCACGGCATGATTTTCCGTTCCAGGCGTGAATTCGGGAACTATCCGAACAACACCTGGGCTTCGGGCATTGCCGTGAAAAACGGCAAGGTTTACATTGTTTACCCTGATGGTGCAAGCGGCGTGGGCATGATTACGGCCCCGGCTATCGACGGCCCCTATACCGACCCTGTTAAGGAAACTCATGGCGTCAATAGAATTGCAGGTGGCGGTAGCCTTATCGGTGGCTGCGATGGCATCGCGCATTGCTTTGACCCGGGCATCTTGATTGATGACGACGGCAAGGGTTACGTGATTTTCGGTGGTGGCGAAAGCGGCCAGCGCCCCTACGGCAACAACTTCGACATTATCAGTTTTACCGAAAGCAACGGCAAGATTACTTTCGACAAGAACTCCTTGAAGAAGGTTTCTTTGCCAAACTCCTTCGAAGCTCCTTACTTGCATAAGAAGGGTAGCACCTATTACTTGAGCTTCAACAACCGTAGCCAGGTGATTGACTATGGTATGTCCAACAATATTTGGGGCCCGTATACCTTTGTGGGTACGGTTATTCCGGGCATTGGCTCTGTGCCCGACGCTCACGGCGAAGGCGGCAACAACCACCAGGGCTTTGCTCCGTTCAAGGACAAGTGGTATGCCGTTTACCACGACCGTCGCTTGGTGACTTCTGACAACCACCCGGCTGCAACGACTCAGGCTGGCGTGCGTTCCGAAAATCCGAACTATGAAAACCACAGAAGCGTGTCTATCGACGAACTCACCTGGAATGGCGACAAGATGAACAAGCTCACCTTCACCCGTGAAGGACCGAAGCAGATCAAGAACTTTGACCCGTACAAGACCTACAAGGCAACGACGAGCTCCAAGCAGATGAACATCCGTAGCCGTACGGACTGGACTCAGGGCAAGCCCGTTGTGCATGTGCTCTTGCCACTCACGAGCCGTAGCGAATCTTGGATTCGTGTTTCTGGCGTGGACTTCGGTAAGGGTGCTGAAAACCTCCGCATCAAGGCCGCAAACGTGGGCGAAGGCAACAAGATTGAAATCCATACGGGTAGCGCAAGCGGTACGCTCGCCGGTACTTGCGAACTTGCTAAGACCGCTAATAACAAGACCTTCGTGGATAACGATTGCGCAATGAAGGGCCTCACCGGCGTTGTTGACCAGGTGTTCTTCGTGTTCAAGAACAATGGCAAGGACTCTACCATGGGCGTTCTCGAATGGGAATTTCAGGGCACGAAGCGCGAACCGGAGCCGCAGCAGCCGTTTGGCGGCAAGGCTTGGGCAATCCCGGGCAAGATTGAAATGGAAAACTTCGATGAACCGGGTTATGGCGCAGGTAACGATTCTTACGCTGATAACGATTCTGATGATCACGGTGCCGAAAGCAATGGTGGCAAGAGCTACCGCGAAGGCACTGGCGTAGATATCTACAAGAAGGCTACGGGCTATGTCGTCGGTTACAACCAGGCCGATGAATGGCTGGAATACACCGTGGATGTGGCTGCTGAAGGCGACTACACGATGTTTGCTGCTGTGGCTTCTGCCAATGCAACTTCTAGCTTCAAGCTCTCCATCGATGGCGACGATATTACGGAATCGATTGCCGTGCCGAAGAATGATGGCGAAGAAAACTATGACGACTACAGCAAGGTGAAGGCGAATGTGAAGCTCCCGGCAGGGAAGCATATCCTCCGCTTTACGGTGACGGGCGACTGGATGGACATCGACTACATTCAGTTTGCGTCTGGCAAGGATGCCAAGGACCCGGATGAAGGTGGCGAAGTGGGTATCCGTCAGATGGTTCGTATGAATGCGATTGCTGCTGCAACTTACGACGTGTTCGACTTGACGGGCAAGAAGGTGGCAAGCTTTACGGCTCGCAACATGACCGAAGCGAAGAACATTCTGCGTGATGGTTCCCAGACTAAGGTGCAGGGCGTGTGCCTCATCCGCAACCGTGGTACCGGCATGATGGCTAAGGTCCGCATGACGCGCTAGAATCTTTAAGAAACATACATCCGTATAAAAGGGCTTCTCGCAAGAGGGGCCTTTTTTGCATCCAAATTTTTACGGACTCGTTGACGTTTTGTCCATAAATCTTTTAGCGTGTTCAGGGCTGTTTTGTTTTTTTGGAGGTACTTTTAGATTGGATGGATTGACGGTGTATGGTCGATCCTAAGGAGTGTTATGAAACTACTTAAGAAAGCAACGATGTTTGGTTTGCTGGCGGGCTTTGGAGTAAGCGCGCTTGCCGATAACCCAATTTCTACTTACCATTACCTGGCTGACCCGGGTGCTGCTGCTGACGATGATTACTTCTACATCATCACGGACTCCGATGACCCGGCTCCGTACAATTCTAACGGTTACAAGATTTACGCCCTTTATGCATTCCGCAGTAGGGATATGCAGAACTGGACCGACTACGGCATTATTTACGATGCCCGCAAGGTAAGTGGCATTAACGACATCTGGGCTTCTGGCATTGCAGTCCACAACGGTACATTCTACATCGTGTTCCCGGATGGCGGTGGCGGCGGCATTGGCTACATCAAGGCGCCTGCTATTGAAGGTCCTTGGACAAATGCTGTGGGCCAGGGCAAGGATAAGCTTGTTGGTGGCCGTGGCATTATCGGTTGCGATGGCGTTTCCTGGTGCTTTGACCCGGGTATCTTTATCGATGACGACGGAACCACCTACGTGACATGGGGCGGCGGCGAAAGCACTAGCCGTCCAAACACTGATAACTTCGACATTGTCAAGTTGAACGATGCCAAGAACGCCCCGGTGGGCAACGGTTCCCATGTGAAGGTGAACAACTTGCCGACCCGCAAAATGCTCGAAGCTTCTTACATCCACAAGCACAAGGGTACTTACTACTTCTCTTACAGTACTGGCTGGCAGCAGGGCGCTCCGACGATTGACTATGGCACATCTAACAACGTAATGGGTCCTTACACCTGGAAGGGCACGATTCTCGGTGACCCGAGCATGAACGGTCGTAGCATCAACGGCAACAATAACCACCATGGTATTGCCGAATTCAAGGGCCACTCTTATGTTGTCTATCATGACCGCCGTATTGCCAAGGGCCATAACGGCCTGGAAATTATTCCGGCCGATGACGGTCAGCCGAAACCGAACGAAGGCTATCACCGTAGCGTTTCCGTAGACGAAATGTTCTACAATGCTGACGGCACCATTCAGACGGTGAAGGTGACGGATGAAGGTCCGGCACAGATTGAAAACTTTGACCCGTACGATTGGTATCCGGCACTCACGAGCTCCAAGCAGAAGGGCATCCGCAGCCGCTCTAACTTTGTGCAGGGCAAGGCTGCCGAACACGTGTTGCTCCCGCTTTCCTCTAAGGAATCCTGGCTCCGCGTTTCGGGTGTTGATTTTGGTACGGCTGCAACGGGCTTCACAGTCGAAGCTGCAAGCGCTGCCGATAACAACAAGATTGAAATCCGCACTGGTTCTGCAACGGGTACGCTCGCTGGTACTTGCACGCTCAAGAATACTGGCAACAAGAATACCTATGCCGAAAACAAGTGCGAAGTTGAAGGCCTCAAGGGCATTGTAAAGCAGTTGTTCCTCGTGTTCAAGGGCGACAGGGACTCTACCATGGCTATCAAGGCTTGGGGTTTCGAAGGCAGTGGCACGACTCCGCCGGAACCGCAGAAGCCGTTTAGCGGCAAGGCTTGGGATATTCCGGGCAAGATTGAAATGGAAGACTTCGACATTCCGGGCTCTGGCCGCGGTAGCGAAATCAAGTCTTACAGCGAAAACGATTCCGAAGACCATGGCGTTGAAAATGGTGGCAAGAGCTACCGCGAAGACACTGGCGTCGATATCTACAAGAAGGCTACGGGCTACGTCGTGGGCTATAACCAGTCTGGTGAATGGCTCGAATATACCGTGAATGTCAAGGATGATGGCGACTACACGATGTTTGCTTCTGTGGCAACGGATAATTCTACGGCTAGCTTTACGCTTTCCATTGATGGCAAGTCTGTTGCTGAAGTTCCGGTTGCTGGCGATAGCTGGGATGACTTTATCAAGGTCAAGGCTAACGTGACGCTCCCGGCCGGTGAACATATCCTCCGTTTTGCCATTACGGGTGACTGGTTCGATATCGACTATATGACGTTTGCTAAAGGGAAGGATGCCAAGGACCCGGACGAAGAAACGATTGCTCTCAAGGGCTTCAGGGTGCTTGGTGCCGATGCAGTCGCAAACTTCGACGTGTTCGATTTGACCGGCAAGAAGGTTTCTAGCTTCACGGCCCGCAATATTCACGAAGCCAAGAAGCTCTGGCGCGAAAATCCGCAGTCCAGGAATGTGCAGGGCGTTTGCATCATCCGTAACCGTCAAAACGGCGCGGTGGCAAGAGTCCGCACCACTCGCTAAGGATGTCATGCCCGACTTGATCGGGCATCTCCTTTCAAGAGGGTGATTCCCGCTCGGAGGCGGGAATGACAGTTTTGGATTTTTTATCCATGAGACCTACGATTTTTCGTGGGTCTTTTGGCGTTTCTGAGGGTAGTTTTATAAAAAACGGGATGGCGGTGTGTTTGGTCGATCCCAAGGAGTGAACAATGAGATTACTGAAACGTTTAACGATGGCAGGCTTGCTCGCCGGTTTTGGTGTTGGCGCACTTGCCGATAACCCGATTTCGGCTTACCATTACTTGGCCGACCCGGGTGCCGCTGCCGATGATACTTATTTCTATGTCATAACCGACTCGGATGACCCTGCTGCATCGAATGCCAATGGCTATAATATCAAGGCCCTTTACGGTTTCCGCACGAAGGATATGAAGAACTGGACCGACTTCGGTATCATTTACGATGCCCGCAAGGTCGATGGCATTGGCGATATCTGGGCGTCTGGCATTGCGGTGAACCCGAATGACCACAGACTTTACATTGTGTTCCCGGATGGCGGTGGCGGCGGTATCGGCCTTATCGGTGCCGATAGCATTGCAGGCCCGTGGACAAACCCGGTCTCTGGCAACAAGAAACTCATCAACAACTGGGGTGGCGGTCTTGCCGACTGCGACGGCATTGGCTGGTGTTTTGACCCGGCAATCTTCTTCGATGACGATGGCCAAGGCTATTTCACGTTTGGCGGTGGTGAAAGCAATAGCCGCCCGGCAGCCAACAATAACAACAATATCTTCAATATCTACAAGTTGAACAAGGATATGAAGGGCTTCGATGTCGGCTCCAAGACCCAATTGAAGATTGGTGGCCCGAAGGCGATGGAAGCCTCTTACATCCACAAGTATAAGGGTAATTACTATCTCTCTTACAGTACGGCGGATTTGCGCATTGCCTACGGTATGTCCAAGAACCCGATGGGCCCTTACGAATATAAGGGTATCTTCATGGGGAACCCGAACATTGGCGGTCAGAACATCAACGCCAACAACAATAACCACCATGGCATTGCCGAATTCAAGGGCCACTGGTACGTGGCTTACCATGACCGCCGCATTGCAAATGGTTACGAAGGCTTGGAAAAAATCCCGGCCGATGATGGTCGCCCGAATCCGGTGCCGGCATTCCACCGCAGCGTGAGTGTTGACGAGTTTTTCTACAACGGTGACGGTACCATGAAGGAACTGACCTTCACGAAGGAAGGCCCGAAGCAGATTGAAAACTTCGATCCGTATGACTGGTATCCAGCTTTGACGAGTTCCAAGCAGAAAGGCATCCGCAGCCGTTCGAACTGGACTCCGGGCAAGGTCGCAGAACACCTCTTGCTCCCGCTTTCCACGAAGGAATCCTGGATTCGCGTGAGTGGCGTGGACTTTGGTACGGCGGCAACGGGCTTTGTGGTTCAGGCTGCAAGCGCTGCTGATGGCAACAAGATTGAAATTCATTCGGGCTCTGCTACAGGTACGCTCGCTGGCACTTGTACGCTCAAGAATACCGGCAACAAGAACACTTTTGCAGAAAATTCCTGCGAAGTGACCGGTCTCAAGGGCATCGTAGATGAAATTTTCCTCGTGTTCAAGGGCTCTCAGGACTCCACCATGGCAATTAAGGCATGGGGCTTTGAAGGTAGCGGCACGACTCCTCCGGAACCGCAGAAACCGTATGGCGAAAAGGCTGTGACGCTCCCGGCAAAGATTGAAGCTGAAAAGTACGACATCCCGGGCGTTGGCCGCGGTGGCGATGTGGATTCTTACAGCGATAACGAAAAGGCAAACCAGGGCGATGCCAAGTTCCGCGAAGACCAGGGCGTTGACATTGTCGAAGGTGGTACGGGCATGGCGATTGGCTATACCGCTTCTGGCGAATGGCTCGAATATACGGTCGAAGTTCCGGAAGACGGTGATTATGCGATTAAGGCCTCGGCTTCTACTGGTATGGAAAGCGCAAGCTTCTGCTTCTTGGCCGATGGCAAGGCTATTGGCGATACCATTACGGTTCCGCAGACTGGCGAGGACTGGAGCGTCTATAAGGAATTCGAAGGTGGCAAGGCGAAACTTACCAAGGGCACGCACGTGATTCGTCTCGTGATTACGGGCGACAACGTAAATGTCGATTGGTTCTCTCTCGGCGAAGTGAGCGAAGTGGGCCTCAAGCCTGCTGTGAAGTTCCAGGCTAATGCTTCTCGCGTCTACCGCGTGTATAGCGTGAGCGGCAAAATGCTCGGCACTGTGGATCTCGCCGGAAAGAAGGCTGGCGAAGCCCTCCAGAGTGCAGGATTCACTAAGGGCGTTTACATGCTCAAGAGCGTTGACGGTCACAAGACCTTCATGACCTCTGTCGCTAGATAATTCAACCTCTGTCACCTAGGAACGTGACGCTCTGTCATCCTGATGCCTAAACACACTGTCATCCTGGAGCGTAGCGATAGGATCCAAACATTACAAAAAGAGAAGCTCGCGTGCTTCTCTTTTTTCGTTGCGATTCGTTACCAAAATGTCAATGATAAAAATTTGGGAAAATGTGTTTTTCGGTGGTGGGAAACCTAAATTTTAAGGTGGAAAGTCTTGCAATCTTGCAAGGGAGTTTATGGGATGTTGAATGAGAGACTAAAGCGGTTTGCTTTAGCGTAATTTTCAAGATTCCCCAAAAGGTCCTCCTAAACCACACACCCTAATGGCGCTGAATGGTGCCATTACGCCTCGGGACGAACGTTCCGAGGTGTTTGCATTTGCACTATGTGCAAATGCCAGTTGCTAGGCTCGGATATAGGCTTGCGAGCAATCCTGCATCACTCGCCTTACGCAACTGTGTGCATCCGCGACGCTCGGCCTACGCATTTGTTTATTTTGCGGCTGCGGCATTGTAAACCTCATTACCAAATTGACAATGGAAAATTATTCTGGGGGTGTAAAATGTTTGCGCGAGGGGTATAAATTTAAATTACGAAGAAATATGGGATTACTTTTTTAGGAGATTTACTATGAAGCGCATGGGTGAAGTCTTGAAGGCTGCCGCTTACGGTTTGGTTTTTGCTATACCTGCTTTTGCCTCGACGGTCAACGTTGACGTGACCGAAGAACACCAGGTGATTCGCGGTTTTGGTGGCATGGTGCACAACCAGTGGCAGGGCGGTGGCGGCCTTTCCGAAGCCGATGCCAAGCTTGCTTTTGGTACGGGCGATGGCACAATCGGCCTCAACACGCTCCGTATTCCGGTTTACGCCAATTCCAATGACTTCAACAAGGAAGTTCAGGCTGCAAAGTATGCCAAAAAGTACGCCGGCGATGACTTTATCCTTTATGCGACTCCGTGGACATCGCCGTACGCAGGGGCGAACCAGCACATGGCTTCTTCGAATTACCAGAAGTATGTGGACCACCTGAATAACTTTAACGATTACATGAAGAACCAGGGCGTTCCCCTGTACGCCATCTCCATCAGTAACGAACCGGACTGGTGCGGTGAATGGGCCTGCTGGAGTGCAGACGAAATCTACAACTTCACCAAGGGCTATGCCGACAAGATGCGCAAGAATGGCGCGAAGGTGATTTCGACGGAATCCTTCCGTTATGACAAGAACCTCTACAACAAGGTCTTGAACGATGCCAATGCCCTCAAGAACTGGGACATTCTCGGCGCGCATTTTTACGCGAGTGACCGAAGGACTGGGGACAACTTCTTCCAGTACAGCCTTGCTGACCAGAAAAAAGTCGAACGCTGGATGACGGAACACTATACCGAAAGCCAGGGAAGCGGTAACTACTGGCGCACGATTACGAATACGGGTGACCAGGCGAACGCCAACAAGCGCGATACCGTGAACGCCATGGACGTAGCTTACGAAATCCACCGCGCCATGGTCGTGGGCAATTTCAATCAGTACACTTGGTGGTACATCCGTCGTTGCTACGGCCTCATCATGGAAAAGGACTTTGGCAACAAGCTCCAGATTCCGCAGAACGAAATCGGCAAGATTTCTAAGCGCGGTTACGTGATGAGCCAGTTTGCGCGCTTTGTCCGCCCGGGTGCTGTCCGCGTGGGCGCTACAGCAAACCCCGAAAAGGAAGTCTTTGCAAGTGCATACAAGAGCAAAGATGGCGATAGCGTTATCGTGGTGCTCGTGAACCGCGACTACAAGAATAGCAAGACTGTGACCGTCAATGTGAAGGGTGCCGATGTCCAGACATTCCATGTGTACACGACAAGTGAAGCGAAAAATGCAAAGTACGAAGGTGAAGTCGAAGTCAAGAATGGCTCCGTGACGATTACCATGGATGCCGGCAATTCAAGCAACAAGGACTGCATTGTGACACTCGTGGGCAGTGGCACTCCGGCAGATCCTGTACCTCGCGAACCGTTTGGTGGCAAGGTCGCTGAAATCCCGGGCAAAATCGAAGCCGAAAACTTTGACGTTCCGGGTACGGGCAAGGGCAACAAGTCTTATAGCGAAAACGATTCCGAAGACCGTGGCGAAACGAACTACCGCGAAGGCACGGGTGTCGATATTTACAAGAAGGCTACTGGCTATGTGGTCGGCTATAACGAAGAAGGCGAATGGCTCGAATACTCCGTGAATGTGAAGGAAGCTGGCGACTACACGATGTTTGCTTCTGTCGCTACGAGTAATTCGACGTCTGGTTTCTCGCTCTCCTTGGATGGAAAAACTCTTGTAGAAAATGTCGCACTTTCGGGAACGAGCTTCGATGACTTTGTGAAGGTCAAGGCCAACGTAACGCTCCCGGCTGGCGAACATATTCTCCGCATGACGGTGACGGGTTCCTGGTTCGATATCGACTACTTCAACTTTGCAAAGGGCAAGGACGCCGCCGATCCGGACGATAAGACGATTGGTTTGCGCGGTGCTAATTTCCGCTTGCCGACCGAAGCCGAAAATTACAGTGTCTTCGACGTGAACGGCGTGCTCGTGGGCAAGTTCCTCGCTACGACCAAGGCCGATGTCCAGCGCATGACCAAGAGCGTGGTGCGTCAGAACGGCATTTACTTTGTGAAGTCGCTGGGTGGCAAATCCTACCGCATTTCTGTGGCTAAATAATTTCATATTCCTAAAAACGGGAGCCGAGCAATTGGCTCCTGTTTTTTTAAGAGTTTGTTAAAAGGGAGATAGATATGAGTGTGGAAATGAGCTTCAAAAAGCTGATGGGCATTGCAGGTGTTGCTGCAGGCCTCTCCATGTTTGCGGTAACGGGTGCTAATGCCGCTCCGGATCCGAACTTCCATATTTACATTGCCTATGGGCAGTCGAACATGGAAGGTAACGCTACGAACTTCGACAAGAATATCGACGGCAAGGAACATCCCCGTGTCAAGATGTTTGCGACGACGTCTTGTTCGAATCTCGGTCGCCCGACGGTAGGTGAGATGTACCCTGCGGTGCCTCCGATGTTCAAGTGTAATCAGGGGCTTTCTGTGGCGGACTGGTTTGGCCGCCACATGGCGGATTCCCTCCCGGACGTGACGATTGGCATTATTCCGGTCGCACAGGGCGGTACGAGTATCCGCTTGTTTGACCCGGACGATTACAAGAATTACCTCAACTCTGCAGAAAGCTGGCTGAAAAACGGAGCCAAGGCTTATGGTGACGACGGCAATGCTATGGGTCGTATCATCGAAGTTGCCAAGAAGGCTCAGGAAAAGGGCGTCATCAAGGGCATCATCTTCCACCAGGGCGAAACTGATGGCGGCATGAGCAACTGGGAACAGATTGTCAAGAAGACTTACGAATACATGCTCAAGCAGCTTGGCCTGAATGCCGAAGAAACTCCGTTTGTCGCGGGCGAAATGGTGGATGGCGGTTCGTGTGCTGGCTTTAGCAGTCGTGTGCGTGGGCTTTCCAAGTACATTGCGAATTTTGGCGTGGCAAGCTCCAAGGGCTACGGCAGTAAAGGTGACGGCCTCCACTTTACCGTAGAAGGCTACCGCGGCATGGGTGAGCGTTATGCCCAGCAAATGCTCAAGCTCATCAACGTGGCGCCTGTTGACCCTGTCCCGCAGGAACCGTTCAAGGGTGCTCCGATTGCTATTCCGGGCAAGGTCGAAGTCGAAGATTTTGACAAGCCGGGTATCGGCAAGAACGAAGACGGTACGAGTAACGCCTCTTACAGTGACGAAGATTCCGAAAACCACGGTGATACCGATTACCGCAAGGATACGGGCGTAGACTTGTACAAGGCGGGCGATGGCGTTGCTCTTGGCTACACGCAGACCGGCGAATGGCTCGAATACACGGTCGAAGTCAAGACCGATGGCGAATACAACGTCGAAGCTAGCGTGGCCGCAGGCAATTCCACCTCTGCATTCAAGCTCTACATGGACGACAAGGCTATTGGCGATGAAGTCTCTGTGCCGCAGACTGCTGACAATTCCTGGGATACCTATAAGACGATTACAGTCAAGGAAGGTGTCAAGCTCACGGCCGGTAAGCACGTGCTCAAGCTCGAAATTACCGCCAACTACGTGAATATAGACTGGATCCAGTTCAGCGAGCCCAAGAAGGAAGACCCGCCGAGCGCGATTGCAAAGGTCCGTTTTGACATGACTGAAGCCGAAAGCAACTTTAGCGTGTACAGCATGCAGGGCCAAAAGCTCGGGACGTTTACCGCGAAGGGAATGGCCGACGCGATGAACCTCGTCAAGACGGATGCCAAGCTCCGCAAGCAGGCAAAGGGCGTGTTCTTTGTGCGCAAGGAAGGCGCAAAGCTCATGAGCAAGAAGGTTGTCGTTTTCGAATAATTCTAGACTCCATGAAGGGTCCTGGCGAAAGTTGGGGCTCTTTTTGTACGGTGAAATTGGTGCTTTTGAGCGAATTTCGCAATTCATTGACAAAACGTCCATATTATATGGAGCCCTGCTGTGCTACAAAACGGCTTTTTTTGGGTAGATTCTTTATAGAAATTTTGGATTAAGGGATATAAAAATGAGCGTGGAAAGAAAATTGAAAAAAATCCTGGCCTATGCAGGTGTTGCTGCTGGGCTTTCTATGTTTGCGGTGGGGGCGAATGCGGCTCCGAACCCGAACTTCCATATTTACATTGCTTACGGGCAGTCCAACATGGCGGGCAACGGCGATATCGTACCGTCCGAGGACCAGGCAAATCCGCCCAAGAACTTTATCATGCTTGCCTCGCACAATGCAAATGCAAGCCAACGCAGTGGCAAGACGAATCAGTCTATCAAGACGGGCGAATGGTACCCGGCAATTCCTCCGATGTTCCATCCGTTCGAAAACCTCTCCCCGGCGGACTACTTTGGCCGCGCTATGGCCGATTCCTTGCCGGGCGTAACCGTGGGCATTATCCCGGTTGCCATCGGTGCTGTGAGCATCCGCGCCTTCGACAAGGACCAGTACGAAGCTTATTTCAGGGGCGATGGCAAGGACATCATGAACTGGGGCTGGCCCAAGGATTACGACAACAACCCTCCGGGACGCATTCTGGAACTTGCCAAGAAGGCAAAGGAAGTGGGCGTCATCAAGGGCTTCATCTTCCATCAGGGTGAAAGTGACGGAACTGATGCCAACTGGCGTAAGACGGTTTACAAGACCTACAAGGATGTGATTGATGCGCTTGGCTTGGACGAAAACGAAGTGCCGTTTGTGGCGGGCGAACTCCTCCAGGAAGGCCAGAACTGCTGCTCTAGCAAAAACGGCGGCATTGCCCAGCTCAAGCAAAATTTCAAGAAGTTCGGACTTGCCTCTTCCAAGGGCTTGCAGGGTAACGGCAAGGATCCGTACCACTTTGGCCGTGCAGGCGTGATTGAACTTGGCAAGCGCTACTGCTCCGAAATGCTCAAGCTTATCGACAAGACGATTGATCCGGATGCTCCGCCGGTAAACCTTGTGGACCCGAGCCAGTCTACGGTTCCGGATGAACCGCCCGAGGAATATGGCCCGTACACGGACCCGATTGAAATCCCTGGCAAGGTCGAAGCTGAAAACTACAACAAGGGCGGCGCCGACAAGGCCTATTACGATTTGAGCAAGGGCAACGAAGGCGGTAAGCTCCGTAAGAACGATGTCGATATTTACCAGCCGAACATGGGCATTGTCGTCGGTCACTGCCAAAAGTCTGAATGGCTCAAGTACACCGTGAATGTTGAAGCCGATGGCGACTACGGAATTACAGCCAATGTCGCTGGCGAAAACGGAACCGGTAGCTTTGTCCTCTACATCGATGACAAGAAGGTCGGTACGGAAATTGCAAACGAAGGCAAGGGCTTTGATACATTTACCGAAGTGGAAGGTGGCAAGGTAACGCTCACCAAGGGCGAACACGAACTCAAGCTCGAAATCACCAATGACTGGATTGATATCGACTACGTTGAATTCAAGGAAGTGAGCTCTCAGCCGGAAATCGGACTCAAGGATATCCGCTATAGCATGACCGAAGCCGAAAGCAACTATAACGTGTTCGACATGCAGGGCATTAAACTTGGTTCATTTACCGCTAAGGGCATGGATGCCGCCATTGAACTTGTGAAGACCAACGCAAATCTCCGCAAGCAGGCAAAGGGCGTGTTCTTTGTTCGTCAAAGCGGAAGCAAGTCTCTTACGAAAAAGGTGGTAATTCATGAATAAAAGCGAGTTGGTAGTTGTAAAGCAAATAGCTTTCTTCTTTGTCGTCGCAGTTGCTCTTGGGCTTGTGTACGGCTAATAAAATAAAATGAGAGAATAATACACGGGAAAAATTAGTGTGACTCCTACAAGGGCTCCGGCGAAAGCTGGGGCTTTTTTCTGTGCAGTGTGCAGGGGCGGCTGCCCGGCGCATTCAAAGCAAAAAAGAATCGCTCCGGTTGCCCGGAGCGATTTTGGTGTATATAGGATGAATTATGAAATCAAATTCATTACGGCAACGTGAAGGACTTCAGGAACGGCCAACCGACCTTGCCATCGCCCTGTTCATGACCACCACCCTGCTTGGTGCAGAGCACAACCTTCGTGCCGTCCTTGCAGTTGGAGTATTCGTTACAGCCGTTGGAGTTCTTGGACGGAGAGCCTGTGCAACCGTTCTTTTGTGCCCAGAACTGGAAGTTGCCTTCGGCACCCAAGAAGTTCAAGCCGTCGTTAAATCCGCTATCGCCACCCTGGTAACGGCAGACGTTGTCGTTTGTGCCGCGGAACATGATGATGGAAATCGGACGTTCCGGATTACAGGTTGCGCTGTTGGTCTTGTTCAAGTCCATACCTGCAGGAGCAACTGCGGCGTACACATCAGACATGAAGCATGCCACATGGTTACTCATACCGCCACCCATCGAGAAACCGGTTGCGTAAACGCGCTTCTTGTCGATGCAAACCTTTTCTTCGACAGACTTGATCATTTCGCGAGAGAACTTCACGTCGTCATCGTCGGAGCAGCAAGGACCAACGTTCCAACCCGGACCCATCTTTCTGGAGTCAGCAGACTTCGTGCCATCGGGGTACAGAGAGATAACGCCTTCGGGGTCTGTCTGAGCCTTGTAAGTGGTACCGCTGAGCTGGCCCTGGCCGCTACCCATAACCGGATGGTAGTCCACAACGAGAGGTACCGGCTTGTCGCCCTTGTAGGCGCTCGGCACGTGCATGATGAACGTACGATTCTTGCCGTCGACGTTCACGGACATCTTGTGGTCGCCAGCCTGGTAAGTCTTGCCAGTGCAGTTGATGACTTCTTCAATTTTCGCGCTGCTGGAAGAGGCTGCGCTAGATTCCGGCTTGGCAGAAGAACTCGATGCGATTGCCTGGCTGGAGCTGGACTGCTGAGCGGAAGCGACATCCATCGTAATCTGGACGTTGCTTTCGGTAAAGCTTTTCATCGTGTAGGTGAAGTTGTTGTAGCCTTCCTTCGCGAACATGAGGGTCGGCAGCGGGTCGCCATCCTTCATGAGGGTCACGTTCTTGCCGAGCTGATAAGTGTTGCGGTTACCATCGGCATTGATGCGGATGTATTTGGCGCCTCTAGCATTTGTTTTGTTCAAGTCGAACGTGGCGAGACCAAAAACGTTGTGGAGCGTTCTGGAGAAAGCGACCTTGCCAAGAGCGTCCATGACAGAAACGGTAAGCGTCTGGGCCTTGATGCCCGAAATGGTAATAACATTGTGGTTGAAACCGACGTGAGCCTGAACAGACTTGAGCATCTGCAAACCGACACCGTCGTCATAGGAGAGGGCGAATTTGCCATCAGCTGCCGAAACGGCTTCTAAGCCAGCATAGTTGAAAGATGAAATTTTTACACCGGAAAGAGGTTGTCCGGCCTTCGATGATACGACGCCATCGATACTCCAAGCGAAAGACAGTGAGCTGAGTGCTGCTACTGTTCCTGCGAATGCCATGGATTTAAACATGGTCATAGCGACTCCTTTTTATAGTTAAACATTCCAAACTCTATTCATCCACCCGGTCCAACCAAATCCCCCACGATCTTCGCTAGACCTGTACAAAATATAGATGGATGTTTCCTAGGTGTTGCGAAATGGTGTTGTGAAAAATTATAAAGCGTTGTGAAAATTGCGAAAAGGAATTTTTACAAAAGAGGCGCGGTTTTCGACACGTTTTCGGGGTTGTAATGGGGTGTTATTGACAAAAAATCCATAAAAAGGGCGTACGATTGCGGGTAAAAACCATGTAAAAGGGGTAGATTATACTTGTAGATCATATCCAGTTAGGTTGGAAAAGGAGTGATTATGGGATTGTTTAGTAAGATGGCAAAAGCTGCAGCCGTTGTCGCTGGCTTTGCCGTGGTGAATAGCTTTGCAGTATCGGTCAATAACCCGATTATGTACGTCGATAGCCCGGACCCCTCGATTGTCCGCGTCGACGATGCTTATTACATGGTCACAACGACCATGCACTTTGCGCCTGGCGTGCCTGTTTTCAAGAGCACGGATTTGGCGCAGTGGCGCACGGTGGGTTATGCCTACCAGACGCTCACCAACAATGACCAGCAGAATTTGAATGGCGGCAAGGATGCCTACGGTAAGGGCTCCTGGGCATCGAGCATCCGCTACCACAAGGGATTTTTCTACGTGCTGACCCCGTCTTACACGACGGGCAAAACTCATTTGTACAAGACCGCCGATGTGGAAAGTGGCCAGTGGTCCGAAGTGCAGCTCCCGTTCTATCACGACCCCTCTTTGTTCTTCGATGACGATGGCACTGTTTGGGTGTTCTACGGCAGCGGCGACCAGATTAGCTACGTGCAGTTGAACGATGATGCTAGCGGCGTGAAGGCTGGTGGCCGTAGCGGTAAGCTCGGCGGCGTGAGCGTGAACCAAGCGACCGGCAAGAGCGGCTATATCGTGCAGCAGGAAGGCTCGCACATGGAAAAGGTAAACGGCGAATACTATCTGTTCACGATTTCTTGGCCGAACGGTTCCTGCCGTACCGAAGTGGTTTACCGTTCTAAGAACCTCTTGAGCGGATATACAGGAAGAGTTTTCCTCTCTGATAACGGTGTTGCGCAGGGTGGCATTTTCGATACGCCGGATGGCAAATGGTATGCACTCCTGTTCCGCGATTCCGGCCCGGTTGGCCGTATGTCGCACCTGGTGCCGATGGAATGGAAGGATGGTTGGCCAGTGCCTACGAGCGGCTCCAAGGCTCCTTCGACAATTGACTTGCCGGAATCTCCGCTTCCGGGCTATGGCATGGTCACCAGCGACGACTTTGAATCTGGCGAACTTGCTCTCGAATGGCAGTTTAACCATAACCCCGACAACAAGAATTGGAGCTTGTCTGCAAATCCGGGTTACTTCCGCATTACAACAGGCCGCACCGATAGCCGCGTCGTGAATGCAAAGAACACTTTGACACAGCGTTCCTTTGGCCCTAAGAGTTCTGGCCGTACGCTTGTTGACGGCAAGGGCATGAAGGATGGAGACATGGCGGGCCTCGTTGCTTTGCAGGATGACAAGGGCTTTGTCGCGCTTGCTAAGGAAAACGGCAACTACAAGGTTGTGATGTACACTGGAAACAAGGACGGCGAAAGACAAGCTGCAAGCCAAGCTCTTTCGGACTCCAAGGTTTATTTGCGAATTGATTTCGATTTGCCCATTGACCGCGGTACTGCATATTTCTACTACAGCACCGATGGCAACACTTGGACAAAGATTGGTAGCGATGTGAAGCTCAATTATGACCTCCACATGTTCGTGGGCGTGCGTTGGGGCCTCTTTAACATGGCTACCAAGCAGGCCGGCGGCTATGCGGACTTCGACTGGTTCAAGGTCGGTACCGATGTGAACGATGAAATTTATCTCGACGGCGCTGGTTCTGAACCTGTTCCGCAGACTCCGTTCTGCGCTGCAGGCGAAAACTGCCCTGCAAATGCAATCCCGGGCAAGATTGAAGCTGAAAACTTTGACGTGCCGGGCAAGGGCAAAGATGGTTCCTCTTACTATGATGGCGATTCCGAAAACCACGGCGATAGCGACTACCGCAAGGGCACGGGCGTTGACCTTTACAAGAAGGCAACCGGTGTCATTGTGGGCTATAACAGCGAAGGCGACTGGCTCGAATATACCGTGAACGTAAAGGAAGCGGGAGATTACACCATGTTTGCGGCTGTCGCAGCAGCGGGCAACACCTCGAGCTTCAAGCTCTCCTTGGATGGTAAGGATATCACCGAAGAAATTGCGGTGCCTGCCGCAAGTTCCGGCGAAGAAAATTATGACGATTATAACAAGGTAAAAGCAAACGTAAAACTCCCGGAAGGCGAACATGTACTCCGCTTCACGGTTGTTGGCTCCTGGCTTGATATCGACTACTTTACATTTGTGAAGGGTGCGAATGCAACGGATCCGGATCCCATTGTTGGCTTGGCAAAGGGCGTTCTCCATAATGTGCAAGGCGTACAGTCTTATAGCGTCTATGGTTTGAACGGTAAGTTTGTCGGTCGCGTCGAAGCCTCCAACAGTTTCGATGTGCGTAGCAAGGTGAACAGCCTCGTGAAGGAAAACGGCGTGTACGTCGTCAAGTCCCTCACCACCGGCACCACCCTCCGCCTCTCCGTAACAAAGTAATCTCTATAGTTTATTCATAGCTCCTCAAACACCCCCAAGGGCTGGAAGCGCATATTGAAAACGAAGTTTTCAAATATGCATTTCCAGCCCGTTTTGGTTGTTCTTAAAACACCCTATCACACATTTCCAGAACAACCAAGAGGCCAGAATCACATCTCGGAAAGCTTGCTTTCCTGCGTGTATATCCTGACCGTTTTTGGTTGTTCTGTAAACACCCCCCACTACACATTTTATCCCCTCAACCCATTGTCAAAACCGCAATGGAAAATGTTTACCGCTAAGTGATAATCGCCAATCCAAAAGGTATTTTCTTCATAGGTAAAATGGGAAATAAACCTCAAGGAGTAGAGGAATGTTTGGTAAAATCTTCAAGAAGGCGCACTGCGCCTTGACGGTTGTCGCCTTGGCTGGCTTCGCGACTTTTTCATTTGCAGACAACATTAATGTGAACGGCACGAACCGTACCATGAATGTGTATGCTCCGAGAAATATCGAAAAGGGCCGTCCGCTTATTATCCAGATGCACGGAATGAATCAGGATGCCCCGTATCAGCAGAACGCCGCCAAGTGGGAACCGATTGCCGATACCGCACGATTTGTGGTCGTGTTCCCGAACGGTCAAAACAAGGCCTGGGACATCGGTGGTGACAAGGACATCAATTTCCTCAAGGCTATTATCAACGAAATGTACAACAAGTACGGCATTGATAAAAATCGCGTGTATGTTTCGGGATTCTCGATGGGCGGCATGATGAGCTACCATGCGGCAAACAAGATGGGCGATATGATTGCAGCCATTGCCCCGGTTTCTGGTGGCGGTGGCGTGAACTCGCCCAAGCGCGCCATGCCGATTATGCATACCCACGGCACTTCCGATGACGTGGTGAATTACAACAGCACCGTGAATACCCTCAAGGGCTGGGTCTCTGCGCAAAAATGCTCTTCAAGTTCCAAGGTCACAAAGCCGTATCCATCAAGCAAGCCGGGTTCTGCCGCCTCTCTCGAAGTCTGGAGCGGCTGCAACGACAATGTCGAAGTCCGTTTGCTCACGATTGCTGGCAAGGGCCATTGGTATTCCATGGACGAGGCCGTCAGCGTCAATACGAGTGTTGAAATCTGGAATTTTGTCAAGAATTATTCGCTGGACGGCTCTTCGCTTCCGCCGCCAATTCAGGTGCCGACCGACCGCGACAGCATTTTCAACGGCGGTTTCGATTCGACCGATGTCGCCTGGACTTTGCAGACTCACGGCAGTGCCGCCGCAACAGGCGATGTGAAAAACGGCAAGTACAATTTTAACATCACCGCCGTTGGCGACCAGAATTACCAAGTGCAGCTCATCCAGCACGACTTGCACCTCGAAAAAGGTCAGTGGTATGAAGTGAGTTTTGATGCTAGCGCTGGCGCCTCCCGCACGCTCGAAGTGAACGTGGAGCAGCACACGGATCCGTGGGCAAGCTACCTCACCGAAAAGGCAAATTTCGAACTCGGCACGGAATCCAAGAAGTATTCCTTCCAGTTCCAGATGACCGCCACCACCGATAAAGATTCTCGCTTGAGTTTCAATGCGGGCGCCTCGACGGGTACGCTCACGCTCGATAATGTCACGCTCAAGAAAATTGCGGAACCCTCAGTTGGTTTAACGACGGCACTTCGCCTCTCAACTACCGCTGGCAAGTACAATGTTTATAGCCTTGCGGGCAAGCGCCTCGGTTTTGTTGAAATCATCGAAAACGATGTGCCGAATATGCAAAAAACGATGAAAAATGCTGGCTTTGGCAAGGGCGTCTACATCTTGCGCAGCAAAACGCGTTCGTTCATGCTGCCGGTGGATCGCTAAAAGGCAAAAAGTTTCGTTCTCTCTCCAAGAGCGCTCCCTGGCTTCGGGGACGCTCTTTTTTTGTGCGTTCCACAATAACTACTGACTATTGACTAATAACTAGTAACCAATAACCAATGACCAGTGACTAATATCCATTATGGATAATATGTCAAAGGAATTATTTGCAAAGATTGATTTTTTTGTTTTTTAGGGGGTATTTTTAGTTTGGGGATGATTAATACTTAGGATACAGGAGTGCTTATGTTTGGTTTGAACAAGAAAAATGGTCGCAAGTTTGGAGTGCTAGCTTCTTTGGCTTTAGCGGGATTGGTTTCCCAGGCCTTTGCGCATCCGGATAGCTTGGTGCTTACGCCCCCGCTCGGGTGGAACAGCTGGAACGTTTTCCACGAAAACATCAACGAAAAGCAGATTCAGGAAATTGCCGACGCGATGGTCAGTTCCGGTTTGAAGGACGCTGGCTACATTTACTTGAATCTGGACGACAACTGGATGGATACCAAGCGCGATGCCCAGGGCAACCTCCAGAACAACCCGAAAACTTTCCCCAGTGGCATGAAGGCCATTGCCGATTACGTGCATAAGAAAGGCCTGAAATTCGGTCTTTACGGCGACCGTGGCAAACGTACTTGCCACCATTACAATAGCAACTGGCAGAGTGAAAGTGGCTCCAATGGCCGCGAAGAACAGGATGCCAAGAAATTGGCTGAATGGGGCGTGGACTACTGGAAGTACGATAACTGCGACTCGGATCCGAGAACGCAGGAAAAAGATTACACTGCAATGTCCAACGCTCTCCGCAATTCCGGACGCGACATCGTGTTCAGCATTTGCATGTGGGAATACAAGGACTGGATGCCGAAAATTGCTAACCTCTGGCGCACCACTTTCGACATTGGTCCCGAATGGATTTCCACTTCGTGGTACCGCGGCGTCTATGAAATTATCGATGCCAACAACAAGTATTGGCAAATTGCAAAGCCTGGCCATTGGAACGATCCGGACATGCTCGAAGTAGGTAACAGAGGCCTCTCTTACGAGGAACAGCGCTCCCAGATGACGATGTGGTCCATCATGGCTGCTCCCATCATGATCAGTTCCGATGTGCGCAACATGAGCAACGAGACCAAGGAACTCTACCTGAACAAGGACATGATTGCCATCAACCAGGACTCTCTTGGCGTTCAGGGCCACCGCATTTCTGACAAGCAAGGCAAGCAGGTTTGGACTAAACCCTTGAAGAATGGCGATATTGCCGTGGCGCTCCTCAATAATAACGGCTCTACCCAGACTGTTGAATGCGATTTTAAAGATATTGGCGTAGAAGGCGAAGTCGAAGTTCGCGATGCATGGAAAAAGAAGGACTTGGGACCGGTTTCCCGCGTTTCTATCGAACTCCCGGCTCACGGCTCTGCACTGCTCCGTTTGATTCTCAAGCCTGTTCCTCGCGAACCGTTCAAGGGTAAGGCTCTCGCCATTCCGGGAAAAATCGAAGTGGAAGACTTTGACATCAACGGCGTGGGTGAGGGCAACACCACCTACAACGAAAATGATACCGAAAACCATGGCGACTCTGACTATCGCCCGGGTACTGGCGTGGACCTTTACAAGAAGGCTTCTGGCATTATCGTTGGTTACAACCAGGCTGGCGAATGGCTCGAATACACTGTGAACGTTGCCAAGACGGGTACTTACACAATGAGCGCTTCTGTGGCTTCTGCTAATAGCACCTCGAGCTTCAAGCTCTCCATGGACGGCAAGGACATTACCGAAGAAATCGCTGTTCCGCAGGCAAGCTCTGGCGAAGATAATTACGATGACTACAACACGGTTGAAGCGAAGGTGAGCCTGACCGAAGGCGAACACATTCTCCGCTTTACGGTAACCGGTGACTGGATGGACATTGACTGGATTGAGTTTACCGATGGAACGGTGGGGCTGAATAAGGTTCATCTCACGTCGTTTGAATCCGAAAACTCCTATAACGTGTTCAGCGCTACAGGTAAGCATCTTGGCTGCGTGGACTTGAATGGTGCAAGCATGTCGCAGGCGCTCAAGAACGCTGGGTATGCACGTGGCACGTACATGGTGCGCTCTGTCAAGGGTAACCAAATCCAGCGTGTGAACGTTCGCTAAATAGCACTTTGCGTTGTCTCCCCGGCCTTTGTGCCGGGGCAGCATTGAGATTTCTCCTCACAAACACATTCAAAATGCCTCGCGCTTCCGCGAGGCATTTTGTGTAATTCCTAACTCTAAAAAAGAATATTCCACCCTCCCATAGCTATGGATAAACCGTCCACAATATCTCGCCTTAAAACATGAAAAAAAAGCATTTTCGAGAATAATTTTAAAGTGTTGTTAGGGCAAACTATGTTTGGTTTTTAAACGTGAGGTTAGGTATGAGCTTCAAAACAATTGGTCATCTTGCCGCAGTTTCTGCACTCTTCCTGGGTGTTACTGTTGCTACCGCCGCTGATCAGGCTACATTCTATGTCGCTCCCAATGGTAGCGATTCCAACAAGGGTACCGAAGAGGCCCCGTTCAAGACGATTACGCAGGCCCAGAAGGCTGTGCGTGCCATCAACGGCACCATGACGGGCGATATCTCCGTCATTCTTCGTGGCGGAACCTATCAGCTTTCGTCTACGGTCAATTTTACTGAGGCTGATGGCGGTAAGGATGGTTTTTACGTCCGCTATAAAGCCTATCCGAACGAAACTCCGCTTATTACGGGCGGTATCCCGATGTCTGGCTGGACGATTCACGATGAAAAGAACAACATCTGGAAGGCCGAAGGCGTTGACGCACGCTTCCGCCAGCTCTACGTGAACGGTAAGAAGGCTATTCGCGCGCGTATGCCGAACTTGCTCGATAACGGCGACCATAACTTCTTCCGCTTGAACAAAGTGGACTCTGCCGGCAGCGCCTTCCTCCTGAACAGCAGCGATATCAAGTCTACGGACTGGAAGAATCCGAAGAAGGTCGAAATCCATTTGATGATTGCATGGACCGAAAGCATCTTGCGTCTTGACAAGATTTCCCAGCAGGGCAATACCTTCAAGTTTGAACCGCAGGATCCTGAAAGAAGCAAGCTTTTCCGCCGCAAGTACCCGATGCTCGGTACCGCTTTCATGAGCAATCCGCCGAAGCAGCAGGTCTACTACCTCGAAAACGCATACGAATTTATCGACCAGCCGGGTGAATGGTACCTCGACGAATCGACCAACACGCTTTACTACAAGGCCCGCGCAGGCGAAAGCATGGCAACCGCAAACGTCGTTGCACCGCGCGTCAACACGCTCTTCAGCATCCTCGGTAAGGACACTAAGAACAAAGTTGGTTACATGTCTTTTGAAGGCATAACCTTTGCAAACTCCAATTTCTTGCGTCCGAGCGAAGAAGGCTTCCTGGATTTGCAGGCAAGTATGTTCAACATCGAAGTCATGGCTGAAAACGGCCGTCTTGGCTCTAACAAGTTCCTCCTCTGGCGTCCGGATGCTGGTTTCCGCGTCGAAAATGCGCACCATTTCAAAATCAAGAATTGCACGTTCACGCAGATGGCTGCAACTGGTCTTGACTTTGTCTCTGGTACAAATGATGACGTGATTGAAGGCAACGTATTCTATGAAATCGGCGGCTGCGGCATTATGCTCGGCAAGTTCTCTCAAGACTCCACGACCGAAATTCACATCCCGTACAATCCGAAGGACAAGGACGAAATCAGTACCCGCGATACAATCCGTTACAACCTCGTGACAAACGTGACGAATGAACATCAGGGCGCTGTGGGCATTGCCGCCGGGTATCCGCGTTATGTCGTCATCGAAAATAACGAAGTGTCCTATACAAACTATTCCGGTATCTCTGTGGGCTATGGCTGGACCAAGAGCGAAACAGCCATGACGAACAACAAAATTAATAAGAACAACATCCACCACATTGCCCGTTTGCTTTGCGACTCCGGTCCGATTTATACATTGAGCAACCAGGGCACGGGTAGCGAAATCAAGGAAAACTACATCCATGATATGTCCCAGTCCAAGTGGTCGGATTACTGGATTTTGCCGATTTATCTTGACGAAGGCTCTAGTGGCTTTGCTGTCGAAAACAACTCTTACAAGAACGCTCCGAGCGGCGTTGGCCGTAACGCTCCGGGTCAGTTTACCGAAAAGAACAACAATGGCTACATCGCTTCTGTTGCCGAAGCTGCGGGCCTCCAGGGCGAATTCAAGAACATCGGTGACCGCATCAACACTATCCCGCTTCCGGACTTCTCCAATGTGGTTCCGCAGGCTCCGTTTGTCGACAACATGACAATCCCGGGCACCATCGAAATGGAAAATTACGATGAAGGTGGCCAGAGCGTTTCCTTCAACGACAAGGACTTTGTGAACGAAGGCGGCGCCTACCGCGAAGATGGCGTGGACATCACTCAGATTGATTCTACGGACAAGTCTAAGGGCTACGCTGTGGGTTACACGCAAGCTGGTGAATGGATGGAATACACCGTGAATGTCACAGCTGGTGAATACGTGTTCCTTGCAAACGTAGCTTCTGGTCTCGAAGGCTCTAGCTTCCAGCTCTTCATGGATGGCAAGGCTATCAGCGATACGATTGTTGCCCCGAAGGGCGAAGACTGGAATACTTATGGCACTGTCGAAGGCAAGACGACCGCTCTCGAAGCTGGTGAACATGTGCTTCGCGTGGCTATCACGGGTGCTTACCTGAACATTGACTGGATCAAGTTTGGCAAGTCCAAGGAAGAAATCCTTTCGATCAAGCCGAGCGTCCGTTACGGTTTGAACATGGATATCTCTCGCAGCTCTACGTTGAACGTGTTTGATATCCGCGGTCATCACATGGGTGCTATCCGCTTGATGGGCTTGCCGACGACAAGCTCTGTGATGCAGGCTATGCATGCAAATAACTTTAAGTCTGGTGTCTACTTTGTCCAGAGCGTGAACAAGGCCTTTGGCAAAATGATTCAGGTGAAGTAGTTTAGGGAAAATGGGGTGAAATATGAAGATGACTAGTAAAATACTTCTCGCGTTTGGACTTGGTTTTGCGTCCAATGCGCTTGCTGAAAATCCGATTATCCAGACGTACTATTCGCCTGACCCGGCTCCGGTTGTGTTTGGCGATACCGTCTGCGTGTACACGGGTAACGACGAAGGCGGTTCCTTCTTTACCATGCACGGTTGGCGCGTCTCTTGCACCACCGATATGGTGAACTGGACCGATATGGGCGAACTCATCCTCACGAATGAAAGCTTTGGTGGCAATGCCAAGAAAAACGGTGACTGGGCTGCTCAAGTTGTTCGTCGCAATGGCAAGTATTACTACTACGTGACTGTAGAATCGACTCGCGGTGGCCGCGCTATTAACGTCGCTGTGGCCGACAAGCCGGAAGGTCCGTTCAAGGATGCTCGTAATGGTCAGCATCTTGCAGGTCCGAACTGGGATTACATTGACCCGACCGTTTGGATTGACGATGATGGCCAGGCATGGCTCTACTGGGGCAACCCGAAGCTCTATTACGCCAAGCTCAAAGAAAACATGATTGAGTTCGATGGCGATATCAAGGTGACGGATATGAGTCGTGGTTTCTCTCCGAGCGGAAACTCCGTTTACACAGAAGGCCCGTGGATCCACAAGCGTGATAAGAAGTATTACATGATTTACGCTTCTCATGGCGTGCCCGAAAAGATTTCTTACTCCACCAGTGATTCTCCGACGGGTCCGTGGAAGTGGGGGGGCATCATCATGGATCAGGGTAACAACACTGCATTCACGAACCACTCCGGTCTCATTGACTTCAAGGGCCGTAGCTTCTTCTTCTATCACAACCAAAAGAACGTGAGCGGCGGTGGCTATAGCCGTTCTACCGCCGTCGAAGAATTCACCTGGAATGCAGACGGTTCGATTCCGACCATCAAGTCTACGAATGATGGCGTCAAGAAGCCGATTAAGAACCTTGACCCGTTCACTCGCGTTGAAGCCGAAACAAAATCTTGGGTCGGTGGCATCAATGTGGACAAGAGCGGTGGATACACCATCATCAAGCACGTGGCAAAGCAGGGCGATAACGTCTACCTCACCAACATGGGTTCGAACTTCTATACAAAGGTTCGCTCTGTGGACATGGGTGATGGCGCAGACCGCATCATCGTTTGCACGAGAGGTAATGGCGGTAAGATTGAACTCCACGCCAAGTCTGAAACTGGAGCAACACTTGCAACAATGAACATCCCGGCAAGCTCCAGCTGGCAAGAAAACACCTTCGACTTGAGCGATGCCGCAGGCGTTGAAGACTTGTTCTTCGTCGTCAAGCAGGGTGGTTTCGATTTCGACTACTGGTACATGGAAAGCGAAAAGACTGCTATTCCGCAGACTCCGTTCAAGGAAGTCGCATCTGCAATCCCGGGCAAGATTGAAGCAGAAGATTACGATGTCGGTGGTCACAACAAGGCCTTCTACGATAACGACCGCGAAAACAAGGGCGGCGCCTATCGCGAAGATGAAGTGGACATCGTGCAAATTGACTCTGCGGACAAGTCTAAGGGCTATGCTCTCGGTTACACCGAAGATGGCGAATGGGTGGAATACACTATCGATAACCAGATTGCGTCTGAATACACGGTTCGTTTGAACATGGCTACGGCATCTGATGATGTCGGCGTCCAGTTCTACGTTGATGGCAAGGAAATTACCGATGTCATCAAGGCCGAAAAGGGCGAAGATTGGGATCATTATTCTACGGTTGAAGCAAAGACCAAGGAAATCCCGAAGGGCGAACATGTACTCAGAATGCAGATTGTCGGGAACTTCGTGAACGTGGACTGGTTCAAGTTCTGTATGGGCTTTGATTGCGAAGAAAGCCCGATTGCACTCCAGAAGGCTCGCGTGGAACTCCAGATTCCTGAAAAGATTTACGCAGTCTTTGGCATGACCGGCAAGTTCCTCGGCAACGTCGAAGTCAACGGTCAGAGCGTTGCTAAGTCCATCCGTGCTGCAGGCTTTACGCCGGGTGTGTACATGGTCCGCAGCGTTGGTCAGTCCAAGACCTTCCGCGTCCTCGTGAAGTAACGAGTGCGTCATCCTGAGCGAAGAGGCGTAGCCTCGAAGTCGAAGGATCCAGTAACATTTCAAAATGGCGACCTCCGGGCCGCCATTTTTTTTTGTTCAAAAATGGTACTTCTGAAAAATGTAAGCTTTTTGAAACGTTTTTGGCGTATAGGGTAGTATTTAGAGTATATTTTATTTCAAAACAAAAAGGCTGGTGAATATGACCGAAAAAACAAAAGCAAAGAAAGCTGTCTCCAAAAAAGCTGCAGAATCATCAAAGACAACTACTGCTAAAAAGGCTACGGTTGCCAAAAAGTCTCCTACGGCCAAGAAGACTACGGCATCTCCAAAGTCTCCTGTAACCAAGAAACCCGCTGCTGCCAAGAAGCCCGCAGCAACTAAAAAATCCTCTGAACAAAAAATTGTCGTCGCGAAAGACAAAAATGACTTAATAAAGCTGATAAAAGCTGCCATAAAAAAGGATGGCGAAAATTGCGATTTGAATTTCATTGACGTATCTAAAGTTACGGAAATGAACGAACTGTTCATGGAAAGCAAATTTAATGGCGATATCAGCAAGTGGGATGTGTCCAATGTGACTGATATGAGATTTATGTTTGAAGGGTCCCGATTTAACGGCGATATCAGTAAGTGGAATGTGTCAAATGTGACGACTATGGACTCTATGTTCAAACATACTCCGTTCTGTGGCGATATCAGCAAATGGAACGTATCAAATGTGACGAGTATGAACTTTATGTTCTGCGGATCGGCTTTCAACGGTGACATCAGCAAGTGGGATGTATCCAATGTGACCGACATGAGTTTTATGTTTGCTGATTCGCAATTTGATGGTGACATCAGTCAGTGGAATGTGTTGAATGTGACGAGTATGGACTTTATGTTCAAAGAATCTCCGTTCGATGGCGACATCAGCAAATGGAACGTATCGAATGTGACTAGCATGAATTCTATGTTTGATCGGTCCCGATTCAATGGCGACATCAGCAAGTGGAACGTGTCCAAAGTAACTACAATGGAAGCCATGTTTGCAGATTCTGAATTCAGCGGTAACATCAGTAAATGGAAGGTGTCAGAAGACGCAAATATGTTTGAATTGTTTGTTGGATCTCCTTTGGAATGTAATCCTCCAAAGTGGTACAAGGAATAAAATTTAACAGTAAATAAATGCGAAAGCAAAAAGGACAAGTGAATATGAAAGACCAGGCAAAAGAAACGAAAAAAGTGAAAAAGACTACTGCCGCCAAAAAGACAACAGTCACCAAAAAAGCTGCAGAATCCTCAAAGACAACTACAGCTAAAAAGGCTACGGTTGCTAAGAAGGCTGTGGCGTCTCCAAAGAAAACTGCTGCACCGAAGACCGCTGGTCAAAAAACAGTTGTCGCTAGAGACAAGAATGATTTGATTAAATTGATAGAAACCGCCATTAAAAAGAATGGTACAAATTGTGATTTGAATTTCATTGACGTATCAAATGTTACGGATATGAGCAATTTATTTATGCAATCGCAATTCACTGGCGATATTAGTCAGTGGGATGTGTCTAAAGTTCAGGACATGACATTTATGTTCAGTCAGTCTCAATTTAATGGCGATATTAGCCAGTGGAACGTATCTAAGGTAAAGAATATGCACGATATGTTCAGTGAATCTCAATTTAATGGTGATATCAGCAAGTGGAATGTTTCAAATGTTACAGATATGTCTGGAATGTTCTACGGTTCTCAATTTAATGGTGATATCAGTCAATGGAATGTATCTAAAGTAAAGAAAATGCTCATGATGTTCCAAGAATCGAAATTCACTGGCGATATCAGTAAGTGGAACGTGTCTAAAGTTACAAATATGTCCTTGATGTTTGATGGTTCTCAATTTAATGGCAATATCAGCGATTGGAATGTATCAAATGTTACCAATATGTTCAGCATGTTCTCTAATTCTCGTTTTAATGGCGATATTAGCAAATGGGATATATCTAAAGTGAAAATTATAGGGATGATGTTTGATGATTCTCCATTGAAAAAGAAACCTCCTAAGTGGTACAAGGAAAGCTCTTTGGAAAAATAAAGAACTAAAAGGCTGGTAAATATGAAAGAACAAACAAAAGAAACTAAACAAGTGAAAAAGACTACTGCCACTAAAAAGACAACTACTGCCAAGAAAACTGTAGAAACTAAGAAAACTACAGCTGCCAAAAAGACCGCTGAACAAAAGACGGTAGTTGCTAAAGACAAAAATGATTTAACTAAATTGATAAAAGCCGCTATTAAAAAGAATGGCAAAAATTGCGATTTGAATTTCATTGACGTATCTAAAGTTACGGATATGAGCGATTTGTTTGCGAATAGCGAATTTAATGGTGATATCAGTAAATGGGATGTGTCAAATGTTGTAAATATGAAAGCCATGTTTGCATGGTCTGCTTTTAACGGTGATGTTTGCCAATGGAATGTTTCCAAGGTAAAGGACATGATGGGAATGTTCTTGAAAACGCCTTTCAATGGAGACATCAGCGAATGGGATGTTTCAAATGTCTCTAATATGCAACAGATGTTTGAAGAATCTGCGTTTAATGGTGATATTAGTAAATGGAATGTGTCGAATGTCTCTATAATGAGTTGCCTGTTTCAATATTCGAGTTTTAATGGCGATATCAGCAAATGGAATGTTTCAAATGTGACTGATATGTCTAGCATGTTCTGTAACTCTCAATTTGATGGCGATGTCAGTAAATGGGATGTTTCAAATGTGACTGATATGTCCAACATGTTCAGTGAAACGCAATTTAATGGCGACCTCAGTAAATGGGATGTATCAAAAGTTGCTGATATGACCGGCATGTTCGATGGCTCAGAATTTAATGGAGATGTTAGCAAATGGAATGTGTCGAATGTTACGGATATGCGCAATATGTTTGCAAATTCCAAATTTCAGGGGAACATTGATAAATGGAATGTTTCTTTAGAATGTAATGTATCGGAATTGTTTTATGGATCTGATAATGAAGAATATGTTCCAAAATGGAAAATCTTTGACGTCTCTGCAAAAAATGTCGTTGCTCAAAGCAGAAATCATTTGGACGCTTTGATTCGTGCGGCTATTACGAAAAATGGTGATAAGTGTGACTTGAATTTTATCGATGTGTCTAAAATTACCGATATGGAAAGCTTGTTCTGTTATAAGGATTTTAATGGCGATATCAGTAAATGGGATGTGTCAAACGTTACAGATATGAGTCATATGTTTCGAGAATCGCAATTCAATGGTGATATCAGTAAATGGAATGTGTCGAATGTTACAAACATGAAGCTTATGTTTAAAAATTCCATTTTTAATGGTGATATCAGCGGATGGGATGTGTCAAACGTTGAGACAATGAGTGAAATGTTCGCATCTTCTAAATTTCAAGGAAATCTTGATAAATGGAACGTGTCGAAAAATGTTGATATGTCCGATATGTTTGCGGATTCTCCCCTGAAAAAGAAGACTCCCAAGTGGTACAAGAAATAAAGTTTAACTAATTTTTGACGGACTAATTAAAACGAGGGTGTCATGCTTGACAACAAGTATCACGAGAAAAAGTTCACCAAGTCGGCGTTCAACCAGGCGGTAGAATGTGCGATGTATGCGTATTACTACCGCAATTCCAAAGACTACGCCTACCACTTTGATGGAGTCGATGGCATTGCCGAAGTGGGCGACCAGTTTGGTGCACTTGCCCGCGTTTACGAGGGCGTTCCCGACGAAAACATCATCCGCAGGGATCCGACGCTTTCGCCGGTTCCTGCCCAGATGAAAACCCTTGTAGACACGATGCGCTTTCTCCGTATGGAAAATGCCGATGTGGCTGAAGCCGCCTTTGGCACGAACAACTTCTTGGTCTATGTCGATATCTTGCACAAGCGGGGTGATACCCTCGAAATTATTGAAGTCAAGTCGAAGGGGATTGGTGCCGATGAACCGCTGTATTCTTTTGACGGTCGCGGCGGCAAGTTCAAATCGGATTACCTAGATAAGATTTTGGATGTTACATTCCAGAAATACGTGGTGCAGCAGTTTACCAAGTTCTTTGAAAGTTATTCGCACCTCAAGGTTCGTGCCAAGCTGATGCTTGTAAACACCGATGCCGTAAGCGATGTTGATTCTTTGAGCTCGCTGTTACAGATTAAGTTCAAGGATGGTCATCGCGAAGTAGAATGTGCTTCGGACATTCGTGAAAAATTGCAGGGCAAAAATAACATTGCCCGTGTTATCGATGTGGATGAACTCTGTGACAAGATTATTGCTGACGAGATTCCTGAAATTGCTAATGAAAAATTTAATGGTTGTTTTGTGGATTTTGTCGAAAAAGTTGCGGACATGTATGTCAACAACCGCAAGGACTATAGCCTCTGTAAAGTTGATGTGAAAAAATTTAATTGTCCGTTCTACGCCACAGACGAGGAACGCAAAGCTGGCAAGAAAGATGGTTGTGCAGAGTTCTTCAAGGATATGCTTGGAGTTGATATTGCAGGGAAACCTTGCATTGTAGATGTCAAGGGTGGTTCAAAGGGACTGCCGCCAAGTCTCAAGGGCAATGGCTGGCTTGAACAGAAAAAGCTTCTCCTGACCGATATCAACGAATACGAATATGTTCCTGCTGAAGATGCGACTCCTGAAGCGTTCCAAAAACGCACGAAACTTTCGGATAATGACCTGCGTTTCTTGCATGTTCACAGCGTAAAGACCGGTGAAGTGGCTCCGACTTTCTTGAAGGCTGCCGCGAAAGCTGAAATGGCGAAGTGGACCTATCCGCTGCATTTTATCGATTTTGAAACTTATCAAGGTGCTGTCCCGCTGTTCAAGGGCTCGCGCCCGAACGAAGAAGTTGCCTACCAGTTCTCTCACCATGTCTGTTATGAGGATGGACATTATGAACACAAAGAAGGGCGTGGGGGAGAGTTCATTTCGCTAGAGGCTGGCAAGAATCCGAATTTCAAATTTGTCCGTGAACTGAAAAAACAATTGGACAATGATGACGGAACGATCTTCCGTTATGCAGAACATGAAAATATTATTCTCAACGCTATTAGAGTTCAGTTGATTGAATCAGACGAATCCGACAAGGACGAGTTGGTTCGCTTTATTGAAAAAATTACGCACCCGACGGGAAGTTGTAAGTACCCGTTTACTGCAGGACCCCGTGATATGTTGGATTTGAAGGCTGTCGCTCAAAAATACTTCTACCATCCGATGATGGGGAGTTCCAATTCCATCAAGCAGGTGTTTCCTGCCATTTTGGCTAGTGATGAGACTTATTTCCGCGACCATTACGGTGACGATATGGACCCCTACCATAATTTGCCGATGTTAAAAGAATTTGCCGCAAAAGTTGATGCGAACAAGTTCCCAGCCGATTTCGACGATTCCGACATCTGGAACGATGAAAAGCAAATCAACTGCGGTGGCATCAGCAAGCTCGATTACGTGATGCTGCAAGCCGGTCGCTTCAACAAGCTGCATACTGAAGCAATCCGCCAGGCATCCCTCAAATACTGCGAAGTCGACACCCTCGCAATGGTCCGCATCTGGGAATACTTCAGGAATAACTGTGAGGAGTAAGAGAAAATGAGCGAAGAAATTAACGAAGAACTGCAAAATTTATTTCAGGATTTTCTGTTATGTCCTGATTCAGAATATCCATGGAATATATACGAAAAGTGGAATGAGGTTCGTAATAAAGCAAAAGAATATGAACCTAAAGATTGGAAAGACCTTGTTTATGACAATTCTATATGCTCTGCGAGAGGTGATGGTGCTGTAATTAATGATTTGGATCAAGAAAGTTTGGAAAAAATAAAGGTCTTTGTAGAGAAATGCGATAAAGAAACTTTCCAGTCTTTACAAAAAAATTTAACGAACCTCTTTAATAAGGGAAGAAATAAACAAGCTTCCAATTTCGAAGCAAGAATAAATAGAATTGCTTCCATATTTGATAATGAATGTTCTTTTATACCATCTGTTGGAAAGTTTAAATCTTGTTGTGGAATCTTGAAAGAAAAATGCCAGCTGCAATTAAAAAAAGGCTCTTGGCTAGAAATGAATGCTGAATTAAACGAAAAATTGAAGCCTCTTGTTTCAAATACAGGTTCTGATGGAACTAACGATCCGAGAAAAGATAAAATTTTTCTTTTAAAAGCATTTCCTACATGGGTTCAGTTTTCAAGTAATAGAATTTATCCGACGGAAGATTCTCCAAATGTAATCTTTTATGGTGCTCCAGGAACGGGTAAGACTTATCATGTTAAGGAATATTTGAAAAAGAAATTTGAAGACAATTACGAAGAGCATGTTTGTTGGGTGCAATTTCATCCGTCATATTCTTATGAAGACTTTATCGAGGGTATAAAGCCTATTGGAATAAGTAATGAATCTGTCAATTTAAAATTAGTAAATGGCAAATTTAAGAATTTTTGTAAAAAAGCTAAAGGAAACTTATCTGAAGAGTATTATTTTGTTGCGGATGAAATAAATCGAGCAAATCTTTCGGCTGTTTTTGGTGAAACTTTGTCTCTGTTAGAATCAGGTTATCGAGATTTCCGTAAGATCGAAAATGATGCTAAAGAACAACGTCATTTAATAGAAACTCAATACTCTGAATTAGAACGGAATAGTGCAAATTCCGAAATCTTCTATGAAGAAGAGGAAAAGTATAAAGGAAAATTTGGCGTTCCTCGAAACATTCGATTTATTGGCATGATGAATGACGTTGATAAAAGTATTGATGCCTTTGATTTGGCTTTGCGTCGCCGATTTAAATGGGTGAGGATGGATTGCGATTATAGCGTTATTCGTGATAATATTGTATTGGGAAATGTAGACAAATTTATTATTTCTTGCGCCAAACTGAATTATTGCATTTCAGGTTGTGAACCGAAAGAAAGTCAGGGATTGTCTGATGAAGATATGCAAAAAGTGAAACAGGATGTGTCTAGTAAATTGGAGTTAGGTGCATCTTTTGAGTTTGGACATGCTAATTTTCTTAAAATAAAGGATGTATGTAGGCAAAATAGCATAAAGAAGGTCCATAAGGAAGAATTGTTTGATGGTTATTTGAAACCTACACTAAAAGAATATTTACGTAGCTTGTGCCCTGAAGAAGGAAAACTAGAAAAAAAGCTTAGCGATGCAAGAAATGTTTTTGTAAAAGAAATAGTTGAAAAAAATCCAAAGCAGTGATAGTATGGAAATAATAGATGCGTCCGTTAATCAAAATTTCCATTTTGAAAAGCCAGAAAGCGTTTCTTCAACTAAATTAAAAAATCTTGCGGAAAAATCAGCACTTTCTTTGGGTCGAATAACGGCAGAACGAGATGTTGCTGTTGTATCATTTCGGCAGGATTTTCTATTGAATAGTAATGTTGAATCCGAAGACGATAGGCTTGTTCTTGCTATAGAAAAAAGAAGAAAAAATGATGTAGATGAGTTCTATGTTAAGACTGGCTTGTATGCTGGTCGTATTTCCTATGGCGATGTTTTGTTTAATATAAAACCGGATTGCAGTAATGCTCTGTATGAACAGATGCTCAATTACGCAAATCATATTTATATTGATAAAACTGAAGATAATGGCGAAAGAAAAGATCACAGTGATTTTCCGCTGATAGAATATCTCTTTTTAAGCTCTTTGCAGCGTGCTTCTGTCATGGGGCTTCCTCAAGAATATTCTAAGCAACGGTATCATGATATAAAAGTTCACGGTGGCTTAGATATCCAGAACTATATCAAAAAAGATTTTCCGTTTATGGGACGAATCTCGTCACAAAAAAATGAGCGGCATTATGTTCAGTGTGTTGTAGATGTTCTTTTTACTGCTTTAAAAGCATGCAGAGGCGAAATAGAGAAGAATTTTAAGAGATTAAACTTAATAAAGAATGAGTTAAATGCATCTTACTCAGGAAAATTTCCTTCGCAACAAACTATTCTGAAAGCTCAAACGCACCGAGTGTTAAACAATCCAATGTTTGCAGATTTTAAGCAAACGTTGAAATTTGCAGAAATTGTAATAAGGCATAATGCCATCCTGCCGGATGCGAAGGACAGTGCAATTGCTTCGGGGTATTTATTAGATGTGGCTTCGCTTTGGGAAGTTTATTTGGAACATCTGTTGCAAACAAGATTAGATGGTTGGAGTGTTTCTGCTCAAGAAAAAATAAACTTGTATCAGGATTGTTTCTTTAAACGTGAAAATCGTCCCGATTTTGTTTTGCGGAAAGATGATGGAAGTTGTATTGCTGTACTAGATGCCAAATTCAAGAGAATGGATGGAGTTTATAAAAAATATAGCGATGTTGATAGAGAAGACCTTTTTCAAATACATTCCTATGCAGGCTATTATAGAGAACGGGGCGTGAAAGACATCCGCTGCGGTTTGATATACCCGCTTTCTCAAAAGGTGTTGGAAAAAAATCAAGCGAGTCTTTATGGCTTAACTGAAGAATATCGTGTGCATGATGGTAGTAAAGCAAAGTTTATGGTTGATGGAATTTATAAAGGGGTGGATGATTGTTCTGTGTTGGACTCCAAATATTCTGTTGCGGATGCCGAAGATGCGTTTATTGAGCGATTGAAGTTTTTTTTGAATAGTTGATGCAAAATGTATCATCAAATCGCTCTGTTTTGAACATGAAAAAGAAATTATCGCCTTGAACGTATCTCTAACGAAATAGTCTCTGTGACCCCAAATAGCTCCGCGGAGGCTTTTTTGTATACCCATAAATTTTATATATATTACCCCAAGAAGAAAGTGTGGTTTACCTAATGCCAAAGCCAAAATTCGTGAACAAAATCAAATTCCAACAAGAGCCAGACACGTCAGAGACGGTTATGCCGTCAGACGATATGCTTATGTATTTTGAAAAGCACATTATAGCTCCTGCTGAAGAAGAGTGCGGTTACGGCATCTACAGCAAGGCCCTCGAAATCCCTATTTTTTTTGTCAGTGAAAAGGCCATCAACCAAAAGGGCCTGGCGATTGATTGTGGCGTTTCCGATGATTTACGTAAACTCCATGATATCGTGGATGAAGATCGGTTTTGGAAACTAGAAACGGCTCTAGTAGATAGGGCTGATCCCATTGGTCTCTACCTCCCTAATGGCGTGCTCCAGGCCCAAGGACCAGAAATTTGGGTCTCATACGAAAAAATTCGCAACCAGCATCAGAAATGGCAGGATTCAAAATACACTACGGCTCTGACCTTGGTTCACGAGCTGGGGCATGCTATTATGGATGCTCCAACGTCGGGCCTTTATTGTCTGAAAACATGGGTTGAGGAGCCTTTGGCTAACATGATTGCCCTCTATTACCTAGATTCTGTCGGCCCGTCAACGACCAATGGATTTGACCGGATGGAATATGTCACGGATTTCGTAAAAACACAGTCGGCGAATTATGCGCTGGGTTTGAATCTGTTCCGTTCCAATCGGGTATTTGATTGGAAGGCATGGAAAAATGCCAAGTGGCTTTTGTGCTTCAAAATTGACGCCCTCTTGGACTGGGTGGAATACATCAAGGGGAACTTGGGCAATGTTGATGATCTGCGTCTTGAGGCTTTGTTCCGCGAGATTGTCCGCCAGCCGATAGAGTTTAACCAGACTCTTTTGCAGCAGGCGGAAAAACTTTATGAGCAATAAAAAGTAACCTTTTATTCCACAACCTTGATCGTGACGACCTCAAAAACGAGAGGCGGTGTGTCCGGTGCCATAATCTCTTCTTCACCGGTTGCGAGCTTTGAGGCGTCCGCGTAATCGAGAAAGTATTTTCCTGCGTCGCAAGAATATTGCTCGTATTCGGGCAAGATCTTGATATTGACGCTGTAGAATTTATCGATTCCAGAGATGTCGAAGCCGAAATCCTTTTCTTCGATGGAGCCCAACTCGGGGGAGTCGTCCAGAATCTTTTGCAGGGGTTCCCTGCGGGGTGATGCGTAAACGATGTATCTGCCGCCGGGCGGGTATTTTCCCATGATTGCGTATGCCACGCAATCATTCTGTTTCACGTTCAATTTGTCCATGCATTTAATATAGATTTATCTCGAAATCTGCGGTAGGGTCGACCGCCTTGCAAAGTAATATAAATCCACGAATGCGTCTTTATTTGTCGTATGCTGAATCTATATTATAGCCATTCAAATGCGACAAAGGAGGCTTTTATGGCAAATTATGTTCCGACAATGTCCAAAAAGGATTTACTCGAACTAAGAGAAATCCTAAAGCGGACAATTAAAGAAGCCGAAGAAAAAGGTGAAGGAACGTTAATTGGGTTAGTAGGTACATATGCTGAATTAGAAGATGTTGAAGAACGATTGAAGGAACTTGTATAATTCAGTCTCCATTTGTCGCATACGGTATCTATATTATAACCGTTCAAAAGCAATAAAGGAGGTTCATTATGTCAAACGATGAAATTTTCGTCTTTTCTGAAGAGGTTAGTGTCTCGTGTTCCGAATGCGGAAAGGAATCTACAATGAGTCCGAATTTTGCAGAGGTCGCAGGGGACTTACGCCTGAATTTCGTCAAGGTTTGCTCTACGATCCCTTCCGATGACACATGCCCACATTGCGGAAACGAAATGGAAGTCGATGTCACGTACTGGCGGCGTGAATTTTACTGCAAAAATAAGGACGGCAAGGAAGTTTGTCGGTATTTCATCCTTTGGCTGGACGATAACTCTGCAGGGTGTTCCGTCGAGGGGTTGGAATCTGTGTATGAGTGCTATGCTTTGGACCATCCCGAAGACCTTACGCTTGATAGCTCTAGTGCTCAGGAACTAATCGACCTTCTCTACAAAAAGACTCGTGACGAATCGTTGCTTCCTATCGAGGAATCGTTGAAGAACGGAAGTGATGTGGAATCCTTAATCCCCGAACTGAAACGAATCATCGATTCTCACGACGATGTGCTGAAAGACGCTTATCTTGCACATTTCCCGGACTAACTTCAAAAATTGAGGTGGTAGCTATGGCAAATTATGTTCCAACGATGCCCAAAGAAGATTTGCTTAAACTTAGGGAAACCCTAAAGAAAACCATTCAAGAAGATTTAGAAAAATACGGCGAAGTTACAATTGGTGCTGTAAGCACTTGTGCCGAACTTGAAGAAGTTGAAGAACGATTGAAAGAACTTGTTTAATTGAGCAAGTCAAACAGGAGGTCCTTCATGTTTTCAGTCTATAATTATATTACGATGGACGATGAACAGATTGAAAAGTTCATCAAGCTCTATGGCGAAGGCGATGGGAATTTTTCGCTTGCGAGGGTTCTCCCCGAATACGCCGAAAATGATGCCCGTGAGAATGAGAACGGCGAGGGCCTCGAATTGCGTACTATATTAAGTGGAAAGGTCTCTTTTGATACGGAAGATTTGCCACCGATCCCTGTTTACGAAAAAATGGCGAAAGACGGGCTCATTTTCAAAATTGACTGGCAGTCCGAAGACATGATAGAGTGGGGAATTGGCCACGGTGAAGTCCGCGATGGCGCATTTTACCATTGCATTGATTTCGAAGAAACCGCAAATTACGTAAGAGAATGGACCGGCGAAGAATGGGACCCGGGCAAGAGTGCTTTTGCGGAAGAATATTCCAAATTGCAACATAAAAGGCTCTAAAAACACCCCTCCCTTTGACAATATATCCACGAAATTAGCAAAATCACTTGTAAAATACCCCTGTTTTGGGGGTATTTTTGAATTAGGAATATGATAAGGGAGGACTTATGAACTTTGGTTCTAGTTTGTCTTTGGTTTTGTCTGCTGGACTATTGTCCGCAGTATCTTTGTTTGCCCAGCCCAACGATGAATGGAATGGCAAGCCAAGAATTTTTGGTGTGAACAGGTTGAATCCGCACGTGACTTCGATGCCATATACGACAGTCGAAGAAGCTGTGAAGGGCGACCGTCACGCTTCGGAATGGTACCAGACGCTTTCGGGCGAATGGAGATTTTACCATGTCGATAAGCCTAGCCAGCGTAACAATGATTTCTACAAGGATAATTACGATGTGTCCAAGTGGGATAAAATCAAGGTCCCGAGTTCTTGGCAGCTTTTAGGCTATGACCATCCGATTTACACGAACGTTATTTATCCGTGGTCCCAGAACAACCGCGTTTCTGCACCGTATGCTCCGACGGATTTTAACCCGGTCGGTCATTATCGCCGTACGTTCACGGTCCCCGAAACTTGGGACGGCAAGCGCATCCGTTTGCACTTTGAAGGTGTTGAATCCGCTTACTATGTATGGGTGAACGGCAATTATGTCGGCTACAGTGAAGATACTTTCACGGGTCATGAATTCGATATCAATAAGTACCTCCGCAAGGGCGAAAATAACATCTCCGTGCAGGTGTTCCGCTGGTGCGACGGTTCTTGGCTCGAAGACCAGGACTTTATCCGTCTTTCTGGTATTATGCGCGATGTGTATATCTACGCTGTGCCGCAGGTCCATATTCAGGACTTCCAGATTGATGCTACTCTTACGAACAACTACAAGGATGGTCTCTTAAAGACGACCGCTTGGATTTACAATTCTACGGGCAAGCAGTCTGGCGATTACACCGTGGAACTTTCTTTGTACGATGCTTCCGGTGCCGAAGTGATTAAGCCGACTTCCCAGAAGGTTTCCGGCATTGGTCCGAATGGTGCCGAAAAGAGTGTCCACTTCGAAATCCCGTATTCTTCTCCGAAGCGCTGGTCTGCTGAAACGCCGGACCTCTATACCGCAGTGCTCACGTTCAAGGATGCTGACGGCAAGATTATCCAGGTTGAAAGTAACAAGATTGGCTTCCGCAAGATTGAAATCAAGAAAGACAATGGTGCTCCGCGTTTGTACGTAAACGGCATGCCTGTGAAGTTCCATGGTGTGGACCGTCACGAACTTGATCCGGATAACGGCCGTGCTGTGACTTACGACCGCATGGAAAAAGACGTGATTCTCATGAAGCGTTTCAATATCAATGCGCTCCGTATGTCTCACTATCCGAACAATCCGGTGATGTACGATCTCTGCGACAAGTACGGTATTTACGTGATTGACGAAGCGAACGTCGAAAGCCACGGTGCCAACAACGATCTTCCGAAGAATAGCGATGATTGGCGCGCTCCGGCTGTGGACCGCATGAATTCCATGGTGCAGCGTGATAAAAACCATCCGTCCATTATTCTTTGGTCTCTCGGTAACGAAGCCGGTAACGGTAACGTGTTCGCCTCGGAACGTCAGCGTGCTCATGAAATCGACTCTACGCGCTTTGTGCATTACGAAGGCGACTGGAACAATGCCGATGTGAACAGCTGGATGTACTTTGGTCCAGATGCTGTCCAGAATTATCGCGATGCCAACAAGCCGATTATGTTGTGCGAATACGAACACGCAATGGGTAACTCTGTGGGTGATTTGCAGGAATACATGGACGCCTTCTACGGTAACCCGCGCTCTTTCGGTGGCTTCATTTGGGACTTCATTGACCAGGGCCTGCGCCACAAGGGAACTCCGTACTTCGAATTTGGCGGTATGTGGGGCGACTGGCAGAACGACGACAACTTCTGCGCTAACGGTCTCGTGTTCCCCGATCGTAAAATCCAGCCGGAAATGTGGGAAGTCAAGTACCAGTACAGTCAAGTTCGCGTCCATAACGTAGACGCCGCAAAGGGCAAGATTGAAATTGAAAGCCGCTACCTCTACAAGAATCTTGGCGACTTCCTCGATGCCTTCTGGCAGATTAAGGAAAACGGCAAGGTCATTAAGGAAGGTAAGATTGACGGTTCCCAGATGAATATCGGTCCGAACCAGAAGAAAACCGTAACGATTGACATGCCAAAGATTGAAACGACAGTCGGTGCCGAGTACTTCTTGGATATCGATTTCCGCCTCAAAAAAGATGAACTCTGGGCTAAGGCGGGCTACAGCATCGGTCATGAACAGTTCGGCATTGATTTAGGCCAGCTCTGGTCTACTGAAATTGATGTGAGCTCCATGGAGGCCCACAAGGTCACTAAGAACAATGGTCTCACGATTGAAGGCTCTGATTTCAAGATTAAGTTTGACGAAAAGTCCGGTACGCTTGCAAGCTACGTTCTTGATGGCGATACGATTATCAAGAACGGCGGCCGTCCGAACTTCTGGCGCGCCCCGATTGATAACGACAAGGGCTTCAACATGGAACGCGGCCATGGCGAATGGCGCAAGGCAAGCAACAACCGCTCTGTCACTTCCGAAGTCAAGGAAGTTTCCGCTCGCGAAACGCAGGTGACGTTCAATTTCGGATTCCCGGATGTGGGCAGCACCCGCATGAAGCTTACATACACGGTTTACGGCAGTGGCGATATCGTTGTGGAATACACGCTCAATCCAGATGGGTCCAAGAGCTATTTGCCGAACGTGGGTACGCTCTTCACTGTTCCTGGTGGTTACGAAAAGGTCCGTTACTTTGGCCGTGGTCCGGACGAAAACTACATCGGACGTAACCGCGGTAGCTTCATGGGACTTTATTCGACGTATGCAGACTCTATGACCGTCATGTACATGGAAATTGGCGAAACGGGCCAGCGCACCGATGTCAAGTGGGCTACGCTTACAAACGAAAAGACGGGCAAGGGCCTTATGATTGTGGGTAACCCGCGCATGGAATTCAGCGCCCAGCACTACACTCCGGAACAGCTCACTAATGTAAAGCTCCCGTGGGAACTCAAGCGCGACAAGGATATCACGCTCCGTGTGGACTTGCACCAAATGGGTGTCGGTGGCATCAACTCTTGGGGCGCAGAACCGCTCAACGCTTACCGCCTGAATGCCAATCGCGAATACTCTCACAAGTTCCGCATAGCTCCGATTCGTAAGCAGTTGAACGATCCGACAGAATACTCGCTGCTTGGTTTCACGAACTTTGGCTGGAACAAGGAAATTCCGCCTGCAAAATACGGCCGTGACGAGATCAACAAGATTTACGAAAATCAGCCGGATAAGGACATTACGGAAGGTGCAAATCCTGATACGGAAGGGCTTATTCCTGTAGCGCTCCCGGGCGAGATTCGTGACCTCTCTGTCGCAGAAAAGAACTACAATGTCTTTGATGCTCAGGGCAAGAAGGTCGGTGCATTTACGACTCGCGGTGTCGAAGACCTCCATGCGATTACGTCTGGGCTCGTCAAGAATTCTGGCGTGTATATCGTGAAGTCCAAGAACGGTGGCCAAGCTTTCCGCATCACCGTTAAGAAGTAAGAAATAATCGATTGAAGAACTGTCATCGCGAGGCTTCCAACAGCGCCCCGCGATGACTTTTTTCATTATGTCACCCCGCACTTGTTGCGGGGCCACCTTCTTGAGACTTTTTTGATGTCACCCCGGATTTATTCCGGGGGCACCATTTAAGAAGATCCAGTGAAATTTTTTATAGAAAATGCATTGATAAAAAATCAATGAGAAGAATTCTCCGCCTATATGAAATCCCCTCTCTGAGGGGTATTTTTTATAAGGGAAAATTGTCATCCTGGAGAGTTCGTAGAACTCGATAGGATCTATGAAAACGGTGTTGTTTTGGGTTAATGGAGAACACTATGTTTAGAACAAAGAAATCTTTAGCAAGCCGAATCCTTGGCTCTGCGGCATTAGTTTGTGCCGTAGCCTTTTCGAATGTCGCCGCAACGACAGACAATCCGCTTACGCTTTGGTACAATAGCGATGCCGGTTCCGAATTCACGAATGCGCTCCCGATAGGTAACGGCTACATGGGTGGCCTCATCTACGGTGGTGTCGAAAAGGATTACATCGGCCTCAACGAAAGTACAGTTTGGTCAGGTGGCCCTGGCGATAACAACAAGCAGGGGGCGGCAAGCCATTTGAAAGATGCCCGTGATGCCTTGTGGCGTGGCGACTATCGCACGGCAGAATCCATCGTGAGCCAGTACATGATTGGACCGGGGCCTGCAAGTTTCCAGCCGGTGGGCGATCTTGTGATTTCTACTTCGCACAAGGGTTCTTCCAATTACCGCCGTGAACTTGACCTCAAGACTGCAATCGCAAAGACTACCTACACGGTGGGCGGCGTCAAGCATACCCGTGAATATTTCGCAAGCTATCCCGATCACGTGATTGTCGTGCATCTCTCTGCCGATAAGGATGGCTCCGTGAGCTTTGGCGCTACGATGACAACTCCGCATCGCAATAACCGCATGACCTCTAGCGGCAACACGCTCATTTACGATGTTACCGTCAACTCCATCAAGTTTCAGAATCGCTTGACTGTTGTTACCGATGGCGGCAAGGTCAGCGTCGTAAACGGCAACATCAATGTCGAAGGTGCAAACAGCGCAACGCTTATCCTCACGACTGCGACGAACTTCAAGTCTTATAACGATGTGAGTGGCGATCCGGGTGCTATCGCATCCGAAATCATGTCGAAGGTTGCAAAGAAGTCCTATGAAGATTTGCTTGCAGCACATCTCAAGGATTACCAGACGATTTTCAACCGCGTCAAGCTGGACCTCGGTACGGCGGATAAGAGCGCAGGCGATATCACCTCTACCCGCGTCAAGAATTTCAATTCCACGAACGACCCGTCTCTCGTAGAACTTCATTACCAGTATGGCCGTTACTTGCTCATCGCAAGCTCCCGTAAGGGTGGCCAGCCGGCCAACTTGCAGGGCATCTGGAACAAGGACACGAACCCGATTTGGGGCAGTAAGTACACCACGAACATCAACCTCGAAATGAACTACTGGCCGGCAGAATCTGGTAACCTTGATGAATGCGTTTGGCCGCTCATTGACAAAATCAAGTCCATGGTGCCGCAGGGCGAAAAGACTGCTAAAGTGCATTGGGGCGTTGACGAAGGTTGGGTAGAACACCACAATACCGACCTCTGGAACCGTTCTGCTCCGATTGACGGTGCGTGGGGACTTTGGCCGAGTGGCGCTGGCTGGCTCAGCACGCACCTTTGGGAACACTTCCTCTACAATCCGACCGACAAGGAATACCTCAAGGATGTTTACCCGACGATGAAGGGTGCCGCACTCTTCTTCGTGAACAGCCTCGTCGAAGAACCGACTACGGGCAACAAGTATTTAGTCACCGCTCCGAGCGATTCTCCGGAAAATGACCACAGTGGATACAACGTTTGCTTTGGCCCGACGATGGACAACCAGATTATCCGCGACGTTTTGAACTACACGATTGAAGCTTCCAAGATTCTCGGCGTTGACGAAGATGTCCGTGCCAAGATGGAAGCAACCGTCAAGCGCCTCCCACCGACAAAGACGGGTAAGTACGGACAAATTACGGAATGGCTCCAAGATTGGGATGATCCGAACAACAAGAACCGTCACATTTCTCACTTGTACGGCCTTTTCCCGAGTGCTCAGATTACTCCGGAAGAAACTCCGGACTTGATCAAGGGTGCAGGCGTTACGCTCCAACAGCGCGGCGATGATGCTACCGGTTGGTCTCTCGCTTGGAAAATCAACTTCTGGGCACGTATGCACGATGGCGACCATGCTTACAGAATGATTCGCATGCTTCTCACGCCGAGCAAGACTTACAATAACTTGTTCGATGCGCATCCGCCGTTCCAGATTGATGGTAACTTCGGTGCAGTCTCTGGCGTGAACGAAATGCTCATGCAGAGCCACAACAACAGAATTAATCTTCTTCCGGCACTCCCGTCGCAGTGGGCGAACGGCTCCGTGAAGGGCATCCGCGCCCGTGGCGGTTTCGAAATTGATTCCATGGCATGGAAGGGCGGCAAGCTGACCTATGTTGCAATAAAATCTCTCGTTGGTAGCACGCTTAATGTAACATCGGGTTCTAACAAATTCTCGACCTCGACCGTTCCCGGCAAGGTCTATGAATTCGACGGCAATCTCAAGGTGACGAACGCTCCGTTCGAACCGCTTGAAATTACGGACAAGATTCAGGCTGAAAACTATGTGGCTATGGACGGCGTGCAAATTGAAGAAGATTCTCTTGGCTCTCCGAACATTGGCTGGATTAACGATGGCGATTGGACTCAGTATTACATCAATGTTCCGGCTGCTGGTAGTTACATTTTGACGGGTCGCGTTGCAACAGGTTCCGAAAAAGAAAGCGTCATCACGGTCACGGATTCTACGGGCAAGATTCTCGGAACGCTCTCTGTGGACCCCGCAAAGTCTAAGGGCTGGAACGATTGGTATGAAGCAACTACGAAGATTACGCTCCCGGCGGGCAAGCAAAAGCTCACGTTCACGTACACTGGCGAAGACACTTACCTTGGCAACGTAGACTGGTACAATCTTGAAGCCGACCCGACATCTGTTGCAATGCCGGTCATGCGTAATGCTTCGCTCTCCGTAAGTCGCGTGCCGTACTCTCACGCATCCATTGCGCTGATGGTTACAGCTCCGGCCTCCAGTGACTTTGTTGTCCATCTTGTTGGTGTGAACGGCAAGTTCATTGGCTCGCAGCGCGGCCACGGCGAAGGCCTCGCTGAGTTTGGCAAGAATGCACCTCTCGCTCCTGGCATGTACTTTGCCATCGTCAAGAGCGGCTCCATGCAAAAGACCATGAAACTCACTGTCCATTAAGCTTGTCACCCCGCACTTGTTGCGGGGTCGCCTTACACACTTTCCTCCTCACTCACAAAGCCTGGGGCTTTCGCAGTCCCGGGCTTTTTCGTGTTATGTCTCCCCGGATTTATTTCGGGGTCGCCATACACACTCGCAATTACAGATTCTTCCTATTGATAAATTGACAAAACAATTTGCATTCACGCATACGACATTCCACATCCAATAGCATACATTTATGGGTGGGGATAGTAGGTTAATAAAAAAAGGGAGGATCTCATGAAAAAGAGAGTTCTTGGTTTAGCTTTTCTTCTTTGCGCAAACTCATTCGCTGTTACAAGCCAGTTCCGCGGCGTCAACTGGGCGGATAAGCGCGACAACTTCGTCTCGGACGTTCTCGTGCTTTCGGGCTTAAGCCTTTCCGACAATCATGAATCGGCTTATGCCATTGCCGACCGTATTGTCGGGCAGTTCCAGGAAGTGCTTGGTACAAACAGCGTGCGCATGCCGGTGAACGAACCGACCATTCTTAAAGCTTTTGACATGTATTCGGGTGCTTTGGATGCTGCTCTTGAACATGGTCGAGTGGCTATGGGCTACTGGGGCCCCGCGCAGCCTGCGGGCCCCAAAAACATGGACGATTGGTGGAAAATGTGGGCGAAACTCGTCGAAACATACGGCGACCATCCGAACGCCTACTTTGAAATTTTCAACGAACCGCACATGTATAACAAGACGGACCTTCGCAATCTCTATGCGGACTGGCTCAAGAAATTCCCGAACGTCCCGCGCGACCACATTTTGCTCGATGGCTCCGGCCTCGCATGGAACGTTCCGGATATTGCCGACGACCCACGTTTCGAAGGCTGCCTTTTTGCCGTTCATGAATACACGTTCTGGAACATGAGCATCACCACTGAACAGGGTTGGAAAAACAGCTTCAAGGGCAAGGTGGGCAAGTACATTGACCGCACCGTTTGCACGGAATGGGGCGGCGCCATGAGTCCTGGCGACAAGGCTGGCGTGCATTACGACTATCAGGATTACAACAAGGCTCCCACCAACTACTTCACGGCTTACATCCGCGGCATGTCCGATCAGCTCCGCGAATGGGAAATGGGCAGTTTCTACTGGCCGGGCCTCCGCGATGGCGACTGGTACAGTATGACCAAGCGCAGCGGGGAAGGCGTAAACACCAAACTTCAGATAGTGAACCAGTCTGGCGTGGACCGCATGCAGATGGCCTGGGCCGATACTGTTGAAACAACGCCTCCTCAACAGGACCCGTTTGGCGGCCTTGATGCAGACGGAAAAGCCATCGCTGGTAAGCCTGCAACGCTCCCCGGAAAAATTCAGGCCGAAAATTACGACCTCGGTGGTAGCCGCGTCTCGTTCTACGACAAATCGACCGACAACGAAGGCAAGGCCTACCGCAAGGACGCCGTGGACATTGTCGCTCTTGATTCTGCGGACGCCTCCAAGGGCCATGCCATTGGCTACACGCAAGCCGGCGAATGGATGGAATACACGGTGAACGTCGAAAAGACCGCAACGTATAGCGTTGCCGTGCAGATGGCGACCGCTTCCGAGAAGGCTGGCGTGCAGCTCTTTGTCGATGACAAGGCGGTTTCCGATAGCATCATCGCTACGCAAGGCGAAGACTGGACCACCTATAGCGCCGTCCAGGCCAAGGTGGGCGAGCTTGCTGCGGGCGAACACGTGCTTAAAATGCTCGTCGTCGGGAACTACGTAAACATCGACTGGCTCGAATTCTGCGAAGGCGAAAAATGCGAAGAAACCGTCGGAATCCGCGCAAATCGCGCTTCCTCCGTGCGCACTCTCGAAAATGCTTCCGCCCCCCGTCTCCGCATCCAAAACAACAAGCTTTTCGTCGAGAAAAATGGCAAACGCTTCGACCTCACCGGCCACCGCATCAGGTAAGCATTGTCATGCCCGCCGAAGCCTGTCATGCCCGACGCCTGTCCTCGCTTGACGGGGATGATCGGGCATCTCCATTACGAATATTCCATTATGGACTTTTTATCAATGATAAGTATTTGCTTTTTTGGAGCACTTTTCAAAAAAGAGGATATGTTTAAAAAAGTCATACGGGTATTCAACTTTTGGGTATAGGATTAGGATTATGAAAAAAATCTCTCTTTCTCTTGCTGTTGTAGCCATCGCCGGATTTACTTCTCTTGCAAATGCCGCTTTAGCCGATGGCGGTGCAAAATTCCTGGGCAATATTACTACGGGTGGCCAGATTCGTAGCGACTTTGCTCAATATTGGAACCAGATTACGCCCGAAAACGGCTGTAAGTGGGGTTCTATCCATTCCCTTTCTAATGGCAACAGCGGTACAAGCAAGTTCGCTTGGGACAACTTCGACAAGTGCGAAAGTGCCTACAAGTGGGCCAAGGAAAAACCGGGCGAACGCCACTTCAAGTTCCACGCCCTCGTTTGGGGTTCCCAGTACCCGAACTTCCTCTGCAAAAAGAAAAATCCGGGCATTACCGTAGAACTCACCAAAAAGTACATCACCGAATGGTTCGATGCCGTTGCTGCGAAGTTCCCGGACCTCGAATACATTGACGTGGTGAACGAAGCTATTTGGGCGGGTAACAACTACCACTCCGGTTACGGCAAGCCTGCTGCAGGTGCCGAAGGCCACAGCACCGACGATACCGAATGCGGCGGCTCCTACATTATCGAAGCCCTCGGCGGTGACCGCGTTGTAAATGGCAAGCACCAGTACGACTTTATCACGAACGCCTTCAAGATGGCCCGCGAACGCTGGCCGAAGGCTGTGCTTATCTATAACGACTATAACACGCTCTCCTGGCAGATCAACGAAGGTATCGAACTCATCCAGACAATCGTCAAGAATGGAGCTCCGATCGATGCCTACGGTCAGCAGGCTCACGACTGCAAGGGCATGAGCAAGTCCGATTTCGAAAGCAAGATGACCCGTATCCATAACGAGACGGGCCTCCCGCTCCTCGTTTCGGAATACGATATCGGCGAAGCCGACGATACCAAGCAGAAAAACGATTACGCAAACCAGATTCCGTTCATGTGGGAAACTCCTTGGGTCGCAGGCATTACCATCTGGGGCTATATCAATGGTTCTACTTGGGTTGCAAACACCGGCCTTATCGAAAAGGATGGCCGCAAGCGCGCTTCCATGAACTGGCTCGAAGACTACTTCGCCAAGAACTTGAGCAAGGGCAAGAACGATGTGACCTTCACTCCGGTTGAACCCGAACCGCAGCTTCCGTTCAAGGGTGAAGCGATTGCCATTCCGGGTAAGGTCGAAGCCGAAGATTTCGATATTCCGGGTGTGGGCGTCAACGAAGACGGTACGAGCAACCAGTCCTACAGCGACGATTCCGAAAATCACGGCGATAGCGATTACCGCAAGGACACGGGCGTTGACCTTTACAAGAAGGCGACTGGTGTAATCGTGGGTTACAACAGCGAAGGCGACTGGCTCGAATGGACCGTGAACGTTAAGGAAGCGGGCGACTACACGATGTTTGCCGCCGTGGCTGCCGCAGGTTCTACCTCCAGCTTCCAACTTTCTCTCGATGGCAAGGCGCTTACCGAAAAGATTACTGTCCCCGCTGCCAAGGAAGGTGAAGAAAATTACGACGACTACAACAAGGTCAAGGCCAACGTGACTCTCCCGGAAGGCAAACATGTTCTCCGCATGGATGTAACCGGCGCCTGGTTTGACGTGGACTACTTCACCTTTGTGAAGGGCAAGGACGCTACCGACCCCGAACCGATCGAAGAAGAAATTCCGGATGCCATCCACTCGAACCTCCGCATGAATTACCCGGTTCTCAGCGACTACGACGTCTTTGATATGAACGGTGTGCGTCTCGGCCGCATGAGCGCCTACTCCGTAGACGAAGCCGTGACAACGCTCAAGAACACGAGCGCCATCAAGGTCCAGGGAATCTACCTGCTCCGCTCCGTCAAGAGCGGCATGGTAAAATCCGTCCGCGTGACCCGTTAAAATATCCTAATCCATAACTTCCCCGAATGGGGGAGCCTTAAATACCCAAAGGCCTTCGAGCTCACCCTCGAAGGTCCTTTTTTTGCATTAATTACAAAACATTTTTTTTCGGTATAATGCGAGATTTTTGTGTAATTAAATGATTGCTTATTGTCGTTGTGAGAATAAAGCGTCGGCCAAGGATGGGGAGGGTGCAGGGAGGGGCCCGTGCGGCCTTCGCAACTCCGAGCTGGGGCCCCGCCCGCATGACGTACTTTTGAATAGTAATGGAATTTTAAAAGGTTTTAACTTAAAAAACATCTTTTTGTAAAAATTCCATTATGGACATTTTGTCAATGATAAATTTTGGACTTTTTGGGGCAATTTTTAAAAACAAAGATATGTTTATAATGGTTGTATGGGACTCTTAACCTATGAGGATGTGGAAAATGAAATCAAAATATTTGAAAGGTTTATTGGCTGCTGCACTTTTGGGTGGTGCAGTAAGTTCTTACGCAGGTCCTGGCCTTGCCGATGGCGCGGCCAAGTTCATTGGTAACATTACCCAGAGTAATAGTGTCGGCTCAGACTTTACTGCGCTTTGGAACCAGGCTACGGCCGAAAACGGCTGTAAGTGGGGTTCCGTCGAAGGTACTCGTGGCCGTTACAACTGGGGTGCCTGCGATGCTGCCTATAACTGGGCAAAGCAGAACGGGGGTCACTTCAAGTTCCACGCTTTGGTGTGGGGCTCCCAGTATCCGAACTGGCTCAATGGCCTTAGCACAGACGAAACGAAGAAGGCGATTACCGCCTGGTTCGATGCGGTCAAGGAACATTACCCCGATCTCGAAATGATCGACGTGGTGAACGAAGCTATCCGCACGGGCAACAACAGCTATCATTCTCCTTATGGCAAGAACAACAACATCATTCCGGCACTCGGTGGCGATAATGGTGGCAATTACCAGTTCGTAACGACCGCCTTCAAGATGGCGCGCGAACGTTGGCCGAAGGCTATCCTCATTTATAACGACTATAACACGGTTCAGTGGAACAAGGATCAGGGCATTCAGCTTATCCAGACCATCAAGAAAAACGGTGCTCCGGTTGACGCATACGGCTTGCAGGCCCACGACATGATGAGCCAGGGCGGTGGTCAGGGCGGTACCGGTGGCGGCGGCGTCTGCTTGAACATCAACACCCTTAAGAGTGTGCTCAAGGAAATTTGGGACAAGACCCAGACCCCGATGTTCATCAGCGAATACGACATTGCAACTACCGACGACAATATCCAGAAGCAGTGCTACTCCGAACAGATTTCTCACTTCATGGAAAACGAACACATTGCCGGCATTACCATCTGGGGCTACATTTATGGTCGCACTTGGCTCGACTGTAACGGCACTGCGAGTGGCTGCTCCGGCATTGTCAAGAATGGCCAGGACCGCGCCGCTTTGAAGTGGATGAGGGAGTACCTCAAGAGCAACAAGGGCGTGAACACGACTGGCCTCAATACTGGTGTTCTCACTCCGGTTGACCCTGTTCCGCAGGAACCGTTCAAGGGCGAAGCTCTCGCTGTTCCGGGCAAGATTGAAGTCGAAGATTTCGATAAGCCGGGCCAGGGCAAGAACGAAGACGGTACGAGCAATGAATCCTATGGCGACGATTCCGAAAACCATGGCGACTCCGACTACCGCAAGGATACCGGTGCTGACCTTTACAAGAAGGCTACTGGCGTTGCTCTCGGCTACAACACTACGGGTGACTGGTACGAATACACCATCAACGTTGCCGAAGCTGGCGACTACACTGCAATCGCTTCTGTCGCTACCGAAGGCACGGGCGCATTCACGCTCTCCCTCGATGGCAGGTCTCTCGCTGAATTCGAAGTCACTGGCACAAGCTACGATGATTTCTCCGATGTGAAGAAGAAGGTAACACTCCCGGCTGGTAAGCACGTGCTCCGCATGGACGTGACTCAGCAGTACTTCGACATAGACTACATCAACTTTGTGAAGGGTGAAGTTGCCGACAATCCGGGTGGTGGCGATGAACCGCCGATCTCCATCAAGCAGCAGATTCAGTATCAGGCTCCGAGAATTGGCAGCTACGACGTCTTCGACGCAAACGGTGTCCGCCTTGGCCGCATGAACGCTTACTCCATGAACGAAGCCATGCAGATTCTCAAGAGCTCTAACGAAGTCAAGAACAACGGCATCTACATGCTCCGCTCTGTCCAGAATGGTGCTGTGAAGTCCGTGCGTATCTCTCGCTAAAAGGAATCCTAATCCATAACTCCCCCTAAACCAAACGGGGAGCCTTAAATACCCAAAGGCCTTCGAGGTTCCCCTCGAAGGTTCTTTTTTTGTGCTTTGTCACCCCGGCCTCCGTGCCGGGGTCACCATCTCGTACAATGTAAACTTCTGTTTGTCGACATTTTGGCAATGATAAATTTTCGCAATCTTGAATAAACTGATGAAAATGAGAATAAGTTTATAATAGTGTTAGAGTACTAACCAAAGAGGATGTTGGAAAATGAAATCAAAATTCATTAAGGGTTTTGTGTCTGTTGCCCTATTGGGTGCAGTGAGTTCCTTTGCAGGCCCCGGCATGGCCGATGGTGGTGCAAAGTTTCTAGGTAACATTACAACTCGCGGCCAGGTTCAGTCCGATTTCGGGACTTACTGGAACCAGATTACCGCCGAAAACGAATGCAAGTGGGCGTCCATCGAAGGCACTCGCGGTCGTTACAATTGGTCGGGCTGCGATGCTTGCTATAATTGGGCAAAAAAGAATGGTGGCAAGTTCAAGTTCCACGCTCTTGTGTGGGGCTCCCAGTACCCGAACTGGCTCAATGGCCTTAGCACGGACGAAACCAAGAAGGCGATTACCGCATGGTTCGATGCCGTTGCCGCTCATTACCCCGATCTCGAAATGATTGACGTGGTGAATGAAGCCATCAAGTCGGGTGGCAGCTACCACTCCGGTTATGGCCGAAACAACAACATTATCCCGGCTCTCGGTGGCGATAACGGCAACTACGAATTCGTGGCGACTGCATTCAAGATGGCGCGCGAACGCTGGCCGAAGGCAATCCTTATCTACAACGACTACAACACGTTCAGGTGGCAGATTAACGAAGGTATCGACCTCGTGAACAAACTCGTGAAGCAGGGTGCTCCGGTCGATGCTTATGGTCAGCAGGCTCATGACTTGACCGATATGAACGCCAACGATTTTAAGAGTGCTTTGAACAAAATCCAGAATAGCGTCAAGAATGCCAAGGGCGAACCGATGCCGCTCTTCATTACCGAATACGATATCGGTACGGATAACGACAACCAGCAGAAACAGCGCTACTCCGAACAGATTCCCGCATTCTGGGAATCTCCTCAGGTCGCAGGCATTACCCTCTGGGGATACATTTACGGCGCCACTTGGACCACGAACGGTAACTCCGGTCTTATCAAGAATGGTAGTGACCGTCCGGCAATGACTTGGCTCAAGCAGTACTTCAAGGAACACCTCAAGGATGGTAAGGACAATACGGGTCTCTTTGCTCCGTATGTCCCGCCTGAGCCGGTGCCGCGCAAGCCGTTCAAGGGCTCTGCTTTGGCAATCCCGGGCAAGATTGAAGTTGAAGACTTTGATATTACCGGCGTCGGTGAAACGGATGGCGTAAGCAATGTGTCTTACAGCGATGGCGACCCGGAAAACCATGGTGATTCCGACTACCGCAAGAGCGATGCTTCCGATGTCGATATCTACAAGAAGGCTACAGGGAACATTGTTGGCTACAACACGACCGGTGACTGGCTGGAATACTCTGTCGACATCGCAGAAGCGGGCGACTACACGGCTACGGCATCTGTCGCTACGGATGGTTCTGGCTCCTTCAAACTCTCCATTGACGGAAAGTCTATCGGTGAGTTCGATGTTTCAGGCTCCAGCTTCGATGAATTCTCTGATGTGAAGAAAAAAGTGACGCTCCCGGCGGGTAAGCATATCCTCCGTCTGGATGTGACTAAGCAATACTTCGATATCGATTACATCAACTTCACAAAGGGCGATAGTGATGAACCGCCTATCGCTATCCAGACCCAGGTCCGCTACGAATATCCGGAAGTCAGCGACTACTACGTCTTTGACGTGAACGGAGTGCGCATCGGTCGTATGAGCGCCTACTCCATGGACGAAGCTGTGACAACGCTCAAGAATACGAGCGCCATCAAGGTCCAGGGCATGTATATGCTCCGCTCCGTCAAAACGGGTGAAGTGAAGTCGGTCCGTATCGCTCGCTAACTAGAATTCCTAATCCATAACTCCTCTGAACCAAAAGGGGAGCCTATTACACCCAAAGGCCTTCGAGGTACCCCCTCGAAGGTTCTTTTTGTGCGAAAAATCAAAAAAAACGAAAAATAGGGTTTTTATAGGGATTGTTGTACCTTAATCCATAAAATTGATGTATTTTAATTAATTGCAGAAAGGGAGCGATTATGAGTGATAGTAAAAATCAGGTTGCATACGCTGAACTGTTCTCGGAAATATTTTACGAACAGTTCATTTCCGCATATTATGTGAATTTGCTGGATTTCTCGTATGTCGTTTACTATCGCAAAAAGGGGCTTGAAAAAAAGTATGGCGATGGCGATAATGCCGTATCTGCCCTCCAGAAGTTTATTTCCGAAGATGTCCATCCCGATGACCGCGATGTGCTGAAGGATATGCTATCTGTAGCTTATGTCCGTGGCCGCCTTAAAAAAGAAAGCAGTTTCTCGTTTGTAGTGCGTGAGATTGTGACCGGCAAGGAACGCTATTGCAAGCTCCAAGTGACCCGTGGCCGTGATGAAGACCACATGGCCATCTGCTTCTTGAATGTCGATGACGAAATCCGCAAACGCATGAAGGTCGAGGAAGGCTACCGCGTCATCCAGGCCCTTGCCATGGAATTCAATGCACTTTACCGCATCGATCTTGATTCGGAAAAAATGCATTCCTATGTCAAGTCGCAGACGGCACGCATTTTTGAAAAAGAGCTTCGCGGCGAAATGTTTTATTCCGAGGCGTTAGAAAAATACGCTACTGAAATTGTATCTAGCGAAGATGCCAAGCGAGTCTTGACGTTGGCGTCAATCGAGAGCATTCGTGAAAAATTTTCGAGGCAGAGCCACTTCGAGGTGGACTACAAGAATCGCGATGGCCGCTATTTCCAGATGAAATTCGTCCGGGTTTCCGATGAAAAATCGCCTGTAGTAGTGCTTGGCATTGCAGACCGCGACGAAGAAAAACGTTCGGACGTGATGAACCGCGAATTTTCCGAAATTGCAAATGCGTTGAGCATTGAGTACGAAATTATTTACTATGTGAACTTGAATGACAATTCGTACGACGTGTTCAACCAGGAAAGTAGCTATATCAAGCTCAAGCTCCTGATGAGCCGCCAAAACTTTTTCGAAGAATGTACGAGAGACATCAAGAAGATTATCTACCCGCAAGATGTTGAACGGTTGACTTCGGTCATGAATAAGGATTTTTTGCTCTCTCAGCTTGAGGGCGACAAAACCTTTTCAACCGAATACAGGCTTATGGTCAATGGCGAGCCTCAATACTACCGCCTCAAGGCGCTTTGGTCCAAGGCCGCTGACGATCACATTATTATCGCTGTTGCCAATATCCACAAGGAAGTCCTTGCCCGTAAAGAGCGCGAACGCAACATGGAACGCAACTTCGACATTATCAATGTGCTTGCGACGGAATTCACCTCAGTCTACTATGTCGATCTTGATACGGATACGTTTACGCCTTACACGGTGAGCGACTATGCCGAAGTCAATTACGGAAAGCTGTATCAACACGATAAATGTTATTCTAAAGTGTTCAAGGCGTATGTCAACGGATTTGTCCATGAACTCGATAAGAAAAGAATTGGTGATTTTGCTTCTATTGAACATATCAAGAAACTGCTTGAAGGCCAAAAATCGTTTATAGCGCACTACAGAAAATACGATACTGGAGGAACCCGTTTTAGCGAGATAAAGTTCGTGAAAGTCGGTTCGCAAAATGAAACGCCGCGTGCTGTTGTTGTTTGTTTTGCCGACAAGGATGCCGAAATTCTAAACCGCTATGTTGATAGCAAGCTTTATGAAGATTATTTTGGTGTTTATTTTGTGAATCTCGAAGATGATACTGTCCGCAGTATCCGTGAATCGGCGGTTTACGAGAAAGGTAAAACTTATGGCGGCTTTATCAAGTACAGTAGCGCTATTCTTGAGTTCAGCAAGGAGGTTTTGCCGGAGTTCCGCGAAACTTGGGAAAACATGGCGAACGTTGATTTTATGCGTTCATACTTGGCAGATGTCGATAAGCGCGAGTACAGCTACCGTGCGCTCAAGGGTGAATGGCGTCGCGTGACGACGTTTGTTCTGGAACGTAGAAATGGCGTGCCGGTGACCTTTATTATGGCGTTCATGTTCATTGACAATATAACCGCTCAAAAGATGGAACTGGATGCAAAGATTGCTGAACAGAAGCAGGAACTTGAGGAACAGCAGAAGCTTTTGGAACAGGCTCTTGTGCAGGCTGAAAAGGCGAACAATGCAAAGACGATGTTCCTTTCGAACATGTCGCATGACATCCGCACGCCGATGAATGCCATTATCGGTTTTACAAACCTTGCGCTGAATAATTTGGATGACCCTGTGCTGGTCAAGAATTATTTGAACAAGACTGTCGTTTCGAGTACGCATTTGCTCTCGCTCATCAATGATATTCTCGATATGAGCCGCATTGAGTCGGGCAAGATTCGCCTTGAAGAGGTAAACTGCAACTTGTCCGAAATCATGCATGACCTGAATACGATTGTCTTAGGTCAGGCGAGTGAAAAACAGCAAAACCTTTACATGGATACGTTCAATATCGAGAACGAACTTGTTATTTGTGACAAGCTGCGCTTGCATCAGATGCTGATCAACCTGCTTTCAAATGCGGTCAAGTTTACGCCGGTGGGCGGTAATATCCACGTGTTTGTCCGTCAGACCGCTAGTGATGAAAAAACGGGAACGTACGAGTTCCATGTCAAGGATGATGGCATCGGCATGAGCCCGGAATTCTTGAAAGTCCTGTACCAGCCATTTGAACGCGAACGCACTTCGACGATTTCCAAGACGCAAGGGACTGGGCTTGGCATGTCCATTACCAAGAAAATTGTCGATATGATGGGAGGCTCCATAAATGTTGTGAGCGCCCCTAATCAGGGAACGGAATTCATCATTCATCTGAAACTGAAAATCCAGGATACTTCTGCGGATTTGACGAATCTCGATGCGTTGCAGAATGCCCGCGCTCTCGTTGTCGCTAGTGATTACAATGCATGCTCCAGCGCTACAAACCTTCTGCGCCGTTTGGGAATGCGTGCGGAATGGACAATGTATGGTCGTGAAGCTGTACTGCGTGCAAAAGAAGCTGTTGATCGCCACGAATGCTATTCCGTCATCGTTCTTGATGACCGATTGCTCGATATGGAAAGCATCAACGCTGTGGAACAACTGCGCATGATTCCGGGGAATGATAATCCGATTATCGTCATGGCATCTTACGACTGTGCAAACATTGAAAAGAGTGCGCGCGAAGCGGGTGTGACATCGTTTATAAGCAAACCGCTATTCCTCACGGAAATGCATGATGTCTTGGCTCGTGCCATAGGCGTTTTGAAAGACGATGCGAAAGTGGAATGCGATGAGTCTGCGAACTTTGCCGGGAAGAAAATCCTTCTTGTTGAAGATAACGAGCTCAACCGTGAAATTGCGCAAAGCGTTCTTGAAGAAATGGGCTTTGTCGTCGATTATGCCGAAGATGGCTGTGTCGCTTTAGGAAGACTCAAAATGGCAAAGCCGGGCGCTTATGATGTGATTTTGATGGATGTGCAAATGCCTGTGATGGACGGTCTCGAAGCCGCTCGTCAGATCAGGTCTTTGCGCGATGATTACTTCAAGAAAGTCCCGATTGTGGCGATGACCGCAAATGCGTTTGAAGAGGACCGCAAGGCTGCTATGGATGCTGGCATGAACGAGCATATCGCAAAGCCCATTGACGTTGAAAAACTCAAGAAAGTCCTTCGTAAATTCTTAGGATAAATTCTCGCATACCGTCATGCCCGTGCTTTTTACAATGTCATTCCCCTAACGGGGCTTGACTTGTTCGCCTCGGATATAGAAACATGCAAGCATATTTCTGCATCGCTCGGCTCCGTTGTCATTCCGGCCTCTGTGCCGGGATCACCATTACTTAAAGAATTCCACGCATCCGTAGACGGAAATGAGCTCCGGATTCTCCGGATCGCGCCTGTTCCAACACTGTTGGACTTTAATCTTGCACGGACGCTTTTCGCCTTTGACTCGCATCTCGCTATTGAACGTGAACGAGTCGTTGTTCAGCTGCGGATCGTGCAAAAACTTTGCAAATTCATCCCAGTTCTCGCGCCCAAAGATGTTCCAGAATTCGCTATTGTTTTCTGGCTCAATCATAGTCTTGGGGAAACTCAAGGATTTTGCGTTCTTGGCCTCGAGCTTCAGCATGGAGGGCTCGTAAGTGTATTCGAATGTAACGCCACGATGCAGCGTGGCAAAGAATTGGCTCTTCCGGCGTTCGTTCCGATACTGCTCGTAAATAATGTTGTCTGAACTTTCTTCGGTGCTTTCGAAAATCGAACGTGCGATCTTGGCAAAATCGGCATCGCTGAGTTTGCTTGTGCGTTGGTCGTTCAATTCCTTGGGCAATGTGTCAGCGACATCTCCGAGACATTCTAAAAGCAAAGGGTTGAATACGCCGCACTCGTTGTTGCGGATCATTTCGAGAGCCTTCTCATGGCTGAACGCCTTCTTGTAGCAGCGTTCGCTGGTAAGGGCATCGTATACGTCGGCAACGGAGACGACTTGGGCGCTGATGGGGATTTCGTTCCCTTTGAGACCGTCGGGGTAACCGCGTCCGTCCCAGCGCTCGTGGTGCCAACGGCAAATGTCGTAGGCGAATTTCATCAACGGCTCGTTCTTGAAGAACTGGATGGCATCGAGCATCTTGGCACCGTTCATGGAGTGTTGCTTCATGATGTCGAATTCTTCTTTTGTGAGCTTGCCGGGCTTGTTCAAAATCTCGTCGGGAATCGTAATCTTACCGATATCGTGCATCGAAGATGCTGTAGCGATAGTGCCGATTTCTTCTTCGGTAATCTTGTAATCCTGGGTGCGCTTGAGCAATGCGCGTAAAAGAATGTCTGTAATCTTTTTGATGTGCAGAACGTGCTGGCCGCTTTCTCCGTTACGGAATTCCACAATGTGGCTCAAGATGGAAATCAGCATGTCGCTGTTTCGCGTCCTTTCGTAAATCTTGTCAGCCACAAGTTCCGAAAGCTGCATCTGCTTCACATAAAGATTGATTGTATTGCGAACTCGCGTCTGCACGACCATCTGGTCGAACGGACGGTAAATAAAGTCGGTCACGCCGAGCGAAAAAGCTTTTTCCACTTGAGGGGTGGAGGTCTCTGCTGAAATCATCACGACCGGAGTCCCTTTGATCCAGTCTTTTTCGTTCATGATTTTGAGGACTTCAAGCCCATCGCGTCCGGGCATAACCATGTCCAACAAGACAAGTGTAATTTCTTTTGCTTGTTTCTCGAGAATTTCGAGGGCTTCGTCGCCGTCTTTTGCTTCGATGATATCATATTCGTCAGAGAGCAGATCCGAAAGTACGACTCTGTTCATGGCGTCATCATCGACAATCAAAATTTTTGCGCGTTCGTTGCTCATGGTCGAAACACCAATATTTATTTTCTCTTTCTTAAGTGGTTGTACTTCTTTAATTTAAGAAAAATGTAACGAAAAAGAGCGTTTTATCTCCTGAAAAATCAAAATACCCCTTCCATTTGCGCAAAATCACCATGTTTTTCTAAATTTTCCTCAAAATGCCGAAACCAGCAAATTACTTCCCCGCTATAGACGGTCTCCGTCTCCTCGCAAGCTTGAACATTGTCATGCTCCATTTGGGCAGTTCCAATGCTCTTATGTACATGTCCGATTGCAAGTGGGTGATGCCCATTATCTCGGCGCCAGCTTTTGCTGCGGGCATCTTCTATGTGTTGGCGGGATTCCTTTTTGCAAGCAAGTACAGTGACCCGGATCGCAGTATTCCGGTTATCCCGTTCATGTTCAGCCGCATCGCGAAACTTTACCGTTTGCACTTTTTCATGACGCTCCTCATGTTTGTGCTGGTCGTATTCAAGATGAGCGGCTACACGCATTTACCCGCATTCTCTGAAATAGGCGATTGCGCTTCGGCGGGATTAGCTAAGATGTTCCACCCGTGGCGGAGCCTCATCATGCACCTCACGCTTACGTGGTCGGTTGTCCCCGATCTTGGCATGAAGTTGAATGAACCATCCTGGTCCTTGACGAGCTTTTTCCTCTGCTATGCGATTACGCCGTGGTTCAGCCGTTGGCTTATCAAGCAGAACCGCCGTACGCTCTGGATTCTCTTTGGCGGAGTGTTCGTTCCGGGAATCCTCTGGGCGGTCGTGTATGGCAATTCGGGCAATTTATGGTTTAATGGTTTCGATGCCAAATACCGCTTTTTCCACATGTTTGCACCGGTGCGCGTTTTTGAATACTTGTTTGGCATGGTGCTTTACCGCCTTTACAATGAGGGCGTCTTTGACGTTTTCAAGAAAGATTATGTGAGCGGTGTGGCTCAGGCGCTTTTGCTCCTCGCACTTTACGGAAGCCTCTTCCTCATGCGCCCGGATGCGAACCCTGGCTATAATTACTTCATCCACCACAGTCTCCCGATTTTCATTTACGGCATGTTTGTGGTAAGCTTGCTTTCTGGAAAGGGTTTCTTGGCGAGGTTCTTCTGCATCCCGCTTGTGCGCCGTGTGGGGCGCGCTTCATTCTACCCGTACTTGATTCATCTGCCCATCATTACGTTTGCATGGGGCATTTGCAACCTGAACCGTCCGAAGAATACCATCCTTTTGCTCCTCTTTATCTATACGGTTAGTACACTTTACATGGAATTTAAAATCTGGCGCCGTAAAAAAGCGAAAGCGAAGGCTTAAATCCAAGACTTTATTCGTCTTTTCTCAAACAAGTCCAAAAAATAAGTGTATTTTATATCCATGGGCGACTGGAGACGCCCGTTGGAAGGGATATTCTTGTCGGAGGAGATACTAAATCATGGACTGTCTTGAATCGTCAGACTTGACTCATGCGATTCTGTCTAGTGCAGGCGTCGGCTTGTGGGTCATCGAAGTAGATGAAGGTCGCCCTCCACGAATGTATGCCGACAAGGCTCTTCTCCAAATTCTTGGATTCCCCGAAGAAACGCTCCCCGAAGACCTCTACAACTTGTGGTGCAATAACGTAGACCTTTCGTATTATGAGGCGTATGCCGAATTTGTAGAGCAGATGAATCGTGGTGAAATGTCCGAACTGGAATACGCCTGGAACCACCAGTCGCGCGGGGTCATATTCCTGCAAAATCACGGCAAGCGTAATGACGAGTACAAGCGGGGCGTTCGCCTTGAAGGCTGTTGCACCGACGTGACCGAACAGATTGAGTTCAAGATGCACTTGCGTGAACTCGACCAGTATTCCGATATTGCAAACACGCTTGGCGATGGTTTCGACAATATTTATTACGTCGATATCAATGACAATTCGTTCATTGAGTTTAACGCCCAAGGTGTCGTGAAGACTCTCGATGCCAAGAACTGTAGTGATTTTTTTGCGGGCTTTGAACAGGCTTTGGAAAAGGTTGTTTACAGGGAAGACTGGGAGGCTGTTCAGGAATTTATCGACAAGGAAAAACTGCTTCGCGATCTCGAAAATGATCGTGCCGTCTCGGTCTCTTTCCGTTTTTCGTTTGACGGGCGCCTGGTTTATTACCGCTTGAAGGCAACTCGAACTCCAGATTCCGAAAACCACATTGTCGTGACGCTTGAAAACGTCGATGAAGAGGAATCCGCCAAGGCGGAACGCAAGGCGATTGCCAACCGCGACATGGCGGTGATTTCTGGCCTGTCCGATGACTTTGGCTGCGTGGTGTACGTGGATTATGAAACGCTATCCGAGGTGCACTATCGCTTTGACCCGATGTTTGATGAGATGGTACCGGGTTGGTCCAAAATCAACAATTTCGGCAAACGTCTGGAAGTGCTTGTCGATACGGTAGTCCACCCGAGTGACCGTGAATCGTTCTGCGCTGCGACAGAACCTGCAAAAGTTCTCGACATGGTGGAACGGGAACACATGTACTTTGTCAACTTCAGGTTGCAGGTCGGTGGCGAAGATATTTACTACCAAATTAAATTCGTCAAGGACGAAAACTTCAAGAACCATGTGATTGCGGGTTTCCATAGCGTCGATGCCGAGACAAAACGCGAAATGGCGAATCTCGAAAAGGCGGAACTTGCGAACAAGGCAAAGAGTGCATTCCTCTTCAACATGTCGCACGACATCCGTACGCCGCTGAATGCGATGATTGGCTTTACCGATATGGCGGTCAAGAATATCGATGACAAGGCTAAAGCGCTTGATTGCCTCAATAAGTCTAAACTTTCGAGTGAGCATCTTTTGTCCTTAATCAACGACGTGCTGGACATGTCTCGCATTGAAAGTGGCAAGGTGGAACTGGATTTGAATCCGGTGAATTTGGGTGAAAATAGCGAAGATTATGTGCCGATGCTCCGTTCCCTTGCCGAAAAGAAAAACGTTCACTTTGATTTTGCACAACATGATATCCAGAATCGATACGTTTATGTCGACTTCTTGCGTTTGAATCAGGTGGTTATCAATGTTGTCTCGAATGCCGTGAAATATACGCCGTCGGGCGGTTCTGTGACGGTGGATATATCCCAGATTCCGTCGGAACGGGAAGGCTATGGACTGTACCAGATTGTCATCAAGGATACGGGAATCGGCATGAGTGCCGAATACCAGCAGCACCTTTTTGATGAATTCTCCCGTGAGCGGACATCTACAGTCAGTAAGCAGCAGGGAACAGGTCTTGGACTTGCGATTACCAAGCGCATTATCGATATGATGGAAGGCTCCATCGAAGTGGATAGCAAGGTAGGGGAAGGGTCCAAGTTTACTATCCGTATCCCGATGCGCATTCAGGAACATCCCGAAGACGTTGAACAGGTGCGCTTTGCGCATTCCGAGCAGGAAGCGGTTTCGTTCGAGGGCTTTAAGGTTCTAGTCGTCGAAGATAACGAACTGAATCTCGAAATTTCCAAAGATATCTTGGAAAGTGCTGGTGTTGTCGTGGAATCGGCAGAAGATGGTTCCATCGCAGTGGAACGATTAAAAGAAAAAGGTCCTGACTACTACGACTGCATTTTGATGGATATCCAGATGCCGGTAATGGACGGCTTTGAGGCGACGCGTACTATTCGCCAGATGTTCCCGGACAAGCGAATTCCGATTATTGCGCTTTCGGCAAATGCGTTTGATGAAGACCGTCGCAAGTCATTCGAAGCGGGCATGGATGGTCACTTGGCAAAGCCCATCGTCATCGCCCAACTCGAAGATGCGTTGAAGAAGTATCTCAAGAAATAGCTACTCCGTCATCCTGACGCTGAAAGCGGAAGGATCCAGTGAAGCTGAGTAATTAGGTCAATTGCTTGATTCCAGCCACTGCTGCAACGTAGTCTGCTTCGACTTTTTCGAGGAGTGCCTGAGAATTGGCGGTAAATGCTTCCGGACGCAGGTCTTCGGTGAGTGCGCTACTCGATGCGGAGAGCTTGTTCAGTCCGAGATTGGCGGCAACGCCTTTGAGCGTGTGTGCTGCGCGGAATGCCGTCTTGGCGTCGTTTCCGGCAAAGGCTGTCTTGAGTTCATTAAAGCTCGGGTCGTTCAAAAAAAGTCCCAAATACTTTGCAACGCGAGATTCCATGCGGAGTCTTTCAAGAACTTCGTCCAATGATTCACCGAGAGAGCTGTAAAATTCAGAGAGTGTCATAAATTTATCCTAACCTTGTTTTGAAATATCGATGTGTCCATAAACGGCAGATAAGACCGGAACATCATTCGCGCCTTTAGTCCAAATCTGAAGCGCCTTGACATTGCAGGGGGTGCTTTGACCGTCTATGTTGAATGTTTGCTTGATAAGGATTGGCTTATCTTTGGGTGTCGATTTGCGTCGTATAATTTTCCTGATCTTTTCGAGGTTTTCTGCGACGTCTTTGGCTTCTTCGTTTGGCTTGTATTCGTCGATAATTGTTCTTGGTAATCCAAGCTTTTGTGATGCCTTTGAAGAAAGCTTTATGACCGACGGGGTGAACGTGTATTCGAAAAGAATCCCGTTCAGTGAGTATTCAAAGAAGTGGCATTTCTTGCGTTCGTCAATTAACTGCCTGAACGCCTGATTGTAAATCGGATGATTTTGGTCGTTCATCATCGCATCGGCGATGTAGTAAAAGTCCTTGTCCGCTTGCTTGCTCCAGTCGAACGTCTGTAGCGCAGTCACAAGTCTGTCGGCGATGGCGTCGAGGCATTCAATCAGGATGGGGTTGAATACGCCGCATTCGTTGTTGTGGATCATCTCGAGTGCTTTTTCGTGCGTGAAGGCGTGCTTGTAGCAGCGCTCGCTCGTAAGAGCGTCGTACACGTCTGCGATGGAGACGATTTGTGCGGCTATAGGGATTTCGTCACCCTTGAGACCGTCTGGGTATCCGCGGCCGTCATAGCGTTCATGGTGCCAGCGGCAAATCTCGTAGGCGTACTTCATCAACGGTTCGTCTTTCCCGACCGGGACCGCGTTGAGCATCTGGGCACAGTTGACGGTGTGCGCCTTCATGATGTTGAACTCTTCGGGCGTGAGTTTGCCGGGCTTGTTCAAAATCTCGTCGGGAATCGTAATCTTTCCGATATCGTGCATGGAAGATGCCGTGCAGATAATCACGATATCGTTTTTATTGATTTGGTACTTGTTCGAACGGTGCAATAGTTCGCGCAAGAGCATTTCGGTGATGGTGTTGATGTGCAGCACGTGCATGCCGCTTTCGCCATTGCGGAATTCCACAATGTGGCTCAGCATAGTCACCATCATGCTGTTGTTGCGAGTCTTTTCGTAAATCTGGTTTAAGACGAGGTCCGAAAGGTTCTTTTGCTTTTGGTAGAGGCGGATGGTGTTGTTTACACGGTTCTTGAGGACCATCTCGTCGAACGGTCGTCCGATAAAATCGGTCACGCCGAGCATGTAGGCGCCTTCGATAAGCGCGTGTGCGGTTTCGCCAGAGATCATGATGACCGGGATTTCGTTAATCCAACCGTTCTTGTTCATGATGGCGAGCACTTCCATGCCGTCTTTTTCGGGCATCACCATGTCGAGGAGCACGAGTGAAATTTCGGAGGTCTTTTCTCGGAGGATCAGCAACGCTTCGTTGCCGTTTTCAGCTTCGATAATGTTGTATTTGTCACTGAGTACGTCCGATAACAGTGCCCTGTTCATGGCCACATCGTCAACAATCAGTATAAGAGGGCGTTTCACATCCATAACGCAATCCTTTGAAACCCAAATACAATACGTAATAAATGTATATAATTTTGAAAATCAAGTGTAAGAAAATTGTAACTTCGTTGAAAAAGTTGCTTGCCGTCACAACGCTCTTTTTGTGCTAATATGTTCAATATTGCCATTTTTATAAAAATTGTATATATATTGTAATATAATTATAATAAAATTTGGCTGGATGTTTGCTTATGCGCGTAACGCTCTTAAGTGTATTGTTTTTTCTGCTGGTTGGGGGGCAGATCTTTGCGAGTCCACAGACTGTTAAAGTGGGCTTTTTCGCTAATTCCGGCTATCATGAAATTTCTCCAAAGGGTGAAAAGGGCGGCTACGTATACGAGCTGCTCCGCTTGATGTCGCGCTATGCCGATTTGAATTTTGAATTTGTCGGCTACGATAAGACTTGGAACGACATGCTCAAGATGCTCGAAAGTAGCGATATTGACCTTGTAACATCGAATCAAAAGACTGAAAATCTAGGGGCGTTGTTTACCTGCTCTTTGCCTGTCGGACCCAATGATGATTGCATTCTCGTCCGCAAGTCCGATAAGGGTTTGCTTGACGAAATCAATTATGCGATTGGTCAAATGGATGATGAAAACCCAAGCTGGAGAAACCAACTTTATCTTAAATATTTTGATAAAGAACAAAATAATTCATCGGTGCTTAGCGAACGCGAACGGTTGTTTCTGAAGGCTTTGAAACAATCTAACAAGTTTTTGAAGGTTACTGTTCAAGATGCAAAATTCCCGTACGCCTATATGGATGGTGATGTCGCAAGAGGCGTCTTGATGGATCTCTTTGCTGAAATTGCAGGGCAATACGGCTTGAAGTATGAATTTGTTAAACCGTCAGAAAATGATGGCGATAATAGCGTTAAATTCAAGAAATTGCAGATAGTTCTTGATGCAACGTATGACATGGCGGGCGGTGACGATTGGTGGGTCTTTACGCCGGAATATTTGCGCGACCGGTTGTTTGACCATAACGACAGCTTGTTGCTTGGCTTGCGCATTGCCGTTCCAAGAGATGTCCCTCGTGAACTGGCTTCTGTCTTGACGAAGAGCATGCTGGCGATTTCTCCAAAGACTGTTCGTGCGAAAGTCATCAAGTATGCCGGTTTCCGGATGCCCAATTACTCGGGGGTGGAACACCAGTATTCTCAGATTATGGTTGTGTTTGGCGCTGTCTTTGGGATTCTTGGACTGATGTTGCTTAGCTCGCTTGTCTGGATTGCTTTTAGACGTCGCTTAAAAAATCGCCAAGATGAACTGGACTTCAAGTTGCGCGAGGCGAATGCCTATGCTGCTGAGGCTAAAGAGGCAAAATCTAAGTTCCTCCTCAACATGAGTCACGATATCCGTACACCGATGAATGCGATTATCGGTTATGCGGACCGTGCCGAGCGCCACCTTCAAAACCAGGTAGATGTCCAGGATGCCTTGCGGAAAATTCGCCTGTCGGGCGGTTTCTTGCTCCAGCTGATTGAAGAAGTGCTGGACATGGCGAAAATAGAGTCCGGGCAAGTGTCGCTCAAGGAACGCATGGTGAATCTTACCTCCTGCATGGACGAGCTTTGCGATGCCTGTGAACCCATGATGAAGCATAAGAATATCTCGTTTGTCAGGGACTTTTCGGCAATCAAGAATAACTTTGTCGTCGCCAATGTGAATAGCCTGCGCCAAATCCTGTACAATATTATTTCGAATGCGCAAAAGTTTACGACGTTTGGCGGGCGTGTCGTTTTTACCGTTGAAGAACTCCCGTGCCGTGTTAGTGGATTTGCGGTATTCAACTTTGAAATAAGTGATAACGGTCTTGGTATGTCCAAGGAATTTTTGGAACATATCTACGATGAATTTGCCCGTGAACAGTCTTCGACCCAAAGCGGAGTGCCGGGAACGGGGCTGGGCATGTCTATTGTAAAGCGCCTTGTCGATATGATGGGAGGTGAAATAGATGTCCAGAGTGAAATTGGCTTGGGAACAACAGTCCATGTGCGCACACAGTTCAAAATTGTAAGCGAAAGCGATGTTTCCCTGGAAAATGTAGAGACGTGTTCGCTTGAAAATGCCGAATTTTTAAAGGGCAAGCGTGTATTGCTCGTTGAAGATAACGAGTTCAACCGTGAAGTCGCGCAAGATTTTTTGCATGATGCCGAAATGGTTGTCGAATGTGCCGAAAATGGATTAGAGGCGGTGACGAAAGTTAGCGAGCAACCGGCGGGTTATTACGACTGCATTTTGATGGATGTGCAGATGCCTGTGATGGATGGATATGAGGCAGCGATGGCTATCCGTAAGCTTTATCCGAGTTCAAAGTTACCTATTGTCGCGCTTTCTGCGAATGCTTTTGAAGAAGACCGTCAGAAGTCGATGGCTTCGGGAATGGATGCTCATTTGGAGAAACCGTTTGTCGCGGCGAAGGTTCTCGGGACGATGAGCTCCTTAATGCAAAGAAAAGTTAACGTAAGTTGATGTATAGGAACACTTTAAGAACACTTTTTGTGTGATTTTACGCATTATGTCAATCCTTTTACAAAAGAAGGGTTGATTTTTTATATAGTATCAAACTATCTTTTAGCTTGGATGGGTGAAATCTTTTTTTTTAAAGGAATTCATATGAAGAATTTGGTAAAAGTTATGCTGGGCCTCGCAGCCGCAACTGCAGTGACAGCATCTGCTGCAGGAAACTTCCCGTTTCCGCAGAACACGAAGTATCCGCACGGCAAGATTATTGAATACGCCGATACGGACATGATCAAGTCCCACTATGCAAAGTGGAAACAGGCTTGGTACCAGGCTAGCAATGGTTATGTGCTCGCTCCGGAAGGAACGTGTTCTACCGTTTCTGAAGCTATTGCTTACGGTATGTTGATTACCGTCTATATGGATGATCAGGAAGTTTTCAAAAATCTTTATAAGACTTGGACAAGCAACAGTGTTGGTGCCAATGGTGGTATGAACTGGCGTATCGGATGCAGTGGCGGTACAGGTACTGCATCTGACGCTGACTTCGATGCTGCTCTCGCTCTCGTGATGGCTTCTAAGCAGTGGAATGATGCTTCTTACCTCACTGCCGGTAAGTCCCTCATTACCTGGATTGCTTCTAACGATATCGGCAGCAACAAGATTAAGCCGGGTAACCAGTGGAACGACGGTTTCAACCCGAGCTATACAACGACAGCCAACTTCCAGCTTTTCCAGGACGTTGCCGGTGGTTCTTGGTCTAGCGTCATCTCTCAGGCTTATACGGACTTGAACGCTTGCCAGGATTCCAAGACAGGTCTTGTTCCGGACTGGTGCGACTGGAACTCTCACAAGCCGATTTTGACGTCTGCAGCCGTTGCCAATGACATTGGTTTCTACGATGACGCAGCCCGTACGCCGTGGCGTATGGCATGGGCATATTACTGGTACGGTGATACCAAGGCTCAGGCTTTCAACAAGAAGATTGTGGACTGGCTCATTCCGGAAACCCGCACGGCTAGTGGCGTAAATTCTGGTTATAAGTACACTGGTGGCATCTTCATGGCTGACAAGAGCGACGAACGTAACTTTGTTTCTTCTACGTTCTCCGGCGGTCTCGGCCTTGCAACGTCTTCTATCGATAGCAAGGAAGCTGAAACCTATCTCGGTACGGTTTACAAGGTCCTTAAGGAAAAGGAAAGCTGCACTACCGCCCAGGGTTGCGGTGAAGGTTCTGTCGCTGGTGAAAAGTACTATCCGGCTACTTTGAACATGCTCTACCTCCTCCTCGTGACGGGTAACATGCCGAACTTCTATAACATGACTGGCTTTACCGCCTTCACTCCGGATCCGTCCAAGGCTCCGTCCATCAAGGAAGGCGATGGTGAACACTTGGCATTTGGTGATACGACTGTTGGTGTTTCTGGCCTCTGGAACTGGGGTGCATACCACGACAAGCTCGGTATCGGTACCAAGATGGTCCCGGATTCTGGTGACTCTCCGCTTTACAAGTTGGATGATGGTTCTATCATTGCCCGCGCTTCTATGGAAATCGGTCCGGAACCGGAATGGACTCCGGAAGCTGCCGCTGCTGGTACCCTCAAGTATCCGTCTGCTGGTATCGCCGTTTCCTTCAAGAAGGATGACTGCAAGAAGGACAAGAGCTGCGGTGTGGACTTCTCTGCTCTCGGCATTAAGTACATCCGCGTGACGGCTAAGTCTACTGGCCCGATCCGCATGGCTATTCTCAATACCATTACTGACGAAAACGAAGAAAAGAAGGTCGAAAACGCTGGTGCTGGTTCTGAACCGGGTGTCTATGTTGACAACACCGAAGACTACAAGGAAGTGACCTATGATATGACCCCGAGCGATTACGGTTTCGTTGGCTTGGGTGGCAAGAGTGAAATTACCATTCTTGACTGGGTCAGCAGAAACAATGCTCCGGAAGGCGCTCAGATCCTCAAGGCTATCAAGGGCCTCAAGTGGGAAGTCAAGGATGCTAAGGGTGGCATTGGTGAAATCTCCATCAAGGCTGTCGAATTCCTCGATGGTTCTAAGCAGGCTATTGATCCGGTCAAGCTCACTGGCGTGGAAATCAAGCCGGTCAGCCTCTACAAGGTCTCCATGATGCCGACCTTCAGTGTCCGTGCAAACGGCATGAAGCTCGAAATCAACGGTGCTAAGGCTGGTAGCGTGTTCGCTGTCTACAACATGCAGGGCAAGGCAATTGCTGGTGGCATGCTGATGAGCAGCAGCTTGACCGTTAACGTTCCGGCTACGGGTTCCTACATCGTTCGCGTGGGTTCTGAAATGAACCGCGTCAACGTCAAGTAATCCGCAACGTTACAAAGCGAATTTGCAAAAAAACCGAGGCGAAAGCCCCGGTTTTTTTTGATGTCATCCCGGCCTGTCATCCTGAGGGCTTAAGCCCGAAGGATCCAGTTATTTCTTGTATTTTCGTTAGGTCAAGAAGGCTATCGATGAACTTTTTTGATTAAAGGCATTTGACTGGCCGCTTCGGCGCGGATGATGTACGTGCCTTTTGGAAATTTTGCAGGCACTTCAAAGCCGTTGACGTTCCCAAGAGCATTTCCGTTCAAGTCGAAGAGTGTGTACTTTGTGTAGTTTTGAGAACCTGCGAGTGGGCGTTTTGCTACGCTCGGAAGTGACGTTTCCGAATCGGGATTCTCGCCAGGCTTTGGCTTTCGAACCTTGAGGCTTTTTTCCGTGAATTCGATAACGTAGCTGCCGTCGCTTTCGCGCTTGATGGCTTTGCCGCCCTGTTCTACGATTGCATTTTCGCCAACGCTTTGAGTGTCGATGTTTACTCGGAGCGGAATGCTTGCGGGCATGTACTCGCTAGGAATTTCCCATTCTACAGTAAAACCATCGTCTGTTGCGGTTTCTTTGGCTGCATCGACGATAAAGTGGGCGCGGTAATAGGCGCCTACGGTGCCAAACGGTGCGACCCAAAGCTTGTTTTCGATAGCGTGCTTGAATTGCTTTTCGATATCCGCAGGGTCGATGGCGTAATCGTCGCCCTGGTCGTCAGTGACGCCATGGTTCAAGACTACGAGCCAAGAACCGCCTTTCACTTGAACGTCCCACGGGTTCGCGCCTTCGAAGTTGCCGATGAAAGCCGCCGTGTCGAGCGACGAAAGCATCTCGTCTACGGTGGCGCCTGAGCGCGTCCAGATTTTTGCTCTGAGGCTTAACCAGTCCGGTTCGGTATCCCATTCGTTGCGCCCATGCCAACCGCAGTCGCGGTTGATGAAATGGTGCTTGGCAATGATGCTTTTGATATTGTCATTGTTTTCGCAGAAAGGAGTGGCAAATGAAATCACGCGTATGTTTGCTCCGTTGTCCGCGAGCGTCTTTTCGATGTTTTCGGCAAACTGGATGATTTCTTTTTCCAATTCGCTGTTGTCGCTAATCGAAGTCAGGTGCCCGTGCGATTCGGTATGGTTGCCCATTTCGTGACCACTGTTTGCGAGCGCTGCATAACCGTCAGCCTGTTGCCTATAGCCGCTCCCCATGCTTGTGAGGAAAAACGTGACGTGCACGTCGGGCAGTTTGTCAAGCACAGGCTTTAGATTTTCGATTTGATTTTCGAGAGCGTCATCGAAAGTGAAACTTACGGCTCCGACATGGCCGTTCCAAGGAATGGTTTTGATGGGGTTTGCCATGGCAATGCCTGCGAGTCCGAACGCGAGTCCAGAAGTGAGTGCTAATGTTTTGTAATTCATAATCCTAGTCCAACAACAATTTAAATACCCAATAAAAATTAAAATAGTTATATAAGGAAAGGTCCCGGAAAATCCGAGACCTTCGATGGGCTGATTTATAGCAAATCTTGTGATTACATGGCTTCGAGTTTCTTGCCCTTGGTTTCGTTCACCAGCTTGGCGACTAACACAAAGCTTATTGCTGCGAAGGTCGTGTAAATCAAGTAGGTCGGGCCGATGCCGATGCCGTCCTTGCCGACGAGAACCGGGAAAGACCAGCTGACCAAGAAGTTTGCACCCCACTGGGCAAGGCCGCATATTGCGATTGCCACGGCACGAATGCGGTTGTTGAACATTTCGCCAAGCATCACCCACATCACCGGACCCCAAGTAGCGGCGAAGAAAGCCACGTAGAAGTTTGCGGCGAGGAGGGCGAAAATACCGCTATTGCCTGTGAGGTTACCGCTAGCGTCGGAACCGAAGAGGAAGCAGCACGCGAGAATGCCGAGCGTAACGGTCATGCCTGCAGAACCGATGAGCAAAAGCGGCTTACGACCAATCTTATCGATAAGGAGAATAGCAGCGATAGTCATGGTCAAGTTGATGGCACTGGAAATCACGCTCGTAAGGAATGCATCGCTTTCACCGAAACCGACACTCTGCCAAAGCATGGAACCATAGTAGAAGATCACGTTAATACCCACGAGCTGCTGGAGAATGGCGATACTGAGACCAGCCCAGACAATCGGAGCGACGCGCTTTTTGCCAGCGACCGTTTCGAGGAGGTCAGAAAGCTTGGCCGGCTTGTGAGTCTTGAAGGAGTCTTCGATTTCCTGAGCCTTTTCCTTGATGCCGACGGATGCAATCATCGAAAGCACTTTCTGAGCTTCTTCCATGCGACCCTTGCTCACGAGGAAACGCGGGGATTCCGGGAGCTGCCAGGCGGCGACACCGTAGAGGAAAGCCGGGATAGCTTCGACCCAGAACATCACCTTCCAGGATTCAATGCCCATAATCAAGTTGCTTGCGGAACCCGAAATGCGGACAATGATGTAGTTCGAAAGCAGTGCCACGAAAATACCGATAACGATAGCGAACTGCTGCATGGAACCTAGTCGCCCACGCAAGTGCGCCGGTGAAGTTTCGGCAATGTAAATCGGGGCGATGATGGATGCCACACCGATACCGATACCGCCGATCACGCGCCAAGCGATGAAATCGTAGATGGTAAAGGGGAGACCAGAACCGATTGCACTGATAAAGAAAAGGACGGCGGCTGCAAGCATGCAACGCACACGTCCGAACTTATCGGCCAGACGGCCGGCGAAATATGCACCGATGGCAGCGCCGATCAATGCGAGAGAAACCGCAAGACCAAGCTGCATATCGTTACAGTTGAAATAGCCCTTGAGGGCCACGTTGGCTCCGTTAATCACGGATGAGTCAAAGCCGAAAAGGAACCCTCCGATGGCGGCGGAAAGGGTTATCATAACGACGTGTCCAACTTTATAATTGTCTTCTACTGCCATTTTCGTACCTCTGTTTTTGATTTTTTCAAATGGATTAGCCGCTAATATAGCTATCAAGAAATTGTAAATTCAAGGTTTACAATAAATCTCGATAGTCCAAAAAGGACTAACGGTTTTCTTACATAAGTCGAAAGTTGTGGCTTCACTGCTCCCGTCCTATTTATTAATAGATATATATAATTTTCTTACAGTGGGCGAATTTTCTTGCGAATTTTGTGAATTTATTTTTGGTAAATTAGTTTAAGTTGGAATACTCTTTGGAGGTAATATGTTCTTTTCTTTTGTTAAAAGATGGTGTGCCTGCTCCGTTTTTCTTTGTTTGTCTGCATTGGCTTTTTCGGGGTGTGCGGTGACCTCGTCGGGGAACATGTTGGGCGATGCGGCTGTTCTCAAGTATTCGTCAGATCAGAAAAAATTTCGCTTTATCGAGGCGAGTGGAATTTTCGCGGGCGATGAAAATAGAGAAATTTCGTCCCCGCATACAACAAGCTCTGTTGGTGGTGGGGCTTTCAATGGAAGGGTAGAATTGCTTTCGTTTGATTACTCGCTTGCAGGGCAAAAGGGCGGATTGTTTTTGTCTGTTCCATTTTCAATTCCGATGGATATTGGGGTGCGCCCGAGTGTTGTGCAATGGATTGGCCCTGCATATTTAGGGGCGGGAGTCTCTTTTGTGGGTGGCTATTATTCCAATGAACAAAAAGAAAATTATGAACCTAATGTGAAAAATCCGACGGGACGTTTTGACGGTTTTATTCTGTACAATGTTGGCGGCGGTGCGATGTTTGATCTCGGTGAAGTATTTTCTTTGGGTGCCTACGTCAATTATGAACGATTGGCTTTTAATAGCGGTGGTTCTACAGTAAAGAACTATGGAATCTATATAGATGTTTTGGGTTCTTCGCATGAGAAAGAAAATTATCCAGGGTATGCTCATCGTGTGAATGTGCTGACGATTGGAATCAGTGCATTTTGGAAAAAGAAACATCCTTGGGGATTGTATTTCGAATATGCACCTGAAGAAATCCCGTTAAATGACAAACGTGGTAAGCTTCAGGCTGGCTGGATTTTCTTGTATTGATTTGATAATAGAGGGGGAATTTGCTAATTGGCGCTCCTTCGGAGCGCATTTAGTTCGGCTCGGCAATGTCAAAACAACTAGTTGTTTTGCCGCTGCACTCGCCTTTGACACTCTTTGAGTGTCTTTTGCTAGGCTCGGAAATGGGCCTGTAAACAGTCCCGCTTCACTCGCCTTACGCAAAAGTTTCTAAATTTACCCCCGAAAATTTAATGTGGGGTGTTTGCCCCTGAGGTTCAATCATGTTTCGTGAAGTAAAGAAAGAAGAGACCTTCCCGCAGATTGAAGAGCGCGTGCTCGGATTGTGGGACAAGGACGAAAGTTTCAAGAAGTCGCTTGACAGCCGTCCGGAAACCGAACCGTATACTTTCTACGATGGCCCTCCGTTTGCAACGGGCCTTCCGCACTACGGTCACTTGCTTGCCGGTACCATCAAGGACATCGTTCCGCGTTACTGGACCATGAAGGGCAAGAAGGTTCCGCGCGGTTTCGGTTGGGACTGCCACGGCCTTCCGATTGAATCTCTTGTGCAGAACGAACTCGGTCTCGCGGGCGTTGCCGAAATCCAGAAGCTTGGCGTCGACAAGTTCAACGAAACTTGCCGCGGCAAGGTGCTCAAGTACACGAGCGAATGGAAGAAGACTGTGCGCCGCATGGGCCGCTGGGTCGACTTCGACAAGGGCTACAAGACCATGGACAAAAACTTCATGGAATCTGTGTGGTGGGTGTTCAAGCAGTGCTTTGACAAGGGCCTCATCTACCAGGGCTACCGCATCCAGCCGTACAGCCCGGCTCTCGCCACTCCGCTTTCGAACTTCGAAACGAACCAGGGCTATAAGGACCGTCAGGACCCGTCTCTGACGCTCATCTTCCCGCTCAACACGGACGAAGCCAAGTTCAAGGACACGAGCATCCTCGTGTGGACGACGACTCCGTGGACACTTTATTCCAACTTCTGCATTGTTGTGGGTCCGGATATGGACTACAACCTTGTGGAACAGGACGGCAAGAAGTACTGGATTGCCGCAAGCCGCACCGCCGCCTACTTCAAGAACCCGAACATCGTGGATACCTGCAAGGGCTCTGAACTCGTGGGCAAGGACTACGAGCCGCTCTCCCGCATTTCCGATGCGTTCGTGACGCCGGACCAGCTGTCCCGCCACTACAAGATTTACCCCGCCGACTACGTGAGTACCGAAGATGGTACTGGCGCCGTGCATACCGCTCCCTCCTTCGGTGAAGAAGACTTCCAGAAGGGTGCTGAACTCGACCTCGGCCTTTTCGACCCGCTCGATACCGAAGGCAAGTTCACCGACAAGGTCCCGATGTGGAAAGGTCTCGGTGCGAAGGAAGCCGACAAGGAAATTATCCGCTACTTCAAGGAACAGGGCCGCGTGTTCAAGCAGGACGTGATTGTCCACAGCTACCCGCACTGCTGGCGTACCGGCGTTCCTCTGATTTACCGCGCCCTCAAGACTTGGTTCTTGAAGATTGACGCCCCTGTCACGAGCAAGGACGGCGTGACCAAGACCCTGAAGGAATGGATGGTCGAAAACAACCAGACCGTGAACTGGGTCCCGGACCATATCAAGAATGGCCGTTTCGGCAAGTGGCTCGAAGGTGCCCGCGACTGGAACCTTTCCCGTAACCGTTTCTGGGGTACGCCGATTCCGGTGTGGCTCAGCGACGACGGCGACATGATTGCTGTCGGTTCCATCGAAGAACTCCAGCAGCTCACTGGCGTGAAGCTCGATGACTTGCACAAGCACTTTGTGGACAAGCTCACGATTGAAAAGAACGGCAAGGTTTACCGCCGCACGCCGGAAGTGTTCGACTGCTGGTTCGAATCCGGCTCCATGCCGTATGCCAGCCGCCATTACCCGTTCGAAAACAAGGAACTCGTGGAACGCAGCTTCCCGGCCGACTTCATTGCCGAAGGTCTCGACCAGACTCGTGGTTGGTTCTACACGCTGACGGTGCTTTCGAACGCTCTGTTCCAGAAGCCTGCATTCAAGAACGTGATTGTGAACGGTATTATCTTGGCCGAAGACGGTTCCAAGATGAGTAAGTCCAAGCGCAACTATCCGGATCCGAACGACCTCATCGAACGCACGGGTGCTGACGCTATTCGCTTGTTCATGATCAACTCTGCTGCCCTCAAGGCCGAAGACCTCCGCTTCAGCGAAGAAGGCGTGAAGGGCATCGTGAAGCAGGTGATGCTCCCGCTCTGGAACGCTGTCGCATTCTTTGTCTCGAACCATAACGCCGATGCCGCCAAGGGTCAGCTCACGTGGAAGCCGGGTCAGGAAGTGAAGAGCGACAACGAACTTGACCGCTGGATGCTTGCTACCTTGCAGGATTTGGCCGCCAAGGTCGAAGTGGAAATGAAGGCTTACCGCCTGTACAACGTGGTGCCCGCCGTGATTGCCGCGGTCGATGACCTCACGAACTGGTACGTGCGCCGCAGCCGTCGCCGTTTCTGGAAGTCTGAAAACGATGGCGACAAGAACGCCGCCTATGCTACCATGTACAAGGTGCTCGTAGACTTCTCCAAGATTCTCGCTCCGTTCCTCCCGCTCCTCGCCGAAGAAATCTACCAGATTCTCGTTCGCGAAGTCGATGCTAATGCTCCGGTGAGCGTGCACCTCTGCGAATTCCCGAGTGCTGACAAGTCCCTCATGGATGAAAAGCTCGTGGAACGCATCGCCATGGTGCGTGGCATGGTTGAAATGGGCCGCGTGATTCGTGCAACGAACAACGTAAAGAACCGTATGCCGATTGCTAGCATGACGGTCGTTGCTCACGGCAACGAAGAAAAGAATGTTGCTGAAACGATGAAGGACTTGATCCTCGAAGAACTCAACGTTCGCGAAATGAAGTTCCTCGAAGACGAAACCAAGCTCGTGAAGCTTTCTGCTAAGCCGAACTTCCTCGCTATCAAGGCTAAGGGTCCGGATTACGCAAAGAACATGAAGGTGATTTCCGCTAAGCTCAACAGCCTTACGGTTGATGAAATCAAGGCTCTCCAGGCTGGCGAGACGATCAAGTTCGAATTTGGTGAAGTTGGTGCTGACTGCTTGATGCTCAACCGCATTGTTGCTGACGGCATGGCTGTGGAAGCCAACCAGCACTTCACTGTGGCTCTGGATCTCAAGATTACGGACGAACTCCGCCGCGCCTGTGTGGCCCGCGAACTCGTGAACCGCATCCAGAACCGCCGTAAGGACCAGAACTTTGCAATCTCTGACCGTATCAGCATTGAACTTTATTCTGAAAGCGAAGTGCTGAAGCAGGCTGTGAAGGAAAACGAATCTTACATCAAGGGCGAGACACAAGCTAACGCTATCGTGTGGAAGGATTCTACTGCTGGTTTGCAGGAATCTGATGCAGATGGCGAAAAGGTCTTCGTCGAAGCTGTGAGATAAGTACATCGCAGGTGACAACCTTGCAAGGCGAGAGCAGCGGCCACGCTTGCGTGGACATTGCCGAGCCGAAGAGTTTGGGCACGAAGTGCCAAACGCAAGCTGTCGCCATCAAGTGGGCTGCCGCTGCCGATGGCCTCGAAGCAAACGACGCCGATGGGGAAGCTTTCAGCTTCATGACGGTTAAGGCGTAATTGTCATCCCCACGAAGGCGGGGATTTCCCAGCCAAACCAGAAATACTTTATCCCCGGAATCTAAAATTCCGGGGATATTTTTATATTCATATGAAGTTGTTTTGCTCCAATGTTTATTGATGTATTGTGATAAATTATGCTGAGCTTTATAAAGTATTCCTGGATTCTTATATTATTTGCTGCTTGCGCATCAAGTAATTTAGAACCGTCTAAAGAATTGTCAAAAGTCCCTCCGCAAAGTGAATATAGAACGGAGTTAGTTCCTCCGACTGGTGTGGGCTATTATGTTGATTTTTACGGTCGTATTAGTGACGAAGAAATATCGTGGAAAGATAAGGGGTTTTATATCCTTTTTGAAAAAGATCATCAAAGGAAAATTGGTTTTATCCCATTAGATTCAAATAAAATTCGTATTTATAAGTTTCTTAATTTCCCATCTTGGGATATTGGATATCCAGATATCGGATTATGTGTAGGAGAAAGTTACACTTCCCAGGAATATGAAAATTTTTTCATGGACAAATGCCGTAAAGAATACTCAATTAACTCTATGGATTACAGACTCGTTATGTCTTATTTTTCTGAAAAAAAGATGTCCATTAAAAAAAGAGGAATTCCTCCACGTGAATGTGTTGGTGAAACATTGAATATCATTTACTATGACGGAAATGAATATCAATATTTCGATATGATAAGTCCTAAGTGTTTTGATAGCGCCTTGAGGAATAATCCTGAGTCTTTTGAGTATAAACTTTTTTATGAGAAAATAGATGGCATTATGAAAGGTGATTTCCAAGAATGCCGATGGGATAAATTTTTAGACTCAAACGTTGTGGAAAAATGTGTATCAAAATATAGATGATTGTAAAATTTATTTATATTTATACATCATGAAGTATTTCCCGTAAAAAAGAAACCGAACTTCTTTATGTTTCCGGAAGGCTTTTTCCCGAGCCTTTGCGGTAGGGCGCCTCGCGCCAGACGCAAGCGAACGCTATCGTGTGGAAGGATTCTACGGCTGGTTTGCAGGAATCTGATGCAGATGGCGAAAAGGTCTTCGTCGAAGCTGTAAGATAAACTACCTCGAAGCAAACGACGCCGACGGAGAAGCTTTCGCTTTCACGACGGTAAAAGCCTGGTAAGGCGAGGGTCGCGACCGTGCTTGCACGGGCATGACCGAGCCGCTGAGGCTAGGATGCGAAGCATCTATGCTTAATAAGGCGAAAGTCGCATAGTCGTCTTTTTGAGACTTGAATTATTAATCCTCGGAATCTAAAGTTCCGGGGAATTTTGCGTTATACGCAAGACTGCTTCGGTTACGAAATATCGAAATATAAATGTTTCGCTGCTTCGTAACCTTGCACGTCTTTTTTTATTCGGTATATCCCAATCAGTTTACTTTTTCTTTTTGTTTTTCGATAATAATTATGCGTGTATTAGCATATATGCGCCCGACGTGCGTGGAAGGTGCCTGATTTAAGGGGACCTGGGGGAGCATCGTCGAAAATGGTGAAATTGCCGATTATGATGGAAAAACGGCGTTTTTATTTAAAAAGGAGTCCAATATGGAAGAAAAACAAATTGAAAATGATCAGAAGCAGAACAACAAAACTGTCCCCAACAAGATCGTTCTTCCTCCTAAAAAAGGCGATCCCGAGTATGAAGCATTCATGAGGAAACTTTTTAGATCAGCAGCTTCGAACATGCTGAGGGATGACGAAATATAAAAGTGGGTAGAATGATTATACAAGATTTGAAATCAACGCTTAACAATTTTTGGTTTTGGGCGAGTGTTGTTTTTTTATATCCACGTTTGTCACAGAGTTGATTATTGAAATCAATAGAGAACGAGAAAATTTCTTGAGGGAATATACGAGCAAATGTCCTGATGGATTTACCAGTTGGGAAAACACAGAATTTGAAACTACAGACAAGTTTGAAAGAAAAGGCGATACATTGTTCTATTTTGAAAAGCGAATTGAGTCGGGGTGCCGCCCTTTTGATTTTTCGAGAGTTCCTCGTGCTACTGTCGATAGTCTAATTCGTGTCCACAATGTCATTCACTATACTTGGATTGATGGGCTGGTGAACCTTAGTGAAGGAATTTTATGAAAAAGTCGACAATCAGCGATGATCAGCAGGCGTTGCACATGGAAGAACGTGCAATTGCTGATATTTACAGGGCTCGCAAGGAACGCCGTCGGCGTATTCTTCGCGAAAGCGTGCCTCTATTTATTCGTAATAGGGAGCGCATTCTTGCTGATGATAAGATGGCACGTTGCCATATAGACTGCATTCGTTTTGGGCTAGCTTATTCTGGAGAATGGAATGTGCCGGTGGCTTTCTTGGGCGGGTTGCTTCGCTTGTGGGAAAAGCCGATGTTTCAGGCGGAATGCCCGAAGTGTCACGAAACTGCCTATTGTACCGGTGGTGGCGGGAGTCCTCTTTCGGGGGCGAAAAATATTGCCGTGACTTGTGGCACGTGCGGTCATCAGTTTGGGACTTCGGTGATGAAAGCTGATGTGAATGCTACTTCTTTTGGAAAAGCCTTGATCGCATCGATCAACAGTTCGAATGCGGGTCTCGGAAGCATAGATGATGAAAGCCACCCTATCGAGGATGTTGTCCATATACTGGCACCCTTTTAAGGGTGCTTTTTTGTATATTGTAGAGAACAAATTAAGAGAGTGGAGAAGGATCCCTTATGAAGAAAACGACTTGGAATGTTATTTGTGCTGTATCTGTTCTTGCTTGTGGCATGATGCTTGGCTGTGATGATAATTCTGCATCGCCGCAAGAAAATGTTTTGCAGTCTTCATCTTCTGCGGATGTTTCGGGTCCTGGCGCTGGTAATAATCTCAGCTCGTCAGCGGCGCTTTCTTCTGCGGAAAATCCGTTTGCCGAAAGTTCTTCGAGCGTTGCAACTTCGAAGACGTTGTGCCGTATTGATATGACGACGATGCAGGGGTATTACCCGATGGCTTACAATATATCGAAGGTGTCATTTTGCTTGCCTATGGATAATTGCGACTCTTTGACTCTGGAATTGGGCTTCGCTAAGTGTCATAATAATGAAGCGACAGTAGAGGGCTGCTATTCGATGGCATCTCCGAAGGTTGTCGAGGCATGCGATGAATCGTATGATGAAACTTGCGAAACGCGTAATGGTACGGCTTATGTTTACGGAGCTCTTCGTTTGAATTGTCGGAATATTGTGCGGTAGTTCAAGTTTGATTGCGTTTTTGGGTGCTTTGCTTTCATGAAATTTATTTGTCCTTTTATTTTTGCAGTTCTGCTTGCGGCGCCTTTGTGGGCGAAAACGTCGTATTACATATTGCCGGTGCATTTGAAAAATGTTCACGAAGACTATGCTGAAAAAATTGTTTCTTTAACTAAAGAATATGTTGCCGTTGAAGGCGATGAAGTTGTCCCCAATAAGTCTGATTGCGATTACTTGCTGCAAATAAAGTTGATTCGCAAAGAAAAAGGGGTAGCTGTCATTTATGAAAAGCGGAGCCCGGAAGGTAAGTTGCTTTGGTCTTATGGACATATTGCTTATTCACCGGAGGACTTTGCTCCTGTTGCAAGTTATGTTGCTCGGAAAATGGATCGCTGGGAAAAAGAATTTATTTGTGGTTTCGGTTTTGGCGCTATAGGACTGATTGCTCCGATAAAGTTTGTGGATTACAATTATGAACCGTTTGTGCAGTTCAATGTGGAATCTATCAAGATGGCGGCAAATTTGAATATTGCCTTCTTGGGCTCAAAACCCAAAGGCGTGCATGGCTCCGTGCTGGGCGCTTCTTTTTCTGTGGCGTATATGTTCGGGCGTCGTTTTGTGGTCCCGTATCTGGGTGCCGGTATCAATGGTGGACTCGTCGCAACGGAGATCAAAACAGAGTTTGAAAACAGGTATGGTCTTAAAGAAGAAAAAACGGAAAGTGAATCCGTTGTGACACCGGGATATTTTGTGGAATTGGGACTTTCATTAAAGTTGAAAAATGAAGTCCATATTATGCTGGAATCTCGCTATTTCAGAGAAATTTATAAAATGAAAAATATCCTTGATGGCTCGAAAGAAGTTGTTCATGGTTTTTCTGTTGGAGTGAAGTTTGGCGTATGAGATTCTTTTGCATTTTGTTCGTGATTTCGTTTTGGCTGGTGGGCTGTGCTTCTTATATGAGCGTTTCTGTATCGGATGGGGCTGGGGATTATTCCATTTACCGGAATGGCGAATTGGTGTGTTCTGCTAGCGATGCCTGCACTATTGAAAATACGGCAGAAAGCGAAATGTATTTGGAAGCGAAAAAGGATGACGTTGTCTATGGTGCCGCGTACGTGCATCGAAAAAAGAAAGAAATAGACCACAGCCACGATGATGAACGCGATTGGTGGACGGGGAAGACAAAAAAAGAAGAAAGGGAAGAGCTTGAAGCTGGGAATAGGGAATTGGCGGTCTTGTTCGCCCTTGTGTTTCCGGTGTTCTTGATTTGTGTGGATTTTGGAGCTTATCCTAATGCGGTTGTGATTCCTGTGAAAGAACCCAATTCCGCGGAGGCGAATTATCCATGGAGTCTGCCGATGGAAAAGGTTAATTTGGCGAGGTGAGATAAAGTAATGAATGTCGTTAATGAAATCCAAAAAGCGCTTTTTGCAAAACAGGATTTAAAGTTCAAGGCTTTCCATAGCAAGTTGATTCCGACGACGGATGCAAAGTCGATTATCGGCGTGCGCACTCCCGATTTGCGTGCCATAGCAAAGGAATTTGCAAGTCACCCCGATGTGGAAAAATTCTTGACCACGCTCCCGCACAAGTATTACGACGAAAATCAAATCCATGCGTTTATTTTGTCTTTAATCAAGGACTATGATGATTGCGTGTCTCACATCGATGCGTTCTTGCCGTATGTGGATAACTGGGCGACGTGCGACCAAATGCGCCCGAAAGTTTTTGCGAAGGCTGCGAACCGCAAGCGACTTTTGAAAGATGTCGAACGCTGGATGAAAGATCCTGTGACCGATGTCTACACGGTACGCTTTGGCATTGAAACTTTGATGTCGTTCTTTTTGGACGATGACTTTGAACCGAAATTTTTGAAGTGGGTTGCGAAAATCCGCAGCGAGGAATATTACCTCAATATGATGGTGGCGTGGTTCTTTGCGACGGCACTTGCAAAGCAGTACGAGGCGACACTCCCGTTCATTGAAAAACATGCGCTCGATACATGGACGCATAACAAGACTATCCAGAAGGCGATTGAAAGCTATCGTATCACGGATGAACAAAAAGCATATCTGAAGACCTTAAAATTATAGTATCTTTAAAATATGATTGATTATACCGTACAGACCGTAAAAACCGACAATTTTGAAATGGACTACCTCAAGTTTGGTACAGGCGCGCGTACGCTCGTGTTGTTACCGGGGATGAGTCTCAAGAGTATGATGGGCCTTGCCTCGATGGTGGTGGATTCGTACAAGATATTCGCAGACGATTATACGGTCTACATGTTCGACCGTAAAAAGAATTTCGGTGAATCGTATCCGATGGAACAGATGGCGGCTGATACTGCCGAAGCGATGGATGCGTTGGGCATTGAACGCGCCTGCTTCATTGGAATTTCGCAGGGTGGCATGATTTCGCAAATCATTGCTGAACAATACCCGCAGAAGGTCGAACGCTTGGCGCTTGGTTGCAGTGCTGCTCGCTTGAACGATATGTCTCGCGCGGTGATGACGGAATGGAAACGCCTCGCCGAAGCTCGCGATATCGAAGCCCTCTGCTCGAATTTTATAGATAAAGTTTTTTCTGCTGAAACAATCCGCAAGTACAAAAAGAGTCTGATGCGCATGAACACGAATGCCACGGAACAGGACATGAAGCGCTTTTGCGTGCTTGCTCGCGCTTGCCTCGAATACGATGCTTTTGCAGGACTTGAAAAGCTCAAATGTCCGACGCTCGTTTTGGGCGCCGAACTCGACCAGGTCTTGGGCGTAATCGCTTCCCGAGAAATCGCCGAAGTGCTAAAGCAAAATGGTGTGCCGACGGAACTCTACGTTTACGAGAACTACGGCCATGCCGCCTACGACGAAGCTCCGGATTACCGAGCAAGGATTTTGGAGTTTTTGAAGGGGTAGACCCTGTTTGGTGACTCTGGGTGTTCACTAGGAGAAAAACATGGAACAGGTAAAAAAAGAGGTGGAGTATGCCGGAAAAGGTTATAGCAACAAACGGAACAATTCATAATTTGGTCCGAGAAGCCATAGAAAAGTATGGTCCGGATTGCGACCTGAATTTTATTGACGTGTCGCAAGTAACGCATATGGATAGTTTATTCAAACAGTCTCAGTTCAATGGCGATATCAGTAAATGGGATGTCTCTAATGTTATCAATATGTATGAGATGTTCATGTGTTCTGAATTTGATGGTGACATAAGCTGTTGGGATGTCTCCAATGTTACTAATATGTCGATTATGTTCGCTGGAGCACGTTTCAATGGCGATATAAGCCATTGGAATGTTGCCAACGTCACGCAAATGGACTCAATGTTCTCTAGATCAAAATTCAATGGCGATATCAGCAACTGGAAAGTGTCTCCTGAAACATGTATTGATGATATGTTCAAGGATTCCTGCTACACAGGAAACTTTTGGGGACTAACAGATAGGTTGTCCTTATCTTTATGCATGAAAACTGGTCGCAAAGTCGTTGCTCGCGATGAATATCATTTAAAAGATATGATGCACAGCCTTGGTGACCATGCTGATTTGAATTTTATTGATGTGTCGCAAGTGACGGATATGAGTAATCTTTTTTACACATCTTTCTTCAATGGGAATATCAGCGAATGGGATGTGTCTAATGTAACAAATATGCGCAACATGTTTCGGTGTTCAAATTTTGATGGTAACATCAGTAACTGGAATGTTTCAAATGTAACAGACATGAGTGGAATGTTTTACAGTTCAAAATTCAATAAAGATATTAGTAAGTGGGATGTGTCGCATGTAAAAAATATGAGAAGCATGTTTGAAACTCATAGTTATGAACCTTTTTTTGATCGAAACGAGGCCTTTCGGGGTGACATCAGTAAATGGGATGTTTCTAGCGTAACGGATATGAGTCGAATGTTTTGTGGTTCTCCGTTCAATGGAATCGTTAGCAACTGGGATGTGTCAAAAGTGACTGATATGAGTTGGATGTTTTCTGAATCAGAATTCAACGGAGATCTCAGCAATTGGACTGTTGATGATTCTTGCAAAATAGATGGATTTGGCGACGCCTCTTGGCGAAATAAATTTTATTGCAAAATAATAAAAAATGCAACCGATGAAAATGGCAAAGTGATTGTTAGAAATAACACACACCTAAGAAATTTAATAAACGCAATGATGACTATTCATGGAGATAATTGTGATCTAAATAATATGGATGTGTCTAGGGTGACTGATATGAGGGGACTATTTCAAGGATCTCAATTCAATGGGAATATTAGCGAATGGGATGTTTCCAATGTTACAAACATGAGTGGAATGTTCAGGGATTCTCAGTTCAATGGGAATATCGGCGAATGGGATGTTTCCAATGTTACAAACATGAGTGGAATGTTCAAGGATTCTCAGTTCAATGGGAATGTCGGCGAATGGGATGTTTCCAATGTTACAAACATGAGTGGAATGTTCAAAAATTCTCAGTTTAATGGAGACATCAGAAAATGGAATGTTTCAGGCTTAGACCAAATGGACGAATTTGGCGACACATCTTTATGCCATATTATTTACCATAAAATAATACAAAGTGCAACCAACGAGGATAATAAAATAGTTGTCAGAAATAATACCCATTTGAGGAGTCTTGTAAAGGCTTTAATAACTATTAGAGGAAATGATTGCAGTCTAAATAATATGGATGTGTCTAGGGTGACCGATATGAGTGGACTATTTCAAGGATCTCAATTCAGTGGGAATATCGGTGAATGGGATGTCTCCAATGTTACAAACATGAGCCGTATGTTTGCCCAATCCGAATTCAATGGCGATATCAGTAAATGGGATGTCTCTAATGTTACAAATATGAGCGAAATGTTTGTGAAATCAAAATTCAATGGTAACATAATCAGCTGGAATATCATAAGAGTCAAGAAGTTTGATAAAATATTTGAAGGTTCTGCGCTTATAGAATCAGGAAAAATCCCGACTGGGACAAAAAAAATGTTGCATCGATTTATTAAAGATGCTATCGAGAGAAAGGGAAACAATTGTAATTTGAATTTTATAGACGTTTCAAGGATAGCGGACATGAGTAGTTTGTTTGAGCATATACCCGATTTTAATGGTGACATCAGCGAATGGGATGTGTCAAATGTGACGAATATGAGCAGAATGTTTTTTCGTTCAAAATTTGATGGCGATATCAGCAAATGGAAAACATCAAAAGTCACTAACATGAGACAAATGTTCAGAAATTCGGACTTCAACGGAAATCTTAGCGAATGGAATGTGTCAAATGTCTCAAATATGTGCGGGATGTTTAGAAACTCGGACTTCAACGGAAATCTTTGCGAATGGGATGTATCAAAAGTGACAAATATGAGCGAAATGTTCAGAAATTCCGTATTCAACGGAGACATTAGTAAGTGGAATGTATCGAATGCTGCGAATATGAGAGATATGTTCACAAGAAGTGATTTGCAAAAGAACAATAGAATACCGGATTGGTATAAAAAGATACACTGAGGAACATCTAAAGGAGCTTGTTGCCAAGTCAATTGAATGCGGGTGAGATGTATGCTTCTGCACTTACGAATGTTTGAAAAGGGATGTCCCAGAAATTGATAATAAAATGTCAAGTTTTATATAAACTAAAATAACGGGTGTGCTTCTACACCCGTTCTCATATTCAGATTTCTTTATAGTATTAGACTTTCCTAAAAATAATAGAACATTCCCTACAAGACCGGCGTGTGGGTGCTGTGACTGCTATAGAATATTTGGAGTAGCCGTCATAGATGTCTAATCCTCGACCAAGTGTGATTTTCCATCCGTCATCGGTAACAATACTGCGATCATGGAAATTGCGGAATTCATAGGTGAATTCCATGCCGAGTGCATCAACTTCGCCCTGAATTTCCGATAGCGCGTCTATTACTTCCTTGCGCTCATATTCGTCGGAATTTGTTACTAGATGGACTTTCAGACCGTCTACATTTCGAGTTTCTACAAGCATCGCCATAAATTCTGCAAGATTTTTAATTTGCCAATATTTACGAATATAAGGGTCTTCAATAGTGATTTGTTTGGCATCTTTTAAATATGCAGAAAATAGATTTTTGTATGAATAACCGGTTTGACCGGGACGTAAATGAATTTCCTTTTCTTCAAGCTTTGGAGCTTGTTCATTGGAAAGAACATCTGCATTGTTGCTTGTAGCGGATTGATTGTCTGTTGCTTGTGGTGTTTTAGAGTTTTTGCATTCATCAGCAGAACTGGTATTATCTCCAGTACGGTTTCGTTCTGCTGTGGCGTAGTTTATCTCTTCAAGAGTCTCGATGGAAATCTTTTGACCTGATTTTACATTTAAGTATTCAAATTTCGTGGGCTCGTTGCGGAAGGTCTCATCAATAATGTATAATTGATCCTTTACGCGTTTGCGACATTCTGCTGCGTAATCAATAATTTTGAAAGCTTCTTCATCGGTGTATTTGCCGTCAGGGAAGATCAACTTAATTAGTCCAGAAAATGTTTTTCTGATGGCTAGATGGTCGCGTTCGGAAAGTGTCTTGTCAAATTGTGCAAATTTTGAGAGATCTCCGGAGAAATCTTTTTTTCGGAGTTCGTGCAGAACTGCTGCGATATAGTCTGTAATCAAACCATAGCCATTGCTAAAGGATTCCTTTTTTAGAATTTTAACTTCCCAGCCGGGGTTGTAGAGATGAATTCTATCAAGGAATGCACCTTTGATGAATTGATTTGGGATAGACTCGAATAGATGGCTGTTCCTAAGCATGGTTTCTACAGAGTGCTTTGTGTTGCCCACAAATGCCATGGATGCAGAGGCTTCATGAGTTGCCCTGCCGCGGTTGAATGACTTATTGGCAAGGTAGTTCTGCATGGTATCAATCATTACGGGATCTACTGTTTTACCGGGTTGCTGTTCGTATTCGTCCCATGCAACGACATCCCAAAAGCCGACAAGACCTAAAATTTCTCGGTTACCCGACATTTTAACGAAAAGACGTGCCGAAGTTACATCGCCACCGGAAACGAGAACTCCATACGGAGACAGCTCTTGGAATACGTGTGATTTACCAGTCCCCTTTGGCCCCAATTCCATAAAGTTGAAGTTGTTCTCCACATGTGGGAGCAAACGACAAAGAGCTATCATCTTTTCGCGTTCAGAAAGCAACTCCGGATTTAGCCCAATGGTATGAATCAGGAGGTTAATCCATTCGTCGGTGGAAAATTCCTTGCGCTTTTCGATGTAATCTTTGACGTCTACATTGGATATTTGGATGGGCTTAAAAAATTCTATGTTCCATGGAGAGTCAACCTCATTTGACGGAATATAGGATATTGTTACAATGCTCCAAACTCCATTGCCGGAAAGAAGTTTAGGATTTTGTCTGACGATTGCCTCTGATATAGGGACCTTGCTTAAATCAAGGTTGGCAAAGGTGGCTTCGTAACGGTTTAAGCGATCGTTTAGGACTACGCTGACTTTGTCGATAATCTTGTATTGTCCCTGGTCGTGGATTCGGCCTTTGATTATTTCACTGTCGGCTCGGTTTATATAGTTTTCGCGTATGACAGACTTGACTTTTTCGATACCTTCTGCAATGACGGTTTCGTCAGAACAGGCACAGTATTGTCCAAGAAGATATTCAAGAACATAGGTTGGTACGGGAAGACCTCCTTTAACTAAGAAGGCAAGATCCTTGCGGACAACTTTTCCGTTGAATATTTCTAGAATTTTGTCTTGTAATTCCATGTTTTACCTTAGAAATCCCGGTCAATGAATGTGTTGTTTGTAACTGGAGCCTTGTAAAGAGGATTGATTGGATCGTCTACATCCCAAATCTTAAGTTCTAGAATTTGAGATGTGTTTGACTTATTTAAAGCTAGTTTTATTTCAAATACACGTTTTGCCAAATCTGTTTCATTGGTGCTGTTTAAGGCGATTTCTTTTTCTTCAGTGACAAGAGTACTGTTGTCAAAAATAGCACATTTTATGATGCGTTGCTTAAACTCCTTAGATACGGCTTCTTTTTGCAATACTTGAATCTGTAGTATGCTGGAAACCATTCTTAAGTTGCTGTTAAGGACTGTTATGCTTACTTTTTGCTTGTCATCGTCATGAGTCGTATTTGATCGCAGTATGGGGATAATTATTTCCTGTAATGCGATTCCTCCATGTGCAAAATTGTAGCCTCCACCTGGAGCTGCAATGCGGTTTGTTCCTGATGGAACGGCGACAAATATGTCGTCTCTGTTCATTCCAGAAACTTTTGATAGAGGATATTTTGAAATGTATTGAATAGAGTCGTTAGATTTGGTCAAATAATAACGTGTTTTTTTCTCTAGATTGTTTTCTGCAATTTGTTGCTTGTCTTGTTCGGCAATGTCAAAATCGTACAGAAACCCGTGATCTGAAGTCAGTACCACATTGCTTACTCCTATTGTAGAATGCAAGGTGTAGATAAAACTTTTTAATTCGTTTATCGCTTCCCTACAGGCTTTGGTAAGAATTTTTGCGTTGTGGTCGTGACCGGAGTCGTCTATAAAATCGTAAAAAACATAAACTAGAGGACTTTTGAATAATTCTCTTTTTTGCAATTGGTTCATTCCCTCTAGATCTTTGTAATTAATGCACTTTGCGTTTGCTACGTATTTTCTTAGATGCTTCTCGCGTTGGTCAAGAGTTGAAAGGACCTCTCCGTCAACAGTGAGTGTTGGTTCGGGAGATTCTACGAACTCTAATGAATTGTGCGGAAGTAAGGCTGTTTTGCAATATTTTGTTTCGGTGGGAAGTTGTGCAATAGCAAAATCGAGGCTTGGAATGTGTTTTTTATTTTTCAACAGCTCCAACTTAAGTTCTTCGGCGATTTCATAACGGAATGCATCGCATACGATTACTGCTAATTTGGAATCCTTTTTCTGGTATTTGGTGTAAAATTCATTTTGGCAGGTAAAGCCGAGTTTGTGGATGTCTCCGCAATCACGATTGAAACTGTTTATCCAATTACGATTTAAATCGCTGGTGAATTTAGCGTAATCATTATCGAGGCGCTTTTTTGCGTTTTCAAGAGATTCTTTGATTGGATTTTCATCAGTAAAATCTACATATAGCTCCAACGCAAGTCTGTAATATGAGTCTAGTAAATATATGTCGCTTGTGTATGTCTGAATGTATTCTTGGGGGGTGCTTAAGCGGTTTATCTTGAGTGAATTTCTAGTTGTATAAAAATCGCAGATTCTTGCAAGAAACTGAAGAGTTCCTTTGACTTGGTTGTCATCTGTGTTGTTTAACATTGAACGAATTTTGTCATTTACTTCATTGGGAGCGGCCCAAAGACGTTCTTCAATTAGATTTTCTGCAATTGGATATGCGAGCTTTGGTGTTAATCGGAAGTAATTTGCTTCTGCTCCGTAAATCTTTAGAATGTAGCTTTCGTTTATATCAGAAGCTATTTCATCTAAAGTTTCTTTGAATACTTCGTCTTTTTGTCCTGCATCCCAAATGGCGTTTATTGTATCAAGTGCTCCGAAAACTTTGAATTGTTCATAATTGTCGCCAGGAATAAGAGTCAAATTACCGCATATTGAATTATATTTCAAGGATTTTGCGATGAACTGTAGCATTCCTTCGTAATTAAATTGACGATTTGGATCTACTTTATACCCAAATGTTCGTTGCACCATTTGTTGTAATGCTTGGAGAGAATCCTTGCTTTGGTATATAGCATTGAAGAATTTGTCTTTTCTTTTTGCGTTATCTTTTTTGCCCAATATAATGAGTTTCAGAAAAATGGAGGGCCAATCTAGAAGGTTTCTTGAATCTAACTCAGCACTTATGATACTTCTGTTTAATATGTCGATTGACAAATCTCTGTAATAGCCTTTTAGGATATCGTCATTTTTCTTGCGTTGCAATTTGGTGATATTACGCTTTACATAGTCAATGTAATCGTGGCTTATGTTTCTTTCTTGCATGAATAATTCAGGAGAATCTTCTTTGAACTCCATATTACTTGCCAAGATGTCTAAAAGAGGAAAGGCTAATCGTGATTCTTCGTCTTGTGGTGATGCTGATCTTACTAGCAGTACGACTTTTTTCTCTTTCCATTCGTGTTCAATGTTGTATTTTATTCTGAATGACCGGTTGTCATAGATTTCATAAATGAAATTTTCTGGCCATTGAGCGTCGCCTGGATGGGGGAGCTCTTGTTCGTACCCTTGTAAACCATTGTCAAAAACAAAGAGAACGTGCAAGTCGGGTTTGCGCGTAAAATAATCTGTAATTTTTTCAAATAGTGCCATGTTTATTTATTCCTACTTGATTTTTGCGAGAACATCTCCGAATTTTGCGTAGTTTACGACAACGCCGTCATCTAGATCAAATGCGATTTGTTCTGATGCAACACGTTGTAAGCGACCATCGTATTCAAGACATTCATCGTAGTGATCACGGAGCTTTTTTAGCATTCTATTGTCTGCAGAAGAAAGATTTAATTCGTCTGCCTCTAGACCGGCTATTCGTTTGCGTAGGTAGTCTAGATGGGAGAGCAGGTAATTCTTACGGACGAGTTCTGCTGTATAGGCGTCCATGCGGTGCATGTAGACGATACACTTGAATGCACCTTTTTTACTGCTGAAGAGCCAATAGATTGGGCGGTTCTGGTACATTTTCTTGTGGTCATCCCAAAAATTCTTATAGAGGTAATCTTCAATAGATTTGCCTAAGCATTTTTCTACATAATTCAGATTCTCGGTCAATTTTTCAGAGCCAAAGGCAATCCGCAAGAAATCCGTAAAGCGGTTTACGGCGTTGTCGGGGAAAGCTGAATCCTTAGACATCAGCGGGATGATTCCGTCATCGTCAATCTTGAAGGTTTCGCCGTTATAGGTGTAAGGGGCAATTTCCTCGGCGGTAGCGTTCGGGTGCGCAATGGCAAGCCCAGGCTTATCCAGTCGGTAACGGCCCATTATGCAGCCAACGGCATAGCTAATGAACTGCTTGATAACAACATCTTCATGCCATTCTATTTGCTCATAATCGACAAGAGGCGCATCGCAGCTCATATTGCAATCGGCTGGCTTGCCGATTGAAATTTCACCCTGTTGAAGGATAGTCACTTCATCCAGTGGGACATCGGGTGTCAATTCGTCTTGCAAGCCATAGATTTCAATGAATTGTCGATTAAGTTCTTCTTCGTTAGCATGGAGCTGTTTGAACAGGCGCTCCCATTTGCCCTGATAGACTCTCATTCGCCAAGACAGGCTTTCAGGTTCGGGCGCGGCTCGGTCGATGCATAGCATTTTTCCACACTTGGCGGCTTCATCAATATCAAACTGAACATTGGCATCTTCGTCTTCAAGGGTCATTGCAAGAAGTTCATTCTTCTGGAAATCCCAGGATGTTTCGTAAGCATCCCAGTCGGATTTAGAGATTGCGAAATTACTTTTTACAAGGGATTCAATTTCCTGATTAGAATAGAAGGGTATTTTTAAAACGTTTTCTGTTTGCACACTAAATGTCGGATTAATAATATCCAACAAATAATTCGTGACCTTTGAATTTAAGCAACCTAACAAGCCATAAATATTTTCAGGCTCATATGGCGTTACATTTACTTCATCATAGGTCGAATCCACTCTTAGAAACCTGAAAGTCGCTTTTCCCGAACAAATTTTAGACCAGGTAACGCCCTCTTTATACCAAAGGTATTCTTTAATAACCCTTGACATTTTATTTCTATGATAAAATTCAATATCTTCTGGCGACCACGCAATAACATTCAATGTATTACCATACCACCGACGAGCTTCACCACCTTTTGTTTGAAGCATCCATTTGCAGCCCTTACCGACTCTATTAAAATCAACTTCCCAAGTGAATCGAAGGAATCTATCATTATCACCTGTTACATTTTTTCCATCAGAAAACGCGATAGATTCAACATTAGTTTTTGCAAACAGCTGACGAACTTTATCGCCAACCCAATAGCCAATGGGACTGCTAGGGATTTTTTCAAAGTTGCTCTGGGAAATATTAGAATAATAGACATAATCTGTATGGTTATCATTCCCATCCAAGAACATCCGTTCCTTATCAGAGCAATCTTTCCCATCCACCAAACGGAAATACGTTCCCGATTCATTCTCTTGTGGAGTCCTGTTTGACACAACGTAGGCAGTATTCTGAACGACCTCCCCACTCAATTCGTCAAAAGTCCTTGGTCCAAGGTGCATCATGCTATCAATACTGTAATGTTCCAGTATATCCTTGCGCAGGTTCTCAAAGGACGAAAGGAACATCCAACTGTGCATGTTTATCATAGCATACTTGGCATTCGACGCAAGCCTATCTATCGCCACATCCATGAATACGCTGAACAAATCCGCCTTGCTGTTGGGGTAGTTCTTTTTTATATAATCACTTAATTCCGCATTCATATTGCCATTGCCCATATACGGCGGGTTCATAGCAATAGCGGAATACTTGTCGGTTAAGGCAAGGATTATACGGAACGACCTTACCAAATTCTGAAGGTCCTCATTGCCATTTTCCTTCCAGATGTCGATATGTTCAGCAATGGCATTGCGGGTTTCCGTCGAAATCTTGAAAACCATTGTGGAACCCAAATTCTTTGCCGATTCCATCAGTTTAAGTGCTTCTGTAGATTCCTTAATAACCCTATCTGTTCCACCCAAGAAATAATGGGGCAAGGTCTCTCGCAACCATTCCTTGTCCGTAATGGGATCAGGCATGTCATAGACACGGGGCAAGACCTTCGCATCAACAAACCTGGCATTCTTCTGGCAAGCCTTCAACAGCAAGCTGAACATCGAAAGCTGCTTTGCGCGTGTATCAAGGTCAATACCTATCAGGTTGTGCTTGAAAATACTCTCGATTGCCTGAGCTGGAGAACTACCTTCGTCCATATAGAACGAATACAGCATATCGAAGAATTCATTGAGGATATGTCCAGAACCGCTTGCAAAATCGGCCACCTTCAGGGATTCCAGTTCCGCATACCTGTATATCGAATCAGACGCGGTAGGAGTATCAACCAAATACTTCCAGTCCTTAGCCAAGTCACTACCGGGGTTGTTATCCAGGTAAATGCGACCAAGGGTGTTTTGGACCATGTATTTCACAATCCAGTTCGGCGTAAATATCTGAGTCGCGGCCGGGATATCTTCGGCTTCGGCCTTTTTCTTGTTCTTGAAACTGGCAAAGACCTCATCCTTTTTCTCGGATATGTAGAACTGATAAAGCCAGCCGATAAGTTCAGTCTGCTTGAAATCTTTGTCTGTAATGTAATCTGTTGTGTTCAACAGGTCAATGAAGCCGCCCGCAGCAAGTATGTTTGTCGGCAACAGCAATTCCGTATAGTCATCGATATGGCCAAAGCAATTCAGCAGAATGGGTGTCGTATGGCAATAAGCCACAATAAGCACAGTAAACTGTTCAAGTACCTTGGAATCATCATCCAAAAGCGCATCCAGTTCGGCCCGTTCCGTTTCATCAAGCGTAGGGAGGCGTCCCTGACGGGCATTTTCCACAATCAGGGGAATTCGGCCTCCTTCGGCGTATGCAAGCTGGGGTTCAATGAGCCTGTTCTTCTGCAAAATCCTGATGGCCACAAAACGGTTGAACCAGGTATAGGCGGCTTCTTCGGCAACATGTTTGATGCCTACTTTTGCACCCTTAGGGTGGTTCTTAATGGTTGATTCTAAAGCGATCCACTTGTTATAGAAGTCGTACCCTTGTTTCAGTTTCCCTCGAAATAGAATGCCGCCTTGTAGTTTCTCTGGACGGACTGAATCTTCTACGTGTCCTTTTTCGTCAAAACCTAGCATTTTTAAGCGGTCAACCACCCCTTTGATTAGGTTGGATCGAGCTTCTGTTGCAAATTTTTTGAGGCGTGAAGTATCCATGGAAAACCTTTTTATTTAAGTGCTATTGAATAATAGTGAATTCTTCGCTGTTGATATGTTGCATTAGCTGTAATTTAATCTTTTGCAGATATTCATCGACATCGGCTTCACATCGAAGTTGTGTTCCTGAGTGCAGGGTAATGTCCTTTTTGATGTTTACCATGACCATTTTACGCCTTTGTGGCGTTTGTTCATCGGTTGGTTTGTCATTGGAAGACGATGGTTTTGTAGGCGTGATTTCTTCATTGTGTTTTCTGTACAGAACAGAAATCATTTTGCTCTTATTCTCATCGACTTCGTGAAGAGCACTCTTGAGTCCCGCGAGACTAGTCTTTTCGCATCCTGTATTTATATAGGAGTCTTTGGGGGGCAAGTATACTTCTGGCGCGTTTTTGAGCTTCAAAGTCGTCGCCAGTTCAATTAATTCATCAAATGCTTTTGTGTTTGCGTCTTGTAACTCTTTGCGAAGTGATTCTCGTTGATCGTTTATCTTTTGTTCCAGTTCTTGCTTCCATTTGTTGTATGCTCTTATATTCTCAATAGGCCATGCGTCTGTACTTATAGTCTTAACTCCCTCTACAGAAGAGGATGCATCCTCAAGATAGTCAAAGTTTTCTACATTAGTCGTTACAAAGTTGAGAATATCGCAATACCGATCATAATTGCTCTCTTTAAAGTTCTTCAGTTCACGGCATTTGCCTAGCAAATCTATCATTTCTTCGCGATTGGCAATGACTGTCTCAAAAAATGTTTTCGGGTCGTCATAGATTTTTTCCCAAGACTCTAGAATTTCAATAGCCTTTTTTAACGGGGTGACAAAGGGCTTGTCGCCAAATTCCTGTGCTAGTTTGTTGTAATCAGAAATAATTACACAAAGGGCCGTATCAGGATTCTTTTCGGCGTTTTTACAAAAGTCAAACACGGAAATAGCATCGTTACTGCCTCCGAGGCTGATTTCGTTGAAACAGTCTTTCCAAACTTCAATAAATTCGTTTACCAATTGCTGAGGAATTGCCGCGGCTGTTTCAATGGTGAACTTATCCTGATTTTTCAAAAGGTTTTCAACAACAGTTCTTGTGTCGGGGCGTGGAATATTGTTGTAGCGGAATTCAAAACGCCTAGAGCGCACAAGTTCATTCAGCGCTTGTAAAGTGCAGGTTTCTCCCCATCCATATGGGGGGCGACTAAATGCTTGAACAACGTCTTTAACATTTACTTTATCGCCTTTCTTTTGTAGATGCGTTTCAACTTTATGTTCGGCGTCTCCTAGAGGATAGCCAATACCCATAGTATCTTCTGGAATGGGGGTTCTAATTTTGTTTGCAAGTGCGGCTGCATCTTTTGAATAATTTTCAACGAGTTTTGCTTCAGGATAAAGATTGTTTAGATGATATTTGATTGCTGACTTGTAACGGTCTTTTCCTTGTTTTGCAAGGTTGCTAGAAGCAATGACACTGTGTTCAGAGATGATTGCACAATTGTCCAAGGCTTTCTGTAGCATGTTGCGTAATTTTACCAAATCCGCATTAGCTCGTTCACGGAAGGTTGCGAACGTCTTTGTTCTGGCTGGAGAGGATGATTGGCTCGTTTCAAGGAATTTACAGGTCCTGCAATATTTGAAGAATTCTTTCTTAAAGCCTGTATCGCCTTCATAGAAATCTGCTAAATAGAATGCGAGATGACTTTTTTCTGAGTTTGTGAGGGCGTAGGCTTCGGCGTTGATGGCTCCATTGCTTTCAAAGATAAAATCAACCCATGAGTCTGGATTATTCGTTGCGAGGAATTTTCTACCGAAGATGTCTCCGCCAATGCTGAAGGATCTTGTATAGAAGGGTTCCTTGTTGGTCATGTTATAGTATGAAACAACTTCGGTTCTTAATTTTTCTGCTAAGAAAGAGTCGTCAATGCGCGTGTTTTTGATAAGGTCGGCAACTTCCCTTTCGTCATCATTGTAGAAAAGATAAATTTCGTCATTTTGCTTATCTGTTTCCATTCGAATGGCGTTCTTTTCGCAGAGGAATTTCAGAACTTTGGACACGTTCTCTTCTAATGACAACTTTTGAGCGTCTATATCTCGCATTAAAAGCGTAGCAAGGTTGCTAACGGTCGCTTTGAATAGAAGTTTGTCGTTCTCTTTCAAGTTGGCAATCATGAAAAGCACATGAACAACTCGTATTGCAAATTCCGGATCATTCGGAAATTCCTCTGCAACTTTTGCTGCATTATTCAACGCTTTCTGCCCTTTGTCTCTAAATACATTTTGAAACATTGCGTTGAAGAATTGGTCAAAACTGATAAAATGGCCGATTTCTTCGTCTTTAGTTAGTTGAGCGGTTGTATAAGTGACCTTGATGATAGAACGTGCGTTTCCCTTGACTTCACTATCAACAAATCCGAGATTGGTAAAGCTGTCAAAAACTTGTTGGATTAGGCGTAACTGATACGGAACGAATGGATAGTAGTTTACAAATTCTTCTTTGTTGTTATAAGAATCGTAGGTGGCAGGTAAGTGGAATTGCGCTTCTAAGGCTGTTCTTTTTTGAGTATATAAATCGCTAAGGTATTTCTCTCCATCGCCATTTTTCTCTAAAATACGTTTTTGGGTAATATATTCTTGCTTTGTCCCCTTAAGGCTCATACGGACTTGAAAACGTCCCATGATTTTGCCAATAGCATCTTGCACATTTTTTATCTGACAAGCTTCTACAACTTCGCTGAGGTCTTCTTGACCTGTACATGCCACCCATATCTTATCTTGACATGTTGAATGCAAATTGGTGACTATTTCTTGCAACTGAAGTAGTAGGTTCTGACGACCATTAATGAATGCGGATACTTCATCAACCAGGAAAATTAGTCTGTAATTGTCGTCTTTATCTTTTAAATATTCTTGTAATTCTGCTGTGAACGCTTCAATACTAAGGAATGTTTCATCATGCTCTATGTTTTTACGGATTACATCGATTGATAAGGAAGGTAAGACTTCTTTACCCTTTTCAAGAACGAGGTCTAACTCGGATACGGCGAGTTGCATTGCATCGGTCAAATTGTCCCAATCATGCCCAGATTCCTTGATTTTTTCTTTGAATTCACCGAATTTGCCATGGATGTCGAGTATTTTTTCAAATAGTTGAGCGAGAGCGAGGTTGAACTTATGGTAACCACGAAAATGATTGAATTCGTTCCAGAATATATTTAGGAACATCTTTTTTTCATCAGTGTTTTTGTTAGCAACCGGTTCTATGTTAAAAATAATTCTATCTACAGTTGCTTTTTTAAGCCATTCCGCCAAGTCTCGGATTTCAGATTGAACAATATGTAAGTTGCTTTTCTGATTTGTAATGGGGTCGAATTCTTTGGCCCCGTTTACCATTTTTTCAATGGCTTTGTCTCGATATTTGGGATCAAAACAGTAGTTTAAAAATTTAAGGAAATGGGATTTGCCGCTGCCAAAGTAACCATTAATCCAAATGCCGTCATGGTTGTATTTCCTAGAACGAATGGCATCAATAATATTGAAAAGACCTTCTATGATTTCTTCGGTGAATACGTATTCATCGATTTCAGTGAAAACAGCTTTTTCGTCAAAGTTTTCAACACTGATTACAGGATTGAGCTCTCTATCAATGTCTTTTTGGTATAACTGTTTTTGCGTAGGCATTGTGTCCTCCCTTAGTATTCGTCGTTAATTAAAAGGTGTGATCTGTACTTATGGTTGTCATTCAGGACACCAAAGAGTTTAAATTTTGTGTCGTCATCACAGGCTGTTCCTGGATAGAACAAAATCATCTTGTACTTGCTAGGTTTGTTAAGTGGCTCGTATTGAGCAAAAAATGTACTCGTTCGTAGGTAAGGATACATTTGTCCTACACCATGGATGAATATGTATGGTCTTGTAAATTCATCTTCTTGCTTACTTACGTGTTCTGTAATTCGATTGTGAATGTGCTGCAGAAACTCTTTGCTGTTTGCATGAAGTGTTAGTGATTTTTGAACCTGCTCAATTGCGTTCCCTCCTTGAGATTCTTTTTCTAAAAGATATTTCAGCAAGGATGGGCTTTTGCCGAAGGAAATGTGGTCTAAATAATCGCAGAATTCATCAAATAAGTTCAGGACAAGAGTGTCTATGTAATCGGCTGGTCTAATTAGTTTTTCCTTTATATCGAGTATGTCTCTGCGCCATTTATACTCCTCGGCTGCAGGATACAAGAATATATAATAGTTATAGAACAAATCTCCATTGGCGGGATTTCGAAAGATTTTGTTTTTGAGCTTGGCATAAAGGTTTGTCAATGTCATGGAACTCATGAAAGTGCGCTCCTCATGTTATTAATTTCATACTGGCGTAAAAAACAGGCTTCTAGGAACCAAATTTCGCCGTTCTCTAAAAAATATCTGTAGTCATTTGCGTTTTGAGAAATTGCATGTAGGGTATCGGAAGATTCTTCTAAAAAACCAATTTTGCGAAGGATTGTTTGGTATGTTGATGAGATTTTTTTCTTTGTCATATCAGTCCACGAATCCACAAATTCATCATTAACTGCAATTTCATCAAATTCCTGGCGAATTGCTTCTGACGACCACGTCTCGTCTGCGGCCATGAATCTTCTGACTGTAACGCGGAGGTGCAGGTCTAATAAGATTCTGTAGGTACGAAGTAAAACGAAAAAATAGAGCAGTTGATGTTCCGTTCCTATAGTGTTTTGGTAATGGTCCCAAAATTTTTCATCACAAGTAGAAAATCTCTTCTTGAATTCAGCAACGGCTCGATTTCTTGTATTTAGAGAATTGATTTGTAAAAGATTGTTGTTGGCAATCTCGTCCTTTAATAGCTCATTAGACCTGTTTGATAACATCAACGGCAATAGGCGGTCGAATTCGTCTTGAAGGTAACCTCCGCCTGTTATTGATGCAGAATATGGGCTGGTTGTCTTTGCCAAAATTTAATTACTCCTGATTTATAGCCAATATATATAAATATATAAGGAATGTTTTTTAGTATAAAAGCTCCGCTTTCTTTAAATACCACATTGCTGATTGATAAAAAGGGTTTTCCGCTATTTCTATGAGTATTTTTTGAATGTCTTTGTCATAGAAAGAAAAATACATCGTTTGGGAGGACCTTGTTTTGTTTAGAAGATTAGAATAAAGCTGATTTAGATACGTGTCTTTGGGTATACCATTTTGCACATATTTTGTTCGCCAGTTATAAGGAACTATGGGAACTTCATTAATTAAAAGATTTGAGTACCGCTCTGCGATTTGTTTCCGGTTCATGAGTTCTTTAATTGCGTCGGCTCCAGTGAATGGGGTGATACCACTGGATTTTGCTGTTGCAGCATAATTGGGTGTTGTAAGGTTGTTTCCGACAAGCCAACATTGTTCAGTTAGTAGTGATTTTAGTTCGTAGGGGCTCAAACCGATGTCTTTTTGAAAATCAGTAGCGTATTTGGTTACAACAACCCCGTTGATGAATGTTTTGGGTAATTCAATGAATCCGAAGTTGTTAAATTGGGGCTTGTCTGTTGGCGTGAACCTATCGGGATAGATTGAGTTGTTTGAATAAGCGTTACGGCATTGTTTCTTTAAGCTGCTGTAAATTAGACTAGTGTATGAAACAGGAGCGTTTAGAAAAAATCGGAATAGGCGACATCCATCAAATGCTCCAGCATCAACTTGCTCAATACTTTTAGGTAGAGTTACATTATATAGATTTGGGCAATTTAAGATGCTGTCTTGCTTTAAATAGCTAAATCCATTAGGGAATGTTACGTTGCGAAGAGATGGACAGTTTTCAAAATATAGGTATTCGGGATTGATGATTTTACAATCGCTCATGTCGAGCACAATAAAAATTTTCGGATTGTCTAAAGTGTTTGAAAATATGGAAATGCAATCTTTATAGTCTGATAGATATAGTGTACCATGAATATTTATACGATAGAAATTTTCTTCTTTCGCATCAAGTTTGTTTAGGAATTCCTCTATTTCATTTGCATTTATGTCATATTCTATAGTATCATTATTGTTTGGTTGAGACTTTGTTTCGGTGGTTGTTTTTTGAAAATTGTTGTATTGTGTTGCTATTTTGCAAGTTGAGTCGTTCAAAATATCGCCTTGTTCATATAGGGGGATGTAATCAACATGGGCGCTATTAATGTCAACGAAATTTTCCGTGTCTAATCGGCTTTCGATAATCATGCAGGGCATTCCCGATCTTTTAAAATCAGTTTCTTTGCGAATGCATGAGTATTCGGTTGTGTAACGGATTGCAAGATCCCCTTGAACACAATAAAGAACGGGTATAGGTACTCTTTTGGCAGACTCAAAATTGCTTAAATGTTTATAACGGAATTCATTTCCCTTGAAAATTTCTTTTGTTAGAACTTTTCCATTTCGGTAAAGATATCGAACATAGTCTCCATCCCCACTTGATATTGCCGGATCGTTGATACTTGTTGCGAATAAGTCTAAATATCCATCTTTATATTTTTCGAAAGAGAAATGAATTAGTTCTAGATAATTTTTCTGGACGTAGATTAAGAGTCTTCTTTTTTCTGGTCTACCTGACTGTAAAAAGGTTTCTTCTCGGTTAATAATGTAATTTCCTGTTTTTTCTTCAATCCAAGCTCTTTTTATTTTCCCATTGTCGTATAGAACTTCGCCGACTTGTTCTCCTGTTTTTCTATTGTAATAGTGAGTGCATAAGGTTGTGTCGTCTTGTACTATAATTGTGGATCCGTACTTTTCAGTGTCAAAACAAATGAACTCGGAAGAGTAAGTTTTTTCCGCAATTTTTTTCAAATTTTCTAAGGGATCCACTTTGTTTTCTGGATCAATTCTTTTTTGGGATACAATGTTTCCTTTGCGAATTAATGTGACTGAAAAAAGTTTTTTATCCATATGGTCCCTTAAAATGTTGGAAAAAGAAAAATGTTAACGATAATATACATTCTTTTTTATAATAATAATTCAAGGAATGAATTGACGTGTATGATCATTTAAGAAAACGTTCAAGCTTAGTTTGGAGCTATAAAGGGCGGATGGGCTTGGAATGAGAAAAAATCGTTCGCCATTGGCGAACGAAAAATCTTAATTTTCGCAAGGTGCTACGCTGATGAGCGGTTGGAAAAATGAGCTGCCGCGGGGCTTTGCTGTGTTTAAGGTCTGTATTTTCGCATGCCGTCGTTCACGAACATTTTTTGCAGAGGTGTATCGATAATCTCAAGAAATTCTCGCGGTGTGACAACGAATTCGCAGACGGGGAAGTGTTTAATGTTGCCTGTTACTAGGTAAGCCCCGTTATCTTGCCTTGCGAGAACAACATTGTAGAATACAACGTCTTTAGGGTCTGGCAAAGCTGTGCCACTTGGTGGCGCGTCTACGTCTAAGCTGTGTTTTAACAATTCAGAAATAACGGTTTCGATGGAATCTTTTTCTAAACCAAATTTCGGGCGAGATAGAACTTCTCGGTATTCGGCAAGAATCTCTTTATTCACTAGTATGCAGACGAATCCTGAAAATATTCTTTGAACAACTTGCAATACCGGCGAATTTGGAGATTTGGTAATAAGTGCGGAAACAATGACATTTGTGTCAATGACTGCGTAAATCATGAACCCCCTCGACATACGGGTTTATTTGCCGGAACGGTATGCGGCGATTTCTGCCTCAATTTCGGATTCGCTCATGCCTGCGGCTGCGCTTCGCTGGGCTTGTTTGCGCAAGTCCATGAACGCTTTCCAACCTGGATTGGCGTTATAAATTGCGGATGGATCCCGCAGTTCAAAGGGAATTCCCTTTTCAGCAACAGCGCGTTTAAAAAAGATGCGGATGGCCGTTGGAATGTCGATACCAAGGCTTTCGAAAATCTCTGCTGCTTCATTTTTTAAATTCTCGTCAAGACGTACTTGTAATACAGTTGTAGCCATAATAACCTCTTTTATATTACAAATATAATGTAAAATAATACGTGAGTCAATGGTGTTGTTTTTCATTTGCGCTTAACATGTTTACACCCAAATATGATTTTTCGATATTATTATATATGTGTTTTGGGAGGTTTTCATGGTAGCGCTTCCTTCGATGGCTCACGTTGTCGCTTGGTTTGGCTGGGGTAATGGTCCTGGCGCTATTGCTGCTGTCAGTGCTGTTTTGACAGTTGTCGTTTTGCTCGCTCCTGTTGTTGCGGGGTTGATTTTGTTTGGACTTGAACGCTTGCAGGTAGCGCTCATCGGGTCGCTCAATCGCGATTTGGCGTACTTTTTTGTGAATTTTGTGACGTTCCCGGGGACGTTTGTGCATGAGATGTCTCATTTGATATTCGCTGTCATTACAGGGGCGGAAGTCAATGAAGTCTGCATGTTCGAAAATGATGGCGGGCGTCTTGGCCATATCAGTTACCGTACGAGGGGGCCGTGGTTTATGGAGGCAACGCAGCATTCGCTAACCGCTGTGGCTCCGACGGTTGTCGGATTTGCTCTTGGCTATGTGCTGCTTAAGTATATCTTTGCTGGGGCTCACTCTGTTTGGGCTTACGTCGGGCTTTGGTATTTGGTGATTTCGCTGATTGATCATTCCACGATGAGCAATTCAGACCTGGAGCATTATTTTCAGGGCGTGTGGATTTTTATCCTTCCGGTTTTCCTTGTGTTTTTCGGGCTAGGGTATTGGGGGTAAATGATGCTGCTATGACAAAACCCGATGGCCTAACGGTCACCGGGCTTTTTGTTCAACGAAGAGGTTACTATGGATTTTTTCGATGTCGACTAGGCGTTACGCCGCCATGAGGAGGCGGCATTCGTCTTCGAGCCCGCAGTCAATCAAAAACTTGCAAATGTTCTTCTTGATCTTTCCCGTGTTGGCGCGGGTGCAGTGCAGCGCTTCGGCGACTTCGACGTCGGTGTACTTGTCGCAATTGCGGCTCACCTCGTACATGGTGTCGAATGCCTTGAGCATCTTGGGGCTGTTGGCGAGACGGTGCCTGATGATGTCGATGATTTCGCACTGTTCGTAGTCGCTTTCGAGCTCGTTGCGTTCCCCGGTGAATGGGTTCATATCGCCGTTGTCAATGATGGAGTCGGCTTCGTCATCGTTTTTTTTCAGCTTGCTTTCGACTTTTTCGACTTTGTCGCGCTTGGCGTTTTTGCGCTTTTCGTCAGCCATGTGCCAGCTGATCTTTTGGGCGAAGAAAGCTTCGAAGGGAACTTTCAAGGTCGGGTCGAAATCCTGCACTGCCTTGCAGAAGACCATGTAGGCGTCACCGGCCAGGTTGGCCTTGCGTTCCTTGGGGCTGCAGCCGTTGAGGCTAAAATCGGAGCAGATCTGGAACGAGTTCTTGGCGACGAGTGCCATGACGTAGTCCCCGAAGATGTCCCAAAGGGTGTACATTGCCTTGTCGTGGGCGTATTCGCTCGGGGCGGCCTGGGCAATGGCGATGAGGTTGTTGATCTGGGCGGCGGTAGCCTTGGTGTTGTTGTGCTGCATAAGCAAGCTCCTTTGGGAAGTTGAAAATTTTGAGACAAGACGGCAAAACGCCCTTTGATAATTTTTTATCAAAAGACTATGGCGTGAATTGCTGAAATGTTGTTTATTTGGTCAAGCCGTTTGCTGGACCTATATAGACGAAAATCGGTGTTGCGCTGTTCAATGCGCTGGAAAAACGAATAGAGAAAATCTTATTCAATCTCATGCTCCTAAATATAGAAAACCGGTATGTCATAATATGACAGCCGAAAATTTCTTTTGTAAAGTTTTCTAAACTTTTGAGATTGAAGAGTGTAGACGTCCAAATCATAACTGTGTTATATATCGATTGTTGAAGTGAAAAAGTAAACTGGGAAAAGTTGAAATTTTTTTTGCGTGCCGTATTTACATGTGGCTGAGATTATTCGATATCATTGTGTACGCTTCTTTGGAGGTTAGAGTGAAATTCTTTAAAATCTTTTCTTATAAAATTTTCGGCCAGCCTTTGGGCTTGTTGCTAATCGTGATGGCTTTCTGGTATGTCGTGGGTGCATTGGTGTCCGGCAGGCTGGAAATTTCGTGGAAAACTCCCCATAATTATGCGCATTGTCCTGAAAAGGATATTGATAGCTACTATTTTCAGAAGCTCGAGACCTTTGTGGACCCGCGCGACAGCAATGAATATATAGTGCTGAAGTATGCTGGGTATACTGGCTGCGACATGTCGGAACACGATTCGGGCTTTGTGGCGGGTGGTGATACCGTGACTTTCCACTTGATGCTGGAAAATTTGCGATACAAGACGCATTGCAGTTTCTGCCTGGATTCCACTTGCGAACGAGGGCGCTATTATTCTTCTATAGGGCGGCTCAACGCGTGTCCTGCGGGCTGGAAAATCGCCTCGGCGGAGCAGAATGCGGGGCTGTTTTTCTCCCCAAAGGGGCATTTGATGTATTGGCCGACATTTAGCCCTACTAAGGTTGTTGATTCTTTGGACCCGAGTGGCCTGCAACGTTTGCGTGCTCACCTGCACGAAGAGACTTATGGGTGGGTCGATACGGTTGAACTGAACCTGTCCGGGTTTTACAATAACGAGAAGGATTCTATGGAATTAGTGGACTCCCTGAGCGTCGTCTGGACGAGTGATGGGTTCCCGACTGTGATTGTGCCGAACAGTTACACGAAAGAACAGCAAGATGGGATTAAGGAAACCATGAGAGGTATCCTCTTGAAACAGGATTATTATTACCCAATCCGCTGCATCCGTATTGACGATCCGAACCACATGATGGATAGCCAGAAATCGAATATGACTACGTATTACAACAATATGAGACAATTGCCGTATCTGTATCGGTAAAAAGGAGAACCTATGCTTTTCGGTAAAAAACGCTGGATATGCGGCGAGGTGGAACAAATGCTGTTGGCGCTCCACCCGGCGTACGACATCCGTGTCAAAATCAAGACTAACGGGAAAACAGTGGATTTCCCGTTCCGCGATAACGAGGGCAAGATGTTCGTGGACCCTTATTGTATAAATGAAAACCACCAGCTAGGCTGGTGGTTCAAAAGAGCCTTCTGGCGTTGCGCCCTCGGATAAAAAGAAATCCCTTGATTACTGTTGATATGCGGTCTGCCAACTGCATAACAATAAAATCAAAGGATTTCAAATGAATAATAGAAATAATAACACATTGGCTCATACATCGTGGAACTGCAAATACCATATTGTGTTTGCTCCCAAATTTAGAAGGAAGGTCTTTTACGGGGAGAAAAAGGTCGAAATCGGAGCAATCCTGAGAAAGCTTTGCGAATGGAAACAGGTCAATATTTTGGAGGCTGAGGTTTGCCCGGATCACGTTCACATGTTGGTCGAGATTCCACCCAAAGTGAGCGTTTCGGGTTTTGTCGGGTACTTGAAAGGGAAAAGTAGCCTGATGATCTACGAAAAGTACAAATCACTCTAGTTCAAATACCGTAACAGGGAATTTTGGTGTCGCGGCTACTATGTTGACACGACTGGTAAAAATACGGCAAGGATTGCAACGTATATTCAAAATCAGCTGAAGGAAGACCAGTACGGAGAACAGTTGACAATGCTGGGAAAACTATAGCCCGTTTACGGGCCGCCGGTAAGGACAATTCGCAAGTGGCAGATTGACCGACGCGACGTGACGCGTTGCTAGTATCCTAGGGCAGGGCCCGCATATGAAGAACCACCGGCTTTTCCGGTGGGTTCCTTTTTGTATTGTCGAAGATTTCCTTGTTAATAAACCTTACGCACTTTCTTCCCATTCCTTTTCGACATCTGACTTCGGGATTTCAATCTCGTCGAGGAACTTGCCCTTCGTTTGTGCGATGAACGCTTCCATTTCTTCCCAGCTGGTGCGGATCAGGTAAATGAGGTAACGCAGGCCTTCGTAGCATTCGATATCGTCGTGGTTTTCGAACAGCTCGGAGTAACCGTCGCTTTCGTACAGAGCGCCGGCTTCTTGTAATTTGTCGAGTTCGTCGGAATATGTGTCTTGATCCATCCACCAGTCGAATGTGGATGATTTAGTCTTGTAGATTATCGGCATCCCATCGCATTCGGAGATGATGAAGAAGAACGGTTTTCCTTTCGTTGGTTTCAATTCGACTTCGGCGTTGAAAATGGCTGGGTCCGGACCGCCGCTGTACTGATCTACTCGGGCGTTTACAATCTGGTACTTTTTCATGAGGCGTTCTCCTTGTTTGTGCCTTCTGTAATTATTATCGTAGGCAAAGTCGTAAGTGTAAAATGAATTTTTAAAAATTTATTATGATTAACAAACTTAAAAGGTCTTTAGATGATGTTTGGGCTGTTTTTTGTTTATGAAAGATCAATCTCATTTTGTATATTGTTGTAAGAATGCATAATATGTTTTAAAAGATATGGTGATTATGACAACAGAATACTCTATCAACGAAATTGAGGCGTATTACAGTGAATGCTTTTCAAAGGATCTGAAGGGGTATTTTGAAAATGGTAGGTTGTCCCCTTGGGGAGGCTGCTTCCCGTCTAGGCGTAATCATAAAGAATGGGTAATATTTGTCTCTCTTACAGCTTCTTTTTATGCTATACAGGTATGTTTAGAACAAAAATGGAGTAGAGACTCGGCTATAAAGTTAATGTATGAATTAGGCGTCAATTGGATGATTTTCAATGCAGACTTTAAGTTATTGGAGTCATTTCTAGAAAGATCTGGTATCAAACGAGAGATAAACCAAATAAAAGAAATTGAAGATATTCTGGATGTGGCACCCATGGTTCTGCAATTTGTGATAGAAAGGCTTGAGCCGTTCTTCAACTCATATCAATCTGATGGCTTTAAAAAAGAATTTTTTGATAAGAATTTCATTGTAGGATATATTCGTCACAGTCTTTTTGAAACGCTACGTATATTATATCGACAATATAAACCTTCAACAGGCCTCACAGGAATTGTCTTTAATTCTAAAATATTTTCTTTTTATTATAGACAAAAGTTTCTCGGGCAATTAAAGCGGTATTTCAAATCAGCAAAGGATGACGAAGGATTCGTTGAAATTCTGTATATTTATGATGGCGTTAACGATCGTTGGGAAGACGGACGTCCAGGAGACGATGCTACCGAAAATATCATGTTTTCGATAATCTTTATGTATATGATTATGGCGGAACAAACTTTTTTAGAAAAAGTGGAATTTCGAGAGGTCCGTTTTCATCAATGTTCTAAGTGGCCTTTTATAAGTTCTGGACCGGGAGCGGGACCTTATTTACATCCTTTAAGAACTTTGGAACTTGCTGGGTTGATTCCGACAAAGAGTGAAACTTCTCTTTATCTAGAAATGGCTCTAAAAATATTTCCTGTTCTACGAGAAGAATTTTTTTCAATTCTAAATAACAAAATGAACGATGTAATAGATGGGCATTTCAGGGCGAGGATAAAGAAGCTGCTGTTTAATGAAGAAAATAACATTAAGAGTATTCTTGAAGAGTGGGCGATATCTTCTGAAAGAACAATTTCTGAGGTGATTCAAAAATTAGGTTTCCGTATAGTGAAGCCTTTTTGAAATTTCTGATAGAACTGTTTTGTAATAGAACGGTTTCTTCTTTTGTATTTGCTTTTTGGGGGAATGTTGAACTTTTCCCCCGCCCGAATCCCCTCGCGACTGCTACGCGGCCATGAGCTGGTTGAATTCTGCAGACAGACCGTTTTCTTCCATCATGCGGAGGAGCGCCTTGCGGTACTGTCCGACGCATGCGCGGGTGCAACCCATGTATCTTGCGACGTTGGCGTCGCTGTAGTCATCGCCTTCCTTACAGACTTCCAGGCTGGCTTCGAAGTACTTGCTCAGCTTGGGAGAATTCTGGATGGCGTGGCTGAGAACCTGGACTGCATCTTCCCAGTAGCAGTCATTTTCGAAACGGTCCTTGTGGGCGATTCCCTTGAAGATTTCCATCATGCGGGATGCTTCGGGTGAGCTTTCGGTGCTGGGGCCGCATTCCAGGGAGAAGTCCACGTATTCTTCACGCTTGCTGCGCTTGGAATTGTTGCGCTTTTCGGTGGCGAGGAACCAGCTGCTTTTCTGGGTGGTGTACGCGATGAACGGGACGCCCAGGGACGGGTTGAATGTGGCTACGGCGTTGTAGAACAGGTAGTAGGCGTTGCCCAACAGGCTGTCCTGACGTTCCTTGGGGCTATAGCCCTTGAGGCTGAAGTCGGAATCCATCTGGAAGGACTTTCCGGCCATGATACCGGCGATTTGGTCTCCGCAGAGGCCCCAGAGTTCGTTGATGGCTTTGTTGCGGACGTCCTCGTTTACGGCGGTCTGGGCGATGGCGATGAGGTTGTTGATGGCGGCGGTGTTGTTGGTCTGGTTCATGTGAGGTTCCCCTTGGAAGTGGTTTTGGCTGTGGTTTGGGCGGTGATGGTGGCGGAAAGACGACAGAAAACACCCTTTGATCTTTATCAAAAGGCAAAAAAGGCGTATATAATTTTGATTATGTGGCCGATCCGAATGTTGGAGCGGTAGCGGGCGAGGCACTCAAGGTTTTGGTGCCGGAGAAAGCGACGGAGAAAAATTCAAATACTCTCATATCTTCAAAAACAAAGATAGAAAACCGGTATGTCAAAACATGACAGTTAGAAGTTTTAATTTGTAAATTAGAGTTTACAATAAAGGCTTTGTAATCGCTTTACATGATGTTTTGCCAGATTTTTCTACTTCTTGTACCATGGCGGGAGCTTGCCTGCCCTTTCGAGAGATGTTCCCTTGAATGCGTTTTTGGATTTTGGCTTGTGGGCGAATTTCCAACCGCTTACATCTCCGCTGAATTTTGAAGCGGTGAACATTTCGTGGAGGTCGGTCACGTTGGAGACGTTCCAATGACTGATATCTCCGTTGAATTTCGCTCCATAGAACATGTTGTTCATGTTTGTTACGTTAGAAACGTCCCACCCGCTGACGTCTCCGTTGAACAGGCATTGCTTGAACATGCTGCTCATTTCTGTGACGTTCGAGGTGTTCCATTTGCTGATGTCGCCGGTAAATTCGCTTTCATAGAACATGCCGTGCATGCTTTTGACGTTAGACACGTTCCAGTTGCTTATGTCCCCATTGAATTTTGAAGCGTTGAACAGATAGTTCATGCAAGTTACGTTACGGGTGTTCCAGTTGCTTATGTCTCCGTTGAAGTTGGAACCGCTGAATGTCCCTCTCATGTCGGTCACGTTCGAAACATTCCACTTGCTGATATCTCCATTGAATGCTGAATTGTAGAACATTTCGTGCATGTCGGTGACGCTGGATACATTCCATTTGCTTATGTCGCCGTTGAATGCGCTTCCTTTGAACATGCCGCCCATCTTAATCACGCTGGATACATTCCAATCGCTTATGTCACCGTTGAACAGGGATCTTTCGAACATGCCATGCATATCGGTGACGCTAGAAACATCCCACTTGCTCAAGTCTCCGTTGAATGGAGTTCCCCAGAATAAATCGCTCATGTTCGTGACTTTCGATACGTTCCATTTGCTGATATCGCCCAAGAATTTTTTGTTTCCGGCAAACATGGCGGACATGTCGATAACGTTAGAAACGTCCCACAGGCTGATGTCTCCGCTGAATTCGGAGTCGGTAAACATCTTGTGCATGTTGGTCACGTTTGATACATTCCATTTGCTGATATCCCCGTTGAATGCGGACTGTTCAAACATGCTTTCCATATTCTTGACTTTGGACACGTCCCAACGGCTAAGATCCCCGTTGAAAGGGTTGTTGTGATAGCGCATGTACTTATAAATGTTCGAATAGAACATGTGCGACATGTCCGTTACGTTGGACACATTCCAACCGCTGATATCTCCGTTGAAGTTGGAATTAAAGAAGAGCCGACTCATGTCGGTCACGTTGGAGACGTCAATGAAATTCAGGTCGCAATTTGGGCCATGTTCTGCAATGGCTTTGTTAATGAGTTCGATGAGGTGCTCTTTGTTCTGTGCGACGACGGTAGTTTTGTTTTTGCTCGCAATTCCTTGATAAATGTTATTGAGCAAATGGTTCCATTTATACGCTGTTGAGCGCATTCGGTGCGTGCCCGCGTCAAGATAAAGGTTGCGGCGGAATGCTATGGTGAGTGTTGGGCAGTCTGGCGATCCGACAACGCTGCTGATAAAAGGCGGATTGATACTAATGTTGTAATGGCCGAATTCAGCGAATGATTTCTGGACGAATTCGATGATTTTGTCGCTGGGGCGGCTTGCATCGTCATTGAATGCGATGGCGATGTCGATGCGGTTGCCGTCTTGATCGATGGCTTCGGGAGTGTCGTCTGCGAAACTTATTCCGTTGATAAGGAATGTGTTTGGGCCGTTCGTTGCGGCGGCAAGTTCGCTTTGGTTGTCAATAATGGTGATGTCGCTTGCCCGAAGCGAATTCGATAAAAACGTGAAGAGGGTATCTGTCAAATCGTTTTCTTTGTCGGCGAATGGAGTGTTGAGCACAATTTGCATGAGTGTCCTCTTTTGGTGTCTGTGCTTTAATTATCGTATGGAATAAGAAAAATGTAAAAAGTTTTTTTTGAAAATTAATGGCCGAAGTAACCAACGCCCCCTTTTTCCAGCATTTTCTCTCGTCCTCTAACTACTGCGTACTAGCCACTAACCACTAAAATTTCTATCTTTGCTCCCGTCCAAGCAATATCGCCTGGGCGTAAACAATCACCGGCTTGCAAGAGTCGCTTCGGTGGCGCGGTACAATTAATATTGACTTCGCTTTGTGGCTTAATTGCAGTCCGGGTAGTAACAACCGAAAAGGAAAATATACTATGGCTAATTTGCCTTCCGTCGAAGATCTGCTTGCTGCAGGCTCCCACTTTGGTCACCAGACTCAGCGCTGGAATCCGAAAATGAAACCGTACATCTTGGCAGAAAAGAACGGCATCTACGTTCTCAACCTCTCCAAGACTCGTGACCTCCTCGAAGAAGCTGCTAAGGCTGCTGCCAAGATTTCTGAATCTGGCAAGACCGTGCTCTTCGTTGGCACGAAGCCGACTGCACGTCAGTGCGTGCTCGACGCTGCTGCTACCTGCAACCAGTTCTCCGTCACCAACCGTTGGTTGGGCGGTATGCTCACGAACTTCCAGACTGTCCGCAAGTCCATCAAGAAGATCGACAAGATCGACACCATGGAACAGGACGGCACCTTCCAGGCTCTCTCCAAGAAGGAAGTCCTCGACAAGACTCGTGAACGCGCCAAGCTCCTCGACGTGTTCGGTGGTATCCGCGAAATGGTGAACCTCCCGGGCCTTCTCGTCGTGACCGACCTCGCTCACGAAAAGATCGCTGTTGCAGAAGCTCGCCGTCTCCACATTCCTATCATCGGCATCTGCGACACGAACGTCGATCCGACCCTCGTGGACTACCCGATTCCGGCAAACGACGACGCTGTGAAGTCCCTCAAGCTCATTGTGGACTACATCGCTGCTAACGTCAAGCCGCGCGTCGCTGCTGACAAGAAGGAATCCAAGGAAGAAGTGAAGAAGTTCGACAACGGCGAGGACAAGTAATATGCAGATTACCGCATCCCTCGTTAACGAACTCCGCCAGAAGACTGGCGTCGGCATGATGCAGTGCAAGAAGGCACTCGTCGAAACTGACGGTGACATGGACAAGGCCGTTGAACTCCTCCGCAAGCACGGTGCTGCTGTCGCTGCAAAGCGCGCAGACAAGGCTGCTAAGGAAGGCCGCGTTTACCTTATCGAAACTGCTGACAAGGCTGCCGCTTTCGAACTCACCTGCGAAACTGAACCGGTTTCCAACAACGACGACTTCGTTGCCCTCGCTGCTATGGCCACCAAGGCTGTTGAAACGCAGGATATCGCTTCCGTCGAAGATCTCAAGAACGCTGTCGTCGATGGCGTCAAGATCAATGACCGCCTCCAGGACGTCCTCGTGAAGATTCAGGAAAACATTGACTTCCGCAAGTTTGCAGAAATCAAGAAGGTCCCGAACTCCGTGTTTGGCGTTTACAGCCACATGAAGGGCAAGATCGGTGTTATCACTGAACTCGCTTTCGAAGGCTCTGCTGACGAAGCTGCTCTCAAGCAGGCTGCTAAGGACATCGCTATGCAGGCCGCTGCATTCGCTCCGGTTGCATTGAACGATGCTGCAGTTCCGGCTGAAACGATCGAAAAGGAAAAGGAAATTGCCAAGGCTCAGATCGAAGCTTCTGGCAAGCAGACCAAGCCTGAATTCATGCAGCGCCAGATTGATGGCCGCGTGGCTAAGGTCCTTAAGGAAATCGTTCTCGAAGACCAGGAATTCTTCATGTCTGAAAAGAACCCGAAGAAGCTCTCTGTCAAGGACTACCTCCAGGAAGTCGTTGCAAAGCAGCTCGGCCTTACCAGCTTGAAGGTCGTGAACTTCATCCGCTTCGAACGCGGTAACTAAGTTCGCCTGCTGTCATCCTGGAGCCTCGACAGAGGCGATAGGATCCAGACCGAAAATTAAATTGGTCGTCCCTCGCGGGGCGGCCAGTTTTTATTCGCGCTGTTCCAGATTGACCTTGTAGCCGTGTTCTATGGTTGTCCCGAGTCGCAACTGGATTAACTTCATCGCATGCTCGCGTGCTCTGCGCTTGAGCTCCTCGCTGTTTTCTTGCTCGTATTTCTTTTGTTCTAAAATAAAGAACTGCTTGAAGTCTTCAAAGCGGATATTGTTGAACCAGCCCTGCTTTTCCCAAAGAATCTGGATACTTTCGAAATCAATGCTGTGGCTCAGAATCTTGGGCTCCGGCAGATAAATGAAAATGTTCTGCGAGTTCGGTTCGACAAGAATCTTGATATCCTTCAAGTCATAACCCAGCTTGACATCGCCCTCATAAACAAGCGAAAATTCTTTGATGGACTTGTTGATTCTCCAGTCAGGCATGTATTCGAGAAGCTTTTTGGCGTCCTGGTAGTTCGCGTTTTTGCGGTAGTGGTGGTGGAGCGTCGCAAGCTCCGAAATCTCGCTAATTTGCTGCTCCACAAACTCGCTTGTGATGCTCGTCCGTTTTGTGTCGGAGTACAGCTTTTTCATGACAAGCGCAGTCGTTACACTTGTAACGCAAATGATGAGCAAAATTGCAATTATTTTTAGAGCGGGTTTCATGCTATAAATTTATGCAAAAAAGATGCGAAAGGTAAAGCTCATCGGTTTTTTCTTGTCATCATTTCTTTCGTCTATAGCGTCTTCTTCATGCTCCAGCTGCCGATTTTTCGGCCGTCGTGCTCGATTTCACATTCGTGGAAAACCTCGTATCCTCGCTTGCTGTAAAAAGCGAGGTTTTCTTTTGAATTTGTGAATAGCGCCAACTGCTTGCCGCCGCGTTCTCGTACATAATCTTCTATATAAGTTAAAAATTGCGAACCGACGCCCTGCCCCTGTGCAGATGGGTCTACTTCGAGCATGCTGAGATACCAGATGTCCGGCCCGGACTTCTGAAAATCGTGGCAAGGCTTGCTGGCGCCTTCGTCCATGGCCACGAATCCATTGATTTCGCTCCATTTCGTGTTAAGGTATACGCGCCAGAAACCGTGTATGATGTATTGGAATGCGGAAGGTTTCTTGAAGCCGGGTGCCTCCAGTGTTGCGCGGGCAACCAGCTTGCCGTCCCGATGCGCTGCCAGTAAATCTGCTTTTCCATAATTTGCTTTTAGGACGCAGTTCATAAAAATCTGCACCCCCTTTCGGCTTTTTTCTGCATCACGGAAATAGAGTGTGACATAGTCGTAATCCTCGTATGCCCTGGCCATAATTGCGCTCGCCTCGTCGAGTTCTTCGCGAGTCTGTAAACCGAATTCGAGTTTCATGGTTACTCCTTACCTGTGTCTGACTGGTCCAACATCTGAGTGAGAAGAGCGAAAAATTCCTCGGGCACATTTTTATGGAACGCTATTTCGAACATGTACGGAATTTTCGCTGCGGCAAATAGCGGAAGCCGGCGGGTCGCTTCTTCGATTTGCTGTTTGTCGTTAGTCCCGAGATAGGCCGTAAAGAAAATGTTCCAGTGGGTCTTCATCGTTTCTGACGGCAGATGAAATAGAAAGTCTAGTTTATCCGCATCTGGCATGTGTGCCAAGTTCCACATAAGTGCAAGGTCCCATTCCGGAGCTCCGTATCCGAACCCACCCAAGTCAATCCAGAGAGTCCTCTTTCCGTCAGTAATGGCGTTGCCAATCTGCAAATCGCCATGGAGGCAAGTCTCAGTATCTGGAACTTTATCCAAAAATTTCAGGATGCGCTTTCTGTAGTCTTCCGGTACGAAATCCTTTTCGGAATAGAACTGCGTAATCATCTGCTTGTAAGACTTGAGCCGCGAAGTATCTGCTTTTGTTGCGTGGAGCTCTCGTGCCATGCGTGCAAATTCCAAGGAAATCTCTTCTAGCCGTTCGGGCTCCTGCGAAATGATTCGCGAAAAAGAACGCTTGCCTTCAATGAGCTCGTACTCACCGCCAAAACGCTTGCCGTCCGTAATCAAACGAAACGGTTCCGGTGTAGAAATGCCCAACTCGAAAGCCGTCCGCGATGCCCAAAATTCATTTTTTATTGTGTTTGCGTCAAAGTCCGGATTGTACAACTTTGCAAGCGATTTACCGTTCTTGTGCGTGTACGCGAGCGCAGTCCCGCCTTCGCCCGTCTGGATGTAATCATTCAGATCAATCTTCTGAAATTCGTTGTTCGCTCCCATAAAATTTCTCCATCTATCTATAAAGCTATACATTTTTTCGCATAATAGCGCGTGAGAAGGAAACTTTTTGAAGGGGGAGGAATCCCCCTCGCTTCAGCCCCGACTTACAAGTGCAAAATGCGGCATGTCATGCCCGCCACCGAGCGGGCATCGCCTCTATCTGTCAAAAACACATCGTCGGGTCTTACGCTACCCCCACTGCGGGCTTCAGATGCCAGCCCGCAACGCCCGGCTTACCGCAACTTGTCCAGTTTTTTCCAAAATCAGACTTGTTTTAGCCTAGGTAAGTAGAATAGGTGCTTGCGTTTCCCCGATGAAAATTGTATATTTAGAGTAACAGGACCCCCCGCACCTCTCACTGATGTGTCCCAGGGGGGACATTTTTTTATGGAAATAAAAAAGGCGACATCTTATAGGGAGCAAGTAGAAAAAATCGAACAACGCGGCTGTTGTATCGAGAATGTTGATGATGCTGTTCGCTGCCTTGAATCCATAAATTATTATAGGTTGTCTGCATATTTCTTGCCGTTTAGAAAAGCTGATGGCTCTTATAATGCGGGAACGAGTTTTTCGAGAATTGTACAGATATATGAATTTGACCGATTGCTAAGAAGATCGCTTTTCTCGGCGCTTGAAGAAATCGAAATTTCCATGAGGGCGAGGCTCGCTTATTTCCATGCGCATAAGTACAGTCCTATCGGGTACTTGGATGCATCGATTTATTCACGTTCGCATAAGCACCAGAAATTCCTTGATACATTCAATAGGGAAGTAGGACATAGTACAAATGTTCCATTTGTGAAGCATCATCTAGATTGCTATGATGGTGTATTCCCTATTTGGGTGGCTGTGGAGTTGTTTTCGTTTGGTATGCTCTCCTATTTTTATGCCGACCTTGTCCTTGCGGACCAAAAGCACTTTGCAAGCGAGTATTATAAGACTGTCCCAAAGAATTTAAAAAGCTGGCTAAGGTGTGCGACCGACTTGCGGAATATTTGTGCTCATTATGGGCGGCTCTACTATAGAATCTTCTCCGCTATTCCTGCAAATATTGAGGAAGTAGAAGAAAAAGACGAACGCTCTCTTTGGGCGGTGTTCCTTGCAGTGCGGAATTTGTATCCGAATCCTAAAAAGTGGAACGAAGAATTCCTTCCATCAATTAAAGAATTGTTTGAAAAGTATTCGTCTGCAATTCAGTTGGAACACATTTCGTTCCCGGAAGATTGGGCAGAAAAAGCGATTGCTAAGGAAGAATAATCCTTGGTTTTATCGTGATAAATGGGAGGGGTGGAATGGAAATTTATAATCCAGGTTCCTTTTGTGGGAAGAATATATTGGTAACAGATACAATTAAACTTTCCGAAAGCGAATGCCAAAGTTTTTTCTCTCAGTTTAATTTTTTGGAGTTAGTAAGAAAAATTTGTAGTTTGTCTTCAAATTTGTTTCTATCTGAGAAGGTGGAACAGTTTAAAGACGTCCCGTATACAGATAGAACTTTGTGCGAGGCTGTTATTCTTGCTGCAAAATACGCAAGAAATGAAAAGTTGACAACTCCTACGGATGATGGCTTACGATTGGTGCTTCGTATTGCATCGGGAGAAGAAGAAAAGAATCTTCTAAAGCATTCGGATGCCCTTGAAATGATGACCCTAGTTTCTTATGAACAGTTTCGAGGCTCTCCTATGCATATGGTCTCTAGAGCTTGGTGCTTGTTTACAGATGCATGGCCGTCAAGAAATACCATTCAGCCTTTAACAGAAATCGAGTCTATTGTAGGAATATCTTATAGGTCAATTCTGTTTTTTGCTATGGCTGCGCTAAAAAATGGATACTTGTTTCCGTACGAAAATCCTTCTGAATTATCGTCTTTTTTCGGAGAAAATTTACAGGAAGATTCACATTTAAAGTTCTTGGATTATTTTTCCTCAAAGAAGGCTGAATGGATAAATAGAACCGTTCCTCCAGCTTATATAAGTAAGCCTATTTTGAATTCTGAAGAAATTCCTGTGGGAAAAAATAGGGTGGTTTACTTTGTCCCTGCCGTAAATTATTTGTATGCTCGGGTAACTACAGGAATATACCACGATTTATCCAATCACTATAATAATGGTGCTAAAAGGAATCTATTTCGAGAGGAATTTGGTTATGCTTTCGAAAATTATGTAGGGATGCTATTAGATTATTATCTAACATCGTTTGAAATATCTAGAGAAATTGTTTATGGAAAGCGGCAAAATAAAACGGTAGACTTTTTTTTGAAAAAAGATAATGAATTGGTTCTTGTTGAGGTTAAACAATCTGGTATTTTTTCAAACGCGAAGTTTCTAGGTGATCATCGTTGTGCTTCGAATAACTTAAAAAATAGTGTTGGTAAAGCCATCGAGCAAATTAGAGTGACCAAGAATTTGATGGCAAATGGCTTGCTAGAATTGTCTGCATACAAGAATTGCAATGTAGTTCACAGTCTGGTTGTTCTATATGATCATTTGTATAACGCAAATAGTATATGTAAGGATTTGCTGAAATCTGAATATGGAAAACTAGATGATGTAAGTATCATAAACATTTCTGAATTAGAATCTTTTCTTGATTTGCAAAATCAAAACCAAGATTTCATTGAAATTCTAAAAAACAAGGCCGTTAATTACCCAACATATGATTTTAACGAATTGTGGGCTCATGCGTATAAGGATCGTATTGACAATAAGACTTTTTTAAAAAAGTATTACAAGCAGGTTGAGCCTACAAAAAAGAGATAGATGTGGGTGACTTAATTGCTAATTAAGCCGTAGTAAACCCAAACTAGTCTAATTAGGAATATTATCTGGTAGCTCTATATGATATGTTTTTCTTAATTTTAGAGCATTCTCGTTTGAAAAAAGGCTTTTTATCGTGAAAAAAGAGTTATATTAGGATTGTAAACTTTTTAGAGGTGTTTTTATAAGGTAATTTTGTTTTTGACATTTCTTGAGCTTTGCTCCTGGCTCTCTGAATCGAAATCAGCAAATTTCAAGCACTTGAGAAAAGGGATGCGAACGCTCACGTCCAGTAATGGGCGTGGGTCGTTTGTGTTTATCAAGTGCAGGTTTTGCTGAACCTCGATTCGGATAAACATGAACGTTTCCCACGTCTTTTTTTTGAATTTATCCATTTTGTAGGGAGGTATGTTATGAAGATAGCGTGTGTCTTTTGGTTGGTTGGAGTTTTCTGTTTCGTTGCGTGCGGCAATGATTCCAACGCTAATGTAACTGCTTCGCAAACAAATAATTCAGTATGCATTGAAGGCTCTCAGACAGATATTGATGGAATCAGATATATATGTCGTAATGACGTATTCGTTCCATTGCAAAATAATTTGCCTACTTGTTCTGTGGGAAGTGTTATGCAAGATCCACAGGGGAATGCTTATACCTGTCAAAATGGAAATTGGCAATTGATGGATCCTTTTTCTTTTAGTTACAGTTCAATTGCTACTTCCTATTCATCATCATCAATTATTCCTAATCAAATTTCTAGTAGTACTGTAATGAGTAGTGCATTCGAATCTTCATATTGCTACTATCTAACGAAAAATCATGATTGCATTCCTGTTTCAACTATTTTTTCTAAAGTGGTAAATAAAAATGGAGAGAGTGTTTATGATAGAAAAAGTAATACCCTCAAGGATTTAAGGGATAATCAGGTGTACAAGACTGTAACAATTGGCAGCCAAATTTGGATGGCGGAAAACTTGAAATTGGATTATGATTATGGCACTGCTAAGAGTTTTTGTTTTAATTACATATCTGATAGTTGTGAATCATTAGGACATCTATATACATATTCGGCTGCTATTGATAGTGCGGGTATATTTAGTTCTCAGACTGCGGGGTGTGGAAGTGGGGTTGCTAAATGTGTATCAACATTGATTGTTGATACAATAGAAATACGTGGAATATGCCCCAAAGGATGGCATGTTCCTAGCTTAAACGAATGGTCTACACTTGTAAAAGTTGCGGGAGGTGGGGCGGCAGATGGTGGTGTGGAAAGCTATGCCGCTGGATCTATTGCTTTGAAATCGAAAAATGGTTGGATTGATAATGGAAATGGAAGTGATAAATTTGGATTTAATGTCAAACCATCGGGCTTTAAATACAGCTTTAATGACTGGGGTACTTTTGAACCATTTGATTATTATGGTGAACGGGCTGAGTTTTGGACGACCTATCGTCAAACAAAGTGGAATACAGAAACTGCGAGTTTTAATGCCAAAGATGTTTCGCAAACATCGAATTCGTATTTTACTTTTTCCGTTACAATGACTGATGATAATGGAGTGTCGTTGCGTTGCTTAAAAAATAAAGATTGAGTAAAAGAAAATTGCAAACAAAGAACCTCGGTTCATCACCGAGGTTCTTTTAGCGTTTAAATCCTTCGACTTCGTGCCTCACGGCACTCCGCTCAGGATGACACCGGGGGGTTTACACGCCCCGCTATCAGTTAAGCCTGCTTGTAGCTTTCGAGCGATTCCACGCGAAGGCTCTTCACAAAGTTGTAGTGCTTTGCGACTTCGGCTTCGGCGAGGTTCAAGTACACCTTCATGCTCTTGTCGAACAGTTCCGGTGCCTTGGTAGCGTCGCGGAGGAGCAACTGGGTCATCACGCAGTTGGCGGCGAGTTCGTACAAGTGACGGCTGCAGAGGTCGGTGAATTCGTTGTTTTCAACGGACTTCACGTATTCAATAGCTTCGTTGTACTTTTCGTCCATAGCCTTGGCGCGAGCCTTGAGGCTTTCGTATTCCGGGCGAACGTCCATGGCTTCGAGTTCTTCGAGCATGAGGCCGTAGCTGCCGGTGGTGATGTGCGGAAGTGCTGCAACCGTCTGGAGCTGCGTCGTACCTTCGTAAATGGAGGTAATACGAGCGTCGCGGTAGAGGCGCTGGCAAGCGTATTCAAGCATGTAGCCCGAACCGCCGTGAACCTGGATACAGTCGTAGCTGTTCTGGTTTGCGTATTCGGAGTTCATGCCCTTGGCGAGCGGTGTGCAAGCGGAAGCGAGCTTCTGGTAAAGCTTGAGTTCCTTCTTTTCGTCGTCGGTGAGCTTGCGGGTGCGTTCGATGTCTTCGAGGCACTTGTAGATATCGACGTAACGAGCTGTCTGGTACAAGAGGGCGCGGCCTGCGTCAAGGCGAGCCTTGATGTTGGAAATCATCTCGTACACGGCCGGGAAGTTCACGATAGCCTGACCGAACTGCTTACGGTCCTTGGCGTAGGCGAGAGCTTCGTTGTAGGCCATCTGGCTGATACCCACAGACTGAGCGGCAATGCCGAGGCGTGCGCCGTTCATGAGGGCCATCACGTACTTGATGAGACCGAACTTGCGGCGGCCGCAGAGTTCAGCCTTCGCGTTCTTGTAGACAAGTTCGCAAGTCGGGCTTCCGTGAATACCGAGCTTGTTTTCGATGCGGCGAACGTCAACGCCACCGTCACGCTTGTCGTAAATGAACATGGAAAGACCACGACCATCGTGCGTGCCTTCTTCGGAGCGGGCGAGCACCAGGTGGATGTCGGAGTCGCCGTTCGTGATGAAGCGCTTCACGCCGTTCAAGTACCAGCACTTGTCAGCTTCGCTGTAGGTGGCCTTGAGCATCACGCGCTGCAAGTCAGAACCTGCATCCGGTTCGGTCAAGTCCATGGACATCGTCTCGCCGGCGCAGATGCGCGGGATGAAACGGGAACGCTGGTCTTCGTCGCCGAATTCATAGAGCGTTTCAATGCAGTCCTGGAGGGACCAAATGTTCTCGAAACCGGCGTCTGCAGAGGCGATCATTTCGTTGATGGCCGTGTAGGCGGTAATCGGGAAGTTGAGACCGCCAAAGCGTCGCGGCATCGTGACACCGTTGAGGCCAGCCTTGCGGGTGGCTTCGAGGTTTTCGTAGGTCTTGGATGCGTAGCGGACGCGGCCGTTTTCGCAGTGCGGACCTTCGGCATCCACGTCTTCGGAGTTCGGGAAGACCGTGTTTGCGGTGATGTCGCCAGCGACTTCGAGTACGCGGTTGTAGTTGTCCATAGCGTCGGCAAAATCTTCCGGCGCATAGTCGAAATTGTCCTTGTCAGCAAAGCCGTTTTCCTTGAGCTCGACAATGCGCTGCATCAAGGGGCTGCTTTCGAGGTTGAATTTAATCTCGGGGTGATCTGTGTAGAAATTTGCCATAGCGCTTACTTGTTGTTTGCCTTGTAATACTTGATCATCTTCGGGAGAACTTCTTCGACGGTGCCGTTGATCACGTAATCAGCGATAGCGTTGATCGGAGCTTCGGGGTCGGAGTTCACGGAGATGATGATACCTGAATCCTGCATGCCAGCGAGGTGCTGGATCTGGCCGGAAATACCGAAAGCGATATAGACCTTCGGGCGGACCGTCACGCCAGTCTGACCGATCTGACGGTCATGATCGACGAAACCTGCGTCCACAGCGGCGCGGCTAGCACCGACTTCAGCGTGGAGTTCCTTGGCAAGTTCGAACAGCATGTCGAAGTTTTCCTTGGAGCCCATGCCGTAACCACCGGCCACCACGATTGGGGCGCCCTTGAGGTTGTGCTTGGCCTTTTCCACATGGCGTTCGAGCACCTTGACCACGTATTCCGTTTCCGGAACGTACTTGGCCACGTCGTGCTTCACGACTTCGCCCTTGTAGTTCGGATCGACGATTTCCTTCTTCATCACGCCTTCGCGGACGGTTGCCATCTGCGGGCGGTGTTCCGGGTTCACAATCGTTGCGACGATGTTACCACCGAATGCCGGACGGATTTGGCAGAGCTGGTTTTCGTAGAACTTCTTCACGCCACCGATGCTCATTTCAAAGCTGTCAATTTCGAGTTCGGTACAGTCAGCGGTAAGGCCGCTGTGCATGGCGCTGGAGATGCGCGGGCCGAGGTCACGGCCGATAACCGTTGCACCGAGCAAGCAAATCTGCGGCTGTTCTTCCTTGAAGAGGTTCACCACGAGAGAAGCGTGCGGGTTGGTGGTGTAAGGGAACAGGCCTTCGGCGTCGAACACATGAACCTTGTCCACACCGTAAGGGAAAACCTGTTTTTCAATGCCATCAAGGCCCTTGCCGGCGCAAATGCACTCGAGCTGAACGCCGAGAGTGTTGGCCAACTTGCGACCCTTAGAAAGCAGTTCAAGGGAAACGTCAACGACGGTGGTTCCCTCAATTTCGCAATATACAAATACGTTATTCATAGGTTAGCCAATAATCTTCCCGTCTAAAAGTTCCTTGATAAGTCCTTCAATGTCGGCGTCGCTTGCGGAGAGCGTGCGGCTTTCCTTGGCCTTGAACACGATGTTCTTGACGGCCTTCACGTTCGTCGGCGAGCCTGCCTTACCGATCTGAGCCGGGTCGGCATCGATATCGGCTGCACCCCACTGCGGGATGTCGAGGTAGGGCTTCTTAGCGATGAGAGCTGCGTACTTGTCTGCATCTTCCGGCTTGCGTTCGGCAACTGCAGTAGCGTTCTTGAACTTCATGATGCGCTTTGCATTGCGCGGACGGCACGGAGCTGCACTGCCGTTCACGGTCACGACCAGCGGGAGCGGTGCTTCCACAGTTTCGACACCACCGTCGATGTGGCGGCGGATCACGACCTTGCGTGCCTGTTCGTCGAGCTTCAAGATTTCTTCGGCGTAAGTGACCTGAGTAAGTCCGAGCTTTTCTGCAATCTGCGGACCGACCTGTGCGGTATCGCCGTCGATAGCCTGGCGGCCACCGAGGATAATGTCGTAGTCACCGATCTTCTTCACTGCCTGGGCGAGCGTGTAGCTCGTAGCGAGCGTGTCAGCACCACCGAGCGGGCGGTCTGTCACGACGTAACCGCAGTCAGCACCGCGGTACAAAGCTTCGCGGACGACTTCGGCAGACTTCGGGAGACCCATGGTCAACACGGAGATGGTGGAACCAGGGAACAGGTCCTTCAAACGAAGGGCTTGCTCCAGGGCGTTCAGGTCTTCGGGGTTGAAGACCGCGGGCAATGCGGCACGATTGATAGTACCCTGCGGCGTCATGGCGTCCGGGCCTACGTTTCGTGTATCAGGTACTTGCTTTGCAAGCACAACGATTTTAAGACTCATATTACTATAGTGTTTTAATTTAACGGTTAATTGAAAATCCTGCTACTCTGCAAAATTTTACAAGCTACAAGATAGATTTATTAAGCCCGCCGGATTTCTGAATATGCTCCGAACGGGCCGAAAATAACTCCATTTTAAGATTTGTGTAATGATTTTGTAATAAATAATTTTGGCTAGGTGGGGGAGACCTCCCCCTGATTGCAGCCTTGCCCTAATATCATATTGCATCTGATGCAAAATTCAAGTGTCACCCTGAGCGAAGTGCGAAGCACGGAGTCGAATGGGTCCAGTAAAGTTCTAATAGCGGACATGGGGCAAGTCTTCCATCACATCACGCCTAGGGGCTCTGCCCCTAAAACCCTGAAACGTTAGGATCTTGTAAAAAAGACCTTGAAAATAGGAGAAATTGACAAAATTACTTGCAATTGTAACAAGAAATTTTACTTTTGAGCGTAAGAAAATTAGCAAGTCTTGTAAAACGAGAAAAAGGTTTTTATGTCAAACGAAGAAAAAATAGGTTTAGCACCGCTCGTTGTCGGTACGTCAAAGATTTTGGTTTTAGGTTCGCTTCCTGGTAACAAAACGATTCAGGCAAATAAAACAAGCGATAGTGAGGATGTTCAAGAGAATTCTGTGCCTAAGTACTATTGCAGTTCATCGAATAGATTTTGGAAAGTTGTTGCTGCATTACAAGGTGAAAAAACTGTTCCTGTTGAATATTCTGAGAAGATAAAACTCTTGGCTTCTGTTGGCATCGCTCTTTGGGATGTCTATAAAAGAGCTCTTCGTGAAGATTCGTTAGACAAGAATATTAGAAAGGGAGAAATCAACAACTTTTCCGAATTGGTCGAATTGCTCAATGAAAACCCTGGTATTCATACGATTGTGTTTAATGGCAAAAAGGCTTCTAAGGCTTTTTCAGAAAAAATTAGGTATAAATTGCTAGCTGAACTGAAGAATCGTCCAATTAAGTTTTTGTCGCTTCCCAGTACTTCGGGTGCAAACAGAATGAAAACTGATGTCTTGATTCAGGAATGGCTTGGTAAGTTGGAGAATGTATGAAAAGATTAGTTTTGCTTGGTGCTTCCGCTTTATTTTTGTTGTCCGCTTGCGGCGGAGATTCTGATTCGACAACCAGCCCAGCAAAAAGCAGTTCTGCTGATATGGAAGTGGCGACTTATGAAATGTTGCCGAGCTGTGCCGAAAAAAGGGAAGGTAAGACCGCCTATGTGAAAGATCAGGATCAGGGGTATATTTGCCAAAATGAAAAGTGGGTGGAAAGCGACGATGCTGTAGATGTTTATCCATCATCTACAAGTGCATCTGTAGAGAAGCCTTCTGCAAAGATGGGAACTCTAAAAGATTCACGAGATGGTCAGACTTACAAAACTGTGACCATCGGCTCTCAGACATGGATGGCGGAGAACCTGAATTATCAAGTTGCGGGAAGCTATTGCTACGATGATAATCCTGCGAATTGCTCTAAGTATGGAAGGCTGTATGAATATGGTGCTGCGGAAAATAGCTGCCCGTCCGGTTGGCACTTGCCAAGCAAGGATGAATGGTGGACTTTATTTGACTTGGTGAATAAGACCTATCCGGATAGTGCAACATATTCACTTTGGGCTAAAGGATTTAAGAATTGGCCTCAAGCGTTCGATGCCTTTGGCTTTTCTATCGTGCCTGCAGGGGAACGTAGATATAAAGAAGATGTTCTTCGTGGGCTCGGTTATTATCGTAGTCTAGATGAAATTGCCTTTTTCCAAGTGCGGGAACCCTCTTGTAAAGAATATTGTCATTTGGTGTGCATGAGTGATAGTTGCGATGGTACCTTCTTGGCGAATAATTCCCATGGCGAAGGTGATGCCTTTTCTGTTCGTTGTCTGAAGGACTGTGATGATTCAAAAAGTTCGTCCAATTCCGATAATAAAAATTCGGCAAAGATGGGAACTTTAAAAGATTCACGAGATGGTCAGACATACAAGACAGTGCAAATTGGCGATCAAGTATGGATGGCTGAAAATCTGAACTTTAAAACGGACTCTAGTTTTTGCTATAATGATTCTGCCGAGTATTGCTCAAAGTACGGCCGTCTATACAAATGGGCGGCGGCGGTCGGTAAATCCGAGAACGAATGTGGCTATGGCTATGCATGTTCTTTGCCATCGGGTAATATCCAAGGTGTTTGTCCTACAGGTTGGCACTTGCCTTCGGAAAGAGAATGGGAATATTTGATGACAGCCGTCGGTGGATGCAGAATTGCGTACGACGCTCTCGAGTCCACTTCTAATGATGGAACGGATGCTTTTTCTTTTTCAGCGTTGCCTGCTGGCTACAGGAATGACAAGGGAAATTATTATTACGCGGGCCGTTCTGTGGAATCCTTCTGGAGTTCTATGGAGTCCGATAAGGAAAGTGCGTACAGCTTTGGGTGGTGTGGAGACGGCCAGACATGCCTGAGCAAAAATGCACGCAAGAACTCTGGTTACTCAGTTCGTTGTCTTAAAGATAATCATGATTTAAAAAGTTCGTCCAGTTCCGATATAAAAAATTCGATTAAGATGGGAACTCTAAAAGACTCCCGCGATGGTCAGACGTACAAGACTGTGACTATTGGCTCGCAGACCTGGATGGCTCAGAACTTAAACTACGAATCAGCCAACAGTTTCTGCTACAACGATGACGCGGCAAACTGCTCCAAGTACGGTCGTCTTTACACGTGGGCTGTGGCGACTTGTATTTGTCCAGAGGGCTGGCATCTGCCGGCTGTTACTGAATGGGGCACCCTGCTCAATGCTGTGGGTGGAACATCGACCGCAGTCAAGGTTCTCAAGTCCTCATCTGGTTGGAATTACAATAGTGACAATGGTACGGATGAGTTCTCGTTCTCTGCGCTGCCTGCTGGCTCCAGAAGGCATTATGGAGAAAAATACATCTATAACAACAGTGAGGGACTCAGCGCGAACTTTTGGAGTTCTACAGAGTCTACTGTGTACTGCAATAACTGTAGCGATAATAGCCGGTACGGTCTGAACTTGGGGTCTTACAATGACGATGCATACCTAAGCCTCGAAAATGAGGACGACGGGCTTTCTGTTCGTTGTCTAAAGGACTAGCAATGAGGCGGATGCTGTGCAGAAATGCTTGCATTTCTGCATTGCTGAGTTGAAAATCGGTATATGGAAATGCTACAAATCGTTAATTTCTAGGAAAAAAGTTTTCAGTATAGTGAAAACTTTTTTAGTTTTTGGTAAAAGTTTTCAGTAGAAACGCTCTATAGGAGAGGGAATTTCCTCACGCAAAAAATCATAAAAGCCTTTATCATGGAAAAATGTAGTCGTGACGTGCCCCCTTGATTTCTCATAATCACGATCGTATGTTTTCATAGCGCAGGAGACTTGTTATGTCTATCGAATGTTGTGAAAAACAGATGGTTAAGCTAGAACTGTATTCAAAGCTTGCTGAAGCTATTTCTGAAATTGAACAGGGTGCAGAAGGAGTTGATGCTGAAAAATTCTTGAAGGATTTGATGGATAGCCCAAAGATATTTTAATTTGGCAAGAAAGTTGCATTCATTTTGCTAACAGTTGTTTGCAAAATGAACGGTCTGCAGCTCGACCCCTTGCTTTGCAAAAATCCTTTTGGTATATTATGAACACGCCGGTTTGTTAGAGCGTTGCCGGGCTTTCACCTGTTTAGTGTTAGCTCCAGAGTTAATATATTCACCTTCAAAATAAGGATAAGGCTATGGCTATTCGTTGCAAACCGGCAAGATTCCCCAATTGTAAGCCAGTTGTGGTGCCACCTTCGCAGGTTGAAAGGGTCTTGAAGTACCTTAGGGGCGAAATAAAAGTTCCTGTGGTAGACCGTCCGATTATAGACAAGCCTGACGATCGTTAATCCGCTTTCAATGCGAGACTCGTCAAAGTTGCGAAATTCCGCGAGCGCCCCCATGTCCGAATTTCTTCTCGTATAAAGCGAGCCCGGATTTTTTCATGTATTCTTTTTCAGAGATGGTCTTTTCTCCGGCAACAATTTCGGATTCTTTCTTCTTGAAAACGAATCCTTCTGAATCTTTTACATATACATATGGCATATTAAACATTTTTTCAGGTGGAATTTCGACTTTTTCAGCCCTAGTAGTACCATTAAACCTAACTCTTTGCTAATGCAAAAAGATGATTGAATCTGTTTTTTGCTTTATTTAGCCATTTTGAGATTTCTGTTTCGTTTGCTATTTTTGCTAGCTCTCTTTTGAAATCACTGAAATAAATTGAAGCGTTGTCTAAATCTTTCTCAACAAGGAATGTGAGATTTTCGTTGTCTTCGGAATCGATTTTTATGTGTAGTATCGCAGAAAATCTGAAAAAACCTTGTCCTTGAAATAAGACTTCTTTAACTTTATACAGATGGACATTTCCTTTTATTATTTTGGAAACGCCTGCATCTAGGACTGATGTATGCTCATGGACAATAATCCAATTATTTGCGTATTTGCTGTTTAGTAAAGCTATGTCTCGAACTTTATTTGCTTCGTAAACAGTTTCCAATTCTTTATTGAGCTTGTTGATGTCGGCTTTTATTTCTTCTAGTGTTCTCATTTGTTATACCAATCAGATGTATGATATATTTTAATATATCTTCATTTACAAATTGCCGCAAGTGCTTCAACTTTGATGATTTTATAGCAATGGTGATGAAATCTTTTCACTATATTTAATACAAAAAATTTCTGAAAAGGGGAGCAAAGTATGATTGCAAAAATTTTTGCAGTTGGTTTTGTGGCGGCTATGTTCTTAGCCGGTTGTTGCGATAAACGGGCGTCTTGTGAAGATTGCTCGAAATATGAAGAGAAGTCTGCGGCGGTTCAAAAGTCTGCGGCACTCCCGACTACGACTGCGGCGGAATCTCGACAGGCGTCGACTCTCGCCGAGCAATCCAAGCAAGCTGTACTTCCCGAGAAACCTCAAGAATCCCTTTCTCTCTGGAACGATCACGCTCCTGCGAAAGATTCTCTTGAAGCGTTTGTGCGTGCAACGACTGATTCGACCTCTCCAGATTTTATTCCGGCGGAACGCCGCATAGCTGTTTTTGATTGGGATGGTACGCTTTTCCTCGAAACGGCTCCGACGTATTTTGACTGGATGCTTTTCGAACATCGCGTTCTTGATGATTCCACTTACAAGCCTTCGAAAAAGCAGTTGAAGGCGGCTCGCGAGGGTCGCGAAAAGAAAATTTTCCCGGGGCTGAGCGCAGAGCGCGAACGCATGGTGGCCGAGGCTTACAAGGGTATGACGCTTCCGGAATTCGAAGCGTACGTTCGTGCGTTTATGCAAGAACCGCAGCCGGGCTTTACGGGACTCAAACGCGGCGAGGCTTATTACAAGCCTATGGTTGAAGTGGTAAAATTCTTGACAGCGAATGGCTTCACGGTTTACGTGAGCAGTGGCACGGAACGCTATACGATGCGCCCGGTCGTTGTTGACGGTCTCGGTCTCCCGCCCAAACAAATTATCGGTTCCGATGTGGTCGTGGTGACGAGCAACCAAAAAGGTGCGGACGGTCTTGCTTACACATTCCAGAACGGCGATAATCTTGTGCTTGCGGGGCAGAGCATTATCAAGAATTTGCAGACGAACAAGGTAACGACTCTCGCAAGTGAAATTGGCTACCAGCCGGTGCTTGCTTTTGGCAACAGCGGCACGGATGCAAGCCTCTTGAATTATGCGATTTCAAATAACAAATATAGGGCTATGGGCTTCATGTTGCTTTGCGATGACCTGGAACGCGAATATGGCAACGAGGCGAAAGCCGAAAAAATGCGCGTTGCAAGCGAAAAGTACGGATGGATTCCCGTGTCCATGAAAAACGACTGGAAGACTATCTACGGGGAAGGTGTTCAGAAGGCAAAATAAAATGCGCAGCGGGTGCCGCGCATTTCGAATTACTTCGCTATTTCCACGTAAATTCCTTTTGGCAGGTCGGGCATCTCGCCCGACTCTGTTCTTTTACCGACGGGTTTTCCGAGCGCATTGAAAATCATGTTCCCGGGCTTGCCGCGTCTTGAACTGCGGATATTTGAAATCCTCGTTGTCTTCTGTTCTATCGTGACCGTGATTTCAAAAGTGACTTGCTTGCTTTCGTAAACGACCGCTTGTCGCACAACAAAAGAATCTCCGGCTTTGACTTTGTTCGGCATGTGGCCGATTTTTGTGGTCATGGTCGTGAGGTCCATGTTGGAGAATACGATGCTGGTGCCGTTCGGGTCCCAGGCAACGATTTTGCCATCCTTGTCAAACCAATGTCCGGTCCCTTCGCCGGTGGTGCGGCTGTTGAGCGTTCCGTCGGGTTCTATGCCGTAGAATTTGACTTTGTTTGCAATCTCGTTTTGCTTGATGCCTAAAATCTTGGCGACTTCGCTGCCCTTCAGGTCAAGCGTCACGGGCGCGTAGTTGTCGCTTATCGGGAGTATCGTCTCCAATGCGATTTTCTGGACCGTGATATGGACAGAACTGCTCGAGCTTTTCGGTGGAGTTGCGCTAGACGAACTTGAAACGGCCGGCGCATTTGACGAACTTGACACAACCCCTGTTGAACTCGAGGACTCCTGTGCGGTGCAGTTCTCGCCGATGCAGAATGTTAGCGTTTCTCCGGGCGTCCCGATGTCCGTAATCTTTAGCCCTGTTTTGGAACCGTTGTACCAGCGGATGGCGGGGTAGGCATCATCTGAAAATTCCGAATAAGTACCGCTCTTGAAGAACGTGTTGGCGGTGCTGCCCGGGCTTGGCCACTGGTCGCCGGGATTGTCGCTTGATTTTCCCGCCGCGCTGGCATGCACGATTCGGAGTCCGAGCTTGTCTGCAGCGGAATTGCCTTCGATCGAAAAATCGTAGTGCTGCATCAAGAGTCCGCTTCCTTTTAGCACTTGGTTGCGGCCCTTGTTTTGTACGTAGGACCATACTAAACCTTCTTTGTCGGGCCTTGCGGGGTTCTTGTAGCGGTAGCAGACTTCGCCGGGCTTTGTGGTTTCGAGGCTCACGTCGTTGCTGGTTACGTCCACAAAGGGAATCCAGCCTTGGTCCGCGCGGTAAAAGTCGTTGATGGCGACTGGGTTCAAATCATGCGCACGGTTGCCCATGGTGCAGTAATCGCCGTACCAATAAAGGTCCGGCCAGCCAAAAATCATGTGTCCCGATTCATGTACAAAGACGTAAATGGAAAATTTGCCGGGCATGTCCGTCATCTGATGATGCGTGAGCCGGACTCCGTCGCGCCTTTCGTTGGACCATCCGGAATGCGGCCAAAGGCCTTGTCCCCATGTTTGTCCGGGGCCTGCGTAGACGATGTTGATGGCTTCGGTCGTTCCGTCCTTGTCATTATCATAACGTGAAAAATCGACTAGTGGATCGAAGTAATTGAACACTTCTTTCATGAGCGAATCCGATCCCGTATATCCTTGCAGGCTCTCGTACCAGGATTTGGGATGCTTTGCGCGGTACCAGCCGAAAACTTCGTTGGTAAGGTCGAGCTGCCCGTTCGAAACGTCTAGATAGTAGTCGCGCACGGATCCGTTACAGCCGTCCCTGTTGAACCCTTCCTTGTTCAGCCATTCTTCAACGTCGGCTACCGAGACAGGCGCCTTCTGGTCTGAAAAATCGACGAGGAGCGTGAGGCTGTAAATTTTGCCCTTTGGGGCTGCATAATGGCTCTTGTTTTGTGTGACAGGCGTTCGTGCCAAGAGAAAACTTGGCTTGCCTGCGCTTTGGTTGTTGAATGTCGGTCGAGCCTCTTCGGGCCATTCCTGGACGCGTTTCCCTTGATACACGATGTCGGCAAAAAGCATCGTCGGGAGCAATAATATGCTCGATAATAGGCCGAATATAATTTTGGTTTTCATAAAACATCCCTTTCCCTTTAACTCTTTTATAAATACATTAATTTGCGGCAAGAAGGCATTTCGTATGAAAAAAGCAAGGACTATTCATTTTACCCATAGCCTATTTTTATTACATTTCCTCCGAAACACTAATAACTAATGACTAATAACTAGTGACTAGATTATGAAATTCAAACGTATTCTTCTCAAGCTCAGTGGCGAAGCCCTCGCAGGCGAAAAGGGCCACGGCATCGACAACCAGATTCTTTCTGACATGGCTTCCGAAATTGCATCCATCGTCAAGCAGGGCGTGCAAGTCGCTCTCGTGATTGGTGGCGGCAACCTCGTTCGTGGCATTTCTGCTTCTGCTGGCGGCATGAACCGCGCCCAGGGCGATGCCATGGGCATGCTCGGCACCGTGATGAACGGCCTCGCCATGCAAGATGCTTTGGACAAGCAGGGTATTGACTCCGTCGTGATGTCCGCTATCCGCATGGAACCGGTTTGCGAATTCTTCGACCGTCGCAAGGCCCTCAAGCTCTTGTCCGCTGGCTCCGTGGTCATCTTCTCTGCCGGTACGGGTAACCCGTTCTTCACGACGGACAGCTGCGCCGCTCTTCGCGCTATCGAAAGCGAATGCGATGTCATTATGAAGGCCACCAAGGTCGACGGCATCTACACGGCCGACCCGGTCAAGGATCCGACGGCTACCCGCTTCGACGACATCAGCTACAAGGAAGTCATCTCCCGCGGCCTCAAGGTCATGGACACAGCAGCCGTTGCTCTCTGCATGGAAAACAACATGCCCATCTTTGTGTTCAAGATGGAAAAGGGCAACCTGATCCGCGCTGCTATCAACGGCGACCTCGGTACGCTCGTTCACTGCTAATCGCTTGCTATTCTAAGCGAAAACGCTTTTTAAGCCCAGCTTTTGCTGGGCTTCTTTTGTTATTTTGGCCCGCTATTCTAATTCGGAGCATTTTTTATTGGAGCGCCGAATCGCCTGTTTTTGTGTTAATAAAAATTTACACGTCGTTCGCTAATCTTAAAAATTGTTTACATTTATATCACAACATCATTTCCCTGTAAGAAGGAGGAAATTATGAAAACCATGCAGAAAATGCTCGCAATGTCTCTAATTTGCGGTGGAGCATTGCTCTCTTCATGTTCGGACGATAGTTCGAGTAGTAATAGCCCTCAGGCTCCGCAGGCTCAGGTTAGCAAGGAACAGGCGGCTTTCGTCGAGAAAACTCGTGAAGACCTCAAGGAAATTGCTTCTAACCTTAACTTCAATTCCTGGAAGTTGGCAAACTCGCTCAACCAGGGTCTCAATGAATACGTGCTCAATAACCCAGAAATCGAAAATGCGGTTACCGGTGCTCTTTTGATCGATGTCCTTAAAACCATGACCCCAGTGGACAAGGATAGTGACCTCGGTAAAGAGGGTAAGGAATACATGGCCACCGTCGATTTGGCCAAGTTCAACTACCGCTTCACTTTGGGCACGGATGCTAAGTTCAAGGTTGCAGAATCCGATAATTTTGAAATGGTTTTCGCAGCCTGGAACCCGGAAACGGAAAAACTTGAAGCCGATAAGTTCAAGGTGTCTTTGAAGATGGGAGGAAGCTCCTTCAAGGTTCTCCATAACATTAAAGCCCTTGAAACGTTGGCGCTCGTGATGGTTGTTCCTGCTGATGTTTCTTTCGCAATCTCTGTGAAGGAAAACGACAAGTGGAACGACCTCTTTACGGGTGAATTCAAGAATGAAGCCAAGCTGAAGGACGGAACGGAATACTTTGACAAGATGACGTCTGTGTTCAACGTCTCTGGTAAGGTCAATGCTTCGTTGCCGGCTCTTGAAAAGGACGGTAAGAAAATGGCTGCAGACAATGCCACTATCGACTTCGCTGTCGGCCAGGACCCTTCGACGCATAAGTCTACGTTGAAGTTCAGCTTTGTGCACAATGACAAGAAGGTCGTTGCTGTTGCCGCCGAAAACAAGAGAGATGGCAGCGAGCCTGTTGACCTCTCGATGCTCCCCAACAGCAATAGCATTATCGACTTGTTTGCTGCTTTGATCGAAGGTCAGAGTATCGAAAGCTTGTCGATTACGTTGATGGATAACCTCGAAATCTCTGTGAAGGTCTCGGATAGGGATGAACTCCTTGCTGCTCAGCGTGCGATGAACGAAGCTCGTCGTAACTATGCGGACAAGGGCACCATTGATACCTACACCAAGAAGATGAACGAATACGTGACGGCATCCTTTACCGCCAAGGGCTTGGAAAAGGAAGTCCCGATGAAGTTCGAAACGGTGCAGTTCGGTGTTGACTTCTTGGCTATGCCGAGCATGATGTTCAACGAGGACGAAGGCTATGTCCCGCTGACGGAAGTGCTTGACCAGGAAACCCTCGTCTACGGTATCAACATCATTGATCATGCTGCAGACCCGATGGCCGAAACGATTGTCGTTGTCCGTCAGTTGTTGCAGTACTTCAATCTCCTCATGGGAACCTACGATCTCAATGAGATTATAGAGGAAAAGACTAAGGCCAGTAACTAAATTATAAATAACTTACAATCTGGCGCCCTTGCGATTGCGGGGCGCTTTTTTGCATTTTGAATATGCTATCTTTGCTCGGTAAGAAGGTTTGTAAGATGGCTCGTTGTCCTAAGATATTTTTGCTCGTACTTTTTTTTGTTGGCCACGTATTGGCTTCGGAAATGACTGTGAAAATTGGGGATGGGACTGTTGATGAAGCTGTTGCGAAAAATGATTCTGTATGGGTACAGAAGTTTGATGAAAAATTTTCGCTGCGTTTCTTGTGTGACTACACTCTTTGGAGCGTTTGGAACACGGCTTACGGCAATGAAGCTCTTGTGTCCAATTCACCGGTATCTTTGGGGCTCGGCTTTGCCTACGATGATCTTTTTACGTTGTTTGGAGTCTCGTGGGATATTTCGTGGGATTTCACGATGAGTCTCTTCTTGGGGTCTAACGAAGAAAAATCGAAAATTGACGCCTTTGAAACGGGACTGGATTTATTCCCAGGAAAATTCTGGATTGAAATTTGGCTTTCTTATTATTCCGGTTTTTCGGTAAAGACTGAACAAGAGGGGAAAAAGGTCCGTCGGTTTAGTGATCTTAATTTCTTCGAAATGTACGTTTCGGCACTTTGGATGTTGACTTCGAAGGACAAGTTTTCGCCTCGTAGCGCGTACTTTTTGGACCGGCGGCAAACGCATTCGGCGGGTAGCTGGATCTTTGGTGGGCGTTTTCAGGGCAATATAGTCGAAGATCCCGACAGCCTATTGACTTTTTATGAGGGTGAACGTGTTCTGTCGTCCATATGGGGGAATGTCGGATACACGTATACTTGGGTATTTGAAAACGGATTTTTTGGAAACATTTGGCTAGATATCGGGCTCGTCTATGGAATAAACAACGAAGACGAATATACCGTGATGCCGCAACCCGATTTCAAGACGGCTTGGGGGTATGTCGGGAAAAAATGGTCATGGAATATAGTGGTGGAGGCTGAGTACAACGCTTTCTCGTACAAATCGTATTGGGAACAGAAACTCATCGTGAAGGGCGGGATTTTGGTGGTCCGCAGGTTCTAGGGTATCCCCCTTTTAAAATTTTTACCTATATTTCCCGTGAATAACTAGCAACTAGGAACTAAAAATGTCTGAATATTCTGAAAAGATGGACAAGGCCATCGAGGCCACCGAACGTGAATTTTCCAAGATCCGCGCTGGCCAGGCAAGCCCGGCTATCCTCAACGGCGTACGTATTGACTACTATGGCACTCCGACCCCGATTTCTCAGGTCGCAAAGATTTCTGTGCCTGAACCGCGTATGTTGCTCGTGACTCCGTGGGAAAAGCAGCTTGTCGATACTATTGATAAGGCTATCCTCGCTGCAAACATCGGCCTTACCCCGATGAAGGACGGCAACTGCATCCGCGTGACGCTCCCGATCCTCACGACCGAACGCCGCAAGGAACTCGCCAAGATCGCTCGCAAGCATGCCGAAGACGGCCGTGTGGCTATCCGCAACATCCGCCGCGATGCTAACGACGCCCTCAAGAAGAACAAGGAAATCTCCGAGGACGAAGTCAAGAAACAGCAGGACGAAATCCAGAAGGCTACCGACAAGGCCATTGCTGAAATCGATCGTTTGCTTGCCGAAAAGGAAGCAGACATCCTCAAGGTGTAGTCCGGGGTTTGCGTGGCAAATCAGCTTAGACATGTCGCAATCATTATGGACGGCAACGGGCGTTGGGCTCGTAGCCGCGGTTTGGAACGTTTCTTAGGCCACCGCAAGGGGACTGAATCGACAATCGATGCGGTCGAAGTGGGGGTGAACCTCAAACTCGAACACATGACATTGTACGTGTTCAGCTCCGAAAACTGGGGCAGACCGTCGAAGGAAGTGGATTACCTGATGAACCTTCTCATTGAGATGGTGGTTAAGGAAATTCCTGACTTGATGGAAAAGAACGTGAAGCTCACGGTCATCGGTAATATGAACCGTATTCCCGAAAAGCCGCGCGCAAGTCTCCAGTCCGCAATTGATAAGACGGCAAACAACACGGGCATGCAGCTGAACCTCGCCATCTCCTATGGCGGTCGTCAGGAAATCGTCGAAGCGACAAGGAGCATTGCTGCCGAAGTGGCTGCAGGCAAGCTCTCCCTCGACGAAATCAATGACGAAGTTTTTGCCAAACATTTGTACCTGAAGGGTGCTCCTGATCCGGACTTGATTATCCGCACGGGTGGCGAATTCAGGCTTTCCAACTATCTTTTGTGGCAGGCCGCCTATAGCGAGTTCTATGTGACGAACACGCTATGGCCTGATTTCACGAAGGAAGAGTTCATGAAGGCGGTCGAGTTCTTTAATACTCGCGAACGCCGTTTTGGGAAGGTTCTTCATGAGTAATTTGACTCAGCGATTGATCACTGCATTTATCGCTATTCCAATCGTTTTTGTTTTACTTTGGTTCAACGACTTTAGCCGCATTGGACTGATGTGCTTTTTGGGCGCTGTGGGCGCCTGGGAATGGGCTCGCATGGCATCGAAGATGTACAAGGGTCCGGACATGCGTTACCTCTCGTTTGCATCGTCTTTGGCATTGACGCTGGCGTGGGCTCTCTCGAAGGGTGGCTATTTTGGTCTCCCGGCTGTGCCTTACGTTGTCGGCATGACGTTCCTCGCCATTTTTGCGATTTACATTGGCGTTGCTTACGCAAAGGTTGAAATCGACCACTTGTTCCCGTGGCTCGTGATGCAGCTCGGCGCTCCGCTGTATGTGGGGCTCTGGGGTGGCATGAATGTGCTCATGATGGGCAATGGCCAGGGCTTTGAACATTGCTACCCGTTCATTCTCGTGATGACTGCAGTGTGGCTCTGCGACACGGTCGCGTATTTCTTTGGCAAGTTTGCTGCGGGCAAGGGACCGTTTGGCCGTCATTTGTTTGCACCGAGCATCAGCCCGAAGAAGACTTGGGAAGGCTCGATTGCAGGTTCCATCGCAACAATTGCGTGGGTTGCCTACTGGGTTAAGTGCAGCGCTTCGCTCAGCTCTTTCGAAATGAATTTCACTTGGACATCGGCAATCGTCATTGGCCTCCTCATCACGGTGGCAGGCCAGGTGGGCGACCTCTTGATGTCTGCACTCAAGCGCTGGAGCGGCACGAAGGATTCCGGGAACTTGTTTGTCGGGCACGGTGGCGTGCTTGACCGTTGCGACTCGTTCCTCCTTGCAGCACCTGCTCTATACATCTTCATGGACTTCTTGAAGAGCGTTGTGTAAAAACAAAAGCGCTACGCAAAAGCATTGAAAAGACCGTAACTGATTCTCTCAGTTATGGTCTTGTTTTTTTGCAAGGTTTAAGTTCTTGATTATCTTTTGGGGGTTGACGGCTTCTTGCCTCCCATGCCGTGCTCCTCCATGTAAATGGCGAGGTAGTCAATAACGCCTGAATCTGCGCCTTTGACCGGAACATAGCGCAAGCTGTTGTCTGCCCCGATGATGATGGCAAGCCCGGCGATGTAATTAATCCAGTGGTAATCTTCATGGTACTTCAAGGCGACTTTGCCTTTGGAGCCGAACACGGCGAGCGGCATGACGAAAATGTCGTGCGAGACCATGATGCTTACGCGTTTCCACTTGGGTGAATTCTTGAGGATGACTTTCTGTATGAATTCTTCGGCGCGTGGGGTGAGTTCGTAAAGCGCGTCTGTGTAGCCGCCTTCGTAAGCCCAGTGGGCCATGAGTTCGACAGAACCGCCTTGCATGCCAAGCTTTGTCCCGTATGCGGAAAGTTCGTCGGCGGAGATTTTCAGAAACCAGTTCCCGGTAATATCGTAGTTCGTGATGAGCTTTGGAAGGCTTGCTTCTCCACGGCCTTTTGAAATGTTGTTTGCTGTCTCGTTGGTGCGCACGAATCCCGAAGTGATGTAACTAAATTCTTCGTCGCTCTTGAGCGTGGTACCTAAATTTTGGGCCATTTTTACGCCGTTTGCGGTGAGTTCCGTTTCTATGGCGACATTGTCTTCGCGCTCGGAATGTCGAATGATGAAGACTGCTTTTTCGTCTGCGGTAAGACTCTTGTAGACGTCGGCGACAGTTGCAAAACCGTTCTCGTCAAGCGAAATCTCTTTTGCTGGTAGCGATGTTTGCGAGGAACTGGAAGATTTTGCTACGTCTGAAGACGAAGAAACTGGCGTCTCTTGCGATGATGAAATTGCGGATGAACTTGTTTGAACTGCAGAAGACGAAGACCGCCGATGACTGCTTCGTGATGAACTGGAAAATTGTTTTTGCCCGCTTGACGATGAGCTTTGTTGAATGGCTGAACTTGATGGCTCCTCAATTGTTGTAGTTGTGGAAGAGGATGAAGCGGTGCTTTCAGGAGCTGTTGTGGATGTGGCTTTGTCACAGGCTGAAAGCATCGCCGTGTATGCGATTGCGGCGAACAAGGGATAAGCCGCAATCGCGCAGAGCACGCTTTGTGTAGGTTTATTCATTTACGAACCCCACTGGTAATCGCCGGCTTCATAGACTGGATTTTCTCCGTTGAAGCCGCGTGGGCGCTTGATTTTATCATCGAATAATGTCTTATTGAAAATGCGGAAGTCGCCGCGTTCATAGCTCTGGAATGAAATGTGACAGAAAATGGGGCCTGCCGGCATGTATTCGCTGAAGCTCATGGTGCGTTCGCCCGCCGTGTAAAGGTAGTTGAAATACTTGCCGTTTAAAACGATGTGGAGACCGATATTTCCGACGGTGAACCAGCGCCCTTTGGCGAGAATGTTTTCGTGGTGGGTGTCGTCGTAGTCCATGACGACAAATTCTGCATCGCCGCTCTTGTCTAAGTGGAAGCGGTACTTATGGTTTCCGCCACAGCAACGCCCGTCGAAAAACCACGTGTATCCGCTTGCGGCTGCAATGCGCGGGTCGCGAACGCTTGTGTCGGGGTGGGCGAGTTGCTCGTCTGTGACGATGCGTTCGGGTTCTACAGCGGCGATAAGCTGTGCTAAAGTCTTGGGATTGCTTACGGTCGGGAGACTTACTTTATTCTTGGCTTCGCTTGCGGCTCGCCTGTACAGACGGTATGGAATGCCGTCATCGCTAATCATTGTGAGTTCATCTTCGCTGAACACGTAGTAAGCGTAAGTCTTTGTGCCGCTCTTGGTGACAACGTTAAAACTGCGGTTGTTGAGCGTGTACCACTGCCCTGAAACATTCGGGAAGCCAGAAACTGCCGCAACACCATTTTCTCCGATAACGACAGTGTAGTCGTCGCTGATCCAGGCTTCGTCTGCGGTGGTAATCAAGCGGCAGTCGCGATTCTTGTCGCCTTGGCAGGTGGCTGCAGACGGATTTGCCGCTTCGCAGGGGCTTACCATTCCCGGCGGGAGTTCCGTAGACATGCCTAGTCTAAAGCCCATGTCTGCGGCGCCATCGCGGCTGCGGATGGCGCGACGGCTCACTCGCGCAAAATCCGCGGGCTCGCCGTAACTCCCGCCTCTTCGCGTCTTGTTGCCACTTCCTGTGAGCTGTACCGGATTTACCTTGTCTGTGTCCGTGTAGGCTACGAGCCAGTCGTAGACCCATTCCCATGAGTTGCCACTCATGTCGTAAAGTCCAAGCTTGTTTGGTTTCTTAGTGGCAACATCGTGTGATTTTCCGCCGCTGTTTTCGGAATACCATGCCACATCATCGACGTTGTTACTACCTGAAAATTTAAACTTGTCTGCAATTCCGGCTTTGCCACCGCGGGCCGCAAATTCCCATTCGGCATCGGTCAACAGTCGGTACGGTCTCCCTGTTTTTTGCCCAAGCTTGCAGGCGTAATTGTTGGCGTCAAACCAGCTTACGCCGATTTTGGGAGCTTTGTCCGATTCCCATGCATTCTTTTTCCCGCCCATGACGGCGTTCCATTGGGCTATCGTTACTTCGGTCGGTGCGATATGGTATTCGTCAACTGTTACTTTATGCGAAGGCGTTTCGTAAATTTTATCAGGCTCGGCACAGTTGTCGCAGCCGCGCGTGTAAGTGCCGCCAGTCACATAGACCATGTTGAAGGCGACTCCGTTTACCGTGTCTGCAAAATTTGCGGGTGAAGTATAAACAAAGGAACTCTCGCTAGAACTGGAATTTGCATGTGCACTAGAGGAGTTCCCTTGCTCGATTCCCGAAGAAGAACTTCTGTGCGGATGCCCGCTTGAAGAACTTTTGACTGAGTCCGAGGAACTCCCTTGCATTCTGGAAGACGTTGCCGAATTCCCCGCTGAAGACTCCGCTCCTGAAGAAATCAAATCCCCGGATGGCGAAGAACCGCCTGCGTTCCCTGTAAAACTGGAACTGGACGAAATTCCAAAATCATCTGTAACGGAAGAAAGATTACTGTTTTCTCCGGAGACTCCGTTGTCCGAAGAATCCGAGCACCCTATGAACATCCCCACTGCGCAACAACACGCAGCATATACACCCGAGGAAAGTATGCGCATATGCACCTCCTTCGAGCAAACCTAACCCAATAAAAAATATACCCTAAAAATTTTCTTTGGAATGTAAATTATTGTAAGCGTTTTTTGGAGCGGAGCTGTAAATGAAAATTATTATTCTATCTTTATAAAAAAGCTTGCAATTATCGAGGTTTTTAAATGAAAAATGTAGTTCTCCTGGGTGCCACCGGTTCTATCGGAACCTCTAGTGTTGACGTCATTCAACAGCATTCCGATTTGTTCCACCTTTATGCCGTAGCTGCAAATAGCAGTGTGAACAAGGTTGCAGAAATCGTGCGCAAGTACAATGTCGAACGCGTGTGCATGTTCAACGAAGTCGCCGCAAAAGAACTCGAAATCGTGCTTGGCCGAAAGGTTCTTGTCGGCATGGAAGGCCTCTGTGAACTCGCTGCCGACCCGAAGGCGGACATCATCATTAACGCCTTGATGGGTGCTGTGGGCTGCCTCCCGACGATTACGGCGATTGAACATGGCAAGCATGTGGCTCTCGCGAACAAGGAAACGATGGTGATGGCAGGCCCGGTCATTTGGGACAAGCTTGCTGAAAATCCGAAGTCCTTTATTACGCCGATCGACTCCGAACATAGCGCCATTTTCCAGTGCCTCGAAGGTGGCAAGCGCGAATCTGAAGTCGAATTCCTCGAAATCACGGCCTCGGGCGGTCCGTTCCGCGAATGGCCGATTGAAAAGTTTGAAAAAATCACTGTCGCCGACGCCTTGAATCACCCGGTGTGGAGCATGGGCAAGAAGATTACGATTGACTCTGCTTCCATGATGAACAAGGGGCTCGAAGTGCTCGAAGCTCACTTCTTGTTCCACATTCCGTATGACCAGATCAAGGTTGTGGTTCACCCGCAGTCCATGGTGCACTCTCTCGTGCAGTTCCGCGATGGTTCCTTGATGGCCCAGCTTGGCGCTCCCGACATGCGCATCCCGATCCAGGTGGCGCTCACGTGGCCCGACCGTCTCAAGCTCGAAACCAAGCGCCTCGACTTGCCGACGCTTGCAAAGCTCACGTTCTTCGAACCGGACTTCAACAAGTTCCGTTGCCTCGCTCTCGCCTTTGAAGCTGGCCGCCGTGGCGGTATCGTGCCTTCTATGATGAACGCCGCAAACGAAGTTCTCGTGGATCGATTCCTCAAGGGTAACCTCAAGTTCACCGATATCCCGAAGTACGTGGAAATGGTGATGGAAAAGGCCCCGAATGTCACCGGTCATCTTTCTCTTGAACAAGTGCTCGAAGCCGACAAGGAAGCCCGCCTCATGACAGAAGGCTTCTTGAAGTAAAGAGCCGATTGTAGGCTGTAAACAGGAAAATTGCTGTTTCGCACATTGGGTACAGTTGTAACCAGATTGTCCAATAAAAGTTGGGCAATCTCTTTTTTTTAGGGTAGATTTATATTGTGAAAAATGGAAAGGAGTGTCTTATGAAGTTCTCGTTCGGCTTGAAACAGTATATTTCTGCTGCGGCAGTCGCTTTGACGCTTGCGTCTACAGCATTTGCTGCGACGGCTTACATCAACCAGGTTGGTTACCGCACTACGGATCCCAAGGAATTTACGCTCTTTGAAGGTTCTGGTGATATCGAAATTAAGGATGCCGCGGGTCAGGTTGTGCTCAAGGTCACTCCGAAGGCTGCTTCTCGCTGGAATCCGAGCGGTCAGGATGTACAGCTCGTTGATTTCTCTGATTTGACTGCACCTGGGACTTATTCCATCACGCAGGGTGGGCAGGTACTCCGTTCCGATTTGGTGATTGCCGAAAAGCCGTTTGAAAATATTGCTAAGGCCGCCCTCAAGTGGTACTATTATCAGCGTGCTTCCATGGCTTTGGAAGAAACGTATGCAGGTCAGTGGAAGCGTGATGCGGGGCACACGAATCCGACGGCTAAGCTTCACAGCTCTACGGGTGCTTCGGGCACGATTGAATCGAGCAAGGGCTGGTACGATGCCGGTGACTACGGTCGCTATATCGTGAACTCGGGCATTACGACTTACACGCTCCTTTCGCTTTATGAACACTTCCCGGATTACTTCAAGACGTTCAAGTGGAACATCCCTGCTGAAGGAACTTTGCCGGATTTGCTTGCCGAAATCAAGTACAATCTCGACTGGATGCTTACCATGCAGGCTGCAGATGGCGGCGTTTACCACAAGCTTTCGACGCTCCAGTTCCCGGGCGATGTGATGCCTGCCAAGGATACGGAACCGCTTTATGTGATTGGAAAGGGTACTGCGGCTGCGTTCAATTTTGCTGCGGTTATGGCTGCTGCATATCGTGTGTATAAACCGTTTGATGCCGCTTATGCCACAACGTGCCTTGAAGCAGCAAAGAAGGCTTATGCTTGGGGCGTCCAGAATCCGAAGGTGGCATTCGACAATCCGGCAGATGTTGCTACTGGTTCATATGGCGATGGTAAATTGACCGATGAAAAGGTCTTCGCTGGTATGGAAATGTTTATTTCTACAGGCGATGTCTCGTACAAGCCGACGCTGGATCCGAACGAATCCAGTATTGTTCCTGCCTGGCCTGAAGTCTATGGACTTGCGGTTTATGGCGCAGCTAGCCATCCGACGGAAGTGGCTGCTGATGCTGCAACTGCAAAAACGATGTTGACAGACTATGCCAACGAATTTGCCTATGCCGCAACGAAGGGTTTTGGCGTTGTCATGTCTCAGGAAGATTTCGTTTGGGGCTCGAATGCTGTTGCGGGTAACCAGGGCATATTCCTCCTTTACGCTTACTACGTGACCGGTGAACAGAAGTATTATGAGGCCGCTAAGAAAGTTGTGGACTATTTGCTTGGCAAGAACCCGTTGGATATGTCTTTTGTGACGGGCTTTGGTACAAAGTCTCCGAAACTGCCGCACCATCGTCCGAGTACAGCCGATAAGGTGACGGATCCTGTTCCGGGCATGGTTGTGGGTGGTCCGCAGCCGGGTGGTGAAGATATTGGAACGAAGTCTTGGGAATGCAAGGATTATAAAACGGGTCAAGCTGCAACCTCTTACATTGACAACCGCTGCAGCTATGCCACCAACGAAGTCGCTATCAACTGGAATGCTCCGTTTGCATACCTCGTGGGTGCCATGGAAGCTTTGAACGCTGGCTATGCCCCGTCCTTCGCTGTTGAAGGTGTTGCAAAGGGTGGAACTTCTGCTCTCAAGCCTTCGATTTTGAGAAACCGCGGAAAGGTTGAAACTGCACCGCGTCTCCGTATGGCAGACCAGAAGGTGTTCATCGAAAAGAACGGCAAGCGTTTTGACCTCAAGGGGCATCACCTCAAGTAATTCTCCTACCTAACCTCAAAAATCCATATTCATAGAATGCAAACGGCGCCCCTCCCGGGACGCCGTTTTTTCATGTGTTTTTTTTACAAAACACTTGCTACACTTTTCTTTAAAATGATGCTCGGACGGGTGGAAAAGATGCTTGAACGGCTCTATATTATATGGGCTAAAACTTGCACTTTTTTACGAGGATGTTTGTGAATAATCATGCGTTAAAGTCCGTAGCGCTTGCCGCGCTCGTCGCAGCCCCAGCTTTCGCAGCGACTGCCTACATTAACCAGATCGGCTACCGTCCGGGCGATTTCAAGGAACTCGCCTTGGTCGATGCTAACGGCAGCGTGGATTTCGTGAATGCCGCCGGCCAGGTCGTTCTCTCCGTGACGCCGAAGGCCGCTTCTTACTGGGATGCGAGCGGTCAGAATGTCCAGCTCGTCGATTTCTCCAAGCTTGCCGAAGCGGGCAAGTACAGCATCAAGGTAAACGGCAATGTGCTCCGTTCCGACCTCGTCGTGAAATCCCAGACGTACGAAGAAATCGTCAAGGCTTCCATCAAGTGGTTCTACTACCAGCGCGCCTCTATGGCTCTCGAAAGCCAGTATGCAGGCAAGTGGGCCCGCGCAGCCGGCCACACGAATCCGACCGCCGAACTCCACAATTCTACTGGTGCTTCGGGTACAATCAATTCGACCAAGGGCTGGTACGATGCTGGCGACTACGGCCGTTACATTGTGAACTCGGGCATCACGACCTACACGCTCCTCTCTCTTTACGAACACTTCCCGCAGTATTTCAAGTCGCTCAAGTGGAACATTCCGGCCGAAGGCTCCCTCCCAGATTTGCTTGCCGAAATCAAGTACAATCTTGACTGGATGCTCACCATGCAGGCGTCCGATGGCGGCGTCTACCACAAGCTTACCTCTCTCGGTTTCCCGGGCGATGTGATGCCGGCGCAGGACAATTCCAAGCTTTATGCTATCGGCAAGAGCACGGCGGGTACGTTTGACTTTGCTGCCGTGATGGCGATGGCCTCCCGCATTTACAAGCCGTTCGACGCCACTTACGCTTCCAAGTGCCTCGAAGCTGCCAAGAAGGCTTATGCTTGGGGCCAGCAGAACCCGAGCCGCAACTATCTCGCTAATCCGTCGGATGTCTCGACGGGTGCCTACGAAAACGACAATCCGAACGACGAAAAGGTTCTTGCCGGGACAGAACTCTTCATCACGACGGGTGATGCTTCTTACAAGCAGTCCGGCTCATCGGAATACGTCTCTTACTGGGGCGATGTCATGGGCCTTGCTACGTACGAAAAGGCTACGCATCAGGCGCAATTTGGTGGCGATGCAAACGAAGCCAAGCAAAAGATTTTGGGCACTGCAGACAACTTTGCTAACCGCGCCGAAAAAGGCTTTGGCGTCGTGATGGCAAAGAATGACTTTGTATGGGGTTCCAATGCGGTTGCCTCCAATCAGGGCGTTTGGCTGTTGCATGCTTATTATCTCACGGGCGAACAGAAGTATTACAAGGCTGCCGTCAAGGTCTTGGATTACCTCCTTGGCAAGAATCCGCTCGACATGTCTTTCGTCACGGGTTACGGCACGAAGTCTCCCAAAATGCCGCACCATCGCCCGAGTACTTCGGATAACATAGAAGAACCGATTCCGGGTATGCTCGTGGGTGGCCCGCAGCCGGGCGGCGAAGATGTTGGTTCTGCCGCCGAATGGAAGTGCGCTGATTATCGCAAGGGCCAGGCGGCAACCGCTTACACCGATCAGCGTTGCAGCTACGCCACGAACGAAGTCGCTATCAACTGGAACGCTCCGCTCGCATATCTCGCTGGCGCTATTGAAGCCATCAACTCTGGCTATGCTCCGGAATTTGCCGCCGCAGGCGTTGCAAAACAGGATGTACCTGCATCGAGCTCTTCTGAAGCTCCTGTAAGCTCTTCTTCGAGCGTTCCGCAGAGTTCTTCCTCCGAAGTTGCAAGTAGTTCTTCTGTTCCGGGCGTTTCCTCCAGCTCTTCTGCAAACGTGGAATCCTCCAGTTCGCAGGGGACGATTGCAATTCACGCTCCGGTCGAATCCAGAATTATGCGCTCGACTCAGCCGCGCCTCCGCTTCGATGACCAGAAACTCTTCATCGAAAAGAACGGCAAGCGCTTTGACCTCAAGGGTCATCGCATCAAGTAAATCGATTCTCTCATATTCATAGAATGCAAAACGGTGCTCCATTCGGGGCACCGTTTTTTTCTAAATTGACCGTATGATGTCGAGTATATTAAATAATTTGTTGATGTTTGTTCTGGGGCTCTTGGCGTTGAGCTTCCTCGTGACGATTCACGAACTGGGTCATTTTATCGTTGCCAAGTGGAATAAAGTCCGAGTGAACACGTTCTCTGTAGGTTTTGGCAAAAAGCTTTTCCGATTCAAAAAAGGCGAAACGGAATATTGCATCTCAGCAATTCCTTTTGGCGGCTACGTCGCCATGGCGGGCGAAAATCCAGATAGCATTGAAGATGGTAAGCTTCCGTCGCAAGATGATTTTCTAGGAAAGTCTGTTGGCGCTCGCGCAGCGATTGCGTTTGCTGGTCCATTTGTGAATATCGCATTTGCATTTATTCTTTTGATTTTCCTTTACATGGTCGGCGTCCAGGAACCGGATAACAAGAACCTTATTATCGGTTTTGTGGCGAAAAATTCTTCTGCCGAAATTGCAGGCATCCAGCCGGGCGATACGATTACCGCTATCAATGGCAAGGAAACGCAAGGCTGGGACGATTTCCGCGAACAGATTGGCGTGAGCCTTGGTGCCGATGTGATGCTTGAAGTGCATCGTGGGGGCGAACCGCTTGCCATTAAGGTCGTTCCGCAAGAACTTGTGATTCCGGCTGCAGATTCGACTTCTGAACCCATCAAGATGGGAATTGGCGATATCGGCATCTACCCGCGCAATCGCGTGATTGTCCGCCTGCCGCCGAAGGAAGGCTCAGCCGCGCAAATGGCTGGAATTGCGCAGGGCGACACGATTTTCGAAATCAATGGCGAACATATTTCGCGCTACGAAGAAGTTGTTCGTTTGATTGATGGTTCCAAAGGTGCTGAAGTCAACGTGACGCTTTTGCGCGATGGCAAGAAAGTTGACGTGAAGATGACGCCTGCCTATAGCGAAGAATTCAAGCGTTATATCGTCGGCATCCAGATGGGCTATGTGATGTTTAGTGAAACGCATCTCGTGCGCCGCGGCCCGATTGAAGCATTTGAAAAGACTTGTGCTACGAGCTGGAAAATGACAACGAGCATCTTCCGCTATTTCAAGCGCTTGTTCCAAGGCCAGGTGAAGGTCGATGCATTCTCCGGTCCGGTTTCGATTGTCGCTGTGATGGGCAATGTGTGGATGAGCGGATTCCAGGATTTCCTCATGCTCCTTGCGCTTATCAGCATTAACCTCGGCGTGATGAACTTGCTCCCGCTTGCGATTACCGATGGCGGTCTCCTGATGTTCCTCGGTATCGAAAAGTTGCGCGGTAAGCCGCTGAGCCTCAAGACTCAATCCGTAATCCAGAACGTCGCGGCGGCTTTCTTCATCAGCTTCTTCGTGTTTATCACGATTCTCGATTTCGGGAAAATCTCGCTCTTCTTGAAATAAAAAATGGCGGCTTTAGCCGCCTTCTTTTATCTTGCTTGCATGTACGCGTACGCGAAATTCATCGGTGGTGTGCTGATGCAAATGTATTCGAAAATCTCGGGCCCCATATTGCGTAGCCCGTGGATTTCCTTCTCTGCAAAACGCACGACATCGCCTGCTTCAAACGGAACTTCCTTATCGTCGGCGAGCAAGAGAACGCCACGGCCCTGAACCGCGACCCACACTTGTTCCGACGTATAATGCTTATGACGCGGCTGTTCTGCACCTGGCATGACAGAAACCTTCGTGACCGAAACCTTTTCTGACCTGCTGTTCTCGGGCGTGAGCAACTGCGCAGACTCCACTCCAGGATTGCACAAAACCGTTATGTCGTACTTTTTAATTAGTTCCATTTCATATGCAAAGATAGTTCTTTATTGTGCGCCGATGGCACAAAGCTGTGCTATTCTTGCGTATTTTGCAGGTTTTAAGCTTGCATCCCGAGAACGGCACGGGCGAGCTGGTCTGCGCAAGAGGTCGGCTTTCCGCCACAGGTGTTTCCGAGCAGCTTGGCTGCAATGTCTTCGGCTTTCATGCCTTCGCAAAGTTTTGCAATCGCTTTGAGGTTGCCGTTGCATCCACCCGTAAAGCGGATGTTGTGGATTGTGTCTCCATCGCGCGTGAACTGAATTGTCGTTGCGCATGTACCTTTTGTCTTAAATGTTTCTTCCATAGTAAGCTCGTTGTTGTAATTGTCTGTCATGCCCGTCGCTAAGCGGGGGCATCTCCTTTACATTGTTATTCCGGCCTTCGAACCGGAATCTCCTTGAAAGGAATTGCTTTTTTACATTAAATATAGAATGTCTTACCGCGTGGCATGGCTCTTTAACAATATTGAGTTTATTTTTTTAGATTATAGCAACAAACTATATGGCAATGGTTTAGGTATGAATATTCTTGTTCTTTCTGGGAGCCCGCGCAAGGGCGGCAATACGGATTTGCTGGTTGACGCGTTCGTGAGGGGCGCTTCGCAAAAGCATCAAGTCGAAATCGTTTCTGTTCACGATTACAAAATCAATCCTTGCATCGGGTGCAATTCGTGCTTTGCCCGCGAAGACCACAAGTGCTGCCAGAAAGATGATATGCAAATCGTCTACGATAAAATGGCGAATGCCGAAATGCTCGTGATTGCATCGCCGGTGTATTTCTATGGGTTGAGCGCCCAGCTGAAAGCGGTCATCGACCGTTTCCACAATCCAATTCGCGATACATTTCACATCCACAAGATGGCCTTGCTCCTGGTCGGTGCAGCATCGCTCCCGGAACTGTTCGACGGCATCCTCACGCAGTACAAGCTTTGCCTCAACTTCTTCAAGCTGCAGGATATGGGTCAGGTGCTTGTGCGTGGTGCAAAGGACAAAGGCGATGTCAAGAACGGCGATGCGCTCCAGAAAGCTTTTGAGTTAGGACAAAATCTTTAATTGTTTCGGAAAATACGAATATACGCCTCTTCCTAAAAATGTTAATTTAGGGAGGGGGGGGGTATGATTGTATTTACGTCAATTCATAAAATGCTGTGCAGAATAACATTGCCAATTCTGGTAATGTTTTTTTGGGGATGCAGCGATAGCGAAGGTATTTCAAAAAAAGAGGCCTCTTCCGAAGAAGAAGTTCCTGTAGAAGGCTTTGCTTATATTCACTCAAAAGGAAAGACAACTGTTCTTGGGACAATGTCGAAAACAGCGAAAGCCGATGAACAACCTGCCATGAAGGTTTATTTCGGCTACGATTTCTGTGTCGGGGTCCACGAGGTGACTCAAGGCGAATTTGGCCAACTGATGAATCGTTCCTTCAAGAAGGATTCTTTTGATTATCCGCAAGCAAATGTGACATTTTATGATGCGGTCCTGTACGCGAATGCTTTGAGCAAAAAATATAAGATGGATACGGTTTATACCTATAGCAAAGCTCAATTTGCTGAAGATAAGTCGTGCGAAAATCTCGTTGGTTTGAAGACGAATTATGATGTTTGGGGCTTTCGCTTGCCGACCGAGGCCGAATGGATGTTTGTCGCCAATACTCGTTCTGACGACATTAGTGGAAAACTCAAGGAATGGGTGAACGACTGGAAGGGCTTTTTTGCCGATACGACTATTGAAAACTTTGTTGGCGCAGCGAATGCCAACGGAATGGACGAAAAAATCCTCAAGGGAAGCTCGTTTGTAAAGGAAAATGTCCCACTATATGCTCGCGGAGATTTCTATACGGTGACGCCCCTTTCGAAGGCGGAATATGTTGGCTTTCGTCTGGTTTTGGGAAAGATTGAAAATGCGGTTTGGTTCAATCCTCCGATTGGTGCGGTAACGTCGGTTGTTACTCCGTTAGCCTTGGCGGAAAATATTCGCAATTTGTTCGGAACCTATCAGGCTAGGCTTGTTTTCCGAAATGACGAAACCGGTAATATTGCCTACATTAATTACGCGAATGCGGCAAATTCCGTTGTGGAGATACAGGACGATATCGATTCGTACCATCCCGATGTTTCTCCCGATGGCAAGTATGTTGCGTTCTGTACGGGGCTTGAAGGTGTCGCGGGCGAGTCGTCGGTGTATGTTCGCAAATTAGACGAGTCTGGCTCGGGGCTTGTCAAGTTGAATGTTGAGGGGGCGGCAATTCCGCGATGGCGAATCTTGGATAATGGCGATACCGTGATTGTTTTTGTTACAAATCCGGGAACGAATAAGTCTGAATCGACTTGGAACGAATATAGTACATGGTATGTTCCATTTAAAGATGGAAGATTTGGAACGCCGAAAAAAGTGCTCCAGGGAAGTTTTCATGGCGGTCTTTCCTTTGAAAAAGGTTTTGCCGTGACAGGGGCGTCCTTGTTGCGTGCAACACGGTTTACGGATAAATCGCAAAATAATGAGTTGTGGTATAATGGAGAGCAGGCCTGTAATGTTTCGCTTTCAAGGGATGGCCGTGATAGAACGATGTTCCTTGACTTTGCGGGAAAAACGGGTGCTGCGTTTGTGGGTAAGAAATATTCCGTACATGAAATGTTGCTGATTGCGGACAGTACAGGGAAGCTGGTGCAGTCGATAGAGTCGCCGAAGGGCTATACGTTTGATCATGCGGAATGGGTGGCCGAAAAAAATTTCGCGGTTGCTACGCTTGCCAATGCAAACGGTGTACACCAGAAAATTGCACTGGTGGATGTTGCCTCTAATAAGGTTATGGAACTTGCGGAAGGCTCTGAACTCTGGCACCCCTGCCTGTGGGTAAAGCAGAAGAAAATTGTAACGCAAGAAAGTTCTTCTTCGAGTAAAACCGTTGAATCTTCGACGTCGGCTGAAATTTTGTTTGTTCTAGATCCTGATAGCGCTGGAATGTACCTGAATTCCAAATACGGGGCTGTGGGCAACGGCCTGATGCGTAACAATATGGAACTCCTGTGGAATTTCCACGACCAGGCGAATGTCATTGTGCTTGGATCTTCTAGGCCCCTAGATGGCATTGTTCCTAAGCAGTTTAATGAAAAATTCTTTGTCCTGAATTTGGCGCAGACGCCGAGCGGTATTTATGAGTCTAAGTTCTACCTAGACCATTATGTTTACCCGCATGTCAAGAATTTGCGCTATATTATTTTGTCGCTGGATTATGATTTGTGGCGCTATGGGCCGGAATCGGACCATAATTTCTTCTATTCGAACTACAAGAGTTTCCCGGGCTATATCTATGACAAAAATCATGGATACTGGGCGTCAGGGATTCCAGAAGGGCTTGCTGAACTGACCGAAGACGGGTATAGCGACCAGAATGGGGTGGCCTTGAGGGAAAACATGGGCTATTGGTCGGTAGGAAGTTGCAATGGATGGGAAACTAGTGTTTGTGGCTGGGATTCGACTTCGCTTACTCCGCGTGGTATTAAAATGGCGATGGATACTCTTGTTAATCTCATTGAAACGGCGGATAAGCGGGATATATACGTCATAGGGATAGTTTTCCCTGTGAGTCCGAATTATAAGAAAACAGGTCGTTTCGCCTGTTATGGCACGCGCCGAAGTGTAGCCGATTCTTTGACGAAGGTCTTGACCGCCATGCATGAGAAATACCCTCATTTTATTGTGATGGACGAAAACAAGATGGGTGATCATGATTATCCAGATAGTATGGCAGATGATCAGCAGCACCTTTGCCCTGTTGGTGCAACACAGATGACGCACCGTGTTGATTCGCTCTTAATGACGCTCGATTAGGAGTCGTCTCTTTATTACGCTTCTTTCCCGAGTACCGCACGGGCGAGCTGGTCGGCGCAAGAGGTCGGTTTTCCGCCACAGGTGTTTCCGAGCAGCTTGGCTGCAATGTCTTCGGCTTTCATGCCTTCGCAAAGTTTTGCAATCGCTTTGAGGTTGCCGTTGCATCCACCCGTAAAGCGGATGTTGCGGATGATGTCTCCGTCACGCGTGAACTGAATAGTCGTTGCGCATGTACCTTTTGTCTTAAAAGTCTCTTCCATAGTAAACCCGTTGTTTGTTTTGTATGTCATGCCCGCCACTGAGCGGGCATCTCTTTTACATTGTCATTCCGGCCTTCGAACCGGAATCTCCTTGAAAGGATTTACTTTTTTACATTAAATATAGAATGTCTTACCGCGTGGCATGGCTCTTTAACAATATTGAGTTTATTTTTATAGATTATAGCAACAAACTATATGGCAATGGTTTAGGTATGAAAATTCTTGTTTTTTCGGGTAGCCCACGCAAGGGCGGCAATACGGATTTGCTGGTAGAATCGTTCGTGAAGGGAGCTTCGCAAAAGCATCAAGTTGAAGTCGTTTCGGTTCACGATTATAAAATCAATCCTTGCATCGGTTGCAATTCGTGCTTTGCCTTAATTTCTTCAAGCTGCAGGACATGGGGCAGGTGCTTGTGCTTGGCGCAAAAGATAAAGGCGATGTCAAGAACGGTGACGCGCTCCAGAAAGCTTTTGAGTTAGTACAAAGTCTTTAATAATAATTGAGGGGGGGAATGAAACGTTTTCGTGATTTTATTGGCTATTTGTTGGGCGGGATTCTCTTTGTGATGCTCATCCCGACAATCATGTGGCTTGCTTCCAGAATGCCTGCGCTTTGGCCGGTTGATACATGGCGTTGCATTGTGGCACCTATCGTGATGCTTGCCGGGCTTGTGCTGAGCGTCTGGACAATCGTCTATATGCGCAGTCGCGGTAAAGGTAATCCGATGGATGCTTTCGGCCACGAAGTGGCCCCGCGTACGCAACACCTGATGGTTGATGGCCCGTACAAAATCAATCGCAATCCGATGCTTACTGGAACTCTTATTTATCTCGTGGGTGCCGCTGTATGGCTATGGACTTGGCAATCTTGCGCTGTATTCGTCGCCTTCTTTGCCATCATGATGGTGCAGGTGCTAAGCGAAGAAAAACGCCTCCGCCGAGACTTTGGCAAAGAATACGAAGAGTACTGCAAACACTCGAGAAGGTTCTAAAGATTACGTCCACAAGCTTGTGATGAACATTGGGCTTGCGTCGGTTGCCTTCTTGAATCCGCAGTATTCGTAAAAGTCTATTTCCTTGTCGTATGCCACGACGACAATACGCAAGTAATCCTTGTACACGTCCTTGACCTTTTCGACAAGAGCCTTGCCGATGCTTTTTCCTTGGTATTCCGGGCGTACAAGCAAATAATGAACATACGCATTCATGATGCCGTCGTCCATTGCGCAAATCATACCGACAAGCTTGTCGCCGTCCCATGCTGAAATGACCGTTTTGAAATTCTTCATGGCGATAACAAGTTTGTCAGGGAAATGCCCCGAAGACCATTCCACCGAAAGGAACAAATCTTTTAAATCTTGCTCCGAAAAATCATGAATTGTTTTATATGAGATAGCCATAATTGCATTTAAATATAACATGTTGACAGTGCTGTCACGAAATTTTATCTTGAAAACTAAATGAAAATTGAAATCGCGACAACCAATGATATTCCCGAACTCATGGAACTGCATGATAGGGCGTTCTTTGCTATTGCTGCAGAAGTAGATTGGCTCGATGCTCCTGGCTTGAAGGAATCTTTGGAACAGGCTTGCGAAGATTTTCCGAAATACATGACGCTAAAGATGCTCTCCGACGAGGGCAAAATTATCGGCTCGGTTCGCGGGCGTGTCGAAGACGGTTCGCTGTATATCGGCCGCTTGATGGTGCTGCCAGAATGCCAGGGCAGGGGATACGGGAAGATTTTGTTCCGCGAAATCCAGAAGGTAATGCCCCACAATCGTGCATGGCTGTTTACCTGCGGCGAAGTCCAGCGCACGGTTTCGTTCTACGAGCGCGAAGGCTTCCGCACATTCCATACGGAACGCTTTGAAAATGGCCACACGTGGATTTCAATGGAGAAGAAGTAAATGCTCGATTATGGCTTGAAAGATAGAGTGGCCCTGATTACGGGGATGAACAATCCGCAGGGGATTGGCGCGACGACGGCGTTTGCCTTTGCACGCGAAGGCGCAAAGCTTGTCTTGGTCTATAAGAAAATTCCGAGAGCGTTTGACAAGAACAAGACTGACAAAAACGGGGCGGACCGGTATTTTGCGGCGAATGCAGGAAATGCCGAGACCGTAGAGAATAAACTCAAAGAAATGGGTGCTGATTTTGTTGTCCTGGAAGCCGACATTTCCAATGAAGATGATGTCAAGATGATCTATGCGGCAACCATTGAACGATTTGGACGTGTCGATATCCTGGTGAACAACGCTGCCGATGGCGATATGGACGGCATTGATACTATCGAGAAAATCACCCAGAAGGTAATTGACGACACCTTTGCGGTCAATGTCCGCGGAAGCGTCTTGATGACAAGGGAATTTGTGAACCATCGCAAAGATTACGGTCGGATTGTCAATATCTCGACGGATGCGGCTCAAGTTTTTGCAGGGCAAATCACCTACGGCGCGAGCAAGGCGACATTGGAAGCACTTACCCGTAGTATAGCCCTTGAAGTCGCAAAGTACGGAATCACGGTGAACTGCGTGGCTCCCGGCCCGACGCAAACGGGCTGGATCGACGAGGATTTGGAAAAGTCGGTCGTTCCGTTAATCCCCATGGGAAAACTGATTCAGCCCGAAGACATTGCCGAAACCATATTGTTCCTCGCCAGCGAACAGGCCAGGATGCTCACCGGGCAGGTCATAAAAGTCTCCGGCGGACACGCTCTTTAGGCATTTCCCCAGAAATCCCAACTGCATAATTTTGCTAAATTATCCTCCGTAAAAAAGCAAAAGGACTCGCTTATGAATATTCTCGTCGTTGGTAGCGGTGGTCGCGAACATGCCATCGCTCTTGCAGTCAAGAAGTCGCCGATGTGCGACACTCTCGTGTGCGCTCCGGGCAACCCGGGCATGGCTAACCTCGGCAAGTGCGTGCCGGTTGATGTGGCCGACCCGAAGGCAATCGCCGACCTCGCCGTTGCTGAAAAGATCGACCTCGCGATTATCGGTCCCGAAATTCCGCTGGTCGCGGGCGTGGTGGATGAATTCCGCCGTCGCGGTCTTCGCGCTTTCGGCCCGACAGCGGCTGCTGCCGCGCTCGAAGGCTCCAAGGCCTTCAGTAAGGATATCATGAAGAAGTACGGCGTGCCGACGGCAGCCTTCGAGACCTTTACCGATCTCGCTTCTGCCAAGAAGTTCCTTGCCGAACACCCGGCTCCGATCGTGGTGAAGGCGTCGGGTCTCGCTGCGGGCAAGGGCGCCATCGTTTGCATGACCGACAAGGAAGCGAACGACGCTGTCGAAGAAATGCTCGGTGACAAGGCCGTCTTCGGTGAATCCGGCAAGACAGTCGTGATTGAAGAATTCATGGACGGCGAAGAAGCCTCCATCTTCGTGGTTTGCGATGGCAAGGATTACGTGATTCTCTCTTCTGCCCAGGACCACAAGCGCGTCTTTGACGACGACAAGGGCCCGAACACGGGTGGCATGGGCGCCTACAGCCCGGCTCCGGTTGTTACCGACGCTCTCCTCGACGAAGTGAAGGCTAAGATTATTGAACCGACCCTCAAGGGCATGGCCGCCGAAGGCAAGCCCTACACGGGCGTGCTCTACGTGGGCATCATGGTGACTGCGAAGGGCCCGAAGGTCGTGGAATACAACTGCCGCCTCGGCGACCCCGAATGCCAGATTGTGCTCCCGCTCTATGACGGCGACGTGCTCGCGTTGTTCGATGCAGCCGAAAAGGGTGAACTCGCCAAGCTCGGTGCCCCGAAGGCTCCGAAGGGCAGCTCCGCAATCGTCGTGCTCGCAAGCGCCGGTTATCCTGGCTCCTACGAAAAGGGCAAGGTTGTCACGGGTATCGAAGAAGCCGAAAAGAACGGCGCCCAGGTGCTCCATGCCGGTACCAAGATGGTCGATGGCAAGCTTGTGACCAACGGTGGCCGCGTGTTTGGTGTGGTGGGCCATGGCGAAACGCTCCAGGCCGCTCTCGACATCGCTTACGAAGCCGCCGAAAAGGTTCAGTTCGAAGGCAAGTTCTACCGCAAGGATATCGGCAAGAAGGGACTCGCCCGTCTTGCGAAAATGGGCAAATAAAAAAGGAATTGAAAATGCAGATTAATGAAGTTCCGAATGCAAAGGTCGGTATCGTTGCGGGTAGCAAGTCCGACCAGGAAACTGTAGACAAGATTACCGCGGTGCTCGACCAGTTCGGCATCACGTGGGAATACAACATCCTCTCTGCACACCGCACCCCGAATGCGACCGCGAAGTATGCTCGCGAAGCCGCCGGGCGAGGCCTCCAGGTCCTCATCGGTGTTGCTGGCCTCGCTGCAGCCCTCCCGGGAGTGCTCGCAGGGCACACGATTCTTCCGGTCATTGGCCTGCCCTGCGCCGGCGGCCCGCTCAACGGCGTCGATGCATTGCACTCCATCGTGCAAATGCCCCCGGGAATCCCGGTGGCCACGGTCGGCATCGGCAACGGCAAGAATGCCGGTTACCTCGCCGCCCACATCGTCGCCCTCTCTGACGCAAGCGTCCGCGAAAAGCTCGTCGCTTACCGCAAGGGTCTCGGTGACATCGAAGGCTAAGCCTTTTATTCCCATCTAGAATAAAAAACAGAGCGCCTGTGCGGTTTCCGCGGGCGTTCTTTTATATATTGTCCTTATCTTAAATTTTATTCATAACAAAGAGTATTGGGGCTTATGTTTTATCGTGCTTTGAAAAGTGTTTTGCTGTTTGCGCTTACTTTGTCGATTTCGTCTATGGCGGCGGAGTCTCTGGCTTCGTCCTCGTCCGCGCAGTCCAAAAGCGCGGCGACTCTCGAATCGACATCTCCAAGCATCCAGTCGTCCTCAAGTGCTAGTGTCCCTGCTAAGCCGCTCTCCAAGTGGCAGACCCTTCCTGAAATCAACGCCCCGTGGATGAAAGGCGAACGTCTGGAATACGAACTCAGCTGGGGCTTTATTACGGCTGGCTATGCTACGCTCGAGGTCAAACCTCGCAAAGACGGCAAGACCGAATTCCTGACTTTTGCAACAGCCAACAAGACGGTCAATAAATTCTACCCGGTACACGATACCGTCTATACGCTTGTCCGCAACAAGGGACTCATGACGGATGTTTTCCGCAAGTCACTTCATGAGGGAACATTCCATAACAAGTCGCTTATCCGTTTCAATCGCGATGGTAAAAAGGCGGTCCTTTCCGATACAGTCTTTAAGGACCCTGTCAATCATTATGTAAAGCGCTCGGCCGATACTTCTGTGACTATCGAAGGGCTCGAACACAGCATTATGTCGGCGTTCTACCTTGTGCGTACCCTTCCTCTCAAAGAGGGTTCGACTTCTCGCTTTTCGGCTGTGAGTGGGGAAAAACGCTACGAACTCAAAGTTGTCATCCACAAGCGCGAAAAGATTAAAACGGATCTTGGCGAGTTCAATACGGTCAAGGTGGAGCCTGTTTTGGATGGCGATGGCATTTTCAAATCCAGCGGTCGCATTTTTATCTGGTTTACCGATGACGAAAGGCGTCTTCCGGTGCTCATGCAGTGCGAAATTAAGCTCGGAAGTATTAAAGCGACGTTGACTAAGCTCAAATAGTCGTACTAGAATCTTACGAAATTGTAAAATCAAACGAAAAAACAACTTTTACATGAAGTTTTTGTAAAAATCTTGGATAAAAAGTTATATTCCAAGCGAGGTTATTTATCTGAGGCTTTTTTAAATGCTGAAAAAATTGTTGTTGCTGTTGTGTCTATCGAGTTTGGTTGCATGGGCTGCTCCTTCAAAAGGGCGTAAGGCTAAGTCTAAAAAGGCTACTCCTGTAGCCGAACAAACGGTTGAAGCTCCTGCTGCACCGGCAGAATCTGATGACGGATTTATGTCTGTTGCCGAAAGTTCCTCTTCTACAAAGGTCGCTGATGATGACGAAGAGGAAAATGTTGAAGCCTCTATGGCTGGCATGAATGCCGCTCAGAGACAAGACTATCTCGCTCGTAAAAAGTTCGAAGAAGAACAGCGTCTGGATGAATATGCAAACTCCGAACGCCGTCGTGACTGGTTGAAAGACCGTCTTATTTTCGAATTGGGCCTTGGTTCCCGTATGCCGTTCATGGGTGAATCTGGCATGGGCATGGGCTTGGGCGCTGGCATTGAATACATTACCCGCTGGCATATTGCCGCCTTTGCTTCTTTTGGTTTCTTGCCGAAAGTCAAGGATAGCGAATTTGACTACATGGAACTTGAAGGTGGTACGGGCTATAAGATTGGTATTAGCTACTACTTCTTCCCGAAGATTCCTATCCATTTGGGCTTGTCCGCTTCTTATGGTACGGTCTATTTCGACCACGATATGGAACCGGATGAAAATGGTCTCCGTAGCTTGATTTCTGTAAAGGGTTACCAGTTCGATATCTTGATATCTTACCTCTCGAACGAATGGTATTATTTGCAGTTTGCTTTCGGTATGTACTATGCTCCGGATTTGGGCAAGTCTCCTGAAAAGAACCCGAGCTTCAAGAAGACCAAAGATTCCAGAACCGAAGTTGAAGATACTTATGCCTCTCGTGTCGTGAACAAGCCTGATGGCATGGATAAGACAGGCATCGTGTTCGGTGTGACGATTGGTTTTGCTTTGCCGGAATTCTTCCCGGATGATACCGAAAAGCGTCGCCGTCAGCGTGAAAAGGAACGCAAGAACGCCAAGTAATTTGCGCTTAGCTTAAATGCTAAAAAGCCCGCCAGTTCATCGAACGGCGGGCTTTTTGTTTGCTTTTAATACCCATGTCCGGAATCGAACCGGAATACCTTCCTTCGGAGGGAAGGACACTATCCATTGTGATACACGGGCGTGAGCCACTAAGGCGGGTATAATATAGTAAAGTTGCGGCTTTGCCGCCTTACTTTAACCTAATAACTAATAACTAATGACTATTGACTATTGACTATTGACTAGTCTACAATCTTCACCACAAGTTCATGCGGTTCGGCATCGACCACAAGTGCGTTGTGGAATTCTCCAACGTCGCCGTCGCCTTCGATGACCTTCACGATATCGTCGTTTTCCATCGAGTTGCCTTCCGTGCGGCCATAGAAGTGGTATTCGCTTTCTTCAGCAACCTGGTCGATGATGATACGAACCGTCTTTCCGATCATATTCTCAGCGTATTCGGCGGCAAGTTCTTCCTGGTAGTCCGTGACCGCTTCGAGCCTTGCGCGGGCGTCGCTTTCATCCACGGCGGGAAGGTCCATTTCCATCACCGGAGTGCCTTCTTCGGGGCTGAACACAAAGCCGCCCAAATGGTCGAATTGCACGTCCTGCAAAAGTTCCATCAGCTCTTCAAAATCTTCGTGCGTTTCGCCGGGGAATCCGACGAGCACTGTGCTGCGGAGTGTCACGCCCGGGATGCGTTCGCGAATCTTGTGCAAAAGGTCAACAAGTTCCTTTTTGCGGTAGTTGCGCTTCATGTTCTTGAGCATTTTGTCGCTTGCATGCTGGATAGGCATGTCCACGTACTTCACGAGGCGCGGTTCGTTTGCCATCAAGTCTAGAAGTTCATCGTCCACGAACATCGGGTACCAATAGAGCATACGGATCCACGGGATGTTCGTGTTGTCAAGCAGTGCACGCAAAAGTTCAACAAGCGTGCCGCCTTTTTTGCCCTTTTCACGTCCAAAGTAAGTCGTGTCCTGTGCAATCAAAGTAATTTCCTTGACGCCCTGCGCTTCGAGGTCCTTCGCTTCTGCTACGATATCATCGATGGAACGGGAATCCTGCTTGCCGCGAATCAGCGGGATGGCGCAGTAGGCGCAACGACGGTTGCAGCCTTCCGCAATTTTCAGATAAGCGTGATGGCTGAATCCGCCCAAGTTCATGCGGGGGAGGTTCTCGGCGTCACAGCTCTGTGGAGCGACAATGCCCATTTTCTTCAGAAGTTCGCCCGGCTTGTACGTGCCGACCCAGTAGTCCACCTCGGGCAGTTCCTTCATCAGCTCTTCACCATAGCGGCCGCTCAGGCAGCCCGAAACAATCAGTTTCTGCTTTGCCTTCTTTGCCTTAGCTTGCGCAAGGATCGCATTGATGGATTCTTCCTTGGCGGCTTCGATGAACCCGCACGTGTTCACGAGGATGTAGTCCGCCTTCCCGGCGGTATCACAGGTCGCAAAACCTGCATGGAGCATTTCGCCGACGAGATTTTCTGCATCGACCTGATTTTTAGCGCATCCGAGATGCACGACAAAGACTTTTGGCTTTTTTGTAGGCATATCCCAAATATAGAATTTGGGGCAAGCCCTTAAAATCCCTCAAAATCAATAAGAGGATGGATTTTTGAACTTCTTTGAATCAATAGTTTTGAGCTATATCCTTTATTTGTACTTTAAATGAGATAGTTTGTTAAATTTATTAAAAACTTTACTACATTAATCTTAGGATTTTAAAATGAGGATTTTTTATGAAAAAGCTTATTCTTGCATCTGCAATTACGCTTGCGCTTGCTGCTTGCGGTGACGATAGCAGTAGCCCGACTTCTTCAAACGGATCTCAAGGAACACAGGGAACTCAGGGTGCTCAGGGACAGGCGAGTTGCACAGTGTCTACAACCGGCAATTCGGTGACTGTCGTACAGGTCATGCCTGGTACGGGATCCTATACTTCGACTGCCACAAAATACGATTCGCGTTATTCGAGTATCAAGTCTGAATACGTGTATTTTAATGATGTTGATGCTGCGTCGGAATGCGCCCGCATGCAAGATGATGCCTCTGAATGGAAGGACGGCTCGATGAAAGTCCGTTGTTCAGGCAATACAATTTATGTCGATGAGGTCGATGAAGGTGATTTGGATGATTATGAGGCCGATTTCAGGGAAAATTGCGATAATTTCCTGAGAAGGTATCAAAGTAGTGCTACTTCGACGTCTACAAGCACTACGAGCTCAGAATTTATGTGCAAGGTAACCCATACGGACAATTCTGTTACTATCGTTCAGTCTTATAAAGGCGAGGGCTTTGAAGAGACGACGACATTCTATCCCAATGAAGATCCTATAGGCGTGCGCACGATTACGTTTGCAGATCCGGTTGTTGCTGCCGAAGAATGCGAAGAAGAAAAGGAAGAAGCTGCATATTCCACAAACAGCTTGTATAACGTGGAATGCAGTAGCAATGCGGTTATCATTACCAAGCGCGTTAAAGATGAAGATTATTTTGGCTTGAGCGGCTATATCGAGTATTATAATGCCTGGTGTAAGGATCAGGAACGTCGATTGAAAAACGGCGAAATTGATATGTACATCTAGGTAAACCGAAAAAAGAATAATGTTAAAAAGGCTCCGCAAGTTGCGGGGCCTTTAACAGTTCGTTGCTTTTGTAAAATTACATGTCTTCGCTTGCGCCGGGCTGGCCAATGCGGTCGTTCTTGCGGTTGTCCACCCAACCGGCATAACCCTGCGGTGCGAGGACTTCCTTGCCAAACTGCTGAGCGTTTGCAATCGTGGAGAAGTATCCGACACGTACACGGTAGAACGTGCCTTCGAGTTCACCCGGATTTTCGACTTCGGCGACGTATGCCTTGATGCCCTGGTCAGAGAGCTTGCTCACGACGCTGTTGGCGGCTCTCTTGGATGCCTGGATGCTTACCTGGATGACGAACGGACCGGAGGATTCCTGTTCGACGCTAGAGACCGGTGAAGCTTTTTCTGCTGGAACAGCCTTTTCTTCGCTAAGAGATTGGATTGGAACGAGTGCCGGTTCTTCCTGGGCCGGTTCCGGTGCGGCTTCCTGTACGGGAGCTGTTTCTTCGACGGCTGGTTTTACTTCGGCTTGAGGAGTAGTTTTTTCTTCCTTGCTACCGCAGGCGGAAAGTAAGGCGCATGAAAGGGTTATTGCCCCGATTAACGATACCGATTGCAGCTTCATTGGTGTACTCCGATTTGAAAATTTTAATGGCTTTGGCTGTTTGGAATATTCTTACAAAGAATATACATAAGTCTTTGATACTTCGCAAGTTACGAAGATTTGTTTTGACGAAAATTAATGAAATTTTACATAAAATTACGCGAAAAAAGCAAGTTTTTACCTATATTTAGTGCTCAAATGTTTAATGGTTTTGGGCTTGTCGATTTTGCTTGCTTTGGTGGTGTCTTTATTCGACAAAAATTTATTTGAGCTCCTACACAAGTCTCGTTAAGTTACATATATTTTTGCATGTAATAAAAAACAATTTTTGTTATAGCAAAAAGAAAAGGTTTTCCTTATGGGCTTCAATATGCACGGACTGGCATTCAAACAGTCCATGATGACCCTAGTCGGTTTCAGCATCGTGTTCGCGACGCTGTTTGGGGTTCTCAGTTTTAAGGTGCAAAGCGAGCTTTCGACGTTGCTCACGGAAAAGGGCGAAGAGATTAGTCTTGCGAATGTCGCCATCATTGAAAATCTTTTCGAAAAGGGTAAAAAGCTCGGCGATGAATATGCCGAAGTGCTTGGTAAGGAGATGCTTTCGGGGAAGGATCTCGACGACTTCTTGACCCAGGCAGTCTTTGATGCCCGCCAGACGCTTCCGCAGGTGCTTGCGGTGGTGGTCGCTTACGAGCCGGGAATGGCTCCCAAGGCTAAATGGCATCAGGAGGTCATGCGCCTTGCCCAGTATTCGGGTAACGAAATCAAGCTCATGAAGGGCAAGGACTACTTCGAAAAAACTTGGTACAAGAGCACCAAGAACTTGCAGAAGGGCCTTTGGCAGGAACCGTTCGTCGGAGACTTTATCAAGGAACCGATTGCGATTTACACCGCCCCTATTTACCAAAAGGATGCCTATGGGAATACTGTTTTTGCTGGCGTTCTTTGTGTCGATATGTCCATTGCATTCCTCAAGGAAACGGTGGCGTCGATTCCCGTGTCGAACTCGGGTTACGTCGTTGTGCTGTCCGCGAACAATACCATTATCGCGCACCCCAAGAACGAGATTGTTTTCAAGGAAAACTTGTCGGATCTGTCTGTAGGAATGGGTTCGCAGACGGTTACGGAATTCGAAAAGACTGTACAGAGCATGAAGAAGGGCCTCTTTATGGGGACTACTGCTGAAGGGAAGGAAGCGGTTATTTATTTCAAGGCGATGGAGTCGAATGGTTGGACGTTCATGATTGTGTGGCCTGCGCACGAATTCATGGAAAGCCAGCGCTCTCTGGAAAAGATGTTTGCTTGGATGAGTGCTGCCGGCTATGTCGTGATGCTGCTCCTAATATTCGTGATTTCGACTAGGGTGTCCCGTCCGCTTAAGGAACTTGCCGTGGCGGCGAACAAGATGGGGCAGGGCGATTTTGATGTGGCAATTCCGCACCTTTCGGGGCGTGACGAGATTGCCCAGTTCGGTTGGGCGTTCTTGAACATGCGCACCTCGCTCAAGGAGCACATGGAAAAGCAGAAGGACCTGGACCGCATCGAAAGCGAACTTGACTTTGCGAAGGATATCCAGATCGGGTTCCTGTCGATGGATGAAAAGGAAGAAGGCTCTGAAGATCCGTACCACGAGCTGACTCCGTTCCTTTTGCCGGCGAAGGAAGTCGGCGGTGATTTCTACGATTTCTTCAAATTGGACGACGGACGTCTATGCGTGGTCGTAGGTGATGTTTCGGGCAAGGGCGTGCCTGCCGCGTTGTTCATGATGGTTTCGCGCATTGTACTGCGAACGATGGCGCAGAACTTGAAGTCTGTTGTTGAGACCTTTGAAAGGGCGAACTATGAGCTTGCCAAGCGCAATCGTGCGAACATGTTCGTGACGGTCTGGATGGGCATTGTCGATTTGAAGACCGGACATGTGGAGTTTGCTTCGGCTGGGCATAACCCGCCGGTCATCCGCCACAAGGATGGCTCTGCTGAATTTGCGAAGAGCAAGGCTGGAGTCGTCATGGCGGCAATGGAGAACTCTCACTACAAGATGCAGACGCTCGAACTAGCTCCGGGCGATACGTTGTTCCTCTACACGGATGGAGTGACGGAAGCGACCAACGAGCATAATGAGCTGTTCGGCAACGATAGGTTGCTCGATGCACTTACGCATGGCGGTGGAAAAGGCACCAAGGAAATGTGCCGCTTTGTCAAACGCCAAATTGATGCGTTTACAAGGAAAGCGTCGCAGTTTGACGACATTACCATGCTTGCAATGGAATATAAAGGGGGTAATGGTATTTAACCGGAAAGCACTCGGGAATGTGCTTACAAAATGTTACCCTTGACAGAAACCAAATATTTAGGTATATTTGGCTATCAAAAAAATGAAATTTTAACCAAAGGATTATCGTGATCGGCGTTATTGTTAAGTCCAACGAACCTTTCGAACGCGCTCTCAAGCGTTTCACCAAGTCTTGCGAAAAGAATGGTATCATTTCCGACGTCAAGAAGCGTCAGCGTTTCGAAAAGCCCTCCGAAGAAAAGAAGCGTATTGAAACGGCTGCTCGTCGCAAGCGTCTCAAAGAGATTGCTGACCAGAACCGCAAGCGTCTCTACTAATTCGATTCCTTAATCGGACTTTGTTAAGCTTTAATGAGTTGTCAGCTTGCGCTGATGACTCATTAGGTGTTTTATAACAAATCTTCATCGCTTGGAGCGAAGCGTTATAATCGCTCGAGGTCAATATGAGTTGTGCTTTGCTTACCCAGATTCTCGACGACATCAAGACAGCCATGAAGGCTCACGATGCCGAAACTCTCGGAACTCTTCGTACGCTCCATTCTGACATCAAGAACGAAGCTATGAAGTCTGGTGCCACTCCGGCACAGATTACCGAAAGCATTACCGATGCCATGTGCATCGACGTTCTCGCCAAGAGCGTGAAGCAGAAACAGGAATCCATCGAAATCCTCAAGAAGGGCGGATTCCTGGACAAGATCCCGGCGGAAGAAGCTGTCATCGCCATTTACCGCAAGTACATGCCGGCCGAGATGACCGAAGACGAAGTCAAGGCTCTCATCGCCGAAATCAAGGCTGCAACGGGCGCCTCTTCTCCGAAGGACATGGGAAAGATCATGAAGGAACTTTCCCCGAAGGTCAAGGGTCGTTTTGACGCCAAGCGCGCATCCGCCCTCGTTCAAGAAGCGTTGAAGTAACGCTACGCTTCCAGCCACGCTTTGTCATGCCCGCCTCCGAGCGGGCATCTCCTTTTTATACGGCTTAAAAAATTTATATTCTTAGTCCATGTCTACGACTCACGCCAAGATTCAAGAACTAGAGCTGCTCTACAAGATCAGCTCCATTTTGAACCAGAGTCTTGATTTTGAAACGGTGGCGCATCCTGTATTGCAGACCGTCGAATCGGTGATGGGCGTTGAACATGCCACTCTCACTTTGTACAATCGCCACACGGGCGAAATTTCCATCGAAATTGCAGAAGGCTTGAGCAGCCGCCAGGCGAGCAAGGGCCGCTATAAAGTGGGCGAAGGTATTACCGGCCGTGTTGTCGAAACGGGTAAACCGATTATCATCCCGTCCGTTGCGAAAGATCCGGATTTCTTGGACCGCACGGGCCGTGGTAAGACTGAGGACAAGGCGTTCCTTTGTGTTCCGATTATCATGGAGCAGGAAGTCGTTGGCGCCTTGAGTGCCGACGAACATAATCCCGATGAGGCAAACCTCAACGATCAGATTCATTTGCTCGAAATTATCGCGCAGATGCTTGCGACTGCTGTGAAACTCCGCCGCCAGGCACGAGAAGAAAACGAAATCCTCAAGGCCGAAAACGAACGCATGGCAATGGAACTCAAGGCGCGTTTCCAGCCGGACAATATCATCGGTAAAACGCCCGAGATGCAACAGGTTTATACGCAAATTGACCAGGTGGCTCGAAGCCCGCTTCCTGCGTTAATCGTGGGCGAGGTGGGGACTGGTAAAGGTCTTGTTGCAGAAGCTATTCATTTCCGTTCAGACCGCAATTTAGGGCCGTTTGTGCGAGTGCATTGCGCGGCTCTTCCGGAGTCCGTTCTGGACCGGGAACTTTTCGGTAGCGAAAAGGGCGCCTTGGTTGGCGTCGTCAACGAGGCGCCGGGCCGCGTAGAGCAGGCTGAAGGCGGAACACTTTTCCTCGATGAAGTTGCGGAACTCACGCCGAATTTGCAGATAAAGTTGCTTCGCCTTTTGCAACAGGGCGAAATGGAGCGCGTAGGCGCTCGCTTCCCGAAAAAAGTGAACGTGCGCGTGATTTGCGCGACCACCAAAAACTTGCAGCAGATGGTCTCGGATGGAACTTTCCGCGAAGACTTGTACTACCAGCTTCACATCGTTCCGATTTACGTGCCGCCTCTGCGCAAACGCCGTACCGACATTGTGCTCTTGGCGGATTACTTTGTTGACCATTACTGCCGATTGGTGGGTAAAAACGTGCGTCGCCTTGCTCGCGGTACGATTGAAATGCTCATGAGCTACCCGTGGCCGGGCAATGTGCGCGAACTCGAAAATGCGATTGAACGTGCGGTGCTCTTGACCGAAGAAGATGTCATTTACCCGCATCACTTTCCGCCGACAATCCAGACCGACGAAACGAGTGGAACACCTGTGAGTGGAAACCTCAAGCTCATGGTCGAAGCGTACGAACGCGACATCATTTGCGATGCTCTCAAGAGTAGCAAGGGCAAAATGGCCGCCGCTGCTCGCAGTCTTTCGACCACCCCGCGCATCCTCACTTACAAAATCAAACAGCTCGGCATCGACCTCACCGCCTTCAGCAAATAGTATATTTCCCTTTATGGAACTGACTCAGCTAAAATACTTCTTGGAGGTGGCGCGCACAGAGCATGTCACGCAAAGTGCAAAGAACCTCTGCATCGTCCAGCCGGCACTCACGCAAGCCATTCACAAGCTCGAAGATGAACTGGGTGTTTCTCTGTTCAAAAATTCCGGGCGTAACATTAAGCTCACCGATAGCGGGAAGTTCTTTTACGAAAAGCTTCAGCCGCTCTACGAGAATATGATGGCGCTCCCTGCGCTCCTTAAGGAAATGTCTGATAAGCAGAACAACAACGTCAAACTGAACGTTCTTGCGGCTTCTACGCTTATTACTAGTGCCGTGATTGAGTACAAACGCAGTAATTCCGACATTGACGTGGACATTGTGCAGAACGAAGAAACGAGCGTCTTTGATATTTGTGTTCGCACTTACGCAAACTACAGACCGGAACTTGATAACACCGAAAGTGACGAAACGTTTGTCCATTCCGAAAAGATTTATCTCGCAGTCCCGAATACGGCGCAGTACAAAAAGCTCGATTCCATTTCGCTCTTTGATTTGAAAGACGAAAAGTTCATCCGTCTTTACGGTTCCAAACAGTATCGCCAGATTTGTAACGAACTCTGCGATAGCATTGGATTCCATACAAATGTCACATTTGAAAGTGATAACGCTGCGGTAGTCAAGGAAGCTGTTGCTGCAGGCATTGGTGTGGGTTTTTGGCCGGAACTTTCATGGGGAAAGATGGACCATAAGCGCGTCAAGCTTCTTGAAATCACCGATACGGATTTCAAGCGCGATATCGTGGTTTCGCTCCGTCGCAATAAGCAGGACAATTCTAAAACGGAACAATTCTACAATTTTTTGACGAAGTACATTCTCCAGCGCCAATCTAAAAAGCGAAAATAATATAGCTGCTTATTGCTGAAAATGATGATTTTGAAGCATAGTCTTGCGTTATGCGACATCTCTAATGACTAATGACCAATAACCAATAACTACTAATTGCTATCTTTACCCCGTAAATTAACTAACAACTATCAACTATTAACTAGTAACTAAAATGCAATTCCGTCCTGTTAAAGAACAGCTTGAAATTTTGATGCGCGGCGTGACCGACATCGTGCCGCAAGATGAACTCGAAAAGAAACTCCAGAAGTCCTACGAAACGGGTAAGCCCCTCCGTATCAAGATGGGTGTGGACCCGACGGCTCCGGACGTTCACTTCGGTCATACGGTCGTGATGCGCAAGCTCCGCCAGTTCCAGGACCTCGGTCATACGGTCGTCCTCATCGTGGGTGACTACACCGCGCAGATTGGTGACCCGAGCGGCCGCAACAAGGCTCGTCCGCGTCTCACGCACGAACAGGTTCTCGAAAACGCCAAGGAATATCAGGAACAGTTCTTCAAGGTTGTCCGTCGCGAACAGGTCGAAATCCACTACAACGGCGAATGGTTCTCCAAGCTCCCGTTCAGCAAGGTCACGGAACTCATGGGCCAGTTCACAGTCGCCCAGATGCTCGAACGCGAAGACTTCCACAACCGCTATACAGCAAACACGCCGATCAGCCTCCACGAATTCATGTATCCGATGATGCAGGGCTACGATTCCGTTGCTATCCAGAGTGACGTGGAACTCGGCGGCACCGACCAGAAGTTCAACGTGCTCCGTGGTCGCGACCTTCAGATTTTTGAAGGCATGGAACCGCAGATTGGTCTCTTCATGCCGATTTTGCTCGGTACAGATGGCAAGGTCAAGATGTCCAAGTCCATCGGCAACTACGTTGGTCTTAACGAACCGGCTGACGTGATGTACCACAAGATTTACAGCCTCTCCGACAATATTGTCGAGAACTGGTTCGAACTTTTGACGAACATCCCGCTCGAAGAAGTCAAGCAGATGATGGCTGACATTGCCGCTGGCAAGATGAACCCGAACGATGCTAAGCACCGCCTCGCTATCGACATCGTGACGCAGTACTATGGTGCCGAAGCTGCCGAAGCCGCTGCCGCCAAGGAACGCGAAATCCACAGCGGTAATGCTATCCCGAGTGATGCTCTCGAATGCTCTGTCGATGCTGGTACTTATGGCGCTCTCGACTTGCTCGTGAACATTAAGGCGTTTGCTTCTAAGGGCGAAGCCCGCCGCATGGTGCAGAACGGCGGTGTGAAGATTGGTGGCGAAAAGCTCGCTGATCCGCAAGCCCAGATTGAAATCAAGGGTGGCGACCAACTCGTTGTCCAGGTGGGCAAGCGCAAGTTCTTCAAGGTGAACTTCTAAGGTAAGCGATGTCAAGGGAAATCTTAGTTCTCGGTTTGAATCCTGCTTGGCAGAGGGTGTTCTTTCTGGATAAGTTTACTCCAGGTGAAGTGCACCGCATCTCCAAGGTCAAGGAATACGCGTCGGGTAAAGGCATCAACTGCTGCCGTGTGTTGCAGCTCTTGGGCGGCACGCCCCGCTTGATGCATTTCCTCGGTGCCGGGAACGGAGAAAAAATCTTTGATGAGCTTTCTGCTTGTGGCATCCAGCAGGTGCCGATCTGGATTCGCGAAAATACGCGCATCTGCACGACGATTGCTTGTAACGGCGACACGACGGAGCTCGTGGAGCCGTCTCCGACTCTTGCGGATTCCGAGAACGACGATTTTGCACAAACGCTGAATGATTACTGGGATTCGACGCAGTATATCGCTTTGTGTGGAACGTTCCCGCAAGGCTTTAACGCGAAGATGTTCAATGAGCTAGACTTTAGCGATAAGCACATCTTTGTCGATGCTATAGACAGCATTGATGAGCTTCTTGAAAAGGGCGTGGATCTCCTGAAAATCAACATGCTGGAGTATTGCAAGCTCTTGGAACGCATGGGCATTCCACAGGTCAAGTCAAGTCCGCAGTTCTGGAAGATGACTGCAACCGCTGTCCTTGAACGCCTCCCGATCAAGAATCTCGTTGTGACCGAAGAGGACGCTCCTGTGCGTGCCTTCCGCCTCATGGAAAAGAAATTCCAGGGCATCCAGTTGCAGCCGCCTACGATTACGGTCAAAAATGATATCGGCGCCGGAGACTCGTTCTTTGCGGGCTGGCTCTATGCTTTCGAACAAAATCTGAGCTTTGAAAGCTGCTTGGCTAAGGCTACTGCTGTGGCAAGTGCCCGCTGTGAAGTCGAACGCCCGTGGAACTTGAGCTTAGACCGAGTCACGGAACTCGAAAACGAACTCTCGACAAAGGTCGAACGTCTCGAGTAAGGGCGTGTTATGGAAGACAACTTTGTTCCTTTGTTTGCGTTTGCGTCAAACTTGGAATTTTTTGGAGTCTTTCCTGAATGCAAGTCCTTTGTTCAAAATAACATTCGTTTAGGCGAAATAGTCGAACTGCCCGAAGGGCGCGGCTTTGCCGTTGTCCTTGGCGTGGGCTTGCTTGAATTTGCAACAAATTTATCCGTTTTGCTTTCTCGGTTTGCTGCCGAGGGCCCTTTTACGCATGTGGTGCTGGTGGGCATCTGTGGCGCCTATCCCGGTCGCGGATTGAACGTGGGTAACGTTGTCCGTGTCGATTCCGAAGTTGTAGGGGACCTTGGCGTTGTCGAAAGTGATGGCTCGTTTACGCCGTGGTACAAAGTTTGTGCAACCTCTGCGAATGGCTCTGTTCCTCAAACGTCTGCGCAAGTCTACGAATCTTCGTCGTTACGGGGCGTTCCCGCCTGGCTTTCGAATCTAAAGCCTGTTGCCGGTCTCAGCGTCAATTGCTGCACGGGAACTGCGTCCATGGCAAAAGAACGTGTCGAAAACTTCAATGTCGATGTCGAATCGATGGAAGGGGCTGCCTGCTTCTCGATTTGCCACGCCTTTGGCGTCCCTTGCTACGAAATCCGTGCCGTGAGCAACTTTGCCACTACCCGCGACAAATCCACCTGGCGCATTAAGGATGCTCTCGCCTCCCTCCGCACCGTTTTGACGTCATTCTGAGGGCGTAGCCCGAAGAAACGAGAGCAAGGCGAATGAAACAGGTTGCTTGCAAGCCTATTTCTGAGCCGAAGCCTCGGACGCAAAGCGTCAATCCAGTTAAATTTACTTCCAGCATCAAATTTCTTACTCCTTACAGCATATGCAACTAAAACTTGGTATTTCCACCTGTCCTAACGATACGTTCATTTACGAAGCCTTGCTCCAGGGGCTCGAAAGCTCCCCGTTCGAATGGAAAGTCACGTTTGCCGACGTGCAGACGCTCAACGAGATGGTCCTGCGCGGCGAACTTGATGTCGCAAAGATTAGCGCTCAGGTCTATCCCCAAATTGAAGGTACGTACCGTTGTCTCGGTTGTGGGGGAGCCATCGGGTACGGCTGTGGTCCGCTTTTGCTCTCTTCGGAGTCCAATGCGTTTAATCCAGAACTCCCAACGACTCTTCCGGGCGCAAATACGACCGCTGCGCTCCTTTTCAAGTTCTGGTACGCCCATCAGTTCAAAAACGCTCCAAAACTCGAATACGCCCTCTTTAACGAGGTTTACCAGGGGCTCCTGAGCAAGAATGTTCCTCAGGGGGTAACCATCCATGAGCACCGTTTTACGTGGAAACGCGACGGTCTACACCTTTTGCAGGATTTGGGCGCCTACTGGGAACAGGAAACGGGTTCTCCGATTCCTCTGGGCATCGCTGTGGCGAAAAAGGAACTGGGGGCTGCGACTATCGAATCGGTTGAAAATGAAATCCGTCGTAGTCTCCGAATTGCCCGTCAAAGACTTGATCCGGTGACCCCGTTTATCGTCGAAAAAGCACAAATCGATGACAACGAAGTCATCAAATCCCACATTGCGATGTTCGTGAATGATTTTTCAGAAAATGTCGGAGAGGCGGGTTGGAAAGCTTTGGAGAACCTGTGGCGGTTATCACACTGTTAATAAGTTGTTGAATGACTCTATATCTATGTAATAGTTTGTAAACGTAAACGTAATTTTGCAAAACAGCGAATTTTTAGCAAAAACTTTATTTATTTTCCAAAAAGCATCTTTTTTTGGAGTTTGCTTATGAGTTTAGTAAACGATCTCGAACTAGAAATTGAAAATTTCAAACGCGAATACGAGAAATTCGAACGCGGCAACAAGTCAGCTGGCACGCGCGCTCGCAAGGTCTTGCAGAACATCAAGAAGACCTGCCAAGAGATTCGCGTTTCAATTCAAGGTGCAAAGAAGGAGGAGGAAAAGGACGATCTTCCGAGCGAGGATTGACAGATAAGTTATTCCCCAGAGGCTATACCTGTGTAATTTTTACACGAAAAATGGCGTTTTTGACGAAAAGTATTTGACTAAAGTCATTTTTGAAGGTATATTCCCACATGGGTTTTGTGTTTGCCAAACTGGCAAGCGTATGTTAAACGAATTTTAAGTGTTCTATGATTGGAGAAACGTAGCAGTATGACCCTAAAGAAACTGGTCTTAATTACGGCCGGGGCGATGCTTCTTTCAGGAACCGCCATGGCAAAGAATATCAACGTGCCTGGCGATTTCGCTAAGATTGCTGATGCTCTCGGAAATGCGGATGCCGGGGATACAATCCTTGTCAAACGCGGTGTTTATAACGAAAACATCACCTTGATCATGGGTGTTGTTCTCAAGGGCGAGGACCCATTGTCTACCATCATCGATGGTGGCCGTCGCGGTCCGACCGTCATGGGTACTTCGGGCGCCGAAATGTCGCACTTCACAGTGAGGAACGGTCTCGAAGGTATCCTTTGCGAAAACGCTGCCCCCTACATTCATCATTGCTATGTGATCGATAACCACGCAACGGGTATCGGTGCTTTCATTTCTCTGCCGTGGCTCCGCAACAACGTGGTGTACGGCAACCGCTGGTCCGGCATTCTCGCCTGGGGTGCTAAGTCTCTCGATGCTTACATCGAACAGAACGTCGTGCTCCGCAATGGCTACTCTGGCTTGACCCTCAAGGGACCGACCAACCTGGTCGCCCGTAACAACATCTTCATGGAAAACCACTACTACGGTGTGTTTGCTGACCCGGCTGCCGGTCAGACGAAGGTGGAATACAACAACATCTACAAGAACTACTACCCGTTCAACCAGTTCATCAAGGTGAACCGCACGAACGTGTCCTTGGACCCGAAGTTCATCAACCCGTCTCTCGGCAACTCGAACTTCTTCTGCCAGTCCACCTCGCCGATGATCAAGCGCGGCAAGGGCAAGCTGGATATTGGTCTTACTGCAACTGACGTCGTTAAGGAAGAAGAAGCTGTCGAAGAAACACGTAACCCGGATACTGATGGCGATGGTCTTTGCGATCCGTGGGTTTCTGAAGAAGGTCTCTCCGAAAAGTACGCCGGCGTTTGCTCTGGCTTTGACAACTGCCCTGAAGAAGCTGAAGACTTCGATGGTTTCCAGGACGACGATGGCTGCCCGGATGCCGACAACGACCGCGACGGTCTCTGCGACCCGTGGGTTGAAGCTAAGGGTATGCTTTCCCAGTACGCTCACATCTGTAAGGGTGTGGACCTCTGCCCGGAACAGCCTGAATCTCTCAACAACTACAAGGACGACGATGGATGCCCGGACGAAGTCCCGCAGCCGCCGAAGAAGGTCTTCGTTCTTGAAGGTGTGAACTTCGAATCTGGTAAGTCCACGATTACTCAGGACTCCTACATCTCCTTGATGAAGGTTGTCGATATCATGGAAACCTTCCCCGAAGCTACTTTCGAAATCATTGGTCATACCGATAACATCGGTAACAAGGACAAGAACATGACGCTCTCTGCAGACCGTGCAAACGCTGTGAAGAACTTCCTTGTTGAAAAGGGCATTGCCGAAAGCCGTATGACTACCCAGGGCTTGGGCGACACTAAGCCTGTTGCTTCTAACAAAACACCTGAAGGACGTGCGCAGAACCGTCGTATTGAGTTCATCCGCACGGATATTAAGTAAAGGAGTAGGTGATGATGCGTACTAGTTTCATCAAGACGTCCGTTCTCGGACTTGCCGTAGCCAGCTCTTCTTTGTTTGCAGAGGCCACCTACACGCCGAATAAGTATCAGCAGAATGACTGGTTTGCTGAATATGGTGGCAACACCGCGATGTATGTGAACCCCGCTGGTATTTCTGAAACTGATCAGCTCGAACTTAGCGTTGCTTTCTTTAGCACCATTAGTGGCGAAGCCAGCCAGGAATATGTCAGCTTGACATACCCGATTGACTACAAGCACACTTGGGGCATTTCTCTTTTCGAAAACGGTGCTTCCATCGAAGGTGGCGAATCCTATAGCGAAATTGCCGTTCAGTTCGGCTATGCTTACAGACTCTTCCACTTGCTCTCCCTTGGCGTCAACCTCGATGTGCTTTACATCAACCAGTTCGACGAACTCAAGCAGCTCACTGTCGGTGCTGACGTGGGCTTGAGCTGGAACCCGCTTGCTTCTTCGAAGTACGGTTACTTGCTCATTGGCGCAAGCGTGCAGAACCTCCTTGCTCCGGCTGTCAGCGAAGCTGATGGCGATGGTAGCTTCAAGTTTGTGTTCATGGGCGCAGCTGATGCTTACAAGATCCCGACGAACTTGAACTTGTCCTTGTTCTATCGCGGATTCAACCGTCTCCTCGAAATGAAGGCTGAATTCTCTTTCATCGACATCATTCACGATGCTGATGAAGGTGGTAAGGGTGCTAACCTCGAAATGAGCTTCACCTTGACCTACTATCTTTCTTCTCACCTTGGTGTCCGCGCTCGCTTCACTAAGGAAGGCTACCCGGCCATTGGCGCAACGGTCAACGTTAAGGATGTCAGCATCTTCCGTTACCTCGCTCTTGACCTCGAAATTTCTCACGATGACCTCTGGGCTAAGAAGAACCGTGGCTTCGTGTGGAATGTCAAGCTGACTTCTCGCTTCGGTGATACCCGTGAAGAGAAGATTGGTGAAGAACGTTATCGCCGCTTGAAGATCGAACCTGAAAACGACTACCGCGCTGCAATGCGTCTGTACTTGAACCGTCAGTTCCTCGAAGCTGCTTATGCCTTCGGTAAGGTTCAGACCAAGTACCCGGCATTCCACCTTGTCGACCAGGCTGCTTTCTACAAGGCTAAGTCTTTCGAAAACCTCCGTATGCACAAGGCTGCAAAGTCTGTCTACGAAGACGCTATCAAGCGCTATCCGCAGAGTGACCAGCGTGCTAAGTACCACTTCCAGTTGATGAACATCGACTATAAGGAAGGCAAGTACACGGAAGCTATGACCAAGTATCAGAACATTGCTCAGAAGTTTGGTGAAAGCGACGTGAAGGCTGACGCTGACTACGTTGCAGGTCAGATCAAGTTCGAACAGGGCCTCTATCAGGAATGCGTCGACTTGCTCGCCTCCATCCTCCCGGGTAACGCCAACTACTTCTACGCTCGCTATACCATGGGTATTGCTAACAGCCGTATGGGCAAGTTCGACGAAGCTGAAAACTGCTTCCGCGATATTACGGAACAGCCGGTTTCCAACCAGTCTGAACGCGACCTCCAGGACGCTGCAAGAGTTAAGCTCGGCCACCTCTTCTTCTCTGGTGAAAAGCCGGACATCGCAGCTGCCGCTCAGATGTATGGTCAGGTCCAGAAGGAATCTCCGGTGTTCGACGAAGCTATGCTCGGTATCGCATGGTCCTTCCTCAAGGTCAACAAGCCGGATGAAGCTATGAAGCCGGCAAAGTGGATCATTTCCAACCTTCCGGAATCCTTCCTCGTGTCTGAAGCTTACCTCGTGATTGGTTACTGCCACTTCATGAAGAAAGATTATCAGGGTGCAATTGAAGCTTTGACTCAGGCTGAAAAGCGCACGGAACAGCCGATTGTTTCTGTCGCTGCTCGCGATAGCGCTCGTCAGGCTTACGATGCAATGCAGAGCGAATTCGACTCTGTCCAGGTTCTTGCCTTGGATCTTGCTCGTCAGCTGCCGACTCCGCGTGTGGAAAGCAAGCGCGAAGCTTTGCGTCCGACATTCGACAAGGCTAACCAAGCTATTGAAGATTACGCATCCTTCATGCAGAGATCTATCCAGAGTGACCGCTTCGAATCCAACCGTAAGCGTATCTTGGAAGACGCAGGCTTTACCTTGGCAACTGTCAAGACCAAGGCTAGCGGCGGCATGGGCGGTGGAAGTGCTGGTGGAAGCACATCTTCTCCTGCTGGAGATTTGGAAGACCTGGAGTAATCCGGGTTTTTCCCTTTATTTTTATGATATCATAGGTGGATAGAGAACGATGAAAAATCTTTTGCTCGTCTCAGCAATTGTTTGCTCCATGGTCGGAACATCATTTGCTGCATCGGATCCGTGTCAAGAAAAAACGGCCGAAGCTAAGAAGTTGCTTGCAAAGTGCAAGTCCATTGGTAAGGGTAATTCTGGCTATGAACAGTGCGCCAGTTCCTATAAAGTTGCTAAGAACCAGGCAGAACAGGCTTGCCGTTCTGGCGGTCTCGATGAAGCTGGCATGCGCGATGCTATTGCCCAGTGGGAACGTCAGGTAGAACGCTGCAAGGGCAAGATTAGTAACCGTTGCGCATCTGCTTTGCAACAGCTTGGTCACTATCAGTTCTTGCTCGAAGAAAAGCAGTTCCTGGATATCCAGGCTCAGTACGAAGAAGATGTTGCATGGTGCGCTGACCGCGATAACAAGCCGGCAAAGTGCGCTAACATCAATCAGTTCCCGAAGGCCGATCATAAGAAGTCCTTGGGCTACTTCCTTGAATACATTGACTTGTATCCGAAGGAAAACAAGGCTCCTGTCGTGCTTTACCAGGCTGCTGCTGTGCAGGAAGCTAGTGGTGAAGATGACAAGGCATACAAGCTCCGTATGCAGCTTGTCAAGGACTTCCCGGATAACGGTCTCGTGCCGAAGGCATGGCTCCGTATCGCTGAATACCACTTCATGAACCGCAAGTTCAAGGACGCTATCTCCGCCTATAAGAAGGTGACTGGCTTCGAGAACCTCACGGGTAAGGAAGCTGCTCTTGCCATGTACCACTTGGCAGAATCTTACTATAACACTGCCGAATACGAAATCGCTGCTAAGCAGTACTACGACTACATCGTCGGTGCTGACGCCGGTAAGTATCCGAAGGACTTGCGTCCTGAAGCAATGGACTTCATGGCAGCCTCCTTCTCTGACTTGGAAGGTGGTGGTGTCCAGGAAGCTGAAGCTTTCTTGAAGGACAAGAAGGTTCCGTTCAAGGACTCTGTCTACTACCGTATCGGTATGAAGAACAAGGACCATGACCGTAACGAAGAAGCAGTCCAGTCCTTCAAGCGCTTGATGAAGATCAACCCGGACTATATCGACGCTCCGCTCGCCGATATTGCCATGATCGAAATCTTGATCGTTCAGCAGAAGTTTGACGATGCTCAGGCTCACCGCTATGACGTCGTGAAGCGTTATGACCGTAACTCTTCCTGGTACAAGAAGAACCAGAAGTATCCGGAATCTGTGAAGAACGCTGAAAAGGCTATCCGTGGCGCTATGCTCGACATTCCGCAGTATCACCACGCTCAGGCTGCTAAGCTCACCAAGGAAGGTGATATCGAAGGCGGCAAGAGACAGTATGCCAAGGCTATCGAAGCTTATGAAGCATTCTTGAAGCGCTATGCCAAGGAACCGACCTGGGACGAATACAAGGTTCACATCAACCTCGCTCTCGTCTATCAGGAAATGGGTCAGCATGCTAACGCTGCCAAGATGTTCAACTGGATTGTTGAAACCGATACGACTCGCTACGGCCGTCGCGAAATGGGTTCCGGCAACCTCCTCACGAAGGATGAAGCTGGTTATAACGCCGTTCTCATGATGGACCAGGCTCGCGAAAATGCTCGTAAGACCAAGGCTAACGATGATGCCGTCCAGGCATACAACTTGCCCGAAACCAAGGCTTACTTCGACCAGGTCGATAAGTACATGGCTAAGTTCGGCAAGAACAAGGAAGCTGCAGAACTTGCATACAACGCCGCTATCGTTCATTACGATGCAAAGCAGTTCAGTGTTGCTGTGAACGTCCTCCGCAAGCTCAAGAAGGACTTCCCGAAGCACCAGTACATTTTGCTCATCAGCCGTATGCTTGCTCAGTCTCTCCTTGAATCCAATCAGCTCGATGAATCTCTCACCGAATTTGAATGGCTCCTCAAGCAGTACAAGGCTAAGGAAACTCGCAACGACTCCATGGCTGCTGAAATCGAAAAGGCTATCGCTTACGTCCTCTTCCAGAAGGCTGAATCCTCTGTCAAGGCTGGCAAGAACGAAGCTGGTGCCAAGGCTTACTTGGACCTCGTGAAGCGCTATCCGAACATCGACATTGCTGACAAGGCTATCTTCGAAGCTGCTGCAGCTTACGAAGCTACCAACCAGTACAAGAAGGCTGCTGAAACCTTCATGCTCCTCCCGAAGAGCTACGCCAAGTCTCCGCTTACGATTAAGGGTATCTTGCGTGCTGCAAGTAACTACAAGAAGGACAAGCAGCCGGTTCAGGCCGCCAAGACGTTCTTGTTCATTACCGACAACTTCCCGCAGGATTCCATGGCATTCCAGGCAATTGGTTTTGCCGCTCAGACTTACGATTCCATCCCGGATAAGAAGCAGGCTGCTGTTACCTTCGAACTTGCTTACAAGCGTTACCCGAAGAACGAAGAAACTCCGTCCTTCCTCTATAGCGCATGCTTGAGCTATGACGAAGCTAAGATGACTAACGAAGCTATCCGTTGTAACAAGGACCTCGTCCGCGACTATCCGAAGAGCTCTTACGCTGTTGACGCTGCCTTCTCTATCCCGATGGCATACGCCAATGCTAAGAACTGGAAGCAGGCTATCCAGGAATACACGAACTTCATCAGAATGTATCAGGAAGACAAGGAAAAGCTGATTGCCGCTTATATCGGTATCGCCCGTGCCTACCGCAATGTCAAGGATGAAGAAAGCTCTGTCGAATACTATAAGAAGACTCTCGAAGCCTACGACAAGTACGGCTTGCAGATCAAGAACGCAGATGCTGCTATCCCGGCTGAAGCTGCTTTCTATATGGGTGAACAGGAATACAACAAGATGACTCCGGTTGTCTTGAAGGGCAAGGAAAAGGAAAAGGCCAAGATCATCAAGAGCTTGGTTGAAACCCTCCAGAAGGCTATGGGTCACTACTCCAAGTCTGCTGCCTACGCATCTGAAAAGTGGACCTTCCGTGCCACCAACAAGATGGGTATGCTCTTCGTGACGATGGCTGCAAAGATTCGTGAACAGCAGCTCAACGGTAAGAAGGAAGAAGAAAAGTTTGCAGAACGCATCGGCATTGTGCAACAGCTCCCGTCTTACTACGAACAGGCTCGTCCGATCTTCCAGAAGAACATCGACCTCGCTCGTGACCAGGGCTTCTACAACAAGGACGTGATCGCTGCAGAAATGGGCTACATCGAAATGTACTACCAGGGCTGCGCTGTGTTCGTCGAAGTTGCTGATGCATTCGCTAATTCTCCGCTTCCGGATAGTGCTTTGATCGTCCGTGAATACGTCGGTCAGGGCATGGTGAAGGATGACGCTATCATGGCTGCCCACGAAGACTTGGAAGCCTACCGTGAAGAATTGAATAGCCGTTCTGACGCCGCTAAGCAGCTTGCTATCCCGCAGTGCGCTACCGGTATCAAGGCATCTGCTCACTACGGTATCGATAACGAATGGACCTCCAAGCTTTACGAAACCTTGAGAAAGCTCGACGAAGCTAACGAAGATCTCAACACCAAGATCGAAAAGTTCGACCCGTCCACGCTGTTCGCTGACCCGACCTACTTCAAGTTGAAGGCCCGTATCGAACAGATTGAACAGTCTGACGCTATGACCTTGGAAGAAAAGGTTGCTACATTCCGCAACATCGTCAAGGAAACTAAGGACGATCGTGCAAAGCTTGAAGAAGAACTCGCCAAGCTCAAGGAATGGACCGCTAACCCGAGCCTTATCCCGGCTTCCGAAAGAGGCGTAGAAGCTGTTTCTGAATCTTCTGATGATGAAGCTGTCGAACAGACCTCCTCCAAGAAGTCCAAGAAGGGCAAGAAGGCTAAGTCTGAAGCCAAGAAAGCCAAGAAAAAGGCTAAAAAAGGCAAGAAGAAATAGCGGTAAAAACTATTTTACGGGGAATCCTAGTTCATGGGATTCCCCTATTTTATTGGGCTTGAGGGCGATTGCCTAGCGGTAAAGAAAGTTTTACTACTAAAATCTCCCACAACGCTCTAAAAAAAAATAAATATGAACGAAGATTATCAAAAACAACAAAAACAATAACTCAATTAAAGGAGTCTCTAATGTCTAAATTGCTTCAATCCTTCAGCCCTGAATCTGATGGTTACCAGTTCATGTGGATCATCTTGGTCGTGTTCATCATCGGCCTTGGCTTCTCCCTGGAACGTGTTACCTACATTATGATTAAGAGCTCCAAGGGCCGCGGTAAGTTCATGGCCGATTTCGGTAAGCTCGTCATGCAGAACCAGCTCGAACAGGCTCTCCAGTTCGCTAAGAGCTCCAAGCTCCCGATTGCTAAGGTTATGGACGCTATCGTCGCTGCTAAGCTCAACTGCAAGGATGCAGACAAGGCTCGTGACTTGATGACTGCTGCTTCTGACGCTGTGTTCCTCACTGAAGCTCCGCGCCTCACTCGCTACATCTCCATCATCTCCGTTATGGCTTCCATCTCCACGTTGCTCGGACTTATGGGTACGATTTACGGTCTGATCTACACATTCGACGCTGTTGCTAACAAGCCGGCTTCTGAACGTGCTAAGGCTCTTGCTGATGGTATTGCTATCGCTATGGGTACGACGCTCCTCGGACTTCTCTCTGCAGTTCCGCTCCTCGTTATCGTTGGTCTTCTCAACATGAACTCCGAACGCCTCATCCAGGAAATGGAAGAAAAGGGCCTCAAGATTATCAACTCCCTCGCATAATCAATCAGAGAGTTTAATTTTAACTGGAGTTTAAATAAACATGGCAAAAAATATCAAGAAACCAGGAAAGGTCGAAGAACCGGATTTGCTTCCGGCGATGGGCTTGTTCACCATCTTGATTCCTATGCTTTTGACCATGACTGCTTTCTCCAAACTCGCCATTGTCGAAGTGAACCTGCCTGAACGCAGCCAGATGATCATGGACAATGACGTGCCGCCTCCACCTGATGAGCAGGCATTGAACTTGTCACTCGCTATCGCTAACAACTACCTTGTTATCGGTGCACGCGGTGGTTTCCAGCCGAACGTCTATTTCAAGGAAATGTGGACGTTCCGTTGCAAGTCTGATGCTCAGCTCGTTACGTATCCGATGGAAGACGTGAAGACGGCTGTTGAAAGTGGACATGGACCGAAGTGCAAAGATGGTTCCGAAATGGACAAAGAGAAGTATCTCTACGAAATCGAAACCATCGAACTCTGGGCTATTCAGAAAGAATCTGAAGAAGACCCGGGTAAGGTCATCTGGGCTGCCTACAAGAACGACGGTAGTGCTGAAGAAGCTCATGCCGACAGTGCTTACGTAGACGGCGCCAACAACTTCTTGTCCCTTCCGGGTGAAGGCGCAATGGGTTTGCAGAAGCCGGCCGCTCTCAAGGCTCCGACTCCGGGCATGGCAGTTGCAACGCTTCAGCCGAACTCTGCCCGCACTCTCAAGCCGGGCGACAAGACAATGGTTTATCCGCTCTCCGCATACGATCTCATTGCTAAGGACTTGATCGCAATCCATACTCAGTTCATCGACTTGGACGACGTTGATAACATCATCATCGTTGCAAACGACGACACTCAGTTCGACAAGATCATCCAGCTCATGGACCGTGCTAAGGAAGCTGGTTTCAGCAAGATCAACCTTGCTAAGTTGGGAGGTTAATCATGGCTAGAAAATCTCGTAAGTATAGCGAAGACGTACCTTTCTCCTTAACGTCCATGATGGACATGATGACCATCATCTTGGTGTTCATGATCAAGAACATGGACGCTGAAGGTCAGCTCTTGACCCAGGCAGAAAACTTGATTCTTCCGATCTCGACCTCCAAGGTCCAGCCGAAGGAAGTTTCTTTGACTGTCGTGGTCGATGCTAACTACGTTATCGTTGACAATGAAAAGGTCGTGCCGACCGCTGACGTTCTCGCTCAGGAAGACCTCCTCGTTACGAAGGTGGACGAAATCCTGAAGGACCGTCGCGCTATCGAACAGGAACATGCTCTCAAGATGGGCCTTCCTGCTGACGAAGCTGGTCACATCATTGTCCAGATTGACAAGAACATCCCGTATGATGCGATGTATAAGGTCATGGCCACTTGCGGCTTCTCCGGATACACGAATATCGCATTCGCCGTGATGGAAAAGAACGGCGGGGAGGAATAATCAATGGCAAAGAAGAACATAGATCCGTTTATTGCGTCGCTCATGCCGGAATCCGACAAGAAGATGGGCGCAATCGCCGGTGTCTCTCTTGTGATCGCTTTGGCTATGTGTATTTGGGCTTCCATGTACGAACAGGTCGTTGCTGAAGTCGTATTCGACAACGCTGATTCCGTGGACCTTACTACTTCCATGCAGATTGAGCAGAAGGAAGAAAAGAAGGAAGAAAAGAAGAAGCCTGAACCGAAGAAGCCTCGTAAGAAAGCTGGTGGCGGTGGTAAGCCGCGCGGTAAGGGTCAGCCGAACGCTCCGCAGACTCGCGGCGTGCTCAAGCTCCTCACTGCTCAGACCAAGAATGCCTCTGCTGCTGCTTATGACTTGATGAAGAACCAGAAGTTCACCAAGGACATCGATAAGGTGCTCAAGGACGTCGCTGGTCTCCAGACTACGGGTAAGACCGTTCTCGGTGGCCGTCGCGGTAAGGCTAATGGTGGCTTCAATGAAGGTTACGCAGAAGGTGGTTCCGGTGGTATCGGTGACGGCCTTGCAGGTCTCCTTGGCGGTGGTGGCGGTGGTATCGCTACTAAGGCTAAGGGTTCCATCAAGACTCCGTCTATGCGCGATATCGACATGGGTGCCGGTGGTGGTTCTCGTTCCGCTGCAGACATCATGAAGGTTGTCCGCCAGCGTACTCCGGGTCTTCGCCACATCTATAACAAGTGCCTGAAGAAGAAGCCGGGATTCCAGGGTAAGGTTACCTTGAAGTTCACGATCGCTCCGGGTGGCGAAATCATCAGCATCTCTACTGTTTCTTCGACGACCGGTTTCGCAGAATTCGACTCCGAAGTCAAGAATGCAGTTAGCCGCTGGACCTTCAGCAAGGTGAAGTCCGGTAACACGACGGTTACGATTCCGTTCACGTTCACCGAATAATTCACAAGCAAAGCTTGCAAAAAAGACCAGACTCGCGTCTGGTCTTTTTATTTTTTCGTAGGGGATAAAAAGCCCCAAAAAAATCGTTCTTTTATTAAAATATTCTTGCGTTTTTTCTTTTATAAAACTAACTTTATAAAAGAATTTTCAATAGGAGTTAATCCATGAACTTAAAAACTGTAGCCGCCGTAGGCGCCGCATTTGGGATTCTTGGTGTCGGGTCTGCTTTTGCAACGTTTGCCCGAATTGAATCTATGGGTAAGAACACGACTTACATCATGGACGATGTAAGCATCTTCGATAACCCGGCTAACATCAATCTCTATTCGAACTATTTGATTGGTGAATTCGGTCCTTATACGCAGGATGTTGAATCGGGTAAGAACGTTGACCCGCAGCACCCGAACTTCGGTGGTATCTTCTCCATTTCTATTGGCGATGACAACAATCCGGATCCGCGTATCTCTATCGGTGGTCTCTTTGGCCGTATCAATACCGAACTCATGCAGTACTTGCCGGATGTCGTGATTGGCGAAAATGGTGCTCCGACTAATGTTCCTGAAACGGTGACGAACTTTGACGGCTTCTTGGGTGGTACGCTCTCGGACGGCAACTCCTGGGGCTTGCATGTTTACATTGCCCAGCAGGACGGTGGCGACAAGGCTGAAGACGGTAACTACCAGGTCAAGAAGAACGCTTTTGCTTCTGTAGTCCAGGCAGACGGTGGTTTGAACTACCAGATCTCGAACTATTTTGACTTGGAATTTTCTTTGGCTTTGGCTCGTATCCAGTACGGTCCGGAACACCACAGCTTCTTTGATGACGGTAACTTCTCCTGGTTGATCAAGTCCCGTGCATTCTTTACTTTGGATGCTATCAACGGCGAACTTGTTCCGGCCTTGAACCTCAAGTTCATCGATGCTCCGGGTCTGGACGAAAAGCATGCTCAGGTGGGTGTTGGCGTTAACGTCGCTCTCGACCGTGGCTTCTTCTGGATGGGCTTGGACTTCATTTGGAACAAGAGAAAGGCTCATGACTGGCTCTACAATGCAAATACCAAGACTTGGACCTATGATTCCCGCAACGAAGACAACAAGCACTGGGACGATCGCACCGATATCGGCGGCATGATCAGCTTCGGTATCGAACGTAACATCTGGTGGGATTGGTTCGTGATCCGCGTTGGCGGTCAGAAGTCTATCCTTTATACAAAGTGCAATGTCAATGACAAGAACGTTGACAAGTACAATGACAAGCAGTATGGCATTTGCAAGGATGACGGCAACTTTTTCAGCACGAACCCGCTCGCTGATGGCACCTCCAAGGACCATGTCGGCTTCGGTTTCGGTATCAACATCGAAGAAAAGTTGAAGATCGACGTGACCGTTGCTGAAGACCTCCTCTTCCGTAACCCGTTCCAGGGCGAAGGCAGACTCTTCTCCAGAATCTCTGCAACGTATTCGTTCTAACAGGTCGTTAGTCAATGGTTAGTAGTCATTAGTTAAGGTCATTGGCTTGAGTCGATAATTCTAACGACTAATGACCAACAACTAAACACTAGCAACAATTTTCGAAACGCATTCCATCTGGGTGCGTTTCTTTTTTTATTTTATGAGCATGAAGAAAATTTTATCCCTCATATTTCTTGTGTTGCTTTCGTCGTGCTCGGAGCCGACGGAGCGCATCGAAAAGAAGCTCCTCACGTACTTGCAGGAAGACTTGAAGTTCATGGTGGCTGAGACTTTGAATGCCAATGCGACAAAGGCTGACTTGCTCGATGAACCGTATTACAAAGTGCGTGATTTTAGGTTGTTCGAAGGCGCCGAAGCGGAAATTTATGCAGCCTATGCCGAGGTCGATTTTTACATCTATCGAGACCTTGCCATGTACGAGAAACGCAAGTACCGTTACGAGGTTCATGGCAGACATTGGGACCGTTATTCCAAGGTTCTAAAATTCGGCAAGGACAAAAATCCGTAGGTTATAAACGAGCTTGATTTAGTTATATTTGGCTTGTGGGATTTCTTTTTTAGAGGGCTAAATTTTGTTCGGACTTTTCTCTTGTGATATCGGTATTGACCTGGGTACCGCCAATACACTCGTCCACGTGGCTGGACAGGGTATCGTCATTAATGAACCGACTGTGATTGCTGTTGACCGTAAGAGCAATCGTGTGACTGCTATCGGTGGCGAAGCTAAGAAGATGCTTGGCCGTACGTCTGGCGAAAGCCGCGCTATTCGCCCGATGCGTGATGGTGTTATTGCTGATTTTGAACTTGTGGAAACGCTTCTGCGCACCTTCATTACGCGTGTGCAGCGCTATCCGTTGTGGATGGTAAAACCGCGTGTGGCGGTTGGCGTTCCGAACGGAATTACCGAAGTGGAAACGCGTGCCGTGATCGATGCTATCAAGATGACGGGCGCTAAGGAAGTCCACTTGGTCCATGAACCGATGGCTGCTGCTATCGGTATGGGTATCCCGGTTGAAGAACCGGTGGGTAACATGATTGTGGATATTGGCGGCGGTACGTCCGACATCGCCGTGATAGCCTTGAACAAGTCTGATTGCAACGGTTCTGTGCGCGTTGGCGGTGACGAAATGGACGAAGCCATTGTGCGTTACCTCCGTACTCAGTACAACCTTTGCGTGGGTGAAAGCACTGCTGAACAGATCAAGATCCAGATCGGTTCTGCAAGCCCGCTCGAAGAAGAATTGACGATGGAAGTCAAGGGTCTTGACTTTATCGCCGGTATGCCGCGTACGATTCCTATCGGAAGTGCCGAAATCCGCGAAGCCATCAATGAACCGGTGACGACCATTATCGAAGCAGTGAAGCAGGCTTTGAGCATCACTCTCCCGGAACTTTCCGCTGATATTTACGACAAGGGCATTATCCTCACGGGTGGTGGTTCCCAGTTGCGCGGTCTCGACGAACGTATCCGTAGGGAAACGGGGCTCTCCGTGAACGTGATTGACGATCCGATGACTTGCGTTTGCAAGGGTGCAGCCCGCATTCTCGAAGACTTGGACAAGTATCGTCCTGTTTTGGTGGCTTCTTCTACCTAAATTCTGAAATTGCACTTCGATGCTTAGAGCTTTTCGCTTTATTGTCGATCTGTTTTCCCAAAGGCATGGCGTTGTCGCTTTTGCCTTTTTTCTCGTTTTAGGGATTCTGATGCATGCGTCTTCGACGGCGGTGCGCGAGAGCATTGTCGACAAGGCGCTTTCGACGGTGTTTTATCCGGTGCAACTGTTGCTTGCCTCTGTGAACGACTTCAAGTCTTTGCAGGCGGAAAATGACCATCTGAAGGCGGAAAACGCAAGGCTCCGTCAGGAGACTTACCACGCGAGCGAGGGCTTGCAGGAACTGGCGAGGTTACATACGCTGGTGCGTTTTGACGACAAGTGGGATTTCCCGATTGTGACGTCTCGCGTGGTGGGGCACAACCCCGGGCGTTTTCTCACGACTCTCGTGATTAATCGTGGTACGCATCATGGCGTGAAAGAGAACATGCCGGTGATGTCGATGAACGGCCTTGTCGGAAAGATTACAAAGGCTTCGCTGACACATTCGCGCGTGCAGCTCTTGGTGGACCCGAACTTGAAACTCTCCGTGCTTGAACGCCGTACACGTGTGGTGGGCTTCTTGGAGTCTGTAGACGGTCATTTGCTTTCGGCGATGATTCCCTCGCATGCGGGTGTTGCCGAGGGCGATACGCTCATTACATCGGGGCTTGGCGGTATTTTCCCGAAGGGCATCCCGGTGGGCACGGTGCACAGGGTTCGCAAGGCGGATTTGGACGTGATGAGCCTTATGGACGTGAAGCCGTTCCAGGAATTTTCGACCTTGGAAGAGGTGTTTGTGATGCAGAAGGAACCGGATTGGATTATCCAGGAGTTGCTCGATGAGTAATTACGGATGGTTAAAGACGCTCCTGATGTTTGTCATCGCTTTTGCGGTGCAGTCGACGATTGGCGACTGGCTTAAGATTTTGGGCGTGGGTCCTGACTTTATCCTTATCTTCATTGTATCCGTGGCTTTGCGTTTTGGGGCTGGTGCGGGCTGCTTCTGGGGATTCTTGGCGGGGTTCACGCTGGATGTCTATGCGCCGGTGGAATGGCTGGGTGCCAATACCATTGCCATGACGATTGTTGGGTTTGCCGTGGGGCAGCTCGAGGAGCATTTCCTCACGCTCAACTTGCCTCCGAAAGTGGGCGTTCTTGGGCTTGCGTTCTATGTGAACGACATGTTCTATTTCCTCATTACGGGTCTCGAAAAGGATGTCGTAACGACTTTGTTCTTGACGAAAACGGTGCCGGAGAGCATTTATACGGTGATTATTGGCGGTATTTTGTTCTACCTCACTTCGGGGAAGAAGTCGGATGTATAACGATACTTCGGAGAACGAGGCTCGAGTCCGTAGGAATTGGAACGTCCTGATATTTTTGGCGGGGACGGTCATTGTCTTTACGGTGATTCTGCTCAAGCTTTTTTCGCTGCAGTACTTGCATTACGAAGAGAACTTCCAGCGCTCCGAAAATAACCGCTTGCGTCGAATTGAGCTGATTGCCGACCGAGGCTACATTTATGACCGCAACGGGAATGTGCTGGTGCGCAATAGACCCTCGTACCAGATTGCACTCCAGGCGCTTGAAATGCCGCGAAAGAAGGCGGCTAGGGATTCCATTTTCAAGAAGCTTTTGAACATCCGCGATGCAGCGGGGGTACGTCTTTTTGATTCGTTGTCGCTCGATACGGCGTTCCAGAGGATCCGCTGGGTGCGTACGCGACCGGTCCGCATCTTGGAAGATGCGACGATGGAGCAGGTGGCGGTGATCGAAGAACATTCGACGGAGCTGCCGGGCGTCTCGGTGATTATTGAATCGCGCCGTGAATACCCGTATGGGACGCTTGCCTCGCATGTGCTCGGTTACACGAGCGAAATCTCGGAAGAGCAGCTGAAGCTCCCGGAATACGAATCTTATTCGCAGGGCGATCGCGTGGGGCAAAAGGGCTTGGAGCAGGAATACGACAAGGAATTCCGCGGCAAGAACGGGCTCAAGCTTGTGGAAGTGAATGCTTCGGGGCGCGAAGTGCGTACGCTTACGGATGTGGGCGGCTTTATTGCGCCGGAACCGGGCTTGCACATGATTTCGACGATTGACTTGAAGTTGCAAAAGGCGGCGGAAGCGGCGATTCCCGATTCGGCGAAAGGCGCTTTGGTAGCAATCGACCCGCGCAATGGCGAAATCTTGGCGATGGTCTCTTCACCGCGACTGGACCCGAATATCTTTTCGTTAAAGCGCCGTGAACGCAACAAGGGTTGGGCGCATGTGGCTTTGGATTCGATGCGACCGCTCACGAACCGCGCGATTTCGGGCATTTATCCGCCGGCTTCGATTTTTAAGCTCGTGACGGCTGGGGCGGGGCTTGAAAGCGGGATTATTTCGGAGACAAAGTATTACCCGAAAGCTTGTACGGGCGGCTACCAGTACGGGGCGCGTTACCAGAGGTGCTGGGGCGTGCATGGGAACTTGAACGTGGTGCATGCGCTGCGCCTTTCGTGTGACGTGTATTTCTATCAGGCGGGCCTTGAAATCGATATGGCGCGTATCAATGAATTTGCTCGCCGCTTTGGTTATGGTGAACAGTTGCTTGGCGTGGATATCCCGGGCGAGCGTGCGGGCTGGCTTCCGGATTCGGCGTCGTTCAACAAGCGTAACAAGCGCCTCGGTTGGCGCTGGGCACGTGGGCTGATTCTGAACCTCTCGATTGGGCAGGGACAAATGGTGACGCCTTTGCAACAGGCGGTGTTTATTGGATCTTTGGCGACGAACAAGGGCGTGTACCGACCGCACTTTATGAAGGAACTGCAAGACGCCGAGGGCAATGTGGTGCGCCGCTATGAGCCTGAAATCATCCGCCCTGGAACGATGAAGCCCGAGACGCATCGGGTGCTTTTGAATGCCATGGATTCCGTGGTGAACCATCCGGGTGGCACTGGAAAGAAGGGCGCTGTGCCTGGAATTCGCGTGGGCGGAAAGACGGGTTCTGGCGAATGGAAAAAAGGGCAGAAGACGCATGCCTGGTTTGCGGCGGTCGCTCCGCTTGAAGACCCGCAAATTGCGGTAGCTGTGATTATGGAAGCGGGCGGCGGTGGTGGTTCTGTGGCTGCCCCGATTGCGCGTAAGGTGCTGATGGCATTCTTTGGAAAAGAAGAAGAGGAGCAACAATGAGTTCCGACCGCATTCAAGACAAGTCGTTAAAGTTTGACTGGTTCTTTATTGTCGTGACACTCACGCTCATGACGTTTGGCGTGTTCCTCGTGTATTCGGCGACCGTGGGCGAGGAACTGGCCGTTTACGATACGCACTGGTTTAGACAAATCATATACTTCTTGACAGGTATTGCGATTGCTGTGGGCCTTGTTTTTGTGAAGATAGACTGGCTCAAGCGCGTGGCGGTGCCGTCTTACGTGATTGCGCTTGTCATGCTTTTGTTCGTGCTCATTTTTGCGGGCGACGTGAAAGGGGCTGGTCGCTGGATTGACTTGAAGGTCATCAAGCTGCAGCCTTCGGAATTTGCAAAGATTGCGTACCTGATTACGATTTCGTACTGGCTTTCGAAACATCCTGTGAGTTTGCATAAGCTCAAGACTTTTTTGGTACCGCTTGGACTTTTTGTTGTGCCGTTCTTGCTGGTGCTGAAGCAGCCGGATTTGAGCACGGCGCTTGTGTTTACGGCGGTGACGCTTGTTGGGTTCTTTTTTGCGGGTCTCACGTTTACGGACTTGTTCTTGATTGTAAGCCCTGTCTTGTCGGTGCTGTTTTCGCATTCGCAGTCGATGATGATGCAGGTCTTGTGGGGCGTTTTGATTTGCCTTGTCGTGTTTTCCGTGTTGCGCAGGCATTTGTCCAAGAAGTTCTCGGGCGTGATTATCGCGACGAACATCTTGGCGGGTTACGCCAGCACGATGGTGTGGAACATGCTGGAACCGCACCAGCAGAAGCGCGTCAATACGTTCTTGGATCCGATGAGTGACCCGCTGGGCGATGGCTATCAGGTGTTGCAGTCGCTTACGGCAATTGGTAGCGGCGGCATTGGTGGCAAGGGCTTTGGGAACGGCTCGCAGACGAACCTCTCGTTTTTGCCCGAAGAACATACGGACTTTATCTTTAGCGTGCTTGGGGAGCAGTTTGGCTTTGTCGGGTGCGCGGCGGTTCTTGTGCTGTTTACGTTGTTCTTGTGGCGGGCGTCGTCGATTTGCAAGACGAACGATGACCCGTTTGTGACGCTTGTGACGATGGGGGCGTGCACGATTTTCCTGTTCCACATCACAGTGAATATCGCAATGACGATTGGGCTTATGCCGGTGACGGGGCTTCCGCTGCCGTTCCTCTCTTATGGCGGCTCGTTTGCGCTTGTGTGCATGTTCCTCGTGGGGCTCTTGATGTGCCTACGTTATCAGGGGAATAAGTAATTAGTAATTAGTTATTAGTTATTAGTTATTGGTCATTGGTTGTTGGTCATTAGTCATTAGTTGGCTCGTAAAATAAATTTTTACTGCACAATTTGCCTGAAAAAAGCGTGTTATAGAGGTGGGCGCGGTTTTGCGCTATGTATCGCTCTTTATAACAGGAGGCTTTATGGGCGTTTTACGGACGGTGGCGAATTTTGTTTTCGGGATGGAATGCTTGGGGTGCGGGAGTTCTTCGGAGCGGCTGGACCCGTGGCTTTGCCCTGCGTGCGCGGCGGAGCTTGTGCGGGAATCTTGCGCGCCTAAATTCCCGAACGAGGATGCGTTTTGCCTTTTCCCGATGCGCCCTTTGACGCGCAAGCTTGTTCATGCGCTCAAGTACAGGAATATTCCGGGGCTTGCCTCTTACTTGGTGCGACATTCGTCGGCGGTAAAGCAGGGGATGGTGGCGCAGGAACTGTTGATGCTTGCGCAGCCGCTTTACTTTGTGCCGGTTCCGCTCCATAGGGCGAGGTATCGCGAGCGTGGGTACAACCAGGCGGAGCTTTTGGCGGCGGCGCTTGCGACGGCGACGGGAGGCAAGGTTTGCAGGTGGCTAAAGCGCAAGACGTTCGTGGTTTCGCAGACGAAACTTTCGAAAGAGGAGCGCGAATTGAACGTGGCGGGGGCTTTTGTGGCGAATTTCCCGCGGGAGATGCCTACGCGGGGGACTGTGGTCGTGGTGGACGATGTTTTTACGACGGGGGCGACTACTTCATCGTGCATGGCATCGTTCGGGGCGGAGTTTCCGCTCCCTTTGAAGGTGTGTACGCTGATTTACGATGAGCCTGCTTCGGCGGCGGCCGACTTTGCGGCGGATTGCCGCGCTTTTTACAAATAAGAAGTATAAATAAAAAGCGTTTCCGGGGCTCGGAAACGCTTTTACGGAGGAAGAGGGACTCGAACCCCCAAGCCTTACGGCGGCGGTTTTCAAGACCGCTGACTTACCAATTAGCCTATTCCTCCAATTGGTGCGCAAAGAATAGAAAAAAATCCCGAATATCGTCAACGATACTTTGCATTTTGTGCGAAATTAACTATTTTTTTACAAGTTATGAGCTACCTGGAAAACGCTACCGATCTTGGAGACGGCGAAGTCGCTGCTCTACTGTTCGAGTACATGCCCAAAATTGCTGCCGAACATAAGACCGACAGCCTTTTGGTGCTTATGGCGGATTTGGGACGGCAGATTGTTCAAGCTGACCGTTGCTCCCTCTGGCTAATCGATGAAGAACGGAACGAACTGTGGACCAAGGTCGCCCATGGTGTAAGCGAACTGCGCATCCCGCTTTCGGCGGGCTTTGTCGGGTATTCGCTCAAGACGGGTGAACCGGTGCTTGTCGACGATGCGTACCGCGATGCTAGGTTTGACCGCCGAAGCGACATCAAGAACGGCTACCACACGACGTCCGTGATGACGATGCCGCTCGAAAGCGATGGTCGCGTGATGGGTGTGTTCCAGGCAATTAACAAGGTCGGGGAGAATGTGTTCTTCTCCAAGAAAGACCTTGAACGCTTGAAGCTTATTTCTGTTTATTCTGCAAAGACGATTGAGTCGGCTATCCGCGCCCAGAAGCTGGAGCGCTATGCAAAGCAGCTGGAACGCAAGGCTGATGAACTCAAGTCGGCGCACATGGAACTTATCCGTATTCTGGGCGAAGTTTCTGAATTCCGCAGCCAGGAAGTGGGCGATCACATCCACCGTGTGGCAGAGATTTCTGTGAAGCTCGCCAGGTATCTTGGACTCCCGACAGACCAGCAGGAACTGATTTACTATGCGGCTCCGCTCCATGACCTTGGTAAGGTCGGCATTGCGGACATGATTTTGAACAAGGCGGGCAAGCTTACGCCTGATGAATTCGAAATTATGAAGTCCCATTCTGTTATTGGGCGCACATTGTTGCGCGATTCCAAGACGGACTTGCTCTGCATGGCGTTTGATATTGCCGGCGCTCACCATGAACGTTGGGACGGTTCGGGTTACCCGGATAAGCTCAAGGGCGAAGAAATTCCGCTTGCTGCACGCATCTGCGCTGTGGCGGACGTGCTGGATGCACTTTCGAGCCCGCGTTGCTACAAGCCCGCTTGGCCGGAAGAACGTGTCAAGGAAGAGATGAAACGCTCTGGTGGTTCGCATTTCCAGCCGGAACTCATCGATATCTTGATGGAGCATTGGGACGATTTTTACTCTTGCTATAAGCCTGATGGCGAATTCGTCAAGAATGGGATGCTCCCGCCTGTGAAATAAATCACACTGAAATTTTTTAGTGCCCGCCGTTGTGCGGGCGATTTTTTTTGTGTGTGGGGAGGGAGATTCCCGATCGTCCCCGTCATCCCCGTCAAGCGAGGACAGGCGCGAGGACGGGTAGGCGGGAATGACAATTAAAAATTGCTGAAAATAAAGAAAAAACCTCGGTTTTCACCGAGGTTTCTTCGTGGTTCCGATTGGAATTGAACCAACGACACGCGGATTTTCAGTCCACTGCTCTACCAACTGAGCTACAGAACCATTTCGACGCACCAATTATACATATTTATTTTTGACTTGTCAAGGGTAAAGAGAATATTACTGTTATTTTTTTGAAAAAACTACTAAATTTAGTGTTGTTGGATGGACGATTGAGGTGTCCCATGGAAAAATCTGTGGGAAATGTGTCTTTTATTTTTTAGGTGGTCGCCGTGATACGCTCAAAAAATTGGTTTAAAGAGATTTTTTCTCTGGCTGCAGTCTTTGGTACAGCTTATATGGTTGGCTGTGCTGATGATACCGCAAATGCTACAATCAATAATCCAGGTTTTCAGCCAGGGTCTCAATGTTTAACACCGGGTGCTTGCAATGATACTATCATTAAGTCCAATCCGGATGGCACTAAAGACACTCTCGTTACTCCGCTGAATCCGAGTTACGATACAATGCGAGTCGTTGTCGGGCACGATACGATTATTAAGATTGATACGGTTTACCTGCCGCAGGATACGTCTCTGATTTGGATTGGTCAGTCTGCATTGCGTATAACTGAAATTACTCCGCTTAACTTGGATTTCTTGGATGAAAACGGCGACGATCCGTCTTGGGTGGAGCTTTACAACGCAAGCGACAAGGATGTGAACTTGAGCGGCTATACGCTTGTTGAAAGCCGCAAGAATCCTCGCAAGTTTGTTTTTGGTGACGATATCATCAAGCCGAAGGGCTTCAAGGTCGTCTTCTGCGACAAGAAGAATATTTCTGCTGTTGTAAGTGCAGATAACGGTGACCGCCACACGCGTCCGCATACGGACTGGAAACTCGACAAGAACGGCGGTACGCTTTACTTGATCGACAGATATAATGGAATTCGCGATTCCGTTGATTATCCGGAACTGAATGCCGGCTATAGCTGGGGCATTACGGATGGCGGCTATTGGAAGTACTTTGAAAAGCCGACCCCGGAAAAGCCGAATACTGGCGTAAAGTCTTATGACGAAACGACTCCGCCGGCAGATATGAGCGGTCTCAAGGCTGGGTTCTATAGCGATGCCATTAAGTTGAATCCGCCTGCACTCCCTGAAGGTGTCAAGCTCCGCTGTACGACCGATGGTTCTGTGCCGAACGAAAATTCTCCGGAATTCAATTCCCCGAAGTCGATTGACCATAGCGTAGCCTTCCGTTGCGCAACGTTCAAGTCTGGCGCTCTTTCGAGCAAGGTAACGACGCGTACGTTCTTCATCGATGAAGATGTAGTGAAGATGCCGATTGTTGCCATTAGCGTGGATTCTAGCTTCTTCCGTGAACATTACATCAAGACGAGCTGCGAAGCCCCGAAGAACTGCAAGGACAGTGCGGGCCTCTATGCCGATGTGGAACTCCCGATTCACGTGGAATACTTTGAAAAGGGTTCTTCTACAAAGGATGGCGCAACCTGGGAAAAGGATGCAGGTATTTCTTTGATGGGTGGCTATAGCCGCTTGAACGACAAGAAGTCTGTTTCGATCCGCCTCCGTGAAATTTACGAAGAAGGCAGCATCAATTATCCGTTGTTCGAAACTCGCAAGGGCGTGAATGACAAGTACAAGTCCTTCAACCTCCGCAATAACGGTAACCGTTACGTGAGCGACTACATTGAAGACGCTATGGGCGGTGCAATCCTTGAAGGCACGAGCGTGGACTACCAGAGAAGCCGCCAGGTAGTGGTGTTCTATAACGGCAAGTACTACGGCATCCATGACATGCGTGAACGTTTCAACAAGCATTATGTCGAAACGAACTACAAGATTGACGCCAACACGGTGAACTTCATCAAGCACTTGGGCAAGGAAGTCGAAGCTAGCAACGGTACGACGGATGCTTACATGCAGATGCTCAGCTTTGTTGCTCAGAACGATTTCTCTGGTGAAAACAATGCCAATTACGCTACGGTGAAGACGATGCTCGATGTGGGCAACCTCGCCGAATACATGGCTGCTGAAATTTATATGCACAACGGTGACTGGCCGAACAACAACGTTCGCGCATGGTCTGCTCCGGGTTATCCGTGGAAGTTCATGGTCTATGACCTTGACCATGGCTTTGACTGGATGTGGGGCGTGAACAATGGTGAATTTGACCAGAGCAACAACATGTTTGCATGGATCAAGAAGGGTGGCGGAAACAAGCCGTGCAAGGACGAAGGCTGCTTTGCTAACCTTTATAACCAGCTTATCAAGAACCCGGAATTCAAGCGTATGTTCATCAACCGTTCTGCTGTGATGTTCACTAGCTACACGAACGGCAAGAATGTGGAAAAGGTTGTCGATGCCATGGTGGCAACGATTGACAACAACGAAATGACCCGCGACCTTGAAAAGTTCAAGCAGGATCAGAAGTGGTACAAGAACTCTTGCGGTGACGGATTCAGCAGAACCGGTTCTTGCCTCAAGTCTTGGGCTGCTAGCCGTGATTCCAAGGTTATCCAGGAATACGAAGAAGAATTCGGCTTGAGCGGTACGGCTTCTGTGACGATCGGTGCTACCGGTAAGGGTACGGTGCTTATGGAAGGTGCTGCACTCCCGAACGGCGCTACGACTTACAAGGGTAAGTTCTTTGTGGGTAACCCGATCCTCTTGACGGCTACTCCGAGCGCAGGTGCTACATTCACGGGTTGGAGCGACGGTGTTGCCGAAAATCCGCGTTTGGTGGAACCGAAGGAAGGCGCAACCTTCACGGCTACGTTCAGCGATTAATTTGATGGCGTGAGTGGCGCTTTGTCGAGAAGCGCGGGCGCCTAAATGAGATTCGCGGCCTGGATGAAAGTCCAGGTCGTTTTTTATTTCTACATTTTACTATATGAAAAGTCCCGTGCGTAAGATGTTCGATGGCATTGCGAGCCGTTACGATTTTCTGAATCATTTTCTGAGCTGTTATCAGGATGTGCTGTGGCGCAGGTATTGCTGCAAGCGTTTGAAAAAGATGATGGCTGCGGGCATGCTCGCGGAAAAGCCGATGGGCGAGACTTCGCGCGGCTCAAATAAAGTTCGCTTGCTGGACTTGTGCGGGGGTACGGGCGATTTTGCCAATACATTCCGCAAAATTTTTGAATCTGGTTGCAAGTGCGGGTGTGCGTGCAAGAGCGCTTCGCAAAACGGGGCTTCGCACGATTTTGTCGTGGACCCCGCTGTGATTGGCGACTTTTCGTACGGGATGCTCGCCGAAGTCAAACCGAAGAAAATCGATGCGCATGCGGTACAGCTCGATGCGATGAAAATGCCTTTTGCCGAACGCCAGTTTGACGTGATTCTGAACGGTTTTGGCATGCGTAACGTGCCTGACGCCCGTGGCGCCTTGCTGGAATCGTACCGCGTGCTTGACGCGGGCGGCTACCTTTGCGTTCTGGAATTTTTCTCGCCGCGAAACTTGTTCAATAAGTTCTTCTATAAAGTGCTTGCACCGCTATTTATCCCGGTAATGGGCGCCTTTTTTAGTGGCAAGCGCGATGCTTACGAATACTTGGTAAACTCGATTATCCACTTTTTGCCGGTCGATCAGTTCTGCAAAATGGCAGAAGAATGCGGCTTTGAAGTTAAGCAAGTCAAGATGTTTGATGGCGGAATTTCGTTTGGCGTGTTCTTGCACAAGCCGGGGAATGCATGAGTCGCTTTGTGCTAGGAGTGACGGGCGCAAGCGGCAGCATTTATGCGACCCGTACGGCGATGTACTTGCAGCGTTTTCATCATGAGGTGACGCTCATCGTGACGCACCCGGGCAAACAGGTGCTCGAGTACGAGGGCCAAAGTGCGCTTTTCGACTATTGCAAAGACGTGTGCAACGTGGATGATTTTTTTGCGGAATGCGCGAGCGGTTCTAGCGATATTGCGGGCATGGCGGTGGTGCCGTGTTCCATGGGAACGCTCGGGCGCATTGCGGCTGGGACTTCGGATAACTTACTTGTGCGTGCGGCGGATGTTTGCCTCAAGGAACGCCGCCCGCTTGTGATTGTGCCGCGCGAGATGCCGTACAACTTGATCCACATCGAGAATATGAAGCGAGTGACTTTGGCGGGCGCGGTCGTGATTTCGGCGTCGCCGCAGTTCTACAGCAAGCCGCAAAGCATCGAGGAGCTTGTGGATACCGTCGTCGCGAAAATCCTAAAGCACTTGGGCGTGAGCGCGTCGCAGGTGGCAACCGTCGCGAAAACGTGGAATGGAGATTCCCGCTCCCCGGAACAAGTCCGGGGCAAGCTCAAGCGGGAATGACAAATCCACGAAGGCGGGAACGACAACCAATGACTAATAACTAAACCATGAATAAAATCCTTGAATTTACACATCTTGTCCGTTTGAGCCATTCGCTGTTTGCGATGCCGTTTGCGATTGGTTCCATGTGGGTTGCGGCAAACGGTTTCCGCGATATGAGCGCTTTTGAAACCGCCCGCATTATCGTGCTCATTGTGCTTTGCATGGTGACCGCCCGTAACAGCGCCATGAGCTTTAACCGCATTGCCGACGCCAAGTTCGATGCGGAGAATCCGCGGACGGCAAAGCGCCATTTGCCCTCTGGGCGCCTGAGCCGCAAGTCGGTGATTGCGTTCCTTGCGTTGAACGGCGTTTTGTTCGTGGTGTTCGCGGCACTTTTGAAACCCCTCGCTGGCTTGCTTGCGTTCCCGGTGTGGCTATTGCTGCTCTCGTATTCGTACTGGAAGCGTTTTAGTTGGCTTTGCCATTGGTTCCTTGGTTTTGCGATTGGCATGAGCCCGCTTGGCGCCTGGATTGCCGTTCGCGGTGAATTTGCCGTGTTCCCGATATTCCTCCTGTTCATTCTGATGCTCTGGATGGGCGGCTTTGACATCATTTACGCCACGCAGGACATTGAAATTGACCGCAAGCAGGGCTTGCATTCTGTACCCGCTCGCTTTGGCCTAGAAAAGTCATTGCGGATTGCGCTGGCGAGCCATTTGGCGATGCTTGTGCTTTGCGTGGTGTTCGGCATTTTCTGGAACATGGGCTGGATTTGGTGGACAATTACAGGGCTCATGACTGCTGCTATAGTTTACATCCACCTGTTCCGAAAGTCGAATGACCTGGATGCCATGAACCGCGACTTTTTCCTTGCGAACGTGGCTATTAGCGCGCTCGTGATGGTGGGGCTCATTGTCTGGATTTGCATGGGAGGTGACGTCAATGCCCTTTATTAATCGCCCGAACGGAAAGTTCACGAACGAAGAAAAAGTCAAGATGTTCCATACGATGGGTGGCGTTGCCGCCGTTATGGCTCTCGTTTGCATTTTGCTGATTGAAACGGGGGCGGCGGGTGAACACCGTGACCTGGCGGACATGGGACTTACGGCGATGATTGTGATGCTCGCCGTCTCGCTTATTGGCGCGATGTATTTCAAGCGCTAGCTGGTTATTTAAAAAAACTATAGACCTGTTGTCCAAATGGACTTTGGAAAAACTATTGGATTTGTGTGGAAATTTTCTAAATTTTGCCCCGTATGAAATTTGTAATGATATTTTATCGTTATTAATCCATAGAAGGGAACCAGGAAAATGAATAATCAAAGCATATTTGCAAAAGTACGGTCAGTGTTGATTCTGCTCGTATCGTTGCTTGCCGTTTCAACCGTATGGGCGGAAGCTCCTAGCCAAGAGACGATCAAGTATATTGGTTGGAATGGAGAGGAAACGCTTACGGAGGAATTCATTGTACTTGCCGCTGCCAGTTCTAGCAGTGTCTCTAGTTCGAGCGGTGCTGCAAGTAGTTCTAGTAGCATGCCGGAATGGTATGTAGTCAAGGGTGAAGTGTTTTACGATTGTAGCGATTTTAATTTTGCAGGGCAAAGGGTTAACCTCCTTCTTATGGATGGAGCTAAGTTGACTGTTACAAATGGTGATGAAGGATGTGCTGCTGAATTTCTCAATCTTAACATTTATGCTCAAAGCTTGGGCGATGACATGGGCAGATTTGAAGTGCCTTCTTTAAAAGTCACTTATGCTATTAATGTCCTGAGTGGCGCTGTCTTAACAACGGGCAATGTTAATGCGACATCAGTTTGTGTTAATAACGGTTCTGTATCGATAGGTGGCAATGTTGAAGCAAATAGCGTTGAATTCCAAAATGGTTCAGTATCGGTTGGTGGCGGTGTTGTAGCAAAGAAGAGCGTTGAGTTCGAAAATGGTTTTGTATCGATAGGTGGCGATATTGAAACAGGGACCGTTAAAGGGACCGTTGAAATTAAAAATGGTTCTGTATCGATAGATGGCGATATTAAAGCAGGGGCCGTTGAATTCGAAAATGGTTCTGTATCGGTTGGTGGAGGTATTGAAGCTAAACATGTTCGTTTTTATAATGGAACTGTTGTTGTTACTGAAGGAGTATCTGCTGTAAGTGATGCAGATACCGTTAGTGCTTGTATTCAGTTTGCTAGCGCAACGGTCAGGGCGAATTCGTATTCTGTTTCGAACCTATGTGAAGCGAAGGTTGGGAATAATCTTCTTTATGGGGATGAACAAGGTAATGCGTATAGCGGTACTCTTAGTGCTGAACAGCTTGCATTAATGGCGGGCAAAACGGTTGCCCCTGCGAAATGGCTCACGTTTGTTGATGGCAGCTCTGTGAGTACAAAGGCGTGGATTCCTGGTGTAATTCCTAGCGAACCCACTCGCATTTGGAAGAAGTTCCTCGGGTGGTATGCTGATAAGTCGTATAAGACTCTGTTTGACTTTACGAATTTTGAGAGTGGAGATTTTGCTTATGCCAAGTGGGAGAATTTGGTTAATGTTACTTACATCGATGGAAATGGTCAGGAGCAGACGCTTACGGAAGACTACACTGTACTTGTAGCCGCTAGTTCTAGCAGTGTTGCCAGTTCAAGCGGTGCTGCAAGCAGTTCTAGTAGAATTTCTAGTTCAAGTGGTGTTGCTCCTAGTTCTAGTAGCATTTCTAGTTCAGGTAGCGTTTCTAGTTCTAGCAACACGACGGAATGGTATGTAGTCAGTGGCGAAGTGTCTTATGATTGTAGCGATTTCGATTTTACAGGGAAAGATGTCAATCTCATTCTTATGGATGGAGCGAAGCTGACTGTTACAAATAGCAATAATGAAAAATGCGCTGAATTTGAGAGTTTGTTCATTTATGCTCAAAGTTTGGGCAAAGACATGGGCAAATTTGAAGTGTCTTCTTTAAATGCTGGTTATTTGATCGTTGATGGAGGATCAATCTCAATAAAAGGCTCTCTTGAAGCGGATTATGTTACATTTGAGAAAGGTTCTGTAGTTGTTGATGGTGGAATTATTTTAAATGAGGGTGAATTAACCAGTGTCAATTTTTCTGGCGCAACTGTCAAGGCTAGTTTTTATACAATTCCAGAATATTCATTATGGATTTCGACTGATCTTGTTTATGGTGATGAACAAGGTAATGCGTACCGCAGCTATCTTAGTACAGACCAAATTGCATCAATGGCAGGCAAAATGGTTGCCCCTGCGAAGATGGTCAAGTTTGTTGATGGCAGCTCTGTGAGTGAAAAGGCGTGGATCCCTGGTGTAATTCCTAGCAACCCTACTCACATTTGGAAAAAGTTTCTCGGGTGGTATACCGGCAAGTCTAGTGACGATCCTCTGTTTGACTTTACGAATTTCCAGGATGGAGACTATGCTTATGCCAGGTGGGAAAATTTGGTTGAAGTTACTTACATCGATGAGTACGGCGTAACGCAGACGCTTGAGGATAACTACACTGTACTTGTAGCCTCTAGTCCTAGCTCCAGTTCGAGCGGTGCTGCAAGCAGTTCTAGCATCGTTTCTAGTTCCAGTAGTGTTGCCTCTAGTTCTAGCAACACGACGGGATGGTATGTGGTCAGTGGCGAAGTGCTTTACGATTGTGAAGATTTCAAGTTTAGTGGGGCAGAAGTCAATCTCATTCTTATGGATGGAGCGAAGCTGACTGTTCAATGCAATAGTAATGAAGGCCGTGCTGAATTTGGCGATCTTAACATTTATGCCCAAAGTCTGGGCAAAAATATGGGCGAATTTGAAGTGTCTTCTTTGAAAACAGATGCATTGTCTGTTTGTGGAGGCTCAATTTTGATAGGTAGCTCTATTGAAGCTGATATGTTTGAATTTATTAATGGCTCTGTTATTGTTGATGGAGATGTTGTTGTAAAAGAGAGTGATAAGGATTTTGCTGCTATTTTATTTGCTGGTGCGACGGTCTGGGCTAATTCGTATTCTATTCCAGAAGGGTCCCAGTATGTAGTAATGGTTTACCCCGGTCTTGTTTATGTGGATGAAAAAGGTAATGAGTACCGCAATACTCTTGATGCTGACCAGATTGCATTGATGGCTGGCAAAACGCTTTCTCTTGCCAAAACGATCACGTTTGTTGATGGCAGCTCTGTTAGCGAAAAGGTGTGGGTTCCTGGCGTAGATCCTGGCGCTTCCACTCGTTATTTGGGAACTTTCGTCGGGTGGTATGCCGATAAGTCTTATCAAACCCCGTTTGACTTTACGAATTTCGAAAGTGGTGCTACGGCTTATGCCAAGTGGGAGGATTTGGTTGAAATCACTTACATCGATGAGAACGGCGTAACGCAGACGCTTACAGAAGACTATACTGCACTTGTCCCCACCAGTTCTAGCTCTACTCCAGGCGCCGCTAATTCTGGTAGCTCGATGGGAGTCTCGTTCACGCCATCGGATGGATGGTACGTGGTCAGTGGCAAGATGTATTACAATTGCAGCGATTTCAATTTTGCAGGGAAAAATGTCAATCTCATTCTTATGGATGACGCTTGGCTGACTTTTGAATGCAATAATAGTGAAGGCAGTGCTGAATTTGGCAATCTGACCATTTATGCTCAAAGCCTAGGCAAAAAAATGGGCGGATTGAGTCTTGCTTTAAATGATGCGAATAAGAAACTTTCTTTAAATGTCGCGGATAAGTTTGTTGTAAATGGTGGTAGAATCTGGGCTGACGCTATTGAAACAAGTAATGCTGAATTTAATAAAGGCTCTGTTGCTGCTTCTGGAGAAATTGTTATAAAAGAGACTGATGAGGATTTTGCTGGTATTAAGCTTGCAGGCGCGACGGTCCAGGCTAGTATGTATATTATTCCAGGAGGGGATAAATATTCAATAGCGGTTGCTCCTGATCTTGTTTATGTGGATGAACCAGGTAATGCGTATAGTGAAACTCTTAATGCTGAACAGATTGCATTAATTGCTCACAAAAATCTGTATCCGGCGAAAATGGTCAAGTTTGTTGTTGACGACGCTGATGAGGATAAGCCTGTGATTCTTGGCAAAATTCCTTGCACTCCTGTTGCTAAAGGGAAAAAGTTCAGGTGGTATGCCGACAAGTCTTATCAGGAACTGTTTGACTTTACGAATTTCAATAGTGGAGCAATTGCTTATGGCTTGTGGGAAGATTTGACGGAAGTTACTTACCTTGATGAAAATGGTGAGGAACAGAGCGTCACTCCGGATTACGAGCTTGTCGGTACCGAATGCGCTGATAGTGAATTGTTTACAAACGGTGGTTGGGTCTTGGTCAATAGCGAAGTGTCTTATAAAAACAACTTTGCGTTTGCGGCTCCGACTCTTCACTTGATTCTTGCGGATGACGCCAAGTTGACTGTTGAAGATAATACTTTGTTTAAAAACCTCACCATCTATGCTCAGAGCACGGGCGTGAATCAGGGCGTTTTTGAAATAAAATCGGATTCTCGTTCTGCTATAGATGTTATTGGTGCATTGACAATCAATGGCGGCGTTGTTAAGGCTACAGGCGGGATAAACGGTATTGAAGGTAACTCTGTTAAGATTAATGATGGCGTTGTAAAAGCCTTTGGAAAACAAGCTATTTATGCTCATGGAGATTCTCTGGTGGTCAATGGCGGTACGGTTGAAGCCCATGGTACAGGTGAAAGACCTGGATCTGGAGAAGGTCTTTCTTCTAACGGATATGTTGACATCAACGGAGGAACCGTTACCGCTACGGGTGGTTACGCTATTAATGCGAACGGGAATGTTACAATTGCCGGCGGTAAAGTCAATGCTACATCTTCAATCTATTATAGCGAAAATAATTGTGCATGCTATGGCATCGGCTCCTATGGGAGTCATGTGTATTTGAAGGGCGGTACGGTGACGGCGTTGGCAGAAGATGGTTGCAGGGGTATTTATGCTAACAACTCTGAGCAAATGGCAATCTATCTCTCCGGCGCTACGGTCAAGGCCAGTAGCTATAATGACTCCATTTGGGTTGCTAATGACATGAGTTACTACGATGACCTGGGCAACTCTTATACGGGAATCATCCATGAAGAAGGGCTGCTTGAACTTGCTGACAAGTATGTGTATCCCCCTGCTCTTATAATTACGAAAAATGCAGAAAAGACGGTTGCTACGCTTGACGGTAATTTCGACAAGGATATGCCCGTTGTCATTACTCAGGAAACTACGGTGGATGAAGTCAAATTCAATAGAGGCTTTACCGCTGGCAGGTATGCTACGGTCATGTTCCCGTTCGATGTCTATGCGGATAACTTGATTGGCGCTGAGCATATTGATTCATTCTCGAGAATGGACACTGTTAAGAATGATAAGGGCGTGATTATAAGGCTCGATGCTAAAACGCTCGGTGTTTGGGATAAGCCTGCTGAAGCTCCGGCTAAGGTTTGTGACAATCTTGTCGGAGAATGCGATTACAGTACGCTTCTCAAGGCAAATACGCCTTATATTGTGCAACTGGAGAAGGGTCACACGTCTCTTGAAATTCGTGGTCCTGTGAAACTTGTAACAAATGAGCCTGAATTTGCGGTCAGAAAAGGCGACTGGGAATTTGTCGGTGTGTACCAGTACAAGAAATGGGCTGAAGGCGATGCTGAGCTGATTGATGGTCGTGCCATTTATGGGTTTGTCGGTGTCGCTGGTGATGGCTTTGTTATTGGTGATTTTGTCAGAGGGAAGGCTGGTGCTTATATCAGTCCCTTGCGCGCTTACTTGAGATACAATCCGCTGCCGAATGTGCAAAATGTGCTGGCAGTCAAGAAGGTTGCCCGTTACAATGTTGCCGATTGGAAGAGTGCTTCTATTACAAGCGAATTGCCTGAAACGATTACCGTGGTCCGTGAAGGCGAAGATGAAAACGGTGGCGAACATACAACGGTCATCGGACAGATCAATACCCGCTCGGGCAAGTTTGCATTGCCGCGCTCCACAAACCGCGTGTTCGACTTGAAGGGTCGTGCTTACGGCAAGGATGCTCGCAAGGCTCGTGGCGCCTACTATGGCAAGAAGGTTTTAAAGAAATAAATACAGGAATGAAGACTATGAAAGACGAAATGAAAAAAAACTATATCGCACCCGAAATGACCGTGGTTCAGTTTGAACACGAAGGTTGCTTGCTTGGATGCAGTACTAACAATCAAGAAGAAGGCTGCGGTTACGGTAATGGCTTCGGGTATAACGATGGAGTTTCAGATGTCGAACACGTCTAAGAAGGAATATGTGACTCCAGAAATCAAGGTGATTGTGATTGAAGCGCAAGTACCGCTTTTGGAGTCAAGTCCTTATCTCCCCGATCATATTTCGGTAGGTCGAGAAGAATAAAGGAGATGCCTGCCTCCGAGCAGACAGAATGAAAAATGCCGTCCAGTTCTTGAAGCTGGACGGCATTCTTGTATAAAGGGGAGTCGGTTATTTCTTGATGCAACGGACGGGGTAGCCGTAGACCTTCTTTCTGGTGGTGGCAGAAATGGTGTTAGATTTGCTGGGGATCACCACCGATGTTGCCGTTGTGTCGGTCACTTGTTCAGAACTCCAGTAGGCGGGAAGGGTTGAGCTTGTCACAAGTTCTTCTGTGTAGTCGATTCCGTTCCGGAAGAAGACGTTTTCGTAGCCTGTCGGGAACGCCGAGAATCCGCAGAGGTCCGTGTGCAATGAATCGTAGCCCGTCAGCGTTTTGCTGAGGTCTGCGCTGTTGCATTCCTTGAGGAGGATGCTCCAGTCTAGCGTCGAGGGGACTCTCCAGCCTTTCGGACAAACGCCTTGTAAATCTTCCGGGTCTTCGATGTCTGCCAATGTCGGGTGTGCGTCTTTCGGTTGCCCGATGGTCATGTCCCAACTGTACAGGCGACCGTACGTATTGCAACCGTTGATGTTGCCGCCGCACCAGCTGCCTTCGATTTCGTATTTCAAGTTTTCGGCAAACCATTCCTGCTTGCCAATCTTGATGGTCTTGTACCTGTTGCCGTCTCTAGAGTCGGTGATGTTTCTGTAATCGCCCGGGTCTCTGCGCCAGTTGTTCTCGTAGCATTGCAGGTTCATTCCGTTGAACTCGGCGACTTTGCCTTCGTTTGCCATTCCGCATTTGCCGTAGTACTGGAAAAACGTTGTGGCGGGGAGCCATCTGTAATACCCGTTGATATTTTTGCCGCAATAATAGTGGGCGCTTTCGAACGTCAGCGTGTCACCAAGCTTGTCGTAATAGCAAGGTCCTTTGATGCTGTCGATGGGCTGTAAGGCGTACCAACCGGTCAAATCATTCGATGTTGAGTTCATGTTGGTGTTGCAATAGTAGTGTTGTCCGTTTAAACCTACCGTAACACCTAGTTTCTCTGTTTGGCTAGAGGTGCATGAGCCGTACATGGGGAACATTGAGCCGGAGCTTGTCCATTTGCCTTCATCGTCATCGCAAACGTAATCTTTACCGTTGTATTCTTTCCAGATTATTTTTTTTACCAACCCATGGCAGAATCCTAAAGCTCTGTCTGCTTCTTCTTCTTCTCGCCAAAAATATTTTCTTTGTCCATTGCCATTTATGAACGCACAACCGTAATTTTTACCGTTATATTCAACGACTTTGTCTATGATTCCGCTATGGCATACGCCAAGTTCCTTATCCAAGGTTGTGTACTCATACCATATATCGCCATCGGAACAGTAGTACTCTACCCCGCGGTATATAGCCGTTTTGCCGAGTTTTTCTGATGTGCATTTATCTAGAGCCTGTAGGGCGTATCTGGCTGGGGCAATTTCCCATTCCTCATCGTCGCTGCAATAGTAGTAATCGCCCTTGTATTCATATACTTTGTAGTAACTTGTTTCTTTGCAGAATCCCAAGGCGTATTCGATGGAGTCTATTAAGGTCCATTTGTTGTGCTTACAAACGTATTCGTAGCCGCCAAATTCGGCAGTCTTGTATTCGTTTTTATAAAAGCATTCCCCGAATACTTGCTCGACGGTGTATTTTGCCCAGCCGGTATCGTTGCAAATGTAGCTTACGTTATCCTTTGACTTTATGATGTTTAGATTTTCCTTTGTGCATAGTCCCAAGGCGGTTTCCAATGAGGTGAGCGTTCGCCATTCGTTGTTCACGCAAGCGTACGTGACGGAGTTGTACGGCTTTTGGAGAGTTTGCTTGCTCGAATCGCATGTGCCGAGAACTTCGGCTTTGGTCGCGTTTCTCCAGATGCTGTCGCAGATAAAGTCCTTGCCGGATTTGTCTGTTTTTATGGTGCCCTTGAGCTTTGGCATGCAGAATCCGAATTCAGATGTGGGGTGCGTGAGCTTTTCCCATTTTGTGGGGTTCGTGCAGCCGTAAGTCTCGTCGTTGAATGTTTTTGTTGTGTAGAGCTTGGTGGAATCGCAATCGCCGTAATAGTCGTAAATGTTAGTGGTGCGCCAGCTTGTGGAATCGCAGATGTAGCTTGTGCTGCTAGATTTTAAGGTGTCGATTTTTCCGTTGATCTTGGGCGAGCAAATGCCGATGCTCTTTTCGGTCGAGCTCAATATGTCCCATTTCTTGGAGGGGCGGCAAACGTATGTTGTGCTCCTGTATTCGACGGTCGTGTAGAACTTTGAAGATTCGCATTTGCCGACAAAGTCTACCATGACTGTGTTACGCCAGCCTGTGGAATCGCAGTAGTAAGAGCTGTAGCTGCTGCCGCTCTTGAGGGAGTCGATTTTGCCAATTCGCTTTGGCGTGCAGAATCCGATGGAATCTTCGCGCGTGGTGGCTCGTTTCCAGACGGAATCCCTACAGATGTAGTTCTTGCCGTAATTCTTTTTCTCTTCCCAATCCCTGCTGAGTGTGCATTTACCGATGGAGTCTGTGAGGACTGCCCTGCGCCAGCCTGTAGAATCGCAGAAGTATTCCGTGGTGTCGCTCTTGGTTTTGACAGCGCCCATTTTCTTGATGCTGTCGGGTGTGCAGAGCCCGATGGCGGCTTCGATGGTGGTCGGCTTACGCCATGTGGAGTCTTTGCAGATGTAGTCCTGTTCGTAATTTTTCTTTTGTTCCCATTGATTTTTCTTGGTGCAGAACCCGATGGAGTCTGTGAGGACTGCCCTGCGCCAGCCTGTGGAATCGCAGATGTAATCCGTGGTGTCTTCGTTGTCCTTGTCGATGGCGGCGCTCATCTTCTTTAAACTGTCGAACGTGCAAAGGCCAATCGCCGTTTCGATGGTGGAGGGCTTGCGCCATGTGGAATCGTCGCAGATGTAGCTTTGACCGTTGAGCTTGAGAATTTCCCACTGGTTTTTCTTGGTGCAGCTCACGTCTACGTCGCTCATGGTCGCGTATTGCCAGGAGCCGCGGCATACGAACAAGGTGTCTTTGTAGTAATGCTTTTCGCCGCGTTCTGCGGATGGGCAAGAGTTGTCTTCGGCTTCGACCCATTTTTTGCGGTTGCAGCGGTAGTTGTATCCTTTGCTTGCGACATAGAAGTTGCTGAGGCTATTGTAAGTGGTAGAATCGCAAATCGGGAGCTGTTTGTCGTTTTCGACAAAGTGCGAAGTTTTCATGCAACGGAGGGCGTAATATGCACTATAGTTTGCTTCGGGGAAGTCGAATTTGCTTTTGTTGTTGACTCTAAATACGTTGAAATCGGTGGTGAGGTAGTATGCCTCTTTGCCGAGGCGGGAACATTGCAGTTCGCCATTGACCGTTTCACAGAAGCCGGACATTTGCGGGTCGAAACCAAATGCGGGGTCGGTAATGGAATTTGTGAAGCGCGTGATGTATTTGAAGTCGGCTTCGGATGGGATTTTGAACCCGCTAGGGCAAGCCTGGTCGGCGTTCATGCTCTGGTATAAGCGTCCGTACGTTTTGCAGTAGTCGGTATCCCCGTCGTAGCATGCACTGCGTGAAATCTTATAGTTTGCGTTCTCTGCCATCCACGTGTACGGACCGAATTGGATGGTTTTGTAGGAGTTGCCGCTTTTGACATCCAGAATTTCGCTCTTGATGATGTTGACAACGCCCGCGTTGGAATTGAACTGGTTGCTCGTGATGGTGGTGTCCTTGAAGGTTTCGCCACCGAGGTTGTCTTCTTCTTCTTCTTCGAAAATTGCGGTTGAGCTGTTGTCGCTATCGTCACCGCAAGCGGCTATGTAAAACGGAAGTGTCAGGCATAAAGAAAAGAATGCCTTTTTGAACGCGTTGTACGCAATGTGCATATTGCCTCCTTAATTTGAACGCAATATACAAATATTTTAATTGTAAGACTATGGTTACAATTTTCAGAGTAAAGGAAGTGTTGTGAATGTTGTTTAAATTTCCAGATCAGCGGAGATGACTGTTTCTACAGTGCCGTCATCACATTCAAAGAGCAGGCTGCCGTCATCGTTCATGTTGATGATGCGGCCTGTTTTTTTGATGGAGCCTTCGCCGGTATCGCGGTTTTGATCGGTGCAGTTGTTGTTCACGATGATGGCGCCGCGGGCGCCGATGAACTGGTCCATGCGTTTCCAGGCTTCGACCCACGGGCGAATGCCGAAGGCTTTGAACTGCCCGATGGCGCGTTCGAGATTCCCGATAAGCGCTTGCAAAAGCTTTTCGCGGTTGATGGCATGCCCGAAGATGGTTTTAAGCGTGGTCACGGCGCGGTTCAGGTGGGCGTAATCGGCGGGGTCGCTGTTGACGTTGATGCCGACTCCCATCGAGAGGGCGGGGCGCGGCGCATTCTCACTTGTCATCCCCGACTTGTTTGGGAATCGCCATCTTGTATAAACAACCTCCGCGAGAATCCCGCAGAACTTGCTTTTGCCGTAGAGAATGTCGTTTGGCCATTTGACGGTGATTTTTGGTGCGCCTGTGCAATCCCGGCTTGCAATTGCATCGCCTTCTTGAATATTGTTGAATGTCTCTGCAAATGTGAGGGCTGCAACTTGCGTGATTTGTGCAAAGTTGCTGGCGGGGATGTTGTCGAGCGGGATTAAAATGTTAAAGTAAAGGTTTTTGCCGGCGGGGGAGTCCCAAGTGCGTTCGTGGCGACCATGTCCATCGCTCTGCGAGTCTGCCACAAAAAGCGTGCCGGGGGCAATTTCACCGGAGGCTGCCATGGATTTCATGAGCTTGTGGGTGCTGCCTATCGTCTCGAAAAGGAAGGCGGGGGCATCGCCAAAGCCTGTGAGCTGCCAGTCTGTGAAATTGCGTTCTTGTGAAAACATTTGCTAGCCGTTAGTCAATAGTCATTAGTTGTTAGAAAATCTAGTAAAAGGAGATGCCCGCTCGGAGGCGGGCATGACATGGGCGGCGATTCTCGTCTTTCGCGAAACTTACTCGTCGGCTTTACGTTCCTGGAGTTCCTTGAGGGCTTCGTCGGGGAATATCTTGAAGAATTCCTGCTTGCGGTCTTCAAAGAGCTGCAACATGCGTTCCTGTTCGAACTGTTCGCGGTCGATGTTCTGCATAAAGAATTCATCGCGCGCAAAGTCGCGGGTCGTCATGAGCTTCTTGATATCTTCGGAGAGGTCTACGTTGTCCCAAAGGATGTAGTACGATCCGACAAATCCGTCCGCAAAAATGTCAACGTTCAACTTTATGGAATTGCTTTGTGACGAGTCCACCATCTGGACTGTAGTTTCGCGCTTTTCGGGGCGGAACACATCAACGTCATTAACAGGTTTGTTCAAATCCTGCGCCCAGCAGAACGCTGTTGCACAAAAGAATAACATTACCTTATGCTTGAACGACAAAATCATATTTACAATATACAATGAAAAATGTTAAAAAGACAATGTTGGTATAAAAAGCATGGCCGAAAATACGGCAAATAGCGCGTTTGTCGCTATTACCGTATCGTGACGATTTGCTTTTTGTTCATGATGTGTATTATATACGATCCTGGGGCCGGTTTGGCAATGTTAAAGTCCGAACTCACCGCATGATGGCGGTACAGAACTCGTCCTTGCATATCCAATAAAGTTACGTTGGCTCCAATCTGTGCTCCGTGAATCGAAATGAAGTTTGGTTCAACGGCAATGTGCAATTTTGCAATTGACCTTACTTTTTCAAGTCCTGTTCCCTTGCTTGAGCTGGAAACAGTTACGCTGGAACTAGACTTTGCATTGCTCGAAGATGACTTCGCGGAGCTGCTCGATTTCGCGCTGCTCGAAGAACTCGAAGCAATCTTTGAAGAACTGCTGGATTTCGCAGAGGAGGACGACGACTTCGCGGAACTACTGGATTCTTCGCTAGAGCTGGAGACCGTTACGCTAGAACTTGAATTCACGCTGCTTGAAGACGATTTTGCGGAACTGGATGACGATTGCGCGGTAGAGCTGCTCGAATTCACGCTGCTTGAAGAGCTAATTGCAATTTCGAGGTTGAGCGTCTTGATGTAAGCGGCTGCAAATTCTTCGACAACATTCTTCTTGAAGTGCGGGTAAGCATCACCTGTTTCTTGCCCCCATACGTCACCATTAATTCCATTCTTGTTGTAATCATGGAGCTTCTTGGCCAGCGACAAATCTGTAAACTCGGTAGCACTTGCTGCGGTTCCGCTTTGAGTTGTTTTTGCTGTATTCACATAGAATGTATTGTTCAATGAGACTTCGGAATTTTCGCCCGTTTCGGCGACGAGTGCGTCTACTAATGAATCCTTTTCGGCGCTGACAATGCCTTTGTTATACGTATTAACGATGGAAAGAATACCGTCCGTTTGTCCAATAATCCCGCCAGATTTAAACGTACCTGCTTGGACGTTGCCAACATTGTAAGAGTTGTAAAGATCTAGGAAATATTTCTGGAATGCAACTAAACCGCCTACTGCAGCATTGATGGAACTGACGAAGCCTTCGTTGTAAGAGTACATCATTGTGGATTTAGATGTGTCGTAGCTAATTATTTGCCCGACTAATCCGCCAATTCCGCCATACCCTAAAGTGGCTCCAGTATTAGACGCGTTGATTATAGTTGATTTTGCATATAAGATAGAACCTGCAATGCCTCCGACGCAATTGAGACCAAAAGTTTCGCCATCATGGTGGACGTTGACTATGTTCAGTTCGATGCCTTCGTCCGGACCTTCATCGTTGCCATAATAACCGATGATTCCTCCAGCGTGATTGGAATTTGCATTGATGTTGCTTTCGCTAGAAATATTTATCACCGACAAAATAGAAGCTGATTCGGCTCGTCCAATGAGACTCCCGACATACTTGTTTCCGTAGAAATAAGAGTCTTTGATGTTGATGTTTTGAATGACTGTTTTGGTCACGGGTGCTTTTTCACCGACTTCTCTTTTTAAGCCGATTGAGCCAAAGAGCCCGACTCCATCTGCGGAACTGGAAACGAAAAGACCTGAAATGGTGTGACCTTGACCATCAAACGTACCAATGAAATTCTTGATTGGAGTCCATTTTTTGAATTTTGCAGAATCTGCTTCGTTGATTTTTCCGTTGACGAGAACATTCTTGTTGTCGATGATGTTTGCCGTAAGCTTGACACATGTGCTCGTGTGCTTCGCTTCGCTGTTGTACATGTCGGCAAATTGATACAGCTCGCCAATGTCGCCGATTTCGTAGCAGTTGTTGACAATGCTCGGGTTGTGCCACCATTGGGCGTAATAAGTCAAGTCGCCTGTTGCATCGTTTGGAATGAATTTCACTGGACTTCCTGAATAGTCCTTGTTGCTGAACCAACCCTTAAAAACATAGTCCTTGCGTTCGGGAATCGGAAGTAAGCTTTCTAATCCTTCGACATATTTGTCGCGATATGTGGTTGTGTCTGTATCGTATGTTACCAACTTCAACGAAGAACTCTTGACAGAAGTAGCGCCTGTGATATTTCCGGTGAGTTTTGGATATTCATCTGTGCCAATTTTTTGCCCCCATACAGAACCGTCAGCAGTTTCGCTTTTGTACATGTGCAATGCGCTTGCGACCGCGCCGTTTTTGAACTGTTCTTCTGTGGCACTGAAAAGTCCAACGCTGTCTTCCGAAGTTCCGGAGTAGTCAATGTGGAAAACGTTTTTGTATGTAACGGGAACTGGAACTCTTATGAGGTGAACATATATCAAATCCGGAGTTGTTGCGGATTTTGTAAGTCCATAGGAATTTTCCACATTAATTTGTGCTGTAACAGGAGTGCTGCCTGAATAGTATGGCTGTGGCGCGTAACCCACAAGTCCTTGAGCTTGGAAATAGTCGGCGTCGGTGAGGATGCTGTAGGAATTGACAATGTTCAGCGAACCCATGACGTTACCGACAAGTCCTCCTCCGTTGCCATATCCAAACAAGTTGATTTCGCTAGAAGTTTGCTTAATCGTAAGCGTTCCACCATGCAAGAGCCCGACAATGCCACCTCTATACTGTTTCGCTTCGTATATATAAGAGTTCCCCGTTACGGCATTGACTCCGCAATTTTCGATGACAACATCTTTGCTGAGGGTGTCGATTTCGCCCACCAGGGTTCCTGTGTTCAGACCACCCCGAATGTATGTATCAGCGATGTTAACGTCCTTGATGATTGTGGGGGAGAGCGGGTCTCGGTTAAAAACAGATGCGAATAAGCCTGCATTTGTGAGTGTCGTATCGTTAATGTAAATGCCCGAAATCGTGTGGCCCTGACCGTCGAACGTGCCGTCGAAATCTCGAATCGGAATCCATTGGATGTCGCCTTTCTTTTTGGCGGCAACGTCCTTGTTGAGGGTAATGTCTTTTGTCAGTTGGGCGCAGAACGGCGTGATGTTGTACAGCGAAGTGTTGACGATGTTTGCAAAGCCGAAGAGCTCTTCAACAGTGCCGATCTGGTAGCAACCTTCGACCATCTTTGGAGTTTGCGGGATAATGGAATAAAAGTTGAACTTGTCTGTAAATACGGGTGATTCGTCTTTTCCGATTTCTTGTCCCCACACGGAGCCGTCGGTGCCGGTACTGTCGGATTTGTATTCGCGTAAAAGCTTCGCCACTGTGCCGTCGTTGAATTCATGTGTGGTGACGTGGGTGCCGTACTTACCGATATAGGAACCATCGTAAAAACTGTGGATGACGGTAACACCATCGAGTGATGCCCTATCATTGTCCCATGTTTTTTTGGGCATGTGGTAGGAATTTTCAACAGTGACCGTCCCGTAATTGTACCCGACTAGGCGAATGGGGGACTTGGGAGTAGATGATGAGCAGCAGCCATCGTTGTCTGGTGTAAGGTGCCCTTTATTGTAGGAATTTGTAATGCTGATGTTCCCTTCGACAACGCCGATGAAAGCTCCGCCTGCGGCTTTGGCATCGCCGCCCGCTTCGTTGAAGGAATGTGTAATGGTTCCGGTTCTGAGGTATCCTGCAAAACCGCCGATGGCGTATCTTCCGTGGGCGGAACCGTCTGTGTGGACGTTGATGATGTCGGTTTCTTCGCCATGTCCGATGAGTGTTCCGACGCAGGTGTCGCCACTGAAATAGGCGTCGATCAGATTAAGGTCCTTGATGGTGGCGTGGTATTCTTCTTCGAGGGAGACGAATTTTTTGATGGTGCTTCCGAAAAAGCCGATGTTGCCACCATACCAGTCGATGAAACTAAGCCCCGTTATGCTTTTGCCGTTGCCGTCGAAGGTCCCGCAATAGTTCATGATGGGCGTCCACGAAATGATCTCTGAACCATCAGAGTTTTCCGGGTTTTGGGTATTTACCAGAATATCGGCGGTGAGTCTTCCGCAGGCGCAATTGTCGTGAGCTGCATTGTTTTCGTCGTTCACGATTTCTGCAAAACCGAAAAGTTCGGCTACAGTGCCAATCTGGTAGCAGTTATCCACCAGTTTTGGGGTGACGGGGGTTACAGTTTTTTCGGCAAAAGCGGATGCTGCCGCTAAAAGCAATACAGACAAGTAGATACGATTCATGTAAGTAAAATAACAAAAATCGACCTACATAGTCAAATAAACTAGTACGTGACGGGAATCCTTCTGTGTCGTTCTAGAATGTCAGCAAACCCCGTTGTAGCATCATGATACACGGTGAAATTCATTCGTCTCTCGTCTAAAGAGCGAGCGGCATCCACGGTTTCACGACGTCGATGGACTCGAGCTTGCCCTGCAATTTGCGGCGGATGGCGGCTGCGGCAATCATCGCTCCGTTGTCTGTACTCAGGCTGCGGTCCGGCACGCAGAAGCGGATACCCTTCTTGTCGCAGTAATCCTGCAAACGTGTGCGCAACCAGCTGTTTGCACTCACGCCACCGCCCATCACGAGCGTCTTCATCTTCGTCTTCTTGAGGGCGTTGATGGTCTTTGTGACAAGGCTATCGACAATGGCGTCTTCGAGCGAGGCGCAGATGTCGCCGAGGTTCTGCTGGATAAATTCCGGGTCGTGCGTCTCGGTGTAACGGAGTACGGCGGTCTTTAAGCCGCTGAACGAGAATTCGCAGCTGTCGTGCGTGTGGAGCGCGCGTGGAAATTCCACAAATTTGCGGTTGTGGTCTTTGCCGAGGCGGCTAATGGTTGAGCCTGCGGGGTACTTGAGACCGATGAGCTTTCCGCATTTGTCGAATGCTTCGCCGGCGGCGTCATCGCGGGTGCGTCCGATGCTTGTGTACTTGAATCCCGGTTCTTCCATCACGAGTTCCGTGTGCCCGCCCGAGACGGTAAGCGTCAAAAACGGCGGTTCAATGTCCGGGTTGGAGAGCCATGCGGCGGCGAGGTGGCCTTCGAGATGGTTCATGCCGTAAGCTGGGATGTTCAAATCGCGGGCGAGACCTTTGGCAAAGCTTGCGCCGACGAGGAGCGGTCCCATGAGGCCCGGGCCTGTGGTGTAGGCAATCGCGTCGATGTCCTTGAGTTCGATGCCTGCTTCCTTGACGGCAGCTTCGGCGATGGGTGCAATCTTTTGCAAGTGCGCACGGGCTGCAATTTCGGGAACAACACCACCATAGAGGGCGTGTTCGTCAATTTGGCTATAGAGCGGGTTCGAAAGAACTTTTAAGGGCTCGTCCTGCAAAACGGCGCAGGCGGTTTCATCGCAGCTGGATTCAATTCCAAGCCAAATCATATTCCGTATTCCTCGTCTTTATTATCGTCCTCGGTCTTTGTCTTGATGAGCTTGATCTTGTCCGGTTTGACAAGGATGGCCTTGATGGACATGCTGCGGTCGATATCGGGCGGCAAGTTCAACTTGACTGTGGGAGCGAGGCTGTCCGCATCTTCAATAGCGAAGCGGTTGTATTCAATAAAAAGTTCAATGTCGTTGCTGTTCACGGCTTCGATGACTTTTTCACCGCCGGTAATTTCGACGGTCGCCTGCTGCGGCGAGAGCGTATTCAAGGCACGGTCATAGAAACCAATCAGCTGGATGGGGATGTTCTTGAATTCCTTGGACTTGATTTTCTGGACATCGACAAAAATTTTGGCGACGGTATCGCTTGGTGTCACGAATGGCGGTAAAAGTTCAGTCTGGAGTTTGACGGAGAAAGTCTGGCTCGATTTGATGCTGTCGATAAAGATGGAATCTGTCGGGATATCGATGATTCGCGTGAGGGCGTTACGGGCACCAGAAACCTTCAAGTCTTCTTGCAAAAGCTTGGGCTGCTGCACAATCACATAGCCCGGAGCGGCGTTAAAGTTCGTGTTGCTCTTGATGGGGATGCTGCGCTCAATACGCGTATCGACGGCGACATCGATAAAGAGGTACTGGTTGTCCGGTTCCACGTAGTGGACGGTTGCAAAATTCGGGGCGACAAAGTTCTTGGAATCGAGGTGGATGCGCCTGGAACCGAGTTCAGCGAGGTGCATGTCGACAACCATCGCGGCCTGCTTTTGCGACTGCAGGCGGATAAGGTCCAGGGGCTTGCCTTCGACGGTCACCGAAACTGTGCTAGGCGGCTTCGATGCAATCGCGAGCGCTTCGGGCAACTTCACGAACGTAAGCGGAACTTCCATCGTCAGTTGGAAGTCCTTCAGCGAGATGACATAGAACCAGAGGGCCATCGCGCATACCAAGGCGGTAATCTTTAATATGATGTTTCCCATAAAAGCCCCTTAAAGAACCTCTATAAATTTAATTATATTCGAGGCGTGTTCGGACAATTAGGTTACTTAATATCGGAATCTTTTAGAGGATGGAAGCAGCACCGCACGGTGATTCTCCCGTCTCTGTTGACGATTTTCCTGTGCTCGCTTTTGCTTGCGGCTTCTTTTACGGCGCTCGGCGTCTCGTTTAAGCTCCTCTCGGTCGAAAAATCGCTGTACGTGATTGAAGCGTTCTTGAACGAGAACGTTCCCGAAGATTCCATTGCGGTAATCCAGACGCGGCTTGAGCATACGCGCCATGTGGAATCCGTCTCGTTTGTGAGTGCGGATTCGGCGCTTGTGGATTTTAGCAACCATTTCTCGCCGGACATGCTGGAGCTTGTCGAAGGGAACCCGATCCCTGCATTCTTCCGAGTATCCTTGAGCGAAGAGGCGCGCAACCCGGCAGACCTTTCCGAAGTGCGCAACACGATTGCCGAAGAAGCTTATTTTGAAGAGGTGCAGGCTCCGATAAAATGGGCTTCGCGAATTGCGTCGTGGAAGTTCAAGATGATTTTCTGGCCGATTTGCATCAGTATCCTTTTGCTCATTACGCTCTCGCTTATCATTTGCAACTCGGTGAGGCTTTCGCTCATGTCCCGCAAGCTTTTGGTCGAGAACATGAAGTACGCGGGTGGCAGTTACCTGTTTATTGAATTCCCGTTTGTGCTCGAAGGGGCAATGCAAGGTTTTTTAGGGAGTGGCGTTGCCATCTTGTTGCTTGGGCTTGTCATCCGTTCGCTCGTGCAGATGTTCCCGATTGTAGCAAGTGGCGTTGCCTATTTTGGAATTGTAGCGCTATTTACGGTGCTCTTGGAAACGATGCTCGCGGGCTACTTTAGTTTCCGTACGGTGCGCAGTTTCTTGTTCGAAAAGAAGGGTGAGCAGGAATAATGCGTCTTGTTTGCCGGTTCATTCCGCTTTTGGTTTTCATCTTTGCCGTGGTGGCGGGCTCTGCTGTTTCGTCTTATGCGGCCCCGAAAAAGACCGATGCGCAGATTGATGAACAGAAGAACGCCCTCAAAAAGCTGGAGGTCGATCTTGCGAAAAAGCGTGAAGAACTTGCCGTCCTTGAAACCGAAGAAAAGGGCGTCTTGAATACGATTTCGCTTTTGGACCAGAACTTGAACCGTACCAGGTCTTACCTTTCGGAACTGACCCGCAATGAGGATATGTTGCAGGGGGCGGTCAAGCAATTGGTGATGGATATTGATTCTCTCGATGCTAAAATCAAGGCCCGCAAGCGTGCCATGAGAAAGCGTATCCGTAATTTGTATGTACACGGTCGCAGTAACGATGCCGAAATCCTTTTTGAACTTTTGACAAAGAACGGGAACCCGGAACGCGAAGTTTACTGGGTGCATCACTTGCTAACCCGCGACCGCGAAGACGTGGAAACGCTCCGCCAGCTCATTGCCGAACGCACGCAAAAACAGCAGACGCAAGAGAAACACTTGGCCGAGCTTTCGAGACTCCGTTCCCGCAAGGCGGTCGAAGAACGCGGTCTTGTCGCGCAAATGAACGGTCAGGCTCGAATGCTGAATTCCCTCAAGCACGACAAGGCTGTGCAGCGCATGGCGCTCAAGGAATTTGAACGCAACCAGAAGACCATGCTTGCGCTCCTCAAGAAACTTGAGCAGCGCCGCAAGCGAGAAATCGAAGAAGCGAAGCGCGCCGAGGCCGCCCGCCTCGCCGCCCTCAAGAAGAAGGAACGCGAAGCCGAGAAAAAACGCCAAGCTGCCGACAAGAAGCGTGAGGCGGAAAAGAAACGTGAGGCAGAGATCGCCCAAAAGCAGACTCCGGTATCGCATTTCAAAGGCCCCAAGTGCATGCCGCTCGACGGTCCGATTATCAGCGAATACGGCCTGCAGGAACACCCGGTGCTCCACATCATGACGCGTAACCTCGGGGTGGAAATTCGCGGAACGCGCGGTGGACGCATTCGTGCCGCAGCTGCCGGAACCGTGGCGATGGTCGCCGAAATTGACGGCCGCGGCCCCTCTGTTATCATTGAACACGAAGATGGAACGTACACGGTGTACGGTCACATGAAGGCAATCCACGTCCAAGAGGGCAAAAGTGTCAAGAAATGCGAAGAAATTGGAGAAGTGGGCGATATCGCTTCGTTAAATGGTATTAAATTGTATTTCCAAGTCAGCGAAGGGACACAGACCGTGGACCCGTTGCAATGGTTGAAACAGAGATGATAGAATATCGCTTAAATGGCCCCGCATCCCAGGAACGAATCCGCATTCGTCTTATGGCGGCGTTGCGTGAGAACCGCTTCCCGCAGTCGATTCTTATCGACGGTCCTGTGGGCATTGGCAAAAAAGCGCTCGCGATGGAAATTGCCCAGGCGCTCCAGTGTACAAACCCGAGCGTTCGCCCGTGCGGTAATTGCTTCGGCTGCAAAATGGCAACCGATACCGGCGTGACCGACAACTGGGTCGTGCCGATGGAAGCAAAAGAGGCTAGCGCCCGCAATGCTGCCGACGTTTCTGCCGGGAGCTCTGCAAAGACCATCCAGGATTTTAAACAGGCGTACATCGAAGAAATCGCAAAGAACCCGTACCGCGTGGATATTTTCAGCGCGGGCGCCGTGATTTCGGTGGAACTCATCCGTACGATGACCGCCTCCTTTGCGATGAAGGGCGACCGCGTGCGCGTGGTGATTATCGCCGAGGCCGACCGCATGAACGATTCTGCGGCAAACGCGTTCCTCAAGACTCTCGAAGAAGTCCCGCCGAACACGTACTTCATTTTGACGACTTCGTCTCGCGAAAAGCTCTTGCAGACGATCCGTTCGCGCTGCCTTGCGCTCCACCTGCCGCCTCTCACGGATGAGGAAGTGCGTCAGGAGGCCATCCGCGTGGGTGGCGAAGAATTTGACGAATCGACTCTGACCGATGATGTGATTGGTCTTGCTGTGGGTTCCCCTGGCATGGCGCTTTATTACGCCGAACACGCCAAAAACTGGTGCCCGCTTGCAGTCGATTTTATCGAGAAGTCACTTTCGCAGGACTACACGGACCTGTTCTTTAAGCTCGAAGATTCTGGACTTGAAGACCCGGCCATCGTGAACCGATTCCTCGAAGTGCTCTCGTTCTTGATTACGGACTTGTTGCGCCAACAATCGGGCGCTCCGCTCCGCATCCCGGAAGCAACGGGCAGCGTGAATCTCGAACGCTACCCGCAAGTGGGGGCGTCTGCCCTTGAAGCGGCTCTCGTGAGTGTGCAAGAAACTATGTCGAGAATCGCCTCTAGGCGAATGGCGGCAGTGACCTGCCTCCAGAACCTCTCGCTAAAACTTTTTGAAGGCTACAAGTAATGGAAGATCTTGTCGCCTCAACTTTGTCCTCTACGCTAAAGATTCCGCATGCGGTCGCGAGGTTCTTGGTCTCGCGCGGCATCAAGACTGTTTCTGATGCGTACCACATGCTGTGCTCTAACGAGAGCGACGTGCATGACCCCTTCCTCATGATGGGGATGGACAAGGCTGTGGAATGGATACTTGCGGTTCGCGAACGTGGCGAGCGCGTGTTCATTTTTGGCGACTACGACCTGGACGGCATGACGTCCGTGACGCTTTTGACCCGCTGCCTTAAGACTGTAGGCATTGATTCTGAATGGCGACTCCCGAACCGCTTTGGCGATGGCTACGGACTCTCGGTTTCTGCCGTCGACGAAATGTACGAGTCGGGGGCGCGCAACTTGATTACCGTAGATACGGGCATTACCGCGAACGTGGAAATCGCGCATGCCAAGGAACTCGGCATGGCGGTCATGGTCATGGACCATCATCAGCCGTCGGGCGATGGGCTCCCGGTGAGCGATGTGCTTCTGGATCCGCACCAAGAAGGCGACAATTACCCGAACCCGGAACTTTGCGGTGTCGGTGTTTCGTACAAGTTTATTTGTGCCTTGTTCAGCCGACTCGGCATAAAGGCTCCGGTGGAATATCTGGACTTGGTTGCGCTTGGGACGCTTGCGGACTTGGTGCAGATGACGCCTGAGAACCGCTATTTTACTCGTACCGGGCTCGAAAGCCTCAAGAACAGCCGCTGGCCTGGCGTGCAAGAAATGTACACCTCCCTCATGAAGCCCCATAGCTGTGTGGGCGGCATCGACGTGATGTACAAGCTTGCTCCGCTCCTCAACGCCCCTGGCCGCATGGAACGCCCGGACCCGGCGTTGAAACTTCTTTTGTGCGAAAACAAAGGCGAGGCGGGCAAGCTTTTGGAAGAACTGAAAGACTGGAACACCCGCCGCAAGCAGAAAGAAGCCGAAATCACCGAAATGGCGATGGAACAAGTAAAGGCTCTTTACGGCGACACCATCCCGACCGTGATTGTAGTTGCCGGTGAAAACTGGCACGTGGGCGTGATTGGCATTGTCGCGGCAAAGCTTGCCCAGGAATTCCACAGACCTTCGGCTGTGCTGTCGATTATCAACGGCATGGCACATGCGAGTGCCCGTGCAGTTCCTGGATTCAACTGGCACAAGGCGCTTTTTGACAGCCGTGAACTTTTTGACCGCTGGGGCGGCCACGCGAATGCGGCGGGATTCTCGCTCGAAGCGGGCAAGATTGATGAACTCCGTGGGCGCCTTTTGCAGTCTGCAAAAGACCAGGGCTATACCGGCGAGGTGATCAACACTGATGAATCGTACCCGTACGACATCAAGATTGCGCTCCGCGAACTGACCGTAGAAACGCGTGTGCCGACAGGGCGTTACCCGATTCGTGAACGCTCGATTCTCGAATTCATCGACTTGCTCGAACCATTTGGCGGAAACTTCCCGTACCCCGCCTTCCGTGCCGAAAACGTGACCGTGCATCGCGTGCGTGAACTTCGCGGCGGACACCTGCAGATGGAAATCTCGCAGGCGGGGAGTGCCGTTTTCCCGGCTATCGCCTTTGGACTGCGCAAGAGTAAGGCTTTGCTCGGGCGCTCCCGCCCAGTGACGGTCGTATTCGAGCCGATTTGGAATTACTATAACAACACCAAGACGGTGCAGCTCTGCATCAAGTCTATCGAGTAGTGCTATGCTGAAACGTAATGCTCCATTGCTTGCCTTTGCTCTCGTCTTTGTTGCTGTGTTGTACTTTGTCTACAGCATCCCGCAGTACGAACCTATCGTGGATGTCGAGGAAGAAGAGGAAGTTCCTGAAGAGGCGTTTACCGGTCGCGTGGAAATGCCCTCGATTGACGAAATTTACGTGATTGAAAATACTGCAGGGCGTGACCTGAACAAGCTTGCAATGTTCTTGGAAGGGCGCGCCGCAGGCCTGCATTACCTCTCCTCGGAGTATTTTAAGAAAGCTCGTGTGGCCCGCAAAGGGCACAAGTTCTTCAAGTCCGATGATGAAGTGTTCCTCGGACTGCACCTCACGCTCGATAGTCTTGGACGTTTCAAGGACCCGCAAATCATGTTTACGAGTTCTGATAACGAAGTGTTCAAAGTCAAGCTCCTGAAGCACGTCGAATACTTCTGGCGCCTTCCGCCCAGCAAGCAAGGCAAACTCGAGATCTGGATCCCTATCCGCTTCCGTGGCGGGGTTTAACCCCTTACTGTTACCCCGGACTCCGTTCCGGGGTCACCATACACTATTAAAGGCGATGCCGGCTCGTCTCCGTCATCCCCGTCAAGCGAGGACAGGCGCGAGGACAGGTAGGCCGGCATGACAACAAATGCAAAAAAAAGCTCCACTAGGTGGAGCTTGGCAAATGCTATTGTTAGCGAGCGATTAGCTCTAGGTTAGGCTCTCAGGATTTCGACGAGCTGCTTTGCGTTCTTTTCGATAAGCACGAATGCTTCGAACATGCGGGCTTCACGCCACTTGGTCAAGTACTTCGTCTGCCAGTCCACCGCGATCATGTCCGGATCCTTAGGACCGTTTTCGTTCTGGTACCAGACTTCCTTCGTGATTTCGCGGATCATGGCGCCCATTTCGGCTGCCGGCTGCAAGGAACCCTTGCAGAGGAGGAGTGCACGGAGGTTGTCGAGGAGAATTTCGTCAGAAGGCTGTTCAGCATCTTCGCGGGCGCATTCCCAAATTTCTTCGCGGTGGCGTTCTGTCCAACCGATCAAGTACTTTTTGGTCTTTTCGAGCTCACCTTTGGCAAGCTTTTCATCGACCGCTTCGCGCGGATAATATATGCTGTTTGGATAGAATTCAATCATGATCTACCTCCCTTCTGCGAAGTGAAGCACAAAAACAATGCCCGGGGCGGGACTTGAACCCGCACGGAGTTGCCCCCAAGGGATTTTAAGTCCCCAGTGTCTACCATTCCACCACCTGGGCAGGTTGTGCGGTGTGTAATATAGCAATTTGTGTGGGTAAAATTACACGGCTACGTGTTTTAATATTGTTTTTATCACGATTTTCATCAAAAACGTATTTTCTGTTTACAAATGTTTACTTTTAAGCCGTGTTTATGTATATTATAAGTTAGACCAAAGCGGAAAAGAACCTCTTTTTATATTAATTTTGGTTCAATCTAGCTTGGAGAAATAGATATGCTGAATCATGGCTCTAAAAAGAACGGTTATACCTTGGTAGAAGTGCTAGTCGTTGTTACGATTATGGGCGTCTTATCGTCTATGGGTGTTGCTGGCTTGAGAGGGGCTGTTATCAATGCACGAATAAAAGACTGCGCGCAAAACACGGCCGCTTTTTTGGAACGTGTAGCCAATGATGCTAATCGATTGTCAAAGCGGATTTGTGTTAAAATGGCTGGCGATAACGAGCAGACTCTTTATGCGTATATGGTAAATGATTGTGGTGCTGGATCTATCGAAAATGTAGAGCCTATTGATTCGCTTACTATTGAAGCTCCTGCTAGATTTAGTTGTGATGATCAAGTCCAACTTGACGACTTTAGTACCGCGGATAAGGACTGGGCGAGCGAAGGAGCCTTGTTTATTCCTCGTATAGGTCTTTCTGCGGCGCCATCCGAAGGTTATGTGTGCATGCAGTATGGCACCAGCTATGCTTATGGTCTTGTAGAAAAAAATAGGAATAATAATATGCTTATCCCCCAATGGAGAACAGGCAGTTTTTGGAACAAATTGTAGGTAAATTATGGTGAAACTTTTGAAGAACAAAAAAGGCTTTGGAATTGTTGAAATCTTGGTCGCTGCTGCGGTCCTTGGTTTTATGTACATGGCTGTATTGAATCTTCAAGGCGGTAACCACGATGCCTTGTTGCGTATTCGCGGTCGTGATGGTGCTATTGAAGTTGCCCAGCAGGTGCTGGATTCCCTCAAGTCCGTGGGGATTGCCTCGATTCCGTCGAAATCTGCGGAGGATACGACTTTTGAAGTGCATGATATCAATCGCAAGTGGGCTCGTGGTCTGGGCGATTCTGCTACGGTAACGTACTCGCCAGAAGTGACTGTTTCTGCAACGCAGAACTACACATCGACTGACGCCTCGCAGTACGAAACAATTCACCACGTTTATGCGAAACAAGTAAAAGTCAAAGTCTCCTGGAACTTCAAAGGCTCCACGCAGTCTATCGAAGTTTCAAGCGTTATAAGATGAGATCTTAGAAAAACGTCATTGCGAGCGAAGCAAAAAACGTCATTGCGAGCGAAGCGCGGCAATCTATTTAAGTTCCTAATTACCTAGTATATGCATTATCACGGGCCGGTTCTTGCCGGCTTCTGTTTTATGTATCGTGAGCTTGCCGGTGCTGTCGTAGCTGAACTGCTCGCCGATGCGTTCGCCGTTCACGTAGTTGAGGCTGTCCTTCAATACACCGCTCGGATACCAGTTGCGCCAGATTCCGTGACGCTTGGACTTGTTGTCGTTGGGATCAAACTGCCAGAATCCTTCGCTTGCCATTCTGCCGCCCATGCTGTCCGGGTAGAAACTGCGGCTTGTTTGAATACTTGGTGTGCTAGGTGTATCATCGATAGTGTTGTATTCTCGTGTCCAGAATTCTTCGTACAAAAGAACGTGACCTTTTTGAATGTAGCGGAGCGTTGCCGGGTACTTGCCGATGCTTTGTTTGAAATCGTCTTTATGGCTTAACGTGCAAGAGTCGAGTTCTCCGTTGGGTTTTTCCGAATGGACGAATAAGGTCTCGGCACAGAATAGCGTTGATGAATTGGCGCAGGTCCCGTAAGCGATGCCTGAATTACTATGGGGCGGGTCGGTTGAATCTGCAACAAAGTTGCTTTCTCGGATAACATTGTTGTTTTCGTCGAACCATTGGATTTTTTCACGACCTTTGAAAAAACTCGACTTGATTTTTTTGATAAGGGACCCGTCTGCTCTGTAGAATGTTAGCGGCAACGGTGCTAATTGACTTTCAATAATCCCTTCTTCCATGATTTGCGCTTGTTCGCAATTTTTTGTGGAGTCCACTGGCCCGTATGATTCGTAGTACTTTTTGTAATAGCCTTCTAAATTGCCACTCACGCAATCGAAGTACTCCGTGATTTTGCAATTTCTCCCGAAACGCTTGACATATCCGTTAGGTTCATGGCATCTGTTTTCTTCGGCAAGCACACCATTGTCGTGAAAATGTTTCCACACACCGATGTGGTTCCCGTTGTCGTCGTAATGTTCTTCAAATGCCTTTACCCCATTGTGATGGAATCCTTCCCAGTCGCCAACAGGGAGGTCGTCTTTATAAAATTGGACCGCTTCGACTTTTTTGTTCTGGTAGTAGACTGTCCACTTGCCGTCTTTTTTCCCTTTGTTATAGTGCCCAATCATTGCGACATCGCCAAAGCCAGTCCAGCGTTTGAATTCCCCATGCGGGAGGCTGTCTTTGTAAGGTATTTCGAATTCCTTGATGCCGTCATTGTACCATTCATTACGCTTGAGGATGGTGCCGTCGGGGTAAACCCAGATAGAGGTCTTTTTGACTCCGTTTACGTGCCTTGCGAGGATATGTTCTTCGGCTCGTTCGACGGTACACCCGGCGAAACTGCATAAAATGGCAAAAAAGGCGATTAAATGACGGAGTTTCATTGTTCGTAAAGTAGAAAAAAAGTAATTTCTAGGTGTGAACGGACAGACAAAAAAAACAATTGCAGAAACTTTGCACATGAAAATCCAGACTCCCTGGATTTGGCTTGTTGTCGTTCTTACGATTTGCTTGACGGCGCTGTTTTACGTTTCGCAAAAACCGCAGGTCGCCGTTTATTCCCAGTACGTGAAGTCGCTTTGCGATTACCAGTTTGCCGATGCGAGCCTCATGCGTTCGATGGAACGTGTCCGTAGCGGTTACGAGGTGGATTCGGCGGTGGTGCTTGCGCAGATGATGACGCTCCGCGAAGTAGCGCTCTCATTTGATGCGGGGATCCAGAAATTGGAACAGACTGGCTTTTCGACGCCTCCGGCTTCCTCGGTATCGCATTTCAAGTCGAGTGTCTTGGCAAAGGTTTCTTGCTTGCATCGCTACCTTTCGGAACGCTCGGCGTGGATCGATGAACTGGAGAATGTTTACCGCCTGATGGAAATGGGTCCTTCGGATGTCGATTTGGCTCTGGTGCGCAAATTGGATTCTGCAAGGGCTGGGTATGCGGTGCTCCCGGATGGGCTTGTGTTGCCGGAGGCTTTTAATAAGCGCGTGGAAACGCTGTTCCAGAAAAATCTGGATTTGTTCGATGCCTGGAACCAGTTCAATAACGACAAGACTCTTAGCGCAAGTGACGAACTGCTCCACTTTTTCCAGATGGAAAACGTGAAAGAGATTTCCTTGTCGGCAAAGATCCCGCTGGCGTTCTATTTCTTGTCGCTCGTGCTTTTGCTTGCCACGTTCTTCTTTATATTCAAGTCTAAACAGTAAGGATTGCAATGTCTATTTTTCGTGTTCGTAAAGTTGCCTTTATCAATTTTGGTTTCCTGCTGATATTCCTTGCTAGTTGGGTTTCTTGGTATATCTATCCGCTTGCGAAAAGCTTCTTTGTCGAAGAAAGCTTGTTTTATGGCAAGGTGAGCTACGCCGCTATTCCGAGTTTGTTCGGCGGTTCAAACTTGCCGTTTTTCGACAAGACTTATTTCCAGATCAATGGCGATACAAAATGCACGTTCGTGCTTTATGCAGACGATGATCTTTTGGACGACATGGCGGAATGGTTCGATTTCTCGGCGATGAACGCGAGCGAAATCCCGTTGGAAATTTATGCGTCACGTGTGGGCGACAAGTTTATCGTGAAGTCGATGGCTTCGACGAATGGCGAACTCAGCTGGGATGACCTGTCGGCAGATTACCAATTTTATTGGTGTTTTGTTGGGGCTTGCGTAGTGGGCTTTATGCTGATTATGGGGATTATCCTCATTTTTGTGGCGCTGGTGCATAAGCCACGTCAGTTGAAATTTCAGGATTCGCCGAGTGGCGCGGAATGATGCGATTTGGCTTAATTGCTCCTGTGTTGTTGGCGAGCGCACTTGCTTTTGCAGCGCCGGATTCGCTTTTGATTGATGTGCTTGGTACGGGTTCGTCGTTCCAAAGTCCGGCGGGAATTTGGTGGTCTAAAAAAATAAAGAAAGCTCCGGTTGTCGTCTGGTTCCACGGTGGCATGAGTAGTGGTAACTGTGCGAAAGGGCTTGTTGCTGGGGCTGACTTTGCGGAGCTTTATCCTGAAAAAATTGTGGTGAGCGTATCGGCTTGTCGCGAGAATCATTGGGTCACGCCGGCTGCAATTGCCGCTGTTGATGCGACGCTTGATTCTGTGGCTGCAAAGCGCGGAGCTCCGGTGGAGCGTGTTTCGCTGGTGGGCGTTTCGGACGGCTCGCTGGGGGTCTTGGTTTATTCGCTCGAAGGTCGTCGTGCTGTGGAAGACCGCTTGCTCGTGAGTTCGTTTGGAGCATTCTTGGGTGGACCGTTGGAACTTGCGGCGCCAAAGAAAATGCATGTCGGGCGTTTCCGTTTTTTGCAGGGGGGCAAAGACAGGCTTTACCCGTCTGACCAGACGGTGCCGTGGATTACGGAATTTTGCAAGGCTGTTCAGGTGGACTGCGAACTCCGGTTCGACCCGGAAGGCGAGCACGACTGGAGCTATTGGAAGGGCAAGCGGATGGAATGGATCCGCGACGCCATCCGCAAATAAGCGCCAAATAGCCTTATTTATGAACCTCCCCTTGACAAAAGGGTGTTTTTTTTCAAAATTTGGTGCACCACGCGGATGTGGTGGAACTGGTAGACACGCTAGATTCAGGTTCTAGTGCTCGCAAGGGCATGAAGGTTCAAGTCCTTTCATCCGCACTGAAAAACCCGGTAGTTCGCTATCGGGTTTTTCGTTTTTTTTCAATAATGTCATCTTCGACCAACGGGAGGAGGATCCATAATTTCTTGATATAACTGGATTCTTCGCCATGGATGGCTCAGAATGACGTTGTAATTATGTACTCTTGGGGTTGATTGTTTTTTGCAAAAGGTCATAATGAGAGATTTTTTAGATGATGAACTTTGCGAATTCTCGCTGCAAGAGGTTGAAGGCGAGCGTGCTGTGTTGCGCCCGCTTGGCGAGGCGGACGTGCAGCCGCTGTTCGAGCTGATCGAATGCTCCCGCGAGTTCTTGTCGGAGCACTTGCCGTGGCCAAGCGAAGAATGTCGCACTCCCGAAGATGTTTCTGCGAAAATAGATGCTTGGGACTTGCAGGCGCAGATGGCTAATGGAGCCTGCTGGGGCATTTTCGAGAAGGGCGCGAGTGCGAGTGACGGCTTGAAAATCGCGGGTTGCATTATGCTTGGCTGGGTGCAGTGGAAAAATCGCTCGGCGACAGTAAGCTATTGGCTCGGTCAAGACTTTTGCGGTCGCGGGCTTGCGACCGAAGCGCTTTTGCTTGTGGCGGGCGAGGCGTTTGCGATGGGGCTGAATCGTCTTGAACTCACGGCCTCGGTCAACAATCCGAAGAGTGCCGCTGTCGCCCGCCGTGCCGGATTCCAGGAAGAAGGTGTCTGTCGCGAGTACGAATGCCTCCATGGGCATTTCGAGGACCATGTCCGTTTTTCGCTCCTCGCTAGAGACTTTTGTTAAGCATTCACGGCGTTTGTTGCTCTTGTAGCGTTCGGGGCGTTGCGGGGTGGAACCCCGCTCGAAGGGGTGATGGAAGACCCGGCGAGCCGGGGCTGCAATCAGGGGAAAACCTGCCCCTCTCGTCTGACATGGTTACTTGGGTAAACGATAAAAGCTTTTTATTCTTTGATTTTGTGGCGGAAGACTTCTATTTTTTAGAATATGGAAACAGGAGAAAATCGCATAGTTGAACCTGATGTTCTGCAATACACGAACTACCGTGTGTATTTGCGGGACTACTATGAGTTCAAGAAGAAGACGGTTCCGGCTTTTAGCCTCCGTTTCTTCGCGGAGAAGGCAGGGCTTTCGAGTCACGCCCATCTCAAGCTCACGATTGACGGAAAGCGAAATATTACAAAGAACACGGTGGTAAAGCTCATCCACGGCCTCGGCTTGGATGGCCAGCGTGCTGCATATTTCGAAAGTCTTGTTTTCTTCAATCAGGCCCAGACGGATGCGGATAAGCAGGTTTACTACGCCCAGCTTTTGAAGGCGAGCCCGCGCTCCAAACTGCACAAGATGGATGCGGCTCAGTTCCGTATTTTCCGCGAATGGCACCACTCTGCGATTCTCGAGATGGTGGCGCTCAAGGATTTTCGCCCGATTCCCGACTGGATTTCCAAGCGCCTCGGCGGCCTCATTACGCCTGCCCAGGTGACGGAATCTCTTAAACTTCTCGTGGAACTGGGACTCCTGGTAAAAACCGCGAACGGTTACCGCCAGCGCGACCCCCTGATTACTACCGACGATGAAGTCCAGGATTTGATGGTCAAGATGTACCATCTGCAGATGCTCAAGCTCTCGGCGGACATGCTTTCGGCGCTTCCGGGCTCGCAAAGGGACGTTTCTGCCCTGACTTTCAGCATAAAACGCGAAGATTTCCCCAATTTGAAAAAACATTTGCAACTGATGCGCAAAGAACTACTAGATTTCTCAGCAAAGGCTGGGGAAGGTGAGGATGTTGTGCAAATCAATATCCAGCTGTACCCTCTAACCCGAGGAGTATGATGCGTTCTTTGAGTTCAATAATCGGTTGCGTGCTTGTGGCATTGTGGGCGGTCGGATGCTCTGAATCCGACTCTACGGCCGGTATTGAAATTGGAAATCCGGAGATTGCGCAGAACATCGGTCTTACCGCAGATTTCTCCATCGACTATTCTGATGCAAAGCCGGTTTCGCTTGCCAAGGCTGCGGCGAAGGATGAAAAGGTCGTCATCGATACGTTCCAGCTCACGCTTACCGAAGTCCGTTCTTTCTGCAGTTTCTATGTGGGCGTTTCAGTCAATCAGGAAGATGGACTGTTGCTCTGGCCGTATGAAGATGATCCGGCGGCAGTGCTCCCCATTTCGTTCACGGATGGCGAGTTTGTCAAGGATGCCTTCTATAATATCGATTTGAAGAATGACGGGTTCCTTAAGGAAATCGGTGTCGGCTTTGAAGTTGGCAAAAAGAAGTCGGTAAACTCGATTTACGGTCGCATCCGTCAGAATGGCAAGGAAATCCCATTTGTCTATGAGTTGAACAATTTCCAGGTGTTTAAGCTGCTGTACAACCAGTCGCAAATTGAAGTTCAAGATTCTGCGGCGAATTTGTCTGTGATTTTCCGCGTGCACCGCTTTGTCGATGGACTTGACCTTGCTTCTGCAAAGGTGGGCGAGGATGGTGTTATCCGCTTCAGCAAGACCGAAAACAAGGACCTCTGGAATTCTCTGAATGAACGATTCTTGCCGAGTTTCCAGGCGATGCGTTATAGCTATACGGCGGCTGATGGCAAGGATTATGATGGCTTTGTCGATGATGTCTGGACCGCAATTGCTGGGCAGAAGAACAAGAACCTGATTTCTAATGGAAACTTTAGCGAGGGTGGAAAGAACTGGATTTTTCACAAGCAGTTCAATGGCGCTGCCGATACGGCAATTGTCAAAGAGAAAAATTCTAATGTGATGAAGGTGCATGTAACCAAGGGCGGGAATTTCTCTTATAGTGTGCAGTTGCTGCACGAAAATATCCCTGTAATCGTTGGTTATACGTACAAGTTTGTTTTCACAATCTGGTCTGATGTTGAAGGTGAAATGACGGCGCGTTTGGGTAATTCCATTTACAATGGAGAAACGAATGGGTTCCAGGAACACGTCAAGGTTTCGACTTCCGGTAAGTCGTTCGAAATTGAATTTTCGCCTGCGGAAACAGACCCGTATGCCCGTTTGGACTTGAATTTGGGCAGTCGCGAAAGAACGTTCTGGATCAAGGACGTCCAGCTGATTCGGATTAAGTAATATATCCCTACATTGTTAGTATAAAAAGTAAACAAATTTAAACTTCCTCACTTGTAACAATTACATATAATTGTTATATTTTTCTTAAATTCTATTTTTCAATTTGTTTAGATTGGCTTGCAATTATGCTTTTTGTGGGTCAAGCTAACTTTTGGATTCACTAACAATGCTTGATAAAAACTCAAAGATCTATGTAGCTGGCCACCATGGGTTGGTCGGTTCTGCTATTTGGAACAACCTTAAATCACGTGGGTACAACAACCTTGTCGGTCGTACGCACAAGGAACTTGACCTTACCGATCAATACGCCGTCAAAAAGTTCTTTGACGAAGAACACCCCGATGCAGTGGTGCTCGCCGCAGCCTTTGTCGGCGGCATTATGGCGAACTCGCTCTACCGCGCCGACTTCATGATGATGAACATGAAAATCCAGTGCAATGTGTTCAGCGAAGCCTACGCCCACAACGTGAAGAAGTTCTTGTTCCTCGGCTCTACATGCATCTACCCGAAGAACGCACCGCAGCCCATGAAGGAGGATGCCCTCCTCACGAGCGAACTCGAGTACACCAATGAGGAATACGCCATCGCAAAGATTGCAGGCCTCAAGATGTGCGAAAGCTACAACCTGCAATATGGCACCAACTACCTCGCTGTGATGCCGACGAACCTTTATGGTCCGAACGACAACTTCCACCTGGAAAACAGCCACGTGATGCCCGCCATGATGCGCAAGATTTATCTGGCGAAGCTCATCCACGACAACGACTGGAACAGCATCAAGGTCGATATGGACAAGCGCCCAGTCGAAGGCATCAACGGCAACGCATCGCAAGATGAAATTTTGAAGGTCCTTGCCAAGTACGGTATCGAGAACAACAAGGTGACCCTCTGGGGAACCGGCAAGCCGCTCCGCGAATTCCTTTGGAGCGAAGACATGGCCGACGCTTCCGTTCATGTGCTCTTGAACGTGAACTTCAGCGACATTATCGGCATTGAAAAGTATTCTAGCGTGCATTACGGCGCAAGCGTCGATGGCACAGTGGACCGCAACCACAGCGCAGGCCGTGGCGGCGCCATCCCGAAACTCGGTGAAATCCGCAACTGCCACATCAACGTCGGTACGGGCAAGGAACTCACCATCCGCGAACTCAGCGAACTCGTGGTGAAGGCGGTTGGCTTCGAAGGCGAAGTCGTGTTTGATGCAAGCAAGCCCGACGGCACTCCGCGCAAGCTTATCGACGTAAGCAAGCTCCACAGCCTCGGCTGGACTCACAAGGTCGAAATCGACGAAGGCGTACAGAAACTCTTCAACTGGTACAAGGAATCCCTCAATGGATAAGCGTAACGTAGCACTCATCACAGGCGTCACCGGTCAGGACGGCTCCTATCTTTCTGAATTCCTCCTCTCCAAGGGCTATGAAGTCCACGGTATCATCCGCCGCTCTTCGGTGGACTACCGCGAACGCATTGCACACCTTGAAGGCAAGCCGAACTTTCACCTGCATTACGCCGACATGGGCGACTCCATGAGCCTCGTGAAGGTCGTGGGCAAGGTCCAGCCGACTGAAATCTATAACCTCGCGGCCCAGAGCCATGTGCAGGTTTCGTTTGACTCCCCGGAATTCACCGCCGATGTTGATGCTACAGGTGTCCTCCGAGTGCTTGAAGCTGTGCGTACCAACCACCTCGAAAAGACCTGCCGTATTTATCAGGCCAGCACAAGCGAACTCTACGGAAAGGTCGAAGAAGTACCGCAGAACGAGAACACTCCGTTCCACCCGTACAGCCCGTACGCCGTCGCCAAGCTTTACGGCTTCTGGATCATCAAGGAATACCGCGAAGCTTACAACATGTTCTGCTGCTCCGGCATCCTCTTCAACCATGAATCCGAACGCCGCGGCGAAACATTCGTGACCCGCAAGATTACGCTTGCCGCAGCCCGCATTGCCCAGGGCAAGCAGGATTGCCTGTACCTCGGCAACCTCGACAGCCTTCGCGACTGGGGCTACGCCAAGGACTACGTGGAATGCATGTGGCTCATTTTGCAGCACGACAAGCCCGAAGACTTCGTGATTGCAACCGGCGTACAGCACACCGTCCGTGAATTTGCAACCCTTGCTTTCCACCACGCAGGCATTGAACTTCGCTGGGAAGGCGAAGGCGTGAACGAAAAGGGCATCGACGTTGCCACCGGCAAGACCGTCGTCGCCGTCTCTGAAGATTTCTACCGTCCGACCGATGTGGTGAATCTCTGGGGCGACCCGACCAAGGCCAAGGCCGAACTCGGCTGGAATCCGCAGACAACGTCTTTCGAACAACTTGTGCAGATCATGGTCCACCACGATATGCAGAAAGTTGCCGCCGACCACGTTGCAAGCGTGACCCGCACGAACTTGGCTGAATACCTTGAAAAGGGCTTGGTAAAGTAAGAGGGAATGGTGGTTGCTTTTGAACGATTCATTCTTGTCAAGGCAACCGCCTTATTTGTCATTCCCGACTTGTTCGGGAATCTGCTTTTTTGTAAATCCAATCGCTTGCAAAATCGTGAATGTTGTAATCGGTTGGAATTTGAGTATAGGAAGGTGAGATGATGGCTGACTGTGAACATTTTATAACTGCATTGCGTTTTTTTTTGTCTGTTCTTTAAATGCGAATAAGGGCGATGTATAGGTATATTTGGAGTTTCCCAAAGTGAAAAGATATTATCCTGAATATTCAATTCTTAGGGTTTTTACTATATTGCTAGTCATTTTTGTTCAGCATGGTTTTGCCCCGTATTTAAGGGCTTGGCACTTTGTTGCCGCTCCAAATGAAATTTTGTATGTTTATGGGTTTATTCTGGATGTTATTAGACCGTGGACGATGCCTTTGCTGATGTTTGTTAGTGGTTCTCTTTTTTTTACATTGAAACATAATGATGGTAAATACAATTCTTTTGTTTTTTTTATTGTTAATAAAATCAAAAGATTGTTGCTGCCCACTATTTTATGGGGAGGGGTATTTTCTATTTCGTTTGGCGAGAACATAGATGTTATTCGGTTGCTTAGTGGTTGGAACCATTTGTGGTTTCTTCCAAGCTTATTTTGGTGCTTTATTGTGGCTTTTTTCTTGTTAACGCCAATGCAAGCTAATAGAAAAATTTCAGTTGTATTTTTACTTATTTCGTTATTTTTGACGTTTGTACCATTTCCTGAAATGTTGGGCTTGGATGCTTTCAGTTGGTATTTTTTTTATTTCTTATTGGAAGTGTTTTATTCTATTAACAAATCAATAATAGTTGTATTTTGGGAAAAGAATAAGATTGCTTTATTGTCTATTTCTTTTTTATTGCTTTTAATATATGTCGTTTGCAATAATGACTATTTGAAAAGTATGATGCCTGATATTCCATCAACTTATTTAAAACTTTTAAAAAAACTTTTAGTACCTTTGATCATTCTAACATTCTGTTGGCTTGTTTGCAAATTTACTATTTCGCATAAATTGCCTCAATGGTTCTTAGTATTAGATAAGTATTCTTTTGGCTGTTATATTTTTCACATGTGGCTGATGTGGCTTGTCTTTAGATATAATTTCTATGATATACGAGTTTTTGCGGCTAGTCATTATATAGTCTTTCCCTTGATGTATGGTGCATTGTCTTTTGTTATATCAATGGGTATATGTTTTTTGTTAAAAAGTAATAAAATAACAAGAAATTTAATCTAATATGTCTAAGGCCAATTTAATAATAAAGAATACTATGTGGTTGTATGCCAAAATGGCTATAACTATGTTTATATCTTTATATACAACTCGCCTTATTTTAAATGCGCTAGGTGTTGTTGATTTTGGTATATATGCCATTGTCGGCGGCGCGATTGGAATGCTCGGTTTTTTGAATGGGGCTATGTCTTCTGCCACACAACGCTTTATGAGTTACGCCGAGGGACTGGGAATACAAGGTAAAAAAATAGGTGTATTCAATGTTAGTATAGTCATTCATTTGTGTTTGGCTTTTGTAATAGCTGTTGTTTTGATAATTGCTGGTTTTGTTTATTTTAATGGCGTTTTAAACATTCCTGAAAATCGAATGCTGGCTGCAAAATTTGTTTATGGCAGCTTGATTTTCAGTACCTTTCTTACTGTAATCAATGTTCCTTATGAAGCTGTGATGAATGCTCATGAAAATATGCGCTATTACGCATTGGTGGGAATTTTAGAATCGCTTTTAAAATTGACAGTTGCTTTTATTTGTGTAAGTACCAATTATGATAAGTTGATTGTTTACGGAATACTGATGGCTTGTATTCCCGTTGTGACTCTTTCTATAATGAAAGTTTATTGCCATAAACGGTATTCAGAGTGTATCCTAAATCCGTTCAAGTATTTCAGGAAGGATCTTGCAAAAGAGATGCTTGGCTTTACTGGATGGAATTTTTTTGGATCAGCCTCGTCTTTGGTTGGAAACTATGGCAATGGCTTAGTTCTAAATCATTTTTATGGATCGGCTTTGAATGCCGCAACTGGGGTGGCTAATCAGCTAAATGGGCAACTTCTTGTTTTTTCAAATAATATGCTTAAAGCTCTTAATCCGGTAATCACTAAATCGGAGGGGGCCGGAAATAGAGCTGATATGTTGAAATTTGCAACTTTAGGTTGCAAGTATTCTTTTGCGTTGTTTGCTTTTTTTGCTATTCCTTTTATTCTTGAAATGGATTTTATTCAACATAAATGGCTGAAAAATGTTCCAGCTTGGGCTGTTTTGTTTGCCCAGTTGCAGATTGTGCGTAATCTTATAGAGCAATTGACTATTCCATATGGCTCTGCTATTGCTGCAGAAGGGCGAATAGCTAGGTTTAATGTTTTTGTGTCGGTTTTAAACTTACTGCCAGTATCTATTCTTTTTATTCTGTTTAGTAAGGGTTTCTCTCCGGTAACAATGTATGTTTTAAACATTTCGATTTTTGGAGTATTTGTGGCTTTGGTTAAAGTGTGTTTTGCTCATAAAATATGTGGCTTGAAGTATAGTTCATTTTTCAAAGAATTATTCTTGCCTTCTATAGCAACTTTTGTTCTTTCTTTTGCGATTACTTTTATTCCAAAATTATATATGGAACAATCTTGGTACAGAATGATTCTTACGTTTGCTTTTAGTTCTCTTTCGTATATTTCGTTGTTTTATTTCGTATGTATGAATAAGAATGAAAGAAGTTTAATAAAGACTATGTTTTATAATCTACAAGTCCGTTTTAGGAGATGATGTATGGAAAAAAGAAAAATTACATATAGATTAGGTGTTGATAAACGCCCGCGTTGTTCTTTTAAACAACGATTGTATGCTAAATTGTTCGCTCTTTCTCCAGTATTTTCTTCATTTTTTATGCGAAAAACAAAGAACGCATATGGATTACCGTTGTCTGTTGCCATAAATAAAGGTTTTCATTGTGATTCGCCTTTTTTGACGGTCGGAGAGAAAACGGGGTTGGCAAATCTGTATATTCATAGTTGTGGAAAAGTTACAATTGGTAGTAATGTTGCTATTTCAAAAGACTGCAGATTCATTACTGGTGGTCATGATTTACATGATTTTAATATTGATATAATTAAACCCATTGTTGTTGAAAATGATGTTGTCATTTTTACAGCTTCTTGTGTGCTTCAAGGTGTTAAAATAGGCAGAGGAGCGGTGCTTGGCGCATATTCTGTTGTTAGATCGAGTATTCCACCATATGCAATCGTTTCTGGAAATCCTTGTAAAGTAATTGGCTTTAGATATAAACCTGAAGAGGCTTTTGAAATAGAGTCAAAAAAATATTTGGAAAATGAACGTATTCCTTTGGAAACGTTACAGAGAAATTATGAAAAGTATTATTTGTCACGAATCCAAGAAATAAGAAAATTTGTTTCAATTTAAAGGTTTTTATGCAATACTCTATTCTAATCAACACGTGTGATAAATTTGAAGATTGCTGGGATCCATTCTTTAAGCTTTTTAAGCTTTATTGGTCGGATTGCAGGGGGACTATCTATCTTAATACGGAATATAAGGATTATTCTTATCCCGGACTTTCGGTTGTTCCTGTAAAGGGATGTGTTGGAAAGTCTTTCAAGGGTAAATTTGCAACGTGGAGTAGTTGCTTAAAATGGGCTCTTGACAAGATGGATTCGGATATAGTTTTGTATATGCAGGAAGATTATTTTTTGAAGGCCCCTGTCAAGAATGATTTAGTGGAAAAATATGTGAAACTTATGTATGAACATCCTGATATTAAGTGTATTCATTTAACTGATCAGGCTGTTCGTACTTGTGGTAAATCGGAATATGAAAATCTTGATATTGTAGAATTTAATCAGCGATATAGAGTTAGTTGTCAGGCTGCACTTTGGCGTCGAGATGAATTGTATGCTTTGATTCGTGAATATGAGGATGCCTGGCAGTTCGAAGAATTTGGTTCTCAGCGTTCAGCGGTTATGAAAAGCAAATATCTTTGCGTAAGCAGGGATTTTGTTAAATTAAACCAATTTGAAATTATTCCTTATATCTTTACAGGTATTGTCCAAGGACGATGGTATGAGGAAACTGTTCCTCTCTTTGAAAAACATGGAATAGAAATGGACTTTACCAAAAGGGGGATGTTGAAAGATGCTCCTAAGAAGCCGTTCTTAAAAAGAGTGAAATATAGATTAAATAAAATAAAAGCCATTTGGATTCAGAAGAAAGAACTCAAAAAGCTGAAAAAGAAATACGTGAATTTATAGATGTATGTCGTATAAACCATTGCAATATTTCACAATTCTTTTTGTTGTAATCTCATTGATTAGTGTTAATCAATGGAGTTCTTTTCCAATTGGTAATTTTTTTGTTTGGTCTAGTATTGCTTTTTTTATGATTGGCGTTGTTATTTGGTTTAGCAAAAAAACGAATTCTTTTGCAGATCCTGAATTACGCTTGTGTAACGCTTATTTATTATGGCTTATAATTTGCATTATAAGAGGTGCTTTTGTTGCCGAAAATTATTGGGAATATAAACAACTTGTAACGGGATCTCTAAGTTTATCTATGCCATTATTTGTTTTTTATTTTAAAGAGCCTTTGTGTTTATCTATGGCTCTGTATAAGTGGAATACTTGGCTTCCACCTTTGTTTTTCTGTTTTCTTTTATGGATAATTAGTTCTGATGCTTATCATTTTTTACTGACTCCATTTCTTTTGTATGGTTGTTTTTTTTGTTTCCTCTCAAAAAAGTGGAAAATACTAGTTGGTTTTGGCTTAGTTTTAATGCTGTTAGGTGATTTTGGTGCTCGTGCTCAAGTTATGAAAGCGGCAGCGACAATATTATGTGGTTTTGCTTTTTGTCATAATAGTATTGTTAAGGGGTGTTGGTTAAAAACTGTTCATTGGTTGTTTTATATAGGCCCCATTGTTTTGTTGTTTTTAGGGATTACGGGGGTTTTTAATATTTTTAAAGATTCTATATCTGAATCAAATTATAACAAGTATGTGCAAACGAAAATTGTTGATGGTCAAATTCATGAAGAAAAATTAGCATCGGATACAAGAACTTTTATTTATGAGGAAGTGCTTGGTTCTGCATTAAAACACAATTATATTATTTGGGGAAGAACTCCGGCAAGAGGAAATGATAGCTACTTCTTTGGCTCGTTTAATGCAGAGGAGCTAAAAACAGGTAAGTATGAACGTCATGGTAATGAACTGTGTCATTTGAATGTTTTTACATGGCTTGGTTTGATAGGTCTTTTGTTGCATAGTGCAATTTATTTGATGGCTTCTTATCGAGCTGTGTATCATTCGAATAATCTATTTGTCAAATATATAGGTGTTTTAGTTGCATTTAATTGGGCTTTAGGTTGGATTGAAAATATGACGGGCTTCAATATTTTGAATATGACTATTTGGATTATGATATCGATTTGTTTGTCTTCCAAGTTCCGTTCGATGAATGATGTGGAATTTAAATTATGGTTTGACTCGTTGTTTGTTAAAGGTAGAATTGTATGAATAAATTTGGTGAGATTGTGTTGAAAACTTTGCATAGAGCTTTTTGCAAATTATGTGTTCCTCCTCGGGATTCTACAAGAAATTGTATTATAGATCCTGAACTTGCATCGAAAAGGATTTATAATCTATTGGAGTCTGATAAGCCTTGCTTGGTTTGTCGTTATGGAAGCACTGAACTTAATTGCTTATTGAATTATATAAGTGTAAAAAAAGGAGGTTTCCCCGTATTTGATTATATAGCGAATAAACGCTATCAATGGTGGTGGAATGAACTTTGTATAAAGCAAATGCAAAAGTGGTCTGGTTTTTTTCCAATAGAAATTCCTTTAATTGAAAAATTCTGTGAGTGTATGCTAGGCGCTTCTCGGCAGATCGATATTTTAGGACATTGGATTGATCAGGAAGTATTGCTTAAAGAGTATTGGCCGAATACGATGGAAAAAGTAAATCTTTTGATGTTAGAACCGTATTGGTCAAAAAATCCTTGGACGAGGGCATTAAAAGGCAAAAAGGTTGTTGTAGTTCATCCTTTTGCAGAATTGATAGAAAAACAGTATAAAGAGAAAAGGACATTGTTGTTTAAAAATCAGGATGTCTTGCCTGAATTTGAATTAAGAACCGTGAAGGCCGTGCAAAGTCTTGGCGGTGATTGTGACGAATTTAAAAATTGGTTTGACGCACTAGATTGGATGAAAAAAGAACTTGATAAGGAATCTTATGATGTTGTTTTGATAGGTTGTGGAGCTTATGGAATGCCTTTAGCTGCTTATTCTAAACAAACAGGGCATAAAGCCGTTCATTTGGCAGGTGCTTTGCAACTTTTGTTTGGCATTCGTGGTAAAAGGTGGGATGATCCGAATTATGGTATTCAGGAATTTGGAGTGCGGAATAAGTATAAAGAATTGTTTAATGAATTTTGGGTTTACCCTGATGAATCTTTTAAACCTAAATCTTACAAAAATGTTGAAAATGGTTGCTATTGGTAGGTACTTTTGACTTATGAGAATACTTTGGTTATCAATCATATCGAATTTACTAGGTAATAAGGAAAAAAAAGGAGGCTATTATGGTGGGGGGTGGATTGCCTCTCTTCAAAAGTTGCTTCTTGAAAATTCCGTTGATATTGAATTAGGGATTGTTTTTCCTTCATCTAAAACAGAAGGTATTGTGAAGTCTGGAAAAACAACGTTCTTTCCCATTTATAAACCGTCAAAAGACTTTTTCCAAAAAATACAGTATTATTATTGGGGATATAAAAAGAATAAGGAAAATAAATTTGTACAAGAAATATTAAATGTTGTAAATGATTTTAAACCTGATGTAATACATTTGTTTGGTATGGAAAATGAATTTGCCACTATTTTAGGAAAAACGGATGTTCCTGTGGTAGTCCATTTGCAAGGTTTATTGGCTCCTTGTGATAATGCATTTTGGCCTGTTGGATTTAATGCTTGTTCTTTTGTATTGCCTCCTTCTATTAGAGAATGGATTTTGCGGAATGGATACATTTTTGCAAAGAAAAGTATTAATGTAAGAGGTAAAAAAGAAAGCAGTTTGTTTAAAAGGGTACAATATTGTATGGGACGAACCGAATGGGATTTCCAGGTGTCTCAGTTATTGTCTCCTGAATCAAAATATTTTAAGGTAAATGAAGCTCTACGTGCAGAATTTTATGAAAATTCGGGGTGTTGGAAACGCGTAAAAAGTGAAAAGTTGATTATAGCATCGACGGTAAGTGAAACAATTTATAAGGGTCTTGATTTAATCTTAAAAACAGCAAAATTGTTAAAAGAAGAAACCTCTATAAATTTTGAGTGGAGGATTATTGGAATATCTGAACAATCTAAGTTTACTAAGCTTTTTGAGCATTCTTTGAAGATTAATTCAGAATCTGTAGGTATATCCTATTTAGGTGTTAAAAATCCTAAAGAACTAGTCTCGGTTATGAAAGATTCTTCTGTGTATGTTCATCCCTCATATATAGACAATAGTCCAAATAGTGTTTGTGAGGCTCAGTTGTTGGGGTTACCTGTTATTGCATGCAATGTTGGGGGAGTGTCTACTATTTTGGATAACGGGAATGCTGGAATATTAGTGCCGGCGAATGCTCCGTATGAACTGGCTTATCATCTTAAGCAATTTGCTGTTGATGAGATGTATTGTGAAGGCAAGAGAATTGCAGGATTGAATTTGGCGAAAGAACGTCATAACCCCCAAAAAATAATTCTTGATTTAATGACTGCATATAGAAGCGTAATAGAAGACCGAGGTGCTTATTGAAAATGATTTATCACATTTATAAAGCAATAAGATTGATATTTAGTAAGCTGACAAATGTAGCCAATCATTGCATTACATGGCTGAGGTTTAAAGGGAATAATGTTTCATTTTCTTCTTTTAAAACGGGAGGGACTCCATATGTTATGGTGGCTCGTGGTGGTAAAATGAGCATCGGGAAAAATTTTGCGATGAATAATGGAATCAAGCATAATCCGATAGGTTGCTCGCAACCGTGTACATTCTTTGTTGATCGCACTGCAACTTTATCTATAGGGGATAATGTTGGAATTAGCCAAGCGGCTCTTGTTGCTATCGATGATATCACTATTGGTAATAATGTGAAAATTGGTGGCGGCGTATGTATATATACGACAGATTTTCATTCTCTTGATCCTTTGATAAGAAAAACAAAAGATGATATGAAAAATAGAGCTAAGAAGCCTGTTGCCATTAAAGATAATGCGTTCATTGGTGCTCGTTCGATAATCCTTAAAGGAGTTACTGTTGGGGAAAATTCGATTGTTGGGGCGGGAAGTGTAGTGACTAAGAGTATACCTGATAATCAAATTTGGGCAGGAAACCCAGCGAGGTTTATAAGAAACGTATGAAAACAATAGCCGCACTCCTTACAGTCTTTAATCGCAAAGAAACAACTTTGCGCTGCTTGGATAATCTTTTTAAGCAATTTATTCCACAGGATTATTCCTTAGAAGTTTACTTGACAAATGATGGGTGTACTGATGGTACGCCAGAAGCGGTTCGGGTACAGTTTCCGCAGGTAAACATAATAGATGGCGATGGAAACCTCTTTTGGAATAGAGGTATGTGGACCGCTTGGGATACTGCTGCCAAGACTAAAGAGTATGATTTTTATCTTTGGCTCAATGACGATACATTTCTTTATAATGGTGCTATAGAAAAATTGCTTACCACTTCTCGAAAGTCCAAGGATCAGGCTATTGTTGTAGGTGCATGCCATGATACTGCGACTCATTCGAAAGTAACTTATGGTGGTCGAAATAAAAATGGTATTGTGTCGCCGGATGGAGAAGATACCGAAGTAAAACATTTTAATGGTAATATAGTTCTTGTGCCTAGGTATGTATTTGAAAAACTAGGAAATTTGGATTACTATTATAGTCATTCAAAGGGGGATTTTGACTACGGAATCAGGGCTCAAAAAAATGGAATCAAAATGATTCAATGTGGTATCGTTCTTGGAGCATGTGATGTTCATCCTAGAATAGATAAGTGGTGTGATCCCGAGATACCGTTCAAAAAACGATGGAAATATTTGAATATGCCAAATGGAATGCCTCCAAAAGAAACTTTCCATCTTGAAAAGCAAACGAATGTTGTCTTAGCCGCAGTCCATTTTGTAACAGTGTATGTTCGTTGCTTGCTTCCTATATTGTGGAACCATAGAATTAAAGGATAGGAAAATGTTGTATGCTCCCATAGTTATTTTCGCGTTTAATCGTTTGGAGCCTTTAAAACGATTGATTGCTTCTTTGCTCGAAAATGAAGAGGCTAAAGAAAGTGACCTTTTTGTTTTTGTTGATGGTGCGAGGGAGGGGAGAACAAACGAGAAAGAGCTCGTTGAGAATGTTCAAAAATATGCTAAATCAATTTCAGGTTTCAAAAGTATTCATTATGAATTTTCATTGCGAAATAAGGGCTTGGGACCAAACATAGTTTCTGGAGTGACACATGTCATAAACCAATATGGTCGAGTGATAGTGCTAGAAGATGACCTTGTTGTGTCAAAGAATTTTTTGGCGTTTATTAATGATGGATTAAGATTGTATGAAAGTGAACAGAATGTTTTTTCTATTTGTGGTTATAGTAATCGCGTGAAAAAGCCTTCTGATTATTTATTTGACTCGTATTTCTGTACCCGTTCTTCTTCTTGGGGGTGGGCTACATGGGCAGACCGATGGAATTCCGTAGATTGGGAATTAGAAAATTGGGATAAATACAAATCGATGAAGCGATCCTTTAATAAATGGGGTGGTTCGGATTGCTTTAAAATGCTTAATGATTGGCGTATCGGAAAAAATAAATCCTGGGCTATCCGTTTTTGCTTTGCTCAATTCTTGCAAAATAAAGTTTCTCTATTCCCTATCGTTAGTAAAGTTGCAAATTTTGGCTTTGATGGACTTGGAACAAATTGTAAAAAATATAGTCGCTTTAAATGCGATTTTGATAGGGGCGATAATAAAGAATTCGTCCATCCACAAACCTTCAATATCAACAAGGACTTATACAAGTCGGCGATATCTTATAATTCGTTCTGGATTAGAATATGGAGCCGTTTAATGTATATGATTAAATAAAAATGAAAAAGTTGTCCGAATCGACTGTTGTTATTTGTGGTATTGTTAGAAATGCCGAAAAAGGATTGAAACATAACATTCCTGTTATAGATGATTTTGTCCAATATTGTAAGGATTATCGAATCTTCGTTTATGAGAATGATTCTATTGATCGAACGAAGCTGTTGCTAAAAAAATGGCTGAAAAAAGACGAAGAGCGAATTATTATTAAGTTGAATGATTGCGATAAGACGAATGCAATTCCTTGCTTTGAAAAGGGAAATTCTGTAAATCCGTTTTTTTCGCAAAAACGAATCAATAAAATGGCAAATTTAAGAAATAAATATATGGACTATATTAATCATTTAGATATGCCCGTCGATTATGTAATTGTTGTTGATTTAGATGTTGCTCAGTTGTATTTGAAGGGAATTTTGGATAGTTTTGATAGCGTAATTGAGTGGGATGCTGTGTGTGCAAATGGATATTCCTTGTCTCCAAAATTAAGAAGACGCTATCATGACACTTATGCTTTAACTTTATGGAATGAACAAGATGAGCCTCAAACGGAGGCGAGAATAAGAAAGTATGCCGATGTTTTTGGAACACTTAAGCCTGGAGATGAATGGATTAGAGTAGCTTCTGGTTTTGGTGGGTTAGCTATTTATCGATATGATGCAATAAAAGGTTTGGAATATACAGAACCTGCTCTAAGAAATGACGACGATAGAGTTGAGGTAAAATGTGAACATTTTAGTCTGTATAAGCAGATGATAAATCGAGGCTTTGATCGATTCTTTATAAATCCTGCAATGGAACTTAAATATCAGAAACTTTCGTTTTCGATAATAAAAAATAGTCTGTTGAGATATTTTAGAAGATGATTATATAAAATGTATGAGAGCGTGGCTCTCTGATCTGCAGCTTATGTGAAAAGCCACAGTTTTATTTTTGATGTTGCGTGCGACGTTTTTGAATTTCTTCCAGAGGAATGCCCGAAATGGAGGAAATTTCTTCGTCAGTCAATTTGGTTTTTTCAAACATGGCGTCAACCATTTCAAGCTTTACTTTTTCCTCTCTTTCATGAATTTCATATTCGTAAGTCATATACTTATTCCTTATGAGAGTGTCTGCCTTGTAAAAGGATACTTGGTCGTTGATTGTTTTCGTTTCACGGGAATTGGCATTCCGTGTCGCAAAATACTTCATATAAGCTTTGACAACTGGATTCTCGAACTCCTCGTATTTACCAAATATATAAAAATTCTTGAAGGTACGGTCTCCCAAAGTTATGTTAGTGTCCTCTCTAGCCCTATTTTCGAAGTGGTAAATCGGGAATCCATGCTTAAAAATATCTTTGGGACACAGAAAAATGATGTATTGTTCCTTAAGATTTGTGTAAAACCCACCCTTCGAAAGAGCAACTCCGTCGTCCACGCTTTGGTAGTATCTCGCACGCTGCGGGAGTTCCTTGGTATCGACCATCTGCATTTCCAAATCGAACGAACGGACTGTTTCTCCAGTTTCGTTGGTTTCGCGTGCGAAAACATCGTAACGGACGCCCTTATGCTCGGCATCGTAACTCAAAACAGCTTCTGGAATGGGGGTCTCCAAATGGTCAATTTTGATGCCCAACAGGTGTTCTATGAAGGGCTTAGCGATGTGTTTGTTGCTGAAAACGAGCCCGAACATAATTGGGTCGGTAATGTCAAGATCGTCAAAAGATTTTATAGTCATAATTATACCTCTGTTAAGTTTAGAGCTCCTAATTTACAACGGAAAAATTTGAAAAAGCGGAACCTTGTAAATTTTGCAAACAACCGTTTGCAGAAAGGGTGCATTTTGCAATCAACTGTTTGCAACGAAGCCGCGTAGAAGGAATTGTTTTATGATAAATTCTAAACCCAAAGTTCTCTTCATTATGCACATGCCGCCTCCGGTTCACGGGGCAGCAATGGTTGGCAAGTATAGGTTTACGTCACCCCAAATGCTGCGGGCGGGATTCCGGATATGGTTGTAAATGGTCAAAACGGCTTGATTTGCGAACGAAATAACGCAGAATCTTTGGCCACTGCGCTAGAAAAGCTTTTGCTCGATAAAAATTTGCGACTCCAATATGGCGAAAACGGGTATAAAAAGTTCAAGTCCGAATTTACACTACAGTCTTTTGAAAAACGTATTGTAGAAATATTGAAAAAAAGTTGCGGTTTCTGAAGATTACAACAAAAATAAGTTTACAAAATGATTACAGTAAACTATCTTTAATGTAGCGGATATGGGTACATTATATGATATGCATCAAAAACTTAAATCTCCTCTGTAGTCGAGCAGAACTGGATAACCTCCCCGAGGGCAAGCTGTTGATCAATACGATTAACGCATTTTCGTACAACAACGCCCGTCGAGATGTCTTGTTTGAAGAAGCTCTGACTAAAGGCGATGTGCTGATCCCCGATGGTATCAGCATTGTCCGCGTTTGCCGGTTTCTTAAGGGCAAATCCCGCCCCAAGGAGCGCATTGCCGGATGGGACCTTTTTGTGTACGAAATGCGCAAATTGAACGAGAAGGGGGGCAAGGTCATGTTCTTTGGCTCCAGCGAAAAGGTGCTGACGCTCATCCGCCAAAGGGCTGCCAATGAGTATCCGAATTTGGAAGTGGTGACTTACTCTCCTCCGTACAAGCCTCAGTTCACGATCGAAGATGACCAAAACATGATCCAGGCAATTAACGAAGCTAATCCGGATTTGCTTTGGATTGGGATGACGGCTCCCAAGCAGGAAAAATGGGCTTATGCCAACTGGGATCGATTGAATATCCATTGCCATGTGGGGACCATTGGTGCGGTTTTTGATTTCTTTGCTGGGACTTACAAGCGTGCTCCGATGGTTTGGCAAAAGTTTGGTTTTGAATGGCTTTATCGATTGCTGAAGGAGCCGCGCCGCATGTGGCGTCGCTATGTTTTTGGCAATACCCTGTTCTTGATGCTTGTCGTCCGAGAAAAATTAGGGATTTAATGGCTTACATTGATAGTTGGAATGAATATATATGACAATTACACCAAATAATAAACAAGTAAATCCGCAACAACCAATGTTTATGTCTGCCAAGGCTAGCGATTCTTTTGATTTGCTAGATAGCATTTTGCGCCATTGGAAACTTGTTGTGTTCTTCTCGATTATTGGACTTTTTGTTGGAGTCGTGGTTTCTCGCTATGTTCGCGATTCCTTCGAAAATAAGACGATGTTGCAGCTGGATACGAAGTCCAAGAGTGGCAAGGCTGTTTCTGACTTTGGCGACTTGTTCGATGCGAAGAGCCCGGCAGTTGCCGAAATCCATTTGATAAAGAGCTTGAGTGTCTTGATGCCTGTGGTCGAACAGTTGCATTTGAACTATACCGCGGAACCCCAGGGTATTGTGGATAGGCTCATGCGCCGCGAAGGCCGAATGGACCTGGATCTTTTTGAACCGCCTAAAATGGATAGAGAAGATAAAAGCCTAAAGGGTAAAAAGTGGATTGCCGTGGTCCAGTCGCAGGATTCATACGAGTTGTTCTCGCCGATGGGGCAAAGTCTTGTCGTGGGTAAAATCGGAGAGACGTATCGCATCCCTATGGGGGCGGATACCGTTGCAATTTGTGTTAAGGCGATTTATGCAGCGCCAGGGCAGTCGTTTAGCTTGTCTAAGTCTTCTGTATTGAATGTTGCCGAAGGGTTGCAGTCGGCGATTAACGCTTATGAAAAAGAAAAAAACTCGAATATTTTGGAAGTTTCCTTTTCGGGGCGTTATCCGGATCGTGTCGCCAACGTGCTAAATGCGATTGCCCAGGCGTATGTGCGCCAGAACGTCGAAATGCGCAGTGCTGAGGCTGAAAAGTCCTTGGAATTTTTGGAAGAACAGCTCCCGTCTATCAAGGCAAAATTGGATTCTTCGGAACGTTTGTTGACGGATTACCGCAATAAGATGGGGACTATCGACCTCGGTGCCGAAGCGAAGGGGACTCTTGAACGTCAAATTGCGCTCAAAACTCAGTTGCTCTCGTTGCAGCAGGAATATCAGGAAAAAGCTCGCTTGTTCAAGGAAGACCATCCGGCGATGCAGGCGATTGTGCAGCAACAGCAACGCTTGAGTCGCGAAATTGGTAAAGAAGAAAACAAAACCAAAAAGTTGCCGACCACCCAACAAGATGTGCTGAAGTTGCAGCAAGATGTGGAAATCAATAACCAGCTGTACACGTCCGTTTTGAACAACATACAGCAGCTGCGCGTGGTCCGTGCCAGTGAAATAGGTAACGTGCGTATTGTGGATCCCGCTTATGTTCGTGAAAAACCGTCCAAGCCCAACCGCAAGAAAATTATGCTTGCAGGTTTTGGCGGTGGTTTTGCTTTCAGCGTCATCTTGATATACCTCTTGCATACCATGCGTAATCGCGGTGTCGGTTCGTCTTCTGAAATCGAACGTGAAACGGGCGTGAGTGTCTATGCCAAGATTCCTAAGACGCAAATCAGCCGCAAGTTGCCGGGCGTTAGCGACAAGCGCTTTATCTTGGCGAAGGCTGATCCTGAAGATATTGCTGTTGAAAAAGTGCGTACGCTCCGCACGGCGTTGGAGTTCTCTTTCCTCGATGAGGGCGGGCGCGTGCTTATGGTGACGGGTGTTGCACCTGGTGCCGGTAAGTCTTTTGTGTCGCTGAACTTGTCGTACCTGTTTGCCAAACAAAATAAGCGAGTTGTGTTTGTGGACGCTGACTTGCGTAAGTCCCGCCTTTCTCACTCGCGCGAAAAAGGTATTTCTGATATCTTGATCAACAACAGCAAACTGGAAGATTGCGTTATCGATATGGGCGAGGGAATGTATTTCTTGCCAAAGGGATCCCGTGCCCCGAATCCGGGTGAAATGGTCAGTTCCAAGGCTTTTGCGGATCTCATTGACGAATGCAAGGCTAAGTACGATGTTGTTGTGATAGACACTCCGCCGAATTCGCTTGTTTCGGACGCTCAGGCGATTGCCAAGTTGGTCGACTTTGGTCTTGTCGTGATTGAATACAAGAAACATTCCCTAGAAGTCATCCAGGAAACGATTGACCAGCTCAATATCGCAAAGCTCAAGAAGGTGGCTATTGCTTTGAACCAGTGCGTCAATGACGGCTCATCTTATGGGTACGGTTACGGCTATGGCTACGGTTATGGTTACCGTTACAGATACGGCGATAAGAAGAAATCGTAATCATAAAGTTTGCTAAATTCTAGTCATTATGGCAACTATTCCAACTCTAAAAGAAAATCTCGTTATTGAAAATATCCGCCCGAGCATTGAGGGCGGCCGCTTCATGCTCAAGCGTGAACCCGGTGACTCTGTGACTCTTCAGGCAGACATCTTCCGCCACAGTCACGAAAAGTACGATGCAGCGATTTTTTACCGCCACGTTTCCAAGAAAAAATGGGAACAGGCTCCGATGCACTTTGTCGACAATGACTTGTGGGAAGGCTCCTTCACGGTTGGCAACATTGGCTATTACGAATACAAAATTTGCGCATGGACCAAGGAACCGAAGGACGTTCCGACTGAAAGTCCGGTGATGAAGCTCCGTGTGGACCCGGTCTACAGCCGCGTGGGTACGTGGTACGAAATGTGGCCGAAGAGCCAGGGCACGGACCCGAACAAGAGCGCAACGTGGAAGGATTGCGAAAAGCAGCTCGACTACATTGCAGGGCTTGGCTTCGATACCGTTTACCTTGTTCCGATCCACCCGATTGGTGTCACGAACCGTAAGGGCGCAAACAACGCGCTCCACGCCAAGGTCGACAAGAAGGGCAATCCGCTTGAACCGGGATGCCCGTATGCCGTTGGTAACAAGAACGGCGGTCATTACGATGTGGACCCGGAACTCGGGACCATGAAGGACTTCGAACATTTTGCAAAGGCCGCTCGTGCCAAGGGACTTCGCCTTGCGCTCGATATCGCGCTCAACTGCAGCCCGGATCATCCGTATGTGAAGTCTCACCCGGAATGGTTCTATCACGAACCGGATGGCAGCATCAAGTTCGCCGAAAACCCGCCCAAGAAGTACGAAGACATTTATCCGTTCGACTACTACAACGAGAACTACAAGGCTCTGTGGCAGGAAATCGAGAATATTATTTTGTTCTGGGCGGACAAGGGCGTTGAAATTTTCCGTATCGATAACCCGCACACCAAACCGTTCCCGTTCTGGGAATGGCTCATCGCTGACGTGAAGGAAAAGCGCCCGGAACTTGTGTTCCTCGCCGAAGCATTCACGCGCCCGAAGATGATGCACCGCCTTGCAAAGTCTGGCTTTGATATGAGCTACACGTATTTCGCGTGGCGCTCTGCAAAGTGGGAATTCGAACAGTACTTGAAGGAACTCACGCAGTCCGACGCTAAGGAATACATGCGTGGTATCTTCTTCCCGACGACTCCAGATATCTTCCCGAAGTATCTTGCATACAAAGGTGCAAACGCCTTCAAGCAGCGTTACTTCTTGGCTGCAACGCTTTCGAGCCTTACGGGTATGTATAACGGATATGAACTCTGCGAAAACATCCCGAGCCCGATCAAGGAAGAACTCGCCGATAGCGAAAAGTATCAGTACAAAGTACACAACTGGTCTGGCCCGGGCATTCAAGACTTTGTTCGTCGTTTGAATGTCGCTCGTCAGGAACATGTTGCCTTGCAGGAATACGATAACCTCGATTTTCATTACGCTCAGAACGACCAGCTCATGGTTTACTCCAAGAAGTCTGGCGATGACGTGATTCTCTGCGTGTGCAACATGGACATGGACCACGTGCAAGAAGGTATTGTTGAACTTGACATGGCTAAGCTTGGCCTCCAGAACGATTCGTTCTTCTTCTTGAAGGACATCGTGACTGGCGAAAGCTATGTATGGCGTGGCAACAAGAACTATGTGAAGCTTGACCCTGCAAAGGCTCCTGGCCACATGTTCGTGGTGAAGAAGATCTAAACGTTAGCCAAAACGCCTAATTGCGATTGAAAACGTCCCGGAAGCTCCGCTCCCGGGCGTTTTTTTTTAAACCCCGAAAAAAGATTTCTGTTTATAGATTGTTGACTTTGTGTATTTCCGGCGGCGTACATCCCGTTTTCATCGAAAAAAGTGAAAAAAAGTGAATTTTTTTCAAAATTGCCCCTTGCAAACGTCCGTGAAAATTCTATAATTGGCGCCGTTCCTGAGAGACGAGGTCGAAACCGAGTCACGAAGGAAAAAGCGAAAGCCCGCGAGACTTTCGGGAAGATTGAAGGAATCGGAGATGTGCTTAGTGACGGCCCAAGAAAATTTCTTGGAAGTCTAATTTACGAAAAACAGGACAGACTATTTAGAAAATCAATGAAGAGTTTGATCCTGGCTCAGAACGAACGCTGGTGGCGTGTCTTATACATGCAAGTCGAGCGAGGCAGCAATGCCGAGCGGCGAA
>NZ_FRCO01000005.1:0-200352 GCF_900142945.1 Fibrobacter sp. UWB7
CACCCGTTCCCATCCCGAACACGGAAGTTAAGCCTCAGATCGCCGATGGTACCTGGCCCCCGGGCCCGGGAGAGTAGGTCGCCGCTGGATTCACGGGCCCCCTGAGGAACACCTCGAGGGGCCCTTTCTTTTTTGTGCCGTCCGAGCAATGTCGCGCTGTCGTTCGCGGTGGCATACACGCTCCAGGCAGGCGGTTCCCAAGCAAGTGCGTTTTCTGTAGCGCTCCCCAAATCCATACAAATTGCATTTGTCCTAAAGACAATCTTAATGATTGTGTGCTTTTGATGGATGAAATTTGATGTTCAGCTGATTCTTTAATACTGAAAATGAATTTGTTTTAAATATAGATTTGTTATTTTATCTGTACTTATTTTGTGCGTTTTTGCGATATTTTTGGGGATTTTCTTCACGGTTTTTGGGAAAATGATTTCCTATATATAATTTCGGTTAAAAAGATTTCTTTTTTTTTAAATATTTTTGTTTTTTTACAAAAAAAATGATGTAAATTTACAATTACGGGTGTGGAATAACTATAAGGTGAGTGTTGTATGAGACACCTGTATTTGGCTTTTTGTACATTGGGCGCGTTGGCGTCATCGGCTTTCGCAGATTTGACTGTTCATTTACAGTCTCCTTTTGGCGTTGCAGCCGCATCAAAGTATATTCCTCATGTTGTTGCGAGTTCGGCGAAGCCGGATGTTGGAACGACGTCTTCAACTGCAATGAAGGATGAGGGGGAGAACTGGTTTTCTTACACATGGAAAAAGTCTCTTTCGGATTTTAAGGCTTCCGAGACGTTTTCTATCAAGGCTTGTCCGGAGACTGCGACGAGTAATATTACTTGCGTAGACTGGGCGGAAGGCGACGACTTTAATTACAGAGATTTCTTTGATGGTAGCAAGGAAGTCTGGATTTATACAGACGAAGCTACTGGAACTTATACGAAGTCCTTTGTGGCTCCGGGCTCTAAGGTTGTTTGGTTCAAGAGTCCGTGGGGCAATAAGGCTTTGCCGCAGATGGTCTTTGGTCAAGACACTGTCTTGATGCATTTCTCTGATGACAAGACGAAGTGCGGCTGGTTCTATGCTGGTCTTTCTCCGGAGATGCTGGAAAAGCACATTCTCCGTACAGCTGTTTTCTATCGTAATAACGCTCCTTGGCTGAGTGTCCCTGCCGACAAGAAGGGAATTATTGAACTGAGTGCCGCTCTCGAAAAGAAAAAGGATACTATCTATGTGGATGGTACCTTGTCAACACCTTCTGTCGGGACAAACATGGGAACTGTTGGGGAATGCTTTGATAAGAGCCGTACCCTGCATGTCTATAACCCGTGGCGTAACAATAGTGTCTATCGCGATAGCTCGATTTACATCAGTATTGATGGTGTGAGACAAGATTCAATCCGTGGTGCTGATACGACTGTTGGTGGTCCGGCGCAGACTCCGCTTTCTTTTGACAAGGGCTACAAATATTGGCTTTCCGTGACTTTCCCGGATTCCCTCGTTTCGACGGCCGCATGGAAGTCGGCTGATGCAAAGGTTCAGGTAACTCGTAGTTTCAACGAAAATATTAAGATCCATTACTTTAGTGAAAAGAATCGCCCGGTTGCAAGTGACTTGTTCCCGTCTGGCGTTTATGAAGCCTGGTTCCTTACTAGTTCTACGATGGAAGAATTTGATATTTCCTTTGCTCCGCTTGAACGCAAGGTTGTGCGTTTATTGAGCCCTTGGAAGAATACGCCGACTTCCTTTATTGTCGATGCCAATGACGATGTAGTGAGAATGTCCGCGTTCTCGAAGGATACTTGTGGCTGGTTCGAAGGCTCGTATTACAAGCATGCTTCTGATTGGAAAATCTATTTCAAGCAGAGCTTTGGTCTTGAAAAATACTCGATGCAGGGAGTTGTCAGGGAAGGTAACGATGTCGAAGTCCTGATTGACTTGGATTCCCTGATGAGCAAGGGAGACACGGCTTGGGTTTATCCATCCGATAAGAACAAGAGCTATAGCCGCCCGGATGCATCGTCCAAGTTCCCTGTTGGGCGTCTTGGTGAATGTCCGAGCATGAAGATTTCTGCAATGCTTTTGGACTGGGCGGGCGAAAGCTATCACGACAGTATTGATATTGACTTTGGCCATACTCATGGCGGTAACTCCTTTACGAGGGTTGGCAATGACAGTACTTGCAATTCCGGTGAAAAGATTACCGGCATGGTGCAGAGTACTCTAGTCGATGGTTATCCGGCTCGAGTTGATTCTACGAAGTTCCCGTGGGGAAAGTGTGCTGCGGGTCATGAAATTGACAAGTGGTTTAAGCCGCAAGTTGTCGCCAAGGTGGGTGGAAAGGAATATACGAACTCCGTATGTAAGGATATTGAGCTCCAGCTTGATGACGAAGGTTTCTGGTATGCAGATTACACGAACGAATCCGGTGACTGCAATGACCCGGATAGCCCGGGATTCTTCCCGCTGGATGATTTTAAGTTCCTCGATTCTGCAGGACTCGTTCCGAACCCGAAGTTTGACTGGGATGTTGAAGGTTACGTCAACACCGGTACGGGCTGGCATTTGGATACTTGCAAGCACAACTATAGCTATGCAATGGCTGTTTCTGCAAGCTTCAAGTACGTGAAGGGACAGTACTTCGAATTCCGTGGTGACGATGACGTGTGGGTCTTTATTAATAACAGACTCGTCGTGGATATCGGCGGTATTCATGAAAAGGTCGAAGGCGCTGTAAATCTCGATACGATTGGTCAAAATGACGCTACCCTTGCTTTGAAGGAAGGTCGTGAATATCCGTTCCATATCTTCTATGCGGAACGTAATGCGACGGGTTCGAACTTCAAGATGCGTACATCGATCAACTTGCAGAAGCAGAACACTTACCTTGCTACGATCGACAGGAAAGATACGATGGATATTAAGGGCATCTTGAGACTCAAGATGGATGCCGAGGCAATCAGCTGCGATCCGCGAGCCAAGGGCGAGGCCGATACGACTGATGCTCCGTCTATTTTCTATCTCGATGGTGGTAACCTCTCTGAGGCTAAGGAATTGAGCGTGGGTCTCAACTTTGCCGGTATCCTTATCAATCCGGACAAGTCCAGCTTTGAAATCAATATCGAAGAAATTGTGAAGCAGCGTTCGTTAAGCCCGGGAACGTATGTCCTGTATTACTTCCTGGAAAGCGATATGGGCTTGAGCGATGCTTGTGAATTTACGGTTCCGCCTTTTGATACGCCGGAAATTGCATTCGTCGATGTGTTCAATGCTGTTGCTGGCGATACACCTAAGGCTTTTGACCCGACGAACAAGACGTTGAGAGGTGAAACGATTGAGATTGGCGTCAATGATACGTTGATGACTCATGTGCGCTATCCGGAAATGACGTACCTTGAAATCATGGTGACTTACAGAGGTGAAATTTGCACGGACTGCTTTGTGGTGCTGGACTTGAAAGCCAGTGATCCTCACATGATGTTCTATAATGAATTCGACCAGCAGATTTACACTGTGGAAACGGATGAAACGGGTCGTGCCCGCTTCTATGTGGTGGGTGACGGTTCGATGCAGGGTGCCTCTTTTGCTGTGATTGGCGTAAGCGGTGTCAAGAACACGCTCAAGTGGGAAAACATCAACTTCAAGGATCCTGAAGTGCCTCTTGCCAAGATTGGCGAAATTCATGACCGCAATGGCGATGGTGTCCCGGACAGTATCTATGTGCCGTTCGAATATAACGCTTTTGCAAAGCATGACTTGGATACTGTTGCTTGGAGCTTTGGCAGCACGGTCTGGCATGGTTATTCCATGGACAAGATTGATGAAATTGTTCGTGATTCTAGCGTCGTCATTACGGCTGATAGCTTGATTGATTCCGTGTTGACGGGTGCTTCGAAGACGACAATCGAAGGCGGCTTCCTCTACCACTATATCTATACGGATGAAGCGACGGGCTCGACTCAGGAATCCGATGTCCTCAACACGAAGATTGTGGATAAGATTGGTGCCATCATGCTCGAAAAGCCGATGCTTAAGATTGTATCGGACAAGGTGGTCAAGGTAACCGTAAAGCTTTCGGAAGGTTGCAACACGACAGGTCTTTCTTCGACTCGCTTTATCGAATTGAAGGATAAGAACGATAATTTGCTCGATCCGTCGAAATATAATGTGCTGTCTGCTGAACCGTCGGGCGAAAGCGATTACTATGACTTGCTTTTCCAGAAGAGTCTTGAATACACGGCTCCTGAGGTTGGCTTTAAGATCCGCTTGCTTCCGGGAGTGTTGCCGGACAAGAATGGCAATACGCCGCATGAAAAGAACCCGTGGCGCCGAATTGAAGGTGAGCAGCCGCTTGAAACGGAACGTCCGAAGGTCGTGACGATTTGGCCGGGTATGTTTGACGAAACTCCGTGGCCGGGCGATACTAACGATGTTATTCCGCTTCGAGTCGATCCGGAACTCACATTGAAGGAAATTATCCAGGAAGAAGGCTTGCCGGGTGTCTTGGTGAAGTTCCAGCTGAATGACTATGCGACGACCATATTGCTGGGCTCCGATAATGCCAGCAGGGATGAAATTCTGAGCAAGGTCAGGGTGCACTGGGATATTGAATTCTTCTCTAGCTTGGGTCAGTATGTGAACTGGGTCAAGGGCGAGTTTGCTTGTAACGACAAGAACATTTATGGTACTGACTGTATCCAGAATTCGGGTAACATGTTCTTCGAATGGGATGCAATGAGCGATAAGAAGCGTCTTGTTGGAACGGGTGTGTATATCGCCAAGTTCAAGTTCAAGATTTTCTCGGATAAGGAAATCGTGGGCAAGGGCGAAGAAACGTTCACGTTCGGTATCCGCCGCAATGAAAAATACAGAAGCGGTGGACAGAAGGGCAATGCCAAGATTATCAAGTAAGTTGTCCTAAAGTATTGAATCAGTCCCGCCTTTGTGCGGGGCTTTTTTTACGTTTTTTTCCTTATAGCATTTTGAATTTTTGATAATTGAATATATCTTTTGATTAAAGTGTGGGCAGAATAAAGAGGGTGTTGAATGAAACACTGTTGTTTGGGTATTGCCGCCTCATTGATGCTTGCTGTCTCTGCGTGGGCGGATTTGACAATTCACTTACAGTCGCCTTTTCGCAATGATGCGACGGCTTCTAGTTATACTCCGCATATTGTCGGTGGCGTGACGGACTACAATCCGGGTTTTGGCGCTACTTCAAGGACAATGATGAAGAGTGAAGGTGATGACTGGTACGTCTATACTTGGGAAGGCAAGACGGTTGCCGATTTCCAGGATTGGCAGGACTTTGAGTTCAAGGCTTGCCCCAATACAGACGACTATAATTACAATAACAACAATTGCGTTTCTTGGACTGAAGGCGGAAAGACTAGAATGTCCGCGTTTTTCGGTAGTGAAACGGAAATTTGGCTTTATACGGATGCGACGGACAAGTCCTATAAAAAGTCATTCATGGCTCCGGGTTCCAAGATTGTATGGTTCAAGAGCCCGTGGGGCAACAAGGTTTTGCCGCAGATGGTGTTTGGCGCGGATTCCGTGCTAATGCGTTTTGATGAAGGCGACAAGGACAAGTGTGGTTGGTTCTATGGTGCTTTGACACCTGCGATGGTGCAGGCGAACCCGCTTTTGACCGCCTATTTCGTGCGCTACAAGGCACCGTGGTATGTTGTGCCAGCGGATAAGGACGCTTTTGTGGACTTGGGGACTATTCTCCTAACTCAGGATACGATTTTTGTGGATGGTACGGTGGCAAATCCTGTGGCTTCTGCTGAAATTGGGACGCCGGGCGAATGTTTTGACCCGACTCGTCGTCTGCATATTTACCATCCGTGGCGTACGAACACGACATTCCGTGATAGCACGTTCTATATCAAGATTGACAACAACATCTTGAATGCGCCTACAGGGTTGAGTTCTGAAGGCGAGTACAAATATTGGCGTCATATTGATTTTGCAGATACGCTTGTGGCGTCTTCGCAGTGGAATTCTGCAGGGGCTTTTGTCCAGATTTTGCGTGGCAGTAACGACTGGCCGCAACATCCGTATTTCCCGGAAGCGTCCCGCCCGCGTGCTGGCGAACTTTTCCCGACTGGCATTTATGAAACCTGGATGTATACCTCGACTTCGCTTGAAACATTGGATCTGGTGTTCTACCCGCCGGAGCCTAAGGTTGTTCGCCTCAAGAGCCCGTGGGAAAACCAGTCGCCGTCCATGGTGATTGAATCGACTGGCGATGTCATCAAGATGGGACCGCTTGTGGATACTTGTGGCTGGTACACGGGTACAGTTTACAAGCATGCGACAGATTGGCGCGTTTACTTTAAGCAGACTTTTGGCATGGAACGCTATGGCGGCAAGGGCATTGTCGCAGAAATGGATGAACTGGATTCCCTGATTTCGCTGGATACGGTCATGGCGAAAAATGATACGGTCTGGGTGTATCCGAACCCGAAGCATAGCTATGAACCGAGTGATACGACGCAGTATCCGGGATTCCTTGGCATTTGCCCGTCACTTAAGATTTCTGCTCTTGTGCTGGACTGGGCAGGTGAATCCTATGCGGATAGCATTGACGTGGACTTTGGCGGTATTTATGGCGGTAATGCGTACACAACCGTTATGGGCATTGACCAGAATGGAGATGCTGCAGAATTTAAAACTTGCTCAGGACATGTGCCGGGCATGGTACAGGATACGCTTGTGAATGGAGCCCCTGCACGTGTGGACTCGCTTGTCTATCCGTGGGCTCAGTGCTCTGCCGCTCATGAAATCGAGAAATGGTTTATCCCGCAGGTGGTGGCGAAGGATGCCGCCGGCAATGAATACAAGAATGGGGTTTGCCGTGATATTAGCCTCTCGCTGGATGAAGAAGGCTTTTGGCAGGCGGACTTTACGAACGAAGAAGGTGATTGCAACGATACGATTAATCCGGGATTTTACCCGATTGACGACTTGCAGTACCTCGATTCGGCAAAGACGGTGCTGAACCCGAAATTCGACTGGAACATTCAGGGTTGCCGCCATAACTACAGCTTTGCGATGAAGGTTTCGGCTCAGTTCAAGTACGTGAAAGGCCAGTACTTTGAATTCCGCGGTGACGATGACGTGTGGGTGTTTATCAACAACCGTCTTGTCGTGGATATCGGTGGATGCCATAGCCCTGTGGAAGGTGGCGTGAACTTGGATACGATTGGACAGAATGACCCGTCGTTAAAGCTTGTCGAAGGTCGTGAATACCCGTTCCACATTTTCTTCTCGGAACGTAATGCGACGGGCTCGAACTTCAAGATGCGTACGTCCATCAACTTGCAGACGCAAAAGACATATTACCCGGTCGAAGAAAAGACGACCGATGGAACGATCAAGTTCTCCATTTTGCAGTTGTTGATGGATGAATCGATCAGTTGCGATGTTTCGAGTACATCGAAAATTGACACAATGCCGGCTCAGTCCTCGTTTGTGCTGTTTGGCGATGATGGGAGAATTCCGCCGGAAGGCTTGGACATTTTGCCGGGTACGATCGCTGGCATTAACATTGACGAGAACATGGCGGGCTTCGTAATCGATACGGTGGAAATTGTGCGTAACCGTTCTCTTGCCCCAGGCTCTTACATGTTGCAGTTCTTCTTGGCTAGCGACATGACGCAGTCTAGCGAAGTGTACTTCTCGGTGCCGGCATACCCGCTTCCAGACATTGCATTTATCGATGTGTTTAACAGCCCGGATTCTATCAAGGCGTTTGACCCGACGGGCATTAGCTTGCGCGGACTCCCGTTTGACGGCTCTGCTAACGATACGCTTTTGACTCATGTGGCTTACCCGGATACGATTCCTTTGCAGGTGGGCGTGTTCTACATTGCAAACCTTTGCAAGGACTGCTTTGCCGTGCTTGACTTGAAGACGGCATTCCCGATCAGTTTCTTGAACGAGAAAAAGCAGAGAGTGGACAAGCTCATTACAGATTCGACGGGAACGGTCAAGTTCTATGTTGTTGGCGATTCCTCGGTGACGAATGCGAGCTTTGAAATCTCGGGTGAAAGTGTCGCGAACGTGATTTCCTGGAGTAATATCCACTTTAAGGAACCGCCTGTGCCGTTTGCCAATCTTGGCGAAGCGTATGACCGCAATGGCGATGGTGTGCTCGATAGCATTGCTATTGTGTTCAACAAGCCGTTTGATGAAACTATCCCGGATACGATTGCCTGGTCTTTCGGTAGCGATGACTGGAATACAGTGGCGTCGACGCAGAGTGTTGCCATGCTGATGCAGGATGACAAGAGCTTGGCGATTGCTTACGAAGGAATGCAGGATAAGGTGTTTACAGGTGGTGCCAAGGAACTTTACCAGGGCTCCTTCAGGTATCATTACACTTATATGGACAAGGAAACGGGACAGATGACGCAGCTCAGCTTGGATGGGCTTGCCATTGAAGACCGCATGGGAGCTATCCTTACGGATAAGCCGATTGTGAAGCCTGTCTCGGATAATTTGAACAAGCTGACTGTGTATATTAGCGAAGCGACCCAGATGGATTTGTTGAACGGCGTGCAGTTCCTTGAATTCAAGGACAAGGCTGGTGAAGTGGTGGATCCGTCAAGATTGTCCGTGGTTTCTGTGACACCGACCAAGAAGAGCAATTACTATGATGTGATGTTCTTGAAGAGCGAAAATACTGTTGTTCCGGATGTGGGCTTTATGGTGCGCTTGATTCCGGGTGTGTTGCCGGACTTGAACGGAAATACGCCGCATGTGAATAACCCGTGGCGCCGCATTGAAGGTGAACAGCGAGTGGAAGTGGAAACTCCGGGTGTTGTGGGCATCAACCCTGCGGATTGGACTCCAGACAAGTGGCCGTACAAGGATGATGTCGCTCCGGTTCGTGTTGATGTTGCAAAAGAACTCAAGGAGGTTATTGCGGAACGTGGACTTCCGGGTGAACTCATCAAGTTTGACTTGAGCGAAGTGGGTAAGTCGCTATTGCTGAATTCGGATGAACCGCGAGAAGTCGTGCTTTCGAAGGCGAAAATCAAGTGGGAAGTTAGCTACTTCTCGAGCCTTGGGCACTATGTCAATTCGCTGAAGGGCGAAGTGCTGTGTAGCGACAAGGATGTCTTTGGTACGGACTGCGTGGATAATCCGGGCAACGTATTCTTGATGTGGGATGGCCATAGCAATAAGGGTCGCATGGTCGGAACGGGCGTGTATATTGCCAAGCTCAAGTTCAAGATATTCTCGGATGGGAACGTTGCCGGGAGTGTCGATGAAACGTTTACGTTGGGCATTCGCCGTCACGGCAAGAAATAACCACAACTTATCAACAACTTAAGAATAGACCTCGCGGAAAGTAACTCTTTGAAACTTAACGGGTTACGCGCGGGGTTTTCTTTATGCCTGAATTTTATTTACAATGGGTGTTGATAGATGTTGAAGATTGTTGAACGCTTGAAGTTTTTTTGTAGTAATTTCGTGATAATTTATTGCCAAATGTATCGTTTTTATTTACATTGTCCTAAAAAATGCGCATTTTTGGTAAATGTGGGTTCGCCAAGAATGTCGCTGACACTTGGAACCCGCAAAGCCGAATGGAATGAAACTGATTTTTAAGACTCTTGCTGCAGGGCTTTTCGCCTTCTCTATGGCGTATGCTCAGGATGATGTCCCTGCTGATGCTGCTTTTGCACCTGCTTCTGACAAGCCGACGATGGCTAGAAGCGAACTCCCGGTGGGCGCCGATATCTCTAACCGTTACCTCGAACGCGTTTTCTACCACTGGAAGGACAACAAGGAAAAGGGCATCATCAAGGTGTTTATCCACACGGATGAACTTGCCGAAGAACGCGAACCGGATGTCTTGAACTACGACGTGCTTTACAGGGACGCCGACAGCAATGTCGTGTTCTGGAAAGACCATGTTGCAAAGTGCGTGAAGTGCTTTGGCAAGCCGGTTGTCGATGGCCCGACCCCGAATACCCCGAAGGCTCTTGTGTATGACTGGGATCCGAAGAAGATCGACGATACCACCAAGACGATGGTCGAAGGCGAATTGCCGGCTGAAGTCTACATGATCACGAAGGACAATGACATTAGAAATCTCAAGTCCCGCTGGATTGGCCCGTCCGACAAGGAACAGGGTGAAAGCGAATTCGTGCGCGCTTACCGCTTTGGCTCCATCATGAAGTACAACGACAAGAACGCTTTTGCGATGGCTTTCGTTTACAAGAAGGGTGGCAAGTTCTTCTATGTGCCGGAAGGATACGGCTATATCGATCAGGGCGTTTACAAGGGCGTTGCCTTCCCGGAAAAGTTCTACGAAGTTGAAGTGACCGACTTCAAGGAAATCGTGGGCAAGTCTCCGATTGAAGAAGTGCAGGATGCTATCAAGCGTGGCCCGACTCCGGTCAAGATGGCTGACCTTCCGAAGCAGACCTGGAAGGGTCCGAAGATTGAAAAGGAACTCAAGGCTCTCGTGAAGGGTTACAAGATCAAGAAGCTCATCATCACGAGCGACTCTTGGGAATACCGCAGAAACTTCTTCGGCTTTGTCCTTTACAGATGGGTCGGATTTGACATTGTCTATGACGGCAAGAACAAGGACGGCAAGAAGGCTACCATGTACAAGTCTGGCTTTATTGCAAAGCAGATGAGCAATGGCAGCGGCTTTGATAAGAAATTGATCATGACGGGTTCTCCGGTTTCTTGGAACCGCGAAGTTCTCGACTGGAAGTAATCTCTGGTCGCCTGATTTTAGGAGCGGCTCCCATTAGCGTGGGGGTCGCTTTTTTTTATCTTTGATTTCGTGATTCAAATTCAGAATGTATCTAAGTCTTTTGGCATGCAGGTCCTTTTGGACGGCGCTAGCATGCTCGTTGCCGACCATGAACGCGTCGGTCTTGTTGGTCGCAACGGTTGCGGCAAATCGACCCTTTTCAAGATGATTCTCGGGCAGGAATGCCTCGATGGCGGTAACATCGACATCCCGAAGGGCTATACGATTGGCTATTTGCAGCAGCATATCAAGTTCACGCACCCGACGGTTCACGAAGAAGCGTGCAGCGTGCTCAAGGTGAATGAGGACGGTTGGCTCGAAGAACACAAGGTCGAGGCGATTCTCTTTGGTCTTGGCTTTGACGAAGAGAGCATGCAGAAAGACCCGATGCTTTTGTCGGGTGGTTTCCAGATCCGTTTGAATTTGGCGAAGGTCTTGGCGTCGGAACCGGACATGCTTTTGCTTGACGAACCGACGAACTATTTGGACATTGTTTCCATGCGCTGGCTCAGCCGCTTTTTGCGCATGTGGAAGGGCGAAGTGCTCTTGATTACGCATGACCACCACTTTATGGATGAGGTCTGCACGCACACGGTGGGGATTCACCGCCACAAGATGCGCAAGGTCAAGGGAACGGTCGAAAAGCTGCGCGAGACGATTGCCGAAGAAGAAGAAGTGGCAATGCGCACGCAAGAAAACGAGCAGCGTAAAAAGGAACAACTTGAAAAAGTCATCGAACGCTTCCGTTACAAGGCGGCAAAGGCGGCGATGGTGCAGTCGAAGATTAAGGCTGCGGCAAAGCTTGCAACGGGCGAGCGCCTCTCGCACGAACGTAACCTGGATTTCAATTTCAAGAATGCGGAATTCCCGGGCAAGCGCATGCTCCAGATTCACGGGCTGCATTTTGCGTACAAGAACGAAAACGGTTACGGTCCGGAGCTGATTTCGGATCTCGAGATGGAAGTGTTCAAGGGCGACCGCATTGCGATTATCGGTCCGAACGGTCGCGGTAAAACGACGCTCTTGAACTTGATTGCGAAAGAATTTGAACCGACCCAGGGTACAATCAATTACAACCCGAACCTCAAGATAAATTACTTTGGACAGACGAATATCAACCGCCTGAATCTTGAAAATACGGTCGAAGAAGAAATTGCAAGTGCGATTGCGGATGTGTCGCAGAAGAGTCGTGCGCGTAGCCTTGCTGGCGTGATGATGTTCAGTGGCGATACTGCCATGAAGAAGGTCAAGGTGCTTTCGGGTGGCGAACGCAGCCGTGTGCTGCTGGGCAAGATTTTGGCGAACGAAAGCAATATGCTTTTGCTTGACGAACCGACGAACCACTTGGATATGGAAAGCATCGAGAGCTTGATCGATGCACTCGAAGATTACGATGGGACCGCACTTGTCGTGACGCATGACGAAGAACTGCTGCACGCTTTTGCGACGCGCCTCATCGTCTTCGACGGTGGTAAGTGCCGTATCTTCGAAGGCACTTACGCGGACTTCCTTGAAAAGGTTGGCTGGGCTTCTGAAAAGAAGCCGGGCGGCGCGAACTCCGCAAACATCAAGGTCTCGAATATCGACGTCACGGACGACAAGCCTGTAAGTTCGACGCCGCGCACCAAGGAAGACCGCAGGGCGCGTGCAGACTACATTGCCGAACGCAGCAAGGTCATCAAGCCGCTCGAAAAAGAGACCGCGCGCCTCGAAGCAGAAATTGCGAAGGCCGAAGCTATCGGCGGTGAACTTGAAGCAAAGCTTGTGGCCGCTTCGGAATCTGGCGACGGCAATGCGATTACGTCCATTGCAAAAGATATGGACGAAAACAAGAAGCTGACCGAAGAACTTTACGCCGCCTGGGAAAAGGCGAGTGCCGAACTCGAAGCCGCGAAAGACAAGTATAAGCTGGACTAGTCAATAGTCGTTAGTTATTAGTTCGTAGAAGGGATATGCCTGCTCGGTGGCAGGCATGACAGGATTATTCCGCTCTTTGACGTTTGCGCGGGGTAAGCGTCATGCCGTTGCTGCGGTAGTATTGAATGTCCGTAAGGACTTGCCCCACCCAGTAATGCTTTTGCGGGTCTTTGCGCCAGTTCTCGAATTTGTTGCGGTGTTCTGCATCGGGGTAGAATTGCGCAACGGCGTCGGCGAGCGTGGGTGATGTCGCTAGAACTTTTTTGAGGCGATGGGCGCCTATGTCAATTTGTTCTAAACCCTTGCCAGTATCGAGTGCGAGTAATCCGGACGTGTTGTTTTTGCCCTGATAGTTCATCTGAAATCCGGAAGTGTGCTGGATGATGGACATGAGAACGGCGGGGTCTGTGCGTTCGCGGAGGCATGCTTCGAGAACGGGGAGATTGCAAAGGTGTTCACTGTCCCAGCGTTTTCCGTTGTATGTGATTTTCAGCGTGTGGTCCGTATCTTCGGAAATGATTTCGATATCGTAGCGGATGCCTAAATCGCGTTGCAGCGCTTTTGTGAGTCGGATGCCCCTGTTCCTAAATTTCTTGTAGCCGATCATCTTGATTTGGAGCGTGTCCTTGATTTTTTCGAGAATCGGTGTCGTGGGTCGCGTGACGACGAGATTGTAATTATTGATGATGGTGGGGAGGATGTAGGCGAGTTCTGCGGCGGCGCTGTCGAGGTTGCAGTTCATGTCGATAATGAGCTCGCCTTGATCGCAAAGCTTTTGAATGGCGGAAGTCGCGTATTTCTGGTATTCGTGCTGCTCGTCAATTGTTGGGCGTGGGGCTTCTTCGGGGTGCGTTGCGTAAGCGGTCGTGATGGCGGCAATGCCTAGTGCGCATACAATGATGGTTAATTTTACCTTGATGCTCCTCCAGAGAATACGAATAACTGCACAACCTTTTTTGGTCATGCAGATGCATAGTAGCCAAATGATGGCGATACCCGCCCAGAGGAGAATTAAGTTCACGCCCTCAATATACGTTATTTTTCGGCATTAGAAGGCTGAGCCGCCTGTGGTGCCTGCGCCTGTGGCTTGGCTTGCGGCTTACCGACGAGGTTCGGAGTCTTGAGCATGTTATTTGAGAACGATGCAATGACTTCGCTTGCCTTCTTGATGGTCTTGATGATGTTTGCGGTGTTGTCGAATTGTGCCTTGATATCGCTTTGGACTGCGTTGAACATCTGCGTAAAGCAGAAAAGGTCGTCCTTCGATTCGTTGAATAATTTATATGTGTTACGCAAGGCGACTAGGTTTGCCGTTTCGCGGTCCATGGATTCCTTGATTTCGGCATTCAGCGTGTCACGAAGAACTTTTTTCTCTTCGATGATTTCTGGCGCGTTTTCTCTCAAGATGTATGTCGGGAGTGTGCCGAATTCTTCGAACTTTGTGCAAGCGGCATTGGACTGGTTCACGGAACTGCGCAGCCCGCTTGTACGGACTTGTGGATCGATGGAAATGGTGCAGTTCGAAGTGCCGTGGTAATTGCAGACAACGCGCTTTTCGATTTGGCGGAGTTCGTTGTACGGATTGAAGCTGACATCTGTTTCGATGTATTTGAGCGGCGCGTAAAGCGGTACGGATTCGCCTGCAATCGTGATGCGGTAGGCGAGGCATTTCTCGCCGTTGAACGGTTTGGTTTCGTAAAGGTTGTTGGAGCTGTGGACAAGATGGTTCACGCGCATGAGCAGGCTGTTGGCGTCATAAGGCGTTTCTAGGAGGCTCGGCGTGTTCTTATATAATTGCTCTTTGAGAATCTGCTTATAGCTTTCGGAAATGGCGGTGTTCGATGCGCTACGTCCCCAGATGGATGTGCCGAGGAAGAATGTATCGATAAGCTTGGTTTCGGAGCGCCCGTTGAGGTAGGCGATTGCCTTGATCATGTTCGAAAGGGCAAGCCATCTGCGGATGGGTACGTAAACGCAGTTCTTTTCACAGGTCTCTGCAACCTTGCCGATGACGGCGAGCGTGTTCGGGGAAAGCGTGACTTTGCTGATTTCCTGAATCCACTGAGCCTGTTCTTCGGCGCTGATGGCAATTGCGGGCGGAACGTTGACGTTACTGTCTGTACCGTGAATTTGCAGGAGCTTGCAAAGGGCTTCCGAAGAAATGCTGTCGGGGAGCATGATGGTAAGCGTGACTTGGTCGCTCACTTCGGACCTGCTCAATGCGGATTCCGGCTTTTGGTCACCCGAGATGATGATGGAATTCTTTTCGTGATCGTGGATGACAATCTGGAGATTACTCTTGCTCTGTTCGTCGTTGGGCGTGAAGTTATCGAAGATAATCAGATTGAAATCGTTGATGTTGTCAGGGAGCTGTCTTTGCTTTTTCCCGAGCTTCAAAACGCGGGCGTCCTTGAATGCGCTCGAAATTCTGCGGATAAAGAGGGAGCTTCCGCAGCCGGGGCGACCGTACAAGTAGAACGGTTCCTGAATGAGTGCGGTGAGGAATCCCAACTGCACATAGTATTCTCTTTCTGGAATGTCTTTGGTAATGATCTGAAGAAGTTCGGCAAAACGCTGACGCAAATTCATATTTTTTCTCCCTGAATCTTGTCCATAAAGATATAATAAAAAAAGAAAAAGGGCAAAAAAAGCTACGACTTTTAGCCGTAGCTTTCCATTTTTTATTCAACATTCTTGATGCAGCGAATTGGGTTTGTTGCTGTTTTAGTTGAATAACAGATGTCGGAATTCATTGTTGTAAGTGTGAAACAGAGAGTTCTGGCACTGTACTTTTGGTCATCTTCTGATGAACCCCAATAATATACAGCATCTTTTTCGCTAATTGGTGTTGCGTTGAATCCATATAAATCATAGCCATTGCCGTTTCTTGGCCAGCCTTCAAGTCCTTTCAGGTTCTGTCCTGAGAGAACGTTGCCTCCTGTTGCTTCCTGAAGCTTTAGGAAATCGTCTTTGTTTGGGAGGCGGTACCCGTCTGGGCAAATCCCTTTGGCGAATGTCTTGGGATTACATGTAAGGTGATAACCACATCCGGCGCCGTCATTAGAATAAATTTCGGCTGAATCCATAGCTGCCGACCATGTGTATAATCTGCCAAAGGTATTGCAATATTCCGGATCGTCCGTTGGGCAAGAGCTTTCGGCAGATCCCTCGTGATACTCGAGTCTCAGATTTTCAACCATCCATGTCTGGTCCCCAATTTCTACGGTCTTGTAAACATTGCCGTCTCTGGAATCTTCAAGTGTGCCATAGACTATTTCATGATCGGGCTTGGGAATGTTGTTTTTATCTTCGTAGTTCATTAAGCAACGGATGGAATATGCGTAATCCTCCGTAACCATTCTGATGTAGTATTGTTGTGTATGGTCAAAAAGAATGGCGTTGGCATCTTCTTTGTCAGAAGTCCAGAAATAGGCAATCTCTTTTTCGGTTGTGAATTCAGCTTTTGTTGTTCGCGTTCCTGCGGCCAACATAGAGAACTCAAAATCGTCGGTTCCTTCGGATCCGTCCCAACCTTGTTTTGCCTTTAGCTTTTGGGTGTTGTAACCACCAATATAATAGAACAATTCATTCCATTCTGCTCGATTGGGCAAGTGCCACCCTTCTGGGCACATTCCTTGGACGACTTCAGCAGGCTTGCAATTTGATTTTGATCTTAGGCCGCATAGCTTAGAGTCGTTTGAAAAAGCTCCTACCGAGTCCATGGCGGCACTCCAAGTGTAAAGTCGTCCGTACTTTGTACAGTAGGCGGTATCGTTTTGGTAGCAGAAACTTCTTGCCGACTTGAAGTAGTATGCGTAATTCAGGTTTTCTGCCATCCATACGCGATTGTTGATGGTTGTAGTTCTATAAATATGTCCGTCACGACCGTCCGTCAACGTCTTTTTGATGGGGTCATAGACTGTTGGACGAGGGGGTTCGCTAGAGCTAGAAACAATGCTTGAAGAGCTGCTACTGGATGACGACGAGCTCATAGAACTGCTTGATTCCGAGCTAGAAGAAAGAATGCTGGAGCTGGACTGTTCTGTTATGGAAGAGCTTGATTGATTTTTGGAAGAGGAGCTAGATTGTTTTGTTATCGAAGAACTTGATCGATCATTAGAAGATGAACTGGATTGAACTTTGTTCGAAGAACTCGATATTTCATCCGATGAACTGGATGATTCCTCGATGAAGTTATTTTCTATGCAACGGACAGAGAGTCTAAAATTTTTGGGATAGTCTTCATAGAATACGTAATCGCTTACGCCGTCGAATCTCCAGTTGAAGGCGTTTTTACTGTCTAGCTCTGTAGCGGACCAGAACAATGCCCTATAGCCTTTCTTTTGTCGCTCGTCGAGAGCGTCGCGGTAACCCATTGGGGATGCTTCAAAGCCATATTTGTCTTTTCCGTTTTTGCCTGTTTCCCAGCCCGAAGTGGATTTCAACTGGAGGCCAGCTTTTTCTACGCCGCCGACTTCTTCAAATAGAGTTTTCCATTCGTCGTCATTGGGGAGATGCCAGCCTTCGGGACATGCCTTTTTTGCTTCTTCCCAGGTGTAGAAATATTTTTCAAAATAAAGGTTTTCGGCCATCCAAGTTTGTTCGCCGATGGTCACCTTCTTGTATTCCCGGTTGTCGCGGGAATCGGTAAACGATTCAAGTGGTTCGTTGTTGTTCTCTACGGACGTCGTAGATTCGGAACATGCGATAAAGGAGGCTGCTAAACCAAGTGAAAGTATGGGTAAAATTTGTTTCATCTTTTTAATTCTTTAGGCAACGAACGCTTTTGAATGCCGAATGTTCAGTGTATGAATCTGTTTTTAAGTTGTCGTTTATGAATGAAAATACAGCTATTCCGTGGAAAAATTCATTTAGGGCTGTTGATGTCCAAAATTCGGCTGATCCACCAAAAATGATCTTTTTTGTAATGGAATTACATGTTCCGGACGGTATGATGTTGAGACCGTACACGTCATTCCCTTGAATCGAGTTGTACGTCAAGGAATTGGTGTTGCATGCAGTTTCAAGAATGCCCCATGGAGCTGTCCAAGAAATTTGATTAACCAATGTTTTCCAATTGCTTTGGTTTGGTAATTGCCAACCTTCGGGGCAGGCTTTCATTGCTGCGTTCCAAGTGTAATAACAACCTACGAGTGCGAGGGTGTCAGGATCTTGAGGACAAAAAACATCAACGGTATCTGCAGTATCCCTAGGGATCTCGTATCTTAAATTTTCTGCCATCCAAGTCTGATTGCCGATGGTGATGGTCTTGTATTCTTGACCGTCTCGCGAATCCGTTAGGGTCCCGTGGATGACTTTGGCGGGGTCGTACTTGTAATTGGAGCTGTTTGAAGTAGCGCTTGAACTGCTTTGAACGCTAGAGCTACTGATTTCGCTAGAACTACTGCTTTGAACGCTAGAGCTACTGATTGCACTGGAACTACTTGGTGTGCTAGAACTACTGCTTTTTGCGCTTGAACTGCTTTGGACGCTAGAGCTGCTGATGGCGCTTGAACTGCTTTGGACACTAGAGCTACTCTTGGCGCTAGAACTACTAGAGCGCATGGAACTGTAGTAGAAAGTCTTGCTGCCTTTGATGCATCGAATAGAAAATGCGTTGTTGCGATTGCCTGCATCGCGGATGACGAGCTTGTTGTCAGCATTAAGGCTCCAGTAAAGAACATCGGAGTAATCGTACCGAGTTGCGGACCAGAACGAGGCATAGGAACCTTGTTCCTCATAATTTTTGGAAGTATTGCGGAAGCCTGCAGCGAGTGCTGTAAAGCTGTAAGCGTCGGAACCGTTGCCGTCGCTATTCCACGTGGATTTTGCTTTGAGCTTGTGACCGGCGTAATCGACTCCGCCCGTGGAGTTGATTAAGATTTTCCAGTCTTCGTGATCGGGAAGGTGCCAGCCCGAAGGACAGATGTTGCGGGCCATATCTTCGGACCAAGTGTACAGTCTGCCGTACTTGTCGCAGTTGCTGTCTTTGTCTTTATAGCAATAGCTACTTGCGTCTGTGTCGCTGTAATTGTACTTGAGGTTTTCGGCCATCCAAGTTTGTTCACCGATGGTGACGATTCTATATGTCTCCCCATCACGGTTGTCGGTGATTGAACCCGTTTCGACTTCCAAGGGGTTTATGGTAATGCCATCTCCTGGATCTGAAACGCTTGAACTAGATGAATCGCATGCAAAAAATGTGCTTGCCGAAATAACGGCAAACATCCCATTAAACCAAAATCTGCCGATAGTACTTTTGTTCATAAAGAATAAAATACAAAAAAAGAAATGGATAAATTACTCTTTACAAAAAAAATGAAGAACAAAGTTTTGCTCAAAAATTTACGGCTAGAGCAATTTTTTTAGGATGTTGTCGGAGACTGTTATTTTTTGTATAGCGGTGTGGAGCTTTGGATGGGCGAGGAGCGACTGCTGCAAACGGCACGCATCTTTTTGCGAAATGACGATGTCTTTGTCTTGCGCAAGTTCCGCTTGGACGATTTGATGGAATCGTTTGTCGTGATCGCGGCGGACGATTGCTTTTTCGACATTTATTCCGAATGCACGGATGTCTTCGACGAATCGCTTGGGATTGCCGAGCCCGCAAATGGCTGTAGCGGTAAGCGGTTTGCCCGCTGCAAAGTTTGTGATGGACTCGATGGAAAAATTGATGGCGGGCGAATTGACGCAATGTCCGTTGTTGCCTACGCAATCAAGATGGATGATTTCGCTTTCGTCGTGGTCCTGCTTTAAACTGCGGAACGGCCCTGCGGGCCAAAGCTTTGTCCAAGACGTGGGCGGTTCTTCCCAGTCAAGGCAAATGCGGTGGGCACCTGTAAAGCGCGAATCTTCGAATCCGTCGTCGCAGAGGATGATGTCGAATTTGTCCTGAATTTCTTTGGCGGTCGAATAGCGGTTGCTGGTCGCGATGACCTTTGCGCTGTGCGAGAGGCTGTTTTGCAACAAGATAAATTCGTCCCATGCGGCGTTGTGGCAAAGAACCGCGACTTTTTTACCTTGTTCTTGAAGACGCTTTGCAAGCCAGATGGTGAACGGAGTCTTTCCGGCGCCGCCTGCTAGGTAACTCCCGACGATGATGACGGGAGTCTTAATGGGCGGTTGTGGCCGCAAAAATAATTTGTGGTGTAGCTTGTACGCAATCCGGTAGATTGCGGCTGCTGCAAGACGGAAAGGCTTCGTTGTGTATATCATTAGCAGTGCCTCGATGCATGTCATGCCGGACTCCGTTCCGGCATCGCCTTTTCATAAGCGAGATGGCGACCCCGGAAAGGCGAACGAGGCGAACGCTGCGTCAAAGATTTTAATCTTTGACATAGCTGAGCCGAAGGGCCTTGTGCTTGCACAATAAATCCGGGATGACAGTCCGGGGGGACAAGCCGAAGTTGCACATAGCTTTACAAGCAGTTGCGCTTTTGCTGCAAGTACAAATCCGCGAGGACGAGGGCTGCCATGCTTTCGACAATCACGGGAGCGCGGACGGCAACACAAGGATCGTGCCTTCCCTTGGCGGCAAGTTCTCCATTCTCGTAACCGCGGCCGGCGGTCTTTTGCAACTGCGAAATCGTGGCGGTCGGCTTGAATGCCATGCGGCAGTAAATCGGTTCACCGTTAGAGATGCCGCCAAGGCTACCACCCGCGTTGTTTGTACGCGTGTGGTAGGTGTTGCCTTCTACGTAAATTTCATCATTGTGCTCGCTGCCGTGCATGCGTGCTGCAGCAAAGCCACTGCCGATTTCAAATCCCTTGCATGCCGGTATGGAAAGCATTGCCTGAGCAAGGAGGGCGTCAAGCCTGTCGAATACCGGTTCGCCGAGGGCTGCCGGAACGTTTTTCACGAGAAGCGCTACGGTCCCACCGATGCTATCGCCCTTGGACTTCGCCTCCAGGATAGCCTGTTCCATCTTGGCGCTGGCGTCAGCATCCGGGCAGCGGACGGGGGAAGCTTCAATCTGGTCAAGCGTTAGTGTGTTCAAGTCGGGCGTGGTTCCATCGACTGTACCGACGGAAGAAACCCACGAGAGAAATTCCGTACCTGCGACGGTCTTGAGGAATGCTTTCGCGACGGCGCCTGCGGCTACGCGACCGATGGTCTCGCGGGCAGAGCTTCTGCCTCCGCCTCGGTAATCGCGGAACCCGTACTTGAGGTCGTAGCAGAGGTCTGCGTGCCCCGGTCTGTACCACTTGGCGATGTCGGCATAGTCCTTGCTATGCTGGTCTTCATTAAATACGACAAACGAGATGGGCGTGCCAGTTGTTTTGCCTTCGAAAACGCCAGAAAGAATCTTCACCGTATCTTTTTCGTTACGGGGAGTCGTCAGTTTGCCCTGGCCCGGGCGCCTGCGATTCAGTTCTGCCTGAATCATTTCTTCGGTGATTGGGAGGCCGGCGGGGCATCCATCGAGGACGGCTCCGACAGCAGGACCATGGGATTCACCCCATGTTGTGACAGAAAATATCTTTCCAAACGTGCTTGACATGTGACCAAATATAAATTTTGGACCAAAAAAACTTTTTTTTATGAAAATTTTTTGCTTACTTAGAAAAAGTTTACTATCTTTTACAATATCTAGAGGAGTCAATCGTGTCCAAGTTCGGAATTGTCATAACTTTTTTGATTCTTGTGCTTTCGCTTCATGTGCAAGCGCAGTCTCAGAATAATTTTGCTGGCATTCCATTTGGGGCCGCTCGTGAAACCGTTATCGAAGAAATGATGAAAAAAGGTTACGAACCTTACGGTCAGACGGGCATTGGCGAACGCGTGGTGATTCCTGTTTATATGTTCGGCGAACTGCCAGTTCAGGTTGACTTCATTTTCAATAAGAATGATAAGTTCTATGCCTTTGAAATCCGTACAGGTCGTGTCGAACGTGCTCGCTTGAGCAAGACTTTTGAAGCTGTCGCCTATATGTCTGACCAGTTTACGCTCAAGTATGGCAAGGCGTCTGGTGCGCCGGCTATTAGCGAACTTTCGAACCTTAAAGAAAATGTGCATAATCTCTACCAGGAATGGTTCTCGGTGAAGGCTCTCGATGCTTATACCGCGGTGATCCAGAAGGGTAATCGCTATTATGCAGTAGGTTCTGTAACGCACCGCCAGCTCGCTACGGAAAGCGAAGCCAAGCGTGCTCGCGAAAAAGCTCCGGAAGCAGCTGCTTTCTAAAATTCCAAAAAAAGCTAAAAGCGCTAAATCGACCCGAACGGGTCGTTTTTTTTATGCTGTCGATTTGGTAGAATCTGGCGAAATGCGATGATTAAATTTTTTTTCTTCAAGCTATTGACTTTTGTTGAAATAATTATATATTTGTAATTGTTACAAAAATAAGAACAAAATTAAATGAGTTTTTGTAATATTTCATCAAATTCCGCATAGCGGAAAAGGAGAAGATATGAAGGTCTGGGTTTGCAAAGTTTGCGGTTACGTTCACATGGGTCCGGAAGCTCCGGAAGAATGCCCGCAGTGCCACGCTCCGAAGAGCAAGTTCTTCGAAAAGGTGGAAACGCCTGCTGCAGGGAAGATTGTCTGGGCTGACGAACACAAGGTCGGTGTCGCTCAGGGCTTAGATGCCGAAGTGGTGCAGGGCCTCCGTGAAAATTTCGCGGGTGAATGTACCGAAGTGGGCATGTACCTTGCGATGAGCCGTCAGGCGGACCGCGAAGGATTCCCGGAAGTGGCAGAAGCTTATAAGCGCATTGCTTTCGAAGAAGCTGAACATGCTGCCAAGTTTGCAGAACTCTTGGGCGAAGTCGTCTATGCCGACACCAAGAAGAACCTGGAACTTCGCGTTGCTGCCGAAGCGGGAGCAACTGAGGGTAAGCTTGCTCTTGCAAAGCGCGCCAAGGAACTCGGTTACGATGCTATCCATGACACTGTTCATGAAATGTGCAAGGACGAGGCCCGTCACGGCTCTGCTTTCCAGGGCTTGCTCGGTCGCTACTTCAAGTAAGATTGGAGTGTGGTGCGGTTCCGGACGTCTCAAAAGCGTGCGGGACCGCTTTTTTATGGAATGTTTGAGGAAAAGGGGTGTGATATGCAGGATACAGCAAGCATACTCAAGGATCACGGCATTAGGCCTTCGCTGCAGAGGGTTTGTGTCTACCATTACCTGCGGGGAGTCAAGACGCACCCGACGGTCGATGAAATCTATATGGCGCTTTTGCCAAAATACCCGTCGCTTTCGCGCACGACGGTCTACAATACATTGGAACTGTTGCTCGAAAATGACTTGGCGATTTCACTCGATTTTGGCGACGGCTTCTTGCGCTACGATGCGGACTGCTCTCCGCATAGCCATTTCAAGTGCAAGAAATGCGGCAAGGTCTATGATATCTTTATAGCGCCGCCAGATTGCACGCAAATGATTCCTGCAGGCTTTACTTTGCAGGGGACTTCGCTCTATATGTTCGGACTGTGCGACAAGTGCGCGGTCGGAGAGGGCGGATTAAACTAGTCCTTTAATTTGTCGAGAGCTTCGTTTGGCCCGATGATGAACAGCACGTCGTCTTCTTGCAAGATGACATCTGCAATGTTACCGATTTTAGGCGTTGGCTCCTGCGGATCGCGAATGGCGATCACCTGCACGCCGTACTTGTGCGTGAGCGACAGCGTCTTAAGAGTTTTACCGATAAACTGCTTGGGACAGACAAGTTCCACGATGGAATAGCCTTCCATGAACGGAAGGAAGTCGACCATGTTCGGGCGGTTCAAGCGTTCGGCAAGGCTTATGGCAGCGTCGCGTTCCGGGTGGAAAATATCTGTAACGCCAAGCTTTTCCAAAATGCTCGTGTGTTCGGCACTGCTCGACTTTGCGATGATGTGCTTGACTCCGAGTTCCTTTAGGTTCAGGATGGTGAGGAGGGATGCTTCCAGGTTACTACCGATGCAGACGATAACGCTATCCGCCTTGGTTAATGACGGGATGGAGGCGAGCTGCTTTTTGCGGGTGCTGTCGGCGACAACGGCTTGCGAGACCATGCTGGCGAAGTCTTGGACTTTTTCGGGATGAGAGTCGATGACCATGATGTCATGACCGAGCGATGTCAAATGACGGGCAAGGTAGTTTGCCGAATTCCCAAGACCGATAATCACGAATTGTCTAGAAGCCATAATTTAAATATAGTATTAAGTTAACCGACCATTATATCTTCTTCGGCGTAATAAGCGGTGTCCTGAAGCTTGCCTGCGACTGCCGAAATCAGGAACAATGGTCCCATTCGTCCGATGAACATCACGCAGCAGATGACGATTTTCCCGACCGTGGTGAGTTCTTCGGTAAGTCCCATCGAAAGTCCGCATGTGGCATAAGCGCTCACGACTTCGAACAGAATTTTGAGGAATGGCGTGCTGTTGGCGGAGTAGGCTGTGCCGGAAGGGATTTCGGTGCAGAGGAGGATGAGCGTTGCTGCAGCAATCACAACCATGGCGACGACGAAAATTCGAATTGCCTTATCGACGGTGTTGTTCGGGATGGTGCGACCCATGACTTGAGTCTTTTCTCTGCCGAGGAGTCTATTTATGCCCAAAAGCCCGATGACTGCTGCGGTTGTAATCTTGATGCCACCACCACAGCTACCAGGGTTTGCACCAATGAACATGATGATGATAAAGAAAAATAGCGATGCTTGCGTGAGGTCTGGAATGTTCAAGGAGTTGAGTCCTGCCGTGCGGCTTGTGAACGCCATGAATAATACGGATTGCGCGTTCTCGCCTATGGTGTGTCCGCTAAAGAGGTTGTTCCATTCGGTGAACGAGAAGACGAGAATGCTTGCGAGGATGACGATAATGGTGCCGTAAGTCGCAATGCGGGTGTGCAAAGAAACGCGGCGGATTTCCTTGTGGCTGAAGTCGAAGATGTAGCGCAGCTCTGCAATGGCTAAAAATCCGAAACCGCCTGCCAGTACGAGGATGCAGGTGGTGATGTTCATGACGGGGTTGTACTGGAAACCTTCGAGCGAGTTGGGGAACAACGTAAATCCTACACCGCAGAATGAACTGACTGCCTGGAAAACAGAGCACAAAATGCGGTCGTACATTTCCATAGATTCGAACTGCGTGAAGTAGACGGTGCCGCCGATGAGTTCCAGAACAAATGTAAATGGGATGACTGCCTTGAGGATGCGACCTGCGTCGATGTTTCCTTCTTGCGTGAATTCGGAGAAGAATACGGACTGGTGGCTAAATCCTGGATGCATGCCGGCAAGCAAGATAAGTGTTGTAGATGCGGTCATGATACCGAGTCCGCCAAGCTGCATGAGGACGATGATGAACCAGTGGCCTGTATCTGTATATGTAGAAGAAATATCGACAACGGAAAGCCCGGTGACGCAGACGGCAGACATCGATGTGAAAAAGGCTTCGATAAAATCTATGGGGCGAGTGGTGGATGCGGGGAGACTTAAAAGTCCGGTGCCAATCGCGATGAGCAGAAGATAGGCGAGCACCACCAGCATGATCGGGTTGGCCTGGGTCCTCGTCTTGAAAATGTTCTCGGAAAGCGAGTCCGTGAGCATCTGGTACTTTGAACGTAGCATAAGAGGGAATTTAGTAAAGTTGAGGGGGCGGTTCTTGCTGAAAAAGGAAAAGACTCCGCTCGCGCGGAGTCTTTGTTGTAAGGAGGAAAATCGTTGGTTAATCCTGGACGCAGCGGACGCTGAAGCGCTTTGTCTTGGAGTCGACCTGGAAGAACAATCTATCTTCGCCTTCCTTGTCCTTGACATATTCGGGAGATTTCTCCACGATGATGAGTGCTCCGTTTGTTCCGCCGTTTTCGTCGAATTTCTTGTCGCCGGATTCCGGAGTTCCGGATGTCCAGTGGAAGCCCATGTCACCCATGAAGTTGCAGTCGCCGTCCTTGCAGCGTCCGCTATAGCTCCAAGGCATAGCTTCGTTGTTAATAGCTGTTTGAGCTTCTTCGCGGCTCGGGAGGCGCCAACCGGTCGGGCATGCCTTCTGGGCGCCGTTGAATGTGTAAAGTCTTCCGTTTGTTGCGCAGTTGGCGTCGGATTCGTTGTAGCATTCGCTGTTGGCGATAGCGTAATTGATGTCCTGTGCCATCCAGAGCTTTGTGCCAACTTGAATAAGGGTGTAAGTCTGGTTGTCACGCGTGTCGGTCATCTGGAGACCTTGGACGACGGGTTCCTTGTTTTCGGGCGTGTCGATGGTAATGCCGTTATTGCTGGAGGAACTCTTTGCAACCGGTGTTGCCTTGGAGGAGGATGAAGGCGGCTTCACCGTAGCTTCGCAACCTGCGGTCCAGATGCAGAACGTCTGGCTTTCGTCCACCATGTCAGGGTGCTGGACGCTCGATTGACTGGGAACGGTTACTGTCTGGTGCTTTTCAGTTGTGTCTCTGACGCCGATGACAATCGTAGAATCTCCCGGATTGGAAATGGAGGACGATGTTGGCGAAACGACAGAGGAAGAACTAATGATGGAGACAGGAGGTGCCATTGGACTTGGATCGTCCGAACAGCCGAAAAAGAGGGTGGAGGCCCCTACAATAACGAAAGAAAGGAGATTTTTCTTCATGATTACCAAATATAGTTTACAAAAATGGTTTGCTGTAGCAAAAACTTTTTTACTATCTTTGGAATCACTATGAGCAATGTTGAAATTTTCGACACCACCTTCGCCATGACGATCCTTGTGATCATGGCTCTCTGCATCCCCACAGTTCTTCTCGTCGCCAACTGGGTTTTGCACCCGGGCAAGATCAAGCATACCCTTATTAAGGGTTCTGCTTACGAATGTGGCCTTGCTCACGTTTCCGGTACGGCAAACGAGCGCTATCCGGTAAAATATTACATGGTGGCTATGCTCTTCTTGGTGTTTGACCTCGAAGTCGCCTTTATTTATCCCTGGACCATCCAGTTCCTCGCTGGCGGCTGGGAATTGCTGTTCATCCTCCTCGGCTTCCTCCTGATTCTCGAAGCCGGTTACATCTACCTCTTGAAGAAGGGTGTCTTGGACTGGAACAGCGTTAAGGACTAATCCTTAAACCGTTGATTATTCTATCTCAAAATGGCGGATGCAGGCTCTCGGGTTTGCATCCGCTTTTTTTATCCCCAGAAACTAATAACTATTGACTAGTGTCTACCCACTAGAAGGCGTCGCGGACGTACATCGTCATGCCGAGGTGCTTGAAATCGACCCATGAAAATTCGCAGCGGGCATACAGGTTTTCTTTCTGGTTGAGCGCCAACCGCCCCCCGAAGCCCAAGCTCCTGTGCCACTTGTTACGCATAAGGTCGCTAAAGTAATCGCCCGTTTTTCCGCCTTCGAAGAAAATGTCACCGGCGAGTCGCCAGAACAGTTTCTTGCGGAATTCCACTTGTAAAAACATCGCCTGGTTGCCGTAGAAGAAGTTCTTTTCGACGCCTCGGAACCGCTTGAGCCCGTCCGAGCCTGCAAGTTTGTCAAAAGGAGCGTCTCCGTCGATGCGTTGCCAGAGGAAACCGACAGCCATGGACGTATTCCAGATGAATTCTGTATAGCCGCGGACATCGAGTTCCTGATGGGTGAAATTGTAGTCGCCTAAGGCTTTGTTATAAAAGTAGTGTCCCCATTGTACAAGGTAACCATGCCGAGCCCAGTTGGTGTTGTCGCGGGAGTCTATGGAAAGATGGTAGCCTACGCCGTTTCTCCAGCCGTCTGTGTTTTCAGGGCGATTGAGAGTCCCGTGGTAATTGTACCGGTTGAGGTCAATCTCGGTGCTGTTTATCTCGAAAAATAGCCCGTAGCGGAAGTCCGGAAGCCATTGCTTTGTACCAAAATTGGCTTCGGTTAAGGATGTAAAATAGAATGTGTGGCGGTCGAACTTGCGGTAGTCGTCGATGTCGGGATCGTTGCCTCTACCAAAGTAATTGCCGACCCAGTTTTCGTAATGGAGGTCGACATCTCCTGAAATTCGATCGTTCAACAAGAAGAACTTGGGTGATACAGAACCCGTAACTTGCTTGCGTGTTGTGCCGTAAAAGGAAAGGTCTAGCTCGGTGGAGTTTCCGCCGGTAAATTCAGGTTTGAAGAATATGATTGCCATTGCCCCGAACTGGTACCGGGTTTCTTCGGTATAGCCAAGAATGGGGACAACGGAAAAACGCTGGAAGTCGTCCGTGGAATCGGCTTCAACTCCTGCAAATGCTGGTGCGGCGAAGGCTGCTAGTGCTAGTAGCTTTTTAGACAAAAAACGCATTTCGTCCAAATTTAGATAATTAAAGGCATCTCCTTTTTTTTTAAAGTTTGCATTAAAAGTTTTAAACGCAAGATTTTTATTTTTGTGAAAAAGAAGTAGGTTTTTATGCCCATTTTGTCGGTTCAGAATATTTTGCTGCGTTTTGGCGGTCCGCCGCTTTTGGATAATGTCTCGTTCGATATTGAGGCTGGCGACCGCATTTGCCTTGTGGGTCGTAATGGCGAGGGCAAAAGCACGCTTTTGAAGGTGCTGACCGGTGAGATGGAAGCGAATTCCGGCGAAATCGTAAAGAAGACGGGGCTTAAGGTCTCCCGCATGATCCAGGAAATCCCGGCTCATCTCGATGGGACCGTTCGCGACATTGTGATGGGGCGTGTGTCCGTGGTAAGCGGCGGTTCTGTGATTTCACAGAAGATTCTGGACGATGGCGCGCACAATGCGACTGCTGAGGCGATTCTCGGGAAGACGGGCATCGATGCGGATGCGCCTTACGACAGCTTGAGCGGTGGTCAGAAGCGCCGTGTGCTTTTTGCTCGTGCTGTGGCTGAAGATCCGGATTTGCTTTTGCTCGACGAACCGACGAACCATTTGGACATTCCCGCGATCCAGTGGCTGGAAGGGATTGTGACGCGCTTGAATTGCGCAGTGATGTTTGTGAGCCATGACCGAGCATTTGTCCGCCGTACGGCAACACGTATTTTTGAGCTTGACCGTGGTCGTGTGCGCAGCTGGGATTTCCCGTACGACAAGTTTGTACAGTTTAGGGACCAGGCGCTTGCTGAAGAAGAAAAGGCGAATGCGCTTTTCGATAAGAAATTGGCTGAAGAAGAAGTCTGGATTCGCAAGGGCATCCAGGCCCGCCGTACGCGCAACGAGGGGCGAGTCCGCGCCCTCATCAAGATGCGCGAAGAACGCGCGGCCCGCCGCTCCCGTACAGGCAATGTGAACATGCAGATTACGGAAGCCGACCGTTCCGGGCGCCTCGTTGCGCGTCTCAAGAATGTGAGCTATTCCTATGACGGGAGCCCGCTCATTAGCGACCTCTCGACAGAAATCAGCCGTGGTGACCGCATTGGCATTGTGGGGCCGAATGGCTCTGGCAAGACGACACTACTCCGCTTGATTCTTGGCGAACTTCAGCCGGAATCGGGTGAAGTGCGTTTGGGCAGTAATCTCCATATTGCGTATTTTGACCAGATGCGTACCCGCCTGCGCGAAGACAAGTCGCTCATCGAAAATATCGGTGATGGTCAGGCTTATATCACATTGAACGGTGTCAAACGCCATGTGTTAAGTTATTTGCAAGACTTCTTGTTCTCGGCGGATCGCGCCCGCGGCCCGATCAGTGCGCTTAGTGGCGGTGAACGCAACCGCCTTTTGCTCGCGTGCCTCTTTAGCCACCCGAGCAACGTCTTGGTACTTGACGAACCGACGAACGACTTGGACATGGAAACCCTCGACCTATTGGCAGAACTTTTGGCGGACTATAACGGCACCGTCCTGACTGTCAGTCATGACCGTGCCTTCCTCGATTCCGTGGCGACGGGCATCCTCGCCATCGAAGAAGATGGTCATGTCTTTGAAGCGGTTGGCGGTTACTCCGATTACGAGGCGAACAAGAAGCTCCGCGACAAGGAAGCCGCCCAGGCAGCCCGCCTGGCCGCCGAACGCGAAGCCGAAAAGCAGGCCCGCTCTAACGCTGGCGCCGGCGCCGCCTCTGCGTCCCCCGCGCCTGCGAAAAAGAAAAAGCGCAGCTACAACGAAGAGCGCGAATACGCCGCCCTCCCCGAAAAAATCGAAAAGCTCGAAAAGGAAATTGCCGACTACCAGCTGGAACTTTCCAAGCCCGAAGTCTACACGAACGCAACCCTCATCGTGGAACTCCAGAAAAAAATTGCCGATGACGAGGCTCTGCTCGAACAGGCTTACGAACGCTTCGAAGCCCTTGACAATTTGGGATGATTTTTTTTTTGCTCCCCTAGTGACAAAGCTCACGGGATAATATAGATTTACCCTGATGGGTCTTGGTGTTGAAATCTTAGAGGAGTTTTTATAATGAAATCGCTATCGTTATCTTTGGTGATGGCGTTGGCTGGCGCGACGACGGGTTTCGCCGGCACGACGGTTTGGAGTTTTGATAAACAGAAAGGCAATGACATGCAGCCGGCATACTGGTTTAGCTATGCCCAGCCGGAACCGAATACAAAAGGTACCCTTTCTGATACCGATGACGGGTATAAGCAATTTTCTGTAGAATTGGACCTTAATTCTGACCAATACAGTGTCGCAGGCTTCGGTTTTGCATGGAAACAGACCAATAAGCAAGATGTCGATGTAGACCTTTCGGCTCATTCTGGCCTTTGCGTTACCTATAAGGCAGATCGCCAGTTCCGTTTGGACTTGAAGCAGTCTACGATTACGGACTACAATTATTACGGCACGGATCTTCCTGCTACATCGGAATTTACTTCCAGATATATCGATTTTCAGAATTTTGCTCAGGAAACAGGCTGGGGCGAAACTGCCGCGCTGGACTTGACTAAACAGCTAGCCATTCAGATGAGCTATAAGGCTGGCCATGCCAATAGCTTTGAAGCGAGCGATGCCACTAGGCATAAAAACGTCATTACGATTTCTGGCATTTCTCTCGGCGAATGCGGATCGGTTATTGAAGAGCCCTCTCTCGCGGTGCTTGAACCGTATAACAAGGCTCAGACCGTGACGATGAAGGAAACGGATTCCTTGAAGATTCCTCTTTCGAAGGTCTTTACTGCGGGCGAAAATGAAGAGATTACGATTGCGACTTCGATGCCTGCCAATATCTTGACGAAGATCAAGCCGGCTGATGCGCCGACTTTGGCGGACACTCTTGTGTTTGTTTCTAGGAATATTGAACGCGATACAGCATTAGCTCTTAATATCTTTGCTTTGAGTAGCGAAGGAACTTCTGTAAAGGCTCAGTTTAACGTTATCATTACGGCTGATGCTGAAGGTCCGGGACCTGATCCGGTTTGCCCGGGTGACCCGGAATGCCCGGATGATCCTCCTGCAGAAAATCATCCGACAACGGTGCTTGCTCCTTATGATGAAGTCGTTGTGCTGAAGATTGATGAAACGGATACAGTCAAGGTTCCGTTGGTAGATCTTTTTGCAGACGAAGACAATGACAAGCTCATTTTTGCCGTTGACATGTCTGCTCCGTTGATTTCCATCTTGACTCCGATGGACAAGGCTACGTTGAATGATACCCTTCGCTTTACTCCGACCGGTATTAAAAAGGATACGAGTATCAATGTGGCGATTTATGCGACGGATGGAAAGTCTGAATCTGTCTTTGTCCAGTACGCCTTGACAATCAAGGATGCCAATAGACCGCCGGTGGCTTTGGATACGTCGTATACAGTGAACGAAGGCGAAGATTTGATTGTTCCGATTGTGCGCGGTCTTGCTGCAATGAACACGGATCCGGATGGCGATGACTTCCTGGTTGTGCCGGTGGATTCTACCAAGCATGGCGTTTTGACGGAATTCTCCCAGTTGGGTTCATTCGTCTATACTCCGGAAAAGGATTTCCGTGGTGATGACACGTTGACTTACGTGCTTGTGGAAACTGCAAATCATACGATGATTAGTAACAAGGGTACTGTGGTCATCCACGTGGTGCCGATCAACGCCAAGCCGACCGTGACGGTTGCCGATAGTGCATTCCTGAAGGATACGCTTGTTCTCGATATGGACTTCGATGAAGATACCGTAAAACAGATCAAGATTCCGACAAAGTCCTTGGTCTTTAAGGATCGTGAAGTTACCGAAGGCACGCAGAAGTTTACTTATAAGGCTGTAGGTACAAAGATTATTGCTACAGTCGATAGCGTGACTACAAGCACCTACTTTATTTCTCTGAAGCCGGTGGCTAGTGCAACGGGTCTTGCAACTATCTTCTTCTATGCTTCGGATGGCAAGGATTCCGTCGGTGTGAAGCTTTATGCAAAGCTTGTCTCTCCGAAGGATGTCGCCCAGGCTGTAAAGGACGAGTACACCACGTTTAACGATAGCACTCTTACGGTGGATGCCAAGGAAGGCGTTCTTGCTAACGACAAGTATCCAGAAGGCGTGACGAAGGGTATGGAAGCTGAACTTGCCCAGAAGCCTGCTCATGGAACGTTGACATTCAATAAGGACGGTAGCTTCAAGTACGTGCCGGAAGAAGGCTATGAAGGTGTCGATTACTTTGGTTACTATGCTGTTGTCAAGGGAACGAAGTCCAAGGCCGCTATCGTGACAATTGTGGTCGAAAAGCGCAACTTGCTCCCGACCGTTGTCGTAAAGTCCAGCACTCTCGATACGACTGTGACCGAAGACTTCCCGACTTCGAAAACTTTGAAGTACACGAGTTCTGTGATTGCCTCCTGGTTCAAGGATCCGGAAGGCGACCCGCTGACCTACTCTGCAAAGAGCAAGGATGGCAAGCTCAAGGTTCAGATTACGGATAAGGGAATCCTTGAAATCAACTCCGTTCAGGATTCTACGGGCAAGGCTTATGTGGTCGTGACGGCAACAGACAAGAAGTCTGGCTCCAAGAGCTTTGAGTTCTGCGTGACGATTACTCCGGTAAACGACAAGCCTGTGCTGTTGCATCGCGATACCATCTATGTATCCGAAAAGTCCGACTGGAAAGTCAAATGGGATTTGGATACGCTTGTGACGGATGTCGATGGCGATGAATTGACCTATACCCCGAACGAGACTGACGCTTTGCTGAAGTACGTTTCGATTTCGATGAAGGGTTCCGTGATTACGGTCAAGGCTAATGAAGGCGTCAAGTTCAAGGACAAGCAGATTCTTGCGATTGGCGTGAAGGCAAGCGATCCGGATAAGTTGAATGTGACGGTTCCGCTGTATGTCATCATTGGTGAAAGACCGATTGGCTTGAAACCGCAGCTTGCTCAGCCGAAGATGAACTGGCAGAATGCTGTGATGGCAAAGCGCGGTACGGCAAAGATCATGGACATGAAGGGTCGCGTGGTCTGGAGTGCTAAGCTTCCGGTGAACCCGGCTGAAGTGCTCAACGCTTCTGCCCAGGTGCAGGGACGCAAGATCCTCCGCGTCAACAACCAGACATGGACGATTAAGTAAGCGCCGGAGGCGCAGTTACTAGTCAATAGTTATTAGTTACTAGAGTGTCATGCCCGCCTCCGTGCGGGTATCTCTTTTATTAAATGGAAAAAGTCTTCAAAAAGAAGAGGCTCCGCATCGCGGAGCCTTTTTCTGACCGTTCGCGCTAGAATCTGCAAAACATGTGCAGGGCTGGCGCTCACTCTCGCAACCGTCCCAGCTTAACGCATGGGACTTGTTGCTCACTATTCTGCTTTGCGTTACTTCACCAGTGCTTCGGTGTCGAGAGCGATGAGGAGTTCTTCGTTTGTTGCAACGACGATTGCCTTCGGCGTGCCATCCTTCGTGATGAGGTGGTTGGATTCCTTGCCGCTCTTGAGGTTGCGTTCTTCGTCGACCTGGTAGCCGAGGAGCTTCAGGTTGTCGAGAGCCTGCTTGCGGACGTAGAAGCTGTTTTCGCCGATGCCGCCCGTGAAGACGATAGCGTCAATGCGCGGGAGAGCCATGGCGATGCCGCCGATTTCGCGGGTGAGGCGGTAGCAGAAGACGTCGAGAGCGATTTGAGCCTGCTTGTTGCCTTCGCTTGCTGCCTGCGTGAGTGTACGCATGTCGTTAGAAAGTCCAGAGAGGCCCAACAAGCCGGATTCCTTGTTCACGAGGTGGTCGAGCTTGTCGATGGTGCCGTATTCTTCACCGTACTTCTTAGCGATGTAGAAGAGGATTGCCGGGTCGAGGCTACCGGAGCGGGTACCCATGATAAGGCCTTCGAGCGGTGTGAAGCCCATCGTGGTATCGACGCACTGGCCGTTCAAGATGGCGGAGCAGCTGGAGCCGTTGCCGAGGTGAGCCGTGATGAGGCAGGTTTCTTCGGGCTTGGTGCCGAGAACCTTGCAAGCTTCGGCAGTCACGAAGCGGTGGCTTGTGCCGTGTGCACCGTAACGGCGGATGCCGTCGTTTTCATAGAACTTGTACGGGATGCCGTAGAGGTAAGCCTTCTGCGGCATGGTCTGGTGGAAAGCCGTATCGAACACGGCGACCTGCGGAAGACCCGGGAAGAACTTGGTGGCGCATTCCATACCGGTAGCGAGTGCCGGTTCGTGGAGCGGGGCAAAGAGCGTGATGCTGCGGATGTAGTCGATGACTTCCTGAGAGACCTTTTCGCTCTTGATGTACTTACCGCCATGCACGACGCGGTGGCCGATGGCTTCAATCGTGTCGGTGAGTTTCTGGGCGTCAAGGAACTTCTTGACCTGGTCCACAGCTTCGGCATGCGTGGGGCAGTCGAAGTTGAAGTCAATCTTGCCTTCAGGACCCTTGGCCTTGGTGTGGCCGTTCACGCCGATATTTTCGACGAGGCCGCTAGCGATGGATTCCTGGGTCTTTGTATCAATGACAGCAAATTTTACAGAAGAGCTGCCGCAGTTGAGGACGAGTACGCGCATGGGATTTCCTTTATAGATTATATCGTTTGATAAAATAGGAATTTTGGCGCAGTGTGGCGAGCGTAAAAATCTACATTTAACGTGATGTTGAAGAAAATTTTTGATTTTGACAATCGCGTCTCGGTTTACTGGACTAATCGCCATTTTTCGCGCAAGGTGAATGGCTGGTTGCGCTTTTACGTGCGCTTGGGCGATGGCTATATCTGGGCTTTGTTCATTGCATTTTTGATTTGGAGAACGAGCTGGGATAGTTTTTTGCCGATTCTGTGGCAGGCTCTTGTTTCGCTTGCGATGAGCCTTCTCATTTACGAGGGCGTCAAGCTCAGCACTAAGCGTCCGCGCCCGTTTGCCGCCAACCCGCAAATCAAGGCGGAGGTCCCGCCGCTTGACAAGTACAGCTTCCCGTCGGGCCATACGATGAACAATTTGGCGGTGGCAAGCACGGTGTTTTATTGCGTGCCGCAGTACGGATGGATTATGATGCTGTTGCCGCTCACGTGGGGGCTTTTGCGCGTGTACTTTGGCGTGCACTGGTTTTCGGATATCGTCTGCGGATTCTTGCTTGGCATCTTGAGTTTTGCGCTCGGACACGCTTTGTGGATCCCGATTTCTGCTGCAATCGCGGGCTGACGAACAATGACTAACGACTTCGTACAAATTTCAGATTTTTTTGCCCAGGTTGACTGGAACTCTAAAATTTATCTGCTGTTGCGCCATGCCGAACGCAACCACATTACGCCGGACGATAAGGACTTTGGTGCGCATGTGGGGCTTACGGATTGTGGGCGTCGCCAGGCGGTAGCGCTTGGGAAAGTGATTCCTGCGATTGGCGATGCGGTGTACTTTTCGAGCCCGGTCGGGCGTTGCGTGGAAACGGCGAAGTGCATTGGTGAAGGTCGCAAGCTTGCGGGCTTTGGAGTTTGCTCGGGCGCCTCGGTGAATGTCACGCCGCTGAATGAACTTGGCGATTTCTTTGTCCGTGATGTGCCTGCATACGAGCAAACTTTGCGAGAAGGTTTTTACGAAGGTATCTGCGAGTGGCTTGATTCCGGCGAGCACGATGCTTTTTTCCCATTGCATGAACGCGCCGAACAGATGCGCGAGATGATGTTTGCAAAAGGCGATTCCCGCTTCAACATCTTCGTGACGCACGATGCCTGGATTGTACCGTGCCTCTCGCACTTTTGCAATTTGAAGTTCCAGCCGAAATGCTGGATGAACTTCTTGACGGGGCTTGCTTTTGAACGCCTTGAAAAAGGCAATGTGAAAGTTACGCCCATTACCGCCATGGAAACGGGCTGGCTTCATTTTTAAGTTCATTTTCGCTTAAAAATTATACATTAACGGTATGATGCAATCGAATTGTTATCGCCGTATTTTTGTACTTGGTTCTGGTTTTAGCAAGTCCTTCTCGCCGCAGATGCCCACGCTCCGCGACTTGAACGAACTTATCCCTTTTGGAATCCCGGACGAGTTTCCGCATTTTCGCGATTACTGCAAGCGCTTTTTGACGCTCTGCAACGGCGATAGCGATTACCTTGGCATTGAGCCTTTGGCAACGTCTATTCTTTCGGCGCAGATTTTTCCGGGCGAGCGTGAGCGTCTTTATCATGCGTCGCTCCGCTTTGAACTTTTGCGCTTTATCGCAAGCGTTATCCGTAGCGACAACGTGTTAGACGCGTCGTCGTCGGCGATTCTCAAGAAATTTTTGGTGTCTTGTGAAAACGATTCGGCATCGGGTTCTCGCGAAACGCTTTTGCTCTCGTTCAATTACGACACGCTCATTGAAACTGCGATTGCCAAGGATAAGGAACTTCGCGAACAAGTTTCTGTGGACTACGGCGTGAAAATCGACCCTGCTGATCGCTCGGCGAAACGCGGCAAATCTAACCGCACCATAGACCTTATCAAATTGCACGGTTCTCTCAACTGGTTCCCCGTCAAGGGCGCAAGCGACGAACTCGACTTGAAAAACGTTTGCGAAGTCGAACCGCAAGACCGCAGTTTCCCCATCTACTGCGAAGACACTCCCATCTTCATTCCGATGGCGCATGCCAAGGAATCTTTCTTGCGTGGGAGTCTTTTCAACTTGCTATGGTCCAAGGCGGATTACTATCTGAAAAACGCCGAAGAGATTTACTTTATCGGTTATGGTTTCCCGAAGACGGATATCAACAATCTGGAATTCCTGTTGCGCCACCGCGACCACTTCAAGAAAGTGGTTATCTTTGAACACAATGGTCGCAATGACTTGCTGCGCTTGCAGAAACTGCTCGGCGAAAGTCTTGTCGAGTCCTGCGACGCTAAGGAATTTTTAGAGAAGCTGAAGTAGCTGTTGGTCGGGTTTGTGGAATTTAAAATTCCGGCGCTTTGAAATGCCCGTAGAGCTCGCGACCGTCGAATACCCAGACGACTGCCTTTTTGCCTTCCAAAAAACTGGACTTGCCTTTGAACATTTGCGGGCCGATGTTGCCGCCGCCGACTTTGCTGATAGTGAATGTCTCGACGCTTGTCGCAGCTGCGATGTATGCGCCGATTTGTGCACCGTAGGATTTGCCCTGGCCTACATTGCTATCGCCAATGACAATAATCGGTGCTTTTTTGGAACCGCGATACTTGTAGCCGTCGGTGCCTAAAACTTTTTGTTCTTTTATTTTGTATTTAATTTCTTCGCCGTGAAGCAAGTCGTAGAGGTTCCCGGTGCCATCGACAATGGTATCGCGTAGCGGGTAGCGCTTGCGGTTCATGCCGTAGAGGAGCGGTGCGATGGAATCTGCAGCCATGTTGGCGAGTACGAGTCTTGCGGGACCTGTGCAGTGGCTTTCGTATGGTTCGAACATGGGCGTCTCGGTGCCAAGATTCTTGTGAAGTTCTTTAATCTTGTCGAGCGCGTCGATGACAGTCACGTTATGCTTGCGGAGCTTCTCGACCCACTTCTTGTACTGCGGAAGCTTGATTCCTTTTTTCGCCTTATCGGAATATTGCTCGGGTACGACAAGGAGCTTGTCTGGAACGGGTACGACGATGAGCTTGATGCCGCGGGCTTCGAGCGAGTCCTTGAACGCGATGATTTGCGGTGTATTGTCGTTCCAGCGCTTGGTGGCGTTCAGCAGGCTTTCTTGCAAAAAGAGCCAGCCGTCCTTGCCTTCGACAACGCAAGTGACTTCTTCGGTGGTGCTGCCGCATTTCTTCATGTCGCGCAGCATCTGCTTTTGGAGTTCGGAAGCGGCAAAAGCTTGTGCAGACCACAAAGTGCACAAAGCGAAAAGCGCCACTAGGGCGCCTTTCAAATGCTTTATCTGTCGCGTGACGTTGAACATTACTTGATCAACGATTCGCCGGATTCCACGCTCTGGTAGATGAGGGTGTTGATGGTCATCGGGCCTACACCGCCCGGAACCGGAGTGTATGCGGAAGCGACTTCTTCGAGGCCCTTTTCGATGTCGCCCACGCCACCCGGATGGTAACCAGCGTCCACGACGACTGCACCCGGCTTGATCCAGGACTTCTTGATGAATTCCGGCTTGCCGACGGCACCCACGAGGATGTCTGCTTGCTTCACGAATTCCGGAAGGTTTTCGGTCTTGCTGTGGCAAATGGTCACGGTGCAGTTGGCGTTGAGGAGCATCATGGCCATCGGCTTTCCGAGGATGGCGCTACGGCCAACGACTACGGCGTGCTTGCCTGAAAGCGGAATGTTGTAAGCCTTGAGGAGACGCATGATGCCGGCCGGCGTTGCGCAGCCGTAAGCACGCTCGCCCATGGACATGCGGCCAAAGCCGAGGCAGGTCACGCCGTCCACGTCCTTGCGGGCGTCGATAGCTTCGAAGGCGGCACGTTCGTCGATGTGGCGCGGAACCGGGTGCTGCAAGAGGATGCCGTGCACGTTCGGGTTTTCGTTCAATTCCTGAATCTTGTTGAGGAGTTCTTCGGTCGTGGTGTTCTTGTCCATCACCACGCGGATGCTTTCCATGCCGACGCGGGCGCAGGCATTGCCCTTCATCTTGACGTAAGTGGCGCTAGCCGGATCGTCGCCCACGAGAATCGTTGCAAGAATCGGGGTCTTGCCGGTCTTTTCCTTGAGCTTTGCCACGCGGGCGCTGAGTTCTTCTTCAGTAGTCTTGGCAAGAGCCTTGCCGTCTAAAATGAGTGCTGCCATAAAATCTCCGTTTTTTGCAAAAATAAAAAATTTAGGCTCGCCGCCAAAGGTGTTTTTTCTTTAAAAAAGGAGATGCCCGTTCAGTGGCGGGCATGACAAATAAAAATAGACGTATTTTGCTATAAAAGCAAAGCCCGCTTGAGGCGGGCGTTTCAGAATTACAGGTTTTCGAGAATCGATGGGATAACGATGCTTACGATTGCCCAGGGGTAAGAAAGAGCGCCCTTGAGCCAACCCGTAGTCGAATAAGCCGGTTCCTGCTTTTTGAAAACCTGCATTTCGCTATCGCTACGCACCATGGATTCAGATACAACTTTAACCAAGGCGCCTTTAACGTTATCAATAGACTCATCGAACAGCTTTTTTTGAGCTGTTGCAGAATCAATATAACACTTAAAGCTGTTTTTCATTGTAAATTTTCCTTTCAACGCGAAGATAGCAAAAAAGTAAGAAAAATTAAAGGGTTAGTGTGTGATTTTCTTTACATTTATAGTAAATTAGAGATAAAACTCACATTTTTTTGCGTTTTTTCGCCAAAAAAAGTATTTTTAGAGATAAAAATAGGATTGGATCCGTTTTTATGAAAATTTTTCGTTATTTGCCAATATTTTTTGTGGGGAGCGCTCTTGTGGCTTGCGGAGGTAGTAAATCTGCTCCCGCAGTTGATTCAAATCCGGTTCCTGCGCCTGCAGAGGTTAAAGAAGCCTCTAGTGCACCTGATTTGACCCCTGTTCCGGAACCAACTGAACCTCAGGAACAAAAAGTATTTTTGGACAATGCGGTTGACCGTTATAGTTATGCGCTTGGTGTAGACTTCGGCAGGGCTGTTTCGAATATTAATGTTCCTGTTAAGCTGGATGTCCTTATGGATGCCATGCGAGATGTCTTAGATTCCTCTCGCGAGATCCTTATGACGGATTCCCAGTCCGAGGCTGCGCTTCAGGACTTGCTCAACCAGATGCAAATGCAAAAGGATATTGATGAGGCCGCTGCTGCACGTAAGGCTTTAAGTGACCAGGCTGCGTTCCTTTCGAAGAATATTCAGGATCCGAGAATCTGGGTCACGAAAAAAGGCGTGCAATATTTAATGCTTAAGGAAGGTACCGGAATCAAGCCGAAGCTGACTGACAAGGTGCAAGTCCATTACGTGGGAACGCTTCTCAACGGAACGGAATTTGACAATAGCGTCAAGCGCGGTGCCCCGATGGAATTTGCGGTGACTTCTGTCATCGAAGGCTGGCAGGATTTGCTTTTGGAAATGAAGGTCGGTGAAAAGGTGAAGGCGTGGATCCCGAGTGCTTTAGCCTATGGTGAAGCCGGTGCTCCGCCTTTAATTCCGCCTAATGCGCTCCTTGTGTTCGAGGTGGAGCTGTTGCAGGTATTCCCGGCGAAGTAGTTTCGCGAAATGCGCGGAACGCCACGCAAAAAAAAGGCTTTTTTCTGTTCAAATGGCGAAGGATGTTCTGTCCTTCGCTTTTTCTGTTGCTACTTTTTAACCCATGAATAACGCAGCGTCCGATTTTTATTCTCAGCACTTCGAAGTAGCCGGTTTCATCCGTGAAGTGTTTGGCTATATGGATAGGTTTAAAGGTCAGCTTTTCGTTCTGAAAATTGACGATAGCCTGATGGACCATCCGATGTTCCCCGTGCTGATGCGCGATATCGCTTTGTTGCATAAGGCGGGTATCCGAATCATTATCGTGCCGGGTACGCGAAATAGCATCGATGCTCAGCTCAAGGCGTGGGACCTTGAGACGGAATTCCATAACGGCGTGAGACTCACGAACGAAGAGGCGCTTCCGCTTGTGGAACAGGCGTCCTTGGGTGTTGCGCAACGCATCATGAGCCACCTCACGGCGAGCGGTCTCAGTGGCATTCAAGGCAACTGGATCTTGGCGCGCAGCATGGGCGTGATTAACGGTGTCGACTACATGCGCACCGGTCGCATTGAACGCATCCAGCGCGACCTCTTGGAACAGCTCATGAACGAGAAGTTTGTGCCGATTATCCCGCCGATTGGCTGGAACAAGATTGGACATGCCTACAATATTTCTAGTACAGAACTTGCTACCGAACTTTGCAAATACTTGAAGGTTGGGAAGCTGTTCTTCATCGGTAGCCAAAGCGGCATCAAGCTCGAAGGTCTCGTGACGGGCAAGAACACGAAGTATCTTGAACCGACGGACAACGGGCTTATTTCTGCAATGGACGTGGACCAGGCGAAGGAACTTCTGGAACTCAATTCCGATGTGCTCGACTTTGCACAAATGGATTACCTGATGAATGCCATCAACGCTTGCGAAGCGGGTGCGAACCGTGTGCATTTGTTGAGCGGTGAATTTCAGGGCAGCGTGTTGCAGGAAGTGTTCTCTGCTCGCGGTGACGGAACCATGGTGTATGCAAACCAGTACTCCTGTATCCGCCCGGCGACTATCGAAGACATTCCGGATATCTTGCGCATTATGCAAGACTATATTGCGAAGGGTTACCTGGTGCCGCGTACGCAGGACTCCATTTCTGAAAAGCTTGCTGATTACGTGGTGTACAGCATCGATAACAGCATCCACGGTTGCGGTGCTCTCCATGCGTTTGAAAATGGCATGGCTGAAGTTGCTGGCATTGCTGTCGGTGCGAACTACCGCAAGTCGGGTATTGGCGATGCGATTGTACGCCACTTGATTTCGCTTGGTCGTATGAAGGGCTATAAGACTTTGTTCTTGCTTACGACGCAGGCGCTCGATTGGTTCTATCAGCTTGGGTTTGTCGATGGCACTGTTGATGAGTTGCCGCCATCCAAGCGTGAACACTACAATCAAAAACGCAAGTCTAGAATTTTGATGCTCCCGCTTGACAAGTAAAGAGTCTCGAAGGATTTATTATGAATACACTTGAAGCCATAAAGACCCGTCGCAGCACGCGCAAGTTCAAGGCGCAACCTGTTGAAATCGAAAAGTTAAAACTGATTGCCGAAGCGGGACAATTCGGACCGACCGGCGGTAACGCACAAGGTAATCACTTTTTCGTGATTTCAGATGCGGCGGTGATTGCAAAGCTCAAGGAGCTCGTGCAGTCCGCATTTGCAGCGATGGAACTTCGCGAAGACCTTTACAAGAGCCTCAAGAATTCTATCACGCTTTCGCGCAAAGGCAATTATTCTTTCTGCTATACGGCGCCTGTGCTTATCGTGGTTGCGAATAAAAAAGAATATGGCAACAACATGGCGGATGTCGCCTGCGCTGTCGAAAACATGATGCTTGCCGCGAATGAACTCGACCTTGGCAGTTGCTACATCAATCAGCTCAAGTGGCTGAATGAAGACCCGACGCTTTTGGAATACCTGCGCGGCCTTGGTCTTAAGGAAGATGAACGCGTTTACGCTTCTGTGGCGATTGGCTATGCCGATACGGAATCGGGACTTCCGACCCGCGCGGAAACTCCTCGCACAGGCAACGAAGTCGTGTTTGTGTAAGCTCTTTTTTGCTATCTTTGCGCTCGACGGATGCCGAAGGCAACCGACTTCATACCTCATCGCTTGCGGGTACATTATGGATTTTAAGAAAATGGAAGACGGCTTCCGGATGATTCTGGAAGGCATGGGCGAAGACCCTAACCGCGAAGGCCTTATCGATACGCCGAAACGTGTTGCTAAGATGTACGCTGAGCTCATGACTAGCCTTACGGGTGAAATGAAGGCCGAAGACATCCTCAAGACGCGTTTCCACGAAAAGTACGATGAAATGATTATCGTGCCGGACATCCAGTTTGCGAGCATGTGCGAACACCACTTTTTGCCGTTTACAGGCAAGGCTCATGTGGCCTACATCCCGGGTGATTGCGTGGTTGGTCTTTCGAAGATCCCGCGCGTGGTGGAATATTATGCCCGCATGCCGCAGATTCAGGAACGCATGACGCGCCAGATTGCAGAACTTATTCAAAAAGTGCTCCAGCCGAAGGGCGTTGCCGTGGTTCTCGAAGCTTCGCACATGTGCATGACGATGCGCGGTGTGAAAAAGCCGGGTGCCATGATGGTCACGACGCAGCTCCTCGGACGCTTCAAGACGGACGAAAAGACTCGCGCCGAATTCATGTCCCGCATCTACGCTCCGCGTTAATCTCCTTTTTAGCTTTGGACTTTTTGTCAACGAAACGTGCCCTGTGATTTTGATCACGGGGCTTTTTTTGGGGTATTTTATTGAAGGATGGGATTAAAGGTCTTGGTAAAAAAGGAGTGCCTAAAATGAAATCAAAGATTTTTAAGGGTGTGATTTTGGCAAGTGCCATTGCCTTTATCAACTGCGGGGACGATTCTGCAACTTCTCCGTTATCGTCTACTGGCGATATTTCTTCATCTAGCATAGAAGCTACGGCTGAAAGTTCCAGCTCTGATGACAAGTGCTTGGCATCAAGTTTGCCGAACGCTTGCGGTGATGCTCCGGTCTCTAGTTCTGATATTGCACCGACTTCTAGTTCCGAAATTGCGCCTGCATCGAGTTCCGACGAAGCTCCGGTGAGTTCGGCAGATGCTCCGAGCAGCTCTTCTGATGTGCAGTCTAGTTCAAGCGACGTGGCGTCCAGTTCTTCCGTAGCACAGTCGAGTTCCAGCGAACAGGTTTCTAGTTCGAGCGAAGCTCCGAAGGGCATTTTTCTCGCGAGCGGCAAGGAAGAAGAAAAGGACCAGCTGAAGGTCGTTTACAAGACAAATACGGGTTGGGATAATAAGGGTATTTTAGCTTATCCGGAACAGCTTTCTAGCGACCAGAAACACGGCGTTGTCGTGTGGGGGCCGGGCGGCGGCACGGAACCGGGCGCTTACGAAGGCATGATCCGCAGGCTCGCTTCGCATGGTTTTGTCGTGATTGCCTTGAGCGTTTCGCCGGGCGATGCAACGCAGGCTTCCAAGGCGATTGACTGGCTCGAAAACAAGAACAAGGATTCCAACGATCCGTTCTACCAGAAGCTTGAATTGACGAAGGTCGGTTGCTCTGGGCATTCGATGGGCGGCTTGGAATCGGAGCAGGCAGCCATCAAGGACAAGCGCGTGTTTACCGCATTCCTCAACAATAGCGGTGACAAGAATGGCGGTGTCATCAAGAATTTCCCGAAAGAAAAAACGGCTGCGGTGCTTTACGGCGAAGTCGGCATGGAAAAGCCGAACGCCATCAAGGATTACGAAACGGCAACGGATATCAAGTCATGCCTGATCGAAATGACGGGCGGTCCGAAGAACAATTCCGAAGGCGGTTACGGCCATGGTTCCGGTTCCTGGGACGGCATGGCGGCAACGATTGCCTGGATGCGCTGGCAGCTCGGTGGCGAAAACGAACGTCAGGCAGATTTTGTGGGTACGACTGGCAAGTATATCGATGGAAGCATCATCGGTAAACAGGGCAAATGGAAAACCCAATGTAAGAATTTCTAATTAATTCATAATCATTTCCACACTCCAACAACCAAGCGTCTCGGTCATTTCGATCGAGGCGTTTTCTTATAGACTGAGATTATGCACTTTGGATTTTTTATCCACGAGACTTTGTTCAAAACGTGGAAAATCCGCAAAATTATAAGGTAGCTTATATACAGGTTATGGGAAAAATAGGAGAACAAAATGAAATCTAAACTCTTAAAAACTGTGGTGTTGGCCAGTTCTTTGGTCTTCCTAAATTGCGGTGACGATGTCACGTCTGCAATTAGCGATTTTACTGCCAGCTTGTCGTCTAGCTCTGCCGGAGAAGTTCAGCCGGGCACGAGCTCTGACTCTCAGGGTACTGCTGGCACAGAAATTTCTAGCTCTGATGCCGCTCAGCCGACTTCTGGTACGACTGTTGAAGCTGGCTCCAGTGCAACTGTTCCGGGTTCCAGTGCGGATGTTGGGCCGCAGGTGGAATCTAGCAGCGCAGCTGCTCCGGGCGCAGAATCTTCTGCTGATGTTGCTGCAAGCTCCAGTTCTGATGACAAGTGCTTGGCTTCTAGCTTGCCGAACGCCTGCGGTGACGCTCCGGCATCGAGCTCTGCTACCGCACCGGCTGTAAGTTCCAGCTCGGTGAGTGCTCCTGCTGTAAGCTCCTCCAGCTCCGAAGAAAAGGTGGAATCGAGCTCCAGCGAAGCAGCTAAGCCGAAGGGTGTTTTCCTTGCCGAAGGCACGGACGAGACGAAGGACCAGTTGAAGGTCAAGTACATTGAACGCACCGGTCACGATGGCGGTGGAATCCTTGCTTATCCGGAACAGCTTTCTAACGACCAGAAGCACGCTGTTGTCGTGTGGGGTCCGGGTGGCGGCACGGAACCGGGTGCATACGGTGGTATTATCCGTCGTCTCGCTTCTCACGGCTTTGTCGTGATAGCACTCCGTGAATCTCCGGGTAACGCTACTCAGGCAATTCCGGCCCTCAACTGGCTCGAAAAGAAGAACAAGGATCCGAATGATCCTCTGTACCAGAAGCTTGATATGACGAAGGTCGGTTGCTCCGGTCACTCCATGGGCGGTCTTGAATCTGAACAAGCCCTCATCAAGGACGATCGCGTGATTACCGCCATGCTCAACAACAGTGGTGACCTCGGACATACGGCTATGTCTCAGGTTTCTACAAGCAAGACTATCGGTATTGTTTATGGCGAAGGCGGCATGGAACGCCCGAACGCCGAAGCTGACTATAACAACCATGGCGTCAAGGCTCCGGCATGCCTCATCAAGATGACGGGCGGTCAGGGCAATGAATGCCAGCAGGGCGAATGCGGCTGGGGCCATGGTTCTGGTCCGTGGGGCGGCATGGCTGCAACGGTTGCATGGATGCGTTGGCACCTCGGTGGCGAAGACAACCGCAAGGCTGATTTCGTTGGCTCTAGTGGCAAGTACATCAATGGCCCGATTGTTGGCGAACGCGGCAATTGGAAGGGCCAGTGCAAGAACTTCTAATCTCTTAAACACTCCAAACACCAAGCGCCTCGATCTTCATGGTCGAGGTGTTTGTTTTTTTTTATAATTATTCACGAGAACAGTTTGCGGGCATCCACCGAACCAATGTCCACTAAACACTGTTTGCTGTATTATGAACGCTGCTATCCTTACTAATGAGTTTCCGCCAGAAATCTATGGCGGTGCAGGTATCCACGTCAAGTTCTTGAGCCAAGAACTTTCCAAGCTCTGCCACATCGAAGCACGCTGCTTTGGTCCGCAGAATGACGATGCAGACAATATCCGAGCCATTGGTTTTAGCCAGAAGCTAGAACATAATCCGGCTGATGAACGTTTCAAGAAAATCTTGAAGCCGCTCGATATTAATTTGCAGTGGATGTCCTCGCTCAAGGATATCGATGTGATTCATTGCCATACGTGGTACAGCCATTTCGGTGGCGTGGTCGCAAGTCGCCTTTTGCAGTGTCCGCTTATTTTGACGACGCACTCGCTCGAACCGCACCGTCCGTGGAAAGCGGAACAGCTCGGTGACGGCGGCTATAACATGAGCTGCTGGATTGAACGCACCGCTTACGAAGCTGCTGACGGCGTGATTGCCGTGAGCGAAGGCATGAAGCGCGATGTGATGAAGCTTTACGGCGTGCCGGAAAACCGCGTGAAGGTTATCTACAACGGTATCGATCCGGATTTTTACAAGCCGACATTCGATGAAGAAATCTTGAAGAAGTGGGGCGTGGATCCGAAGCGTCCGTTCGTGCTCTTTGTGGGCCGTATTACGCGCCAGAAGGGCATCAGCCAGCTCATTCAGGCAATCCCGCAGATCGACAAGAACGCCCAGGTGGTGCTTTGTGCCGGTGCGCCGGACACGCAGGAACTTGCCGACGAATGCAAGCGCTTGATTGAAGAAGTCCAGAAGACGCGTGATGGCGTCGTGTGGATTCAGGACGCTGTGCCGCATACGGAACTTCGCGTGCTCTATAGCCATGCAACCGTTTTTGCGACGCCGTCTCTTTATGAACCGTTCGGCATCATCAATCTCGAAGCCATGAGCTGTGGAACGCCTGTCGTTGGCTCTGCTGTCGGTGGCATTCCGGAAATCATCGTCGATGGCGAAACGGGTTACCTCGTGCCGCTCAAGCCGGTATCCGAAACGATCTTTGAACCTGCTGATCCGAAGGCTTTCCAGACGGACTTTGCGAACAAGCTCAACAAGATTCTCGAGAATCCGGAACTTGCTAAGAAGATGGGCGAAGTCAGCCGCAAGCGCGCCATTGACGTGTTCAGCTGGAAGACGATTGCCAAGCAGACATTCGACTTCTACCAGGAATGCATCGAACGCTACAAGCGTGAAGGCAAGCGCGTTTAATGTTGTCATGCCGGATTTATTCCGGCATCGCCAGTAAAGCGAAAAAAGGTGGCCTCAAGCCACCTTTTTTGACCACTATCAATTTTACAGTCTACCGTCTACAATCTTCTCCACAATCGCGCTTGTCGTAAGAAGTTCCGGGAGTACGATTTGCTTACTTGCATCGCCTGCGGGGTAGATGGCGTAGGCGGGGACGCCGGACTTGCCCATGCTGCGCAGGAGTGCGGTAACTTCGGGTGTTTCGCGAGTCCAGTCAGCCTTGACACGGGCGACGTTCAAACTGTCCATCGCGTGCTTGAAATCATCGCGGTTGAGGACAGCAGCTTCGTTTGCCTTGCAAGTGAGGCACCAGTCGGCGGTGGCGTCAATGAATACGGTACGACCGGACTTCGCAAATTCTTCGATGAGTTCCGGCGTGTAGCGATACCATCCATCTTCGGTGACGAGCTGTACTGACCTTGCCTTGAAAATCGCATCGACTTCGGCTTCGAACTTTGGCGATGCAAATGCAAACCAGATGATGGCGAGGATTACAACGGCGCCGCCAACGGAGAGCACTTCGCGAAAGAACGCGACGCCCGGCGGGGCGATGTTTCCTATCGCAAAACTCATGGCGATGCTCAAAAGTGAAATGGCGGCGAAGATGCCTACGCCGACGTTTCCGGCTTGTTCATGCACAACCCACAAGAGCCATACGACTGTGCCGAGCAAAAGAACGCCCATGATTTTTTGGAGCGTGACCATCCATGCGCCCGGTTTCGGAAAAACTTTCAGGACTTTCGGAAACGCACTTACGAGCATGTAGGGGAGTGCAAGCCCGATGCCTGCTGCGGTGAAAAACAAAAACAGCACAGGGGTTGATGCGGTAAAGGCAAAACCCATTGCGGTGCCAAGAAACGGTGCGGAGCACGGAGTGCTCAAAAGCACGAGGAGTGCGCCTGTGAAAAATGCGCCCCAAAAACCCTGCTTGTGCCCAGCCTTGTCCATCTTGGTGGTGGCGCTTCCGGGAAGCCAAATTTCAAAGACTCCAAAAAAGCTCATCGCAAAGGCGCTCAGAATCACGACCATGAATGCAATGAATCCAGCGCTCTGGAATTGCATGCCCCAGCCTGCATTTCCGCCGCCCGCCTTGACGGCGGCGACAACCCCGGCGAGCGTCCAGAAACTAACAAGTATCCCGAGGGTTGTCGTGGCGCCTAGCATAAGCAGGCGCCGGCGGCTCTCACGAGACTGCTTGATCAGGCTGAAAAGCTTTAGCGAAAGCACGGGAAGCACGCACGGCATCAAGTTCAGAATTAAGCCACCGAACAGTGCGGACAAAAGCAAAATGAACGTTCCGGCGGCACCTTCTGAGGCATTTCCTGCGGCACTTGGTGCATTGAGCACATTCCCGGTGGCATTTGCAGCGGCGTTTCCGCCCGTTTTCCCTGTAGAGCTTGTAGCGCTTTTGGCTCCAGGAGCAGTTGCATCATCTCGCGATGCGCTTTTTTTTGTAAACCCGAGCGGTCCAAGTCCAAATGTCACTTGCGATGGAGCGAGGCAAATCGAATTGTCGCATGCTTGGTAATGGAATGTCGCCTTGGTCGTCAAGCTATCGTAATCATCTTCGACGCTATCGACCGGGAGCGTGATTTGGAAGAGTCCTTTGAACACGAGATTCTCGAGATCCAAGGCTTCGCTGTATTCCTTGATCGGTTCTGGCCACTTGGGCTCTCCAAAGTGAATGCCCTTTGCCGAAATCTCGATAGACGAGGGTTTTAAAAATTCATCGGCGGCAACGTTTGCGTTTACATGCCAGTTATCCGGAATTTCGATTTCAACAGTAACGCTCGAACCTTTCTGCAAGGCCCCCACGGAATACTTCATGCCAGCTTCTGGAGGCGGCATATTGTTCATGTTGAACTCTTCCGCAAAAATAGCCGTTGCAAACAATAGCATGCAAAATGACGTTTTTTGCAAACGGTTGTTTGCAAAATTTCCAAATTCCTTAAATTTGTCTAAAATTTTCATAAATTAAGTCCCGTTGAAAGAAGTAGAAAATATTGGAAATAAAACATTTATGTCATATACGGGTTTCCTTTGTGACCAACCCCGCGATTGGGTCGGTAGTGTTTGGAAAAAATATTCCTACAGAATATACAAATTGTGTTTGAAAAAGTGCGGCTTAAAAGACGAGGCGGACGACTTGTTTCAGGAGGTGGCGCTCCGTTTTTGCCAAAAGGCAAGCGAGTTGAACAACGGAGTCCATTTGTTGCCATGGTTTCAGACGGTTCTGTTGAATTGCCATTATAGCGGCTATCGGAAAAGGGGATGGAACCGGGAAATTCCGCTTTCGATTCTGTACGACCGCATGGAGCGTTATACGGCATCTGAAAACTTGGAGCATTCGCTGCCCGATGAGGATGTTAACGTCAGCGCTATTATAGGGGAGCTTTCAAGCCTGCTTTCGGTATTGAGTCCGCTAGAAAAGATGATCGTGGAACTTTCGATTGTAGGCTATAATACAGATGAATTGAGTAACTTGATAGGACTTTCTAGAACGGGAATTACAAGGCGCCGAATAAAAGCGTTTGAAAAAATGCGGGAAAAGATGGTCCAACAAAAGGAATTGTTAAAAATGGTTTTTGGTCGGGACGCCTCATTGCGAGAAATTATTGAATATGCCGGTTGAAAAGTTTTTAAAATTTGTAATTTTAGAATGTGAAAATATTGTCAAAGCTTATCTGTATCCTCGCTCTCGCCACAACCGCTTTTGCCGTTGATGGCTGGCTCAATTTTTCAAGCCCGCTTCCGATCAAGTCGGCTGCGCCTTATGGTGACGGCTTGCTGATGGCAACGGGTGGCGGTGTCCGTTACAGGACGAATACCGCAGATGACTTGTACACGACGTCGAATGGTCTTGGCGACCAGTCCATAAGTGCGGTGGTCGTTTCGGAAAATGAAATTTTTGCCGTGAGCGACTTCGGTATCATTTCGACGATGGTAAACGGTTACTGGCAAGTCCTTAGCCGTTCCTACGCAAGCAACAAAGTGTATGTGATCCCTGGCATGGTTTGTTTGTCCGGCTCCGTTTTGACGATTGCGTTCGAAAACCGCCTCTCGTTTTTTAACCTCAAGACGTTGACGTCAATTATCACAGTGGATCGCATTTCGGATGTGAGCTTGACGTCGGAATCTATTAGTGCCATGAAGGTTCGCGGAGATTCCCTGTTTGTCGCTGTCGGTCAATCTCTTTACGTGCGCAAGATGGACTGGGAAAATCTGGAATCGGATGTGCAGCTTTATAATCAGGATTCCTGGAGTGTCGTAAAATCTGCATCTAACAAAGGCTATGACATTAAGGATATCGCATGGAAGAATGGTAAGCTCATGACGTTCCCTTCGGAAGGCATGAGAATTTGGGACAAGGATGGCGAGACGGTTGTCGCTCTTGATACGTTCTCTGTGATTTCGTCGGATGCTCCGCTAGTCACTCTCCGTGGACATGCGTTGGAAGATTCGGTCTTGTATGAAAAAAAGGAGTCTGTGAAAATTATCAAGAATGATACGATACGTCATCCTTATTTACAGTCTAAAGTCTGTTGGGTTTCGTTGCAGCCTTCGGGTAAGGCAATTTTGGCAGGGCCTAACGATATATTCTATTACGATGGTCGCAAGCTTTCGGAATTGATCGAGTACAAGAAGTTTGCCGTTGGAGGCGCCTACGAACTTCAGGTACTTCCGGGAGGAGGAGTCTTAGCTGCTTCCAAGAAAGGTCTTTTCTCTCGTAATTTTGGTAACGAATGGAGTGAACCTAAGCTCGCTTTGCCTAGTGCTATTGGCAATAACACGGATGCTCTAGGTCACAATATGAAAACGTTGTCTGTCATTCCTGATGGTACGGTATTCTACCATATCTGGGGACAGGGCTATTTCATGTATTCCCAGTGGGGCGAATCTCTGGAAACGTCCTTTATGGCGACAGAAGGTCTTTGCATGGACAACATTCTGGAAAATCCCAAGACGCCATACACTGTGGCGGTGTGGACGATCCCCGCTCCGGATAACAATGGATTCCTTACGACGTCGGGCTCGAACAGTGGGTACAGCCTCATCTATGTAGACCTGAACGGCAATATCTCTTGCGCAAACAATATCGGTAGCGCAATGCTTGGTGGACCGATGGTCGCCCGCATTGACAAGGAAACTGGCGATTGGAAAGTTTATGTCGGTACTCGTAAGGAGCTGACGACGGATGCCGATGGTGGCTTGGATGTATTTACGTTCCCACCTCCAAAACAGATGGGCGGTGAGTTGAAAAAGTCAAAGATTCAGGTAAAGAACTATTACGGAACGCCATCAACTCCGCTGGACATGGTTTATGAACCGAAGACGGATTATTTCTGGATAGTAACGGCGTCTTCGCTTGCATATTGGAACGAAGAGCAGGATTCTCTGAGAACCCCGCTTTCTACAAACGGCCTTACAAGTGCAAGTTTTACAAGTATTGATGTGGATAGCCGTGGAAACCTCTGGGTTGGAACTTCAACGAATGGAGCGTACCGCTTGACTCCGCGAGTGACAAATCCGGATACATTGTCTGTAACCCATTTTACGACATGGCATGGTCTTCTGAGCGATAGAGTCCAGGATGTGGCTATTGACTCGCTGCTCGGTTATGTCTGGTTTGCTCATGATAACGGTGTTACCCGTTACACGAGGAATGACTTGCGCAGTACGGAAGGCAACATGACCGATGCTGCCCGTGAAGAAGTCAAGGTATTCCCGAATCCCTTCCGCCCGAATAGACATCAGTATGTGTTGTTCAACAACATCTCAGATGATGCTGTCATCAACATTTACAATAGGGGTGGTCGACTGGTGGCGACACTAGCCAATGAACGCGTTGTCGGTGGTCGTGCCGAATGGGATGGCCGGATGGATAATGGAAATATTGTGGCTCCAGGTGTCTATCAGTATATTATTCGTGGAAAATCCAAGATTAAAAAAGGAAAACTCCTGGTCATCCATTGATTTTTGAGTTGAGGACATTCTATGAATAAAGTTATCGGTTTTGCCTTTATAGCAGTTTTTATGCTCTTGGTGGGTTGTGCTGGCGAGCGTCAAGGACTTGTTTGTGAAGAAATTGAATATCGCCTGAATACGATGACGTATTCTCCGGACCAGCGCGCCTATATGGAAAACGAACTCCGCACTTGCCGCGAAGATGAATCTAAAAAGAAGAATGAATCAGGTCCGACTGGTGGCAGTATTTATGACCGCTATGCCAATACGGAAAGTGCAACGACTGGGGATTCTTCTAAGGTCGAAATCCCGGTTTCTACGTTGTTGCAGGATTCTTCTGAAGAAAAGACGATGAGCATTTACGACCGCTACAAGTCTGTCGAGGCGGATAAGTAATGCCGAGTATCGAAACTCTTGCAGGCAAGACGTTTGAACCGGATTTGCCGAACCGTCTGCTTTCTATTGCAGGCGAAATTCGTGAAGCGGGTGGTCGCGCCTTCTTGGTAGGCGGCTGGGTGCGTGATGCGCTCCTTGGCAGGACTTGCCGTGATTATGACGTTGAAGTGTACGACCTCACGCAAGATGAACTTATTCCGATTTTAAAGAAATACGGCCGCACGAATCTTGTCGGGAAAGCTTTTGGCGTGATCCACTTGGCAATGAAGGGGCTCTCGCTCGATTTTTCGTTCCCGCGTACCGAAAGCAAGGTTGGCTATGGCCATCGCGGTTTTGTGGTGCATACGGACGAAAAGCTTTCTTTTAAGGAAGCGGCGCTCCGCCGAGACTTTACCATCAATGCGATGGGCATGGAACTTCCGGAACTCACGCTTTGTGACCCGTACGGCGGCATTGACGACTTGAAGAAAGGCCTGTTGCGCCATGTGGGACCTGCCTTTGTCGAAGATTCGCTGCGCATTTTGCGCGGTGTGCAGTTTGCAAGTCGCTTTGCGCTTAGGCTTGCACCCGAGACGATTGAACTTTGTCGAACGCTTTCGCTCGAAGACCTTTCTATCGAGCGTTTGTTCGAAGAATTCAAGAAGTGGCTTTTGAAGCCGGGCAAACCATCGCTTGGGCTGCGTGCTTTCTTGGATATCAAGCTGAATGAATTTTTCCCGGAAGTTTCGCCACTGCGTGGCTCCTGGGAAGACTTGGGCGAAATGCTCGACAACATGGAGAGCTTGCGCAGGAACTTTGCGAATGCTGAAGCGGCTAGTGGAGCTGTTGGTGACGCCAAGTGCACCGCACTTTCGGACGATCAGGTGATGGAATTTGCGTTTGCAACATTTCTCAGCGGGAGTCCGGAAACATCTCTCAAGTTCCTCGAACGCATTACGAATGAATCGCACTTGGTGAAGAATGTTCCGCTGCTTTTAAATGCTTATAGCACGCTTGATTTTGCAATTGTAAGTGATGCGCCGGCGCTTCGCCGCATGGCGGTGAAGCTGGGTGGCTTAAAGCTGTTGTGCCTGCTTGTGAAAGCCACCCCGCGTAAGTATTACGCCGCCGCCGGCGCCCCGGAATTCCCGGAACAGCTATGGCAGGCTGTTACAAGTCTCGACTTGCTTAATGCAGCTCCGCAGCCGTTCCTCATGGGCAAAATGCTTATGGAAATGGGATTCAAGCCGGGCAAGCAAATGGGCGAGACCATCAAGCAAAGCTTTGAGCTCCAGCTCGATGGCAAAATCAAGAACGCCGAAGAAGCAATCGAGTGGGTCCGCCGCTCTATTTCCATCTAAACAATCCCGTGATTCCTGCGGGGACGCAGAACACGATCATCGGGATTTGAATAAGCTCTACAGGCAAGAACGCGAGCATGCGGCGCTTGGACTTGAGCTTCCAAGAGGCGATGCTCAAGAATACGAAGTCCACGACTATCTTGGGCAGAATGCTGAACACGCACCACTGCCACGGAAAGTCGAGGAATATAGCGCACCATGGACTCACGAACATCCAGATGTAGTATGTGTAAATGAGCGTGAGCAAAAGGATGTAGGCTTTGCTTTCGTAGTTCGTGCCGTTACTGCTCCAGCGGGCGCGCTGGTTAAAGAGCTGTTTCCAGGTGTGCACCGGAGCGGTCTCGATCACTGCATCCTTGTCGAGATTGTAGCAGACCTTCGTTCCCGGGATTTTCATCATCTTGTGGATGAGCATGTCGTCATCGCCGCTCGAGAGGTTGATGAGGTCTCCGAATCCGCCGACTTTAAAGAACAGATCTTTTTTGTACGCTAGGCATGCCGCACTGGCGACAATCGGGCGGCCAAGGCTAAAGCCCGCTGCTTCCATCGCGGTGTAGCCGAGAGTCTCGAGTTTCTGGTAGAGGTGCGGCATCGAACGTGTGCCGTTGTTCTGTTTTGGCCCTTGTACAATGCAGATGCCATCGACAAATCGCCCGGCCATGGCGGTAATCCAGCTCTTGCGCGGGATGCAGTCCGCGTCCATCGTTAAAAGCACTTCGTTTTTGGCAATCTTGAAGGCGCTTTCGAGCGCGCGCTTCTTGGGACTTGCAATTTGCGGTAAATCTTGCGGGAGGCTCAAAACGCGGAATCGCGGGTGCGTGGCAGCGAACTTTTCTAGAATCTCGCGCGTGCGGTCCGTAGAACGATCATCGACGCAAATCACTTCCCATTCGCCAATGTAGTCCTGGGCAGCGACCGCTTCGAGTGTGCGTTCGGCAAACTCCTCTTCGTTGCGCATCGGGATCACGACCGAAACACTCGGGGTGGCCTTTGGGCCTTTATAACGATGCGTCTTTAACAGTCCTATGATAAAGAATAGGAACAGTAGCGCATAAAGCGCAGTCAGGCATGCGAGAATAATGCCACCCATGTGGGGAAATATAGGAAATTACTAAATTACGGCTATGCTCCATCCATCCGCTTTTGTTCATCCGAATGCCAACGTTCACGAGTCTGCTGTTATCGGCCCTTGGTGCGTTGTCGATGAAGGTGCGGAAATTGGTGAAAACGTGGTGCTCGAATCGCGCGTGCGCGTTTACGGCTGCGTGACCATCAAGGCGAATACGCACGTTTACGATGGGGCTATTCTCGGGGCGCCTCCTCAAGACCTCAAGTACGCGGGCGAGCCGACTCGATTGGAAATTGGCGAAAATTGCATCATCCGCGAATACACGACGCTCAACCGTGGCACGGTTCAGGGCGGCGGTTGCACTCGCATTGCGCCACGCGTCCTCATTATGGCTTATGCCCATGTGGGGCACGATTGTCAAATTGGCGAGGGGGCTGTCATTGCGAACGCTTGCCAACTTGGCGGCCACGTGCGTATCGGCATGTTTGCCACCCTCGGTGGCACTACCGCGGTGCAGCAACGTAATCAGGTGGGTGCCTACGCTTTTGTGGGCGGTACACTCAAGGTCGATTATGACGTTCCCCCTTGCAGTCGTGCATTCGGGAACCCGCTTCGCTTTGCGTCCCTCAACCTCCATGCGCTCCGTTTGCATGCTGATGAATTCCCGCCCGAACGCATTGCATTTTTCGAACGAGCCTTCCGCGAACTTTACCGTGGCAAACGCCCGACGGCTGAAGTCATCGAAGAATTGAAAAAAGGCCCGGAACCTCTGTTCCAAGCCTTCTTTGATGAACATTGGGGCGGTTCTCTCGTTCGCCCGTAATATTCCGTAATTATTGTAACAGTGCCTGCGGGAATCCCGGATACCAGGTTTCGCTATATACGTTGTAGGCGTCAAATCCGCCTGTCTGACCAAATCCCCAATAATGGAAGGACATCCCGCTAGATATGGCTGCCTGAGCGGTCTTTTGAGCCCATGCGGCTTTATTTTGGTCTGTGGGCCAAACGCCTTGTTCCGGATCTCCGTTCTGATTGTACCATACGCACTGTCCCATGTTGCTACCGCCGGCGACACCGAATTCACCCATGTTCAAAGGGACGTGATCGGTACCGTTGATGTCGGGATAAAGACGGCGGGCGAGAGCCTTGTAAATTTGCATGTCGGATGCTGCCGTGTTGGCGAAGGCACCGTCGCCAAGGCACTTGTTACCGTGATGACCTTGATGGCTGTATTGGTATGGCTGATAGTAGTGTCCGCTAAAGATGATGTTTCCGTCTTGCGGCAAGTGCAGGCTTTCGAGGTCTTCGAACTTTGCGGCATGGTAGGTTTCAAACATGATGGTCTTGCCCGGAGCGTACGTGCGGATGACGGTGTAGGCGTCAAGCATCAGCTGGTCCACAAGCGTTGCGTTCGGGATGATGGGCTCGTTCAAGATTTCGAGAACGACCTGGTTATCCTGAAATTCACCCATAGCCTGTGCCACCTGTGCCCACATCATGAGGAAGTGTGTCTTTTCGGCTTCGAATTCGGCGGCGTTGTAAGTGCAACCGGTTCCGCCGCCACCGGCGCAGTTCAGGTCGGTATAATGGTGGAAATTCACGACAACGGCAAGGCCGTTTGCGATGGCGAGTCGGATATCTTCGAGGACGCCTGCCAGACGATCCGGATTAACGGTATGGTTGGTATAGTCGGAACCGTTCTGCCAGCGGACCGGGATGCGGACGGAGTTGAAACCCGCTGCCTTGATGATGGCGAAATCCGTATCGCGGATGGGGTTACCCCAGCCGCTGTCATCGTTTCCATCGGAATCCCAGGAGTTACCGAGATTGATGCCGCGGCCAAGAATCTTGTTCATGGTTCTTCCGGCGGTGTAGTCTACGGGAACGGCTGTGCTTTTGTTGCTGGATGATGCGGCCGGCGGAGGAGCGGTGCCGTTGTCGCATGCGCAAAAGAGGCAGCCGATTGCCATTGCAGAAAGAATCTTTTTAATCATGGTAACCCCCAAAAGGTTATGATACTTAAATGCGTGTTCTCAAAATCTATATAAAACAAAAAATAGAAAATTAAAAACATGCTTATCTTATGTTTACGCTTGAGTCCATTGTGAGCACCGTCAAAATTTTTAATTTGTAAACATTAAGAAACATTACAAACGAAAAAATTTCCGTTTACGCTTGAGTCCAGCGTTTATGTGGCTTAGCAAGCGGTATTTCGTTGATACATCTAGCTTTGCAAAGCCTTTTTTGCAAAACACTGGATCGAAAATTCCCAAAAACAAGCTATATTGTAGATGATCCGAATTTGGAGAATTGTACCTATTATGAATGGAAACTTAAAAAAAGCCATTTGGAAGTCCGCTCTAGCGGCGATGCTTCTTGCTTCATCTTCTTTTGCTGGCTACGGCTTTAGCGATTACCGCGACCGCGACCAGTCCCACTTTGTCATGAAGGATCCTAAGCCGTTCCGTCCTGATAAGGAAGTTGTCACCGTTGTCATGCGTGAAGCTATTCCGCGTGGTGGTGGCTATACCTACCAGTATCCGCGTGAAAACCCCGAACCGGTACTCACGGATAAGTACGCTATGGAAGGTGCTCTCTCCATGGAAATCGAACTTATCGCGAGCGACTATTCCGGTGTCGCCATTTGTATTGCGGGTTCCGTGGACCTGACTCCGTATTTGGAAGAAGGTGTTCTCGAATTTTGGCTTAAAGGTGCCCAGGGTGGCGAAAACGCCTTGTTCGTGCTCGTTGACGATGGCGTGAAGAGCAACGGCGAATCCCTCCAGGTTAAGCTCCGTTCCAAGAGCCTTGGTGAAATTACGACCGAATGGAAGCACTTCAGCATTCCTCTGAAGCTCTTCGGCAATACCGGTGTGTACTGGGATGCGAAGAACACGCGCGAAGTGATGCTCCCGTTCGCATGGTCCAACTTCAAGGGCTTCCGTCTCGAAGTCCGCAAGGATGAAAACGAATCCTTCAAGGTTTGGATCGATGATATTGTGATTAAGAAGCATGGCAAGCCGTACGAAGGCCCGGCTCATTATCCGTTCCGCAACGAGATTTAAGAGGATTTTATGCGCAAAACAGTTTCTTCCCTTTTATTAGCGTCTAGCCTCGGTGCTGCGTGGGCTCTTCCTCCGCAGTTGCAGCTTGATTCCCTTCACGCTTCGTTGGATACTCTTTCCAACAACATGGAATCGACTCTTCTCGGCAAGGACGATCTGCCACTGGCAGTCTCCGGTTACATGGCTTTCCGTTTGAAGAATTTCCACTATTCTGAACAGAGCCCGTGGGTCAAGGATGACCAGGCACGTACAAGCGTCGATGCAGTCTTGAATGTGAACGTCGTCGCCATGCCGAACTCCTACATTACGTTGTTTACGAACCTCTCGTTCCCGTTCGACTTGAGCGGTATCTTTACGAACGACTTGGCTAAGCACCCGACTCAGACTCCTGCCTATTACGATGAACGCGTCCTTTACGATCACTCTACGGACTACTATGCATCGACCATCAATGAAGAATTGAACGTCGGTGTCGATATCCGTGCAGGTGTGTTCGGCGCCTACATTACCGCAGGCGGTGTTATCTGGGCTAACGCTTCCCCGCTTACCATGTGGGAACGTGAAACGAACCCGCGTTTCGTATGGCAGTACGAACTTTTCGAAGACGAAAAGACCGTTTCTACCTACTATAAGGAAAAGGCATTCAAGCCGGTCAAGGAAGGTGGTCGTGCTTTCTGGACGAACCGCTCCTTCGGTGGCGTCTTTGCTAACGTCTACCAGCTCCCGTATGACTTGAAGGCTCAGTTCCTCGTGTCCCAGCCGATGGATGCCGACGTGGCAACTCGTGACGGTCTCCGTATGTACGGTGGCCAGCCGGGCGAACTCGAAATGATGGGTGGCTACGATTTCCGTGGTACAATCCTTCATGGCCGTATCGCCAAGGAAAAGATTGCCGACAACCTGACCGTTGGCGTGAACTACTTGGGCGTCACTTATGATGACGGTATCATCCGCGAAGATGAATTCCGTGACCAGTGGCTTAACTATGGTATCCAGAGTACCGGTGATGCAACTCCGAGACTCCTCAATACCCACGTGGCTTCTATCGATGTCAAGGGCAACGTTACTCCGAAGCTCTTCTTGATGGCTGACTTGGGCTTGAGCATTGTTGATACTACGGCATTCTACCAGTCCGAAGTCATTGATGACTATAAGGCAACCAATAAGTCTTCTGGTTATTCTGTCGATACCAAGAGATCTAGCGTTGGCGATCCGAAGATCGGTATCTATGTCAAGGCTCAGAGCAAGTATATCGAAGGCTGGCCGATGACTGCAGAACTCGTGTTCTTCCAGCCGGGCTTCTATTCTCCGTACTCTCTTACGAACCCGTCCCGTTTCCCGGGCTGGCGCAAGGATGAATTCTACCTCAACGGTGGTGCTCTCCGCTACTCCCCGAACATGGCTGGTATCAACTTCAAGTTGGAACCGAGCTTCAACCGTGGCTACTTTGACTTCCAGTATGCTCAGCATCGCCAGATCGAAGCAGGCAAGGACGTGATTTCGTTCAACTACCGCTTGAACGGCCGCAACATCTGGGAAAGCACCAACTCCTGGACCAAGCACAAGCCGCTTTTCGTGGCTGACTCCGGTAACAGCTCCGGTACGTCCTATGTTTCCCGTGTCGGTGTCGAAAAGATTGCTGCTGATGGCGTTAAGATGTATCGCCAGCATGGTGGTCTTTATGGTGGTACTTGGGAAATGTGGGAATCTTTCGCCGCTTATGAAAACGGTGAACAGGCTGTTTTCAGACAGGTTCCGGAACACGCCAAGTGGTCTAGCTACATGTCCTTCATGGGTGGTTACGATATTGGTCACTGGTTCGGTACCGACCGCAACATCATGATGACTGCTTTTGTCGCTCTCTCCGGTGTTTCTACTTCGTTTGCCCCGATCGCCGTTTCCGAAAACACGTTCGACATGCTCATGACGAGTTTCTACGGTCAGTTTGAACCGACTGTTGCCGTGACTCCGACGTTCCACATGGTGGGTATCCTCGGTCTCGAAACGTTCAGGTCTAGCCAGGCTTATGTCGCCCGTGAAACCGGTAAGGCTATGCCTCAGTGGTCTGCTTCGGCAAAGAACAAGAGCCGTATTAACGAAGTCAGTACCTACATTTATGAAAAGGCTCCGATCAACTACAAGGACTTCGCTATTGGCCTTGGCTTTGACTGGGACTTCTCCGACCGTGTGGGTCTCCACTTCCGCTACAAGTTCATGACGCACTCTGACGAAACCGTTTCTGAAAATAATTGGCATTCCCATTACATCGCTGCTGAAACCAAGGCTTGGTTCTAAGGGAGGATGCTAAAGATGAATATGAAAATGAAAAGACTTTTAATCGCCCTTCTTTCTGCCTCGGTTGCCGCATCGGCTTCCGCTGTTGCGGATAATCAAAAGGCTTTGCAGGCCAAGGCTGATAGTGCAAACGCCAAGCGTGGCGTTGAAATTGGCGGTAGCATCCGTGCTGTAGCACAGCGCTCCAGTTTCTCTACGGATAACGATCCGACCGGTATCAACAACATGACGGATGTGGAACGCAACGAATTCGTCAGTGCTGACTTGAACTTCGGTTTCCGTCCGTACGAATTTGTCCGCGCCAACGTGACGATGCGCCTTGGCGGCGGTATGCAGGAATACTTTGCTGCTGCATCTAAGACTCTCGAAGCCAAGTGGCTCAATGTCGAAGGCAATATCGGCAAGAACTTCTACTGGGTTGTCGGTGACTTCCGTCAGGAAATCACTCCGCTTACGATCTACAATCCGGGTATCGACATCATGTACGAACCGACGATTTTCGCCCGTAAGCGCCACATGGCCCAGAAGGAACAGCTCCTCGAAGGCAACAAGCGCAACCTCCAGGGTGTGAATCTCCAGTTCCGTCAGGAAATCGACCCGATGATTGGTGAACTCCGTGCCGAAGCATTCTTCGCCCGCGTGAACCGCGTGTCGGTGCTTGACTTTACCGGTGCCGAAGGCAACATTCTTCCGGGTGATGAAGTCGATGGTACGTCGCTTGCCTCTGCAACGGACAAGTGGCTTGTCGGTGGCAACATCGAACTCTTGCCGATGCAGAAGAATATCTTTGTCGGCGTGACTCCGATGCTCATTTTCGATAACGAGAGCACCAACTCTTATACTTACCGCCATGTGAACAGGGACCCGGTGGGCTTCGTTCCTGGAGATAAGGCTAACCCTTACGAAATGCAGCAGATCAATCCGTACGATGATGCTTTGCAGAATACGTTCGTGCTGAGCGCTCGCGTCGGTGCCGATGTGGCTGCCCTCATGCAGAACAAGAACCTGACTCTTGACCTTGTTGCTGAATACGCCATGTCCATGAACAAGACGAAGACGTTGAGCAAGGTTGTCCAGGGCCCGGCCGCTATCGATCCTACAACTGGTGAAGAACTGACGGATCCTGAAACTGGTGAAACAGTTTATACCCAGCTTACCCTTCCTACGACCGAAGAATCTGCTAACGGTTCTGCAATTCTTGCCAACTTGAACGTGGGTTACAAGGTGGACAATAGCTGGAGTGCAGGTCTTGCCCTCGACTTCATCCGCAACGATGAAAAGTGGTTCAACAACCTCGCTCAGTCTCCGAGCTTCTTTGCTCAGCGCATCTTGAACTCCGATAAGGATGGTGAAACGGTCAAGTACGGCGTGAACTCTCCGCTTTACTCCACCTTTGACGCTCTCTACAACTACTCTCCGAAGTTCTCTCCGATGACCCGCTCTCTCGGTACGAACGACGATAAGATTAGGGACGGTCAGTCCAAGAGCTACAACATCGCTCCGTATAACAAGAACTCCTGGGGTTCTAACGTCTATACCGCTGAACAGCTCGCACTCCTCAATTTGATGATGGATCCGGCTCTCCAGCTTGCCTTGCCGAACGGTCTTGCCACTGCAAACCGCATGGGTGTCCGCGCTCTTATCAAGGGTGACTGGCAGGGAATGGTTGAAGCTCAGGCTCTCGTGAGCATCTTCAATCAGGTCAAGCCTGAAATTGAAGGCTTGGACAAGGTTTCCTACATGGAATTCGGCGGTGGCGCCAAGGTTGATATCGCCAAGATTGCTGGTCTCAGCAAGGCTTTGGAAGTATCCGGTTCTTACAAGCATTCCGAAAGCAAGAACAACATGATGTACGGCGGTGTGGTCGGCACTCTTAAGAGCGACTTCATCAACGCTGGCCTCTGCGCCCAGTTCTTGCCGCGTCTCGGCTTTACGGCTGGTTTCCAGATGATCAATTCCGATTACGGTGTCGGCAATGTCGAAACGAAAGTCGGTGCTGACGTTCCTCTCATGAAGAGCAAGCAGATGCAGTGGATGGTTGGCTTTGACTACACGGTCGCCGACAATGCATGGCTCGCTATCAACTACGGCATGATCAATGTGACGAATGACTATAACACCGCTACCGTTACCGGTACGCCGCGTAATCTGCCTGATTACTTCAGCAATACCAAGAAGGGCAAGGCTGATGGTGTAACGGGAACCTACCAGCATAAGTTTAGTCAGTCTATCTTTGAAGCTTCCATTAATGTGGAATTTTAATGGGAGGTAACTAGAATGAATTTCAATATGAACATGCGCAAATTTTTACTGACCTCCGCAGTAGCTTTCTCGGCCGCATCTGCTTTTGCTGCTGAAAACCAGGCTGAGGTTGTGACGCAACAGAAGTCCTTGTTGGAAAAGCTGGATTCTCTCAATGCAGCAGTTCTTGGACTTAAGATTAACGGTACGGCAAAGGCTGGCGCTCTCGCTTCCTTCGCTTCTTCCGATCAGTTTGCAAAAGGCGTTCCGGAATCTCCGACTCAGGAAAACCAGGCTTTCACGGATGTGAACCTGCGCTTGACCGCCCGTCCGAGTTCTGAAACCATGATTGACGTCCAGTTGCGCTTGCACAAGGATTGGCAGAGCGCTTACGACGAAAACAACAACCCGATTATCGGTCATTGGTTCAGCTACGACGGTACAATCCTCAATAAGCATGTGGACTTCAACTTGGGTTACATGCGTGTCGGTTATACCCCGCTCACCATTTACACTCCGCAGACCGAAATCCTCCAGGAACCGGAAATCTTTGCGGAAAAGCGTCGCGAAGCTCTTGCAAAGCGTAACCTCGATACCACGAGCCGCCGCCTGTTGCAGGGTCTCAATGTCGCTTACCAGAGTGGTAATGTGGGTCCGGTCGATAATATCACCGCTCAGCTCACGGGTGCCCGTCTTCGCAACACGGGTAAGAAGACCGACCAGGTGTTCTTTGACTTCGACTTCTCTGACCGTTACCTCCTCGGTGCACGTGCCGGTGCCGATGCTTATGGTGCCCATCTTGGCGTGAACTTCGTCAACTTGATGGACCGCAAGCAGACTCGCCGCTCGAAGTCGATCGACAATGCCGATACGATCTATTACGACAACAACATGGTCATTTCTGCTGACCTCGCTTTCGATTCCAAGAAGGTGCTCCCGGAACTTCCGGTTACCTTTGGCTTGAACGGCGAATTTGCCATGTCCAAGTGGAAGGTCGATCGTGACTACATGACGACGGAAAAGACGTCGAAATATACCATCATGTCCAAGAATGTGGACGGCAAGGATATTGTCTACGTCAAGAACTCAGTTTCTGATGCGAATGTCTATACGAACCAGGATTACCGCGATCAGGATGGTAACAGCTTCTATGCCAACCTCTTTGTGAAGGGTGACATTAGTGGTATTGAGTTCAATGCTCAGGCCGGTTACCTCAAGACGGATTCCAGCTTCTGGTCTGAACTGGCATCTTCTCCGATCTATCATGGACGTTCGGTGATCCTCAATTCGAACTCCTTCTACGGCACCCCGGTTACCGAAGCCATCATGTCGACTTTCGGAGCTTCTAGCCTCGAAAATCTCTACTTCAATGTCTATAATTCCACGACATTGAATGCAAGCAACTTGATGACCTCGAACAGCACGAATACCTTGTCTAACGATGAAGAAAGCAAGTACATGTATTCTCGCTTGGACAACAACTACAAGAATGGCCACTTCTACCGCAACGGTTACACGGGTAATATTGCGAAGAAGCTCGAAGCCGAACAGGACCTTTTGATGGATATCGATCCGTCTGTCGGTCTTGCATTGCCGTTCGGCATGGCTACTCCTGACCGTAAGGGTATTGTCGCCCAGGTCGATGTGAACTGGGAAGACAAGGTGTTCTTCAATGGCCGTGTCAACCTGTTGACTCAAACTTATGCCAACTATGGCAAATGGGCAGGTCTTGGTATCCCGGTAATTGAAGAGAACAAGTTTACGGAATTTGCTGCGGGTCTTGGTGTCGATGTTGGTGCACTCGCCGCTCTCGATCGCCAGATTCTCGTTCAGGGCTCTTTCTCGCAGGCTTCCGAAAACGCTTACCTCAAGCGTAAGGCTACTCGCATCGTTGCCGGTATTACCGCCGATGTTTGGGGTCCGTTCGGCTTGCTCGCCGGTTTCCAGCAGTATAAGAAGGTCTTTGACAGAGGTGGCGTCCCGTTTGTCGGCGGCACCGAAGAAGCTCCCTTCCTCTTTAACGTGAAGGAAACTAACGAACGCTTGATCATGGCTGGTGTCCGTGTGAAACTTGCTCCGATTTCTTACTTGTCCTTGCAGTATGGCATGCTTACCAACGAACTTCAGTATTCTTATAATACTGGTGCTGTTGCGGGCGAAGACAAGCTTTCCATCACCAAGAACATACTTTCCGCCGATGTGACGGTGAATTTCTAAGAGGTGCTGAAAATGAAAAAACTTCACCAGTACACGATGATTCTCTTGGCAGGTGTTTTGGGCGCCTGCTCCTCGATGAGTGTTGATGATCCCTATGTCGATAGCTTCCCTGCAGACTTCAATTCGGAAGTGTACATGAAATTGCATCCGGAATTGCGCATGATGCAGATCAGGGAAACGGTGGCGGACTATAACGAACAGTTCAGGGTAAATGCGGGACTTAAGCTCCCTGATTTTAATAAACTGAAGGCTGCAGAAGATGCTGTTTTCGTGACAAACCTTGAGACTCTGAAAGCCATTTACCTGGACCCGTACATGGGCGGTGGAACGGAAGCAGGATGGGAAACCTTCTCTGCTGACGCAACCAAGCTCCAGTCTTTGGCTGACGGCTACAATTATGTAGGCGTTGACAATGACCTTGCCTTGTTGACCGCTATTCCTGTGGATTACATGGGTATTAGCCAGCACTTCAACATGTATGGCAGAATCCATGGTTGGGCATATCGTTATTGCCTTCCGACGGAACTTGGTACTCCTCGCTCTGAACTGCCGATTGCCGGTCAGCAACTTGAAGGTGTCCAGTATGCCGAAGATTTTGTTCCGGATTACAACTTGTATTGCCGTGACGCCAATGGCGTTGATCGTCTGATTCAATAAGGATGAGAGGTTATCAAATGAACTTTAAAGTTATTACATTGGCTCTTGCTATGGGCGCTGCTATGGCCCAGGCTGCTGCTGACAAAGTGATTGGCTTCTATCCGTATTGGAGTCAGTATTCCCAGTTCTACGCCAAGGACATCCGCTACAATCTCGTGACTGATATTCACTACATGTCTATCACTCCGAGTGCAGAAGGTACGGTTGCCTTTGCCGATGAATACGATGCCGACAACTTCAAGAACCTCGCTACCATGTCCAAGGAAAACGGCGTGAAGCTCATCGTTTCCGTGGGCGGCATGGAAGCGGAATCGAGCCTCAAGGCTATCGCCTCCTCCGACGAAACGCTTTCTTCCTTCGTCTCTAACGTGAAGGACTGGATTGCAACGAACGGTGGTGACGGTGTTGAACTCGACTGGCAGAACCTCACGACGGATGATTCCGAAGATTACGCCAAGATGGTGAACGCCTTGGTCGACGGTCTTTCGGGTTCGACGGTGACTGCCGTGATTTACCCGGCAGCCGGCATGGATGCCTACAAGGCCGAAGCCTTGAACCGCCTCGCTTACGTGGACGTGTTCATGACTGACCTCATGACCGAAAGTGAAAGCAGCCTCGTTCCGAACCAGAGCGCAAACTCTGTGCAGGAAACGCTTGACGCTGTTGCAGCTGCTGGTGTGAACAAGGACCTCCTTGCTCCGGTGGTGTTCATGTATGGTAAGTCCTTTGCAGGTGCAAAGGGTCTCGGCACGAGCCATCAGGGTGTGGGTAGCGGTAACGAAGGTTACCTCCCGTATGCTGAACTCATGAACCGCTTCGATACTCCGGATTACACGGTGACATTCGATGAAGCTTCCAAGTCCGAAGTGGCTGTGAGCGAAACCGAATCTATCGTGTTCATGGGTATCCCGTCTGTGAAGGCTGTTGCCCAGCATGTGAAGAGCGAAGGCATGGCAGGCGTTGCCGTGTACGACCTCTCTCAGGACCACTACGAACCGATCGTTTCGCTCCTCGTGACGGTTGGCCTCGAACTCCGTCCGGGCGTGAACTACAAGCCGGGTAAGAAGAAGTAATTCTCGGAATTAGCGAGAATCGCAAGATTCGCAAACGCTTTTAAAAATCCTCGACGCATCCGCGCCGAGGATTTTTTCTTTCGTCTTTGGACAAGTCCCAAATGCTTGGCTCAGTTATAGGTCTGCAGGCAGCCCTGCAACATTCGCCTTTTGCATTTGTCGTCTGTAGCCACGGAGTGGCGTTCTCTCGTCTGCTTAGTACAATCGATACACTTGGCGTTGCCTATAGTAAACATTAAAATGGGTGGTGGAGGTACGCTTTTACAAAAGAAAAGGTATTTTTTAAACAAAAATGAGGTTTTCTATGCGTAAACATCTAGTAGCTGCGTTAGCGTTTGCTGTGCCGACAATGGCTATCCCTCTGGTGAACCAGCTTGGCTTTGCCCCCGAATCCGAAAAGACGGTCGTCATTCCCGGTAACGATGCGAACCCGCTCGAAGTCCGCGACATGGCAGGGAACACGGTGCTTACGCTTGAAGCCCCGATGGTCTATGACTGGGATTACAGTGGTGAAGAAGTCCAGACTTACGATATTTCTTCGATCAAGAAACCGGGTACATACCGCCTGTACAGAGACGGCTATATCGGTAATCCGGTCGTGATTGGCGAGAACGTCTATGAAGATTTGACGAAGGCCGCTCTCAAGTGGTTCTATTTCCAGCGTGCAGGCATGGCTCTCGATACGCGCTATGCAGGCAAGTGGGCTCGTGCGGCAGGCCACATTGACGATAGCGTGACTGTTTACGGTACGGATTTGCCGACGGCGACGGTCGTTGCGCAGTCCAAGGGCAAGCCCGCTCCCAAGAAGGCTGACCCGAAGATTATCAAGTCGCAGCGCGGCTGGTACGATGCCGGTGACTACGGCAAGTACATTGTGAACTCGGGCATTACCGTGTTTACGCTCTTGGAACTTTATGAACACTTCCCGGCTTTCATGGATACGCTCCAGTGGAACATCCCGCGTGAATTCCCGAAGATGCCTTCACTCCTCGAAGAAATCCGCTGGAATCTGGACTGGATGCTTTCGATGCAGGACAAGGATGGTGGTGTTTACCACAAGCTCACGTCGCTCAAGTTTGGCTCTAGCACGATGCCTGAAATTGATGGCGCGAAGCGCTATGCGATTGAAAAGAGCTTGACTGCAACTCTTGACTTTGCTGCGGTGATGGCGCAGGCTTCTCGCGTGTATGCTCCGTTCGACAAGGCTTTTGCTGACCGCATGCTCAAGGCTTCTGGCGCTGCCTATTACTGGGCAAAGCATAATCCGAAGGCTTTGTACAAGCAGCCCTCCGATGTACAGACTGGCGATTATACGTATGGCGGCGAAGACGGCAAGGATGAATTTGCCTTTGCTGCAACGGAACTTTTCCGCGCCACAAAGAAGAAGAATTACCTCAACGACTTGAGCGCTTACAAGATCAGAAGCGATGGACCGTGGTGGGGCGATGTGAACATGCTCGCCGTTTATCATGTGGCTCTTGATTCTGCTGACTTTGGCACAAAGCTCGGTGGTGCCGCTCGCAAGGCTTTACTTGCTGCTGCAAACGAACTCCGTGCGGTTGGCGATACAAGCGCTTACAGACTCCCGGCTCTCCCGTCGAGCTGGAACTGGGGCAGTAATAGTGCCATGGCAAACAACGGAATCGTGTTGCTGCATGCTTATTACATCACGGGCGACAAGAGCTACTTGGATGGCGCCCAGCAGTGCCTTGACTACCTCTTGGGCAAGAACCCGATTGAAATGACCTACGTGACTGGCTTTGGTTACAGAAGCCCGCGCAACCCGCATCATCGTGTGAGCGAATCGGACTTTGTCGATGATCCGGTCCCGGGCATGCTCGTGGGCGGTCCGCACTTGGGCAAGCAGGACATCAACCTCGATGGCAAGGAACTTTGGAAATGCCCGAACTACGCTGTTGCGGATAAGCCGGCCCTTGCCTACATCGATAACCGTTGCAGCTATGCGACAAACGAAGTGGCCATCAACTGGAACGCTCCGCTTGCATATCTCGCTGGCGCCTTGCAGGCTATTTACGTAGGCCACGCCAATGCGGTTGTGAAGTAAGTTTGCGCTAGGTTGTGTGATTTAGGAATAGGCGGGCTTTGGCCCGCCTTTTTACTTGTCATGCCGGATTTATTCCGGCATCGGTATACACGATTTCAATTATGTTCTCGATCGTCGAGCGTTACTTCCACAATGCCGCGGACGGAATTGAAACAGTAGATTTTCTCGGCGGTCTTGAGGTCACTCGGGTACAGGATTTTTTCTTTGGCTTTGCCTTCGTTTAAAAGCTTTTGCCTTGTGATGCCGTTTAAAAGCCCGCACTCGATAGGCGGCGTGTAAATAATGCCGTCTTTTAGAATGCCGATGTTTGTGAATGTGCCTTCGGTGATTTCGCCTTTCTCGTTCACGCAGATTTCATCAAAGACGTCTTTCGGGAATGGCAGGCGAATGCTCGTTTTGTGGTACAGGAACGGATTGGATGAATTTACTTTGTGTACGATTTTGATTTTTGGATCTTGCTTGGGTGCGGGAATCGGTCTTGTCGTGAGTTCAAAGTGACCGTCTTTGAAAAGCTCAATCCTGTTCACAACGGACTTGTCGAACTTGATTTTTTCAAGGTCGCTGTTCCAGGTGAAGCCGAGGGTGTTCGCTGAATTTTTCAAACGTTCAAGATGCATCTCGAAATCGGTGATGCCTGTTTCAATCAGCGAAAAATCGGTGTTTAAAAAACTTGCTTTGGTCATTGTTTCATTCCATTCGTCGTCTGCGGTGGATGCCCACGTGATGGCGCCGCCGGCATCGTATCTGTAATCAGATTCGCCTTGCTTTTTCTGCAAGATTCTGATGGGTACGGAGAAAATCATTTCGTCGCCGTGGATGTAGCCGATGGCTCCGCAGTACACTTCTCGCGGGAATGGTTCTGCATTTGCGATGACTTCCATTGTAGAAATTTTGGGCGCGCCCGTGATGGAACCGCATGGGTAAATCGCGTTGATGATGTCGTAAAGCGTTGTGCCGTCTTTCAGTTCCGATGAAATCTCGGAGGTCATCTGGAAAACGGTTTTGTGCTTTTCGACTTCGAACAGCTTGTCTGCGCGGACGGTTCCCGGCTTTGAAATTCTCCCGAGATCGTTTCGCAGCAAGTCTACGATCATGACGTTTTCGGTGCGGTTCTTTAAGTCGTTGTGCAAGAATTCTTGCAACGCATTGTCTTCTTCGGAAGTCTTTCCTCGCTTGAGCGTGCCTTTCATGGGCTTTGTCAAAATCTTGTTGCCGCGCTTTACGAAAAACAGTTCCGGCGAGAAAGACAAAATCGTTTCGTACTTGTTTTGCAAAAAGGCGTTGTAAGGAGTCTTCTGGTTTGGCAAAAGGAACTGGAATAAGTCTAAATCACTTGCGTTTGTTCTGAGCGTTGAAGGGTATGTGTAATTGACTTCGTATGTAATCCCGTTCTTGATTTGCTCTTTGATGTAGTCAATCTTTTGCGTGTATTCTTCTTTGGATAGGCGCGGTTTTACGATGGTGCCGATTTTGTAGTCGGGGATTTTTTCTTCGAACGGCTGGAACGAGTCAAAAGCTTCAAAGTAGATAAGGGGTGCGTCGCCTGCTATATTCTTCAGGTCGTAGCGCATGTAGCCGAGAAGGTAATAGTCTTGGCGTTGCAGGACTTCGAGCCTGTCCAATGTTGATTTGATTTCGTTGGGGGAGAATGCCTCAATGGTTTCGATGGGTGTGTTGAATACTTTATTTGCGTATATTTGCATGATTTTGTTAATCTATCGTTACAAAAATGGTTACTTTGTAGTAATTTTGTAACTTTTTGCAAATGAGTGACCTGTTTCACATTTTCAGTATATATTACTGACATGCAAAACTGGTATTTTCTTATTGTTGTCTCTATAATTTTTGTGTCGGCCCTCTTTGCTTCTGCAGCATCGACGCCGATGTAACAAAAAGAGGTCCCTCGCGGGACCTTTTTTGCTTTTGATTCGCGAGTTTATTTAACTAAATTCACAAATTCCTTGCAGACTGCTTCGGGATCGGGCTTGCCGAAAATGGCGCTTCCGACGACGAAGATGTTTGCGCCCGCTTCCTTGCAGGCGAGGATGTTGTCGAGCTTTACGCCGCCATCAATCTGGATGTTGAGTTCCGGCTTGAGTGCGCGGAGTTCACGAATCTTGTCGAGGCAGTAAGGAATCAGGCTCTGGCCGCCGAATCCCGGGTTCACGGACATAATCAAGACCATGTCCACGATGTCGAGCACGTACTTGATGCTTTCGAGTGGGGTAGCCGGGTTGATGGCGACTGCGGGCTTGACGCCGAGTTCTGTAATCTGGTGCAGCAAGCGGTCGAGGTGATTTGTGGTTTCGGCGTGCACGCTGATGATGCTTGCACCAGCTTTAGCAAATTCGCCCACGTAGTTTTCCGGATTTTCGATCATCAAATGGCAATCGAGCGGGAGCTTGGTGCCCTTCTTGACGCAGGCAGAAATGCCCGGGCCAAAGCTGATGTTTGGGACAAAGTGCCCATCCATGATGTCCAAGTGAACGAGGCCTGCGCCTCCGTTTTCAATGGCCTTGAGACCATTGCCGAGTTCGAGGAAGTTTGCGTTCAAGACGCTGGGAGCGATGATTTGTTTAAGCATATTTCAAATATAGCAAAATAAAATTTTTTTTACTAAATTTAGGACACTAAGAAATAAGAGGAGATTATTATGTCCAAGAATTCTAAAACTGTGGTTGCAAAACCCGTAAAGAAAGTTGCGACGAAGGCTGCGGCAAAACCCGCTGCAGAAAAGTCTGCCGCAAAAACCGTGAAGGCTCCTGCCAAGAAGGCCGCTCCGAAGGCAGAAAAGCCGGCTAAGGCTGCAAAAGTCGAAGCCCCGAAAGCTGAAGTGAAGGTCGCCAAGGCTCCGGCAAAGAAGGCTGCAGCAAAGGCTCCGAAGGCTACCGCTCCGAAGAAGGTCGCTGTCGAATTCGTTGCTGACTGCCCGCTTGCAACAACCGTCTCTGTTGCTGGTACGTTCAACAACTGGACTGTCGATGCCGACATGCTCAAGAAGGACAAGAAGACGGGTCTTTGGGTTGCAAAGATTTCCCTCGTTCCGGGCGACTACGAATACAAGTTTGTCTGTGACGGTGTGAACTGGGATGCAGGCGACAATAAGATCAAGCACGTATAATTGCTCTGATTGAAAAACTATTGAAAATGCGCCGGGCATAACGCTCGGCGTTTTTTTTCATTTTGTGTAAAATAGTAAACTAGTGAAAAACGAAAATATTGTTATAATTCTAAATTCTAAGTTCTAAGTTCTAAGTTCTATTTTTCTAAATTTGCCCCCGTATGAAATATTCCATCCCTGATTCAGTGCTTTTGAAAGCGGCCAGTGAATACGGCACCCCGCTTTGGATTTATGACCGTGCGACGATTGAACGTGCTGTAAAGGACGTGCAGGTTTTTGACACTGTGCGCTTTGCTCAGAAGGCATGCCCGAACCTTTCCGTGGTTTCGCTCATCCGCAAGCTTGGCTGCGTTGTCGACGCCGTCTCCGCTGGTGAAATTGTGCGCGCCCTCAAGGCCGGTTTCAAGGGTGGACAGCAGAAGGGCAAGGTTCCTGAAATTGTCTACACTGCCGATATCTTTGACCGCGATGCACTCGAACTCGTGAAGAAGTACGACATCGCCGTGAACGTGGGCTCTCCGGACATGATCCAGCAGCTTGCTGATTTTGGCGTGAAGTCTGAACTCACCATCCGCGTGAATCCGGGCTTTGGCCATGGTCACTCCCGCAAGACGAATACCGGTGGCGACCTTTCCAAGCACGGCATTTGGCACGAACAGATTAAGGACTGCATCAAGCTCGCCCAGAGCAATGGCATGTGGATTACCGGTTTGCACATGCACATCGGTTCCGGCACGGATTTTGAACACTTGGCCCAGGTTTGCGATGCTATGGTGGACGCTAGCCGTCACCTCGGTTCTCACCTCCGCACGATCAGCGCTGGTGGTGGTCTCCCGATTCCGTATCACGAAGAAGAAAAGGGCAACCGCATTGACGTGAAGGCTTACTATGATTTGTGGGATAACGCCCGCAAGCGTATCCAGCAGAGCATTGGTCACGATGTCCATCTCGAAGTGGAACCGGGCCGTTATCTTGTTGCAGAAAGCGGCTACCTCGTTGCGGAAATCCGCGCTGTGAAGAAGCAGGGAAATAATTTGTTCTACTTGCTTGACGCAGGCTTTACTGATCTCGTTCGCCCGAGTTTTTATGGTAGCTACCACGCTATTTCTGTGGTTGCCCGTGACGGTCGTGAACTGAACGAAACTGTTGACGCTGTTGTCGCTGGCCCGCTTTGCGAATCCGGTGATGTGTTCACGCAGGAAGAAGGCGGCTTTGTCGTAACGCGCAAGCTCCCGAAGGCTCAGGTGGGTGATCTCTTGATTCTCCATGATGCCGGTGCTTACGGTGCCGCCATGAGCAGCAACTACAACAGCCGTCGCTACGCTGCCGAAACGATGTACACGAAGGGCGAAATCAAGCTCGTTCGTGAACGCCAGACTTTCGAACAGCTCTTGCAGAACGACAGAATTATTGAATTGTAAGCTACGTACTGCGGCGTTTCGAAATGCGCCGCTTTCGCGAAAGCGTTGTCATCCCCGCCGTCGAGCGGGGATCTCTTTTTTTATAGCCAAGGCGATACTCAAATTTCTATCTTTGCCGCCGGAAATAAGACTATGGGTAACTTACGCGCTATTCTCATGCCGGTCGCCATTCTCGCTGGCATCCTCATTCCTCAGGCGCACTTTCTGTCGCCGCTCTTGCCGTTCACTATCGGCATTATGATGTTCCTTACGTTCGTGACGAAAATTCCGCCGCAGACGCATGGTTACACGTTCAAGATTGAAGCCCGCGCGTTTATCGCAAGTCTCGTGATTATCGCCGCCCTCTGGGGCGTTGTGGAGCTTTTCCACTTGCCACGTGAAGTACTTTTGGGCGGTGCCATCATTGCGCTTTGCCCACCCGCGAATGCGGCGCCTGCGATGGCGAAAATGCTTGGCGGCAGCGCATCCCTCGCGCTCAAGATTTTCCTCAGCGGTAACTTGATTGCATGCTTTAGCATCCCAGTGATTTTTGGCTATTTGACCGGTGCCGAGGCGGACCTTTCCGAAATCGCAATGAAGATTTTCAATACGATCCAGCCGATTATCAGCATCCCGCTTGCGTTTGCGTTTGGACTCCGTAACTTTTATCCGGAACTTGCCGACCGTGCTGCAAAATTCCAGAAGTACACGATGTTTGTGTGGACGTTCTCGGTGTTCATTATTTTGTCCAAGGCAAGCTTCGACATTCGCGAAATGGGCTTTGCCGACTTGTGGAATAGCGGTAAGCTCCCGCTGATGGCTGCGGTTTCGCTTGTGCTTTGTCTTTTGCAGTTTTGGCTTGGCTGGGTTTGCGAACGCGGTCGCCGTCCGATTGAAGGTTCGCAGAGCATGGGGCAAAAGAACACGACGCTTGTTATCTGGGTTTCTAGCCTTTACGCGGGCCCGGTGGTGGCGCTCGCCCCGACTTGCTACGTTGTATGGCAGAACCTTGTGCTCAGTTACATGACCGCAAAAATCAAGCCGAAGAAGGATAGTTAGAACTTAGAATTTAGATCTTAGAACTTAGAATATTTCTGAAATCAAAATGTCATGCCCGCCACCGAGCGGGCATCTCCTTTTTTATGTCGAGATGGTGATGCCCGCATTCGCGGGCATGACAAAATAAAATTTGTTCATCGTCACATACAAGAAAATTTTTAAACTTTTATTTACTTTTTGATTACGACCGCTTTATATTTATACACATGGTGTATTCGAAGCTGGTCTCTACTTTGATTGCCTTTGTGGCAATCCTTTTTGTGTCATTCTTTGTGCGTGACTGGTATGTGCTGCATGAGTGCGGTGCTGTTCAGTCGTGTCTAGATTCTACCAGCGATTTTCAGAACATCACAAAGTTTATTGTAACCTTTATTGCAACGCTACTTGCGTTTACGATTGGTAGGCGTTCGGTGACCAAGCGCGACCGATTCTTTTTACAGATGAGTTTTTTGATGATTCTTTGTGCTGACTTTTGTTTTAAAATTCTGTACAATTATTTTGGCACGCCTGACACTCGTGAAAATTTTATAACACTTGGCATCGGCTTTTTCTTCATGGCACAGTTGATTTTAATTTATCGGCACTCGCGTACAAAGAATACAGACTGGTCGTTCCCGTGGATTTACTGCATCCCGTTTGCGGCTGTGATTGCGATGATTTTCCTTGCGTATTTCAAGGTACTTGAATCCGTGATGCTCATGGCGGTTATAGCGTATGTGCCGACACTTTTATGTTCACTCTATATGGCGTGCAGGGCGACAACGCTAGGCTTTTTCCCGGAGAAAAATTCGTTTTTCATTATGCTCGGGATGATCTGCTTTACGTGCTGTGATGCGCTTACAGGAATTTCACTCCTTACGGGGGCGGACCATTCGACCCGCGAAATTTTGGCAGTTGTGTCGAATAACTTTATTTGGCTGTTCTACGTCCCGGCTATCATTTTCCTCGCTTTGAGCGGATATCGCCGCAACGTTTAGCCTATATGGTTGGTTCTTTTTTCTTAAAATTCTATTATTACCTCGTTCAAAGAGGTCATAATGATTATTGATTTGAAAGGTATGGAGACGACTGTTCTCCCGAATTTTAAGGGTGGCGAAAAAGAATACAAGGCGAAGATGTATTTTGACGGCACGACGCGTATTATGCACGGTACACTCGAAGCTGGTGCATCTATCGGTTACCACAAGCACGAAACTAACAGCGAAATTATGTTCTTTGTCTCGGGGAAAGGCAAGGTTCTTTTTGATGATGGCGTGGAATACGTCGAAGCGGGTCAGTGCCATTTCTGCCCGAAGGGCCATTCCCACAGCTTGATTAATGAAGGTCCGGAAGATCTCGTCTTTTATGCGACGGTCCCGGAACTCGGATAAGTTTAATTTAATGGAGAAAATATGTCTAAATTAATGCGTTCTATTTCTGGTATCCGCGGAATCGTTGGCGATACCCTTACTCCGCAGGTTTTGCAGAGCCATGTGCGTGCATTCCTCGAAATCACGAAGGCTAAGCGCGTGGTCATTGGCCGCGATAGCCGCCCTACAGGCGATGCCATCGTTCAGTTTGTCGCTGGCATTTGCCGCCTTTCTGGCGTGGATGTCGTGGATGTCGGCCTTTCGACGACACCGTCTGTGGAACTCTTGACGACGCATTTCAAGGCTGATGCGGGTATCATCATTACTGCAAGCCATAACCCGCTCGAATGGAACGCTCTCAAGTTCCTCAACAACAAGGGCCTTTTCCTCGGTCCGGATGACGTGAAGCAGCTCTTTGCTCTCGCTGATGCAAATCAGTTTGCTTATCCGGATTACCGCACGATGGGCAAGTACGAAGTTGCCCCGGATGCCGATGGCATTCACATTGATGGTACGCTCAAGATTCCGTTCGTGGATGTCGAAGCCATCAAGGCCAAGCATTTCAAGGTCGCTGTCGATGCCGTGAACGGTGCCGGTAGCTTTATTGTGCCGCGTCTCTTGGAACAGCTCGGTTGCGAAGTTGTTCGCGTTCATTGCAGCCCGGATGGCACGTTCCCGCGTGGAGCAGAACCGATTCCTGAAAACCTCGGTGACTTGCGCAAGGCTGTCAAGGATAACGGCTGTGCTGTTGGCTTTGCCGTGGACCCGGATGCAGACCGCTGCGCTCTCGTCGATGGTTTGGGACAAAGTATCGGCGAAGAATACACGCTTGCAATCGCAACGGACGAAGTACTTGCTCAGAAGAAGGGTAGCGTTTGCGTGAACCTCTCCACGAGCCGCATGAACGAAGATGTTGCCGCCAAGTACGGTTGTGAATTCAGCCGCGCGAAGGTCGGTGAAATCAACGTTAGCCTCCAGATGATCGAAAATGGTTGCGTGATTGGCGGTGAAGGTAACGGCGGTGTGATTCTCCCGGCACTCCACTACGGCCGCGATAGTCTCGTGGCTGCAGCACTTGTGCTTAGCTGGATGGCCCACCACAATGGCGGCCCGGAAAAGTTCGTCGCAGAAAATCCGGCCTACGTGATGCCGAAGAAAAAGTTCGAACTCGGCGACAAGAAGGTTGCTGACATTCTCCCGAAGGTCAAGGCTGAATTTGCTGGCTGGAAGACGGATGAACGCGACGGTCTCTGGCTCGGGAGCGAAAAGTCCTGGGTGCATGTACGCGCCAGTAACACGGAACCTGTGATCCGCGTGATTGCCGAAGCGCCGACTGCTGAAGAAGCCGAGACTCTTTGTAGTAAGGTCGAAAAATTGATTTAGTCGCAAACAACAAATTAAACCAAAAGGGCTCGCCGTTTCCGGCGGGCCCTTGAACATTAGAGAGTGTATAGGAAATCTTTAGAACTGTTCGAAGAACTTGTGGACTTCTTCAGGGACCCATGTCTGTTCCCAGTTCCAGCCGACGCCCATGTTACCGGTGTCGTGAGCGGTCCACTGATGGTCACCCGGCCAGCTGCACCATTTGACCGGGAAGCGTTCGTCAACAGTCGTGAAGTCGTAGCAGACGTGTCCGGTGTTGCCACTCACTTCCTTCGGCTTTTCGGAGCTTGCGTCGGTGAAATCGCCGTTGGCGTCGGCCTTGCCGTTCCGCTTGAGGATTCTCGGGAGGGCGCTGTTCTTGGCGCGGTTGTAATCGCATCTGCCGTCGTTTTTGCCGTGAACGTTCATCCAGGCAATCGGCAAGTTCTTCATGTTGTTGCCTTCGGGGAGCCAAATGTTGTAGTCAGCGACTGCGTAGGTGGCTGCAGCGCGGACGCGGCTCTGCATGTCTTGCATGAGTGAGTAGCTGAACATGGCACCAAAGCTAAAGCCTGTAATGAATACGCGGCTAGTATCAATGCAGTAGTTTTCGTTCAAGGTCGTGAGTGTCTGAGCGAAGAAGTCGTGGTCGCCTTGACCCTTGGTCCATACACCGCCAATAGCGTCGAGTGAAACGAAGATGTAGTCGCCGTTCTTGTCGAGCACTTGCTGGCCGTAGTACGGAGTCGGATGGTCGTAGTCTGCTTTGTGATGCACGAAGTCTTCACCGCGGCTACCGTAGCAGTGTAAGGCAAAGAGAACCTTGTGCGGTTTCTTGTTGTCGTAGTTTTTGGGCAAGGTGATAAAGTAATCGCGCGTGTCGCTCCCGACTTTAATCTGGAACTGGTCGCCGTTTTCGACGCTCTTGACTTTCTTCAGTGTGGAGGTGGTGCCGCAACCCTTACTCGGGGTCGGTGCGTTCTTCAAGGCGTAACCAAACTTGTATGTAGGTTCAGATTTTTTGAGCTTCACATCAACGGTCGTGTCGAGCGTTCCGAGCGGCACGGTGAGCGTGTCATAGCCTTCGAATGTAAAGCGGAGTGCTTCGTCCTTGGCGGCATCCTTCATGAGGGCGTTAGCCTGTGAGCCGAAGGAGCTGGTAAAACTTTCGTCCGTTGTGAACTTGAAATTCTGCTTGGCAGAGCCGATAGAAACCTGTGCAAAGTAAGTACCGCGTGCGCTGAGTCCTTTGCTCAAGTCATACGTGCCGGAACCTTGCAATGTTTTTTTGAAAACCTGGTTGCCGAGCGAGTTGTAAATCTTTACCTGAACAGGCGAGGTGCTGCTCTGGGAGTAAGAGAGAATGCCTTTGTTTACGCTGATATAGCCAACGGCGTTTCTGAAACCCGGATGGATGCCCACTTCGTCTTCCTGGATGGTGAATTTACCCTTGTCGTCTGTCGTGGCGTTCTTGCCTTCTTTGAGTAAGTCAACCGAGACACCTTTGAGTGCCTTGCCGTCATTGTCAGAAACTGTTCCTGTGATTGTGTATGCCGATGCGATTCCGCACAAGGCAAAACACGCGGCCGTAAATAGATTAGGCGCTTTAATCATACGTACTCCTTTTACCAAACTCCTAAGACACACCTCACTATAAACTAATCTAATTCTAGATGTGATGAATGTTACATCTCAAAGCCCTAAGCCTATGGACTAATTGTCTATAAAATGATTTTTACAAGAAGAGGATGCCTGCTAAGGTTGATGTGCCTGCTGAACCTCGCGGGCATTACTGCAAAAAAAAGCGGTCCCTGGGGAGGAACCGCTTTCTGGGTAGAGAGCTGATTTATGAAATTCGATTAGAACTGGCCGAAGAACTTGTTGACTTCTTCAGGAACCCAAGTGTTCTGCCATTGACCGTTGTCCGAAGCAGTCCACTGGTGGCCACCGCCCCAGGTGCAGAGCTTGACCGGGAAGCGCGGGTCTACGCTCTTGAAGTCGTAGCAGACGTGGGTATTGCCACCGCTATACTTCGTTGCTTTTTCCTTGCCGCGAGCGTCGGTGCCGTCCGGGCCGTTGTTGGCGAGGATGCGGTCCACAGAGCTGTCAACGCGGCTGTAAGAGCAGAGGTTGTCCTGAGAGCCATGCACGTCCATCCAGGCAATCGGCTTGCCGGCATTCTTCGGGATGTAAATGTTCCAGTCTGCCACAGCGTAAACGGCAACTGCACGGATGCGGTGCTGGAATACCTGGGCGAGAGAGTTGGTGACCATGGAACCGAAGCTGAAGCCCGTTACGAACACGCGAGAAGTGTCGATGCAGTAGTTTTCTTCGAGCTTGGTGAGGAGTTCGTCAAAGAAGATATGGTCCTTGTTGTCGCCAGTACGCCAGGGGCTTCCGTCTGTATCGCCACGCGGAGCGACAAAGATGAATTCGTTGTTCTTGTCGAGATTCTGCTGGCCATAGTACGGAGACGGATGGTCGGCGTCCGGAGAATGGTTGGTGAAGTCTTCGGCGTTAGAGCCCATGCAGTGCATGGCAAAGAGGATCTTGTACGGCTTGGTGTTGTCGTAGTTCTTCGGGAGTGTGATCCAGAATTCACGATTCAGGCCGGCGCTCTGCATATTGTACTTCTTGGCGTTGCTGTTCTGACCGGTCGACTGGAGTGTCGAATTCACGCCGCAGCCCTTACTCGGGGTCGGTGCATTCTTCAAAGCGTAGCCGAATGCGTAGGTCTGTTCGGTAGAAACCTTCGTGAGCTTCACCTTGAGAGTCGTGTCAAGCGTGTTGAGTGCGATGGTGAGCGTGTCGTAGTCCTTGGCGACAAAGCGGATGGCTTCACCTGCCTGAGCGTCCTTCATGAGAGCGCTTGCGTCTTGTGAACCGAGTGAGCTATTGAAGCTACCGTCAGTCGTAAACTTGAATCTCTGCGTAGCAGAACCAACGGAAACCTGTGCGAAGTAGGTGCCGCGAGCCTTGAGGCCCTTGCTCAAGTCGTACGTGCCGGAGCCCTGCAATGTCTTATTGAAAACCTGGTTGCCGAGCGAGTTGTAAATCTTTACCTGAACAGGGGAGGTGCTGCTCTGGGAGTAAGAGAGGATGCCTTTGTTGACGCCAATGTAACCGACGGCGTTTCTGAAGTTTGGGTTGATGCCCACTTCTTCTTCATCTTCATGGATGGTGAATTTACCCTGATCGTCAGTCTTTGTGTTTTTGCCTTCTTTGAGCAGGCTGACGTCAACGTCCTTGATAAGTTTGCCCTGATCGTCGGAAACGGTTCCGCTAATCGTGTAGGCAAATGATGTGGTACATAAAGCCGCAACGCATGCTGCGGTAACGAACGAAAGACGTTTCGCTTTCATCGAACACTCCTTTTTGAAATCCAAAAATTTCTCTCTGGACCTCTTAACCCAATCCTAATTTATTCTCCGAAAGGAAAATAATCAATAATGTAAATATATTGTTATGGACATTTTGTCAAGGACCTTGGACAAAGAACTGATTTTGTAAGAAATTTGTAAACTTTGGACGGGTCAAGTTAAATTCTATATATACACTCATGAACCACATTGCAATTTTTATCGACGCAGAAAACTTGACCAACTGGGTCAAAAATAACGGTGTACAGTCGCTCATGGATGAGCTTTTGCCGCTTGGGCAGATTGTCGTGCGCAAGGCTTATGGCAAATGGTCTACGCCGCAGCTGATCCCGTTGCAGTCCGCGCTCAACGAAAATGGCTTTGAACTCGTACACACGTTCCACCCGGTGAGCGGCAAGAATTCGACGGACATCAAGATGACGGTCGATACGATGGAAGTGGCGCTCGATTCCCAGGTGCAGTGGATTGTGCTTGCTACGGGCGATTCCGACTTTTCGCCGCTTTTCCGCAAGCTGCGTGAACAGGGCAAGGAAGTGATTGGCGTTGGACCCAAGTCCCCGCTGAGCGAATGCGTCAAGAATTCATGCTCCCGCTACATTTACACGGACGATGCAACTGCAGCAGATGACGATTCCGGTGATGAAGTTGCCGATGCGAAGGAACGCGCAAACCTGATTGTTTCCGAGAAAATCGATTCCATGGAAATGCTTAGGAGCGTTCTGCAAAAAGAAGATGGCCCGATTGCACTTGCGGCGATCAAGCCCAAGATGCTCGGACTCGATAATGCGTTTAACGAGAAACGCCTCGGTTTCAAGACGTTCAAGGACTTTGTGAAGTCGGCTGACTTTGTACAAATGACGGACGTGGGTGGCGGTTCTTACATGGTCGCACTTGCCGAGCAGAAAGTCGCTGTCGAAGAAGATGCGCAGATGGTTTTGGCGAAGGCACTCAAGCGTAAGGGCTGGGACATGTTCCCGCGCAATATGCTCAAGAAGATTTATGCCGAAGCTTGCGACCTCACTTCGTTTGTTCCGATGAACAAGCAGGACTTGGTTCAGGAGATTGTTGCAAAGAACATTGCCGGTACGACGAGCAGCATTATCAACCGCGCGCTGAGCACGTTCTTCAAGGCGAAACTCGTGACTATCAGCGGCGGCGATGACAAGCTCTGGACTGTCACCGAAACGAACCAGTACTGGAAAGAAATTGACAAGGCCATGCTCGACAGGCTCCGCGTGAGCCTTAAGGAGACAGGTCAAAAAGTCCCCAAGAAAGATATCGTATCTATTTTGTACGGAAAGTACGCTGACGGCGAAGCCGAAAAATTGGTTTAATCCAGCTTGCCTTGGTACAGGTCCAGCAGATTGCGTGCCAAGAGACTTGTGTACTTGGCGTTCGTGAGCGTGGATTGTGCGCTTTCGAGGCGGTTCTTCTGCGTCAAGTAATCGGTGTACGTGAGGGCGCCTACGTTACGTTGTTCTTCGGCGACCTGCAAGGCTTCGTTTTCTGCTTCAACTTGGAGGATTGCTGCCTTCCACTGCATGTCGGCGCTGAGGGCGTTCAGATAAAGTTTTTCGATATTGTTTTCGAGCGTCTTTGCCTGTTCCTTCAAGGCGACCTGACTTTCGGTTTCGCTAATCTGTGCTTGCAAGATTTTGTTCTCTGTGGCGCCGCCGTCGATAATCGGGATGTTGATGTTCAACGAAACGCTGTGCTGGTAGCCGTTCTTGAGTTGGCGACCGTACTTGTCGGATTCCCAAGCTTGAAGACCGGTGCTTGCGTTTGCACCGAGCGAGACCTTGATGGACTTGCCCTTGCCTGCAATTTCTGTATTCTTCTTTGCGACTTGGATGGCGAGGCTGTCAGACTTTAAACCCGGATTCGTTTCTGTGGCTGTAGCCTGGAGTGCGTCGAGTGTCGGAATCGGTGTGAGGGCGTCTGGCGTCTGGATTTCGGATTCCGGTGCAGAGACTTCAAATGCTTCGCTTTCCGGGAGTTCCAAGAGCTGGCGGAGCGTTGTCTTTGCGGTGCTCACGCTCAGTTGCGCGGCAAGCTGTGATGCTTCTTTCTGGAGTACGTTTGCCTGCGACTGTGTCAAATCTTTCTTGGTGATGGAGCCTGCTTCGAACAGCGTGTTGTAGTGTTCGAATTCAGCCTTCGCCAGTTCAACGGTTGCATCTGCGGTGTGCAACTTTTCGATTGCGGCGAGCAAGTTCATGTAGGCGTTCAAGACGCTTTCTTGCACGGAGCGTTCGGTTTCCTTTGTCGAAAGGCGCGTAGCTTCCTTGTTGATTTCGTTAGCTTGGATGGAAAGTCTTGTAGAACCGCCGTCCCAGAGCGTGTAAGAAGCGCTGAGTCCTGCGCTTAAGCGGTAATGGTCCTGCGGACCATCTCTGAACGGGGAATCGTAAAGGGTATTGCCGATGCTTGCGGAGAGTGTGGGGTAGTTCCCGACTTTAGCCTGTTCGAGGCTCACATCTGCTTTCTGTTCGCGGAGCTTTGCGGATTCGAGCTTGAGGCTCTTTTCTTTCGCCTGCTTGAGGCATGCGCTTAAGGTCCAGGAACCATCAGCGAAAACGAGCGATGCTGACGCAAAAATACCGAGAACGATTGCTTTTCTGTAATTCATACCTTTTAGATGCCTCAGCTATATATTTTGGTTGCTTAAATTTTAAGATAGCAAATTTGTACATACACAAAAAGGCTTCCTTGCGGAAGCCTTTTCGAATGGACGGTACTGGATTTGAACCAGTGACCTCTGCCGTGTGAAAGCAGCGCTCTAAACCAACTGAGCTAACCGTCCGAGGTGAGAGCAAATATAGAAAAGCTATTGAAGATTGTCAAGTGATGTTGAGTTATTAGTTACTAGATTAATTCGTTTCTATTAACTAGTAGCTATTGACTAGTAACTGCGGCGAAGCCGCATTAAAGGAACTTGTCTTCGGCGGCGCGGAGGATGCTGAGGAATTCTGCCGGAGTCTTGGAGGCAATGAGGTCCTTGCGAACGTTTCCGTCGGCGAGGAGGCGGCTCACGGAGGAGAGAGCCTTGAGGTGAGGACCCACGGTGTTGCCCGGGCTCACGATGAGGATGAGCAGGTATACCGGTTCGCCGTCAAAGGACTGGAAATCGAGACCCTTTTCGATGGTGGCGGCGACCATGCACATGCGGTCGACGTAGTCAATCTTGGCGTGCGGAACGGCAAGTCCGCAACCGATGCCCGTGGAACGGCTCTGTTCGCGCGACCAGATGGCTTCGAAGATTTCGTCACGGTGTTCAAGTTTGTAGGCGCTGCAAAGAGTATCAACCAATTCGTTAAGAATGGCTTCCTTAGTTTCGCTGGAAGAGTTAATCAAGATGCAATTATCTACAAATCTTTCAGAAAGTCGCATGATTTATAATGTTCCTTTTTGTGTATCTGTCAAACAAGTATTTTAGAATAATTATTGCGGTTTGGTAAGATTTATATCTAAAATATGTTTAAAAAAGAAGATAATTCTATCTGTGATGAGGTATTTTCGAGCCTGTCGATGGCTTTTCGCATGAGTGCGACGTCAATTTGACCGGGGGCGGCGGCTTTTCCGATGGAACCGTAAGTGAGGTTTGCCCCCTCCTTGAGGGACCAAATCCGGCTAATTTTTCCGGTTTCGCCCATGCCGAATGCGGCGATGAACTTGAACCCTTTGGCTTTTTTGGCGAACTTGTAGAGGCGTGCGCAGTCGTCGTCGGAGTTGCTCATGGCGGCGATTTTAATCCCGTCTGCCTTTACCCGTTTGACGTCGGTGAGGTAATTCTTGAGTTCGAGGTCGCTCGGGATGCGGGTGAAGTTGTGCTCGGAAATGAGGATTTTCACGCCTTTCGGGGCAGTGAGTTCGCGGAGCTTGTTATAGTCGTGCAGGCAGTCGCGTTCGAGGTCCAGCCATTCTGGGACGTCCGATGCGTTGAGAATTTGTTCGAAAAGTCCGAGGCGCTCGATGGCTCGTGCGTCGGGGAATGTGCCACCATCACGTTTGAGTCGTATGGTGCCGAGCTGTATTGCCTTTGGGACGAGCTTGCGGATTCTTGCTGAAAGTCCTTGCCATTCGGATTCGTCAAAAAAATCGTAACGGATTTCGAGGATGTCGCAGCTTTCAAAGTCAATGCGCGCCGGGTGGAGTTCTTCGCTCTCGGCGGCGGTAAGCGTTTCGGGACTTACAAGCCCGACCAGGTATTTTTGAGAATCTGTTGGCATGGTGGTGCAAATTTAGCAACTCTCTAATAATAGTTGACTAATGGCGATAGACGAACGATAATATATTGAATTTTCTACATTATAATAGAACAAAAGGATTATTTATGGCAGATTGTAACGAAAATAAAGAAAAGCAGACCCCGGACATGCTCAAGAAGGCTGAAGAATACCTCGCCTCCAAGCGCAGAATTTTCTTGTGGGGTGGTGTCGATGACGAAAGTGCCGAACGCATTGTGAAGCAGCTCCTGTATTTGGATTCCTTGAATCATGATGACATTATTTTCTTCATCAATAGCCCGGGTGGCGTGATTTCCTCCGGTCTTGCCATTTACGACTGCATGAACGCTATCCAGAGCGATGTCGTGACGGTTTGCTGCGGACAGGCAGCCTCTATGGGCGCTGTGCTCCTCACTGCCGGTGCAAAGGGCAAGCGCTGTGCATGGCCGAACGCTCGCATCATGATCCACCAGCCGCTCATTCACGGCGAGATTGTCGCCCCTGCAAGTGATATCCAGATCCAGGCCGAAGAAATGCTTCGCATCCGTGGCATCACGGGCAAGATTCTTGCTGAAACTTCTGGACACACGATTGAACAGATTGACCGCGATACCGAACGCGACAACTTCATGTCTGCTGAAGAGGCTAAGTCTTACGGTCTCGTGGATAAAGTCGAGAGTATTATCTAATGGGTTTATTTTCTGCAATTAAGAGTGGCCTTGCTAAGACCCGCGACGCCTTGCTTGGCGAATTGAAGGGTATTGTCGGTGCCGGTAAGATTACGGACGAGACGCTCGAAGAACTCGAAGAGCATCTCATCAAGGCTGATGTCGGTGTCGAAGCCGCATTCCTTTTGACGGATGCTCTTCGCGAAAATGCTTTGGGCAAGTCGCTTACAACAGAGCAGGTGCTCGACATCATGCGTAACGAAGCGGAACGCTTGCTCAAGGACCCGCCGCCGTTTGAACTTAAGGGCAAGCCGCATGTGGTGCTCGTGATTGGCGTGAACGGTGCGGGCAAGACGACGACAATCGGTAAGCTTGCCGCCCGTCTCAAGAACGAAGGCAAGAAGGTCATGATTGCCGCTTGCGATACGTTCCGTGCCGCCGCTATTGACCAGCTTGAAACATGGGCCGAACGCTCGGGTGCTGAATTCGTGAAGCATCAGGAAGGTTCTGACCCGGCAGCTGTGGCATACGACGCTTGCAGTGCCGCTGTTGCTCGTGGTTGCGATGTTGTCTTGATCGATACCGCTGGCCGTTTGCACAACAAAGACTACCTGATGGAAGAACTCAAGAAGATTGTTCGCGTCATCAAGAAGGTGAGCCCGGACATGCCGCACGACATGTGGCTTGTGATTGACGGCAACACCGGACAGAACACCATCAACCAGACGAAAATTTTCAACCAGAGCTTCCCCTTGACCGGTCTTGTGGTCACAAAGCTCGATGGAACCGCGCGTGGTGGCTCTGTGCTTTCGATTGCTAGTTCGTTGCAAATTCCGATCCGCTGGGTTGGCATGGGCGAACGCATCGACCAGCTCGTGGAATTCAACAAGCGCGACTACGTTGACGGTCTTTTTGAGAACGCTCTGGAAAACAGGGGGTAGTCTTGAAACGGTTCGCATTTTTCTGTGTAGTGGCTTTGGCGTTTTGCGCTTGTTCGGATTCTCCTCCGAAAGCCGATGAACGCTTTGTTGCCGCGTACGTAGAAATGCGTGCCGCTGAACAGCTCTATGGCGGTGAGACTCCTACGGCTCGTCTTGTTCGTCGAGAAATTCTGAATAAGTACGGTTACACTCGCGAAGAGTTTCTCAAGGTTTGTGACAAAGTTCTTGAGAATGGAGCCGGCTGGATTCCTTTCCAGATGGCGGTTTCGGATCGTGTTGATTCCTTGCTCGGGATTCCTAAAGTGATTCCGGTGCAGAAGAAAGGCAAAAAATGATGAAAGTGAGTTTGTGGGTTGTTCTGGTGCTGAGCATTGCGCTGTCCGCATTTGCGGCTCCTCCGCCGAAGCCTAAGCTTGTGCATTGGATGAACTATACCGAAGCTTTGGAAAAGGCGAAAGAATCAAACAAGCTTATTTTTGTAGATCTTTATGCGGACTGGTGTGTGCCTTGTCGAATCATGGATGCAAATACGTATTCGGATCCGACGGTAGCTTCGATTCTGAATACAAAGTTTATTCCGGTAAAACTCGATGCCGATTCTCAGGATACAATTGTTTGCGATGGAAAACGCAAGACGGCACAACGCTGCTATTTTGATGTCTGGAACTTGAGCGTGTTACCTGCATTTGTCCTTATTGCCCCGAAAGGGCTGTCTATTTTGACGATAAAGGATTCATTTACTGCTGAAGAAATGAAGTATTTGCTTTACCAGATTCTCGAGAAAGAGAAGGAGTGGATTTCGAAATGAGTGAAGACGTTCTCTTTTATGCTCAGATTGCATTCTGGGTTCTTTTGTTCTTGATTGTCCATTGCTATTTGCTGTTCCCGATGACGCTCCCGTTTGTGAGCGAAATCTTCAAGCGCAAAAAGAAGCCGGTGGATGGCGCCTCCGAACTTCCGACCGTGTCTATCCTGATTTCGGCATATAACGAAGAAGCGGTGATTGAACGCAAGATCCACAATATTCTTGAAATTGACTACCCCAAGGAAAAGCTTGAGGTTTTGATTGGCGATGACGGTTCTGCGGACAAGACTGCCGAAATTGTCGCCCGCTATGCGGACCAGGGAATCACTTTGGTCAAGGCTCCGAAGAATGCGGGCAAGGCTGCCATGCTGAACCGCTTGCAGAAAATTGCAAAGAACGATATTTTGTTGTTCTGCGATGCAAATACGATGTTCTTCCCGAATGTAGTGCGTAAGCTTGTCGACCCGTTCAAGGACAAGAAAATTGGTTGCGCTTGCGGTCACTTGATTCTTTCGGACAAGAGCGGTAGTGTGCTTGGTAAAGGCGAAAGCTCTTACTGGGATTTGGAATCTGAAATCAAGAAGTTCGAAGGTGTGCTTGACCGCTTGATTGGCGGCAACGGCGCCCTTTATGCCATTCGCCGTGAACTTTATACGGAACTTCCGATTAAGAAGAGCGTCATGGACGACTTTTTTGTGACGACGAAGATTTTGCAGAAGGGCTATTTCTGCACGTTTGTGGATAGTGCCATTGGTACGGAACAGACGTCGAAGGAATCGAGCGGTGAATACAGGCGCAAGGTGCGCATTGGCCGTGCAAACTTCAACTATTTGTTCTCTTACTTGCCGCTTTTGAATCCGTTCCGCCCGCTGTTGGCTTACCTGTTCTTCTCGCACAAGATTGTGCGCTGGTTCTCGCCGCATATCATTATTCTTTTGTATGTGGCAAACGCATTGCTTTTGACGAAGGGCTTGTTCTATCAGGTGACTTTTGGATGCATGACGCTTGCGTTCATTGTCGCAGTGACAAAGCTTTTGCCAAGTGCCTATTACTTCTTGCTCATGAACCTCGCGATGCTTAAGGGATTCTTCCTCGCGTTTAAGCGCGAACGCAGTGGCGGCTGGGCCCGCGAAGCCCGCAGCGACGAGTAATTGATAGGCTTGCGTCTCGTCATCCTGAGCGAAGTGTAACGGAGTCGAAGGATCCAGTGATGTCTTGTTTCGTAGTGTCATCCCGCACTTGTTGCGGGATCGCCATCTCGTAAGTGAATAGAAATTATATATTAGAGTGTCGAGATATGAAGAAAATTTTGATAACGTTACTTTTCGCGCTTGTGTTTGTCGTCACTCCGGCGAGCGCTTTTACGATGGATGCCCAGGGCGGTTTCTGCAATCGCGTAAGCAGCTTGCGCGATTTTAACATGAGCTTCTATGGACATTTGTGGTATCCGATTGACCAGATGGTTTTTGCTGGACTTGGCGTTGGTTATGAGGAACTCGACAATGTTGGATTTCTGCCTGTGTCCGGAAGCCTCTGGGTGCGACTCCCGATAGGACGCACTGTGTTGCCGGTCGCTACAGGCGATTTCGGTTACATGTTCGGTAAGGACTCTCAAATGTTCTGGCGTGCAGGTGCAGGGCTCGATATTAAAAACGGTGACCGCACGTCAATTATCGTTTCGAGCGGCTACCAGTTCTTGAACCACTCTGGCTACGGCTATTGGTATTTGCAAGCCGGTATTCTCATCGAGATGTAAAAAAAATGCCCGCACATGGCGGGCATAACATTCTACGGTTTACTGTCTACTGCGGCGAAGCCGTTACCCTTTCGCAATCATTTCCATGAGTTCAGAGTCGAGGCGTTCGGGATTGTTGTACTGCGGTAAATTGTTGTGGAGTGATTCGCCCTTCGAAACGAGACCGAAGTCCAGATTCTTGTAGTTCCAGTAGCTGTAACCCACGTCGGCGTCGCGGAGGATGTCGAGGAAGTCGCGCATCCAGGCAAGCTGATACTTGCGGGGAACTTGTACGTAAACGCCGAACTCGTTGCAGCTTACCGGCAAGTCGTACTTGGCGCGGAAATCGAGTGCGTTTTGGATGCTTGCCTGCAACTTGGCCTTGTCCCACTTGCCGAATTCCACGTTCAAACGCGTTGTGCCGCCAACTTCAGGGGCGGCGTAATCACCCGGCCACGGGCGTTCAATCTTGAAGAACGGATCGTCGATCCATGCGGCGCCCTGGTGCGTAAACGTCACCGGCGTGTAGGTATGGAAGCTGTAGATGGCGTTGTCGTCATCGAGCGGTGTCAAGAATTCGAATTCCCTTGCGCTGTTCCACTTGTTGGCGCCAACGACGATAGTGTTCTTCGGGGCGTGCTTGCGGATTTCCCAGAAGATTTCGTCCTTGACTTTATCCCAAACCTTGGAATCGCTTGCGGCCGGTTCATTCAAAAGTTCCATCATCACGCGCGGCATGGAGCTGTAGCGTTCGGCCATGAAAGCCCAGATCTTGCGCGTGTCCTTGCGGGCGTTCGCATCGGCAAAGAAAGCTTGTTCGTGATTGCTGGCGAGGTGGAAGTCGTGCCCCGGGCACTTGTGAAGGTCGAGAATCACGTCCAGGTCTGCATCCTGAATGTTCTTGAGAGCCCTGTCCAAGAGCGCAAAGATTTCTTCGTCTGGCTTGAGGTCGTCGCCTTTAAATAAATTAAAGTAGTCAACCGGCAAGCGAACGTGGTTGAACCCCGCATCGTGGATGCGCTTGAAATCGCTTGTTCCAAGGAACGTCTTTATGTGACCAACGACCCCCGGGAAACCGACAGGGTCCTTTTCTTCGATGCAGTCAACCTGACTGAACCATCCGCCCAAATTCACTCCGCGCAATCTTTCTTTCTTCATGCGTGCCGTCCCATACTTTGGCTGCCGAAGCAGCCGGTTTGAATGAATAGGTTATTCGTTTACGATGTTCAAATCTTCGTCGGCGATGTTTAGGTCCATGATGACTTCCATATCGTCGGGAAGGTTATAAAAATCTACAACCAGGCCCACCTTCTTGTCTTCGTCCTTCTGCTTGTCGAACTGGACGACGTCGTAAATTTTCATTTTGACGACAGCTTCCTGTGTTACAGGAATTTCGATGGTCATACCCTTGCTGATCGGGCCTTCTACAATCTTGCCCTTGAAAACCAGACTTGTCTGGTCTTCGCCGAGCGAGGTCTTCTTCACGTGAAATACAGCCATTATTCTTTAGCCATTAACTTTTAAATTAATCGGTTTGTTTTGATGTGGCATACAATCTCGCCACGTGTAAAAATTTAACTTTTTTACATGACTCTCCGTGTTGGTCGAATCCCTTTTTTGGTCTGTGCGCCGTTTTTCTTCAATTCTGTCGGGCGCGAAAATGAATTTCCCGAGGTGGCGTTTGTCGATGGTCCGCCGAGTGCCCATAGTGCAGGCCTCAAGGACGGCTCAATCCACCTTTCACCGGCGTCTTCGATTACGTTTGCGCAAAAGCCGGGCGCCTTTGTGTTGTCGCCAGTGCTCTGCACGTCGTGCTCCTTTGAGGTGCGGTCGGTCAAGCTGTTTTCGCGTTACCCGATTGAGGAACTTTCGTACAAACGTATCCGCATGACATCGCAGAGCAAGACTTCTGTTACGTTATTGCGGATTCTCCTTGAAAATCGATATGCTCTTCGTCCGGAATATGTGCCGGGGCTTGCGGCTGAGTCGACTGACGATGCTTGCCTTTTGATTGGCGACTTGGCTCTTGAAGAAAATGAACGCCACCGCTTTGCGTATAGCTATGACTTGGGGACTCTTTGGCAGGAATGGCAAGGTCTCCCTTTTGTGTTTGGTGCTTGGCTTATTTCGAAGGATGCTCTGTCGACTCGCTTGCGCCCCGTTCTCGATGATTACATGTTGCGCTTGGAAACAAGCATTCGCGAGTTCCGCAAAAATCCGTCGCAGGCGTTGGATGTGTGGCTTGCGAAGTACCCAGTGAATTTGCCGCGCCCTCTCGTTGAGGATTACTTTAGTGTGCTCGATTACCATTTTACCGATGAACGTAAACAATCGTTATCACTGTTTTTCAAATTGGCGGCTCAAATGGGGCTAGTTGAATCTGCGCCTCCGATAGAGTTCCTCGAGTAATTTTATTTTATAGCTGTTGGAATGAGTGTTGGGATGGTAAGGAGAACAAAATGGTAGAGGAAAAAATTCTTATCGTCGACGATGATGATGTTGAATTAAAAAGAGACTCGGAAGTTCTGAAAGCGGTTGGGTACGATGTTATCGGCTGCAAATCCGGTGCCGAAGCTCTGGAGTACTTGTACAACAATCCCGTGGAGCTTGTGGTGCTTGACGTCAACATGCCAAACATGAATGGTTACGACGTCTGCCTGAATATCCGCAAGCAGTTCCCGTTGGATGACTTGCCGATTATATTCCTCACGAATCAGGAAAATGAAGCAAGCGTTACGCAAGGGTTCCAGTCTGGTGCTTCTGATTTTGTCTGCAAGTCTGCGGCACCTGATATTCTGCTCGCTCGAATCGGAGTGCATCTGCGATTGGCGCGTTCGCTTCGCAACTTGCGTGAGATTTCTTTGACGGACGATTTGACGGGCGCCTACAACCGCAGGCATGCCATCTGTTCGCTTCGAGAATTGTTTGCCCGCAGCAAGCGCTATGGTACGAATTTCTCGCTGATTTATTTTGACTTGAACGGTCTCAAAAAAATCAATGACCAGCATGGTCACTTGGCTGGCGACCTGTTACTCCGTTCTGTCGTGAACGCTTGCAACAAGCTGCTTCGCGAATCGGATATGCTGTTCCGCATGGGCGGTGACGAGTTCATGGTTATTTGCCCGGATACCGATTTGAAGGGTGCGTTTGTCTGTGCCGAGAGAATGCAAGAGGCTGTGAAGTCGCTTACGATTGTAGACCAGACGGTAGCCTTTGCGTATGGAACTGCAAGCTCTGCCGAGGACTATAAGGACATGGACGAAATGCTTCGCAGTGCAGATGCTTCCATGTACGAGTGCAAACGCAAGATGCGCGCGGAACGCGGTTAGTAACTGGTGATTAGTTAATAGTTGCTAGTTTAAGTATGGCGGCAAAGCCGCAAAAAAGAGAAGCCGCGGAAAAATCCGCGGCGTTTTCGCATTGTTCAAAATTGTCTCGTTGGACTAGTTATGCAATTGCAGCTTTAACAGCGTCCAGCAGTTTTTGCATCCTTGCTTCGATAGTAGCCCAATCGCCTGCTTTCATCAGTTCCGCATTGAATATGCTTCCGCCAAACGAAAGCAAGTTTGCGCTAGCCTTCAAGTAGCTTGCGGCGTTTTCTGCATTCACGCCACCGCATGCCATCAACGGAATGTCGCGGAATGGACCACGCAATGCCTTGATGTATTCCGGGCCGCCTACGCAGTTCACCGGGAAAATCTTGATGGCGGTTGCGCCCAGGTCGTAAGCCTTCTGCACTTCGGTCGGCGTGAGTGCTCCCGGGATAATCGGGATGCCAGCCGTATTCGAAAGTCGAATGACTTCGTGACGCGTGTTCGGCGTGACGATGAATTCTGCACCTGCAGAAATTGCTTTTTCTACATCGCTCCCGTGACGGACCGTACCTGCGCCGACCTTGATTCCAAGCGGCTTTGCAATCGACTTGAGCTTTGCGATAATTTCGGTTGCGGCTGCGGTGTTCATCGTGACCTCAATCGCCTTGAGTCCGCACTTTGCAGACGCGTTCACACACGCTTCTTCGGCGCCCTGAGGAATGTCGCGGAGAATGCCCACGACCGGCATCGGTTTTAAAAATTCAAGGAAACTCATGGTATTAAATTAAAAATTAAAAGTGAAAAGTGAATAATATTTTTTTTCATTTTTCATTTTTCATTCTTCATTTTTCATTCTTCATTTTTCATTTTTTTTACTCAAACCTGAGCGCTTCAATCGGATCAAGCCTACTTGCCTTGCGGGCGGGGTACCAACCAAAGAATACGCCTGTGGCAAAGCACACGCCAAAGCTCACGATGACGCTTGTGACGGAAACGCTCATGGGCCAGTTCATCGCAATCTTTACAGTTTCTGAAGCGGCTATACCGAGAGCGATTCCGATCGCTCCACCGAGCAAGCTGATAATCACGGATTCGAACAAAAACTGTAAAAGGATGTCGCGACCGCGGGCGCCGATAGCCATGCGAAGGCCGATTTCCTTTGTGCGTTCTGTGACTGACACGTACATGATATTCATGATGCCGATACCGCCAACAAACAAACTAATTCCTGCAATGGCGGTCAACACGAGCGAGAGCATATCGGAGGTGCTTGTGACCATCTGGATCATTTCTTCTTGCGTGAATACGCGGAACGGGTCGGTCGGTTTAGTCCAGTTGCGGCGTTCCTTTAGAATGGTCATGATTTCTTCGGTCGCTTTTGCGGCATAGCCTTCACCGATGGAGTTCGCGTAAATTTGACGGATGCTTGTCGTGGCGGAAAAACGCCTCATCACGGTTTGGTACGGAGTGAAAATCACGTCGTCCTGGTCTTGCCCGAAATCGCCAGAGCCTTTAGCTTTTAATGTGCCGATGACTTTAAGCGGGATGCTTTTGTAACGGATGGTCTTGCCGATGGGGTCTGCGTCCGGGAAAAGGTTTTTGACGACGGTCTGTCCGATAACGCAAACTTTTGACATGCGGTCCGTTTCGTCGTCGAACATCACGCCGTCGGCGATTTCGTAGTTGCGGATTTTGAGGTAGTCTGCAGAAACGCCGGAGAGTGTCGTGGGTGAGTTATTGTTTCCGACTATAGCTTGACCGCCAACGGTGACCATGGGAGATACGCCATTGATGTAAGTTGCGTTTTCACGGATGGCGATGACGTCTTCTTCTTCAAGCGTTTCGGTTGATTCTGTCTGGACCCCGCCTCGGCGGCTCTGGTTAGGCATGATGGTGATGGCATTTGTGCCCATGGCTGTCATCTGTTCCTTGATGGATTTTTTGGAACCTTCGCCCATGGCGACCATGGTGATGACGGCGGCAACGCCGATGACGATGCCGAGTACGGAGAGGAATGTGCGCATGCGGTTGCGGAGCAATGCGCGGAGAGCGATTTTAGCTAAGGTAAACGGGTTCATTCCACTTCTCCTTCATCATCGTCTTCAAATGTTTCTGGTGGCGGGAGCAATTCAAATGCGACTTTTGCGTTTTGCACGTTTTCGTTGATGACATCTTTTTTCAGTAATCCGTCGCGGAGGGTAATGGTGCGCCCGCTGAAAGTGGCGATGTCGGGTTCATGTGTCACGAAGGCGATGGTCTTTCCTTGACTGTGCAGTTCCTGGAATATCATCATTATTTCATAGCTTGTGCGGGTGTCGAGGTTGCCGGTCGCTTCGTCTGCAAGGATGATGACGGGGTCGTTCACGAGGGCGCGTGCGATGGCTACGCGTTGCTGCTGACCGCCCGAGAGCTGGTTCGGCAGATGGTTCATGCGGCTTTCGAGTCCGACCATCTTTAACGCCTCGATGGCGCGGTGGTGGCGCTCTTCGGCAGAAATTTTGGAATTATATAATAGTGGTAGTTCTACGTTTTCGATGGCAGTCGTGCGGCTGAGCAGGTTGTAGCTCTGGAAAACGAATCCGAGCTTCTGGCTTCGGATGCGGGCGAGTGCGTCGCGTTTTAATGTTTCGGTATGTTGCCCATCTAATATATAGTGTCCTGAAGTCGGTCGGTCCATGCATCCTAGAATGTTCAGCATGGTGGATTTGCCGGAACCGGATGTGCCCATGATGGTAACGAATTCACCGGGGTAGATGTCAAAATTGACTCCACGCAATGCGTGTACGATTTCGTCGCCCATTTTAAAATCACGACGCAAATTTTGGACAGAAAGTATCGGTTTAGAAGTTTGCATAAAGACCTTTTTCTCGATTCTTTAGATGCTCTAACCTGTTGATTTGGTTGCCTTTACATTGCCTCTACATCGTAAGTTGTTGATTTTTGAGCATTTAGAATGTGAGTAAACTCTAAAAAACATCGAAAAATCATGCGATTACTATGTTGCTGGACTTAAACGTTAATTTTTTTTTTATTTTATATTCCGAATTGGACCACGCTTGGTGGTTGGTTCTTGCGTCCTTGGAGATTTTTAATGAATGAGAAGATGACTCAGAATGTTTCGAATGCGTCAGCAGATGACGAAATCGATATTCTTGAGATATTGGTGTATTTGAAAGGCAAGTGGAAATTCTTGCTCATTTTCTTGTTCTTGGGCGTTGTTTTTGGCGGTCTTGTTTCGATGTGGATACGCCCGGCGTATAAAAGTGACATTCTTCTTCAGGTAAATGTAAAAGGCAATAAGCAAGGACTTGCTCTTGGTGAAATGGGCGCCTTGCTAGATGTCTCTACTCCGTCTGCAGCTGAAATGGAACTTATCAAGAGCCGTGGCGTTCTTGACCAGGTTGTTCAGGACGAAAGGCTTTGTTATTCCGCCATTCCGCTGAATAAGAAGGATCGCCTTCTGCATAAAGAAGGCCGCATGGATATTGAACTTTTGAGTATCCCGCGCGCATTTGAAGAAGCTGACGGAAAGCTTATCGCTCGTGTCACTGCGGATTCTAGTGCATACGAAGTGCTCGGACTAGAGGACGAGGTCGTGCTGTCTGGTAAGGTTGGCGAAACTTACCGTAAGCCGTTTGCGGGTGATACTTTAGTCATTTGTGTTAAGTCCATGACCGCTACTGTTGGTCAGACGTTCTTGCTTGTTGCTGTTCATCCGCAGATTGCTGTAAATAATCTCCTCAGTGGGCTTGGTATTTCTGAGGAAGGTAAGAATTCCGGTATTATTCGTGTGTCGCTTGAAGATCGTTATGCCGACCGTGTTGCTGCTATTTTGAACACTATTGCGAATACGTACTTGAAGCAGAACATCGAAATGCGCAGTGCCGAAGCCAAGAAGACTTTGATGTTCCTTGAAGAACAGTTGCCGGGTGTCAAGGCGAAACTTGATTCTGCAGAACAGAAGTTGACGTCTTTCCGCCATGCCAATGGAACGATCGACCTTACGGGTGAAACAAGAGTTCACTTGGAAAAGGATGTTTCCTTGCAGCAGCGTTTGCTTGAACTTGAACAAAAGAAGCAAGAAGCCTTGCGCTTGTTCCGTGCTGAACACCCGACGGTGCGAACGATTGAAGAACAGCAGTCCAAGCTTCGTCGCGAAATTGCAAAGCAGCAACGTTCTGCCGCAAGCTTGCCGGTAGTGCAGCAGGAAGTCCTTTCTTTGCAGGAAGAAGTTGAAGTCAACAACAAGCTCTACACGAATTTGTTGAACAACATCCAGCAGTTGCGAGTGGTGCAGGCGGGCGAAGTTGGTAACGTCCGTATCGTGGACCAGGCATACGTTCCGCTCAAACCGAGCAAGCCGAAGCGCAAGCTCGTGTTCCTGGGGGTTGTCTTTGCATTCTTGCTTTTGGGTTGCTTTATTGTCTATATCCGTCGCATTCTTTCGAATGGCGTTTGCAGCAGTAGCGAAGTGGAACAGGCGACTGGTATTGGCGTTTATGGAAAGCTCCCGATGCTCGATGGAAGGACGCAGAACGATGTTACAAAGCCTTGTGTGTCGACGAATCCGGATGATCCGTTTGCGGAAGGTGTTCGCGCCCTCCGTACGGCTCTTGAATTTTCCGTCTTCTCTGATGGCAAGAAAATTTTGATGGTGTCTGGTCTTGTGCAGGGCGTCGGTAAGTCTTTTGTTTCTACAAACTTGGCGGCATCTTTTGCCATGTCCGGTAAGAAGGTTTTGCTTGTTGACATGGATCTTCGTCGTGGTCATTTCTTTAAGCATACCCAGAAGGGCTTGTGCGAAATGCTGGAAAAGGAAAACTACACGGATGAATATGTGGTCAAAGTGACCGACAACTTCCATGTCCTTGGTTCAGGCGCCCGCGTTGTCAATCCGGGTGGACTTTTGAACAGCTCTAGATTTAGCGCTTTCCTTGATTCGTTCAGGGACAAGTATGATTTGATTGTTCTGGATACTCCTCCGGTATTCCAGTGCAGTGACGCATTGCTTGTCGAAAAGCATGCGGATTACCTGTTGTGTGTCTTGAAGCATGCAGCTCATACAATTGAAAGCATCCAAGATGCCTTGAATACTTTTGATCGCAGTACGGAAACACCATTGCCGAAGGCTTTCGTCTTCAACAAGTGTGAACGTCATGCGGGGTATGGCTATGGTAGTTATGGCTATTATGGCTATCACAAGAAATATTAACCAATAACAAGGAGAATAGATGAAAAAAATAGTCGCAATGTCTCTCTTGGCTGGTACCTTCGCTTTCGCGCAGTCCGGCCAGATGGGCGGTGCTGATGGTCTTAATCAGAAAACTGCTCAAACACTCGGTCAGGGTGGCTTTGCTGTCGGTGTCGGTGGCCAGGTTTCTTACGATTCTTGGTCCCTCTCCCGCGGTGGCCAGTTCTCTAAGGGTGGCAAGTCCGATACGTTCCACGGCAATGATGGTAGCCTTACGGGTTATGTCAGCGTTGCTGGTGGTGCAACCGAGTTCTTGGACCTCGGCCTCGTGCTTCCGCTCTACTACGACCATGCCAATGCTCACAAGGTCGGTGAAGGCGACATGTGGAAGGCTAGCCGTGGTGACCTCGAATTCTGGGCAAAGGCAAAGCTTCCGCTCGACGAAATGACTGATGGCATTTTCAATGCTGCAGTTGCTGCTCAGTTCTACTTCCCGACTGGCGACAAGTCCGTCGGTGTTCGTCCGCGTCATGCCTGGTATTTGCATGCCAACGGTGGTGAAACCCATCCGTACGGCCTCCGCAACATGGCTTTCGGCGGTGAATTGATCCTCACTCTCGACCTCCAGAAGGTTGGCGCTCCGCTCCGCTTCAACGGTAACGTCGGTTTCGTCGGTACTGTGACGAAGGGTTCCAACACTCTCGTCTACGGTGGTGGCATCAACTTCCTCCCGACTGACTGGATGGACTTCTTCGTTGAAGCAAACGGTGAATTCCGCGTCGAAAAGGGTTCTTATCCGCGTGACCCGGGTTACGATCCGTTCACTCTTACTCCGGGCTTCCGTTTCCACCTCCCGGCCAACGTCGACATCGCCCTCGGTCTCGATGTGGGTATCCGTGCTCTCTCCAACTTCACTTGGAAGTACAAGGACGAAATGCACAGTGCCGAACTCTATCAGCTCTACTACACTGATAAGAACGGCAAGAAGGTTCAGTACGGTTACACCCCGACTCCGCGCTATGCAGGTTCTGCCGCTATCGTCTGGCGCTTCGGTAACGTCCGTGGTGCTGACGAAGATAACGATGGCGTAGCAAACAACATTGACCAGTGCGCAGGCACTCCGGCTGGTGCTGTTGTTGACGCTAACGGCTGCCCGGTTGATGGCGACAATGACGGTGTCTTCGACGGTCTCGACCAGTGCGCTGAAACTCCGGCTGGTGCTGTTGTTGACGTTGCTGGCTGCCCGGTTGACTCCGACAATGACGGTGTTGCTGATGGCATTGACCAGTGCGCTGAAACTCCGGCTGGCGTTGTTGTTGACGCTGCTGGCTGCCCGGTTGACTCTGATAAGGATGGCGTTGCTGATTACCTCGACAAGTGCCCGAGCACTCCGGCTGGCGCTACTATCGATGCTAACGGCTGCCCGATCGACTCTGATAAGGATGGCGTTGCTGACTACCTCGACCAGTGCCCGAATACTCAGTCTGGCATTGCTGTTGACGGCAAGGGCTGCCCGGTTGACTCTGACAATGACGGCGTAGCTGACTACCTCGACAAGTGCCCGAGCACTCCGGCTGGTCTCCCGGTTAACGCTGATGGTTGCAGCCCGGATACCGATAAGGACGGCATTGTTGACGCTCTCGACAAGTGCCCGAACACTCCGGCTGGCGTCTCTGTTGACGAAGTTGGTTGCCCGGTTGACTCTGACAAGGATGGCGTTGCCGATCACCTCGACAAGTGCCCGAACACCCTCGTCGGCGTTGCAGTTGATAAGAACGGCTGCCCGAACAAGAACCAGGATCTCGACAAGCTCAAGAAGGGTATCCAGTTCAAGTCCGGTTCTGCTAAGCTCACTGCAAGCAGCAACAAGACCTTGAACAACATCGCTAAGTTGCTCAAGAAGCTCCCGGCTGTCAACCTCGAAATCCAGGGCCACACTGATGACACTGGTAAGGAAGAAAAGAACAAGAAGATCTCCGAACAGCGTGCACAGGCTGTTGTCAAGTACCTCGTCAAGAAGGGCATTGACAGCGAACGTCTCCGCGCAGTCGGTTACGGTTCTGACAAGCCGATCGCTGATAACAAGACGAAGAAGGGCCGCAAGCTCAACCGCCGTGTTGAACTCGTTCCGTTCGAAAAGTAATCTTCGATCTTAACTGAGAACTAAAAAGGGGCGTCCGCAAGGGCGCCCTTTTTGTATATGCACAATGTTGCGAATGCGCCACGCTATTACATGAACAGCGCAAAAAAGCGCACGGATAACCCGTGCGCCTTTCTAAATTCTAATAACTAGTAACTGCGGCTATGTCGCTCAGTAACTAAACTTTAAATTCTGCTAGCCCAAAATAACTGGATCCTTCGACTCCCCCTATTGGGGTCGCTCAGGATGACAATCCTTAAACACTAATCACTTCTAACTTCCTACCGCCTACTACTTCTTAAATACCCACTTCTTATAGAGCGTGAAGCTGACAAGCACGTAAACGACGTTTGCAACGAAGCTTGCGAATGTCGTCGGCTTCATGAACCTGGAAACGAATTCCGTGAAGCTTGCGCACCAGGCGGCGTTTTCGAGCACGTAAATGCTCCCTTTGAGGACCGCCAAGTTTACGAGATACGAGCAGAGAAATACAACGATGAATCTTATGACTTCGGCGCGTTTCTTGTTTGTGCTCTTGAAATTCCAGATGCGGTTCATGATGTAGCTGTTGAGCCCACCGGCGACAAATCCCAAAAAGTTTGAAAGAACCACGTCCCAGTCCAAAACTTCGTGCAAAAGCCAGACTGTAAAAAATGTAATGGCGGTGTTCATTACACCGATAGCGTTGTATTTGATAAAATGTTTCACGGCGGTAAAAATACTATTTTTTGCTACGATATGACCTGGATTACAACTAAGAAATGCAGTGCTGCCAGCGCTGCAGATATGATTCGTAATGGCGATGTTCTCGGGGTTTCCGGATTTACTTTGGCAGGATACCCCAAAGCGGTTCCCTTGGCGCTTGCTGCACGCGCTGAAAAATTGCACGAAGCAGGTCAGGAATTTAAGGTAACGTTGTTTGCAGGCGCCTCGACAGGCGATAGTTGCGATGGGGCTCTTGCCCGCGCAAAGGCTTTGTCGCTCCGCATGCCTTACCAGTCCAATCCGAGTTTGCGCAAGGCAATTAACGACGGCAGTATCCGTTACATTGATGCACACCTCGGCAAGATGGGTTACCTTGTTCGCACGGGGGCTGTCCCTGCGCCGACGGTTGCGATTATTGAAGTTTCTGCGATTTTGCCGGATGGCCGCGTTTGCCTCTCGACTTCGGGCGGTAACTCCGTTTGCTATCTGGAAATGGCGCCGAAGATTATCTTGGAACTGAATACGCGCTTGGGCGATAGTTGCATTGGCATGCACGATAACGCTCTTCCGGAACTCCCGCCACATGCAAAACCGCTTGCGATTTACAGTGCCGGAGATCGCGTGGGTGGTGAATTTGTTCAGATTGACCCGAACAAGGTCATTGCGATAGTTGAAAACGAAGCGTATGACGAAGTGACTCCGTTTGTGGAACCTGATGAAGTCTCGAAGAATATCGGCGAACGCATCTTGGACTTTATCCGATTCGAAGAATCGCATGGCAGGCTCCCGAAGGGACTTGCGTACCAGAGCGGTGTGGGCAAGGTCGCTAATGCGGTGCTTTGTGCTATGGCAGACGATGACCGCTTGGGACAAATTGACTTGTTTACTGAAGTGATTCAGGAAGCGGTGCTCCCGCTTTTGAAGAAGGGCAAGCTCGGTATTGCTTCTGGTACTGCTTTGACGCTTTCGCAGGCAGCACAGAAAGAGTTTGTTGAAAATAGCGCGGAATGGAAAAAGCATTTCATTATCCGCCAGCAAGAAGTGAGTAACAGTCCTGATGTAATCCGTCGCTTGGGTGTGATTTCTATGAACACGGCTTTGGAAGCGGATATCTTTGGCAATGTGAACAGCTCGCTTGTGTGCGGTTCGGCAATGATGAATGGCATTGGCGGTTCGGCTGACTTTGCACGAAATTGCGCACTCGGATTTTTCCTCACGCCGTCTGTGGCAAAGGGCGGTGCCATTTCGAGCATCGTGCCTTACGTGAGCCATGTGGACCATACCGATCACGATACGCAGATCTTTGTGACGGAACAGGGACTTGCAGACCTTCGCGGTTTGCCTGTCGAGGAACGCGCCCGCCTGATTATCAAGAACTGTGCCCACCCGGATTACCGTGATGCACTTACGGATGTTCTGGAGTACGGTCTCAAGCATGCAAAGGGTGTCCATTTGCCGCTTGCACTTTCCCGCGCATTCGAAATGCATACCCGCTTCCTCGATACTGGCAAGATGCTGTAAAAGTTTTGCCAATTCTTGTTTGTACAGTCGGTACAGATTTTTTAAAAAGCACCTTGTTTGAGGTGCTTTATTTTGTATCTGCTCTTGCTTAATTTATGCAATAATTATATTTTGATTACGGGGTGTTTAAGTGTGTTAAAACTTGAAGGTAAGGGGTTTTTCTATGGGAATTTTTTCTCGGAAAATTTTTCAGGGCCATGCTTTAAGCTCCCATTTTTTGATTTCGGCTTTGCTGACGTCACTTTTAGTGGCGTGCGGTGACGATTCTAGTAACAGTCCGGATTTATCGGGTAAAGATACGGAACTGTCCAGCGAAGCGGATGATGCAAAGTCCTCTTCGAGTTCTGTTTCTAAAAAAACTTCTTCGAGCAGTGTTAGCGATAAGAAATCCTCATCCAGTAGTTCTGATGATGATGAAGTAGAAGATGGCCTCGATGTTATCTATTCCGTTTGGGATGGTAACGTTTCTGGAGTTGTTGGTTTTGATAGCTATACCAGTGCCAAAAAGGTTAAAATGGTGGAGCTGGATTCCGCTGATGACTACGATGAAACGAAAAATGTTTTCTCGGCAGAGATAGGCAAGGATGGCGCCTATGAATTCAAGAAAGTCAACTTGGTTCAGCCATTTGTTCAAGTCTCTGTTGAAGTAACCTTAACAAGTCCTAGCGATGGAAAGTCTTTTCCGATTACGCTCTCTGCTCTGGGGGATGTTTCCTCGAATGAAAAGTTCAACTTGGGTCTCTTGACGACTCTTGAAACGGAACGTGCTCGTGTACTCCTGGCGGGGAAGGACAAGCTTTCTTTTGAATTGGCAAAGAGCAAGGCTGCTGAAGATGTGTGGAATATGTTCCACCTGGAATCTCTTGACTTTGACCAGACCGAGACGATTGATGTTTCTAAGGCTAGTGAGTCTGGGACTGCTCTCGTGGCGGCTACAGTCTTGTTGCAGCTTGCTGCTGGTTCTGATTTGCTAGAAAATTACGATTTTGTAGGAACGTTTAAGTCTATAGTTGCCGATGTCGCAAAGGATGGTAAGTGGGATGACGAAAAGACTCGTTTGAGAGCTGCCGATTATGCACTTGGATTGAAAATATCTGGTGGTTATGAAAACACTTTCGCATACGTCAAAGAACGTTTCCCTAAGAATAAAAACTTTGATAAGTACCTCACGAACTTCGCCTTGACGGAATTGGAGTTCCCGGAATGCGATGGCAGTTCTGCGGGGGAAATATTCTTTGTCAAGAATAAGGCTAGTAGTCTTTTTTATGCAGAATCGTATGACGATCAGAAACATTCACTTTACCGCTTTGTCTGTGATGAAAAGAAAGGCTGGGAGCTCATCCCGGATAGCTTGAAGGACTTCATTGGCGATAAAACGCCCGCCAAAGATGGCGAAGTCCGTCGTGGTGCGTACTCGGGCAAATTCTTTACGTACGATGGAGCAAAGAAGGAATGGCGTGAGGCTACTGCTGTTGAAAAAGACCGTTATTTTGTCTTGGAGTCTAACGCAAAGGAATTTGTGGATATCCAGGATGTCTACGAAAGTATCAAGGACGATGAACGCGTCATCTTTGTGCTCCGTCATGCTGAACGTGGTGATGATACGAGCAAGGGCGGGACGCTTACGGATAACGGTAAAAAGCAGTCCGAAGAAGTTGGCGCTCGACTCACGAAGTTCAAGGAAGACTTTGTCCTTGGTGCTTCTGAATTCTTGCGTGCCCACCAGACTGTAGAATCCATTGCGAAGGGTCGTGGACAATCTTACGACAAGCGCGATACGATCCCGCAGTTGAACGATGATTGGTACAACAAAAATAACGATGCTGTCGAAAAGGCCAAGAACGAATGCGGTGGCGGCTGGGAAGTGACTTCCAAGTACGCTTACACGGGTGCTTATTCTACAGGTGCCGATGCCGCATACTACGATCTTGCGGAACGCTCCGTTGAACTCATCGAAGATGTTCTTGTCAAGAAGTACCCGACAGAAAAGTTCGTTTTGCTGAGTTCGCATGACAAATTGATGGTTCCGCTTGTTGCTTACTGCTCAAACTTGCAGATTGAACTCAAGAAATATGATGGTGGCAAATGGATTAATTACCTGGCAGGTGTTGCGATTATCATCGATAAGGATGGAAATCGCCGTTATGTCGCCATTCGCGGTCTCAAGTCTGGGTACGCGAACTAGATTTTACTAATATTCAACCTATGCGGGTTTGGATATTAGCTTTATCATTTTTGTTCTGGACGTCTTGCGATTCCGTCCGTTACGGTTCTGTGCCGTGCGAGGGCGATGATTGCGAGGCGTCTTTGGATATGGGTAGTTCTGATTCAAAGGAAAATTCTTCGAACAGAAGTTCCTCGAGTAAAAATCCGTCTAAGAACACGCCCGATCAGAAGGATACCTTGGATAACAAGGATAAGCCCAATGTTCCCGATACCGTTGAAGTTGTCGATACGACCGCTGTAGCGGATGCAAAATCATTGCCTGCTTGCAACTCGTCGAATGAAGGAGAATCCTTCATGGTTACTGGCGAGGATGCTCTTTATTTTTGTATTGCAGGGAATTGGGAAAAGAACGTTCAGGAATTGTTTGACGTTACATGCAGTGACGGCACCTTGAAATTGGAAGAATCTGTGGCTGTCGCAGATTCTGTTGATGCGGCGGATTATCGCAGGGCGGGTGTCGCGGTTACGGGCTTTGCTGAAAAGGGGCCGTTCCGTTACGGGACTTCCGTGAAAATTGTGGAACTCGATAGCGTGATGCGCCTTGCTGATTCCAAACGGACTCATCAGACCTGCATTACTTCATCGAATGGAAAGTTTGATTTTGGGAGTGTCAACCTCGTTTCGCCGTATGTGAGGGTGGAAGCGAATGGTTTTTATAAAGACGAGTTGACAGGCGGACTTTCGTCGTCACTTATAAAGCTTAATGCTGTCGTGGACTTGTCCAAGCGCGATTCGTTTAACGTGAACATGCTTACGCATATGGCGGCTCCGCGAGTCCTTAAGCTTGTGCAGGATGCGGGCAACAACCAGCCAATTGGGAGCCAGAGCGGGCGTGCGCTGAGCGATGTGCTTTCTTCGTTTGGCATTAGTCTTGGCGGTTCTTCTAGTACGGGTGGCTTTAGCTTTGGCGGATGGAACCGTGGTACTCAGACAACATCTACAAGCAAGTCGGCTGAAGACTTGACGATATTTGGCGATGACGATTATAGTGCCGCGCTCCTTGCGGTTTCGGTCATGATGCAGAGCTTTGGCTCGGTGAAAGACATGCTCCAGTTTGCGGACTTTGTGGCTGCGGATATCCGTGGCGATGGCAACTGGGGCGACAATGCTTCGAAGGCAAAGCTTGCCGACAAGCTCCTGATTCTCGATGCTGAAGGCGGCCTTGCAAAAATCCGCAAGAACATGGAGAGCTGGAAACTTGGCGATGTGCCGGACTTTGAAAAGCATGTGCGCAATTTCTGGACGAGTACGCATGGCTTTGAATCTTGCAATGCGATGACCAATGGAATGGTGAAGCATGTGGGCAACAGCCAGAGCGAGTACTTTGTCTCTTACTATGAACAGCCCGAAGGCCCGCGTATCCGCTTCATTTGCGATGGTTCTATCAAGGCTTGGCGCGTGGCGACAGACCTCGAAAAGGATACGGTCGGCTTTGGCGCTGGCGATTACGATGGCCAGATCAAGAATGGCAAAATCAATGTGGACAAGTTTTACGTTTACGAGCAGAGCAAGAAATCTTGGCGCGCGGCGACCTCTGATGATATTCAGGAATTTGTCGATGTCGATGATGTTATGAAAAAGCTCGCTCCTGGCGAAAAGGTCATCTTTGTCTTGCGCCATGCGGAACGTACGGACGATACGGGCAAAAAGGGCCACCTGACGGACAATGGTAAAAAGCAGTCTCAGTCGGTGGGTGCAAAGCTCAAGGGCGAGAATATCTATTTTGCGAACTCGACGTACACGCGTAGCTACGAAACTTGCGAGAACGTGGCGACGGGTGCAGGCATTACGAGTATGGGTAATGATACATTGCCGGAACTCGATGGCGACTGGTTCGTGAAGGACGAAAGCAAGTTTGAGACTTACAAGAACGGCAATGGCGGTGGCTGGGTCGTCGCTTCGGAATATGCATATAAAGGAAGCTATAGCGATGCCTACTATCCGTTACAGTCCCGTGGCGAAGAATTTATGACCGAGATTGTGAAGCCCCGCTTTGCGAAGGTTAACCGCGTGGGCGTGTGGATTTCCCACGACATGATGGTTGTGCCGCTGACGGCGTTCTGCACGAACGGCAAGGCAAATCTCCGCTATTTCGACACGAAGCAGTGGATCAATTACCTCGCTGGCGTGGCGATCATCTTGGGGACCGACGGCACCCTCCGTTATGAGCCTGTGAAGGGTCTTTCTTCTGGCACAATGACGATGTAAAATCCCTAAAATTGCTATATTCACGCGCGTTGATTTTTATCAAACAGTTCACTTAATTAAACATGGACGCATTCCGATATGAATGATACACTAAAGAAAGCTATGCTTTTTGCCGCGGTGACAACGGTTTCCGGTGCCTTCGCGTCTGAAATCGTAGCTCAACCTGCTGCTTCCAAGGCTGCAAAGGTTGGCCGTTTTGACGAGCAGATTGCTCTGATGCCGGACTCCATTGCTGCCCCGATCAAGGAACAGCTCAAGTGGATGGATGAATCTACTGTTTTCCAGATTGTGGAAACTCACGGTGGTGGCTATTCCATTCTTTATAAGACATACGAACAGTCCGTTCGCGCCCGCGATATTCGCGATTCCGTCGAAAATGCCAACGGTACGGCCGTGCTCCCGATTGCTAAGGCTAAGCTCGGTAGCGAATACTGCCATGGCAAGATGGAAGCTGGCAAGTGCCATGGTGAAGTCCAGAAGTTCACCATCGGCAAGCTCGTCGAATTCCAGGCAACAGGCCTCATCGTCGTGATGTCTGTGATCATTGGCCTCCTCGTCCTCTGCACTATCATGAGCGCAATCATGAAGAAGCTCGGTTTGGACAAGGTCAAGGCTCCGGCTCCTGCTAAGAAGGCTGCTCCGGCCGCTGCTGCCGCTCCGGCTCCTGCGGTTCGTGCTCCGGCACACTGCGACTGGGATCCGAATGCAAAGAGCATCCATCCGGGATTCACCAACAAGCAGCTCCAGGCGTTCCTCGGCATTGCTGCCGTCGCCGCTCTCGAAGAACATCCGGGACTTACAAACGAACAGTTCCTCGTGATTGCTACCGCTGCTGCAACGCAGGCTCTTGGTCAGCCCTGCCGCGTGACCGCTTACAGAAACATTAACTCCCCTGCTTGGACGATCGTCAAGTAAGGTTCAACTTTTAAAACTTAACAGGCTTTTAAGCCAGGAAAAATAAAAATGAAGAAAACAGTCCGTATCAGTTTCGAAGGCAAGACCTACGACGTCGAAGTAGAAGTTCTTGATTCCGCAGTTGCTGCAGCTCCTGCTGCTCCGGTTGCCGCTCCGGCCCCGGCTCCTGCTGCTGCTCCGGCTCCGGCCGTCGCTGGTGGCACCGAAGTCAAGAGCCCGCTCGCTGGCTCTGTGTTCAAGCTCAAGGTTAACGTTGGCGACACTGTTGCTGCCAACCAGGAAGTGGCTGTTATCGAAGCCCTCAAGATGGAAAACCCGGTCGTCGCTCCGTGCGCAGGCAAGGTTACCTCTATCTCCGTCAAGGAAACCGACACTGTTACTGATGGCCAGGTCTTGATGACCATTGCCTAATGAGGTAAAAGTCAATGAGTGGAATTATTAACTCAGTCGCGGACTTCGCCTCGAGCACAGGATTCGCGCAGATTACCGTTCCGATGGTAATCATGTGGATCGTGAGCTTCGTGTTGATGTTCCTTGCGATTGTCAAAAAATACGAACCGCTTTTGCTCTTGCCGATTGCTATCGGTGCACTTGCGGTGAACATCCCGTCCGTCGCGTTCTACGACGGTGGCTGGAGCATCGAAGGTATGTTCAGCCCGACTGGCGGTCTCTACTACTACATCAGCCAGGGTATCCATCTGGAACTCTTCCCGCCCATCATCTTCTTGGGCGTGGGTGCCATGACGGACTTTGGACCGCTTATCGCTAATCCGCGTACGCTCATCCTCGGTGGTGGCGCACAGTTTGGCGTGTTCATGACCATGTTTGCAGCTGTCGCTCTCGGTGGCTTTACGCTCGGTGAAGCAGCTTCCATCGGTATCATCGGTGGTGCTGACGGTCCGACGTCCATCTTCACTGCGAACAAGCTTGCTAAGCACCTCATCGGCCCCATCGCCGTTGCTGCTTACACCTACATGGCTCTCGTGCCGCTCATCCAGCCGCCTATCATGCGCGCTATGACGAACGACGCTGAACGCAAGATTCGCATGAAGGCTCTCCGCCAGGTTTCCAAGGCCGAACGCATCGTGTTTGCCGTGATGGTGATGATCGTTTGCGTGCTCGTCGTGCCGGACGCTTCTGCCCTTATCATCATGCTTATGATGGGCAACATCTTCAAGGAAGCTGGTGTCGTTGAACGCCTCGTGAAGACTTCTTCGAACGAACTCATGAACATTGTGACGATCTTCCTCGGCACGTCCGTGGGTCTCACGATGTCTGCTGACATCTTCCTCAAGCCACAGACTCTCATGATCATCGCTATGGGTGTGGTTGCCTTTGGCTTCTCCACTTTCGGCGGTTTGCTCCTCGCAAAGATCATGAACAAGTGCTCTCCGAAGAACCCGGTGAACCCGCTTATCGGTTCCGCAGGCGTTTCCGCTGTGCCGATGGCTGCCCGTGTTTCTCAGGTTGAAGGTGCCAAGTATGACCCGCAGAACTTCCTCCTCATGCACGCTATGGGCCCGAACGTGTCCGGCGTGATTGGTACGGCAGTTTGCGCTGGTTATATGATCAGCCGCTTGAGCTAGTTTACTGATTCGTCATTGCGAGCAGCGCGAAGCAATCTCAAGATTTTACTGGATCCTTCACGTTGTTCAGGATGACGAAATGAAAACTTTAAATTCCCTCGGCATTACGCCGGGGGATTTTTTTTGTTTTATAGAATTCAATTTTTGTTTTATGTTTTTGAATTTTCTTTAATCACTTTTGAAAAGTGTTGAAATTTGCTTAAAATCTCCATTTTTGTTTTTGAAAAAATATTAAATGCTATTGCATGCTTAATCCAGTGTTTCTATTTTTAATATCATGAAAACGGTTACAGAATACAAAAACTATCGCGAGTATATTCTCGACTACTACAAGGAACGCAAGCGTTGTTCTGCGTTTACGTGGCGCGAGTTTGCGAAGGTGGCTGGATTTGCGTCGGGTTCGTACCTGAAACTTGTATGTGATGGCAAAACGCGTCTTCGCGAAGAAGGAGCGAAAAAGACTGCACTTGCAATGGGCTTGCTTGGCTATGAATTGGATTACTTCGTTTTGCTGGTACGTTATGAGGGAGCAAAGACGGAACAGGAAAAGAAGAAGTGCTTTGAGGAAATGCAAGCGCTTGGTGAAGCGAATCGCGTGAAAATTCTTGGCAGCGAGATGTACACTTACTACGAGACTTGGAAACATTCTGTGGTCCGCGAATTGGCTGTGGCTATGCCGGGCGCAAAGCCGAACGAAATTGCCAAAGTGTGCAAGCCTGCGATTTCTGCTGCGGATGTCAGTGATAGCTTGCGCTTTTTGCTCAAGGCTGGGCTTTTGACTCGCGATATCAAAGGGAATTATCACCAGACGAGTACTTCGCTTTCGACGGGAAATTTGAATGTGGTGGCCGTGGCGGTGCATTCGCTGTTGCGCCAGATGGGCGAGTTTGCGCTTGACGCTTTGGATAAATTGCCTATTTCGGAACGCCACTTTAGCGGCATCACGATGGGCATGACAGCCGAAAGCTACAAGAAGGTTGTGGATGAAATTGCTGCGTTCCGCAAGCGCATAGTGTCGATTGTTTCTGCCGACAAAAAGATTGAAAAAGTTTGCCGCTTGAATATGCAACTTTTCCCGCTGACGGAAAAGATTGAATATGGCGATATGAATGTGTTATCAAAAAATAGAGGGGAGTGACTAGAATTATGCTCACTAAAACAATGACAAAATGGAATCTTTTGGCGGCTCTTGTATTTGGGACGTCTTTTTGGGCTTGTTCTGGTGATAAGACGGCCGGTACGGACGAACAGAGCGAAGGCCTTTACGCCATCAAGAACTTGGATATTGCTGGTGTTTCCCAAAAGGGCCCGTTCGTGAAGGGCTCCGCAGTGACGGTGCAGGGAATCGACTGCAAGACAATGGAATTCACGGATGAAGTTTTTGAGGGTGAAGTCAAAAATAACATGGGTGAATTTGTTGTTGAAAAGGTGAACTTGTCTACGACTTGTGCTGTTGTTGAAGTGACAGGCGAATACCGTAGCGAAATGACGGGGAAAAAAGTCTCGGATAAAATGACGCTCCGTGCGTTAACGAATCTCAAGGATCGTACGCATGTGAATGTCAACTTGCTTACGAACTTGGAATACGAACGCGTGATGTACTATGTGACTGAAAAGGGCAAGACTTTCGATGAGGCGAAGGAATTGGCTGAAAACGAGGTGCTTACCGCATTCGGGATGGCTGGTAAATCGACCGAGTTTGAAAACTTGGATATTTTTGGAACAAGCGATGCTGATGCGACGCTCCTTGCTATAAGCGTGCTGATGCAAGGCGATGCCGATGTGAAAACGCTTACGGAACGTCTAGATAAATTCAATGAATCCTTTGCAGAAAGCGGCAAGTGGAACGATGATGATACGAAAAATGCGATTACCGATTGGATTGCGAATGCCGTGGCTAAAGCCGTGATGGATTCCATTCGTAAGAATATGGAAAATTGGGGATTCGCAAATGAAGTTCCCGATTTTGAAACGGCGGTCGATGCGTTTGCTACTAATGTTTCAAAGGAAAAAAATAGCGACAGCGTCAAGACAGATGGGTGGAGCTGGGATGTGTCGAAGGAAGCTCGCTTTAATCCGAATATCAAGTACGACTCGATAATCGACCCGCGCGACAAGCAAGTGTACAAAGTTGTAAAAATCGAAGTGAAGGAGCATGATTATTCGCAGGTGTGGATGGCCGAAAACCTGAACTATGCCGATAGCGTCAAGACGCCGAGCTTGAAAGGCCAAAACTGGTGCTACAATAATGATGAGAAAAATTGTAAGGTAAGCGGTCGCTATTACACTTGGGCGGCGGCGATAGACTCTGTGGCTTTGGCAAACGATTCAAAGAATCCGCTGAATTGCGGTTATGGCAAGACGTGTGAAATTAATCGCGGAGTGCAGGGAATTTGCCCTGACGGCTGGCATTTGCCGACGCTCCATGAATGGGGATTGTTGAGCGTAGCTCTGGGGAACGCTGGCGTGGCCGGAGATAGCCTCAAGGCGCTGACTGGCTGGGATTACGCCGGAACGGCTGACAATAACGGCGTAGATGCCTATGGATTTGCGGCGCTTCCGACCGGAAGGATGGTTTCTACATCTAGCTGGAGCAATGTTGGTTCTAATGTTTATTATTGGAGTTCCGAAGAGGATGGTACGTATGAAGCGCGATATTCGAATATAAACAACATTTATACTAAATTCTATTTGTTCCAAGGTTCAAAAAAATATGGACAGAGTGTACGTTGCATCAAGGGTGATCCTTCGACTGCAGCGATTAAATCTTCTTCAAGTTCTAGTGTTGACGATACGAAGTCCAGCAGTAGCAAGATTGCGACTGCAGAATGGAGCTGGGATGTGCCTAAGGAAGATCGCTTCAATCCGAATATTGAATACGACACGATGATTGACCCGCGCGATAAGCAGGTGTATAAAATTGTAAGGATTGCTCCTGAGGGAACGGACTATTCTCAAGTGTGGATGGCAGAAAACTTGAACTATGCCGATACTGTCCAGATGCCAATCTTGAAAAATCAAAGTTGGTGCTACCTTGATAGTGCAAAAAATTGCAAGGTCTCGGGGCGCTATTACACATGGATGGCTGCGATTGATTCGGCGTCACTTGCTACAGACAAGACTGATCCGTTGGTGTGTGGCTATGGCAAAGAGTGCGGGTTAGCACGCCCTGTACAGGGTGTTTGCCCGGATGGTTGGCATTTGCCGACACGACATGAACTTGGCAAATTGATTATTGCCTTGGGCAATAGCGAAATTGCAGGCCGGAATCTCAAATCGTTGAGTGGATGGGGCTCGTCTGCGGAAGGTAGTGGTGTTGATGCTTATGGATTTACGGCGCTTCCGGTCGGCAGAAGACTTAGCTCGGGGTCTTATCAGAAGGTCTCTACGGATAACTACTTCTGGAGCACCAGCGAATATACGGAAGATGAAGCCGAATACATGAATATGAACAACATCTATACCAAGGCATACATGTATCGCGGTAGCAAGTATAACGGTCAAAATGTCCGTTGCGTGAAGGGCGAACCTATTGTTGAAGGATGGAGCTGGGATGTACCCAAGGATGCTCGCCTGAATCCGAATATCAAATACGATTCGATGGTTGATTTGCGTGACAAGCAAGTGTATAAGATCGTGAAAATTGAAGTGAAGGATAAGGATTATTCGCAGGTTTGGATGGCGGAGAACTTGAACTATGCCGATAGCGTCAAGACTCCAAGCTTGAAGGGTCGCAACTGGTGCTACAATGATGATGAAAAAAATTGCAAGGTGAGTGGTCGTTATTACAGCTGGGCAGCAGCAATTGACTCTGTTGCTTTGGTGAACGATCTTGAGGAACCGTTGGATTGCGGATCTGGCAAGACGTGCGGACTCGATCGCGCTGTGCAGGGAATTTGCCCGGATGGCTGGCATTTGCCGACAATCGATGAATGGGGCCAGTTGAGCGTGGCTTTAGGAAATGCCGATGTATCTGGCGCGGCTCTCAAGGCTTTGAGTGGGTGGGATTATGCTGGAACGGTTAACAACAACGGTACTGATAAATACGGCTTTGCAGCACTCCCTACTGGAAGAAGGATCTCTGCAACTCAATGGGAAAAGGTTGGCTCGGATGTTTATTATTGGAGCTCCACCGAAGAGAATTCCGCTGATGGCCGATATTCGAATATAAATAACCTTTACGCTAAATTTTATATCTATCAGAATTACAAACATTATGGACAAAGTGTTCGTTGCGTGAAGGATGAGTAAATAAAACTTTTAAGTAAAGAAAAATTCCCCGCGGCTAATGTGCCGCGGGGATTTTTCATGTTCTCAGAACATACAACCATGTTCTAGAATATTGAAATTTTTAAAATTTTGGCGAAAAATGGTAAAATTTGGCTAAAAACGCCAATTTCATGTTCTAAATGTGCTAGAAAAGGTATATTTGTACACATGAAAGAGATTGTTGAATATACCGATTATCGCAAGTACATCCAGGATTACTACGATGAACGCAAGCGTAATTCCGCTTTTTCGTGGCAGGAATTTGCGCGAAATGCGGGGTTCTCGTCGGCTGTTTTTTTGAAGTATGTTAGCGAGGGCAAAAAGAATCTGAGTGTCAGCGCTGCGGGTTCTGTTGCAAGTGCGATGGGCCTTGCCGGTTTTGAGCAGACTTATTTTGTGCTGATGGTCTCGTACGCTCATGCGAAAGATGACAAGTCGAAACGGGCTGCGTTTGAGGAACGCTGTGCACTTGCGAATGCACACAAAGTGCGTGTGCTGGGGAGCGATGAATTCAATTATTTCAAGTCGTGGAAAAATCCGGTGTTGCGTGAACTTGCTCCGCACATGCCTGGCGCAAAGCCGTTGGAAATTGCCCATGCCTGCAACCCGACCATCACAGCGGCCGAAGTGACGGAAACGCTTGAATTCCTGGTAAAGATGAAGCTCTTGAAGAAGGACAAGAACGGTAATTATCGCCAGACGGACAAGTCGATTACGATGGGTTCTGTAGATGCGGTACCTTTGGCGGCGAGGGAATTGCAACGCCAAATGGGGGAGCTTGCGGTAAAGGCTTTGGACTTGCCGCTTTCGGAACGTGACATGTCGGGGCTTGTTTTGGGGCTCACGAAGCGTTCTTATGACCGCATCCGGAAGGAACTTGCGGATTGCTGTCGCCGAGTCGTGGCGATTGCAACGGAAGAGGACGAAACGGAACGCGTGTACCGTTTGAACTTGCAACTGTTCCCGTTGAGCAAGACTATTGAAACTAAAAAAGAAGAGAAAATTTAAAAGGAGAGGATTGAGATGAAAAAAGGCTTGTTTAAAATTGCCGCTGTGGCGCTTTTTTTGATTGCTTGTACCGAGAGTAATGTTGCGGGTGGCTCTTCGGGTGATGCGGGGGTCTATGCCGTTAAGGACTTGGATGTTGCCGGTGTCACGCAGAAGGGACCGTTTGTCTCGGGTTCTGCGGTGACCGTGCATGGAATCGATTGCAAAACTCTGAAAATTTCGGACGAATATTTTGAAGGCGAGGTCAAGAGCGATAAGGGCGACTTTATCGTGGAAGGTGTTTCGCTCAAGTCGACGTGCGCCGTATTTGAAGTGACGGGCAAGTACCGTAGCGAAATTTCTGGAAAGGAAACGGATGGCGAGTTGACTCTCCGTGCATTGACTGATCTTGAAAACCACGAAAAAGTGAATGTCAACATTCTCACGAATTTGGAATATGAGCGCGTTGTGTACCTCGTGACCCAAAAGGGGAAGTCGTTTGCAGAGGCGAAAAAACAGGCTGAAAAAGAAGTGCTTGCTGCGTTTGATATCATAGGCAGTTTTGAAGCGTTTGAGACCCTGAACATTTTTGAATCCGGTGATGGTAACGCGGCCTTGCTTGCTGTGAGTGTGATGATGCAGGGCGGTGCCGATGTTGGTGCTCTCGTGAAACGCATGGACAAGTTCGATGACTCGTTTGCAGAAGCGGGCGTGTGGAGCGATTCCAGTACGAAGACTGCGATTACGGAGTGGGTTTCTGCTGCTGCTGCTGATGGACAGCTGGATTCAATCCGCAAAAATGTCGAAGGCTGGGGGATTGCTGCCGAAGTGCCTGCGTTTGAAAAGTATGTGGAAAAGTTTGGTAACGATTCGTCGATTGCTGCACAAAATACAATGACGGATCCTCGTGATGGAAAAACATATAGGACTGTTAAGATTGGTGATCAAGTATGGATGGCGGAAAACTTGAACTATGAAACCGAAAAAAGTTACTGCTATAATGATTCCACTGAATATTGCGCAATGTATGGTCGCTTTTATGAGTGGAATGCGGCGATGAGGGCTTGTCCTGAAGGTTGGCATTTGCCGCTTTTGGAAGAATTTAAAACTTTAGTGGATGCATTAGGAGATTCTGCGATGGCAGGAAGTAAGCTCAAGTCCACGAGTGGCTGGTTGAACGATCTCAATGGTACAGATGATTACGGTTTTACGGTGCTTCCCATTGGTGGTAAGTCTGCAAGTGGAAAATACATAAACAAAGAATGGCTTGCGGATTTTTGGAGTTCTACAGAGAGTGCTGTCGAATTTGCGTACGTGATGCATTTGGGCGCTTACTTCAATACAGCACCATTGGATATGGACGAAGGAAAGTACAATGCGTTTTCTGTTCGTTGTCTTCAGGGTGAAAATGATTCGTTGAGATCTTATATTCTTGTGGAAGATTCGGCTGTGGCTGCCTGCAAGACGGAAAGTACAGATGATTGCGAATACGGAAAGTTGACGGATGAGCGTAATGGTCAAGAATACAAGACCGTGAAAATTGGAAAACAAGTGTGGATGGCGGAGAACTTGAACTATGAAACGGATGAAAGCTATTGCTATAATGATTCCGCCGAATACTGTACAAAGTATGGTCGCCTTTATACGTGGTCTGCGGCGTTGAATGCGTGCCCTACTGGCTGGCATTTGCCTTCGCAAAACGAGGGAATGACTTTGTACTATTCAGTAGGAGGTAGAGATACTGCTGCAAAAATGCTCAAATCTGTTAATGGTTGGAATGATGATGGCACCGGTACGGATAGTTTTGGCTTCTCTGCCCTTCCGGTTGGTGATAGAGATGAGTTTAATGATTATGAAAATGAAGGTCGCTTTGCAGGTTTTTGGACTTCGACAGAAGTGAATGAAAGATACGCTGCCCATATACATTTGTTTTATATGGATGACGATGCTGCTTTGAGTACGACTTTTAATAAAAGATATGCTTATGCAGTCCGTTGCGTCAAGGACTAGGGTTGAACAAATAAGTTAATTTTTGAATAAGGATAAGTGAATATGATGTTGAATCGAATTTTGCCAATTTTTACGCTTGGAGTATTGTTCTGGGGCTGTACTGGCGATAATGTCGCGGGTGGCTCTTCGGGCGATGAGGGCGTTGTTGCCGTGAAGGATTGGGAAGTGGCCGGCGTGTCGCAGAAGGGACCGTTCGTGACGGGTTCTGCGGTGACCGTGCAGGAACTGGATGGCATTACGCTCAAGCAGACGGGCAAGAGCTTCAAGGGCTCTATCAAGAGCGATAAGGGTGATTTTGCCATCAAGGATATCAATCTTGAATCGCAGTATGCCATTCTTGAAGCGTCGGGTTATTACCGCGATGAAATCACCGGCAAGAAATCTTCGGGTACGGTCACGCTCCGTGCGCTCACGGATTTGAGCAATCGCAAAACGGTAAATATCAACTTGCTTACGCATCTGGAGTATGAACGTGTGTCGTATCTCGTGACAGAAAAGAAAATGCCGATTGCCGAAGCGAAATCGCAGGCGGAAAGCGAAATTCTGGCGGCGTTCAACATTGCGGGTGATTTTGCAGAATCCGAAGACTTGAACATTCTTGAGTCGGGCGATGGAAATGCGGCGCTCCTTGCTTTGAGCGTGTTGATGCAGGCAGATGCCGATGTGGCGGGACTTACTGAACGCATGGGTGAGTTCAGTATCGCGATTGCTGAAGGCGGTACTTGGGATGATGTAGATACGAAGGCTGCAATTGCCGACTGGGTCTGCGATGCGGATCTCAAGGGGACGCTTGCGAATGTGCGCAAGAATATCGAAGGCTGGAAGTACACGGATTCCGTACCCGCTTTCGAAAAGTTCGTGACGAATTTCTGGTGGGATAATTACGGTCTCGGTGTTTGCAATGAAAAACGCAAAAACGAAACCAAGCGCAACGTGAACAAGTTGAGCAAGCTCTACAACGAGTACTTTGTCTGTGAAAACGGCCGCTGGCTGATTCCGGAAGAAGAAACTGCCAAATCGTCATCTAGCAAAAAGGGCGTGTCCTCTTCCAGCGTCACGCCGCAGTCGAGTAGTTCTTCGAAGGGCCCTGAGCCTGTCGAAGGGTCTAGCGGCAAGGAAAAATCTTCCTCCAGCATTGCTTCGTCGAGTTCTTCTGAGGCGAAGTCCTCGAGTTCCTACGTGAATCCGTTCAGTTCTTCTTCCTGCCCGGTCACGTACGATTCCATCCCGGAATTGCCGAAAGAGGTTTCTTTCTTGGAACGGTTCTTTGACGAATACAGGGGATACCTGGAATTCGAGGGCAGTAGCCAGAAGGATTGGTTTGTGGTAAAGAAAAATACCGGGGTTTACTCTAGTAATCAAGATTCCCTGCTTGCAGTCTTGGCGGATACCCTTGCTTTAAGAGGGTTTGCGTATAAGGGCAAAGTGGCGTGTGATTCTGTAAATACTGTAGACACTGTCTATGAGGATTCGGCGTATGTTTATGAGAGAAAGTTGAATGGCCTGGTATATAAGGTGTCCATTACAAAATGGTGGGAACGCAACATGTTTTTGGGCACTCATTTGTACGATTTAAAAATCGTTATCTTTGAAGATGGTGCTGAAGAAATTCCGAGCGTAAACCGTAGCTCGCTCCGGTTTGAAACGGAATTACCCGAAGAGGTTCGCTTCCTTGACGGATATGGAAGCAATATGCAGCATGGGGCTTGGAACGATGATTCCCTGACGTCGGTTTGGACCATAGGGCATGATATGTCGCCATCGTGTAAAGATGTTGTTGGCTGCGATTCCTTGGGAAGGGCTGAAGTGGAAGCGCGTGCGGATTCTATTAGGCTGGTCTTTGCGGATAACGGCTTTGCCCTTGTGGGGGAGGATATCGTGCCAGTGTATCATAATTATCGTGGTATTTGGGGTACGCAATCGGCTGATGGTTTGTACCACCGGACTATTTATGAGAAAGAAACGGAGAAGGCCAAGTATAGCGTGTATACTTACGGGGCGGTTAGTGCTAGGGGAGATTTTACCGTTTGGTATATCTGCGTGCTCGAATTCGAGATCCACATCTACTACAAGAGCAAGCCTGAATAAATAACTGTTAGAAGAGAGAGCAGCCTCCGCCTAGAATGGCGGAGGCATTTCTTCTTTTTATAGTGTTTCCATCCAGCGGGACATAAATACATTATAGACGCTGTAGGATTTGCCGCTTAAATCGCTTTGTTCTAGCAATAGTTCTTTTTCGACAAGGGTTGAAAGAATCTTTTTAGCGGTGGCACTGCTTCCTATGCCATATTTCATCAAGAAGGCGCTTGCTGTTGGTTGCTTTACGGAGCCTTCCTTGGCGACGGCGATAAGGTATTTCCACTGTTTGTCGGTAATCAGGTTGCGGCGTTCAATGAAGTTTGGGACTTCAAATCGTAAAATGCTGGATATAGTTTTTTTGACATCTTCTAGTGATATATTTTTTGAAGATTCTGCAAATACTCTATTGCATACAAACTGAGTGTAATAGGTATGCCGCTTTGTCCAATCTAATATAAAATCAACTGCATCTTCGTCAATGTTTTTTTCTGCTCTTTGAAATAGATGTGTAATAAACTCCTTATACTTCTCAGAATCGATACGGTCGATGTGAATTGTTCTGGAGCTTTCGTAAAAGGGCTTCTTTGCGTTGGTAAACATGTCTGCCATCAAATGCTTTTTGCTACCGCAGAAAATGAATTTTACATGATGCATTTGCTGAGTGTATGTTCGTAGTAAGGCTTCGGTATTTTTTTCTTTGAATTCTCTGATTTGTTGAAATTCGTCGATGGCGAGGATAATTTGTTTTTCTTGTTTTTCGAGAAAGTCGAAAATTGATTTTAAAGTCAGCTTTTTTTGTTCATCTAGTTGGAAGGTGAATGTAACTTGAGGGCTGCCTGACATGGAGTCATAACTAAGAAGCGGTCGAACGTTCTTGAGCGCAATGAAGAATTTTTTTATCAGTGACTCGTTTGTTATGGAGCTGACGATGGCTTCAGACAAGATTTTGATAAAATCGTCTAGACTTTGCGCCGAAAAAATGTCGGCGTAAATGCAAGTGTAATGTTTTTCCTTGAGATCCTCGAATGTTCTGAAAATGAGACCCGTCTTGCCGTAGCGTCTTGGAGAAATTAATGTGACGTTTGAACCATTGGTTAAAAAGGAGATAATGTCCTTGAGTTCTTGTTCTCGATCGCAGAAATTCTCTTTTGTTGTGTAAGGCTCTAGAGAGAATGGGTTTTCCATAATAACCTCAATTAACTTTTAGTAAGTTACTTTTAGTAATATACCAAAAGTTAATTTGAAAGTCAATAGGTTGAATATTGTATTCCTGGAATACGGACTTTGTGTTCTAAATTGCTGAAAATTGAGTGATTTCTGCAAATATGGTAAAATTTGGCTAAAAACGCCATTTTTGTATTCCGAAAAGTGTATAAATGTCTATATTTGTACACATGAAGGAGATTGTAGAATACACAGACTACCGCAAGTTCATCCAGGATTACTACGATGAACGCAAGCGCAGCTCGGCCTTTACGTGGCGCGAGTTTGCCCGCGATGCGGGATTTTCGTCGGCTGTGTATTTGAAGTACGTTTGCGAGGGCAAAAAGAATCTGAGTGTAGGGTCGGCAGGGTCCGTTGCTGCGGCGATGGGGCTTGCCGGGTTCGAACAGACGTACTTTGTTTTGATGGTTTCGTATGCGCATGCGAAAGATGACAAGGCGAGACGTGCCGCGTTCGAAGAACGCTGTGCGCTCGCGCATGCCCACAAGGTACGTGTGCTCGGGAACGAGGAATTTGATTATTTCAAGTCGTGGAAAAATCCGGTATTGCGCGAGATTGCACCGCACATGCCTGGTGCAAAGCCTCTTGAAATGGCTCGTAAGTGCAAGCCGCAGATTTCTGCGGCGGAGGTCTCCGAGACGCTTGACTTTTTGGTTCGCGCGAAGCTCTTGAAGAAGGACAAGAGCGGAAACTACGAACAGACGGACAAGTCGTTATCGATGGGGTCGGTCGATGCAGTGCCTGTGGCGGCTCGCGATATGCAACGTGAAATGGGGGAATTTGCGGTGAAGGCTTTGGACTTGCCGCTTTCGGAACGTGACATGTCGGGGCTTACCATGGGGCTTACGCGCCGTGCATACGAAAAAATCAGGAAAGAAATCGCGGATTTTCGCCGTCGTATTGTGGCGATTGCGAGTGAGGACGATGAGACAGAACAGGTGTACCGCCTGAATTTGCAGTTGTTCCCGCTGAGCGAACGAATTGATAATCGCTCTGACCGCAACGAAAATGCGGAAGTGGTTTCGGAATCAAATAAAAATGTTAGGAATGAGGAGAAGGTTTAATATGAATAGGTGGTTGGTTAAGAAATGGTTCCAAATTGCAGAAACCCTGATTGTCGGGGCTATGTTTTGGGCATGTTCTGATGACAAGGGCGTCGCTGGCGGCACTACGGAAGATGCTGGAATCATCGCCGAGTTGAACGTGGCAGGCGTTGCCCAGAAAGGGCCGTTTGTCAAGGGTTCTGTAGTGAGTGTGCAAGGTATTAATTGCAGAACATTCGAGCTTACGGGCGAATCTTATGAAACCACTGTCAAGAGTAATGGTGGCGACTATGAAATCGATAATATTAACTTGTCCTCGGTATGTGCCGTGTTCGAGGTCTCTGGTTATTATTTGAGTGAGCTTTCTGGCACGGAATCTTCCGAAAAGCTGACTCTCCGTGCGGTGACGAATCTCAAGAATCGAGATCGCGTGAATATCAACGTGCTCACTCATTTGGAATACGAACGCGTGAAGTACTTGGTTATCGTGAACAAGATGTCTTTGGCTGACGCGAAAAAACAGGCTGAAAAAGAAATATTTGCTGTGTTCAATATCAAGGGTGATTTTGCCGAACCCGAAGACTTGAACATCTTTGAAGCGGGTGATGGCAATGCGGCTTTGTTGGCTATAAGTGTGATGATGCAGGCGGAATTTGAAGACACGACTCTTGAAGAACATTTTGAAAGATTCAATGAATTTTTTGCAAAGAATGGTGTATGGTACGATTCCTATGCAAAACTTGAAATTGCGAAATGGGCTCAAAAAGCCGCTGCCGATGGTAAACTCGATTCGATTCGAAAGAATATTGAAAGTTGGGGCTTTGCAAGTGAAATACCTTCATTTGAAACATACGTAAAGAACTTCGGTGAAACGGCGCTTGTTAAGTATCCTTCAGTAGATTATAGTGGTTTCTATATTGACTGGAGTATTCCTAAGGAGGCGTACTTAAATCCTGAAATAAAGTATGACTCCATTGTGGATAGCCGTGACGGACAAGTTTACAAGACGGTGACGATTGGCTCTCAAGTATGGATGGCTCAAAATCTGAATTATGCCGATAGTGTGAAAACTCCGAGTCTTTTGAAACGTAGCTGGTGCTTTGCATACAAATCCGAAAACTGTGATGTCGCAGGACGTTTGTACACATGGGCTGCTATTATTGATTCTGTGAAACTTGTAACAGATTCCGAAAAGCCTCAGAAATGTGGCTTTGGGGAATCTTGTGTGTTTACGGAAAAGATGCGTGGCATTTGTCCTGAAGGTTGGCATTTGCCGGATACGACCGAGTGGAAAACCCTGATTTCTTTTGCTGGTGGTGATGATATTGCCGGAGAAAGACTGGAATCGCATATTGGAATGTATGAAGATTCTGGTACTGATGATTTTGGTTTCTCGGCGTTCCCTGCTGGCGAAAAGTATCGAGATCAATCTTTCTTTGAAGATAGCCGAGATGTTCATTTTTGGACAGCTTCTGAAGAATCGAAAGATGATCGTTCTTCTTGTTCCGCAGACTTCTTTTATGCTTCTGTTTGGTTTTCATGTGGCTTTAAGGACAATGGCCATTCTGTTCGTTGCGTTAGGGATGAACCGGCTGCGGTGTCGTTATCAAGTTCTTCTAGCAATGCTGATTTGAGTAGTAGCAGCGGTGAAGCGTTTGTGTCTCCGTATGAAATTGACTAGAGCATTCCTAAAGAAGATCACTTGAATCCGAGTATTAAATACGATTCAATTGTGGATAAACGAGATGGACAAGTTTACAAGACCATCAAAATCGGCACTCAGGTTTGGATGGCGCAGAACTTGAATTATGCTGATAGTGTAAATACCCCAAGCCTTTTGAAGCGAAACTGGTGCTACGGCGATAAACCTGAAAATTGTGAATTTGGTGGACGACTTTATACTTGGGCTGCTGCGGTTGATTCTATAAAGCTCGCGAACGATGCCGAAAATCCGCAATTCTGTGGATATCGGACGAATTGTAGTTTCCCCGCGAAGTATCAAGGCATTTGCCCTGAAGGTTGGCATTTGCCCGATACGACGGAATGGCGTACGTTGATTTTCCAAGTTTCGGATGATGCAAGTGTGGCGGGCTATAAGCTCGCTTCTCGTGTCGGTTGGTTTGAAGAAGCTAACGGCACCGATGATTATGGATTTTCAGCGTATCCTGTTGGGGATAAGTATCGTGATTATGATTTTTCAGAATTTGCTCCTGATAATCGGACTGCCTTTTTCTGGAGCATTACTGAGAATACGCGTGACAAACAGTTGGGTTATTCGTTCAGAATTTTTTATGGTGGTACCGGTTACACGGGTGACTTCAAGGATAGCGGGTTTTCAATCCGTTGCATAAAGAATTAGTAAGTAGTGGTTGGTCAATGGTCATTAGATGGAAATGCGTATGAAATGGAATAAACTGTTTACTCTTATATTCGTCTCCCTGTTCTGGGCTTGTTCCGATGGCGATAAAACTGCAGGCGGCACTACAGAAGATGCGGGAATTATCGCGGATTTGAACGTAGCGGGCGTTACACAAAAAGGACCGTTTGTTAAAGGTTCTGCCGTGACTGTGCAGGGGATTGACTGCAAGACGATGGAGCTGACTGGCGAAAAATTTACGGGTAGCGTCAAGAGCGATAAGGGCGACTATGATGTTTCAGGTATAAACTTGTCTTCGCCATGTGCCGTGTTTGAAGTTTCGGGCTATTACTTCAACGAAGTTACAGGCGAAAAGACTAAAGGCGAATTGATACTTCGTGTGGCAACCAATCTCAAGAATCGAAAAAAAGTGAACGTCAACATTCTTACGAACTTGGAATACGAACGTGTGAAGAAACTGGTGGATAATAAGGTGGTTGATTTTGATGATGCAAAAAATCAGGCAGAGAAAGAAATCCTTTCGGCATTTAATGTTGATGATGTTGCTAGTGGTGTCTCGGAATTCGAAAACTTGAACATTTTTGAAAAAGGCGATGGCAATGCGGCGCTCTTGGCTGTGAGCGTAATGATGCAAGGCGATGAAAATGTGGATACGCTTGCAAAACGTTTGGAAAACTTTGCTGACGATTTTGCAGAAGACGGCAAATGGGACGATGAAAAAATGAAAAATGAAATTGCGCAATGGGCTACAACCGCTAAGGCCAATGGCAAACTCGATGCTATCCGCAAGAACATCGAAAGTATGAACGACGGCGAAAAAGTTGCCGAATTCGAAACATTCGTGAAAGAATTTACGGAGAGCGGCGGTGTCGAAGGGTCTAGCAGCAGCTCCGTGAAAGCGAATGCGTCCAGTGATTCTAAATCCAGTAGTAGCAGCGGCTTTGACTGGAGTATTCCCAAAGAAACTTATTTGAATCAAAGTGTAGAGTATGATTCTATTGTTGATGCTCGCGATGGAAATGTTTACAAAACTGTGAAAATTGGAAACCAGACATGGATGGCGGAGAATTTGAACTATGCGGATAGTACACAAACGCCGAGTCTTTTGAATAACAATTGGTGCTATGAAGATGATCCCCAAAAGTGCAAAGTTGTGGGGCGTTTGTATTCGTGGACGGCCGCGATTGATTCTGTAAAGCTTGCATCGAACGATACTGATGCTGATGCACCGCAAGAATGTGGCATATTTAAACAGTGTACGCTTCCTTATCAATTGCAGGGGATTTGTCCTGATGGGTATCATTTACCGGATACAACGGAGTGGAGTATTTTGCTTGCTTCGATTGGTGAGAAAAATCATTATGGTGATTTGCTTAAATCGCAGATTGGATGGGATTATGGAGAGTATGCTGATGAATATGGCTTTTCTGTGATTTATGCTGGTGATAGATACAGAGATGGAACTTATTCTTATAGCCGTATGTCGTCTGATTTTTGGACTGCTGATCAATATCAAGGGAATGATGGAGCCCTGGCCCATACGTATAACATGGTGGATATTACAAGTTCGTTCAAGGATTGCGGTAAGTATATTCGTTGCGTCAAGAATGAAATTGTTCCTCAAACTCAATCGTCTTTGCCTGCTTGCAAGACTGCAACAGAAGATAGTTGTGAATACGGTTCATTGATGGATGCTCGTGACGGAAAAACTTACAGGACTGTGAAAATTGGAGACCAAACTTGGATGGCGGAAAATTTGAATTATGCGGATAGTGCTCAAACGCCGAGCCTTTTAAATCGAAACTGGTGCTATGGCGATAATCCGGAGAATTGCAAGACTTATGGACGACTTTACTCATGGACTGCAGCAATAGATTCTGTGAAACTTTCACAAGATCCAGATGATCCGCTTGATTGTGGATATGCGAAACGATGCTTCCTTTGGGGGCGTGTACAGGGAATTTGTCCTGAAGGTTACCATTTGCCTGATACGACCGAGTGGAGTACTTTGGTGACGACTGTTGGAGGCTGGAATAATGCGGGTAAGGTTCTAAAGTCGCGAGTAGGCTGGCCTTATTTTAAAGGTTCTGATGATTACGGTTTCTCGGCGCTTGCTGGAGGTATAAGACATCATAATAAGGATTTTGAATCGATTGATGGTAGCACTTATTTTTGGGCTGCTACTGAAAAAACATCGGAAAATACGACTCAAGTTTATAGCATTCACATAGGAAATAATAGGATAAATTCATTTGTCGATGGCTATAAGGATAACGGATACTCCATTCGTTGTATCAAGGATTAAATTTAAAGTTGGATGAGGTATGATATGAAAGTCAAATATTTTATTCGTTGCGTAGAGAACTAAAAGATTGTATCTTACGCAAAAAGGAGCTTGTAAATGAAAAGAATAGTTTTGCTTATTTCTATGGCTTGTGCAATTGTCGGTGCGAAAGTGACCCCGACTGCGCCCACCGTAAAGGATGGTTGCTATTCCATTTCGACTGCGGATGAACTGTATGGTTTCGCCGCCATCGTGAACGGAACACTCGAAGCAGGACGCGCTGCAGAAAGTTCTGCCTGCGGTATGCTTACCCAAGACATTTTGGCAAACGATACAACGACAATCGAATGCTATTATAAAAAAGAAACCAATAGCAAAGATTCCGTTTACACTTGCTATAAGATTGATTACGAGAATGATTCCAAAAGAATTGATATCGACCCCGCGACAATCGTACCCCACACCCAGTGGACTCCGCTCAAGAATTTCTCCGGACGATTTGACGGCCAAGGCCATACGATTTGGAAACTTGAAAATATTAAAGATTCCACCCAAAACAACCTGGGCTTTATCGCCTTGGTCTCTGGCGGGACAGAAGCTAGCCCTGTTGTCATCAAGGATTTAACCATCAGGCATACCAAGTTCTATGGACACGATACCGTGGGTGGTATTGTCGCCAAGAATAGCGGCAACCTCCTATTAGATAACGTGATGTATCTGTCTCAGGTAAAGGGTTGTAGACAAGTTGCATCCCTTGTTGGCCGAAACGAAAATCAACTTACCATCAAAAAAGGGGTTGCCACAAACGTCACTGGTCAAAAGTTTATTGGTAGCGCGGTCGGTTCCAATTCCGGGACAATTGACATCGACAGTTTATCTTTCATTCATAAGTTTAATGTTGAAGGAAGTGCCTATCCAATAGTTTATAGAACCGATTTAATAGGAGTCAGTCACGTAGGCCTGATTCTCGGCGTCAATGAAAAATCAGCAAAAGTAAACATAAAGAACGTCACGACAGGTATTGCCGACTCCTACATTGTAGAGGACGCTTTCGTAGATGCCGATTCTGTATTGGGAGGTTTTGTTGGTTTAAACGATAAAAACGCTACAATTACCATTTCAGCGTCATCTATGCTGAAAATTTCTACTCTTGGCGGAGAGAATCGGCCTTATATTGGCGGTTTTGTGGGTATAAATCGAGGAACGGTGGATATAACGAACTCCTACGTGAAAGGCCCCTTGTCCGGAATTTCTTCGGGCTGCTTTGTCGGACTTAACCAGGATTCGCTTTCTGTAACCAACTCTTACAGCGATTGCCTTAGTGATCTTAAAACAAAGGACCCGGTTGTTGGCGAATGCCGCGTTGGCAATGTTTCGCTCAAGAATACTTTCTATAAAAATAACGCTCAAACATATTCATGCGCTAAAAAATACGGAGCAAAAGCCATACCTGATAATGAATTTTCAAATGGCGTGCTGACGATTATGTTGCACAATTACAAGGGTGGCGAAGTTTGGGGGCAAGACATAGCCAATAGAAACTACTGGCCCAAGCAAAATGTGGCTTTTGGACCTTTTTCGTTTAAGTTAAATCTTTGTACTACGGATTATTATTTCGATTTGAATATAAACGGGAATAGTTGCCACCCAGATTCTACAATGAAATCTTACACTTATAAGAATGGTATCGCTCAATTGCCGGTTTATACAAGGTATGGCTATGTCTTTTTGGGCTGGGCTTTTGCGGACAAGCCTGATTCCGTTATCACGTCGATTAGCAAAGATTCTTATGGCGATATTGAACTTTTCAACAGGTGGGATGGTGATGCAAAGGTGCCGCCAAAAGATAAAGATGGTTGCTATCTGATTTCAACCATCAGTGATCTTTACGGGATTGGAATTGCACCAGATAAAAAATGCGTAAAGCTCGTGAATGACATAGTTGTCAATCAGAATATGGAAAACATGATTCTTGATGGTTTGTATACAGGCGATCCTAATCCCCAAAGATCGTGGGATGGAATCAAAGGCTTTAATGGAGTCTTTGATGGACAAGGGCATAAGATATCCGGGTTGTACAATAAAGTCTTTTTCTCGGAAGTCAATAAAGGCGATACGCTCACTATCAAGAATTTAGGTATCGTAAATTCAGCCTTTAAGAATGCACCTGTTTTTGTCGAGCAAAACAACGGTGTTCTTAATATAACCCATAGCTATAGTACAGCAATCAGCAATGGCTTTGTCGGAACAAATAGTGGCGAAGTTTATATATCGGACTCCTACAATACTGGGTTAATTCGTGTTGGTGCCAGCATGATTGGAACCAATAACAAAAAAGCCGTCATCGACAACGTCTATAATTCTGGCTCTGTACAACGTGGTGCAGGTATCATTGGCACCAATTTGGGAACCGCAATTATTAGCAATTCCTATAACGTCGGCTCAATCAGTGATGAAACGTTACGGGAGAAATCTACAGCCGGTTTAGTGGGATACAGCAAAGGCAAAACGACTATTATCAACTGCTTTAATGCAGCACCGGTTTATGGATATGCCGTTGTCGGCGGCCTTGTCGGGGCTCATTGGACAGACACATTGACTATCATAAACTCTTACAATGCAGGCCCGGTAAAGGATGCATATTCCGAACACAACTATGGTATTGTCGGAATGGCAGAAGTTTATAATAGCTGGAACAGCAAGACCCACGAATACGACAAACTTGTTCACGATGACAAATACGCCGTTTATATGTACAATGTATTTTCGCTCATGGGACTTGAGGATCATACGCAGTTGAGCATACAGACATCGCCTGCCGTGTTCAAGAACGGCTATGTTGCAAAACTTCTTCACGATTACGTGCAAAAAGACGCTGATGGCAATGTTGTCAAAGGTGGCATTAATGGTGAAATTTGGGGTCAAGAAGTCGGCAAAGATTCTTTGCCGGTATTCAAAGGAAAATTGGTTGGCGTTGCAGAAAAGGCAAACGAAGGTGATATCGTTATGCCTTCTAGTTCGTCAATGGCCATTTCAAGTTCTTCGTCGAGCGTAGAATCTAGCAGTAGCATTAGTGTTGAATATTCTTTTGTTTTGCCCAAAGTGGTTGACGGATGCTATCAGGTATCAACAGCTCAAGAATTGCATGGCTTTGCAACCATTGTAAACGGAACACATGGGGCAAAAAAGAATTCCGCAGCTTGCGGCATCTTGACATCAGACATCGCTCTTGACGTGAACAAATACGGCGCTTGGGAACCTATCGAAAATTTTGCAGGTTCCCTAGACGGTCAGGGCCATACGATTTCTAACATGGCGATAGATGTCAATCGATACGGAGACAATGCTTCGTTTATCGGTTCCATTAACGGCGGAACAAAGAAAAATCCTGTGGCCCTCAAGAACATTACATGGGAAAACGCAACGATTTCGGCCAAGACCAGAGCTGCGATAATCAACACCGTGAAAAGCGGCTCCTATGTCGAAATAGATCATGTCCATAATGGAATGGACTTTACAATAGATAGCGGGCGTGTCGCTGCGTTTATAGCAACTACAGAAGAAAATTCTGACTTGAATATTTCGTATTCCTACAATACCGGGAATATCAAAAACAATTCCTCCTCTTATTTTGGCTGCATTGTTAACGTTGCAAATGGCAAAGTAACATTAAAGAATGTGTATAATACAGGTACCGGAGAAAGCCTCATTGGAACTGCTCGTGATAGCGTTACAATTATCAATTCTTATAACAACCCGAAAAACTTCAGCTATTCATTGCTACTTGGCTTTTGCGAAGAAAATAAGAACGACGTTATCATAGAAAATTCATATATCATGCAAGCGTCAACAGATTTCTGCCGCCGCCGTTCCTCAAACGTGCATAAAGACGAATTTGCTGACGGTTATGTAGCCATGAGATTGCATTACCATTTCAATGGTTACGGTTATGACGGAATGGAATGGGGGCAGAACATCGGTGTAGATGCAAACCCTAACTTTAGCGGAGTTATCACGGGAGATGTAAAACCCTATTCAAAGGTTGTTTCGCTAAATGTTGTTTCTTATAGTGGCGATAAAACGAATTATCCGCGATACTATGTATCCCAAACGGTATTAACATTGCCAGATCCAACACCTCGAACGGGTTACGCTTTTGCCGGTTGGTTCGATGATACCACGAGTTCTGTATCTATCGGCAATCGTATAAACATATCTTTTGCTGAAGAAGAGCTGACTTACTATACAAGGTGGTGGCCATTACCAACACGTGATGGCAAGTGCTATAAAATCAATTCGGCAGAAGAAATGCTTGGGTTTGCCGCCATTGTGAACGGAGGCCTCGGCGTAAAAAAAGATTCTATGGCTTGTGGCATCTTGACAGCAGACATCGTTCTTGATTCGAGCTTGTTCTTGCAGTGGACTCCACTTGAAGAATTTGCGGGTTCATTAGACGGTCAGGGACATTCAATTTCGTTCACGTGGACAAAGCTCCAAAAGAGCGATGGCAATAAGTCGTTTATCAGTTCTATTAGCGGAGGCTCAAAAGACAAGCCTATAATCATAAAAAATATAGATTGGAAGAACGCATCCGCTGATGGTTTATTTGGAGCAGATTTGATAGATTACATAAGGGGTGGTTCTTACGTCATAATAGACTCCATCCATAACGGCATTAATTTTAATGAAAACGCAAGATTCATAGGTTCCACTGGCGAAAATTCTCATTTAACCATATCCAACTCCTATAACACCGGAAGCTTCTCTGGGAAAAACGGTTATTTCATTGATTATGTTTGGGGACAAGTTTCTTTCCTAAATTTCTATGATGTTGGAAGTTCCAATGGTATTGTGGGGATAGCCAACGATAGTGTAAAAATTGAAAATTCCTATAGTTTATCCAAAAATCAAAAAGTCGGATTTATTGATTCCACAAAGTATTCGAAAAAAGTTTCGATTATCAATTCTTATTATCTGGATACCCTTAAATCTCGTTTTGGCGGTACACGGGCCACTGCAGAAGAATTCGCGAATGGAACAATCGCTGTAAAATTGCGTTATGATTATGACTATGATGGATCCATTTGGGGGCAAAATGTTGGTGTCGATTTAAGCCCGAATTTCAGCAAGAAAATTACTGGAGCAAATGATTCTACGACGGGACTTTATTCTATAGAAATGGTCACTCATAGCGAAGACACGACTCAGTACAAAAAAATCTACGCCAAGGGAATTGGCCTGACGCTACAGAATCCGTCTCCAAAGAAGGGATACGCTTTTGGCGGTTGGTTCAATAACCCCAACTATTTGGGCCATGCCATCAAGAAAATCAGCACGATAGATTCCGGTGACGTAAAGTTCTATGGTAAATGGTGGCCGCTCCCGAAACAGAAAGCAGGCTGTTACGAAATCGGTTCTGTTGACGACTTGTTCGGCTTTGCGGCAATTGTGAACGGCAATATCGGTGCGAAAAAAGATTCCACGGCTTGCGGAAAACTTGTTGCGGATATCGAATTTAAAGAGATCGGAGAACTCTGGACGGACAGCCTCTTGGTTTGGGTTCCGATGTGGAATTTTGCGGGATCCTTTGACGGAAACGGATTTTCCATCAAGAACATTTTCATCAATAATCCCAGCAACTATTATCCGGAAGATACTGAAGGAGCAGGCCTGTTCGGAACAATTTCTGGCGGTACGGCTGAAAAACCGGTTGTCATCAAGAATCTGACACTCTACGAAGGCTACATCGATGGTGGATGGAACACTGGATCCATCGCCGGTCTCATTAACGAATCCAATGTTATCTTGGATAGCATTACCGCAGACCTTTATGTTTCTGGCTACATTAAAGTTGGCGGAATCGTAGGTGTTATCTCATCATCGACGGTCTCTTTGACCAATTCCCGCAAGATTTTTAGCAATGCAAAAATGATACCGGCATATTATCCTGGCGATGAGCCAAGCGTCGAAAAAAGTTTGTATGGTACATACAATATCGGTGGCCTTATCAGCACCATCACGAACCATTCGCATGTGCGCATTGTCAATAACTATGTCAAGGGTAAACTGTTAGCTTGGAATTGCGGGATCGGTGCCGCTGTTGGCATCGATGATGCAGATACTTACATTAGCCAGTTCTATGCGGAAAGTGACATTGAAGCGGAGAGCTATGCGGGAGGCATTCTCGGTAGTGCCGGTGGTGATGTTCGCATAGAAAATTCCTACCATATCGGTAAAGTCTCTAGCAATATTTCTAACTTTGATGGCGCAGGAAATGTTCGTGGCGTTGTCGTAGGTGGTATTGTCGGCGTCAACGAATCGTATGCAAATATTCACCTTGTAAATTCGTACCACATGGGCGATGTTACTGCAGTAAACGACTACCGTAGTATAGATGGCGTCATTGGCGTCAATCATTCCGACGAAGTGCATATTGATAACGTATTCTACCCGTCGTCGTTATATTCGGAATTCCCTGCAAACGCAGCAGATTCTGCGATGTTTGCGAATGGCTCTGTTGCACATAACTTGCACAATTACGATAACGGAAGCATGACAGGCGCTATTTGGGGACAAAAGGTTGGAGTAGATCCCTACCCCGTGTTCACCTCCAAAGTAGATGGCTACCAAACAGACAAGAAAGTTTCAAACTTGGTTTTGCATACATTTGAAGGCGATTCCAACAACTACATCAACCATTACACAGAAGGTCAAGTCACTTCGTTGCCCACTGTTGCACGAGAAGGACACATTTTCCATGGTTGGTTTACAGAACCCCAATTCTTAGAAGATTCCCTCCTGTTCATTGATTCCAAAACTACTGGAGATTTGGAACTTTATGCAAAGCTCCAAATTAAGAAATTCGTTATATCCGTAAATATTTATACAGAGGAAGGATGTAGTGGATATGTAGAAGGAACCGGTTATTACGACTACGGAACAAAGACCTCGTTGAGAGTGGTTCCCGATTCAGGATGCGGACTTTCGTCTAGTTACATTTATACTCCATTCGATGAATTTGGGGTATATACTATAGACAAAGTTACAAAGAATGAATCCTACAATGTTCACATTGGCAAGGGCGTTTATAAAATCTGGTATTACGTAGATGAAGATGTATCGTTGCCAGACGCCACCAATACACGCACCTTGGAAGATGCTGTTACATTGCCGATTCCATCAAAGCAATGCTATGAATTTGAGGGATGGTACGACAATGAAAACCTGGAAGGCTCCCCCGTTAAAAACATAAGCAAAGGCGCTTATGGCGACAGAAAATTCTGGCCCAAGTGGAAAGAGAATGCTTCGGAATGCTTGGAATCATCGTCGTCCTCGATTCAAACATCGTCGTCATCCTCGACACTGATTGAAAATCTGTCCAGCAGCAGTGTTGCAAAATCGTCGTCCTCGACTAAAGCATCTTCGTCATCCAACGTCGCAAAGTCTAGCTCGTCGAAAGCAAAATCCAGCTCTAGCAGCGTCAAGAAATCGTCTTCGTCTAGCAAAACAGATGCCATTGATTATGTCGTTAGCTCTAACGTGAAAATAGATGTTATTGGCCGCTACATCCAAATTGACGGAGTACAGTCTGATGCAAATTATACGTTGTTCGATTTGCAAGGGAAGATTCTTTTATCAGGTTCTGTTGAAAATGGTTCTTGGCAAATTGCTGTGCCGAGGGCGGGAACCTATTTGCTTCGCGTCGGCATGCAAATGCAAAGGGTGACTGTGAAATAAACCCTAAATTTTGGGTTGGTTGATGGTATAAGGGTGAAAGTCTTTAAAAACAATTTAAATTTTGAATACTTTCACCTCTAAATGAAGTTCTTTTGAATTTGTGTGGTGCTAATCGCAAAAACCTCGCATTTCTGCGGGGCTTTTTTGTATCCCAGGGATACAACTTGTGTTCTAAAATTTTGCAAAATCGTTTAAAAATGGCTAAAAACGTAAAATTTAAACTAAAAACGGCAATTTTTGTATTCCAATAATGTTTAAAAACTATATTTGTAATCATGAAGGCGATTCTTGAATATACAGATTATCGCAAGTTCATTCAGGATTACTATGATGAACGTAAACGCGACTCCGCTTTTACTTGGCGTGAGTTTGCACGAAATGCCGGTTTTTCGTCGGCAGTTTTTTTGAAGTACGTTTGTGAAGGGAAAAAGAATCTGAGCATCAGTGCCGCAGGATCGGTCGCAAATGCCATGGGGCTTGCCGGTTTCGAGAAGACGTATTTTGTTCTGATGGTTACATACGCCCATGCAAAAGGGGACGAAGCGAAAATGGAGGCTTTCGAAAAACGCTGTGCATTGGCGAGGTCGCATAAGGTTCGTGTGCTCGGTGGCGAAGAATTCGATTACTACAAGTCCTGGAAAAATCCGTTGCTCCGTGAGCTTGCCCCGCATATGCCTGGTGCAAGACCTGCCGAAATGGCCCGTGCGTGCAAACCGAAAATTTCTACAGCGGAAGCTGTTGAAACGCTTGAATTTTTGGAAGATGCGAACCTCCTGAAAAAAGACCGTAATGGGAATTATGTGCAGACGGATAAGTCCATATCGATGGGCTCCGTGGATGCGGTGCCGATTGCCGCGAAAGATTTACAGCGCCAGATGGGTGAGCTTGCCGTAAAGGCTTTGGACTTGCCGCTTGCGGAACGTTCCATGTCGGGTGTTGTCTTGGGACTGACGCAGGATGCCTACGAACGGATCAAGAAGGAACTTTTGGAATGCCGCCGCCGCATTATTGCGATTGCTACGGAAAGTAGCGAAACGCAGCGCGTGTACCGTTTGAATATGCAGCTGTTCCCGATAAGCGAACGGCTTGATCAATGTGATGGAGACGAAAAAGTCGATGAGTCTGGATGTCATCCCGGACTTGTTCCGGAATCAGTGGGCTCAAGAATTGAGTAGAAAAGTCTAGGTGACAAAGACTAAAGGAATTTTTATGAATTTGAATAAATTGTTTGCTTTTATGCTTGCGTTGATTTCGTGCGTCTTTGTCGCATGTTCGAATTCCGAGGTTGCAGGCGGTTCTTCGGACGATGCCGGCATTTACGCCGTCAAGGATTTGGATGTGGCGGGCGTTTCGCAGAAGGGACCGTTTGTGACGGGTTCTATTGTGAGCGTGCAGGGCGTGGATTGCAAGACGCTAGAACTGACGGGCGAAAAATTTACAGGCAACGTTAAAAGCGACAAGGGCGACTTTGCTATAGATGGCGTCAATCTCAAATCTTCGTGTGCGTTGTTCGAAGTGACGGGTTATTACCTCAACGAAGTGACCGGGAAAGAGTCTTCGGAAAAGCTCTCGCTCAAGGCTCTGACCGACCTTAGCGTTCGAAAGACTGTGAACGTCAACTTGCTCACGCACTTGGAATACGAGCGCCTAAAGCACCTTGTGACGGTTGAGAAAATGGACTTTGCGGCGGCGAAAGCCCAAGCGGAACGCGAAGTGCTCACGTCGTTTGATATCGCGAATAACGTTGATGAATTTGAAGACTTGAACATCTTCGAAAAAGGCGACGGAAACGCGGCACTCCTTGCGGTGAGCGTACTGATGCAAGCCGATGCCGATGTGGCAAAGCTTGAAGAACGTACAAACGAAGTCAGTACTGCCATTGCGAAAAACGGTTTGTGGGACGATGACGAAACGAAATCGGAAGTCGCGGAATGGGTAGCCACCGCAAAAGAAAACGGTCAAATTGAAAAAATTCGCCAAAACCTCGAAGGCTTGAATTATGCAAGCGAGATTCCTGCGTTCGAAACGTATGTGGAAAGCTTTGGCGAAAGCTTGACACGGGAATCTTTTCTAAATCCGCAAGTGCAGTACGATTCCATTGTCGATAACCGCGATGGACAAGTTTATAAAACCGTAAAAATCGGCGAACAAGTTTGGATGGCCCAGAACTTGAACTATGCTGACGACGTAAAAATGCCGGAATTGAAAGGGAATATGTGGTGCTATGACAACAATCCCGAAAAGTGCAGCCTGATGGGCCGTCTTTACACTTGGAATGTGGCAAAAGATTCGCTTTGTCCTGATGGCTACCGCTTGCCGGATACGACATCGTGGAATACCTTGATTGCTGTGGCTGGCGGAGTGGCCAAGGCCGCTGCCGTGCTCAAGTCGCAATTTGGCTGGGATGCTTTGGGAGGCACGAACGATTACGGTTTTTCAGCTGTCGCCGATGGCGAATGGTATCGTAGCGGCTCCTTCGATTCCGAGGGGCTTAAAGCTTATATCTGGAGTTCCGCTGAATATTCAGAGGCTAGCGAGAATGCTGCATACGCCATTTATTTTGGAAACGACGGTACCGTTTCTGTGAAAAAATTCCCGAAGAATAACGGATTCTCGGTCCGTTGCCTTAAAAACTAGGAGCTTTTATGTTATTTGAACCTACGAGGAAAACCATGAAACCGCAATTCATTTTTACTGTTGTTTTATCGCTATTTGCGATTCACTCTTTTGCGGCTAACGGCACCATGAAAGGCGACGGTTCCGCAAGTAAACCGTTCCAAATCGAAGACTACGAAGACCTCAAGGCGATAGGCAAGGGCGCTTATCTGTACTCTTCGGATTACGTTCTGACAAAAGATATCGACGCTTCGGCCTCCAAGAACGAAATGTGCAACGAGGACGGCTGCAATGGCTTTATTCCTATCGGCAAGTACAAGGACGCTGCCGACAGTACTGTGTTTTGGGGAAATATCGACGGACAAAACCATACCATCAGCGATTTGATGATTTGGTTGCCTTGCAAAGGCGATCTCGGCTTTATTTCGTACTTGATCGGTTCTCTGCGCAACTTGAATTTTGACCGCTTGAGCGTGACGGGCGGAACAACGGATTCGCGGCATGTGGGCGGTGTCGTTGCGAAAGTGGCTGGCGTTCTCGAAAATGTGCACGTGAGAAACGGCTTTGTCCAAGGCGAAGAACGCGTCGGCGGCATCGCTGGTGCGACAATGAAGCTGATTGGATATTCCGATGTTTCTTCTAGCGTGAAAAATATTTCGTTCCAGGGTGAAATAAAAGGTAAAACTTGCGTCGGCGGCATTGTTGGCGAATCAGATCTTGTGATAAGCGATGCTGTTGCGAATGTGGATATCATTGCCACGAATGCATACGTCGGCGGCATTGTCGGGTACAATTTTGGTAAGATAATGAATAGCCGTGCTAGCGGTTCTATAACGCCTGCTTACGAAGAGGTGGATGATGTCGGTGGCATCGCTGGTTATTCTGACCGATGGGCGGCTATTTCGCTGTGTATTTCGGAAATAGATTTGCTGAATGTCACCCGTTCATCGACGGTTTACCGCCTTGATGAAGGCGTGGGCGGAATTGTCGGAACCAATCATGGCTCTGTGAGTGAGTCGTATGCCAAGGGAACTGTAGAAGGTACGGAGGATGTTGGCGGAATTGCTGGGGTGAGTTATGGCAGTATTCAGAACACTTTTGCCTTAGGCAGTGTCAAGGGCGTAGAATCTGTCGGCGGCCTTGTCGGTGGAAACGCGTATCATGCCTACGATGATAGCCATGGGTCTATTCTCAACAGCTATGCCGCCAATGTGGTCAAGGGCGAATTGGATGTTGGCGGCCTTGTCGGGTATAATAGCGAAAAGGTGGAACGCTCTTACTGGAATACCGAAATTTCGGGACTCGATACGAGTGCTGGCGGCACGGGGCTTACCTCTGCAAAGATGATGAAAATGGCTTCGTTTGCGGGCTGGGACGCTTTGGGTTATGAGGAATATGTTGTTGATGGTACGGATACTTGTAGCTATTATGAAGATGTGGGGGCATGCTATAGCCCTACCGGAAATTTTATTCATACTTGGAAAATAGACGAAGGTAAGTCTTTCCCATATCTTGGTGCGTTTTCTGTCTTGCCTGCGTCCAAGATTCCGCTTGCAGCTCCTACGTCTGCTGCTAAGTGGCAGGATCAGCCGAAAGTGGCCGCGAAGCTTGATGTTGACGAGGAATTGTTTGGTAAGTGGCTGAATTTTGCTCAGATAAACGAAACGAAAGATTCTATTTATCATTGGTATCGAATCGGCTATGCAGTTGGTACTGATACGGTCTGGGGAACGTCTAGCTACATGGCTGTTCCGAACAAGATTGAAATTTCGTCATACGATGAACTCAAGAAAATCGGAAACGATATCGCCTACCCGCTGGTCGCCTATTACGAGCTGACAAAGGATATCGATGCATCTTCTTCGAAGTTTACGCCGATTGGCGATAGCATTCACATGTTTACAGGATCGTTTGACGGTAAAAATCATACCATCAAGAATCTGGAAATAGATGAACCCAACCGTGACTTTGTTGGATTTTTCGGTGTGGCTGAAGGAGCGGCCATCAAGGATTTGAAATTCGTGAATGCGAAAGTGACGGGTTCATGGAATGTCGGTGTTTTGGCAGGCGAGTTGGATTTGTCCGAAGTCGTCAACGTAGTCTCTATCGACGGAAATGTTTTGGGGACTTCTTATGTGGGCGGCTTGATTGGTGCGACTCGTTCGGCTAAAATGGAAAAAGTTGGATCTACAGGTGCTGTCAAGGGTGGCGATGAAGTTGGCGGACTTATCGGAGCGTCGGCTTCGGTTATCGTAAATGCGTTTTCGGTGAATGTGGTTAGGGGCTTTGAAAATGTGGGCGGCGTGATTGGACTTTCGGATCAATTTGACGGCGAGTATTTGCAACAAAATATTTATTCTGCAAGTATGCTCAAGAGTCCGTACGATGAATATGGCCGAAAAGTTGCAAAGGGCATTATTGGCGGAAACTTCTTCGGTTCGGGTGAGGATATGAAATCTTGCTATTACGATAGCACGGTTGCTGCGCTTGGCAGAATAGACGGCTATTCTACCGAATTGATGTTGAAACAATCTACTTACGAAGGCTTCGACTTCAATTCTGTATGGGCAATCCAAGAAGGCAAATCTTATCCGTATTTCAAGGGCATGGACCCGATTTTGCCGGGAACGTTGAAGGACGACGGTTTAGAAAATGTTTTGGCGGGTGCAGGCACCGAGCTGAATCCCTATAGAATTTATAAATACGATGATCTCAAGTATATTGGCAAATACGAATACGGTCTTGATGCGTACTACAAACTAATGGGCAATATCAATGCCACGGTCTCGTTCAAGGAAAATTGCAATGCCGATAGCACTGTTTGCAAGGGCTTTGAACCGATTGGAAAATTCAGCGGTGTCTTTATCGGTAACAACAAGATTATTGCAGGCTTGAATATCAACCGCCCCGACGAAGATTCGGTGGGACTTTTCCGGGCTCTGGCGAAGGGTGCCAAGGTAAGCAACGTTGTCTTTGATACGGCTTCGTATCTTGGAGAAAGCTATTCGTATGGACCTGCGCGTACTAGGGGTGCCATCCGTGGTAAGAACTATGTCGGCGTCCTGGCCGGTGTCGATAATGGTGCTACGGTCGAAAACATCTTTATCAAGTATGATGTTTCTGGCGAAAATTACGTTGGCTCTCTTGCCGGTAAGAAATCTGCAGGCTCTGTCGTGAGGAGCGCTTCTAGATTCCTGGTCTCGGGCAAGGAAAACGTGGGCGGTCTCGTGGGCTTTTTGGGCGAGGCGAGTGTCGCGGACTGCTATTCGATTGCAAATGTCGTGGGAACAAAGAATGTCGGCGGCTTGGCGGGCTATTCGGACAATGCGACTGTGAAGAACTCGTTTGCCGCAGGTCAAGTCGTAGGCGATTCTAAATGGGGTGGCCTTGCGGGCTCTGACAACAAGTCGACCTACACCTCGGTCTATTATGATACGACACTCTGGTATGTTAATACGACGGCTGCGGGGGATCTCCGCAATACAACAGAGATGGTCAAGAAGGAAAACTACGAAGGCTGGGATTTCGATTCAACCTGGAAGATCGCAGCAGATTCGACTTATCCCTATTTGTCGTGGCTGACTAAGCCTTACTATATATCCAAGACAATGAAGGAAAAGATTTATCCGAATCAGGCTGTGGATCAGACCATGATGAAAATGGCCGGTTCCGGTACGGAAAAAGACCCGTTCTTGATCAAGACCTACGGAGACTTGAAATCAATCGGATTCGGAAAATACAAGTTGTCGGCCGTTTATCGCTTGGCCAACGATATCGATGCCACTGCTTCCAGGACGGATGAACGTTTTGCTGTCGGTGGAACAGGATTCAAGCCTATTGGTAAGTACGATGTGTTGGATGAATTCTGCAACTGTTACGGTGTTGTCCTTGGCGGTTACGCAAAACAGGATACCGGTGCTTTTACCGGCGAATTCCATGGTGGCGGCCATAGCATCGATAGCCTGTACACAGGATTTTGGGATAAAGAATACAAGACTGTAGGATTTATCGATACGGTTGCCAAATCTGCGGTTGTAGACAGCTTGACGTTCAAGGGCTATTCTGTCGGTCGCGAAGACTTTGGAATGAAAATAGGTGGCGTTGCTACGGTGAACCATGGTGCTATCCGGAATGTAGATGTCGACATTGTGATGGACAGTGTTTATCAAAGTGCGGGGTTCGTGTTCAGGAACTATGGTTCCATCGAGAATGTATCGGTTAAAGGAAAAATCAATGGTGGCAGACTCGTATCTGGCTTTGCACACTTGAATTACGGAACCATTGCCAATGCCAAAATCGATGCGCAGTGGATTGGGGGTGCAAGTGCCGCCGGTGTTGCCGCGCTGAACTGGGGAACCATCAAGAATGTTTCTGTTAAGGCGAACGTAAAGGAAAACTCTGGCTTCGTAGGTGGCATTGCCGGGTTAAATGCTCCTGGTGGAACGATTGATAAGAGCTCTGTGAATGTCGATGTATCTGGACAGAAATCATCTTCAGAAGGTTTCTCCATTTATTACGAAGATGGTGGGGAAATCTCGGTATATTATAACGTGCAAGGCGTTGCAGGCCTTGTCGCAGTCGATAGCGGAACGGTCAATAATTCTACGGCGTCGGGCGTTATCAATGCAAAAGGAGTCCTCTACGTAGGTGGCCTGATTGCTAAGGCTTACGGCAAGGGACTGAAGGGACTGCATGCATCCGTTGATGTTGTTGGAGATCATTATGTCGGCGGCTTGGTCGGCTTGAACGAAACAACTATTTCGGAATGCTATGCCACCGGAAACGCTGAGGGAACGGGAACATTCAGCTATTCTGGAGCTTTTGTTGGCCAGAACAAGGGCTTGGTTTTGCGCTCGTTTGCGACCGGAAATGCGTATAGAGCCGCCAGCTTTGTCGGCGGAAACGATGGAACCATCCGGCAATCTTATTCTACAGGAAATGTCGAAGGCACGGGCGGCTTTGTCGATAACAACCAGTCTGTAATAGAAGACTGCTATTCAACGGGTGATGTGCTTTCTATAGAACCGTACTATGGTTTTGGCTTTGCCGAAATCAACGGCAATGATGCAGAGGTAAGAGGATACGCTTCTGGAAGCGCGTATAAAGACGGAATCCATTTCTGCAATGGCTTGCCTAAAAGAACGAATCCCTCGGATGAGTATTACTATTTAGCCGAAGCCTGCAGCGATTCGCTGATGACAGGAAAGGGTTTGTCCGATGCACAGATGAAAATGCAGAAGTCTTTCGCAGCATTCAACTTTGACTCGGTTTGGTACATCGCCGAGGGCGTGAGCTACCCGCTGCTTCGTAACATGCTGAATCCGCCGGTTGTTTCAAATGGGGAACTTTTCTATAGCGAAAAGCCTCTTGCGGAGAATATCCGCGCCGAACTGCTTAAAAACGCCTTCGTGATGGATTCTGCGGCGAAAAAGGTGCTTAAGCTGGATTCTGCAAGTGAGGTCTTGCTCGATTCTCTGGAAAACGAAAAAGCTCCTTACGGAACGTATATCGTCTCTTACCGAGTGGGTGTGCTTTTCGATTCCGATACGCTCTGGAGCAGAATTGCCAAGGTAGAAATCGATATTGAAAAAACAACGGGTGCTCGCGTTCGCAATGTCGTGGTGATGCATTCCCTCGGTGCTGTGTTCCAAGGCGGTGACATCGCCGTGCGTTTTGAAATCCCTGCGGCTGCTGCGGTGAAATTCTCGCTCATCGACATGCAAGGTCGAGTGGTGAAATTGCTTGATCTTGGACAACATTCTGCCGGTACGCATTTTGAAACTCGCTCCGTCGAAAACCTGTCTCGTGGTCGTTATATCGGCGTGCTGCAAGTGAACGGCAAGGCGACCGAAAAAGTGATGCTCCTGAAAAAATAGTTCGCTAATTTTTGATTGACGATTCAATAGACCCGTGGGTTAAATAACCTGCGGGTCTTTTTTTCAAGATATTGCAAAGTGAGGTCAAATTGAGTAATTTTAGTTCGAGGTATCTTATGACTGTAGATATGAGCGATTTTGACAAGTCTATGGCAGTGTTTTCCAAGCAGGAACAAATTGCAAGGAAAATGCTTGCTAGAAATATGTCTCCTGAAGAAGTCGCTGAAGTGACGGATATCCCTTTGTATCTTGTCCATGAGATTAAAAAGGATATGGAGTTGGCGGAAGCTTAAGTGCAATCTCTTTTTTGTGATTTTGAATACCGGTCCTTGTGGCCGGTTTTTGCTTTTTGTGTGATATAGCTCCCATGGTTTAAAATCATGGGTTGATATTCCCCTCAAAAAATATATGTTTGCTTAAAGGTTCTCATTGGGGTATTCGAGGGGTTTTGATGAAATTGAATTTTCACAGTCTTGCGTTTAAACAGACTGTTTTGATATTGCTCGGCATCACGGTGATCTTTGTCGCGATGATTTTTATGCTTCAGCAGCAGGTCAGCTCGAGGATGTCGGAACTCATCATGGCACGTGGTCAGGAAATCAGTGAAAAGCACGTGTCTTCCATCGACAATATCTTTGAAGATAACGCCGCGGTTGTAAAAAACATTGTGGCGATGCTTGAACGTGGCGACTTGAGCAAGAAGGATATCGAGGAGTTTTTGCCGGCGGAATACGTGCGCACCCATGAAAAAAATCCGATTGCGTCTGCGCTGTTTATCGCCTATGAGCCCGAACGGAACGGTCGCGAGTTCATGCGCATCACGGGTCACGGTCTCGAGGGCAAGCTCATGGAGGTGAAGGACTACCGTGAAATGCCTTGGTACAAACAGTCCATCGAAACGGGCAAGGGCCAGTGGTACGAACCGTTTATTGGCGTCTATGCGGACCAGCCGGTGGCGCTTTATGCGATGCCTTTTTACCAGACTCTTCCCGACGGTTCTAAGAAATTCAAGGGCGTTGTCGGGCTTGATATTTTTGTCTCGTTCTTGCGTGATGCGGTCTCCTCGATAAATATTGAAAACTCGGGATATGCGTTTATCCTTTCTGCGGAAAGTAGGTTTGTAGCGCATCCGCGCGATGAATGGGTTTTCAAGGAATCGCTCCATTCGCTGGCGAAGGGTCATGAGGCGGGCTTGTCTGCTTTTGAGAGTGCGGTCCGCGATTTGCGCAGCGGACTTTTGCTCGGCAAGACGTTTAGTGGCGAAAAGGCTTGCATTTATTTTTCGCACATGAAGGTGGACGGCTGGATTTTCGGCGTCGTGTGGCCTGCGGATGAATTCTTTGCAAAACAACGTAAAATGGCGTCGGTGCTTGGCATCCTTGGCTTGGCAAGCTATATCTTGATGATTGTGCTGGTGCTTGTGATTTCGAGTCGTGTGACGCGACCGCTCAAGGCGCTTGCAGGGGTGGCAAAGCGTTTGGGACAGGGCGACTTTGACGTGGAGATTCCGCCGGTTGAAGGCAAGGACGAAATTGCGGAGTTCGCCGATGCGTTTGGTCGCATGCGTGATTCGCTCAAGGAAAATATTGAAAAGCAGAAGGGTGCCGAACGCGTGGCGAGCGAACTGGAAATGGCTCGCAAGATCCAGCTCGGGTTGCTTGCGCGTAGCGATGATGACGAGGGCGTGAAGGATGCCCGCCATTTGCTCTCTCCGTTTATTTTACCTGCAAAAGCGGTGGGTGGCGACTTCTATGACTTCTGCAAGGTCGATAAAGACAGGCTCGCCTTCTTGATCGCAGACGTGTCGGGCAAGGGTGTCCCGGCGGCGCTGCTTATGATGTCGGCACGCTCGATGCTCAAGAGCGTCTTGCTCGCGGGTACTTCGGTGGTGGATACGTTTAACGTTGTGAATGACCGCTTGGCGTTCCGCAATTACCTCAACATGTTCGTCACGGTCTGGATGGGAGTTCTTGATTTGCGTACGGGCGAAGTGGAATTTGCATGTGCGGGGCATAACCCGCCGGCGATTCGCCGTGCCGACGGTACGGTCGAGTTTGCAAAGAGCAAGCCCGGTCTTGTGATTGCCGCGATGGAAGGGACCCGCTACAAGCGCCAGACGCTCAAGCTGAATCCGGGCGATACGATTTTCTTGTACACGGATGGCGTGACCGAGGCGACGGATGCGAACGAGAATCTGTTTGGCGACGAGCGGCTCTTGCAGACGCTCCGTGATGCGGGCGACCTGGAACCTGCCGAAATTTGCCCGTTCGTGAAGTCCAGGATCGATGCGTTTGTGGGTGACGCCCCGCAGTTCGACGACATTACCATGCTCGCACTCAAGTTCGTGGGCGGTTGACGCTGCTGCGGGTGCGGGATGCCCGAAAGCTCGCGAAATATGCGCGTGAAATGAAAAAAGACCTTGCTTTCGCAAGGCCTTTTTCGGGTGGATGACCGGACTCGAACCGGCAACATCCAGAATCACAATCTGGGACTCTAACCAATTGAGCTACATCCACCATGTAGCGAGACCAAATATAAAAAAGCCATCCCAAATTTCAAGGGATGGCAACAACTTTTTTCTAAAAAATTTGTTTTTAGAGCGCTACGACTACTTTTTCTGCATGATTCGGAGGAAATTTGCACGCTTGAAGTCGTTTCTGTGTTCCATGCAGAAACGCGGGTACACGTACTGTTTCGGGAACATGCGGATCGTGAACGTGTTGTTGCAGCCTTCGAGGCAGCACTTGAATTCCAAGTCCATGGCTTCCGTGTAGTTGTGGCGGAAAATGATGTTCTTGGATTCGATGTTCTCGATATCCTTCTTTTGTTTTTGGCGCTGTTTGATGTCGCGGTGCAGTTCGCAGTACTTCGCGATCGGGTGACCCCAGAATTCACGGCCGCAACCGGGTTCCTGGCAGACTTTGAGCTTGATGCGTTTCTTCTTTTTGTACTTAGGTAATTGCATAGAGACCTCAATTAGTAGTAAAGATAATAAAAATTGGTCTTTTTGTAAAAAAGTTGAATTTTGCGAGAGAAAATTCGGACCAAAATCGCGAAAAAAGCGTGTTATATAAGCAGGAATAGTTAAAAAAAGGACGCTTATGAAGCTTTTTGGGATTTTGATTGTCGCGGCGGTGATGAACGGCTGCATGTATGTGAGCGGGTCGGCGGAGGGTGAAACGTCGATGCATGCGACGGCGATTGACGTGGGGCAGGGGCTTGCGGTGCTCCTCGAATATGACGGGCGCTATGCAATGTACGATTTCGGACCCGATTCGGTCGGCGTGGTGGATTCGCTTTTGGCCCGCGGGGTCGATACGCTCGAGTGGGTGGTGCTGAGCCATAACCATCGGGATCATATTGGCGGATTTTTGGAGCTTGCGGGGCGGGGCGTTTTTGTGCGGCGTCTGTACATGGGTCCGGATACAGCGGGCGCGTTCTTTCGCGATAGTGTGTTGCGGGTGGCGAGAGCGCTTGGAACGCCGGTGGATACGCTATTGCGAGGCGAGAACGTTAGCTTTGGGGGTGGGGCTAATGGCTTTGAAGTGCTGTGGCCGGCGAGCTATTTGCGCATGGGCGAGAATCGCGCGAGTGTGGTGCTGCTCGGGAAGTTTGGCGCAAGCAAGATGCTTTTAACGGGCGACCTAGATTCGGTGGGCGAGCGCCATGTGCTTGAGATGAATCCGACGCTTTCGGCAGAGCTTTTGCAGGTGGCGCATCATGGTTCGGCGGGGAGCAATACGTTAAGCTTCTTGTCGCAGGTGTCGCCGAAGTATGCGTTCGTGAGCGTCGGGACTGGGAATGGTTATGGGCATCCCGCACCATCTGTTGTACGTAAACTGAACTTGGTGCTTGGGGATTCTACGAAACTTTACCGCACCGATTTGCAGGGATCCATCCGCTTCGAACTCTCGCCGAGCATGGGCGTGCTTGTACCGTAGGGGAATATGTCATTCCCGCAGAACGCTGCCATTCCGCACGCCGATGCGGAATCTCCATCTCGTTTGTTGCGCTTTGTCCTCCCGGACTCCATGTCACCCCGGACTTGTTCCGGGGCGGGATCGCCATCTCGTCATCCTGAATGAGCATGTCATTCCGCATTCGTCATCCTGAAGGAACGAAGTGACTGAAGGATCCTGTTATTTTTTATATTGTTTTCATCGCATTTTGGGTATTCGCGAGGTTTTCGAGGGTTATGGTTCACAAAATTCACATCCCGGTGATGGGCATTTGCTATACGGCGGACACGCCGATTCGTGTAGCGCATTTGGGAATCACGTCGGTGATTTCGCTTGTGGATGATGGCCTCCTCGAAGAATACCGTATGGCTTATGCAGAACGCTTGGGCCTTGATTTGGGTTCTCCGCAGACAACCCGCATTGGGCGCATCCGTTCGTATTTGGATTTTGTTGCAGACGAAGTAGAACGCAAGTTTACGCGTCTTTGTGCGTGCCGCTTTGATGGCGGTAGCGACAAGGACCTTTATTTTCTGATGCTTCCGCTAGATTCTAGGCTCCGCGTGGAATACGATGGCATTTTTGCAAAGACGGGGCTTGCCCGCATTGCAGCCGAGGCGGCGCTCACCGAGAAAATGGAACCGGGTGAAATCCAGGCGAATATCATGGTCGGCTTGAATCATGACGAGGCTGCGTTTGATGCCGTTCGCGGCTTTGCCGCTTCGAAGGTGTCGGGCGCGCTTGTGCTCAGCGCGGGCGTGAACTTGTCCGTCTTCGAAGAGATTGCAAAGTGCAAGGACTTTTACAGGACGAGTACAAGACCTCCGAAAAAGAAGATTATTCTGAAAGTTTCGGATTACCGCTCGGCGCTCATTCAGGGCCGTTATTTGGCAAAGAAGGGCCTGGAAGTTTACGAATACCGCATTGAATCGGGCGTGAACTGCGGCGGTCATGCATTCTTTGAATCCAAGAAGTTATTGCTCGATGTTGTCCGGGAATTTGTCGAAAAGCGCAAAGAACTTTTCGAAACCACGCGCTCGATGATTGCTGCAAACGTCCCAGTGCAGGGAATTCTCCCGCCGCCGTCGCCTGCGCGGATTACCGCGCAGGGCGGGCTTTGCGCTCCTGAAGATATTGCTCAAGTCTTGTCGCTCGGGATTGATGGCGTGGGTGTGGGGACTCCGTTTTTGCTTGTACCGCAGGCGACCAGCGTCGATAAGGAAACGCGAAGATTGCTCATGAGCGCAAAGCCCGAAGATGTTTGCATCAGTCATGCGTCACCGCTTGGCATCCCGTTCGTGAATCTGCAAACATCGACGGCGGCAAGAATTTGTGAGCAGAAAATTCAGGAATACTTTGCTCCAGAATCTGAAAAGTCCGGAAGTCCAGAATTGAAGCCCGGATTCCCGTGTCGCCAGCATTACCTTTGCCAAAATATCCCCGGCTTTGACCATCCCATTTGCATGGCGTCTCGCGAGTACGTGATGCACCGTCTCGCTGAAATTGACAAGCTTGAACAAGAAGATATCGAGGCATGCAAAATGCAGTCGCACCATGCAGATGAAAATCATGAAAGGTCGCGAGAATCTAGTGCCGCTAATGCTTGTGAAAATTCAATGGCGGTAATTCGCAAAAAATACGACAAGCTTCGCCGTGTCACGCTTTCGCGTGAATGCATCTGCCGATTCCTTGGGAATGCCGGCCGCGAAGAAATCCGCGAGAAAAGCCCATCGCTCCATTACCAGCCGGAATGTGTTGCCGTCGCTCGTGGCTCGCAGCCTGCTCGCACTCGCGAACCGGTTACCATTTGCCCGAACCCGGATATCGGCTATTTCGACCGCGAATACACGCTTCTAGAAATGATGCAGCACCTCTACGGCACAGGCAAGCGCCTTACGCCCAAAGACAAACCAAGCGCCTTCGAAATTGAAGAACGCTTGCTGAAAACCGCGCTGTTGTAAATGTTCTGGATCCTGCTCCTACGAACCTAACTCTACTAAGGCAACAAGTTGCCAAGTATCGTATATCGACTTCATGCCTAGCGGCATTCCGCTCAGGATGACACGGGACGTTTCCTATTGCGTTTCCTTCCTACGGTCTACTTCCGACTATGTTCTAATCCGCAAAACCGATGCGCGCCTGGAAGTGGCATTGCGTCTTGTCGTCGGCGTTCATCCCAAAAATATATGCGTGATGGTTCGTGTTCTTGAAACGCACGATGTTCACCTTGCTGCCGAGCGGAATCTGCGAAATGTAGTTTATCTGTATTGAGCGGATCCTGCGGCTCTTGAGTTCCTGCGGGTCGAGCGAGTTTGTCACCCAGTCCACATAGCGGCAGTGGTTCACATGCTTATTCATGTCCAAGTCACTATACTTTGCAATTTCTGTCGCTACAATTTGCGGGTCTAGTTGCGGGTCCAAAATATCCATCATTTCGGGGAGCGCGTTCTTGCCCTGAACGAGCGGAATCGGGTACGGTGCGTTGGCCGGGTTTTCGGCTTTTCCGGTCTTCATGTTCACCAAGAGCCACGAAGAAGTCGCCTGCGCGATGGAATGCCCCTGCGCATCGAGGATGGAATAATCTTTAAGACAAACTTTGTCCTTGATGATGTCCTTTGCCCATGTGGAAATGGAGAGCTTTTCGCCCCAGACCGGGTGGTGCAACAGGCGAATCTTCAGTCGCGTGATGACCGTGGTGTAGCCTGCCTTCATCATCTTCCATATCCCAAAGCCGTTCTGTTCGGCATCGGCGATGGCGGTTTCTTCCATGAACAAGAAGAGATTTGAAAGTTTGAGTCGGCTGTGGTGGTCGCAGTCCGAGAAACGCACTTCAAAATTTTTGGTAGTGACTTCCGGTTCCATGATATTCCTCACGTGGTTATGTGATTTTCGACATGCTTTCGCTGTACCCGAAAAAACACGGTATGATAATAATGTATAATTTTTCTTGTATGAACGATTCTCAATTTCGCCCTAGTTTTAAACAGCTTGACGCTTATCATTCTTTTAGTGGATCTATCCGTGTTCCGGGGTCCAAAAGCATTACCAATCGTGTGCTTTTGATTTCGGCCATTGCTAACGGGACAACTCGCTTGCACAACCTGCTGCGTAGCGACGATACCCGCTATATGGGCGAGGCTTTAAAACGTCTTGGCGTGAAGGTTGATTTTTCGGACGATTATACGGATGCTGTTGTTGAAGGTCATGGCAAGCCGTTTGATGCAGGCAATTTCCCGGTTGAGCTTTATCTCGGGAACGCCGGTACGGCGATGCGCTCCTTGACGGCCGCACTTTCGCTTGGCTGGGGCAAGTTCATTTTGCGCGGTGAAGAACGCATGGGCGAACGCCCGATCCGCGACTTGGTCGAGGCTCTCAGTACGCTTGGTGCCGACATCAAGTATTTGGAATCCGAAGGTTACCCGCCGGTCCGCATCAAGGCTGATGGTCTCAAGGGCGGCGATGTGAGCGTTCGTGGTAACATTTCGAGCCAGTACCTCACGGCCCTTTTGATTTGCGCTCCGTACTGCAAAACCCCGCTCCACATCCATGTGGAAGGCAAACTGATTTCTGCACCGTACATCGAACTCACGCTCGATGTGATGAAGTGCTTTGGCGTGAATGTGCGCCACAATGACCTGACGGACTTCTATGTGCCGCAGGGCGTTTACCAGAGCCCTGGTGACTACTATGTAGAGAGCGATGCAAGTTCTGCCACTTATCCTCTTGCCGCTGCCGCTATTTCTGGCGGTGAAGTGAAGGTCTTGGGAATCAGTGAAGACAGTATCCAGGGCGATATAGCCTTTATCGATGTCCTGAAGCGCATGGGTGTTGATGTTACTCCGAGCGTGGAACCCAGTGGCGAAAAGTGCATTATCTGCAAGGGACCTAAAGATCGCCGTTTGCGTAGCCTTGGCGATTTTAGCGCTGTCGAAATTCCGGATGCTGCCATGACGCTTGCTGTGCTTGCTCTGTTTGCGGATGCTCCGACGACGATTCGCGGCATTGGTAGCTGGCGTGTGAAGGAAACTGACCGCATTGCTGCTATGGTTGCAGAACTCCGTAAGGTCGGTGCGACCGTCTCCTCTGACATGGATTCGATTACGATTGAGCCGCCGAAGGAACTGCAACCGGCGACGATTGAAACTTACAATGACCACCGCATGGCGATGTGCTTTAGCCTTGTCTCGCTCGGTGGCGTGCCCATCAAGATTCTCGACCCTGCGTGTGTGAACAAGACTTATCCCCATTTCTTTGAAGATTTCGGAAGACTCGCTCAATGATAAGCCTCGTCTCGAAGATACTTGCCACAAGTTATGCTCGGCTCGCGATCTGCGCTGGCCTCGTGTTTGGCGCTCTTGCTGCCCCCGCTACGGCGGCGACTTCGGCAGACACGCTTTCGATTTGGGTCATGGACAATGGCCTTGGCTCGAAGAATGCGATGAAGCGCCTTGTGAAAAAGTTCTATCGCGAGACGGGAATCCCGGTCAAGCTGACATCGCTTAGCTGGGGTGAAGCGTTCAGAAAAATCACGTTCACGTTTGCTGATTCGAACGATGTCGCTCCTGATGTGATTCAGCTCGGTTCCACGTGGGTTCCGCATTTTGCAGCGGCAGGCACTATTCGCCCTATCGACAACATGATTTCGATCATTGATACGGCGCGATTCTTGGGCGAAGGCCTCCGCAGTTCGCATATTGCAGGCCGCCCTGAAACTTATGCGGTGCCTTGGTTTATCGATGTTCGCGGCTTTTTCGTCAACGAACGCATTTGGCGCGAGCTCGGTTTGGAGGATTCCGATTTTGAATCGTATGCGCATGTGCTTGGTGTCTTGAAGACGATTGCAAGTTCGGATTTGACGACAGAAGTAGGCGTCAAGGTAACTCCGTTTACGCTTCCCGGAAAAGATGACTGGGCGGGTCAGCAGTGCATGGCGCCGTTTGTCTGGAGCCATGGTGGAGATTTCGTAGTGCCCGCAGGCAAGGGTTATCGCAGCGCACTCCTGGATTCAAACACGCTTGTCGGGCTTGCGCTTTATGCCAATATCATGGGCGATGCGCAAATGGCGCCTCATAGCTTGTACGAGAATTCATCGGACAATGCCGAAGGCTTTGTGCGTTCGGAACGCGTAATCCACTATGGAACATCGGAACTGATCAAGCAACTGGAATATCCGGAAGAAGTCGGCGGTCTTGCCAATTCAGCGATTGCAAAGGATGGCATCAAGGTCTTGGAACTCCCGGCGGGTCCGCATGGAAAATTCTCGTTCATGGGCGGTAGCCACTTGGCGCTTGGCAACAAGAAGGATACATCCAAGTATGCGCTTGCCGAACAGTTGCTTGCTTACATGCTCCGCGCCGACAACATTGATGCGTTCTCGCGTCAGGTCGGGTTCTTGCCTGCAGACCGTAGCATTCTCCACATCTGGAATCGCGATTCGCGTTATTCCAAGCTTGTCGCAGAACTCGAGCACAGCCGTAGCTTCCCGAATATCCCGGAGTGGGGCGAAGTCGAGAAAATCCTGATCGATCTTTCGAACGGCATGGGGGCATTGTTTAAAAATACGAAGCATCGTAAAAAACGCAGCGCCGCCCTTGCGCAGATGGTCTATGAAGCTAATGCCAAAATCAATGAGATTTTGAATTATCCCGATAGCTTGAATGGCTCTGAACGGATGCACTGGGCTCAGCACATCTTTTTGCAGGATTATAGGGAAATTTATCCGAAAAGCTCTGCCAATATCATTGGTCGGAGTGAGCTCCCGTCGGCAGATGAATTTAAGAGCTGGCTTGTTTCTTCCAAATACTTGCTCGCCTCTCTTGGTGCCGGTTTTTTGGTGGTTTGCGTAATTGTCGCTTGCTTTAGAAGAAGAAAAAAGTGATTCTAGCCAATGAAAAAGTTGTTTAAAGTTACTTCTTTGCTGTTGCCTTTTTTGGCGTCGTCGTTGTTTGCTCACGTGAACGTGGCTTCCTATAAAAGTTACGTTGATTCGCTTTTGCCGGGATCGCGTTTTGGAATGTCGTTGCGCTCTGTGAAAATGGGCAAGGAAATCGGCAACGTGAATGGCAATGAGTTCTTCACGCCGGCAAGTACGCTCAAGACTTTGACAACGGCAGCCGCGATTCATTTTTTGCCTCTCGATTACGAACCGAAAACTGAAATGACTGTGCTTGGCGATGTCAATGCCAAAAGGCACACGCTGACGGGCTCGCTAAAAATCCGTGGCGAGGGCGACCCGAACATTTCGGCGAGATATTACGACGATCCTTTTTATGTCTTGAATAACATGGCGGATTCCATCCGTGCGATGGGCATTGACACGATTGTCGGGCGGATTGACTTGGATACGAGTTATTACACTGGTCCGTGGAAAGCCGAAAATTGGCGTAGAAACTTTTATGATTCCTGGTATGGGGCTGAAATTGGTCCGCTAGGTTTTAACGACAACTGCGTGACGATTCGTTTTTGGCCGGGATACTTCCGTGGCGATACGGCGGTAGTTTCGATACAGCCCGATGTGGGCTACGTCAAGGTTGTAAACAACTTAAAGACGGTTAAAGGCCTCAAGAAAAAGTGGGTGTATGCGATTGATCCGGACAAGTCTATCATTACGCTCGGCGGGACGATCGGCGAAGATATTGATTCTGCAAGTATGGTGCTCCCGATCCGCAACCCGATTGGATATTTCAGAGCAGCGTTCATGTACGCGCTTAAGAACCGTGGCGTTGTCTTTAAAGAAGATACAACGATTGCTTCCAATACTGAACTGAAAAAGTTCTCGTATTCGGCGGCGCCTCTCTTGAGTATCCTTGACGAAATCAATCAGCGCAGCCAGAACTTCCATGCCGAAACTCTATTGAGAAATCTCGGGGCGCAAATTGCAGGCGAGGGCAGTGTTGAAGGCGGTCGCAAGGCGGAACGCAGGTTCCTCCAGGATATGGGCATTAAGCCGTCTGATTTTGATGTTTGGGATGGCAGTGGACTTTCCCCCGAAAATAAGGTGAAGCCCTCGACGGTCGCGAGATTGCTGGCGAAGATGGCGCGTCATCCGAAACACGAATACTACATCAATAGTTTTGCAAGTCCAGGTGTAGGTTCCGGTGCAAAGCGCATGATCGATTTTGAAGCCCCGTGGCTCACGCGATTCAAGACGGGCTATATCGCAGAAGTTCATGCGTTGGTCGGCTACATCTACACGATGGATGGCGATACGCTTGCCGCAACGATGTACTTGAACGGCACGAATACCAATCCTGATTACAAGAGCAAGGATGTTCTTGATACACTTTGGATGCGCCTTATCAATTACACGAATAATAATAACAATTCGCTTTTGAAAATGAAAACGCTTTGGCTCGATGCCCAAGGCATAAGCGGGCTCAACAAGCGTTTGGACCACTTCTCCAGAATACTGATTGGGACGCCTTATAAGTTAGGCCCGATGGGCGAAGGCCATTTGGACACGGTGGAAGATAAGCCGCTAGTTTATCTGGACTCTGTCGATTGCGTGACGTACTTGGAACATGTTGTTGCCCTTGCGATGGCCAAGAGCGAAAAGTCTCTGTATCGCCAGTTGCAACGCCTCCGCTACAAAGGTGGCAAGGTGAGTTACCTCAATCGCAAACACTACCTGCTCGACGACTGGATTGGCGAAGGCAAGTATGCCAAGGTCATCCCGATGGAAAATGAAGTTTCTGTCGAACGCACGATGCCCAAGAGGGAATTCTTCAGCAACCATAACCTGAAATACACGGGCAAGGAAACGCCTGTCACTGTGCGCTACATGCCTTTGGACAAGGCGATTGAAATGGCGAAGAAAACGTACAAGGGTGCAATGAAGGTTCTTGGCGTGGGAATTGTCGGAACGTCGGACAAGATTGACCTTACGCACACGGGATTTGTAATTTTCAATCCGGGGCAAAAGCCGATACTGCGCCATGCGTCATCGCAAAGGAAGCTGGTTGTCGAAGTCCCGCTCGCCGAATACTTGCAGACCCGTAAAGTTCCTGGCGTCACGTTCTTCAAGTTTATACAGCACTAAAGCAACGAATCTAGCGCGACGATGGCCACAAGGCTGTAGTCGCCTTTTTTGTCTTCTGGCGCGGTAGCTTCGTCGAATGCGTTGTTTTCAAAAATTGTCCATGCGTCGGGTGCCCATCCGTAGGCGTTCATCGTGAGTTCGTTGCCCATCGCAATTTCGGCGGCTTCGACCTCTTCCCACTTGATATTCCCGGTTGGCGCCTTGTAGTAGCGCAACATGCCAATGCTGTCCATCATCTCGGGATAGTTGTCCACAAGCTCGTAAACGCAGTCCTTGTAGCTCTTGCCGCTCACGCGCACGACTTCGAACGTTCTGTTGTCCTGAAGGAACTTGGAAAGGTCGCCGTGGTGCATCTCGATTTTGGCATTCTTGCCAAAGAATGTTGTGAGTTCGCGGAAAACGTCAGAATCTTCTTCGAGGAGTGGCGCAAGTCTCTTAATTTGCGATGTGATATCTTCAGGCATGGCCTAAAGATAAGAAATTTGTATTTTACGGAAGCACGCAAAAGTAAAACGCCTTGATTTGACCTCGTTTTTAGGGGTAAATTGTGGGCTAATTTTGGGCGTAAAGTTCGCTTTTTATGGTTGCTCTTACTATCTTTATGGCGAAAAAGGGCTCCAGGGAAGTACCTTGGGGAAACCGTTTCGGTTGTCAAAGAAATAAAACGAAGGATTTATGGCAAATCGTGTTGTTATCGGCTCCCAGTGGGGCGACGAAGGAAAAGCCAAGGTTGTAGATTTCTTAACGCTCGATGCAGATATCATCGTGCGTTTCCAGGGCGGCGCTAACGCCGGTCACACTGTGGAAGTTGGCGACAAGAAGTTCGTCTTCCACCTTATTCCCTCGGGCATTATGCACCCGGACAAGATTTGCGTCATCGGTAACGGCGTCGTGCTCGATCCGATCCAGACTCTGAACGAAATTGCAGACCTCCACACGAAGGGCATCAACCCGGAAGGTCGTCTATTCATCGCTAACAACGCACACGTCGTGCTCCCGTACCACTCCACCTTGGACAAGGCTAAGGAAAAGAAGGCAGGCAAGGCCGCTATCGGTACTACGGGTCGCGGTATCGGTCCGTGCTATAGCGACAAGGTGAACCGCATTGGTGTCCGCGTGGGCGACCTCATGGACGAACGCGAACTCCGTCCGCGCGTCGAAGCCATGGCCAAGGTCCACAACGAAGAATTCAAGGTGATGTACGATGTTCCGGAAATCGATCCGGAAGTGGTCATCAAGGACTACCTCGAACTCGGTCAGAAGATCAAGCCGTTCGTTGCCGACGTGAGCGAAATGCTCTACAAGGCTTTGAAGGAAAACAAGCGCCTCGTGTTCGAAGGTGCTCAGGGCACTATCCTCGACGTTGACCAGGGTACCTACCCGTTCGTGACCTCCAGCAACACGGTTGCCGGTTACGCTAGCTGCGGCGCAGGCATTGGCCCCACGGCTATCAATCAGGTTGTCGGTGTCGTCAAGGCTTACACGACCCGCGTGGGTAACGGTCCGTTCCCGACGGAACTTTTGGACGAAACGGGCGACACGCTCCGCAAGATCGGTAACGAATACGGTGCAACGACCGGTCGTAACCGCCGCTGCGGTTGGTTCGACGCTCCGGTGGTCCGTAAGGCTGCCATGGTGAATGGCCTCACGCACCTCGCTATCACCAAGCTCGACGTGCTCGACACGTTCGACACTATCAAGATTTGCACTCACTACGAATGTGATGGTGAAAAGATCGAAAACTTCCCGAACCAGCTTTCCAAGGTCGGACGTTGCGTGCCGGTTTACGAAGAAATGCCGGGTTGGAAGTGCGATACGACCAAGTGCCGCAAGCTCGAAGAATTGCCGGCTAACGCTCGCAAGTATCTCGACCGCATGGCTGAACTCGTTGGCGTGAAGATCGGTATGATCTCTATCGGTGCTAAGCGCGACCAGAGCATCGTCGTTGATCTCGACTAAAATAAAAAGGGGAAAATAGAATGGATACATCCACAGTTGATTTGTTGAAGGGCGTCGAGCTCTTCTCGGAATTGAACGAAGAACAGTTAGGGATGATTGCCAATCTGGTAATCGTCAAGAACTACAATCGTGATGAGACTGTGGTCCTGGAGGGTGACGATTCGGTACAAGCTCTGTACCTTATCGCCATGGGCTCCGTGCAAGTCTACATGACTGGCATCGATGGACGTGAAACCATTTTGTCTTTCCTTGAACGCGGGGACTTTTTCGGGGAAATGTCGCTGATTGACGGCGAACCCCGATCCGCCTCCGTCCGTACGGTGACTGATGCTAAACTGCTCGTCATCCACCGTGAATCTTTCTTAAGCCTTATCCGCAAGACTCCCGAAATCGCCATGGCGCTCATGAGCGAACTTTGCAAGAGACTTCGTAAGGCGAATAAGCAGATTGGCTCCTTGTCGACCATGTCTGTTTCTGGCCGTGTGGCAGGAACGCTCCTCAACTTGATGCAAGAACGCGGCGTCCGTATCCATACAGACAACGGAAACATGGTGACTGTTATTCACAATCGTCCGACGCAGCAGCAGCTTGCAGACATGTCCGGAACGACGCGTGAAACAGTGAGCCGTATTTGTTCTTTGCTGGTAAGGGCAAACGCCATTGCCATGACCGGCAAGGATATCGTCATCTTTGACGAAGATGCTCTTCAAGAAAAAGCTACTAAGGGCTAAGCCCAAGAATTTGTTATGAATAAAATAAAGTCGCTTTGGAACAAGGTTAGACAAACCGCCATTTTCAAGGCTTTCGTCATTTGGATTGTTGTTGTCATCGCGCTTGTCTTTATGGTCGATAAGCTTTTGATGCCTGCATTTGCAGGTGCTTTCGCCAGTACGGGCACGGTGCCGAACCTTGAAGGTCTCTCGGAAAAAGCGGCTGAATCCGCATTGACTCAGGCGGGCTTTAAGGTCGAATGGATCAAGGAAGGCCGTTACAGTTCCCAGGTGCCTGCGGGCATGGTGCTTGTGCAGATGCCCAAAGCTGGCCGCACGGCAAAAATCGGCCGTACAGTGAGACTCACAAAGAGCCTCGGGCTCCGTAAGGTGATTATCCCGGATTTACGCGGCAAGAGCCAAAATCAGGCGGACATTTCTCTTGCCCGTGCAGGGCTTGTCAACGGCGGTACCATCCAGGGCGCTCACCAGAGCATTCCGCGTGGTGCTGTAATCCGCACGATTCCGCTTGCTGGCGATACGGTTCGCGTGGGCGATACGGTAAAGGTCGTGATTTCGGCTGGCGCTACGACCGGTAGAGTTTTGCTCCCCAATTTTGAAGGCATCTTGATGGACGAGGTTTATCCGCAAATGGATAGGCTTGGTTTCAAGGTGGGTTCCGTAAAGCGTCAGAAGAGTGAAGATGGTGCACGTCCTGGTTCTGTTCTTGAAACGTCTCCGAAGTATGGGGACTATCTCAAGCCGGGTTCGCGCGTGAACTTTATTATTGCTGACTAGAGCAGTTTTGGGAGTCTTTGATGCGTCATGTTTTTTTGTCTTGGGTGCTTTCTTTGGGAATGGCGGCTTTGTGCGCCTGTAGCTCTGCACCTGCAAAAAAACAGAACGATGTTGCTGCCCCTACTACGCTTACGCCTGCTGATTCTGCCCTTATTAAAAAGGCTGTCGAGGCTAAAGCCGAAAAGCCCAAGGTCGAAGTGGACCTTGAAGCGGCTCATGAATTTTTCTTCCTTGCCAAAAATATGGAAATGCGTGGCGACCAGCGCCAAGCGGATTTCTTCTGGAAGCAGGCTTACAAGGCTGATCCGACAAGCCGTTATTTGGGCTTTGGTGTGGCAGAACGCCTGGTGGCTGCGGGTGAAGATTCTTTAGCTCTTGTCGAAGCTAAAAAAGCGTCTCAGCTCAAGGGCAAGCGCACTGCTGCACAGTATGCGTTGCTCGCTCGACTCTATGTCAAAACGGGTGAAGCCGATTCTTGCCGCAAGTATTTTGTGATGGGCTTGGATTCCTCGCACTATCAGGACATGGCTCTCCTTTATGACTACAGCCTGTTCCTCGAAGCGGTCCGTGACGAGAAAGAACTTGTCCGCGTTTATGATTTGCTCTTGCCGAAGGTCAATTACATTTCGACATTGTTCCAGCGTCAGCTTTCGCTCCTTTTGGATTTGGGTCGCGATTCTGCTGTTGTTGAACTTTTCGGTAAAGCTCACGAGGCAACTGGCGATAAGCAGATGCTTTTGCAGAAAGTGCGCGGTCTCATGGCGATGAAGCGCTTCAAGGAAGCTGTCGCCGTTGTCGATACGCTCACGAGCGCAAAGCCCGAAGACGAAGAAATGACCATCATGGTGCTCCCTTCCATGACAGGTGATAGCGCGTATGCTTTTGCACGGAAGAAATATTATGACGATGGCGTCAAGACGCCTGCGGTGCTTTGCTTTATCGGTCAGTATGAATACGATGTTGGCATGATGGATAGCGCAAAAGTTCACTTGCTTGCTTCCGTCGATAAGTTGCAAGGACAGCCGAAATATGCAAACCGTGCGTTCCTTGGTCTTGTGAACATCTTTGCAAGCGAACTGAATTACGCCGAGGCTATCAAGTACGCCGAAAAGTCCGATTCTGTATCGAACGGCGATACGCGAATGTTGCTTGCTTCTGTGTATGCGCTTGCGGACAAGTTTGACAAGGCATTCCCTTTGCTCGATTCCCTCAAGAAATTCTGGGAAAACTGGAAACCGCTCCCCGGCGTTGTGGATTCCACGAATCTCGTGCAGCTGAAGAACGAAGCTCAGCTCAAGTATTTGCAGGTGCTCGACATCTATTCGAGAGCGCTTATCGGTGAAGCTCTGGACCTCGAAAAGGACTTGAAAGCCGATTCCGCTAAAAAGGCTCATGCCTTGGATAATCGCACACGTGCCGAAGCCATGCTCGAAACGTTCTTTGCAAAAGATTCTTCGTACAGCCGTGTTCGTCTTTCGATGGCGATGAACTTGGAACGCCTCAAGCGTTATGATGAATCTTTCCGCCAGTTTGAATTCTTGCTCAAGCTTAATGAATTTAGCCCGCGTGAAAGAGCTTCGACGCTCAACTACTACGGTTATTCGCTTATTGAAATAAACCGCACGCCTGCTGAAGTCGAAAAGGGCTACAAGCTTGTGCTCGAAGCGCTCGCTCTTGAAAAAGACGGTGATTCTAAGGACGCTTACTTGGATTCCAAGGCTTGGGGGCTGTACCGCCTGGGCCGTTATGATGAAGCATATCAGACGATGCAGCTGATCGATAGCAAGAAGATGAGCCGAGATGATGTTTTCTGGGAACACATGGCTGGAATTCAGGAAGCTCTTGGCTTGAAAAAGGAAGCTCGTAAGTCTTACAAGAGATTGCAGAAGCTCAATCCCAAACACCCTGCCGTGCTGAAGTTCTTTGGCAAAAAGAAGTAGGTTTTTATGACCTTGGCTAGATTCGGCGCCTTTTTGCGGGGACTCTTTTTCCTTTTGTTGATTGCTTTGTCTTTGACGGGGTGTACTGGCGGCCGTCAGGCTGCGGCGAAAGTTACAGAGAGCGCCGAGGCTCCCGTTGATAGCTTGAAGGCTATTTTTTCGCTCACCATTTATGCACCAGACGGAAAGACTCAGGATTTGGATGCTGTGCTCTTTTCTGTTCCGAACAAGCGCTATCGCATGGAACTCACGGGTTCCCTCGGCATTGGCGTAGCCTCGCTTTTGTGGCTCGAATCGGGCTGGCAGATGGTTTTCCCGACTGAAAAAATGTACATGAATGGCGCCGGTTACATGGTCGGGCTCATGACGGATCCGTCGCTCCCGCTTGTGCATATCCATCAGGTGGCCGGACTCTTTGAAGGTCGCGTGATTCCCGAAGGTCTCGAAGAAATTTCCGTGCGCGATTCCGCGAGCTCTGATTCCGCTGTTATAAAAATTCACGAAGCCCGAGATGCCATGACTCGCCATTATATCTACGCCGAAAAAGATGGCGAAATTCTCTGGCTCGAAACGCTTGGCCGTGACGGCAAAACAGAACGGTTAAACATTGAAGAATATAAAGAATTCTCCGGTGTGAAAACGCCTTCGAAAATTTCCTTTGTCCGTGAATCGGAACAATTCCTCGAACTCCGCGTAAAGCGCGTATCCCGTGGCAAATCGTTTGGCTCCGGTACATGGCGCCTGAATATCCCGCGAAGCTACCAGCGCATCGGCGGGTAGCCCAAATAATTGCCTTTTTGTCATGTAGGCGAGCGCGCTTGTGTTGATAAACTTGGTTTAATATATTTTAAAACAGTTGCTTTTGTTTATCTAATTCTTGAAAACCGCTCCCGTCCAGGATTGGCTTTTTTTGTAAATTATAATCATGAAGTTAAATGCCAAGTTTTTTGCATTGTTTTTAGGGGTCCTCTCGTTTGCATCTCTCGTGCAGGCGGCGGACACTCTCGAAGTCTTTGTGCTGCGTGTGCAGCTTAAGGAAGAGTCTCCGAACAACTCGCTCACGACGGGTACGGGGCTTTTTGATTCCGATACGGCGACGTTCGATTTGGATCCGTCGGGGAGCCGCGGAAAAATCCCGTACTGGAAAAAGCATCTGGATTTTGCGAACGCTTATTACAAAGCGGTAAGCGGTGGTGAGCTTGTCATCAAGTCGAGGGTGTTCCCCGAAGACGGCAAGGCATACAAGCTTGACAAGCCGATGATTGACTACAATCGCACTCAGAAGATGAAGGGCGAAAAGACGGCGGAGTACGATGAAGCCCGCAGTCGCGACTACTTGCAGTTCGTTTACGATGCCGTGATGGCAGCTCACAAGTCTGATGATTCCCCGTTCAATATTCCGCTTTCGAAAAACTCGAATACAAAACGCGCGTTCATGATTGCACACGCAGGGGCTAGCCGCCTTGTGGATGGTGGTAGCATGGGCACAAAGGGCGCCAATACGCCGGGCGACTTCTTGGACATTTATATCTCGCAATCGGACTGGATTTATTTGCCCGATACGCTTTCGGGTGTCGTGATTGACAAGGTTGATTCCTTGAACAACGGCATTGTGTTGAAGGGCGCTGCGATTGACACGCTCAAGTCGATGATGGTGGTCAGTGAAACGGCTTCGCAGGATGGACTCAACTGGGGCATTAACGGTATTGTCGTGAACCAGATTGGTCGCGAACTCGGGATGCCGAACACGTACGACGTGATCAAGGGCATCTCCCGCTTGGGCTATTTCGATATGATGGACTTTGCAGGCTACAATGCGGGTAACGGATTCTTCCCGGTGCTGCCTGCGGCTTGGGAACGCGTTTACATGGGCTGGTCTAAGGTCAAGGAAGTGCGTCCGACGGCGGGTCATCCGGTGTCGGTTGATATTGCGGCGGCGGGTAGCGGTCTCGGTACAGAAATCGTGAAGGTCGCTCTGAGCGCAAACGAATACATCCTGATTGAAAATCGTCAGCGTTCCTGGAATAAGGACGGTATGGTCACTGTTTATCGTGGCGAAGCTGTGCAGAACGACGATGTCGATTCAATTTTGGTTTCTGTCGATAGCTTGCATCTCGTGTTTGAGGACAGTGTTTGCACCAAAGGCAAATGCAAGCGCAATACAAAGAAGGCGAAGGGCTTGATTCTTGGCGTGAGCAGCTTTGATGCGGCGCTCCCGGCAAGTGGTATTGCCGTTTGGAAAGTCAATGACTGGTATTTGAGGCAGTCTCTCCAATATGGGACCGCTAATCTTTGGGGTGGTGAACAATATCGCGACCACCAATACGGTCTTTCTCTTGTAGAATCGGATGGCGTTCTGAGCATCGGCAAGACGTTCAAGAATGCGATTGGCGAAGATTCTTACGATTACGGTAGCGGCACGGACCTGCTCCCGCATTTGCGTTTTGCAAAGGATAAGAAGTTTGATACTGTCAAGACGATTCTCCCGACAGGCTATGCCAATACGGCTACGACGCAGGGCGGTCATACGGGCATCAAGATTACGGTAGATGTGCCGAAGAATGCCCGCATCGAAAAGACTTCGAATGCGTTTATGGGCGATAGCGTCAAGAGTTTTGCATCTCCGGTGATTCGTGTGACAATTAGCGTCGATGACGGCAGCATCGAAAATTCGAAGTTCCCGAAGAATGTTGGTCTTGCAAACGCTGTGCGCGGTGCGGTGTTCGTCAATTACGAAGATGATGAGACGGGCAAGGCGATTGTGTTTGCTTCCGAAGACGGAACGCTCCAGGCGATGAACGCCCTTGGCGATACGCTCTTCATGGCTGATACGGTGATGACGCAAACGTCGCTCACCCGCAATGAGGCTAAGAGCGAAATTCCGTTGTACCGCGTAGCTTCTGGCGATGGTCCGCTGGTCGGGATTGCAAGCGATGGTAATTATGTGTATAGCTTGCATGAACACGCTTTGGTCCGCACGAAGTTCCTTACGGGAATGATCCCGCAGAGAGACGTGTTGAAGATTTCAGACAAGGCGATGGCAGGTCCGTTGGTTTATAATGGTAATGTCTGGTTTGTAACGGATTCCAAGCTTGCTTATGCTCGCGAAAACAAGGATGGCGTGTTTGGCAGTGGCGGAAGTTTTGATTTGTACAACGGGTTTAAGCCGCAGGATATGGCTGTGTGCAAGAACAAGGACGAGTCGGAAGACAACCTTGTTGTTGTTGGCGAAGATGGACGTTGGCTCTCGACGAATATAAAGGAACAGACTGGTAAATCACCGAAGTCCATAGCTGTTGTTGGTAAGTCATTGCGCGAAGGTGAACATTTCAAGGTCGCTTGCACAGACTTGGATAGGGACGGAAAACTGGAACCGATTTTTGTCGGCAGCCGTGGACATGTCCGAGCAAATCTTCTGGATGGTGGGGACGAAATCTGGGCTCGTGAATACAAGCGTGGTTCCCGTGGTACAAGCGGTCTCAAGGACGAAACGTCTGGTATCGCTCTTGGCGACATCAATGGCGACGGCTATCCGGAAATCGTGTTCCTCGGCGATAACCTTGTTTACGCACTTGACCGCTTTGGCATCCCTATTGACGGATTCCCGGTAACGATTAATCGCGGTACGCCTATCGTCGGATTCCATAGCGACCCGATTCTTGTCGATGTTACGGGTGACAAGATTCCTGAAATTCTCGTGCCTTCAAGCGATGGCCTTGTGTACGCTTACACGGGCAAGGGCAAGCGCGTTTCTGAACGCTTCCCAATTGCAGCGGGCAGTTACGAAGCGATTGATTCGCTCTCGCAGCTTGTTCCGATGAGCATTTATGTGACCGATGCCGTGAAGGATTCCAAGGGACCTGAGCTTTATGCATTCCACAGAAACAACGTGACGGCGTTCCGCCTGGATAAGGCTGCTAACGGTGCTGAAAAGGCTGCCGCTGCATGGGCGCTCCCGGCAGGTGGCAACGAACGTACTGGATTCTTCGATGCTTCCAAGCTTGGCGATGTCAGTGCTTCAAAGGCAAAAGACGAAATCACAGATTTCTTCATTTTCCCGAACCCAGTTCGCGGCGGTGATGCAAAGGTGCGTTTGGAACTCGGTGCAAAACCGCAGTCCATCAAGCTGGAACTGTACGATATCACGGGCTTGTGCGTGTTCAAGACGAACATCCCGGACGGTGTGGCGGGCAAGAATCAAGCCTATCTCGACTTGCGTAATCTCGGCAGTGATGTCTATACGGCGCGCCTGAAAGTCAAGTTCGAAAGTGGCAAGACTAAGCAGAAAATTTACCGCGTAGGTGTTGTCCGCTAGCGGAAACGTCGTGGATGAAAGGGGGCGTGACTATGAATCGTAAACTTTATCTGTTGCTGCCGTTTGCTTTATTAACGCTTCATGCGTGTACAGCAAGCGGCGACCCCGTTGAAGGGAATGCCGAGTTCCCAAACGATGGCGGTAAAGCGTCTAGTTCCGATTCCAAGTCCTCGTCAAGTGCGGTGGAACCTGACGTTAACTCCGATATCTTTGGATTGTTTGATTGGGTGAAAATCCCTAAATCTTCTATTACCCGTGGCGTGAATTCCTTTGGCGTCAATGCTTTTAGCATGGCGACAACCGAAGTGACCCAAAAGGTCTATAAATTTGTCATGGATGAACTGCCCAAACAGTCCAAGGAAGGCGATAAGCGCGCGGTTTCCAATGTGAACTGGTTCCATGCAGCACTTTTCTGCAATGCGTTCTCGAAACTTGCCGGGCTTGATACGGCTTACGTTTACAAGTCCGTTATCGGGGATTCAGTCTTAGTTGATTTGACTATTGATTACTCTGCAATTGCTGTTAGGCTCCCGACCGAAAACGAATGGGAAATTGCAGCCCGTGGTGGCACGACTACGACTTATTATTGGGATGTCGATGTTGCCTCCAAGTACGCCTATTATGGACAAACTTCCGGTCCTGACGAAGTGGCGAAAAAATTGCCGAATGAATTTGGTCTCTACGATATGGCAGGTAACGTTGCCGAATGGGTAAATGACTGGTATGACGCTTATCCTAAAAAACAAAGCGACAATTATACGGGTCCGGAATCGGGCGATTACCGCATTGTGCGTGGTGGCGGCTGGTCGGACAAGGTAACCGTACTTGCTCCGAAGGAACGTGAAAAACATGACCCTGCTCTTTCCAAGGCTACCCTTGGCTTTAGACTGGTCTATTCTACCGGTTTTTAAAGTAACGTTCCTTTAGCCTTGTCTGAAATTTTTTAGATTATTGGCATGAAGTATGCCTATGTGCTAGCCGCAATGCTTTGCGGTCTTTTTGTGGGATGTTCCGAAGAAAAAAAGGAACCGCTTCCTGATTTGCCTCCCGTAGAAATCCCTGCGGATGTTTTTGGCTTTTATTCAGGCCGTATGCCGTGCGATGACTGTAACCAGCGCGGTGTCGATATGGACTTGTTCAAGGATGGCACTGTCCAGGCCGTTCAAATGACTTTGAAAGATTCTGTACAGGTCGATACGCTCCGTGGAACGTTCGTCTTTGCCGATAGCATTGTAAAGGTGTGTCTTTCGGATAATTCTATCCAATGGGCGTTCAAGCGCGATAGGGTCGGAAACCTTGCCTTCATGAAATTGGGCGATGTTTATCGCGATGCCGATGGCATGAAAGCGGTGCTAGTTCGATTCTATAAAAAGATTAAGTGAGAGCGGGAGAATATGTTTACAGCATTAATTGCCGATGATGAACCGTTAGCTCGTGTACGCATGCGTTCCCTGCTCGAAGCGTATTCGGGCGAAATCGAAATTTTAGGCGAAGCCTCTTCTGGCACGCAGACTATCCAGAAAATTCATGAACTTGATCCGGATGTCGTTTTCTTGGATATCCAGATGCCCGACATGGATGCGTTCGAAGTCCTGAAGTCGCTTAACGAAGATGATATCCCGCTTATTGTCTTTACGACTGCTTACGACAATTTTGCACTCCGCGCTTACGAAGAGAACGTTGTCGATTACCTCTTGAAGCCGATTGACCCTGAACGTCTGCAGGCGACGATGGGCAAACTCCGCAAGCGCATGCCGCACGAAAATGGGCAAGGTGTCCCGGCGGATTTCTCGTGGGACAAATTCAAGGAACTGATGAGTTCGAGCGGGCTCTACATGCAGCGTTTGCAGGTCAAGCAGTCCGACCGCATTTTGCTCGTGAACATGGACGAAGTCATCCGTTTCCAGAGCGAAGAAAAATACACGACCGCTTACACTACGACAGCGCAGTACGTGATTGACCAAACGCTTGTGGAACTCGAAAAGCGACTCGATCCGCGTCAGTTTGTCCGCGTTCATCGTGCTCACTTGGTGGCAATCGACTATATCGCTGAAATTCGCAAGACCGATGCTGGCCGCCTGTGCGTTGTGCTGCGCGACAAGAACCGTACGCAGATTACCGTAAGCCGTAATTTCGTAAAAACCGTTAAGAGTTTGTAATTTGGAGTTTTGATGGAACAGACACCTCAAAAAAAATCAGCAAAAGTTTTTTTGAAATCTTTTACACGTGAAGTTATTGTCCCTGTTGTCCTTGCGTTGATCGTTATCCAGTACGTCATTCAGGCGTTCCAGATTCCGAGTGGCTCCATGGAAGATTCTCTCAAGACGGGAGACTTCTTGCTGGGTCTCAAGTTCACTTACGGTTCCCCGATTCCATTCTCGAACCAGAAGTTCCCGGGATACGCCGAACCGAAACATGGCGATGTCGTCATCTTCCGCTATCCGGGCGAACCGGAATATCCCGATAACAATCCCAAGCGCTACACGCACTTGTTCAATGCCCTCATGCTGGGCAACTACTATTGGGACCATTCTCCTGAAAAGGATCAGCCGCACATTGTGCATTATGGCGATGGTCCGAAGGATTACATCAAGCGCTGTGTCGCTGTAAGCGGTGATACGGTTGCTGTTCATGGCGGTAAGCTCTTCTTGAACGGCAAGCGTCAGGATTCGCTCCCGGCATTCGGAAAGTGGACAGCCAGCATGCGCACGCTTTCGCCGCGTGATGAAGTCGAAGAATTTGTCGTGCCGTCCGTGGGCGATACGCTGTACGTCGATTCCCTCTCGATGGTGAAACTCTGGTGGCTGCGTTCGCTCGTGGCTCAGGAAAATCCGGATTCTTCCGTGCGTCTGGAACTTTCGCTTTTGCGCAATGGTCGTGAAAACAACAATTACGTTTTCAACGACTTTAAATTCCCGGTCGAAAATGACCGCGGCCTCTTGCTGAATGCGATGCTTTCGAGAAACCAGACGATGATCCAGCAGCGCCTTACGCTGGGCGATACGTTGTCCGGTGCGATGCCGTTCAGCTATTTCAGGGAACTCGCAAAGATTGGATTCTTGCCGATGATCGACCCGCACGATCCGAATTTGAACAGCGGCTTTACGCGCCCGGTCAGCTATGTGTCGTTTGAAGGCTCTATTCTCCAGGATCTCGAAGGCAACGTGAAACGCTTGAATGTGGTGGCGCCTGCCCAGGATTCTACGGACTCTACTGAAGTTGTCGAAAGCAACCATTTCGAAATCCAGCGCAATCTCTATATCGGTTCCGAAAAGATTGACCGCTATGTCGTGAAGTACCCGCAGTTCTTCATGATGGGCGACAACCGCGACAATTCCGCCGATAGCCGCTACTGGGGTGTAGTCTCGCTCCGCAACATCCGCGCAAAGGCTTTTGTCATCTACTTCTCGTTCGAAAATGATGACGCCAAGTTTGCTCTCGGTAACCCGCTCACTTGGTGGCGCATCCCGTTCCGCATCCGTTTCACTCGCATAGGCAAGATTATTGACTTGATCAAGTAAAGAAGCAAATGAAGTTTTCGAGTGTGGCATATTTCTTGGCGTCGTGCCTGATGATCGCAGCTTGTGCAACGCAAGTGGCTCCGACAGGCGGCCCCGAAGATAAGCTCCCGCCGCGTGTGGCTGGGGTTTTGCCTGCGCCAAAGACGGCGAACCACCCGAACGAACTTTATGTGAAACTGGAATTTGATGAATGGATTAATGCATCGATTCCTCGCGGTGCCATTACCATATCGCCTCCGATCGAAAAGAAGTTGCGCTACGAAGTTCATGGCAAGACGCTCGAAGTCTATTCGCGTGCTGAACTCGATACCGGTACGACTTATACTGTGACATTTGCTAGTGGCATCAAGGACTTGCGCGGAAACGCTCTTGCAAAGCCTTTCCAGGTCGTGTTCTCGACGGGGGCTATAATCGACTCGCTCACGTTGAGTGGTCGCGTGATGGTGAGCGATTCCCTTGTCCGCAAAAAAGCTTACCCAAGCGTCGGGCTTTATTTGATGGGCTCCGAACGCGAATCTAAGCGCTATCTTGAAAAGTACCGCGATACGACTACGAAGGTGCTTGATTCCCTCCCGATGCTCACGAAGGAAGAACCGCTTTACCTCACGGCTGCGGATAGCATTGGTAGCTTCACGTTTACAGGTCTCAAGGCGGGGCGCTACCGCGTTGTCGCTTTTGTCGATGGCAACGGCAATCATAAAATTGAACCGTCGTCGGAACTTGCAGGCGTCTGGGTCTCGGACTTGGTTCTTACGGAATCGACTTCGGACACGCTGTGGATAGCTCTTGCCGACCAGGATACTTCGCTTTTGGAAATGGGTACGCTCTCGCAGCCGAATGCCAATATTCTTGAAGCGAACTTTACGCGCCATGTGTATTTTGATTCCGCTTTTGCAGACACATCTAACTGTTACATGACTTCGGCAAATGGCGACACGCTTTACCCGCGATTTGTGTATCTCGGAACTTCAAGTGCACCGCGATTCTATTTTGACCCGAAGCCGAAAGATGAGGTTTTGTACAAGTTCCTTTGCCGTAGCGGTAAGGATTCCTTGAACCGCGCTTTGGATACTGCCCGTAACTACGCCGAAATTGAATGGAAAGAAATGGAAGGCGATACGCTTGCTCCGTCTATCCAGACGGTTAAGATTACAGGCAAGGCGAAAAAGGCTTTCCCGGATGATTCGCTTATCGTGATTTACAACAAGCCTGTGCTCGATTCCTTGAAGGACTTGTTCTTTATTGTCGAGAACAAGGATACGACTCAAGTGGAAGTGAAAAAGCTGGACCCGATCCGCTATGTCGTTCAGCGTAGTGAACGTTGGCCGACCGATTCCAAGTTCAGCTTATTGCGCGGCTATGCCGATACGACTCTTGCTAAAGCCGATAGCAATGGCGTCCGTGATACAGTGATCCAGACAAAGTACCAGAGCAAGCTTGTGTTTGAAACTATTTCCAAGTTAAAATTTGGTTCGATGGTGGGGAGAATCCCTGGCGCAAAAAGTGGTGCCATAGTTCGCCTCAAGTCTGCAGAGACAGGGAAGTTTGAATATGCAAAGTGCTCCGCTCATGGGGCGTTTGCCTTTAACGATCTCGTTGAGGGCGATTACATTATTGACTATTATTATGCAGAGGAAGGCTCGGATTTGCCAAGTGGCGGTTCCTTGCAGCCTTTCAAATACGGATCTGCATGGCGCGCTCCGCTTGATACGTTAAAGATCAAGAGTGGACCAAACGATTTAGATCAACTGATGCCGAACCTTCCGGCATTGCCTTAAAGGATGGATTAAGATGGTAAAGATTCCAGCATTTGTAGCGCTTGACTTGGAAACGACAGGTCTCGATTTCGAAAAAGACGAAATAATCGAGGTCGCGCTTGTTCGCTTTGAAAATGGCGAACCGAAGGAAAATCTCGATTTTCTGGTGAAGCCGTCTTCTGCAGAGCTTCGCCCCTTTATCGAAACGCTCACTGGAATCAACAAGGCCGACTTGGAAAGTGCTTCGGACTTTGCAACGATTGCAGGTCAGATTTGCTCTTTCGTTGGTGACCTCCCGATTGTCGCGCACAATGCCGTTTTCGATTCCAAGTTCTTGAAGCAGACTTTTACGAAGGTCGGGATTTCTTACGATTCTCACGTGTTCTGGGATTCGCTCACGCTTTCGCGCATTGCGTTTCAGGATGTGCCGAACCATCGCCTCGATACGCTCGTGCAGGAACTGAACATTGAACGTAGCCGCGCCCACCGCGCCTTGCCCGATGCCGATGCTTGCGGACGCTTGTTTGTGAAGGCTCTCGAAAAGATTTCTACGATGGACCCGTGGATTTACGATGCCCTTTCTAAAGTGGCTAAGGGTTCTGGCTACGAAACGCTTTTCACCTCGAAAGTTGAAAAGCTTTCTCCTCCGAAGTACAATTTGCCCGTTGCTCCTGCTTTGGAAGCTTTGCCCAAATCCAGGGCTCCGCGCGTAAGCGAGTTCTTCAAGGAAGGTGGTTTTATCTCGTTTGTCGTCGATGATTACAAGCCGCGCCACAACCAGCAGGATTTCGCCTCGGTCATGGAACGTAACATGTACAAGGGTGGCCTCTGCGTGCTCGAAGCTCCGACCGGTTCTGGAAAGACTCTGTCTTACCTCATTACCGCAGCAAACAAGGCTATCACGGGTGAACGCGTGCTCATCAGTACGGCAACGCGCACCTTGCAGGAACAGCTTTGGACAGAAGCAATTCCGCAGATTGCAAAGATTTACAATGGCGAACTCCGCCCGGCTATTTTGAAGGGCCGCGACAATTACCTTTGCCTCCGCAAGTTCGAAGAACTGCTGATGCACCCGCAAACGCTCCTCTCCGCCGAAGAACGTGATTCCTTCATGGCGCTTATCCCGTGGGTCCTCACGACCGAAACGGGCGACATCAACGAATGCAATTCCTTTAGCCAGAGCCGCAATCGTGTGCTTTGGTCTAAGCTCTCTTGCAGCGCTTCTTGCTGTAGCGGCGAAAATCACTCGCATCACGAAAACTGCCCGGCGCTCATTGCCAAGCGCAAGGCCATGAATGCAAATATGGTGCTTGTGAACCATTCGCTCTTCCTTTCGGACTTGCAACTCGATTTTGCATTGCTCCCATCTTACGAACACATCGTCTTTGACGAAGCGCACCGCTTGCCCGAAATCAGCAATCAGGTGTTTGGCCGTTCTATTTCGTTCTTCGGATTCAGAAATATCGCGAAGACGCTTGAGCCTTCCAAGGCGGGTGGCGATGGCCTCATTGCAGAAATTGCAAGCCGTATTCCGGCAGAACAGCCGGAACTTCACGAACTCTGCGACAAGCTTTCCGAAGCTCTGGGCGAGGCCGAAAAGGCTCTGCACCGCTTCTTCATGAAAATCGGCAAGAAGCTTGCCAAGCAGAAGAATGGCCGCAGCGGCTTTACGTACACGAATAGCATCCTCGCCGAATACGAAGCGGACCCGGCAACGTTCCTCGAACAGTACAATAATGCACGTGGCTTTGCTGAAAAGCTCGTTGCTGCCACAGCGAACATGGACGGTCTCAAGGGTATCGTGAGCGATCTCGATAGCCGCATGACTGAAATCGGCCACTTCATTTCGGACTTTGAATTTGTTACAAAAGCGGGCCGCAATGACTGGGTCTTCTACATGGAAGAACCGTTCAACCCGCATACCATCAAGCTGCATGCGCTCCCGCTCCACTCCGGTAATGTCTGGAGAGAAAAATTCTATCCGTGGATCAAGTCTGCAACGTTTACGTCGGCAACGCTTTCTGTGCAGGCGGACCTCACGTACTTCTTGCAGAAGATGGGCATGGACAATTTGCGCTTGGGCAAACAGCCGTTCGTGCGTGTTTACACCGAACAGTCCGACGTGAACGAACGCCGTTCCGTGATGGTTGCGAAGTTCCTCCCGAAGCCTTCGGCTCCGGAATTTGGCGATGCTTTGAACGATACGCTTTTGAAGGTGCTCCCGAATGTCGAAGAAAACACGATGGTGCTCTTCACGAGTGTTGCAACGATGATGAAGGCTCAGGCTGTGCTTGCCCCAGCATTTGCTGAACGCAACAAGCTCTTGCTCTGCCAGCATGTCGATGGCTCGCTCGATGGCCTTGTCGCGATGTTCCGCAAGGAACGCGGCGCTTGCCTGCTCGGCTGCCAGAGTCTCTGGGAAGGCGTGGACTTCCCGGGTGATGCACTCAAGCTGCTCGTTATCACCAAGCTCCCGTTCCCGAACCCGAGCGATCCGCTTGTCGCCGGACTCACGAACGAGATGAAGGCTGCTAACAAGAACTTCTTCAAGGATTACTTTATCCCGGAAGCTTACATCGAACTCCGTCAGGGCATGGGTCGCCTCTTGCGCAACGATTCCGACTCTGGCAAGGTCCTCATCTTGGACAACCGCGTTGTCCTCGAACGCTACGGCAAGACCTTCGCACGCATCTGGAATTTCAAGAACCGCATCGCAGGCTCCGTCTCCGACATCGAACGCTTCGTGAAGTAACCCGCGACATTGTCACCCCGGACTTAGTTATGCCCGCCACCGGCGGGCATTTCTCATACCTGTTCACGTGTGTAGCCCCTTAACTAACGGACCATTTTTTATTATATTTGGCTTCCTATTTTAAGGTGCATAATGTTTGATTTAAGTGCTTTTTTTGATGGAATGTCCAAGCCCTTGCTTCGTAACGCCCACGCGAAGGCGTTCGGCAAAAAGGGCCTTTTAAACAATGCTCTCATCCAGTCCGAAACGCTCTCTTACTATTCCGACAAGGAACGCGTTGCGGGACTCGTTTCCAAGATGGAATTGTGGCAGCGTCGCTGCCTGAACTTGATTTATAATAGCGGCTCTAGAGGCCTTGCGTTTAATGAACTTCGACTGACGGTTCCTGTGAGCAAGAACCGCGAACTTCAGACGTTCCTCCTCACGATGTGCCGTGAATACGTGCTTTACCGCTCTTTTGTGGGTGGCACCCCGATTTACATGGGCTTTAGCGATTTTATCGGTTGCTTTGACATCAAGCCCGAAGGCGAAATCGACACAACGTCTCCGCTGATTTCATACCAGAACCTTTTGGACTGGCATATTTGCGTCGTGCTCGCGAACGCAAAGAAGAAGCAGCTTCGCATCAACACGAACGGAACGCTCCATCGCCGTGGCCGCCAAATTTGCGCCGAAGTGTTTACCGCTTCCCGCCACGCTTCTGAAAAGGCCTGCGAACAGGAAATCTCGCTCATTTTCAGTTTCCTCGTGCAGAACGGCTGGCTTGAACGCGAAAACACCTTCTTGCTCCCGTCCGCATCCGCTATTGACTTTATCCACAAGAACGGTTTCCGTCTTCATCAAGACGTGATTTCCTGGTGGATCAAGGAGCGTTTCCATGGCGACCGCGACCTTTGCGCCCGCTTGCTTACTAGCATTGGCGAAGGCCTCTCCGCTGCTGACGCCGCACAGCTTTTCTGGGTAATGGATCCGTCCTACCGCTTGCAAGAAAAAAACAAGGTGTTGCCGTGGGAATTCCTGCCGCGCCCGCTTTGCGAACTTTGGATTTTGGGCCTTGTCGATTTCCGCATGGCTCAAGGCAAGGTGACTGCCGTTGTCGTGAGCAAGTCCGGCAAGGACTGGCTCGAAACCTCTATCGCTTCGATTCCTGAAGCAAACCTCACTGCACTCCCGAACTTTGACTTGGTCGTCTCGACCGGCATGGCTCCGCGTGTGCTCTATTCCCTCGCATGCTTGGCGAAAGTCAAGAACGACGAAACGTTCCTCTGCTTCACGCTCGAAAAAGAAACGTACGTCGCGGGCCTCAAGAGCGGTTTCCCGGAATCCGAAGTTGAAAATCTCCGCAGCTGGCTTAAGCCGCCTGAGAACGTCTCTTCGACACTTGCTGAATGGAACGCTTCGTTCTACGGCGCTAAGGTTCGCACCGCCCGACTCCTCAAGGTCGAAAGCAAGGAAGTGCTTAGCGAACTTTCCCGCTTCCCGCAGTTCATGGAATGCACCGAGGAATACATCCCGGGTTACGGCTTCATTTTGAATCCGGAACTGGAATCCCGTGCTTTCGAAATTCTCGAGAACTATGGCTTCTTCCCGTATGCTGGCGAATCAACCGAAAACCGCACGCCTGCCGCTCAAGAAGAATGGAAGGCCGAATTCTCGATTGCATGGCCCGAAGCAAAGAAGATTGACTACGAATTGCGCGACGAGGCTGACGAAGCCTCTGCCCAGGCGACGATGGATTCTACCAAGTACGGTAGTGTTTACCAGAAGTTGAGCACGTTCGACCTCGTGAAGGTACTCCGTTACGCAAAGACTGTGGGCACTCCGCTTGCTGCAAAGATCATGGACAAGACCAAGCGAAACGCAAAGCTCGAAGAAAAAATGTTCTACGTGCATGCGCTCCACCTCGCAAAATCCCCGTCGATGGTCGAAATTCAGGAAAGCGGCAAGGAAGAAAAGTTCTCGCTCGACCTTTCGTTTATTCAAGAAATCAAGGTCTTGAGCAAGAAGGCCGCCGCCCCGCAAGCGTAGCGGTTTTTACAACATTTTGCGTTATATTTTGTCATCCCCGCCGCCGTGCTGGGATGACTTTTTTCTATCATTCCTCCAATGAATTTCGTCCGCATATTCCTTTTCCTGGGTGCGCTTGCCGCGTACTCTTTCGGAGCATCCTCTTCTATGGAAAACCTTCTGTTCAATGGCCGCTGGGCCCATGATAACGGTGTAAGCCGCGCGAGTGCGCCTGCCGCATCCATCACGTTCAACGCCAAGGCTTCAAAGATTACGTTTACGGTCGAAGGCCATTCCCGCTGGCGCCTTGACCGCGACGGCAAGCAGATTGAACAGTTCGAAGTTGATTCCAAGGAAGAACGCTCCATCAAGGTTGAGGACGACGGCTCCTTCCACAAGTATCGCTTCATCAAGATTAGCGAAAGCGGCGTTCCCGAAATCAAGTTCTACGGCATTTCTGTCGATGGTGAATTTGGCGAAGCACCCAAGCCGTCCAATCGCCGCATCGAGTTCATCGGTGATTCGTTCACTGCGGGCTATGGCTGCGAAGGCTCCTCTGCCGAAGACGCACCCGAGTTCGACAAGACGAACGCCTCCAAGAGCTACGCCTACCTCCTTGCGAGCGGTTTCAATGCTGATTATCAGGTAAATGCCTACAGCGGACGCGGTCTTGTGCGCAACTATGACAATATGGTGCCCGAATGGACGTACGAAAGCCTCTATGATTACACGGTCATGGGCTCTGTGACCTCGTATCCGAAGCCGGAACGCTGGGATTTGGAAAAGTTCCACCCGCAGGTCATCGTGATTTTCGAAGGAATCAACGATTTTCAGGGCAATCCGCCATATGCAGATAAAGGAAAATTCAAGAAAGCATATGCTAAATTGCTTGATAAGCTCCGTAAGGCGCATCCCGACGTAAAATTCCTGCTCGTTTCCACGAAAGTATGGCCCAATGATGACCTTGCTCCGACCATAAAGTCAATTTACGACGCTCAAGTCGCTGCCGGTCACAAGGATTTGGAATATAAACACGTTCTCACATCGAATGTTGGTTTGCACGGACACCCCGACACCCATTCCCAGGAAGAACTCGCGAACACCTTGAGGCCCATAATAGCCCGGCTTGGACGGTGGCTTTCAAGATAATTTAGGCACGGAAAAAATCCTTTTTTATATATTTAGAAAACACTGATGCCAAAAATGGATATGTGATTATGTCTTCAAAAGTTATGAGAAAAGTTTATGCCCTTTTCAGGATGAATTTCCTGATTATTGTGCTTCTGGTAATTACTGCCGTAGCCATGTTTGCGTATAGGCATTTCTTAGACGACATCATGGAGATTAATCTCGGCGAATATCCGTACGTGGTCGCAAGTGCCGACTCCGTGGATGGCGGTACTTCTGCTATTTCCATGACGCGCACCGATAGCTCGGTCCTCATCGAGTATGAACTCCGTGAAGGCTATGCTTACCCGTATGTGGGCATCAAGGTCTATCTCGGCGATGGCAAGACCATGGGCCGCGACCTTTCCAACTACGACAGCATCTTCGTGTGGCTCAAGCCGCGTAACGAGGGTTCCGTCCGTCTTTACATGCGCGGTTACGATAGCGCTCTCTACCGCAAGAACGACGAAACTTCCCTCAAGTTCAACGAAATCGAATTTACTCCGACCAAGGAACCGTATCCGGCTGTGTTTGTCCCGCAGGAATTCCGCGTGGCTGGCTGGTGGGTTTCCCAGAACGAAATCAACGTCCACAAGGCTCGCGTAGACCTTTCGAATATCCCGCTTATTGAAATCCAGACCGGCACGAACGCTCCGCTCGGTTATGGTGGCTGGGAAGTCAAGGGGCTCCGCTTCAAGGGCAAGAAGATTTCGCAGGTGGACCTCGTGACGACGCTTGTCGCTCTCTGGTTTGTCACCTTCCTTATCATCTTGATCATCAGATTCTTTGATTACAGTCGTGAACGCGCTCTGAACAAGAAGAAGCAAGAAGAACTCAAGAAGAACCTCATTGCTCTCGAAATCGAAAAGAGCGAATACGAAAAGTCCAGCAAGGAAGACCCGCTCACGGGTTGCCTCAACCGCGCAGGCTTCAGCGGTGTGCTCCTCCGCGAACAGGAAAAGCTCAACCGCACGGGTTCTCCGGTCTCGTTCATGATTTTCGACATTGACCATTTCAAGAACGTGAACGACACTTACGGACATCTTGTCGGTGACGAAGTCCTCGTGAACCTCGCAAAGCTCGTGCAGGGCATGATCCGCAATACGGACTCGCTCGTGCGCTGGGGCGGCGAAGAATTTGTGATCTTGAGTGAAGACACGAGCATCCAGAATGCCGCGTTCCTCGCCGAGAAGTTGCGCAAGGCGATCGAAGCTTCGACGCTTATCACGCAGCAGCAGGTGACTTGCTCCTTCGGCGTGACCGAGATGGTGCCTGGCGAAGATCCGAAGTCTCTCATTGCCCGTGCGGACAAGGCTCTTTACTCTTCTAAGGAAAATGGCCGCAACCGCGTGACGGTCGCGACATTCAGGCGTAACCACTAAGGGTTCCCGATGGCTCGCGTTTGGCTTATTCTCGCAGTTTCGGTCTTGTGGCTCGTTTCGTGCTCCAAGCATCCGGAAGTGGACGACTTTAAGCAAATCCAGCTTCATTGGAATGCCGTTGACGAAGCGGCGGAATCGTCGGAGTCCAAAGACAAGTGCGTGATTGAAATCACATCGAAGGTGATGAGCGATCCGGTGGTGCTCAAGTCCAAGCTCGTCGAAATCTCTTACGAAGTCTTTTACCAGCTAGATGAAAAGGGCGCTCTCGTCTTTGATGGCCGCTGTGGCGACACTCGTTTTAGCGATTTGTTGGAGTGCTCCTGGCAGTCGACTTGCTCTGGCGGTTCGGCGTCCGTTGTAAAATTCCACAACGAACGATAACGGCGTACCCTAACCTATTGAACCATATATAGATATCTTTATAGAGGTTCAAACCGCCCGCATTGTCTAGTGTCGGCAGCTCGCCGTGAGGAATTTCTGTGAAACCGATTTTTGAATATACCGATTATCGCGAATGGATTAGGGATGCTTTTGAAGATTTCAAGAAGCGTAAGACCGTCATATCCTGGCGATACATGGCAATGAAGCTCGGCGCAGACCCCGGCAACCTCCTCCGTATTTCGCAGGGGAAAATCCACCTCGCTGTAAACTTCATCAAGCCGATGGCAGAGTTCTTTGAGCTTGACGAAAAGGAAACCGCCTACTGGTCGGAACTCGTGTACTTCGGCCGCGCGAAAAGCGACCAGGAAGCCTTGAACCATTATGAGAAGATGCAGGCGCTGAAGGGCATTCCTTTAAAGCGCCTTGCCAAAAAAGAACTTGAATTTTACCGCCATTGGTACTACAACGCTATCCGTTCTGTTATCGGTATTTGTAATTTTAAAGATGATTATGAAGGTCTTGCCGAATGCTGCACGCCGGCTATCACGGTGGAGCAGGCGAAGGATGCTATCAAGCTCCTGCATGACCTGAACATGATTTCTGAGGGTAAGGACGGGTACTGGAAAGTGAATGATACATTTGTGAGTACAGGTGGTAACTGGAGATCCGAAGCGGTTCGGACATTCCAGAAGGAGACGATTCGCCTTGCGGGTGAATCGCTGGAACGGCATGCGCCTCCTCTGCGCGATATCAGCACGGTGACGATGACGTTCAACATGAACGATATCCAGCTCATTCGTGAAAAGATCAAGGAGTTCCGCTCGGACTTGCTGCGTCTTTCACAGGATGGTACGGGTGACGATACGGTGTTCCAGCTGAACGTTCAGCTGTTCCCGCTTGCTTTTACTAAGAAACTGCAGGAGAAGTCAAAATGAAAAGGCTAGCCTGCATACTTTCAGCTCTTATGCTCTGGAGCTGCTCGGATAAGGTCGCAGGTGGCCCCGGCAGCGAAACGACGAACGGCATTGCTTACTTGGGCAATGGCGCTGTGGCGTCTTATGCACGTGTGGCTATCAGAAGTGTTGATCACACTTCGACGGCTGATAGTGCTACTAATGAACTTGTGAACGCGGACTTCTACGCAGATTCCCTCGGTAACTTCTCGTTCGAGGCTCCGGAAGGCAAGTACCGCTTGACGATTGTGTATGGCGGTTCTGCCTACACTGGGCTTTACTCGGGCGATACGACCTTGGGCAGCGTGAACCTTGAACCGACTGCGGCCCTTGGCGGCTTGGCGGATGTGCCTGAAGATTGCGACTTTGTCTGGGTGGGCGTGCGCGGCATGGATGTGCTTGTGCGCTCGGATTCGACCGGTCGCTTTATGCTCTCGCAGTTGCCGTCGAATGACTCGTTGCAGGTGTACTTCTTGCGCGGTGACGACAACACGGTCTATGATGACTTGTCTGTAAAGCTCTCGCCGAACGAAACGGAAATGATTGACCTCCAGCCGGAAAAGCCGGATCCGTACGCCGGGAAGGTTAAGTTTGTGGCGGTGGCAGATGGCAAGGTTGTTCCATATGCATCGCTTGCAATCCGCAAGGCTGACGCCCGTGTCGATTCTCTGCACGTGAGTAACGTCATTGCCGAGGCAGACGCCTATGCCGACAAGGATGGCCTCTTTGTCATTGATTCCTTGAAGTCTGGCGATTACCGCCTCACTGTAATGCAGTCGGGTGCCGCCTATTCCAAGGTGCTTTCGGCAAAGCAGATTGCAGAGCTTGATACGGTTAAGCTCCAGGAGACGGCAAATTACATGAGCCGCGTGACGCTCCATGCCGGCGAAAAGTATGCGTGGGTGGGAGTCTATGGTCTCGATGTCTTGACGAAGACGAACGAAGAAGGAACGTTTACACTCCCGACGCTCCCGACGAACGATTCGCTTGATATCTATGTTGTTACAACAAAGGATAGCTTGTATGTAACAAAGCGCATTGCGCCTTCCAAGGGCTCTGCTGATTTCGACTACCCGTATGTCGTGATGCAGGACTTCGAAAACGTGAAGGATACCGGAAACTGGTATTTTAGCACGGATTCTGTTGGCTCCAAGATTCTGTCCAAGTCGTTCGATACGGATAACGAGCGCAAGTCCAAGGTGTTCCACGGAAAGTACAACCTGGTGGGAACGAATAATATTTACGCTTGGGTTTTGACCGGCATGTTCCTCCGCGACGAAGGCTGGAACCTCTCCACGCTCGATTCTATTTCGTTCTATGCCAAGGGCTCGGGCCAGATTCGCGTGTCTCTTGAAAACTGGACCCGTGAATCCGAAGTCGCAGGACTCTCGCTCAAGGCCGCCTCGGAATGGAAGGACCTGAATTCGCAGAAATGGACGCGTTACGTCGTGAAATACGATGACCTGTGCTATACCGCCCAGGATGTAAGCAACTGCTATATCGCATGGAATACGCTCAAGGACGATGTCCGTCAGCTGCATTTCTTCGTAAGAAATGGAACAGAATTCTATCTGGACGATATAGTGCTCTATGGCGCTCTTTTCTAAGATTTAAGTTTTTAATACTAATAGAAAATTAATCTGTTTTTACGAGCAAACTAAAAAAAGAAAACCTGCTTGGCAATAAGCGGGTTTGTTTTCTTTTTGTAGTGTTTAGGGGCGTCGTTTAGAGAAAAAAGCGTCGGCCAAGGATGGGGAGGGTGCAGGGAGGGGCCCGTGCGGCCTTCGCAACTCCGAGCTGGGGCCCCTCCCGCATGCTAAACTTCTTAAATTAAAGATTTAAAACTCTAGTTTTAGTGGTAAAGCCCTTTTAAGTGCGCCTCGAATTAAGTATCTTTGTGCACATGCAGTCTATTGAATCAGAAGCAAAAATTGCTCAGGAATATCTCGCCCGCATCGCAAAAGATGCCGAGGCGAAGTTTGATGAACATCTCCCCCCAGTAAAGGACCGTCCGTGCCGTTTGCACGAGGCTATGCGCTATTCCATGTTCGCAGGCGGCAAGCGCTTGCGTCCGGGACTTGCCAAGGCCACGTTTGACATGTTTGGCGGCAAGGGAGACAAGATTTGGCTTGCAACGAGCGCTCTCGAAATGCTCCACACGTTCAGCCTTATCCACGATGACCTTCCGTGTGTCGATAACGACGACTACCGCCGTGGAAAGCTCACAAGCCACAAGAAGTTTGGCGAAGCTACTGCCGTGATGGCTGGCGACGCCCTCTGCATCCACGCCTTCGAGATGATGGGCAAGACCGGTAACGCAAAGGCTATCGAGCTCCTTGCTCACTTGCTTGGCACGTACGGCATGATCGGTGGCGAAATGACCGACATCGAATGCGAAGGCAAGACTGTCGATCTAGAAATTGTCGATTACATTCACTACCACAAGACGGCTGCCCTTATCGAAGCCTCTCTCCTCGTGGGTGCGATGCTTGCAAAGGCAAGCGAAAAGGATATGGAAATCATCCGCAACTACGGCCGCTCCATCGGGCTTGCCTTCCAGATTGTGGATGACATTCTGGACATTGTCTCTACGACCGAAGAACTTGGTAAGGACGCCGGCTCTGACATCGAAAAGGGCAAGGCTACTTACCCGTCCATCGTTGGACTGGAAAAGTCTAGGGAACGCGCTAGGGAACTCTACGAGGAATCCATCAAGGCTTTGGATGGCCTTACATGCGATACCTCCATCCTCCGTTCTATAGCGGCATACATCATCACGCGAGTGAAATAAATGGAACTGAAAGACGTTAAGTCGCCTCAGGACTTGAAGCACTGTTCCGTCGAGGAACTGAACCATCTCGCCGCGCAGATCCGCGAGACCATCATTGGTCAAGTGGCTAAGCACGGTGGTCATTTGGCGTCGAGCCTTGGCGTTGTTGAACTGACTCTTGCGCTGCATTACGTGTTCAACGCACCCGACGATAAGATTGTTTGGGACGTGGGGCACCAGGCGTACGTGCATAAGTTATTGACCGGCCGCTATGACCGGTTCGATACCTTGCGCCAGCAGGGAGGCATTTCCGGCTTCCTCAAGAGGAATGAAAGCGTTTACGACTGCTTCGGGGCGGGCCACGCCACGACGTCTATTTCTGCGGCTCTCGGCTTTGCCGTTGCACGCGACCATTTCAACCGCAACAACAACGTGGTTGCTGTCATTGGAGATGGCTCCATGACGGGCGGTATGGCTTACGAGGCTATCAATAACGTTGGCGCCTCCAAGCAGAACATGACCATCATCTTGAACGATAACAAGATGAGTATTGCTCCGAACATTGGCGGCTTTAGCAAGTACCTGAACCGCGTGATTTCGGATCCGGTTTACAACAAGATGCGTACGGACCTGGATCGCCTGATGCATCGTTTGCCGGGCATTCTGGGTTCTCGTTTCCGTGACCTCTTCTTGCAGGTCGAGAATGCGGCGAAGAACGCTGTGAAGCCTGGTCGCTTCTTTGAAGATTTGGGCATCCGCTACTTTGGTCCGATTGATGGTCACGACATTGATGAACTTGTGATGATTCTTGAACGCGTCAAGCAGCAGCAGGGTCCGTGCCTTGTGCACGTGCTGACCGAGAAGGGACGCGGTTTTGACGCTGCCGAAAAGAATCCGACAAAGTATCACGGTTGCGGTGCGTTCGACCCTGAAAGCGGACTCCCGCTTGCTCCGGGAAATCCGAACCCGTCTCTTACGAGCGTGTTTGGCAATACGCTTTTGCAGCTTGCCCGTAAGGACAAGCGCATCATGGGTATCACGGCTGCAATGCCTACAGGCTGCGGCATGGATATCGTTGCAAAGGAACTCCCGGACCGCGTGATTGACGTGGGCATTGCCGAAGAGCATGCCGTGACGTTTGCGGCGGGTATGGCTTGCGATGGCGTTGTGCCGGTGGTCGCGATTTACTCGTCGTTCATGCAGCGCGCTTACGACCAGATTATCCACGATATTGCACTCCAGAACTTGCATGTGGTGCTTGTGCTCGACCGTGCCGGCCTTGTCGGCGCAGATGGTCCGACGCATCATGGCGCCTTTGACTTGTCGTTCTTGCGGACTGTTCCCGGAATGACCATCTTGGCACCCTCCAACGAAAATGAACTGCGCGACATGTTGACTGCCGCCATCGATATGGAAGGTGTCGTGGCTATCCGCTACCCGAGAGGCACTGCACTTGCTGCAGAGCTTGTCCCCTCGGAAGGACCGTTCGATTATAAAAGCCCCAAGATTCTTGAGAAGGGCTCCGGCATACTCTTGTTGGGCGCCGGCTTCATGACAAATGAACTCAAGAAAACAGCCGCCGTGCTTCGTGAAAACGGATACAACCCGACGCTTGTGGATGCCCGTTTTATTAAGCCGCTTGACCAGGAATGCTACCGTTCGTTGTTCGACAGCCACAATGTCATTGTGACCTTGGAAGACAACACGCTTGTGGGTGGCTATGGTTCAGCTATTGCGGAACTTTTGTCCGACCTTGGCTATACGGACAAGAAACTGTACCGGTTTGGTCTTCCGGACAGATTCGTTGAACAGGGAGAAATCAAATCTCTCTACAAGATCTTGAAAATTGACGGGGAATCCGTCGCCAAACAGTTGATGGAAAAACTATGAGTGAAGAAGAAAACAAGCCGAAGCGCACTGTAAGAATGACGCTTGACCGTAAATTTGGAGTTAGCGAAGCTCCTGAACGCCGCCCTCGTCGTGACGATGACCGCGGTTCCTTTGGCGACAAGCCCTCGTTCCGTGGTGATCGTGGCGATCGTCGTTTTGATCGTGACCGCGGCGACCGCCGCTTTGACCGTGGTGAACGCCGTTTCGACCGTGACAACCGCGATGAAAACCGCGAAGGCCGTCCGTTCAATCGTGAAGAACGCCGTGGTGGTGGCCGCTTTGACCGTGACCGCCGTCCGCGCCGCTTTGGCGACAAGCCGTTTAACCGCGGACCGCGCGGTGCCATGAACGCCCCGGTCTACCGTCAGCGTCCGGAACAGAAGGAAGCCGTTGACGAGAACTTGGACGAAGCCGCACTCGAAGCACGCGCTGCCCAGATTGAAGCCGTTGAAGATGCAGGCTCTACACCGCCGTGGTTCAAGCGCCTCATCGCTTGCACGACTGAAAAGGGTCGCGAACGCGAAGGCAAGTTCCTTGGCGAAGGCGTTCACGTTGTTGAAGAACTCGTGAAGCACCACCGCGAACTCGTGATTTCTGTTTACGTTGTCGAAGGTTTCGAAAACGAAGAACTCATCGAAGCTATTAACGAAGCCGAAATTACGCTCCACACTCTTACCGAAGACCAGATGAAGCGCCTCTCTTCGACGATGACGACGCAGGGCATCATCGCTTACTGCAACATCGCAAGCAAGAAGCCGGTCTATGAAACAAGCCGCAGCGTGCTTACGCTTGTGGACGCCGTGCAGGATCCGGGTAACCTCGGCACGCTCTTCCGCACGAGCCTCGGTTTCAATTCTTCGGGCATGATTCTCGGTCGCGGTACCGTGAGTCCGTTCAACCCGAAGGTTGTGCGCGGTTCCTCGGGCACGTTCCTCCGCGTTCCGTTTGAATTCGACGTGGATCTCGTGGACCAGATCAACTTCCTTCGCAGCAAGGGCTATACCATCATCGCTACGGATTTGCACGCTAAGCAGTCCCTCCGCGAAATCCCGGCTCACAAGCTCCGCAAGATGGCTTTCCTCGTGGGTAACGAAGGTGCCGGCACGAACCCGTACTTCATCGAACTTGCCGACGAAACGGTGAAGATCCCGATGAGCAGTGAACTTGAATCTCTGAATGTGGCTGTCGCACACGGCATTCTCTCTTACGAAGCCGCCCAGATTCAGGAGGAATTGAAGTAATGACGTGCTTTTACGATCGCCTTGAACAGCGTATTGCAAAGTGCGGCAACCCGGTGTGCATGGGCATGGACCCTGTGCTCAAGCTCATCCCGCTCGAAGGCACTCCCGAAGACCGCATCAAGCGCTTCTATTCCGACATCTTGGAATGCTGCCTCAAGCGTAACGTGCAGCCGGCTGTCGTAAAGCCGAACAGCGCTTATTACGAATGCGTGAGCGTGCAGTCGATGCTTGTTCTGCAGCAGCTCATTGCCGATTACAGAAGTGCTGGCATCCCGGTTATCTTGGATGCAAAGCGCGGTGACATTGGCAAGTCCAGTGCCGCCTACGCCAACGCTGCTTACGATGTTTACCGTGCAGACGCCGTGACCGTCTCTCCGTGGATGGGTGCCGATTCCGTCGGTCCGTTCATTCGCGAAGATAGCGAAAACGGTGCCTACGTGCTCCTCCGCACAAGCAACAAGGGTGCTCACGATTTCCAGGATCTGTCTGTTACTCGCAGTGACGATCCGCGCGACGTTGCCGAAGCGTTCTATTCCGTAGCAGACAAGATTATGGAATGGGATGCTGACAAGGGTTACCTCGGTGCCGTTGTCGGTGCAACCCACCCGGAAGAACTTGAGAAGATTACGGCTTACACCGTTGCTCACAAACACGAAATCCCGTTCCTCATTCCGGGCGTGTCCATTCCGGGCGTGCCGGGTGGTCAGGGCGGCGATGCCAAGACTGTTCTCAAGGCTATCCAAAATGGTGGCGGCAAGCGCAAGTTCCATGTGCTCAACTCGAGCAGTGGACTCAACTTTGCATGGCAGCGTAACGATACGCCGGCAAACTACGCGAACGATTGCGTCGATGCACTCGAAAAACTCGCAGAGGCTTGCCAGCTTTAATTAACTTATGCGTTTCCTTGCTGCTATTATAACTGCTATTGCCATCATCGCGCTTGCGTTCCATTACGCGAAGCCGCTTCCTGGCACGAACTTTGACGAATCCTTCTTGCCGAAGGCTTCGTCTGTTCGCTATGTGGCAGCAGGGCATGACGCCTCGGTAGCGGGGCTCTTTTGGATCAAGGGCCTTACCGAACTTGGTGAAAGCTATCTCACCGGCAAGGAATATGCGTATCTCGGCCATGTCGCCGAACTTTCGACGAGCTTGGATTCGCTATTCTATACGCCGTATTATTTTGTCGGTGGCGTGACTCCTGTAGATGCTCCCGATACTTCGGACTTCTCGGTACTCCGCCGTGCGACTCGCGTTTATCCTGAAAACTGGCGCCTTTCGCTTTACTTTGCACTTCGCCTCGCTCGTGGTCCGTACCCCAACAGGACCGAAGCCGCCAACGTGATGCGCAAGTATTTCGATAGCCCGGATACAACGATTCCTGATCACATCCGCACGATATACCGCAGCTTTGAACTCGACTCTATGCAGACCGAGACTGCGCTTGAAACAATCTTGAACGACGTGATGCAACCGCGTTTCAAGAAATTTCGTGCAAGCTTTTATACAAAGATTCTCAAGCTCCTCGGTTACAAGGGCTTGATTGCCGACTACGACAAGGACGAAAATTACCAAAAGGTCAAGTATCTTGTTGATGGCATGGTCGAAGGCCGTATCCCGCCGGTTGTCGTTTACAACCGCCTCCTTGCCATGAAAAAAGTCGAAGAACCCGCCGTGGATTCTACTGCCGCTGATACGACTAAAGTAAGTGTCGCGGATTCTTTAGTACAGAAATAATTATTCTGCGCAGCGTTTAGTGTTGTTGGGGAGACCCATCAGCTCAAATGATGTTTTGCAGCGACGGAGCAAATCCTTTGCAACTGCAGGATTTGTCTTGCTCATAAGCTTTGCGCGATGGTAAAGAATGCTTGCGGTCATGTAAGGTGTATTGGACTTGACCGATTCAGATTCTGCCTTGTGGTAGAATTTATCGGCATCGTCTTGACCTAGCAAATCCCTAGTGCGGGCTTCCGTCCAGTAGTAAATTCCCGTATCGTCATCGAGGCGCTTGTCGACCATCTTGAGGGCTTGCTTGGCTTTGTCTTCGCGGTGGGCGCCTGCATAGGCAATAGCGCATTCCGAATAGAACGAACCTTGCAGTTCGTCGGCAAGCTTATCCAGTTCCTCTTCATTAACGCTCTCGCAAAGCGAAACAGCTTCGCTGTACTTTTCGCTTGCGTTTTTCAAAGTCACTTTTGACTTGACAAGCATTGCTTTTGTGGAACGGTCCAAGCCATCATCGTGGATGACGTTCAACAGTGAATCGGCGAGTTCAAAATCGAGACTCATGGTGCGGATTTGACCCATGGCGATAAAGATGCGAGTCTCGGAATTGAGGTCCGCTTCTTTACGGCTTGCAACGAGAGCGCGTTCGAGCTGCGAATAGCCTTTGGCAAAATTCCCTGCCTTAATGGACTTCTGCGCACGCGAGGCGATTTTTCCGGATTCCGTGGCAAATGCAGCGGTTCCGCTAAGCGCTACGCAAAGAGCGATTTTCAAAGCCTTCGTTACCATAGCGTCTCCACGACAAAGGGCACAGAGTCATGCTTCGGTATATTGCCTTTCAAAAGCCACATCTTGGACATGCCGTTCATTAAGTCGTCTGCACTCTGCAAGGTGCTTTCCGTTGTATTCATGAAGTCTTGCAGTCCGGTAGTGACCGTGCCGAAGTCTGTCACGAGGTTGTCTACACGGCCCACGGTAGAATCCATAGAGTTCAAAAGCGAAGTGACCTGACCCGGTAACGGCTTGAAATCTTCTAGCAGGTTGCTTACGTTATCCGTGACTTCGTTTGCGCGGCTGACGAGTCGCGGTACGTCGGTCTTCATTGTATCGAGCAAGAAGGATGTCTTCTTCAGCACGTTCTTGCCGATGAATGTAATTTCGTCTAGGCGGAACAATTGACGGTTGAGATTGTCGTAAAGTGCACGGGAACCGAACAACGCACCCATGGTCGTTCCTGTATCGAGAGCCATTGCGATAAGCGTGTCGGCGGCATCGATAAGGTGGTTTACGCGGCCCAAAAGTTCGTTGGCGGTTTCCACGACGGTTTCGATATCTTGAGCTTTGCCTGCCGTTAAGGTATCCCCGTCTTGAAGAATATTTCCTTTGCCGTTCCTGATGTCAATATTGATGACTCGAGCCGAAATCATGTTCTGGTCGCGGATGGCGTAGACTGATGCACTGTCGGTAATCAGCGGCTGGAATTCCTGGCGGATGGCAAATTCCATAAGCACACCCATGCCATCGGAATTGATCTTCATGTTTTTAATCTGTCCGACATCGACACCGCTAATCTGTACACGGGTACCCGGTCTAAGGCCGAGAGCCTTTTCGAACTTACTGTGCAGCGTGTACTCTTTGACCTTGATGACTCCGTTGTCATTGAGGTAGTGGTAGAGCGTCAGCGAAAAAATCATTACAGCAACGGTGGTCACAACGCCGACCAGGAGGCCGGACATTTCCATCCAGTTGATCTGTTTTATCTTTTGAAATGCCATTGCTTGCGTGAAATATAAATAGATTATATTGTCAAATTGAATTTAATTGAATTTTTTCGAGGAAATATGGATTTTTTTGAATTTTTGAATACCGCTGTGACGCCGTACCATACTGTAGACGCTTTGAAGTCGTTTTTTAAGGCAAATTCTTTTGCTGAAATGGAATTAGGCGCAAGTCTTGAGCCTGCAAAAGCCTATTTCGTGTGCCGCGAAGGTTCTGTCATTGCGTTCCGTACGCCAAAACAGTGGTGTGACACGTCGAAGTTCAGGATTGCGCTTGCGCATACGGACTTTCCGACGCTTAAGATTTCCCCGAATCCAGATGGCGTGAATGCGGGTGTGTGCACGCTCCATACGGAGGTTTACGGTTCTCCGCTTTACACGAGCTGGCTCGACCGCGATCTTGGATATGCAGGGATGCTCGCATACGTCGATGCCGATAATTCAACGCTCAAAACGAGGCTGTTCCGTGGTGAAAAACTTTTCAGGATTCCACAGTTGGCGGTTCACTTGAACCGAGGTGTGAACCAGGATGGTCTCAAGGTCAATCCTCAGATTGATTTCAATGCACTGTGGGCATGCGCTTCGGAAGGTAATGCTTCTGAAAATCGTAAGAACTTGTTTGTGAAGGCTCTTGAAAAGGAGCTCCCTGCGGGGGCTCGCCTGATTGATTTTGATGTGCAGTTGTTTGATGCTCAGCCTGCAAATCGTGGTGGCTTTAATGACGAATGGATTTATTCGGGCAGACTTGATAACTTGAGCAGTTGCCATGCCATTGCTGAAGCGATTGTTGGAGCCAAGTCGGCTGAAAACGATTGTTTTGTGGCGTGTTTCTTCAACAATGAAGAAGTCGGTTCTAACACCCGCGAAGGTGCCGCCGGCAACTTCTTGAAGAGCGTCTTGGATTCTTTGACTTCGCCTCTTTCGTCTCTCGCCTTTCGTCTCTCGTCTAGTATCGCGCTCTCCATCGACATGGCGCATGCCGAGCACCCGAACCATACGGAAAAGCACGAATCGAATCATGCTCCGCTGTTGGGCAAGGGCATTGTGCTCAAGGCAAACGCGCAAAAACGTTATGCGAGCGACTTGATGAGTTCTGCGCAGCTTCGACTGCTTTGCGAAAAAGCGGGAATCCCGTTACAGGTGTTCATCATGCGAAACGACATGCCATGCGGCTCGACGGTCGGTCCGACGGTTTCTGCAAATCTCGGAATCCCGACAGTCGATATTGGCGAGCCTATGCTTAGCATGCACAGCATCCGCGAGATGATGGCCACTAGCGACCACGAAGACATGATTAAGCTTGTGAAGGCGTTTTTTTGCTAAAGAGCTTTGCTACGGGCTTTTCGACAACGTATTTGAAGACTATCGCCACAACCAAAGTCAAACCAAATACGGCGAGGGCGTAAGGGATGTAATACGCGATGGCATTGAAAAATGTCATTGCGGCTCCCGTTTTCCAGAAAATCGTGCTGCGCAAATTTCCCGTTTCAAGGATGACCATGAAATGGAAAAGGTAAATCGCGAATGTGCAGGAACCAACGTAATTGATGATGCGTGCCACGATGCCCTTTGCTTTGATTAATGTACCAAGTGCGTACACGGCGATGAACATTCCCACAGTCGTTATAAAGCAAGGCGAACACTGGAGCCAACGGAATCTGTTGTTCGCGTAATTCTCGCCGTATTCGGTGAACATGTAATATTGCAGGCCAAACTTGATGAAAAAGCCGAGTAGATAAATAACGATGCCGATGGCAAAAAGCTTGCTCCGCTTGTTTTCAAATTTGCAGATGAACAGTGAAAGTTCGTATCCGAGAATAAGGAAAATAGTGCAATACCCCCAAAGGAATTTTTCGAAATCAATCATGCTCAACTTGAAAAAATATTGCACGTCGCCAATGACTGCAGCACCGATGGCAGTTCCCAAAAGAGTCCGCCTTAATTTGTTCTTTTGCGGGCTGTCTTGACAAACGAAAGCTAGCATCGGGAAAAAGAAGATAAACGACATGTAAGTACAAATGTACCACAAATGGTCGCCGGGGAGTAACCTGAAAATGAATCGTCCGAGATAATCCCAGTCGGCATTTAAAATGGAATTGAGTGGTGTTGGACTGTTGTAATAACGGTAAATGATGTTGATTAGGATATAGACAATCGTGGGGATATAAACGCGGGAGAAAAATGATTTTGCTCTATGCGGGAAAGTCGGGATGATGTCTGCATCGGACTTGATTCTGCCAAAGAAAAAGAAACCGGTTACCAGTAAAAATAGCGGAACGTCGTCGGCGAGGATTGTCGAAATGGCGAGTCTACCGCTAATCAGTTCATTGTTGTTTAAGATGCTGATTTGACTATGTGCCATAATCACTAGCAGGCATGCCACAATCCTAATGAGTTCTATGGAATGATTTTTACACGTTGTGCTCTTTATTTCGGGCATAACAGTTCCTTCTCCGTTGTAAATCCTAGCTTTTAAATTTATAAAATGGGAACAATGTAAATGGCAATGTGCCAAAAGATTTCTATAATTTCCAAATCAAATTACGTAAAAGAATATTATGCAAAAAAGTTCAAACGCAATCGATAATTTCTTAACGCCCGATGATACCAAAATTATGAAGGGGATTGCAATTGTTTGCATGCTCATGCATCACCTTTGGTTTTTCCCGAATCGAATTCCCGGTGGTGGCGTTGTGGGCTTGTTCACATTGTTTGGTATGCCTTCGACTCTTTATTTGGGAATTTTTGGTAAAATTTGCGTACCGATGTTTTTCTTCTTTGGCGGCTATGGTGTTTACAAGAGCAGTTACGGAAAGTCGTATGATATCGTTGGTAGGCTTAAGAGACTTTACTTTGCTTATTGGAAAGTTTTTCTCGTTTTCATTCCGATAGGATTCTTGTTCTTCTCTTCGCAGTTTCCGTATTGCATTGATCCTTTTATTTATTCGCGCTTTGAAAAACTTGTGCCAAGAGAACTGCTCTCGAACTTTTTGGGATTTACTTCAACGTACAACAGGGAATGGTGGTTCCTGATAAGTTATGCGTTTGCCTTGATTACTTTCCCGTTCATTCGTGCGATTATCGACCGCTATTCGGCTAGGGTGAATCTTTTTATTGTCGTCGTTGTGTCGCTTTTGTTTGCTCACATTTTCCCAGGGCTTAAAACAGTCCCTGCACTTGGCGTTCTTGGCAATAGCCACATGTATGTTCGCATGTTCTGCCAGATTGCACCGTATGCGGCTTGCTTCTGGATGGGCGCTGTTGTGGCTCGTAATGGGTTGTTCGACCGCTTGCATGATTCCGCAAAACAGCATGGACTCTTGAATCCGTTTGCGGATTTCCTCGTCTGGTGCATGGTCATTGTCATGCGTCAAAATGAAGTGGGCGAAATTTTTGATGTGTTCTTCATTCCCGTTTTGACGGTAGCGAGCATGGATCTCCTGAATCGCATGAAAATGCTGAAAAAAGGATTTTGGCATCTCGGTCGCCAGAGCACATTTATGTGGCTTATCCACCCGTTCTTCTGTTACTATTTCGATGTTCCGGCAAAGATTGTTGCAGCTCCGCGATATGCTATCCCGTCGCTGTTGGTGCTTATTGCAATGACGTACATCGCATCTGTACTTTTGGATTATTTCTGGAAGGGACTTGGTTTTGTGTATCGGAAAGCGAATTCCGTGAATATTCATTTTAAACATTTTGGAGCTTCTGGTGAAAAACGATAAGTCTATCCAGTACTTTTTGATTTGGGGCGTTATCTGCCTGCTTGCAAACTTGTTCTGCACGAATGCGGCTGCCTTTGGCGGTGACCAAAACTATTGGGCGGATTGGGTCAAGCAACTGGCGAATAACGGGCTTGAACGCTTTAACGGCAACTATCCTCCGCTTTATGTTTTTTGGCTTTGGATTGTGGCGCAAGTCCATAATTTGGCAAACATCCCGATAGAAAAGGGAACCCTTCTCAAGTTCTTCTGCTTGTGGCCGGTTTATTTTGGACATGTAGGACTTGTCGATTTGGCGAGCCGACTGGTGGCGCGCTTCAAGTTGCCGAAGTACTCTGCACATCTCGTGCTTGCGTTTGTGGCTTTGAACCCGGCGCTTTTGCTCGACGGCCCGATTTGGGGACAGGTCGATTTGTTCCCCTGCATCTTTGGCATTGCCGCTCTTTACTGCATCAACTTCCGCGGACTTTTAAAGTACGCTTCGATGTTCTTTGCACTTGCGCTTTTGGCAAAGTTCCAGATGATTTTGCTTTTGCCGATTTTCGGTGGCATTTTCCTCCGTCGCTATAAGCAGTCTTGGCGCGGGCTCCCGCTCATGGTGATTGCAATTGCACTTGTGTTCTTGCCTTTCATCGTTGCAGGGAACCTCTCGGGGCTCCTCACGCATGCTTACCTCAACACGACGGAACAGTACCCGTTCTCGACTTACAATGCAGCGAACACTTGGATGTTCTTTGTGGGCAATACGAGCCGTGACGTGAATCCGCTTTTCGGGCTCTCGCCGGAAGGTATTGGATTTTTGCTTTCGCCGTCCTGGCTTGGAAAGATTCTGTTCGTGATTATCTCTGCTTACATTTTGAAGTGCGCTCTCTTTGCCAAAACACTCCGCCGCACGTTTGAACTTGCGACTTGGGAAGCTTTTGCGTTCTTCCTTGTGTTGCCGGGCATGCATGAACGTTACCTGATTTACGCCGTTCCGTTTGCTTGCATGTGGATGGTGCTTGAAACGAAGAAATCCTGGATCTGGTCAATTCTAGTGACTGCCATTTGTGCCATGAATATTTCAATGGTGAATGGCTTCAAGGGTGCCGATTTGTGGGTGCCGGTTTCTGGACTTGCACTCCTCATCTTCATTGCGGGTGTTGTGAACAACTTTGCCCCGCGTGCGTTCCCGGCGCTGATTGAAAAGCTTGCCCGCATCCCGTTCCCGCGCTTTACGCCGTACATGGTGCTTGCATTGTTCCTTTTCCCGATGCTCATTTCTGAAATTGTCGGACTCATGCCGGTCAATGTGGAACTCCAGTCGAACCAGTTCTACCTCACGGATTTGCCGATTGACCATTACACGCAACAGTACGGGAGGCCTCGTGTGAACCGCGCTGTCGATGGCGCTACGCTTACTGTTCGTGGTCAGCAGTACAAAAATGGCATTGGCACGCACGCCAATTCTGAACTGTTCTTCAAGATGCCCGCGGATGCGGATTCGCTCGAATTTGTCGTGGGCATTGACGATGAAGCGGGTGGCGGTGGCTCCGTGCGCTTTATTGTGGCAACGCCCGAAGAAACGCTCTGGAAAGGTGACGTTGTATTTGGCAATAGAAAGCCGCAATCGGCTAAAGTCTATATCGGTGGTCAGCAGACGATTATCCTCAAGGCCGATGCCGATGGCGATAATGCTTACGACCATGCCGACTGGCTGAATGTCATCGTGACAAAGAGGAAGTAATGGACAAGGTTCTTGCTTGGCTGAAATCGCGAACGGCGGCGCAATTTGTCTTTGCTGCAATTTTGCTGCTAGGGACGTTTGCACGTGTCTACATGTTCGGCTCCGTGCCGGGCGATATCAACCAGGACGAAGCTTTTGCGGGCTATAACGCCTATACGCTTTTACACCATGCTGCTGATTCTTACGGCTACCGCTTGCCGGTTTACCTGACCGCTTGGGGGTCCGGCATGAATGCTCTCGAATCGTATTTGATGATTCCGTTTGTGGCACTCTTCGGGATGCATGTCTGGGTAATCCGCTTGCCGATGCTTCTGGTGGGGCTTTTGTCGCTTGCGGCGGTTTACTTCTTGGTGCGCCGATTCTCGAGCGAACGCTTTGCTTTGGGAGCAACACTTTTGCTTGCGATTTCTCCATGGCATGTGATGCTTTCGCGCTGGGCTCTTGAATCGAACTTGGCGCCGGGATTTGTGCTGTTCGGACTTTTCTTCTTTGTGAATGGTCTTGAAAAGCCGAAGTTCTTGATTGCCTCGGCTGCATTTTACGGACTCTCGCTTTATGCATATGCGACCATCTGGGTGGCTGTCCCGTTCATTATTTTGCTGAATGTGATTTATGCACTTTGGACAAAGTCCATACACAACAATCGTTATACTTGGATTTCGCTTGGCGTGCTTGCTGCACTTGCGCTCCCGCTCATGCTCTTTATGCTTGTGAACAAGGGCGTCATCAATGAAATCCGCTTGCCGTTTATCAGCATTCCGAAGCTTGTTTATTTTAGGGCGAGTGAAATTTCGTTTGAACGCATCCCTGAAAATTTCATGAACCTTTGGAATATTTTGAAGAACCAGTCCGATGGACTCCCGTGGAATTACATCCGCAATTTCGGGCTTTTCTATCCGGTGACGTTTGCATTTTTCTTTGTCGGCCTTGTCGAAAACATTTGGCAGACGGTGCGTGATGTAAAGTCGCGCAAGCTTGGGCTCTCGTTCTTTATGCTCGTCTGGCTACTCGCCGCCTTTGCAATTGGCGTTTTAATCAGCGTCAATGTCAATCGCGTGAACTTGATTTTTATCCCGATTATAATTATGGCGGCGCAAGGGATTATTCTCGCGTTTAGCTATATCCACCCGAAGTTGATTTATGTTCCGCTGGTGGCGTACCTCTTGAGCTTTGCCAATTTCGAACGTGAATATTTTACGGTATATAAGGACCAGATTGCAAATCCGTTCTGCGAAGGCATTGGCGATGCCATGGAATTTGCGCAGTCGCAGTCGAAACCGGGCGATAAAATTTATGTGGACCCGAACGTGAGCTACCCGCGAGTACTTTTTTATGGCAAGGTGGACTTGAATTCTTACCTTTCGACGGTGCGCTACACGAATTTCCCGAGCGCGTTCCTCTACGTGCACGAATTTGACCGCTATGTTTTCACGTTTGATTTGGGCAATGCCGATACGCAAGCCGTTTATCTTATGGAAAACAAGGATTCAAGGCTTTCGTGGTTTGAACAGCGCGGCTTTTCAGTCCGTAATTTTGGAAAATATATTGTAGCATACCCCACAAAATTACTCTGAGAAGTTGAAATTTGATATATTGGTGTTCGAAAAAGAATAAGAAGTGTGAATATGCGAATTTCTACTGTATTTAAGATTTGTTCTTTGACGATGCTTATGGCTGTGGCGACGTTTGCCCGACCAATCAATGATGGCAACAAGCTTTTTGCCGCTGGCGATTATGCCGGTGCGCTTGAAAAGTACATGAAGGCCCGCGAAGCGGAGCCCGCAAATCCGCTTTTGTTCTACAATATTGGAACGTGCCAGTACAAGCTTGGCAATTTTGAAGAAGCCAAGAAGGAACTCGAAAGCGCTGTGCGCATGCCCGACAGGAATATGGCGGCGAAGGCGGCGTATAACTTGGCGAATACGCATTTCCGCGTGGGCGAAAAAGCTCAGGAACCGAGTGCGCGCATTGCGGCCTGGCGTGAATCGGTTGCTTATTTGAAAAAGGCAATTGACCTCGATAACGATTTTGAAAACGCGAAGAAGAACGTTGAAATTGTCCAGCGTAAGCTTAAGGAAGAACTCGACAAGCAAAAAGAAAACAAGGACCAGAACCAAAATCAGAATGACCAGAAACAACCTCCGCTGAGCGAAAAAGCTAAGCAGGTTTTGGCTCGTGCGCTCCAGCTTTGCAAGGATGGCAAGTATGCCGAAGGCAAGCAGATGCTCGAGAACCTGATTGCCGAAGACGAGACCGCAAGCCAGTTGAGCGGCCATGTGCAGCGCATTGACGACGTCATCGAAATCAAAGCCGGTCGCAAGCCCAAGACTAAGATTGACGCCAGCAACACCGACAACGACCTGGAGGTAATCTAATGAAGCAGTCTCTCTCCTCTCTCGTCATTCGTCTCTCGTCTGTAACTTTGTTCCTTGCATCCGTTGCATTCGCGGCTCCGAAGTCGGCTTCTGCCTACTATGGCGATGCGGCGTTCCAGTACATCGAAAACCGCTTGCCGACAGCAGAAATCACTTGCAACGAAGGCTTGCAATACTACCCGAACGATCAGAAATTGCAGATGCTCCTCGACCGCATTCACGAAGCGAAAAACGAGCAGCAAAACGAAAATAAGAAGAACGATCCTAAGAACGACCAGAATCAAGACCAAAATAATCAGGACCAAAACCAGGATCAGAATCAGGACAAGCAAAACCAAGACCAGAATAAAGATCAGCAGAACCAGGATCAGCAAAATCAGAACCAGAATGGCGACCAGAGTTCTTCTAGTGCCCAGAATGACCAAAATCAGGATCAACAGAATCAAGGTCAGAACGGTCAGTCTAGCAGTAGCCAGGGTGGCGATAGTTCCGATAGCAATGGCGGTGCCGGAGAGCAGCCGCAACAGCCTGAACAGTCTGAAGGTAATTCCAGTGATAGTAACGGCGGTGTGCCAGAACAGCAGCCGCTTCAACCTGGCGAAATGACTCCTGAAGAAGCCGCACAGCTCCTTAAGGACTTTGACGAACAGAACGGCGAACGCAAGCCCTGGAAACCCGTTCGCGGTCAAGCTCGCCCGGCTAAGGATTGGTAAGATCTATAATCCTTTATTAGCGATTTTACAACTCAAGTAAATAAATCTTCACTTTGTACATGTTTTTTCTTGTGTAAAGCTTAAAAAAATTGTACATTAGTAAGGACAATTTAATAATGAGGATTTATATGAAAAAAGTTCTTGCCGTACTCCCTGCGGTCGCCCTTGCTATGACGGGTTGCGTATCGTCTTCCGATGATTCCAGCTCCGTGGCTCCAACTCCAGCCGCCCTCCCGACGGACTATATCATTTCTGAAATGGGTGAATATAGCTATGCTGCCGATGGTACCTTGGAAATTACCAAGGCTACTTGCACGGATTATGCAAACGAAGCTGTTTGGAAAAAGACGACTCAGCATGGTGCATTGACGGATGCTGGCAACGGCACGGCTCAAATGGATTTGGGCGATGGTGCTGGCAAGAACACTTATGAATTTAGAGTTGCTGCCGGTGAACAGTTCCCGGAAGGCAATTTCTATAAGAGCGCGACTGTTAAAAGTCCGCTGATTGAAGGTGTCGTTCTCGAAGATCCGTATTACAGTGATGTTATCTATATCAATACGGATTGCATTTTCGAAAACTTTGGCGAAATGCAAGAAACGCTTTCCTTGATTGCGAAAGTTCCGAAGAACTCTATTAACATGAGCTGCAAGACTCTCAGCATTGAAGGTCTTGAAATGACTTATGTCTCTCATACGCAGGGTTCCATTGAATATACGGTGTCGTATGGTGGCGTGACTAGCACCGTCAAGCAGGGATTCCGCTATGCGTATGTCGAAAATGATTGTAAAAAGGCTTTTAAGGATTATCAGCAAGAATATGAAAACGGCGAAACGCAGGAATTCTTCAATTTTGATCTCTATGATCAGGACATCTCTGCTTCCGCTGAATTTGTAGACTTGATTACAAACTTCCATAATAGGACGGGTCTTGCCAAGTCTGCCGAAACGCCGACGATGACCGAAAAACAGATTAAGGATATTTTCCGCGCTATTGGTTCCAAGCTCCGCCACGGCAAGTAATAAACGCTATTCATAATAGGTACAATGCACTCTGCAAATGTGGGGTGCTTTTTTAATGCGTAAAGATAAATGTTGCAATATTCTGTTTATTTTCATATCTTAATGATATGGTTGTGCGGAAGTTTTTCTTTCTATTCTTTTTGGTTTTGTCTTTTGTCTCGTTTGCGGTGGCGACTCCTGTTGCGCGTCCATCGACGAGCGGTAAACTTCATGTTGTGGGTACGGAGCTTCACGACGAGCATGGGAATGTCGTCGTTCTTAAGGGCGCAAGCACCCATGGTCTCACATGGTTTCCGCAGTTTGTGAATAACAAACTGTTTAAGCAACTCAGCACAGAGTGGAATGCGAACCTCATTCGCCTTGCCATGTACTCCAAGGACTATGTGGAGGGCGACCGCAAAAAGAACATGGAAATTTTGCGCAAGGGGGTTGAATACGCCATTGCAAACGACATGTATGTTATTGTGGACTGGCATGTTCTAGAAGATCAGAACCCTAATGTGTATCTTGCCGAGGCGATTTCTTTCTTTAACGAAATGGCTAGGGAATATGCGAATGTCCCGAACGTGATTTTTGAAATTTGCAATGAGCCCAATGGCGACTGCACCTGGGAAGACATCAAGGAATATGCGCATGTCGTTATCCCGGTGATTCGCAGGCACAAACCTGATGCTCTGATTGTCATTGGTACGCCAAACTATGCTCGTGAAATCCAGTACCCGGCAGAGGATCCGCTTCCGTTCGACAACGTGATGTATTCGTTCCATTTTTATGCAACTTCGCATACTTATGTCTTTCGTGCAAAACTTCGTAATGTCATGAAACGAGGAACGCCGATATTCGTCACGGAAAGTGGTCTCTGCGAAGAATCGGGTGATGGAAAAATTGATTTTGAAAATGTAAGGATTTGGTATAGCTTGATTGACTCCTTGCATATAAGCTATACCATTTGGAATCTTTCGAATAAAGAAGAAGAATCTTCGATGATCCGTGATGATTCCCGTGCTGTGGAATATTTGACGGATGGTGATTTGACAATTTCGGGACGTTTTGCAAAGGCGCTATTCCAAGGAAAACCGATTGATCAAATTACGCTTGAGTATAGCGCGATTGAAAATTTCAAGATTTTAGCCCGTTCTAAGCCACACAAGGTCTGGCTCGTGTTTGCTGGGCCTCTGTTTATTTTTCTCTTTCTGTGTCTTGCGTTGGAAAAGTACAGAAAGCGTTCTAAAAACAAAATTATCCGCTCTTACGATGACTTGCTAAAATACAGTACGGACGAAGCGGCAAAAAAATTTAATAAGAGCCCAGCCAAGGTGATTTTTGGCGATATGTTCCTCTTGTTTAGTACGCTCTGCACGCTCGTTTACCTCTGCTGGCGTGTAACGTGCTCGATTCCGTATGCTTATGGCTGGATAGCTGTGGTGGGGAGTTCTCTCCTGCTCGTTGTAGAGGTTCTCGGCTTTTTTGAATCATTTGTCCATTACGGTGGTTTGCTCAAGTTGCGCGATCATCCGCTTCCAAAAATTGCAGATGAAGAATTCCCGGATGTCGATATTTTCATTTCGACGTACAACGAGCCTGTGGAACTTTTGCGCAAGACGATTATCGGCTGTAAGCACATGGAATACCCGGACAAGTCCAAAGTCAATATTTGCCTGTGTGATGACAACCGTCGCCCTGAAATGCGTGCCCTTGCCGAAGAGCTTGGCGTGATTTACTTTGACCGCCCGGATAACAAAGGTGCAAAGGCGGGAAACTTGAACGCTGCTCTTGCCCGGACGAATTCTCCGTATGTGGTAACGTTCGATGCCGACATGATTCCGCAACGGAAGTTCTTGCTTAAGACGATTCCGTACTTTGTCGATGCCGAGCGCATCAATGCGAGCTTGCCAAAGGAACGTCGCCGTGCGCTTGGTTTTGTCCAGACCCCGCAAAGTTTTTATACGCCTGACGTGTTCCAGCACAATCTTTATGCTGAGCGCGTTGTGCCGAATGAACAGGATTATTTCTATGACGTGATTGAGGTTGCAAAAACTTCAACGAACAGCGTAATTTACGGTGGTTCGAATACAATCCTTTCCCGTAAAGCGCTCGAAGATATCGGCGGATTCTATACAAAGTCTATTACGGAAGATTTTGCGACGGGCATGCTGATTGAATCGGCGGGTTATGTTAGCCTCGGGCTTTCTGAACCGCTTGCATCGGGTGTTGCTCCCTCGACGTTCCAAGAACATGTGCAACAGCGCACCCGTTGGGGGCGTGGTGTGATTGCGACTGCAAAGCAGCTCAAGTTCTTGCGTAACCGTAAATTGGATGTGTCGCAAAAGATGAGTTACTTGAATTCCGTGCTTTACTGGTTCTCGCCGATCAAGAACTTGATTTATCTCATTTCGCCGTTGATGTTTGCTGTGTTCTGCATCCCGATTTTCAAGTGTACGCTTGTGGACCTTGCGTTATTCTGGTTGCCGATGCACATTTTGCAAATCCTTGCGCTTCGCGTTACGAGCCAAGGCAAAATCTCTGCGCAGTGGAGCGGTATTTACGAGACGTCCGTGATGCCGTTCCTCTTGATGCCTGTCGTGAAGGAGGTGTTTGGCATAACGCTTTCCAAGTTTAAAGTAACGAAAAAAGAAAAGGTAAGTGCTCGTAGAGTTATCGACAAGCGAAGCCTTTTGCCGTTTGCGGTTCTTTTGGTGCTCACGCTTGCGGGGATTGTACACATGACTTACATGATGGTGGCTTTTGAATACATCGGAATTTTGGCGGTGCTGTTCTGGCTTGTGCGCAATTCGTATTATCTCACGATGTGCTTGTTCCTTGGTTTTGGTCGTGATTCTGATAGCGAAAATGTGAAGGTCTTTGCTGCCGAGCTTGTTGCGCTCCACAAGAGCGATGGAAAACTTGTGGAAGGCGTGACGACTAAGCTAACCGAGCATTCGGTGGATGTCTTTGTCGATGAAGTTGATGTACTTTATTTGGGCGAGCAAGTAGAGCTTGGAATCTCTACGGACAACAAAGACTTGAATGTCAAGGGAACTGTTGTTTCGATTCATCATTCGTGCAACCCCAAAGTGCCGAGCGTTTATACGGTCGAAATTCTCGATTTCGCGGGTCAGAAAGACGAGTTTGTGCAAATGCTCTATGACCGCACACCGACATTGCCGCAACGCTTGCGCTTTGGCGATGAGTATATTCGCAACTTGTGGAAAAACCTAGGATGGCGAATTTTTAGAACTTAGGGGCTGGAATGGGTAGTACAAATAAAATTTCTGAATGACTTTCCCGTCCAAAAAGGTTATATTAATAAACGAAAAATAGGGGATTTGTTATGAACTTTGATGATTTGCTGTCGCACTATAAAGCTAAGGCTTGTGTTGTTTCTGTTGAATTTTTCCCAGATGGGACTTATGGAAATATCCGTGTAGTTGCGGGCAATAAAGCTCATTGCGAAGACATGGCTGCGCTCAATCATCCGTTTGAACCCGGTTGCCCCTATGAGGCTTGTTTCCCAAAGAATCCGAATTTTGAAGAGCATTGCTTCCGTTGTATTCGCGATGGAAAACCGCTCCATGCTTACGTGAACCTTTACATGATGGGTCTTTGGCTCAATATGTTCCTTTTGCCGCTTGATTCGGACAAAGAAAATATTGGTTATTGCATTTACTGTTATGACGTTGCCCCCAAGGCAGATTCTTCCGCGATGGCGGACATTTCTGCGGATACCGCTGCTGACGTGTTGAAAGCTTGCATCAAGTTGCGTGGCTCGGGCAATATCAAGCACGCGTTCCAGGATGTGGTCGAGGATATCCGCAAGATTTGTGGCTCGGACCATTGCTGTATTTTGTTGACCGATGATGAAAAATGTACTTGCTCGATTTTTGCGGAATCTCTCCGTGAAGGGTCTGGGCTGTACCCGATGGCTCGCTATATACAGGGGTTCTATGCGATTTTGGAAACGTGGCCAGGTACGCTTGCAGGGAGCACTTGCATCATCTTGAAAGATGACCGCGATATGGAAAATCTGCGCGAACGGAATCCTGTTTGGCATGCGTCTCTTCGTTATGCCGGGGTTAAAACAGTGGTGCTGTTCCCGTTGCGTCACGGTGGAAAGTTGCTCGGCTATATGTGGTCGCTCAACTTCAATGTCGAAGATGTCATGAAGATTAAGGAAACGCTTGAGCTTACAACGTTCTTTATCGCATCCGAAATTGCAAGTTATAAGCTTTTGAACAAACTTGAAGTCATGAGTACGATAGATTCCCTAACGGGTATCAAGAATCGAAACGTGATGAATAATCTGGTCAATCAGATTGTCGAAGGTCAGGTTCCGATGCCGGAAGCTGTACTATTTGCGGACTTAAATGGGCTTAAACGAGTGAATGATGAACGTGGACATGCTGCGGGCGATAAGATGTTGCGTAAGGCAGCCTCGATTTTGCAAAGCGTTTTCCATGATGGCGAGGTCTTTCGTGCTGGCGGTGACGAGTTCATGATAATTGTGTCCAAAATCGCTGAAGATGAAGTCCGACGTCGTGTCGATCAAGTCCATTACTTGTCGAAAATTACAGAGGACGTTCGCTTCTCTGTCGGAGTCTGTTATGGTGAGAGCGATATACGTACTGCAATGCGACTTGCCGATGAACGCATGTACGCTGACAAAAAGTCGTATTACGAGGCTTTCCCCGGCTTAAAGTACCGGTAAAACGTTTGTTTTTCATTCGTTACCCTGGGCTTTCCTCTAGTTGTCATGCCGGACCCTGTTCCGGCATCGCCCTTTTCCTGAGGATTGTCTTCTTTCAATCGTCACCTTGAACGAAGTGAAGGGTCCAGTCATTTCTCGTCGATGGCGAAAAAAGATTTCTGTTTATAGATTGTTGACTTTGTGTATTTCCGGCGGCGTACATCCCGTTTTCATCGAAAAAAGTGAAAAAAAGTGAAATTTTTTTCGAATTTACCCCTTGCAAAGATATCTGAAAATTCTATAATTGGCGCCGTTCCTGAGAGACGAGGTCGAAACCGAGTCACGAAGGAAAAAGCGAAAGCCCGCGAGACTTTCGGGAAGATTG
>NZ_FRCO01000001.1:0-1314974 GCF_900142945.1 Fibrobacter sp. UWB7
TTGTTAATGAAAAGCGGGATGAGCTTTTCGGGGAACTGGTACGGGCCGTAGTTGTTGGAGCAGTTCGTGACGATCGTCGGCATGCCGTAAGTGTCGTGGAATGCGCGCACGAAGTGGTCGGAGCCAGCCTTCGAAGCGGAATACGGGCTGTGCGGCGTGTACTTCGTCGTTTCGTAGAAGAAGTCGTCTCCGTAGGCCAAATGGTGTTCCGAACTAGAAGCCGTAGTCGTAAACGGAGGCGTGATGCCTTCCGGATGGTTCATCTTGAGGGCGCCGTAAACTTCGTCAGTCGAAATGTGGTAGAAACGCTTGCCTTCGTACTTTTCCGGGAGGCTTTCCCAGTAGAGCTTTGCCGCCTGGAGGAGGCTTAAAGTACCCATGACGTTCGTGCGGGCGAATGTGAACGGATCCTTGATGGAACGGTCCACATGGCTTTCGGCAGCGAGATGAATGATGCCATCAACTTTTTCATCTTGCATGAGCTTGTAGAAAGCGTCGAAATCGCAGATATCCATCTTCACGAACTTGTAGTTCGGCTTGCCTTCGACATCCTTGAGGTTAGCAAGGTTGCCCGCATACGTGAGCTTGTCGAGGTTGATGATATTGTATTCAGGGTACTTGTTGACAAATAGACGAACGACATGGCTCCCAATAAAGCCCGCTCCGCCAGTAATTACGATCGATCTTTCCATATTGATTCCTTATAGTTCAAAAGCGAATCCCAAATCCTTGAGCGCCGGATTCTTGGTATCCTTTTCAGAAAGCAGCGGTTCGAAACCATTGCCCACCGGCCATTCGATGCCGATTTCGGGATCGTTCCACATGAGGCCGCCTTCATCCTTCGGGTCGTAAAGGCGAGTGCACTTGTACACGAAAGTCGCCATCTCGCTGAGCACCACGAAACCGTGGGCAAAGCCTTCGGGAATGTAGAACTGCTTCTTGTTTTCGGCAGAAAGCACAACGCCTTCCCACTTGCCGAACGTCGGGCTACCCTTACGCAGGTCGACCGCCACGTCAAAGACTTCGCCTTCGATTACGCGAACGAGTTTACCCTGCGGGTTCTTTTTCTGGAAGTGGAGTCCGCGGAGCACGCCCTTCTTGCTCTTGGATTCGTTATCTTGTACGAAAACCATGTTCAAGCCGGCAGCGTCGAATTCTGCCTTGTTGTAGGTTTCCATAAAGTAGCCGCGATGGTCGCCAAAGACCGTCGGTTCTACAATCGTCACGCCCTCGATGGACGTCTTGATGAAATTGAATTTAGACATAGCGATACATTCATTTTTAAAACTTAAAGCCCTTCGGTAAACCCAAAGCATTTTCAAAGTCTTCTGGACAAGCCAAAATCAATTCATTGAAGGCAGCGGTCATTTCCTTCTGGGCCGGCACATCCGTAGAAAGAAGATCATGCAAAATGAATATCAAGGCGCCAACAGAATCGTTCCCCAACTGCAGCCGATGCATGGCAGGAGTACGGGACGGCCTTATTTTGAAGCGGTATCCCCAAAGGCGTCCATGATGGGCGCAACGATTGCGGAGAATGACCAAGCTTCGCACCCAGGACACCACATCATTAGGCGGGGCCTTTAGCGCAGAAGCGACTTTTTTTACATGCGATTGGTATTTTAACGCCCCGAAGACCTTTGACCATTTCCCGAACGAAAGATATTCAGAAAGAATCCAACAAGGCGGAACATCGGATTCTGTATATGCAGCCTTAAAATGTACAGCGGAGAGTTCATTGTTATCTATCGCCCGCTCCAAGGCATCGACGCATTCCTGGTTCAAATTGCTTAAATCAATGGAATTTGTAAACAACTCTTCATCTAGAAACCAAAACGGATTCTGCGTTTCCGTCACCAAGACATAGTTCAGGACAGAGCGGAACATTATTTCAAAACGGCTGAGATATTTTTGCAGAAGAGTCTTAAGCCTTTCGTCCCACCGGTATAGCCCCAAAATTCGGTTAAACGATGTACCGGGCAAAAATTTGTCCAAGCGATTCCCGTCATCGTCAAATTCTTCAAAATAAAGTCCGTAGCCGCAGAAACGGTAATAATTGACCTGCAATAAAACCTGCGTTGCAGAATCATTATCTATCGTGACACCACGACTTTTCAGCAGGGCGACCTGCTCTTCGAGGGAAGTCGGTTTCTTATTGAATTTCACCAATCCTCCCTAAAAACAAAAAAGACTCGCCGTGGTCCGCTCCCGAAGAACGGGATCGCGTGGCGAGTACTATTGTTAATGAATATAACTAAAAACGCCCCTATTGTCAACAGGGAAATACGAAATTTTGCAATATATTTGGCGTTCAGTTTTTTCAAAAGCATTCCTTTCTGACAAATATACAATCCATATTTTGTCACAAAGTGTCAAAATGGAATTTCTCAGGAAAATTCTCCTATTTCTTTCAAATATCTCGCTAGGGCATCTTGCCATGTGGGGAGCGGCTTGAAACCGGCTTCCACCAGTTTGCTCTTGTCCAAGCGGCTGTTAAAGGGGCGCGCGGCCTTGCTTAAGCCATATTCGGCGGTGGTCACCGGCAGCACCTTCGTCGAAAGCCCTGCCTGCCTGTAGATTTCGCAGGTGAAGTCATACCAGCTGATGTACCCGCCCTCGTTGGTGGCATGGTAGTAGCCGTACTTTTCAGTTTCGTTCATGTCCACGAGCAGGCGCGAGAGGTCGAGCGTGTACGTCGGAGTGCCGATCTGGTCGTTCACCACACGCACGGTATCGTGAGTCTTGCCCACGTTAAGCATGGTCTTGATAAAATTCTTGCCGTTCAGGCCGAACACCCAGGCAATTCGCACAATGAAATACTTCTCAAGCGTATTAGCAACAGCAAGTTCACCTTCGAGCTTGGTCTGACCGTAAACATTGAGAGGCTTGTAATCTTTGCAGTCGGGCTGCCAGGGTTCCGTGCCCTGACCGTCGAACACGTAGTCGGTGCTGATGTAGGTCATCTTGCAGCCCAGGTGATGGCAGGCATCGGCAATGTTCTGCGTGCCGCCCGCATTCACCGCACGGACCTTCGCCACGTTCGCATCGTCTTCGGCCATGTCGACCGCAGTCCATGCGGCACAGTGGATCACCGCGTCGGGCCTGATTTCAGAAAGCACCTTGTCGACCGCGGCGCTGTCAGTGATGTCGAGTTGCACATAGGGCATCTTCGTGACGGCCGACCCGTCAGCCACCCCGCTGTACGCAGGAGCCATGTCGGAACCGACACCCGTATGGCCACGCTTTGCAAGTTCATTCATCACATCGTGGCCCAGCTGGCCATTTACACCTGTTACGAAGAATTTCATGATTTATTCAGCCTCGTTTCTTTTCAGCATCTATTTCCCAATAAACTTTGCCATTCTTCTTAAATTGAAAAGATAAGTCAATAAAGGTAAAACAACAAGATTTATCAAAAACATATAGATAAGCAATTCCCAATTATTCGGAGCAGGAGTTGTTTTCTGGTAAATAGCAATAATCAAGAGTCCTATTGGCCAATGCATAACATAGTATATCATTGAATGGTGACCGATGTCATCAAAATGAAAATGCTCCAAGATAAAGCCTGCATATTTGATTAAATTGTTGAACGCTATAATTCCTGCAAGACAGAACGGATACCATAGCAAGTAAATTCCATTTTCGTACAAAAGAATGTTTCCATACATTGTTACTATAGTTGGTCTAAAAATTCCAATCGTGACAAGAACAATCAACGAACTGATTACAATTTTTTTATTGTACTGTAAATCTTTCAGTTTCATACCTAAGATGTAAAAAGCAAGTCCACTACAAAGGTTCCCTGGCCAATACAAGCCGTGTTTCGCCAAAAATAAGTAGTGCAAAAAAGCAAACAGCAGCGACGAGCCCAAAAGCAAATAATGATTGATTGCGTTCCGAATACAATTAAAAAATACTCTCACAAAACATAACGACAACAGGAACCAAAGAGGGGCATTAAAATGAATAGCCTGCTTCAAAACTAATGTTTTACACTCGCCAAGCAGGGTACTCGGTAAAGAGCTTTCATTTATCAATGCAACAGAAGCTGCAATTACAATTCCTACAATTGAGAAAAATACATAGGGCAACAATAAGGATTTTACATCCTTTCTTTGTTCCGAACAAAACATGCCCGACTTAAAAAAGAACCATGGCATAAAAAAGAACAAAATATTCATTGATCTGTATAGCAAGGATTCATTCAAATGGAGTAAAGACATGTAGTGTCCAAGAATTATTCGAACAATGAAAATTCCAGCAACTATATCAAGAGTGTTATCGCGTACAATTTTATTTTGAACGCCTTGTGCGTGGGGAGGTAAATTTTTGGTTACGTTTTATCATAATAAGCACTATCCATTTTTCTTTTGAACAACATCTTCTTGATACGCCTGTTCAATTTGCTCAATAATTCCAGGAATATTCGCAGGAGTGATATTATTTATCATCGCCGTTCTGTTGTAAATGCCGTTATTTTCAAAGGCTCCCTGGAACTTAAAACTATAGGCCAAGCCGAAAACAGGAACTTTGGTGAAAATTGCGGCAAAATTTGCATGCATTCGAGTTCCGATAAAGAAAGACATTTTCGAAATCACAAACTTAACTTGAGGCGATATCAAGTCCTTGTCTATAAGAATAACGTTTGTTTTATCTTCTAGCGAATTATAAAATTCTCGACCAGAAATCATATCGTCATTATCCCATTCCGGGTTGTTATAGCCATAGGCATGAGGAATGAGATAGATCGTCTTGCCCTTCTTTTGAAAATGCTGAACCAACTTCGTCATCAATTCAGGATAAGCAGAGAATTGCCCTGCAAGGTCGCGGAAGTTGTTTGAATAAGCAAGTCCGCTGACATTTATACCAATAGAATTTGGATTAATATCAATATCCCATGATTCCGGTTTCATATACGCAGAGAGATCATTGGTTAGTTCATACTTGATACCCATTTCATCAAGTTCTTTTGCATACTGGGCATCGCGAACGTAAACCTTATCAGCATATTCCATAATTTGCTTGGCTTCTGCCAGTATTTTTGAATCCTTGAACGGGCCAATTGTCTGCGGTAAAAGAATCAGCGGAGTATTCGTTTTCATCGCAAATTTGATTTCAGGAAGTCGAGAATTCCACAATCGTTCACCGTAAATGTCAGAAAAACCATCGCCACCATTGATGGCTGCAACAAGCGCAACTTTCCTTACAAATTTACCCCACGGACGAAACGGAAGAGATATGCCGAATTTAGCCCACAACTTATATTCAAAAGCATTTACCATAACGTAGTTAAACGTAACAGGAACCCCCTGAACATTCTCGGTTCTTCGTTTCTTTTGAAGCAATTTGCTCAGAGTCTGCTTACGGAAAGGGTTTCGGTAAATGGTATATTGTATAACCTCTTGCCCTTCTTTCATATAGCCTTTTTCACGCAAAAAGGCTAGTGCACCATAACCCAAAGCTGCTGTACCGCGATTGCGAGATGTCAAACAAAAATCAGATATCAGAATGTATTTTTTCATACTCGGACCCATTTCTTTGATTCCATATCGTATTTCTTTATAACTCTTGCAGGATTGCCCGCAACAATACTGTATGCAGGGACATCCTTCGTTACAACAGCTCTGGCAGCAACAACGCAATGTTTCCCAATATGGACTCCACTCAAGATTTCACTACTAAAACCAAGCCAACAATCATCTTCAATAATAACAGGACCTTTGGATGTCAAACGTTGAACATTCATAGGTTTCGTTATATCTTCGTACCCATGAGAATGATCCGTTATATGAACATGTCCGGCAAAAAGGACATTTTTCCCTATTTCGACCCTATCTATTGCGGCTAAGCTACAATTCTTTCCTACCCAAGTTCCGTCGCCAATTATAATTTTAGGATTGTATGCAACGCCCATATAACTTGTAACGGGGCCCAAATATGTATTTGCTCCGACACCAACTTTATCGCCAAGAAACACGCACTGGGGGTTATTCATCACTATATTTTCACCCATAGAGAAATTAGTCCCTCCCCCGAGGCGTTTTTTATAATAATGGTTGCGGAATTTATTTTTGATCCTTTTTACAATTCCCATAAGAAAACCCATAAAACTCCTTTGTTTTGATAATAACCGTATTACATTTTGCAACTTGATGTGAAGACGCATATTAAAAAGACATAACGAAGCCATTTTTTTATAAATTTTGAATTCCAATAACTTTGCGAGTCGTTTTTTGAACAACCTTTCTGATTTAATCCTTATCTCTTTATGAACATTAGGTTTTTCAGCAATAGCATATTCATCATAGTTAGATGGAATCGCTTCAATTAGTTTTTCCGCCAGCATTTCGTTGAATACTTTTTTCCCGTGCTCGGAACTTAAAACACAAAGCGTTGCGCCGATTTTTTCGTTTTGTTTATATTTCTCTAGCCATGGATCTGCAAGATTTATATCTGCTTGTTTTCCTAAATCTAATTTGCAAAAAAGGCATCTCTTAGGTTTGAATATATTTGATTGGTGAATTGTACTCCAAGGCTCTGTCCAATTGTCTTTTTTTATGACAGAACCATCCTTTAGCCAAATTTGTATTCCGCTAGGCCAGCCATTTCCTCGATATTGCATATTAACAACATCATCTTTATTAATTCCAAGAAATTTATAATAGCACAACGTTCCTTGAACAGTTGTTTGCCCAGAACAGCAGTAAGAAATAATAAAATTCTTTATGCCCTTTCTATTCAACATTGCACGAATCGAATTCACTTGACAAGGGCCGCAAGAAAGAACAATACCATCTTTAATATTTTCAAGATTATCCTTAACAAAACGAACCAAATCTATATCTTGATATACGCTTCCACAAACATTAATTTCCTTTTCCGAGTATATCATTTTCGGAACATACATACAGAGATTGGCATTAAAAACAAATGTTATTCCAGTCCCATATTCAGATTGAGACAACAAGTACCGCATAATGGTAGTGCCTATGCCACCAGACGAAGCCTTAAATCTGTCATCTGCATCTTTAGAAAAGCCAATGTAATATTCACTATTTTTTAACATAATGAGACACTTTTTTCTTAACAATTTCGATTAAGTTCATCTTTTCAAATGCAGACAATCCAATAAAGTATATCAGCACAATACTCAACAAAAAGCATAGAATGCTTTCGCCACAAAAAGAAACAATACTCGGATCTGAAATTTGCCTGTGAATTATGTACGACATAAATGCAACCGGGATAGTCGTAAGTAATATCGGCAAAACAGCGTTTTTTAGAAAAAAACATGCTCGAAAACCAGGAATCATTTCTTGCAAAAGAAATAATCTTGCAACTAAACAAACTACGGAGAAAATTATCATAGCACCATATCCCCATTCACCTCCCAAACCTATCTTAAAGAATATCCATGCCGCAGGGAAAGCCATTAACGACAATCCGCCAACAACAATTTGGTACTTCTTTATTTTCCCTGTTGCCAGCATTGCTGTATAAAGGCATTGAGACAAGTTTTGAGATAACATAAAAACGAATCCAAGCCTAACAAATAATGCCGAATATTCAGGAACATTTTTCAACCAAATTTTCAAAATGTATTCCGTATTGACAAATACGGGCAAACAAAAAATTCCAAACAAGAAAAAAGCGGCTTTTGTTCCAGAAATAATCATCTTATTTAAGTAATCATAATTCTTTGACGAAAATGCTTTTATAATTTGAGGATTCAACGCCATCATAAAATTACTTACAAAAGTATTTACAGCATTGTCAACTTGAGCAGCCACTCCTCTCGCAGCATTCAACGTAACTCCAAAAAACAAATTCGTAAGCACATTGATTCCTTGATTATTAAGAACACCTGCAGAGGATCCAATAAAATTCCATCCAGAAAAATTCAACAATGATTTAAGCAAGTCTTTATCAATAAAGAATTTGTAACGGCAATCCTTGAAATTTATATGACAATATATGCTGTAAATAAAACGCATTGCAAGAGAAATTAACATTGCAAGCAACGCATATAAAATCAATGAATCATATTGAATTTTGAAGAGAACAAATACCATAGCAAGTTTTGATATAGCTTCGAAAATACTTGCATAAGCAAATGCGGACATTCTCTCGTATGCCACTATGGCCGCATTATAAGGAACGCTAATTATGTTTATACAAAAAGTCAGAACAGAACAATGAAACACCCAATTAGCGGCATTCAACCTATCTGAAGGAATATTGATTTTATAATTCAAGAACCATAATCCAATAAGTTCAAGTAATAAAAATAAAACTATAGCAAGGGAAAAATGAATTGTAACTGTTGATGAAAAAACTTTCTGAATGTCTGATTTGTCTTTCCCTAATTCAAATGCCAAAAATCTCTGGCTTGCTGCAGTCAAAGAGCCGCTAAGTAGCGAAAACATTGAAACAAAACCGCCAACAACATTGTAAACACCAAAATCTTCAACGCCAAGCACCTGTAATACAAGACGGCTCGTATATAAGCCTACCCCCATAACAAGCAATGTTCTAAAATACAGGAACATTGTGTTCTTGACTAGACGCTTACTATTTTGTATTTCAACATTGTTGCTCATAATAACCTTTATGACAGAAGCAATCCATCATCGCTATGACTCAACATTAATTTTTGAAGATCCCCCTTTATTGAATCAATCACATTATTAAAGGGCAACTGAGACTCAATAGCCAAACCATATGATGTCCATGAGCATTCGTCATAGCTTTTAATTAGTTCGTTTATTTTCAAATTAAGTTGAGTGTAATTTGCATTAAACTGGTATGCAAGCATATTATGCAATAAATCATATATTTTATCAAGAAAAGACATAAATGATTGCGGGGATGGAGTAAACAGAATCATTGTCACAATGGAGCAAATTAATTTCGAAGACAAAATTATCACCATTTTGTCATCCGACTGCATTTTTATTATTTCACGATAAAAATCGATCTGATTGTAAAGCATTTGAATTATTTTTTCTTCTGTATTTTTTACTGCACTATTGGCAGCTTCTTCAGCAGATTTTTTTGCGGCTATACGAGCAGATTTTTTTGATGCAATTTTAGCAGCTTTTTTTGCTTCTGCAGATGCTATCTTTTTTATTTTTTTCGCATCAAACCAATACTTCAGTACAAATATACAGCACGTTGTTGTTATCAGAACCCCAAACAGAGCCGTATACGATGCTATAAAATCAGAGAACATATTGCGATAGAAATCAATTTGTGTCGAATCCATATTAAAGAACCATATTTCTTAAAAATTTGAAAAGGATTATAAAAAGAACTGAAATGACTGTTATAACGATTATGGGGAGAAACATAAGAAAAACTTCTTTTGTTTTTATAAGTCCAGCATATTGAATAATACGAATAGTAATCACCACTATAAGCACAAGAAACAAAAAACAGTAAAAAAATAAAACTATATTGCTCATCAATAATCGACTCTGCTGATGATTCTTTTACCATTCAAATGTTCTAAAATTTTTTCCATTTTTGATAAGGCCATATCTAGATTGTTTCCATAAACAAAGGTATGTCTGATTTCAGGAACCGGGGCATTAGTAGAATACATCAAAATGGACGCTATAGAACCATTTCTCTCTTGGTTGTAACTTGCTATGACATGATAAAAAACATCTAAAGAAAAAGCAATTCTTCTTCGTCTAAACATATTATATTCAAATCCCTATAAATTATTTATTTTTGAAACTTATTCAAAGCAGTTCTCAACGCATCAATATACCCATGCCCATACTTCAAATCAGGTTCCATGTAATTTCCTTCGCCCCATTCGTTCCAAGATTTCAAGAAAACGATTTGATTTTCTTCTTTCTTTGATGAAATCTTAGAAAACACATCCTCACAATGCTTTTGGAATAATTCTGGAGTAGAGTCCGTGAAAAGAAAGCCACTCCTTCCACTTCGAGGAGTATGATCCCAATTTGGCATAATTGTTGGAAAAACATTCTCATTTTCAATTTCCTCTTTTCCAATTAGAATAGGAATACTCTTTTTGTAATCAAATCGTCTTGGAGAATGCGTCAAATTCCACCAGAATCTTTGATACATTCTGTTTAGAAACCCCTTAACGCCTCGATTTACGGAATGAGGGCTACACGCATACGCCAACCTACAAGAACAAATTGCATCAACGCCACAATCCATAATTTTGGAATACTGATGACAAATATCTTGAGTGAACGCTATAAAATATATTCCAAGGAATCCATTTTCTTTTGCCATTTTATTCCACAAATCAATAAAAACCTTGATATCCTTGAAATCAAGCGGCTTATATATCATAAAAACAGGTTTGCCATCAATTTTTATATATCGATTATCCTTAAACGCAGGCAAAACAGACTCAAAATGATGTCGATAATCATCTTCGCCAGGATAAGTTTGTTCCGCTAAAATGTCTCGACCAACAACATTTCCTTCTCTATTCCAAAATTTTCTAGCCCAGGTTTCATTTGCCCAACATAGACAAAATGGGAAATCAGGTTTTCCGCATTTCAAAACCTCTTCAAAAGGCCGTTCTAACTCACGATGACCGTTGCCAAACCAATAATGGTAATAACAAAAACCGTCAACACCTGCTTTTTTCGCCAATTCGACTTGTTGTTCACGAGTTTCTGGTAAACGGAGATCATAAAAACCTAAATCAGCAGGTATTTTAGGTTGGTAGTGATTGCGAAAATACTTTTCCGCTTTCGCAACATTTGTCCACTCAGTAAAACCTTCGCCCCACCATTCATTATTATGTTTTGTGGGATGATATTGGGGTAAATACAAAGCGATAACTTTCATTGTTAAAAATCCTTTTTTCTCATACATGAATTTTTTAATTTTAGACACTGTAAATAGAAAAGATAAAAGTTCCTTCCTACATAAACTAGTAGAATTTCATATAAATTTCCAAGTTGACTATGAGGACGAGCTCCATTTTTTCGCATTTGTATGATTTCTCGACGAATTGGTTCTATATTTGAATGTTTTCCGTCAATTTTAAAAAGTTGTTCAAGTACAGTTCTATAGCAAAACTTTTTATAATCATTTGCAAAACGAGCCATGGAAGAATTTGAAACTAGTACATTATAGATTTTATTTCCTGCATCCAGCAACGTCAACCATTTTTCATTGAAAGTCGAATTAGTTACAGAGCCTTTTCTCACCGCATAATTATAAAAAGAGTTTTTCAACAAGTAAATTTTTTTGTTTTTTGAATTCACAAAAGCCTGTATAACAAATAGAGCATCTTCCCCATAATGAATATTTTCATCAAAAAAAACGTTTTTCACACAATCTTTTCTTATCATTAAACCCCATATGTAAACAAGAAGATTTAAATTTACAAGTGAATTCATCTCAATTACAGAATCTGATAAAAATTCATATTGCGAATAGAAATGTGACACTACGCCATTTTTTTTAAACATAGTTCTAACAAAATCCACATTTTGGTGTTCCATAGCCTCTACCATAGTTTCTATATAATTAGATTCTACGGAATCATCACTATCAACAAATACAATAAATTCACCATTAGCAATCCTAAGACCTTCATTTCTAGCAGAAGCAACCCCTCCATTTTTTTTATGGATTGCAAAAAATCTAGCATCATTTTTCATATAATCATCACAAACGGTATCACAACCATCAGTCGAACCATCATCAATCATGAGTACTTCAATATTTTTATACGTCTGTTGACGAATGCTATCCAAGCATTCATTCAAATAATCTTTTACGTTATAAACGGGTATAATAACAGAAACTAATGTTTCAACATTTTTTTCTATGCAAATCATTATTTCACCTTCTATAGTTGTTCAAATATTGATTGATATACATTAATCCCATTAAACCCTAAAACAAATGTTGTTATGTAAAAATAAAAAACGAAAAAGAAAACATAATACAAGGTTAAAAGGAATTGACATTCCCTATTTTCACAATATTTAAGCAATTGAGGAATCAAAAAAATGTGTGCAATTGCAAAATAATGTCCCATTCTAAAAGTATACGGAACCCAAATGGATAAACAATTAAAAAGAAAATCACAAAACAACAAAAGATATAGAGTCAAATTATGAATATTTATAGAACATATTTTTTTTAAATAACATATTTCCGGAATATAAAAGGGGATCGACAATAATAAAAATTTATTAGTCAACCCCAAATCCATTGTTGAAGTTACATAACTTGAATATATAAAAGAATATTCCTTTCCCCATAAAAGGAAAAAAGCAACAATCAACAACTCTAAAAATATCGTAAACAAAAAAATCCACTTACTTCTTTCAAAAGAAACATATCGTTTGTTTATCAAAAGAGCAAAAGGTAAAAGTAAAAAAGCGCTTGTATGAAATGTCCCCGCAAAAACAACACATATAGAAAAAAGAAATTTACTCTTTTTTAACATAAAATAATAAGCCATTGTAATAAAGGATATTGCTATGGCTTGCCGAATCACATTACACCATAGCCCCAAATACAAACAAAACAAAGCCAACAACTGCAACCACAAATAAGACTTGGATGAGTGTACTAATATAATTAAAGGCGGAACAACCGTCATTATAGAGGTCAGAACAATCCAACTTTGGAATGTGGGGGAAAAAAATTTGCAAAATTCATAAGTGAATATAATTCCAACACCATAGCGAGAAATTCCATTATTGACGTAATGCATATAGAACTTTTCATAGTTATAAAAATCTGTACCTATACCATACCGAAATGACAATAATAAAACGATTGGAGCAGAAAAAACGATTCCACAAAACACCCCGTGAGAATTGAGTGCTTTTAACGCATTATTGCCAGACGTTTGAAAAATTCGCCCCAACACAATAGTCATCAAAAGGACTACACTATAAATTATTATTGTACTCATTTTAATTTCAAAGCCACAAAACAATCGGTCAAAAAAGTTCTCACATTTCTATAAAAGAAAATATTTTTTAAAATGTTAATGAAAGCAAACAAGGAACGTCTTTTTATCCACTGAATTCGGAAAGAAAGAAAATTTCGTAAATCATCTCCCAATGGTGAATTGAAAGGGAAACCACAAGATACAAGATTAGTAAGCAATTTCAATAAATTCGATAATAATTCAACACGATTTTCTTTTTCCAAAATTGGCGGAGCATTTGTAGTCACGCTATCTTCATGACGTCTAAAGAAATGTAATACAGCATCGCATACAAATGTTGTATTACACAAAAAAGACGCTTCATAGATTAGCAAATCATGAGGGACATCTTCGAACCATGCGGTTTTAATTTGTTCAAAAAAATCTTTTCTAAAAGCATATGTACATCCCGGGAAATGTATATTCCAATCATTTTTTTTTGACATACGGCCATATTTTAATTTATCATAAAAAAAAGTTTCGAAAGAACCAATATCAGCTTCATTGTTTCTTAAAAAACTCTGATACTTACACACGACCAAATTTGCGTCTTTTTCTTTTTCAAATACAGCACATAGTAATTCAACCTTTTGACGATGCCAAACATCGTCCTGATCAGCCAAGAAAACAATATCTCCAGTAGTCGCACTAATGGCTTGTATAAAATTTTTTTTCCATCCCATACGGGATTTATTCAAATAAACTTTACACTTATCAACATTTTTTTCTTTGATAATTTTTTCTACAAAAGAAATGGTATCATCAGTCGATTGATCGTCAAAAATCAATATTTCATCAACAGATTTCGATTGATTCAAAATAGAATTCAATTGTTCTTTTATATATTTTGAACCATTATATGTAGTCATTGCTACCGAGACACGCATTATTCAACCTCAAGAAACTTGTTTTTTATGAGACTCATTTTCCATTCAAAAAGTTGACAACATCTAAGTATTTATTCCAATAAAATGTGTCGTTTTCAATTTCCAAATCATCTTCATAACCAGGGTAATAAACTCCCGATTTAAACCCCATACCGGGCTTATTAACAAACATCAACTTTTTTCCAGGCAAATCAAGATTATCAAAATTTTCCAAATCTTGTAACGAGCACTCATTCATCTGAGAAAATTTGAAAACAAGATTATTCCAATTTACTCTTTTAACTCGCCGAGTCCATTTTTCTTTTGCAATTTTTTCACTTGGATAATGAAGAAAAAAGACTTCAACATCACCTAGTAAACCTACAGGACAACAAATGTTCTTTTCTTTCAAAAAATTGTAATGTTTGCTTTTTGCAATGTCTATAAAATTCATCTCCTTTGCTAAATAATATCGCAAATTTTTTATAAATAAAATATATTCCGAAGCAAAAAAGAAAAGTCCAACAGTAGGCGATTGCTTAGGCAAACCAAAATACTCATAGCAATTTCCACCCCAACAATTATTAGAAATAATTGTAAAGTCAGTTTGGCACAAACGTCTACGTCTAAATGGAGCCAAAAAGCATCTTGATTTGTGTTCAATTTTTTTGAAGATCTTTTCCAAAGATGTTGGTTTGAACATATCATCCTCTAAAGAGATTTTTTTATTTTACAAGGGAAATTAAGGTCAAGAGTCTTTACTTTTCAACAGTTGTTCGTATTCCGCATGAGCTTTTTGAGCAATAGCATCCCATGAATATACTGAAGCCAAATTCCGAGCATTAACTGATTTATTCGCCCACTCGTTTTTGGATTTCACAATTTTCAACAAAACCTTTGATATAGCTGTTGCGTCAAATTCTGTACACCATCCTGCATCAAATTGAGAAACCATTTTATCCATATTTGTACCAGGAGTAACCAAAGATGGTGTTCCATAGGACAATGCTTCCAATAAAGCTATCGGATGCCCCTCAAATCGTGATGTTAAAACAAACAAATCCGTTTTTTTCAATACATGCTCTTTATCTTCTCCATAAATTCCATCATTAACAGAAACGATATCTTGCAACTGTTTTTCTAATACTATTTTTTGAATTCGCTCCTTATTACCATCTTTATCATGACCATATATATTCAATTTGAATTTTTCTTCTTTTAATTTATCTTTGACTAAAAAAATTCCATCTAAAAGAACATCCAACCCTTTGTGATAAATTCTCAATCTGCCAATAAATGTTGCATTGATTCCTTCCAAAGGCCTTTTCTGTCTGAAAAAATCGGGTAATGTAATTCCATTGGGTATTACTAAGGATTTTTTTTGTGGCCATGCTGTATTTTTTAATTCATTATCTGTCAAATATTCAATAGCAAAACTTCTTTTTATCATTTTATTAAACCATAGAAGATTGCCTATAATTTTTTTTATTCTTTTTTGTTTTTGTGCAGATTTATTCATTTCTCCATGAGGTTGTATTATGTAAGGAATTTTCATCCCTTGCAATTTTCTTATAATAGAAGAAAACGGATAGCAATAAAATTGTTGAACAACAACTAAATCGGGTTTATTAAATGGGGACGGCAATTGTGATATTTGTGGTTCAGCAGAATCATTGCTTTTAAAAAAATAACTTTCTTTATTCCACTCATCTTTTTGAACATGACTAAGATTCAGCCACATAACATTATCTAATTTAGATTGAGCATGTATTTGATACGGGACACAGTAAGTCGTACCATCCCATGGATTACCGGTAAGTTTTGTAATATACAAAATATTCATTAAAAATACATCCTATTGCAATATTCAACGATTTAACATTTTATATCAGTTTAATTTCATCCCTGTAATCGTTAGAGATTTTCTTTTGGGTATTCAAATTCCAATATTCAGCGTGTTGTTCGTACTTAATTCGGTCTGCCGAAGGAATCTTCATGTAATCACCAAAACGTTCCGATAAAAATTCATGAAGTTTTCCAGGAACTTTTAATTGGACCGTTTCAAAAGGGGCGTAAACAGGGGCGTCAAACCACTCTCTTTTGTAAATACCCTTTTTAAACACGGCTTTCCCGAGGAAATTGCAATAATAATCTGTTTTATTGTTTCGATATTTATAGACCTGTTTTAACGCATGTTCTAAAAGAAAACGTTCCGGTAACAATTGAGCAATTTTTATAACAAAGCCCCGAATTCCAGAATGACGCCCATTCTCTCTAAACGCTAGGCCCATAGTAATAGCATATTTCGCCCAAAAGAATTGATGGATTTGCTGAAGTTTGTTGTTGCGGCATGTATGCAGAATAAAAATATCAATGAATATGCCGTGGTGAATATCCCAATCCTTTAAATTTTCTTCTATATAGGACGATCCATTAAGCCTAATTTTTGCGGTAGTCACCATTCCATCGGTTGCTCCCCATTCTTGAAGATAATATTTGTCTTTGTTTCCATTCTTTTGAAATTGTTCCCTAAACTTTTCATAATTATCAGGAGTCATGAATATGTCCAAATCATCATCCCAAGGTATAAAACCGCCATGACGAGCGGCCCCTAGTGCAGAACCACCCATCAAACAGTATTCAATACTGTATTCAAAGCAAAAATGATCAATATCAACCATAATTTCAAGAATTTTGTCTTGTAATTCAAGAAATCCGTATTTATCTTCAAGATTTGGGCGCATGTACTTCATTTTATTTCCTCAATAACTTATTGCCGAAATATCTCAAAAACTTTGGCATATGGTAGTAATAATACCGCCAATCTTTCCAATACGCAAAGAAAGTTTTAACACATTTGATGTACTCGTCATTTGCGATCATTTCAAGATAAGAATCTCTTTTGGCAGGTGGCTTTTCAGTTCCGTCAAATCTATTGTTGTTTTTTATGATTTGCCAATCATATTCTTTTACAACAAGGTCGTTTTTTACCGAATCAAAAAATTTTTGTCCCTTATCTGTATTGCAAACAAACATCGATACGCCAGCAAAACGATCGATATTGGGCTCATATTTGCCTATGTTGTGAAAATCACCTATAGTAATATCGCCAACTCTATCTTCTGTTGCGTAAGTGCATGAATAACAAGATTCTCTACATGTCAATCTATCGCAATATGCGAAGTAATATGGGAAAGTCATGTAAATATCACGTAAGTGCCGTTCTTTCCCAGTACGCAAATCTTTGTAATAATAATAATAATAATGCGATGATGCTTTAGAAAATTTTTCTCTAAAACCAAAATCCATTATCTTGATTTTTTTCTTTTGTTCAACATACGATATAGAATCATCGAATTGCTTTTGAGCGCCAACGCCATGACAGACAAATTCGACACAAAGAAGATTTTCATATTCTTTCTTTAAATAATTTTTTAAAGCGTTTAATTGGCAAGGTGTTGAACAATATAAAACATTCTTTCCGCTAACTAAATCAGATTTGATTTGCTTAAACACGCCTGTAGTATCACATAACAAATATTTTGATTTGTATAGCCTTTTAAGCTGTTCAAAGTTTTCTGCTCTTGTTGTTTTTAAATGGAGATTTTCATCAAATGCGGCCCCATAAACAATCCCATTTTCATTAATAATTTTTTTTGCGAAGACACCAAACAATCCACCACTAGAACAGCTATATTTTATTCTTTGATCTTTGCTGTAGGCAGATCCACATAGCCTTTTGCCTTCATTTTTCTTTGGGTTAATTATCGGACATACAGATTCGCATATTCCACATTTAACGCACTTTTCTTCATTAATCGAAACACGTTCAAAACCATACTTGTCGAAAACAACGGAAATAGCCTGTTTAGGGCAAGTTTGAACACAAGCTCTACATGCACAGCACTTTTCTTTATCGACTAGCATCATTCCTCTATATTTTACTAAGCTTTTCAGATAACATTGTAGATGATGTTCCTTCCGTATGAGGCAAGAAAACCATTTCAACACCTACACTATGCAATTTTTTTTCAATCTCATTATACATTGACGACCCCTTCCAATCACTTCCATGGAAAAGGGCGTCATAATGAATTTCTGTCCATGCCAAAAATTTATCCATAGAAGTTTGTGGAATAACCTGATCGACATACTTAATCGCTTTTACAATTTCAATTCTTTCTTTAAATGGAACTATTGGCGTTTTATGTTTGTATGTTTCAACAAGCTCGTCGGTTGACACACCGACAATTAAGATATCGCACTGATCTTTTGCTCTTTTTAATATATTGAGATGTCCGATATGAAACATATCAAAAACACCTGTAGTATAGCCAATCCTGTATTTTTTCATCTTTATGCCTTAGCTCTTAACAAAACGTGATAAGCAATTTTTTTTAAGAATGACGGAGTATAGGTAAAAGCTCTTATGTACAAGCGATTTGCGTAAGAGTCAAAACGATTAATAATATGTGCATCAAGCAAATCTTTTTGAAGTTTATCCCAATCGTGAATCTCTCTTTTATTACTTCGCCTAAGAATTAAGCCATTCCCGACACGCATATGAACTAATACATCATTAAGATTCGCAAATTTGCAACCATTCGCAATCATATCAACCCAGAGCTTGTAATCCTCTAACTTTCCAAATTCAACATTATAGCCACCAACAGCAAGAACCTTGCTTTTTTTATAAACAACAGTCATGTGGTTTAGTGGTGTCCTGTGCTTAGCCATTTCAACAATCATCTCATGGGATGTACCAACTGTTCTCACGGATGTAGTTTGTTGAGGATTATCTATAAACTCGGCTATTTTTCCACCAAGCACATCAATTTGTGAATTAGATGTAAGAAATACAATCTGTTTTTCAAATCTATCGGGAATAGCGTAATCGTCAGAATCCATTCGTGCGACATATTCAAAAGAGCACTTTTCTAATCCAGCGTTTAATGCTGCCGCGAGACCTTGATTAACCTTTTGTTTTACAATTGTAAAAACTATGTTAGGATTCTTCTGTTCGGCATCGTATGTTATTGATTCGATTTCTTGTGGTACAGGACCGTCAAATACAATTACGACTTGAGAAGGCTTTAATGTCTGTCCAATAGTAACACTATCAAGAGCAATCCGATAATAATCAGGATTGTCTTTTCCATAGACTGCCATCAGTACAGAAAAATCCATCACTTATCCCTTAATAAATAGGTGTCACCCAATTCTTAAATTGTTCGTTCATTCCTCTGGCTGCATCAACGTACGCCTTGTGGAGTTGCTTAGTAATTTCGCCTTCGCCAATTTCGTACTTATCGATGCTCAGAACTGGGGTCAATTCCATTGCAGAACCGCAAAGGAAAGCTTCGTCAGCGGTATAGAGTTCCGTACGGTCAATCGTCCTCTCTATAACCTCGTATCCCAAGCTCTTTGCAAGGGCGATCACGGTGTCGCGAGTAATCGATTCCAAAACAGCATCCGTAAAGGTTGGCGTAATCACTTTCTTGTCGCGAACCATAAAGAAGCAACTTCCCGGACCTTCGGAAACCTTGCCGAATTCGTTCAAGAACAGGCAGGTGTCGTAGCCGTTTCTAAGGGCTTCACGCTGACCATAACGGCTATTAATGTAATTTGCACCGCACTTGATTCGCGGGCTTAAAGCATTTTCACTAATGCGACGCCAAGAGGTCACGCAAACCTTGAGTCCTTTCTTGTTGTATTCTGCACTCGTCTTTCCACGCGGAATCGGAGCCACAAACATATCTGTCGGACCATCGGAACCCCAAGATCCAAAACCATCGACAAACAGCGTCTGGCGAACAGAAAGGTTTTCTTCGTATTCGTTAGCCTTCACGACATCGACCAAAGCCTTCTTGAAATCGTCTTTGCTAAACGGACAATCAATCTGGATCAGTCTTGCAGAACGGATAAGACGGTTATAATGGTCATCCAGGCGGAAAGCGTAGAGTTGCTTTTCGTCATCGTTCCAATAGCAAGGGATTCCTTCAAATACGTTCAAACCAAACTGAGCCGTAGGTGCAAGGGCATTCACCTTCGCATCGTTCACATGGAGTAGTTCTCCCTTGAACCATATAAGCCTTTCAGAAACAGGGTATTTCATTTTTTAATCCGGTAAATGAGCTATTCTGATAATTTCGTCATTTTCGAACTTTGCAGCCTCAGCATCGGTCATCGATTCGTCGGCCTTGTTCTCGTAGATGTTTTCTTTCTTAAAAACCTTGATTACGGAATCGAAAAGAATCTTAATATCAGCAAAGATGCCGATTCTGTTAAATTCATCAACGTATTGGTTATCAAACTCAACCTTGTTATCCCAGGAAATATCGTTGCGCCCCTTGGTCTGTGCAAGCCCGGTAAGCCCGGCCTTAACCTGGAACCTTTTCTTGTAGCGCTTGTTGAGCGTGTCGAAATCGCCCAGTTCATACGAAACGCTAGGACGCGGACCAACCACGCTCATGTCGCCCTTGATGATGTTGAAAAGTTGCGGCAGCTCGTCGATGCTCGAGTTGCGGAGGAAACGACCGACTTTTGTCACACGCGGGTCATTCTCGTAATTAAACAAGCCCACATCCATCTGTTCTGCGTTCACGACCATGGAACGGAACTTGAGCATGTTGAAGATTCTGCCATCTTTTGTTCTGCGTCCCTGCTTGAAGAATACGGGACCTTTTGAGTCCAGTTTAATAGCAATCGCTACGACAATCCAAAGCGGAGTCAGCGCAAGCGCCAACGCGCTCGCGGACAAAATGTCGAACAATCTCTTTATAAAACAGTGAATCGTGTGCATGCTAAAAAATGAAGGTGTGGAAAAGGTCGTCAAAAGTTTCGGCTCGTTTAATCACTTCGACAGTTTCGCCGTTAATGTCCAGCACTGCAAAATTCGGAAGAATGAACGGCGGTTTCATCACTAGGGAATACGAGCCACAGTTGCCAATAACGATGTAATCGCCAACAGCGAGCTTGCCGTTGAAATTTTTCTGAAGGACATCACCCTCAATGCAGGTAAATCCCACAATATCAAGATCGGTGTATTCGGCTTGTTCGTTACCGCCAGCAACTAGTTCCATCGGCGGGTTAATTCCCGACATGCTGATGTTCTTTTGTGAACCGATAACGGTTGCAATGATCTTACCACGAACATTCTTGATGGTCTCGATACGACTCACAAACCGCATGCAGTCGCCCGCAACGGCAGAACCGGGTTCAATAAACAAGTACGGAGCTTCGGGATTACCCTTGAAATGTTCCGCAAACAGTCTAGCCGCTCTTGAAGCGTAATCATCGTACGTGATTTCGTGAATTTTCAGCTGTTCACGTAGCGAGTCAGGCATTTTTCCATAAATGCCGCCACCGATATCGAGGCGCTCGGGTTTTAAACCGTATTTTCCGACCACTTTGTCGTAGGTTTTCAGCATGCCCAGGGCTCTTGCCGTCCAAAATTCAGGAGCACGCTTGGCAAAATGAGCCTGAAGGTTGACCAAGTGGACGTTCGGTGTATCCACGATAAAGTGCAACACCTTATCAAAGTCTTCTCCATCAACATCAAAACCAAAGCGAGATACAACGCCATCGCCAACTTCGTAGTTGCAGCGCACACCAACATTTATCGTATGTTCCGGATGGCTCGCGGCAATTTCACGAATGTTTTCTATTTCGTAAATAGAATCGATGTTTACCGTTCCACCCGTCAGAAGCAGTTCCTTGACCTTGTTAGCGTTCTTTACCGGACCGTTCCAAATAATGCGGGACGCAGGAACTCCAGAACGCAAGGCGATTTCCATCTCCATGTCCGAAACTACTTCGGCATAACCACCAAGGCGGTTGACAATTTGAACCAACTTCGGCGTATAATTAGTCTTGTAGGAATAAGCGATATTGAACTTAGGATAATAAGCCTTGAATGCGGCCGTCAAGTCCTTGTAATTTTCTTCGAAAGTTGCCGATTCCAACAGATAAAAGGCGTTTCCGAATCTTTCAGAAAGATTGTTTAAAAGTTCTGTCGTTAAAACCTTTGGCATACTTAAACTAGTCCTCTAAGCACATTTTCTCGCACGTTTAATAGCGGCAACAACATCGGCAACAGCTGTTGCGACTTCGGCTTTGTTCTGTGCAAAATCTTCGGGAGTTTTATTCGCAAGAGATGCTTCGAACGCACGAAGCGTCTTCAAGTTTTCACAGAAGGTCTGCTCTATTTCAGTAATATCCGTAATCTTGGCGCAGTCACAGAACGAGCGAGATAGGATTGCACGGGTCGATCCAAGCCTGTAATGTTCCATGACAACCTTTTCTGCCGGCAACATTCCGCTTCCAAGCTTTGCAATACCACCAAAGCCGTATGGAACCTTTGCCGCCTTGAACTTGTCGCAAAGTTTTTCGACAGTTCCATCCGACAAGAGTTCAAACATGAAAGTCATGCCGTACGAAAGGTGCAGGTCGTTAAGCCCGATATGTATTTCGTCAAAACAGCCTTGTGCAAGAACTTCGTCTATACATTCCAAAGCTTCCTTGGTCTCGAGAAGCAGTGTTGTTTTGCTGCGTCCATTAACCGCTTTGATAAAATTCGAGACTTCCTCAGGCGTTTTCCAGTACGGGAGCATGATGATGTCGGCTCCAGCGTCTATTACTGAATCAATTTCAGCAAGGCTACCGTCGTACCAAGGATTTATGCGGACGAGCATTTCTGAAGTCGTAAGATGCGGCTTTATGCTTCTGATATCTGCAACGGTGTGTTGAGACTTGACCGAATCGTAATTTTTCTGTCGTTCCTCTTTACCACGGGTTTCCAAATCAACCCAAATGCGGTCAACACCGTATTTCTGGGCGATCTCAGCCACATCAGACCGATTCGTGATGTACATCAGTTTTAGTGGCATTTAATTACCGCAACCTCAGGGTTACTCCGGTCATCTTTTGTTCATAGCGACCTCCGCCATTCCTGGTCAGACCGGATGTGGAACTAATTGTGGCAAATATAAGTAATATTATTGTAATTTTGTAGGGTTACTGCCCATTAAATGACAGATTTCTTATTTTTTCTTTAAAAGATGACGTTTCGGAAGCAAAAACCGGCCCAAATGGACCGGTTTTAAACGTTTTCGAGGATGTTCGAGGGATTATTTGATGGCGAGCATCGCCGAAATCACATCATCCGGAATGTTCTTCGAACGAAGATACTCGACCCGTTTGGAATCACGTTCATCGATTTTTTCGCGTTCTTGCTCAACGCCTAACTTTTTCCCACGACGGAGTGCGGCACGTTCTGCGGCACGCAGGCGATCCCCTGCGGTCTTGATGCCTAAAGCCTGTCCGATACTAATTTGCATACGCAACTCCTCCACGACATCCTTGTCGAGGTACTCTCCTAAATATACTACAATTTTTTCGGCAAGAGTAGCCCTCGCGCTGTTCTCCATCTTCAAGAGCATTTTTACCAACTCGCCACAAATCTTTTTCAAACCGTCGGCATCAAAAGCGTGTTTCATCACCAAAGCACCCACAGCAGCCTCTATATTTTGCTCCGCAAAGCAGGCCTTGTCAGGGACATCTGCGAGGTTAACGAAGACACATTCAAAAGGCAACTTCTTGCCACTAAGCTTTCCCCCATGTTTCTTGCGGAACTCCGCCAGCGGATCCCAATTCTTTTGCCCGTTATAGATGATAATAGCCTTCGTATGAAGCCACCGAAAATCCGTCGCGTTCTTGTTAACCATGACCTGGAAGGTGTATTCGTAAATCTGCGAAAGCACATCCCTTTCACGGTAGGATTTGTGTTCGAGCAGAATCCCCACAAAAAACTCGGAGCCGTCCTTGTATTTTGCAGTGAAAGCAAGGTCTGAATAGCCCCATTCCTTGACGGAACTAAAGCTGCCAGGAATCAACTCAAGGCTCTGCATGTCCACAACGGAAAGCATCTGACGGAGTTCAGCATTCTTAAGCTGAGCAAGTCGCAATAGTGCCCGAGTATTTTCAGGAACAGCATAGACATATCGGAAAAACGGATCGTGTTTGCGATTTGTTTTCTTCTTTTTCATTTAAACATGTTTATCTCTCGGGAACGCCCCCGTAAAGCAGTAGGATTTCCCCATACCACTCTATTTAACACGCGATTTTCCCGGAAAAGTTTCGGTTAAATTTTGGATACATTGCAATTAGTCCCAAAAACAACCCATTACGGTTTGTCAAAGAAATAAAACATTTATTCGTCTCATTTTATATTAAATTTTCATGAGTACGTAACAGGGACTTTTTCAAGGTTTTGGATGGATTCGGCGGGACCGCACAAGTTAGAACGTTCAAGGAACTTGGACATTATCAAGGGCATCGGGATTGTCCTTGTGGTTCTTGGGCATTGCGAATGCGCGGCGAAGAATTTTATCTACTTGTTCCACATGCCGATTTTCTTCATGGCTTCGGGCTACGTTCTGAATTCGGTCTACAGCGATAACTTTCCCAAGTTTCTGGATTTGCTCCGGAAGAGGTTCAAGAGCCTGTGGTTGCCGTGTTTCTTTTTCAACACGCTGTTCCTTTTGCTCTCCGGGGCGTTCATCAGGTACGAGATCTACCCCATCGACGTGAAGACGGCTCCGACTCTTGCAAGCGGGATTCTGTTCAACGCGCTTTTGTACATGAAGGGCGGGCCGCTGGCGGGTGCCTGCTGGTTCCTCGGGACGTTGTTCGAGGTCACGATTCTTTACGCGTTTGTGGATTATTTGCTCAAGCGTCTGCACGTGCGGTTCCGAGAATTTGTGAACTTTGCGCTGGGGCTCGCGCTTTTTTTGGTTTCGTTCTACCTGATTCAGCGAGGCATTCGAATTCATAGCATTTTCGAGCACATCGCAGGGGCTTACGTGATGTTTGCCATCGGGGTTCTGCTGAAAAAATTGCCGTTTAGCGCCATTTCGCCACGGATTTGGGCGTCGGTTATCGTGGTGACGCTTGCGATTTTGCTCGTTTGCAACCAGTTCGGGTCGGTGGAGCTTAGCATGGGGGTCTACACCTCCCCCGCTTTCTATTTGCTATGCGCAGTCGCGGGGTGGTTCCTGATTTACGCCGTTTCGGTCGGGGTGTCGCGTTTTTCTTGGGCGACGAGCTTTTTCAGTTATCTCGGGCAGAATACGGTCTGCATCATTGGGCTGCACTTTCTGACGTTCAAGATTGTGACGTACATCCAGGTTTGCCTGTACAATTTGCCGCACGAGACTCTGAGCGTGTTCCCGGTTTTGGCGGATAGGCCGTTCTGGTGGTTGGCGTACACGGTCGTCGGTGTTGGGGCGCCGCTGCTGATCAATCAGGGGTACAAAAAGGTCAAGAGGAAAGTATTCTCTTGACCCCACAAATTAGCTACTTCAGGGCAAGCATAGCCGCAATCACACTATCCGGCACGTTCTGCGAACGCAGAAAATCTGCACGTTTTGATGTCAGAACATCATTTTTCTTGCGCTCACTATCCCTGCCTCTAGCCTGGCCCTTAAGGAAGGCTTCGGCTTCAAGAGCTTCGTATTCATGATGGTCAAACATGTTAGCCTCCAAAGCTTTCAAAAGTTCAGGTTTCTTTTTTTTCGATTAAGAATATACCTATTCTATATGAACGGCGCAAGTGATTGGATTTTTCCAAGAAACGCATAAAAAACAGGCAAAGGCTTGACAAAAGTAGTGAACAAATGTATATTACATATTGTAATTTCTGTTTTTTCCGCATGTAAGCAGAAGGAGTTGACATGAAAACAATCAAAATACCGCAAACAACCTTGATAGCGATTTCAAACATTGACTTATTAGTAAAATTTATATATATTAATTATTGTCGAGATATCGGCAACAAGTGCGAGGTCCTGCCTCAGTGGACAGAAACAAAAGGTGTGTGGTCCTACCTTAGTGGACAGATTCAAAAGGTGCGAGGTCCTGCCTTAGTGGACATTTTTAAAAGATTACAATCCCTTCTTGGGGGTTGTAATCTTTTTTGTTAAGGAGTCGCAATGAAGATAACGAATCAATCACGATTAGTTTTTGTCAAGGAAGAATATCTAGACACACTTCGTTTGTCGGAACCTAAAGTCAGCACAAAGAAAAGACCCTATGTCTTTCTTGCAGTCAAGATTGCAGAACAATTCTATTGCATTCCGCTTACCTCGCAAACAAACGACGTACGGCAAAAGAAGGGACGAAGCAAACGTCCCAACACATTCACGATGACGATATCTGGACCCAAAGGAAACGAGATTGCAGTTTTGTTGTTTGGCAACATGGTTCCCGTTCACGAAAGCCTAATCAACACCTGCGTTATAAACAACGAGATTCTCAAAGACGAATGGATTTTCATTCGAAAAAATCTAAATTCCATTGTAGAAAAAGCCCTAAAAGTGTACCTAAGCAGAACAGAAGGAAAAAACAAATTCGCAGAGCTTTGGTGTTGTAATTTCAAAAAGCTGGAAGCGATTCTTTCAGAATGGACTCAAAGCATTCGCAAAGAAAAATAAACCACCCAAATTCAGAGGATCCTACCACAAAGGTTTTGGTGAAAGTTTTTCGTTTTCTCTTGACACGCGAAAAAAAATAGTGTATATTCGTGCAGTAGCACAAAAGTGCATATTTTGGAGATTTTATGATCGAGCGGATTCGAGGCGTTTTGGTGCAGAAATCCCCCACGTTTGTGGTTGTGGAGTGTGCGGGTGTCGGTTACGGCATCAATATTTCGGCTTTTACGGCGGGCAAGCTGCCCGATGAAGGTGCTGAAGTCACGCTGCACACGAATCTTGTGGTGCGCGAAGATTCCATGACGCTTTTCGGATTTGCGGATACGACCGAAAAGAACCTGTTTTTGATGCTTTTGGAGGTCAACGGAGTCGGCCCGAAGCTTGCACAGCGGATTTTGAGCGGGAGCACGCCTGCAGACTTGCTGAACATGATTGCAAGCGACAACAAGGCTTCTCTTGGAAAGATCAAGGGGCTCGGCAAAAAAACTTGCGAGCAGATGACGCTTACGCTTAAGGAAAAAGCGGCAAATATGTTGCAGGCGCTCGGCGATGTCGAGGGCAGCGGGATTACAAGTGTCGGTGCGTTGACGGGAGCAAAGCTCGAGGCTGTTTTGGCACTGCATACGCTCGGGGTGAAGGATCCGGCGGCGGAAAAGGCTGTTGTGAAGGCGGTCGAGGTTCTTGGGGACGGGGCGGATGCCGCAGCCCTCATACCGGAGGCTTTAAAGTATTTATAAATTGGCGCCCCCGACACAGAATCCGGGGTAACAAGGAAGGAATGGTGGCCCCGGAATAAATCCGGGGTGACAGTGCAGGGAAAATATGGAAGATCAGCGTATAATTTCACCGCAGAAGTGTTCTTTTGACGAGGGCGATACAGACCGCAACTTGCGACCGCCTAGTTTGAGCGAATTTACAGGGCAAGACGATATCAAGGAAAGCCTTTCGATTGCGATTGAAGCCGCGAAACAGCGCGGCGATGCGCTCGACCACTGCTTGTTTGCGGGTCCTCCAGGTCTCGGAAAGACGACTCTTTCGAGCATTATCGCCAAAGAAATGGGCGTGAACATCCACATCACAAGCGGTCCCGTGCTCGAAAAGGCTAGCGACCTTGCAGGGCTCCTCACGAGCCTGCAAGAGAACGACATTTTGTTCATCGACGAAATTCACCGATTAAACCGCGTGGTCGAAGAATACCTCTACCCCGCTATGGAAGATTTCAGGCTCGACATCATGTTGGATTCCGGTCCGGCAGCAAGGAGCGTGAACCTCCCGCTCAAGCATTTTACGCTCGTGGGCGCTACCACCCGCAGCGGGCTGTTGACCGGACCGCTCCGCGACCGCTTCGGGTTGCAATACCGACTGGAGCTGTACAACGAGAAGGACATCGTCAAGATTCTCATGCGTAGCGCACGCATTTTAGGCGTTGAACTCTCGGAAGAAGCGGCAAAGATTCTCGGCGGACGCTGCCGCGGGACGCCTCGTGTGGCAAACCGTGTACTTAGGCGTTGTCGAGACGTGGCTCAAGTGCGCGGAACAGGCGTAATTGACGAACGCGCAGCACTCAAGACGCTCGAAATGCTCGGAATCGATAGCGAAGGGCTGGACCCGACCGACCGCAAGATTCTTGCGATGATGATCGACAAGTTCAACGGAGGTCCGGTCGGTCTAGGAACGATCAGTGCTGCCATGGGTGAAGAGCCGGACACGCTCGAAGAGGTCTACGAGCCGTACCTGATCCAGAAAGGGCTTATTTCCAGGACGCCGCGCGGGCGCGTCGCAACGCCAAACGCGTACAGGATGCTACACAAGACAATACCAAAATCGCTGATGAGCGAGCAGATGGAACTGATGCTATAAAAAATAACTGGATCCTTCGACTACGCACCTACGGTGCTTCGAGAATGGCGATGCCGGCACAGTGGCCGGCATGACAGCATTACGGCTCGGTGGCGGGCATGACAGCGTCATTAACGGAATTCTGGGGCGATGGTGAAAATAAGGCTGATGCCGTGCCAGCTATGGAAGGCAAACTGCAAGCGAAGCAAGAACATATCGGGCTTACGCACGCGGACACCAAACCCCCACGAGTTGTAGAGATGATCCTTTGACCAGCTATTCACCTTATCGCTAATCATTGCATATTCGTCGAACACAACGCCATCCACCAAGCGGTCCACCGGCCAACGGTATTCCGCCGAAAGTCCCATCAAGAACGGAGCCACCCACGCGTTCGTGTAACCACGCAGGGGGAACCTTGCATTCAATGCCGGGAAAGCCGAATACGGCGCACCACCCTTTTCCATTTCCCAAACGCCCTGGAAACGGAACTGGAATGCAAAAACACGGCGTTCAAAAAGTGTTTCCACTAGATTTTCTGGGCGCCACACACGAAGCGCTTCGCTCCACGAGAAATCTGTATAGAATTTTCTCGTTTTGCGGCCTTCTTTTGCCGTAAGCACATACTTATCCGCACTTCCGATGAAGAAATAGATTTGATAAAAGGCGTCGATACTGATAAAGTCATGGTTTTTGCCACCATCCTTTAAACCGCCCTCACGTTTCAGACCTACCAACGCAAGGTCATCGGAATTAATCCCCTCGTACTCACTTACAGCCACATAAGACGCTCTCAAGCTAAAACGTTGACCTCTCGACGGCGCGTACGGGAAATCCAAATTATCGTAAACGAGGTTCATGAAAATCGGGAATTCATAGTGGGTCTGGTACAAACCACGGTCTTCAATCAGGTACTTGGGGTCATCGAGCACGGAGTCCTTTGTATCCGTAAAATCCGCCCAATGGTAATAGAGTTCGCCACCAAAGCTAAAGTTCCAATTTCGCGATTCCGTCAACGGAAAACCCAATTGCACGCCCCAATTCAATGTCGTATCTGCCTGTTTGAACGATTCCTTGGTCATCGGCAGAACAAAACCGTTATCACGGTCCATATAGAGGTTCAAATTCGTCGCTCCGTACAATTTTTTCCCGAAAAGTGACTGCTTTGAATAGCGCAATTTGACATCGACGTCGCTATTGGCGTAAAAATGCTCTTCGACAACGGTATAGTCACTCTGCAAAAATAGGTTCCTGTGTCGGTAGCACACGCCAATCATCGTGGAGCTCCCCGGTTTCAGGTTAAACAACGGGTAAATGAGGATATTGCGCTTGCTTCCGAACGTGATAAGCTCCACCGCCTTGTCGGCAACGCCATTGTCAATCGCATAGAGCATCGGAGCCGCAATCGGGTAAACGAGCGAGCTAAAAAACGGCTGGATGACATGGACGAAGGGCCAAGAAATGATCTCGAAGAACGACGAAGAACTCGAAGAAGTGTCCTGCACCGCTTCGCTAGACTCATTTGCACGCGCAGGCAAACACAGCACGCCCACAAGTACCAGTAATGTTACCAAACGAATCATTTCCACCCTAATATATAGTTATATTGAGTATGATGTTTTCACTTTTTGCAAAAATTATCAAAAAATTAGCGACTTACCCGAAGATCATCCTTACGGTGTTCCTTGCGGTAGGCATCTTGAGCATTTACCCCATCATGCACTTGCGCTGGGATTTGCAGCTGCAAGACACGATTACGAGTGCGCGTGAACCGAGCAACGTCCAGAAAATTGAAGACGAATTTGGCGGGCTCGGGAGCCTCATCGTCATTTTGCAATCGGCGGATTCGAGCGCGAACTATCGCATCGCCAAAGACCTCGCACAAAAGATGCAGACGAGTCCGGCGGTCCATTTTGCGGACTTCGAGACCGACATCGATTATTACAAGAAGAACAAGTTCTTGTACGCTAGTGAAAACGATATTGACATCATGGTGCATCGTATCGAGCAGCTCAAGCACGACTACATCATGAAGAACAACCCGCTGTTCATCGACCTCAAGAGCGCGATTGATTCCATCACGCAGACGACTTCGGAACAGCGCGAACAGCTTTTGAGCGACCTCGAAAAGAAGTACTTTGACAAGCTCGCCGTGAGCCATTCCAACAAGACCGGGACCATCCGCATTGTCGAGATTTACCCGACGCACTCCATCTCGGATTTGCAGGCGAACCGTAACTTGTTCTATGAAGTTACCGAGCAGTTGAAAAACGAAAAAACGCCTAGCGATTTCCAGGTGCATTACGCGGGCAAGGTCTACGAATCTATCCAGACCGGCAAGCGACTTTTGCCCGAAGCGAAGATGGTGGGCTACGTCACGGCGGGGCTGATCATTCTGCTTTTGATTCTCAACTTCTTTAGGCAGCCACAATTGATTTTTATTTCGGCACTGCCGATTGCAACGCCGATTGTCACGACAATGGCGTGTTCGTACTTGTTCTACGGGCGCATCAACCTGTTTACGCTTTTGCTTGCAATTGTGCTTCCGGGGCAAGCGCTGCAGATTATCAACCACGTTCTGAACAGATACTTCTTGGAACGCGAACAGAACTTGAGTCCACAACTTTGCATTGAAAGTGCGCTGCTCGGCATTGGTCCCTCCACCGCTGTTTCAACTTTTGCATTCGCCACGTTGTTCGCTAGCCTCATCTTGATTCCGCTGCCGGGACTCCAGGAACTCGGCGTGCTCGGATCGACGGGCTGCATTTTGAACTGGGCAATTACGCTGCTTTTCTCGACCGCACTTTTGCAGATGGCACAGCGCAAAAAACCGTTTTCCATCAGGCATTCGCAAATCCATCCTGAATGCAAAATTTCGATGCTTTCGAACCGTCTGAACTGGACGATTTTCTCGATTATCATCGCAGCAAGCCTCGTCGGGCTTTACATCGGCGGCACGCGCTTGCACATCCGCAACGACTTTTCGGCAACAGAAATCAACTACAAGGACGCGACGATTGATTCCCTGATTGCCGAGACGGGATTCATGAACAAGACACCGGTCATCGTGATGCTCCCGGAAAGTGCCGAAAGCGAAAACCTGCTGGAAGAATTCACCAAGCTCAAGAACAACGGCGAACTTTCGACCGTCAATTCACTGTTTACGCTCGCGCAGTTCTCCCCCAACTTGCAGCAGAAGAAAATGGAAAAGCTCCGCCAGCTGCATAGCTTGGTCACAAAGGAATTCCGTGAAGCGCTCTCCAAGAGCGAACTTGAAAATCTTGAGAAGGTGGAACAGGCTCTGGAATTCGACGAATCCGACGATTTTGAACCGCCTGAGTACATCGCCAAAAAATTCCGCGACAAGCACGGCAAGCAAGGGCGTTTTGCATTCATCTTTACGGACATCAAGGAAAACTACGGCAGTGAATGCGTGAAGTTGTACAAGGAACTCCACCAGATTGAAGGGATTGATAACGGGAAATACTTGGTGGCTGGCATCCCGATTACACGCGCTATTTTCTTGGACAGGATTACAAATAACTTTAGTAGGCCATTGCAAGTGGGTGGTATTTTGGTATTCCTGTTCATGCTCGTTTATTACAACCGCTTTAGCCGAGCCCTGTTTACCGCGCTCCCGTCTGTATTTGCAGCAAGCTGGTTCCTTGCGGCGCTCAACTTTTTTGACGTGAAGATTTCAGCCTACAGCGCACTCACCTTCCCAATTCTCATTGGAGCAAGCATCGATGGTTCTCTCCAGTTTTTCACGGCTTATTACGAGAAGCAAAAAGGGACGGCGCTCACAATTCTAAGGGACAAGTTCTTTACGATTTTCCTCTCGCAGATGGCTGCGTTCATCGGTACTTACGGCATGCTCGTTTCGTCCCATCCGGGGCTTCGCAGCATGGGTTACGTCTCGTTGACGGGCCTTATCTGCATATTCATTTCTCAATTCACCATCTTCCCCCTCATCGCAGGATCGCTCGACCAATACCGTCTGAGACAGAAAAGGAAAAAGGAAGCTAAAAATGAAAACGCTTTCTGATAGAACGCAAAATATTGCAGCATCGCTCACCGTCGCCATCGACACGATGGCAAAACAGATGATCGCAGACGGCAAGGACGTCGTGAGTCTCGGCGCAGGCGAACCCGACTTTGGAACGCCCCCTCCCATTCAAGATGCGGCAATTGAAGCTATCCGCGCAGGCAAGACGCGCTATACCGCACCCGTCGGGATTTTGGACGTGCGCAAGGCAGTCGCCAAAAAACTGGAAGAAGAAAACGGGCTCCATTACGACGCATCGCAAATCATCATGACGAGCGGTGCAAAGCACGCTGTGTTCAACGCACTCGCCGCCTTGATTAACCCTGGCGACGAAGTGATTATCCCCGCCCCGTACTGGGTCACGTACCCGGAACTTGTGAAGTGGCTTGGCGGTACGCCGGTGTTTGTTGAAGCGGGCATCGAAAAGAACTTCAAGATTGACGCCGAAGATTTGCGCAAGGCATGCACGCCGCGCACGAAAGCCATTCTCTTGAACAATCCGTGCAACCCAACTGGCGCCGTTTACAGCAAGAGCGAACTTGAAGCACTAGCCAAAGAAATTGTCGCACAGGACATCTACTGCATCTCGGACGAAGTTTATGAATACTTTGTCTACGATACAGAATTTACAAGCGCCGCAGTGTTCCCCGGCATGGCAGAACGCACAATTGTAATTAACGGTTTTTCGAAATCGCATTGCATGACCGGTTGGAGAATCGGTTACGATGCCGCCCCCGCTCCGATTGCAAAGATCATCGGCAAAATCCAGGGACAGGCCACGCACCACCCGAGCAATGTCGCGCAGTATGCAGCCCTCGGCGCACTCAACATGGACAAGAGCAATGTACACGCCATGCAGGCAGCCTTCCGCAAGCGCAGAGCTTACATGCTTGAACGCACTTCATTTTTGAAGACCAAGCCGCGCGCCCCCGAAGGTGCATTCTACCTGTTTGCACCGGTGAGCGATTACTACGGCAAAAAGACTCCGGACGGCAAGGTGATTGCAGGCTCGATTGATTTTTGCAGCGCACTTTTGGAAAGCAAGGGACTTGCGATTGTGCCGGGAGCCGCCTTTGGCGACGACACATGCGTTCGATTCTCGTACGCCGCAAGCGACGAAAATCTCGCGAAGGCTTGCGACCGCTTTGAAGCGTTCGTGAAAGAATTACAATAACGGACAAACGCGATGTTTCCATTCCGCCTCGTCAATCCAGACCCATCGAAACCGTTTACCATCGGACGCAAATCGGATAACGTTTTGCAATTTGACAACCTGATGGTTTCGAGGTATCATGCGGTTCTGAATTTTACGGACGGCAAATGGATTTTGCAAAGCTTGACCCAGAACAGCATCACGATGCTGAACGGGAAAGACGTGACGACCGCCATTTTGAATGATGGCGACGTGATTCTCATTGGGCCGAGGCAATTGCGAGCGACACTCCGTGGCGCAGATTTGACGCTTTTGATTATGGAGCGAGAAGCGGAAAGCGATATGCAGACCGTAACGCTCACGACGGAATGGAGAGAAATTGAAATTTCTGGAATCGGGAAAGCGAAGTGCCGCAGAATTGTGAGCCGAGATGCGCGAGATGCAGGGAATGCTGGCGGGAATTCTGGTAATGCCCGCGAAAATCGTGCCGAGATAAAATTCGCGAAAGCGATTGTGGACGAGGGCGGCAAGCGCACACGCACGATTACAATTGCAAGCGGTGACGCCTGTCGATTTGAATCGGCCGTAGTCGGGTTCCGCAACAACGATTTGCTGATTGAAGCGCAAAATTCGGGCTTTGATGTTTTCGCGCAAAACGTGAATGTTTTTGCTGGTAAAAAGCAATTACTGAAAGGGATTGATTTCGAACTCCCCGCAGGCGAGATTCTCGCAATTATCGGGCGTTCCGGTCAAGGTAAATCTTCACTCCTGAAGATGATTCAAGGCATCAACAGTTGCGACAAGCAAAGCATTGTGCGCATTGGCGGTGTCGATTATCGCAAAAACGAGATTCGCAGGCGCATTGCAATATTACCGCAAGACCCGCCGCTCCGCCCGGAGCTGACCGTCGAGGAAACTATTCTCGACGGTGCGCGTTCGTCGATGGACGTGCGGAACTTCAAGCAAGATGCACTTGCGCGACTCGAAAAGTTCTGCGAACTTTTCGGGCTGAGCGGACGCAAGCATAACCTCGTGAAGACGCTCAGCGGCGGCGAAATGCGCCGCGTCGCGCTCGCACGTGAGCTCATGGGCAATCCAGGCCTCGTGATTCTCGACGAACCGCTCTCGGGTCTTGACCCGTACAATTCGAGAATCCTTTGTACGCACTTGAAGCAGCTAGCGTTCCTCGGTCATACGATTATCCTCACGACTCACAGCTACGAGGCATTGCAAATTGCAAATAAAGTTCTCGTACTGCACCAGGGCGAAGAAGCTTTCTTCGGGACCGTTCAAGCCGCATACACGCACTTCAATACGAACGACCCGCAAGCGCTCCTCACGAGCATCACACAAAGCAAGGCGGCGGAATTTCACGAGAGCTACAAGCACGAGCAAAAAGTGCGCGACAGCAAGTATTACTTTGAACGCACCAAGCTCCCCCGCAATTTTGCCTACACCGTGCGCATCACCGCCAAGCAGTGGTTCCGCGACAAAGGCCGCATTGCAGCACTTTTTGTGCAACCCGCGATTATAGGATTTTTGCTCTCGCAAATATTCTCCGATCAAAGCTCGCTCTGGACAGTCGCTTTCGCGATTATCCTTTGTGCGAACTGGTTTGCGCTCTCGCTTTCCATCCGTGAAATCGTGCAAGAGAAAGACATTCTCCGCGACAAGTTCCGCCGAGGCGTTTCGGCACTTTCGACGCTGACTGCAAAATGCACGCTCCCCATCATTTTCACGATGATGCAGACCGCCATTGTATATGCGTTTATCGGTAGTCGCATTAGCCCCACCCCAAAAATTACACTTATCGCCTGCGTTTTCGCCTGCATCGCCGTCCCCGCAACCACCGTCGGGCTTTTCACGAGTACGCTCACCAAGAACACGAGCCAGGCAAATGCCTTCTTGCCGCTACTCATTATTCCGCAAGTCGCCCTCGCCGGAGCCCTCGTGCCGCTTGACCAAATGCAGCCCATTGGCCGCGCGCTTTCGAGCGTAATCTGGTCGCGCTACAACCAAGCTTCGCTCCTCAACATTTTGCTGGAACGAAAAGACGACATTTTCAACGCGATTTTCGCCATCGCCATCGCGCTTAGTTTCTATATTGTAACTGCAATTTTACTACACAAATTAAAGAAGCCAAGATGATACGTCCAGAACAACCGCTAAATTTTCCGTACCCCTTTAACGAAAACTACGAACTATTGGGAACGCTCGGCAAAGGTGGAATGGGCTATGTCTACAAGGCTCTCGATAAAAGGCTAAACCGCGAAGTAGCCTTCAAGATTCTCGACTCGACCTCCGATGTCGAAGCTATCAAGCGTTTCTATCTCGAAGCGCAGGCCATGAAGGAACTCGACCACCAGAACATTGTTCACGTGTTCGACTTTGGACAGCAAGGGAACCAGCTTTTTATCTCGATGACTTACGTGCAAGGTATTTCACTTGCCGAAATTTTGCAAAACAAGAGCAAGCTCTCGTTCGAAGCTATCGAAGTCATCATCAGGCAAATTGCACGCGGATTACTTTATGCGCACAGCAAGGGCATTGTCCACCGCGACGTGAAGCCCTCGAACATCATGCTCACGCGCGACAACCGCGTCTACATCATGGACTTTGGCATTTCGTACATCCAGGAGATGGAAAAGGAACGCCTCACCCGCACCGGCATGACGATGGGTACGCCCGAATACATGTCGCCCGAACAGTGCCACGGTGACGAAGTCACGCTCCAGTCCGACATTTACAGCATGGGCGTGATCCTTTACGAAATGACTTGCGGACGTTTGCCGTTCGAAGGCAGCCGCCCTGTGGAAATTGCGCTCAAGCACGTGCAGGAACCGCCTCCGGCTCCGGAACTTTTCCGCGAAGATATCCCGGACGGACTTTCGGCGCTGATACTCAAGTGCCTCAAGAAAAAGCTGAACGAGCGCTTCCACGACATGCAGGAATTCTTGGACGAATGCGACCAGGTGTTCCCGCAGCACGACACGCCTTATCAGAATTCTTCTGTCGGACGAAAGACCGGCAGCCACCGCAGCGTTCCTTCCATTGCAGAAGCAGCCAAGCGATTCAGCAGCAACCTCACTCCGCACAAACTCATCATTGTCGCGTTCTCGGTGTTGTTCCCGCTCATCGTAATTTTGCTCATGCTCCTCATGTTCACGCACAAGCCGCAGAATATGTTGCACGAAGTCGAATGGAACGAGGTCATCGCAAACTACGAAACGAGAGCGATTGAGCCTGAGATGAAAAAGGGTTACCCGATCGAAAACTTGACCGACGGCGACCTCACCACGGCATGGCTCAACAAGATGCCGCTCAAGCCGCTGAACCCGGTGCTCGCCATGTACTTCGACCAGAACACGCTCATCACGAACATCGGCATTGCCGTTGGCTACCAGAAGTCCGTGGATGACGCATTCGGTGACCGCTTCCGCATTTTCAAGAAACCGCGCACGCTCACCATCGAGACGAAGGATGGGTTCAAACAACGTGTTAAGCTTGAGAACATCAAGGGGATGCAGTACCCGAACATTCAGGCGGTTGAAACGACGGAGCTCAGGTTCTACCTCGAAGATGTGCACGAAGCCGACAACGACGACTACGCTATTTCCGAGATTAGATTGCTCGGGATGGAAGTGAAATAGAGACGAGAGAACGGGCTCAGAGAGCCTACAGACGAAAGACGAGAGGGGATAATGCAAAAAAAGGTTGTGCAAAGAACATGCAACCGCGCTAAAGGAAATTTTATCGAGACGCAGGCGGTGGCATTCTTGATGCGCAAAGGCTACCAAGTTGTCGCCCGTAATTACGCTTACCATGGCGGAGAGCTCGACATTGTCGCCCGCGATAACGGAACGCTCGTTTTTGTTGAAGTCAAGTCTGTTTGGAACAACCAGGAAGGGAATCCCGCTGCCCGCGTGAACAGTCTCAAGCAAAAGAAGATTTGGCAAACCGCTTGCCATTTTTTATCAACGCAAAAAGCAATCGCGCCCAAAGGTTTCAACACGCCGTGCCGTTTCGACGTCCTGAGCACCCGCGCCTACCAGGAACCGCTCCTATTCGCACACTTTAAAAACGCCTTCGAAGCAAGCGAAGTCCTCCCGAGGATTTGATGATAGCATCATCGCGATTAACGCGATTTTCGTCACAGCTTTTTCCCGACTTTTTTTGTATATTATTCCCTCAAAAAACGAGAAATACAGATAGAATAATATGCGACTCGAAGTACATCCAGAAAATCCGCAGGCCCGCATCGTGAAGCAGGCCGCCGAGATCCTCGAAGACGACGGACTCGTCCTCTACCCCACCGAATCCGGCTACGCCATCGGCTGCAACGCCGAATCCACCAAGGCAATCCACAAGCTTTACGCCCTCAAGAAGCCCATGAAAAAATTCTTCATGGCGCTCATCGTCCCAGACATTCGCTTCGCCACCGGCTACGCCCACGTAAGCAACTTCGCGTTCAACATTATCAAGCAGCGCGTGCCCGGTCCGTACACGTTCATCCTCCCCGCCGACCCGCACATTGCTCGCAAGCTCGACGTCAAGCGCCCGGAAATCGGCATCCGCATTCCAACGCACCCGTTTTTCAAGGAACTGTTCCAGCATTTTGACAAGCCCATCTTGAGCACTGCCGCCAAGCTCAGCGACGAAGACATCTACGAGACGGACGAGCTCTGGAAAACGTTCCAACACTCCGTGAACATGATGGTCGACTGTGGCAATATCGAAATCAACCCGACAAACGTCGTAAGTCTCGTTGGCGACTGCGTGGACGTAATCCGCGGCGAACTGGTTTAAAGAGAAAAGGGCCGCATGAAGCGGCCTTTTTGCTATACCCGGTTCGCGAGTCGAACGCGAGTTTAATCCTTAGGAGGGACTCGTTCTATCCATCTGAACTAACCAGGCGAGTAAGCGCAGACGAATATAGTAAATATTCAGGAAGTTATCAAGCCATAACATCTTTCAATGAAAGGTCGCTCCGTCCCTTTAACGTATCCTTATCGATAAAGAATACATTCTGTTTTTCAAAAACGAACAAGTCCTTACAGCTTTCATAAGTTTCTGCCGAGTACGACACAACAGATACAAAAGCTTTCAAATTAAGCCCACGTATTTTTTCAAGAACGCACCTTGAATCCGCAGAAGCCTCATAAAGAAGAATTTTATCTTCTGACGTTAAATTCTCTTGAATCCATTTTTCAAGATTTGCAGTCCACGCGTCTTCTTTTATCGGCAAAAGCACAGATACAGATGTGCTGAGATTCTGATTTGAACGATATTGAATCAAGTCCTTTATTTGGTTCAATTGAACTTCAAAAGCATTCTCTTCAACATCCGGTTTTACCCAAATTTCGTCGATATCGTAATCAAGATATTTTTTGTATTCCGGACAATCTAATTTTGAATTTTCAAGAAGAACCGAAGTATGGTTTCTATTATTCTTCAATACTTGGAGCATTTTGATGACATCTAAATTTTGAGAAAAATCAACTCCGCACAAAACAACCTTCTCATACCTTTTTACATCATGAAATTTCAAGATACTTTCAAAAGTTTCAGCATCTATCGAATCGTCGCTCTTACAATCATCTAAAGCAATAAAAACATCTCTCGGGTCTGACGAAGGAATTTCATTATTAAGCAACTCAGGCAACAACGGATTTTTATCAAATTCTTCAATCAAGAATTTCAACATTAATTTGTTAAAAACACAAATTTCATTTTCAAGTTCACCATCTTTCGCAGAATAATGATCCACAGAATGGCAAACACCACCACAAAGGACTTTCCAGACGCAATCTTTACATCTTTTTATAGAATCCTTCGATCGGCACATTGCTTTTGCAACAACATCACTTTTATCCAGCATTTCATCAAAATGTCCATCATGAACATTTCCGATTTTATATTCAGGGTCGCCCAGAAAATCGTCACATGTAAAAATATCGCCATTATTAGAAATGCCAAGGACTCTTCTTCCCGCACCACACGGGGTCTGAGTACACATAAAAGTATTCTCATTTGCAAACACGCTTAAAGCCATATTTGCAAGAGTCCGTTCCTGTATTTTTTTATCGTTATGCGTATTATTCTCTATAATTCTATAATAAATCTTTTTATAAGCATTAAAAATTTGTTCCCCAGAAACATATAACGAGCAATCATCTCCACCACGCCCAAACTTCATCAGCGGAATAAACGAGAACTGATATATGTCATTCGCAAGGAAGAAATCTAAAATTTCGTCAATATGTTCCGCGACATTCGCAGTCATCACACCTAGAGCGCCAAACGAAACGTCATGTTTTTGCAAACAACGAACACCCCGCAAAACCTGATCAAACGAACCTTTTCCATTTTGAAGACATCTTGTTGCATTTTGGTACGGTGCAGGACCATCAAGGCTTATGCCAACAATAATATTATTAGCTTTAAAGTATTCTGCAATTTCATCATTTATCAATGATGCATTTGTCTGAATTATAACTTTAACTTTATCACCATATTGTTTTGAATATTCAGTAATATCCTTAACTAGCTTATAATTCAACAGAGGTTCGCCACCATGCATCAGCATTGTCACACAATTATCGGGATTCATTCGAACATATTCATCTACAATTTTATGAGCCGTTTCAGACGACATATACGATGATTGATCAAGCCCAGCATCTGCATAGCAATACGTGCACTTAAAATTGCACGCCATCGTCACCTTAACAACAGCTAACGATGGATAATGTTTTCGTTGACACGAAGAAGAACATTTTTGTTTTTTTGAAGGCTTAGTTACAATCAAGTTGTGAATATACAAGAGATTTTTCAGTCTATCAATTTCACTAAAAGGAACACCAGCGCATTGATGCGAGATTTCTTCAGTAGTAAGCCCTGATTCAATCAGCGAAACAATTTCTTTGCATAAATTATCTAGTAGCAACCATCCTCCTGTTTGAGGATTAATCGCCAACAGCCTATTGTTCAATTCCAACCATTTAATAGCAGACATTTCATTTCTCGCCATCTTAAAATTTTCCAAAAATAAGGAGGGCTTTTTTCAAGCCCTCACAACAACAGATTGATTCAAGGCTTAAAATTTTGTTTTCAAGACCTTTTCAACAGCAGCCTTATCAACATTCTTGAAGGTTATAGAACTGCCGGAGAACTTTCCGCCAAGAGCAGCCAATTCCAACAACTGCCCCTTAGTCAGATTTCCATTAAACGTATGGGAGAAACAGCCTCCACCACCTTCACATTCGACATGTGTTGCAGGTCCACATTTCATCCAAGCTTCAGTATGAGAATCTGCATCTTGTTTATTCAATCCGTCAATACGCTTACCTGCTGCTTTGAGAGAGGCTCCGACATTCAGTTTGTCAACAGCCTTAACATTAAGGATTTTATCGACCGCAGCTTTATCAACATTCTTAAAAGAAATGGAATTGCCAGACAACACGCCACCAAGAGCAGCCAAATCCTTCAACTGGTCTTTATTCAAAGCGCCATCGAACGTATAAGAGAAGCAGCTACCACCGCCTTCACACTCGACATGCGTTGCCGGACCACATTGCATCCAAGCTTCAGAATGAGATTCCGCAGTATTTTTTTTAATTCCATCAATACGCGTACCAGCCGCTTTAACAGAATCTTTGACATTCAATTTAGCACCCGCCAAGGTGTCTTTTTTGAAATCATTGTTTAAATTTGCCATATTTTATTTCCTTTTGTTATACAAAGTTTCCTTTGTATCATTAACATATCAAAAAAGTAATTTCGCAACAAATTGAAAAATTCGTTTTACAAGTAACAAATAAAATAATTTCAAAACAAGCGAAAGCCCTTATAAATAAAGGGATAGCAAGCACACGAGTTACGCGCAAACATCAAAGCAAACTTTAATTTACAACAATACAAAATGCTACAATTTTATTATATAGAAATTAAAGCATATATAAACTAATCATGAATTTATTATTAAGTCTTACAGAGCAATGTAATTTACGTTGTAGTTATTGTTACTACAAAGAAAGTCAAGTTGACAGAAAAAATGTCATGAGCGATGAAATTTTGAAAGCATCGCTACGAGCCGCATTCGATCGCGCTATCGAACTTAAACAGAATTCTTTGAACATCACCTTTTTCGGAGGCGAGCCACTTTTACGTTTGCCATCCATCAAAAAATGCGTGAAACTCGCCAAAAAGACGGTCAAAGAAAGGCACGAAGAACTCGCTGAAGATTTTCAATTAAAATTTTTCATCAACACTAACGGAACTTTGTTCACACAAAGTATTCTCGATTACATCAAAAAAGAACGGATTCAAATCTACCTATCGCTAGATGGTCCCGAAAGAAAGCACAACATTTCTAGAAAGAAAGTCGACGGCACCGGGAGTTTTCAAGACATCGCACAATGGATTCCTGAATTAGTCAAAATGGATGTACTTGTCATGTCTGTCATAACACGTAAGCATGTTCGAGGGCTCAGCAGATCCATCAAGTGGATTATCGATCAAGGTTTTTGTAACGTGGCGACTGCAGTCGATTTCGATGGAAAATGGACTGGCGAAGATATGGCGGCTTTGTCGATTGAATACGAGAAGCTAGCCTTGCTATGGGACAAATACCAAAGAAATGGACAAGACGTTTATTTAAGCACCATTCAGGATAAAATTTCATATAAGCTTCTTGACAAAAGACAGCGGCATAGCAACTGTTTTATTTTCAAGGGCGCGATTGGAGTCGCCACCAACGGGAACGTTTTCCCTTGCAGCAGGTTCATCACCAGCAAAGAAGACGCCAAATACATTTTAGGGAACGTTCTCGATAAGAGCAATAAAATTTTCACAGGCTTCGTTGCAAAAGACCTTTGCCGTTTTTTGAAGTACGACAAGCCGGAATGCAAGAACTGCTTAATCAGATACCGCTGCACCGCACACGAATGCGGCTGCACGTCATTTTACACAACAGGCTCTATTTACGGAGTCTCTCCAGAAGTTTGTGCGCACGAGCGCATGCTCACATCCATTTGCGATGAAATTTTGGCAAAGCGCCAGGCTTCAGGAAATCTTTTCTAACTCTAAAACACAAAAGGAAAACCACTATGGCAAACAAAAAGAAAGTAGCCTCAACAAACAAGGTAATCGAAGTCAACAGCATCCACGGCAGACTCGGCGGCATCCCCGAAGAAAAAGCCCTTTTCGATGAATTGAAGAACCTCGCCACCGCTCTTAACAAGTTAGGCACGGGCATTCAGAACGTTTACAACTGCAAGACGACTATCGTCAAGCCCGAAGTCAAGATTCCGGCAACCAAACTCCGCGACGATGACGGACAATCTGGCATTTCGAACGAAAAAAGCTTGTACACACAGCTCAAGGCTCTCAGCAGCAGCTTGAACAAGATGACCAATTCTGTGCAGAAGAACGTTCAGAAGAACGTCAAGGCAAGCGCAGCCGCAAAGAAGGCAGCCACCGCAAAGAAGAAAACGGCAGCCAAGAACGCTAAATAAACTTCCAAAAAAAACTAGCCATTTCAGTCCTCGGGCAACTGAGGGCTGTTTTTTAGTTCCTTCGACTCGCTACGCTCGCTCAGGATGAAAATTTAAGCACCCGGCGCGGCATTTTCCGTTGCATTTTCTGCAACCGCGCCACTCGCAGCTTTTTCTGCATTTTCGCCGGCATCCGGTGTGACTCTTGTGCGGGCATCGTACAGGCTCCTGGAAATATGCGTAAACGCTTCGACGACAACAGGGTCAAAGTGCTTGCCCGCCCCTTCGGTGATAATCGCCATCGCCTTTTCGTACGGGAACCCCTTCTTGTACACACGTTCGGCAATAAGAGCATCGAAAACGTCGGCAACAGCCATGATTCGCGCAGAGAGAGGGATTTTTTCGCCCTTGAGGTGGTTCGGGTAACCGGAGCCGTCCCATTTTTCGTGGTGGTAGCTTGCCATTTCGATAGATTCCGTCAAGTAATCGGCATCAAAAGCATCTTTACCATCATCGACGATTTTCTGGAGAATTTTGCCGCCTTCGGTCGTATGGCTCTTCATGATAGCGAATTCTTCGTCAGTCAATTTGCCGTTCTTATTCAAAATCAAGTCAGATACCGCAATCTTACCGATATCGTGGAGCGGCGCAGCCTGCTTGAGTTTGCGGACATAGCCATCAGTGAGTTCCGCTTTAAACTTGCCTTCGGATTTGAGCTCTTGCGCGATGGCTTCCACATATTCAGCGGTCTTTTTAATATGGTCACCCGTATTCTTGTCGCGGGCTTCAACCATCTCGGCGAATTCCATAATGAGGACTTCTTGCATTCGCTGAATACGTTTGTTTTGTTCTTGAATGTTCTCGCTCTGTTCATGCACGTTTTTGATTAGGTCAAAAGCCGTTTCTGCCATCGTGTAGAGAGATTCGTACAAATGCCCAATTTCATCTTTAGCATTAATCCCGAGGCTCGCCACATCATTCACCGCTTTACGCATGTTGGACAAGTCCAAATTATCGCCCATGTCCAACGCATAGTTAGCACGCATCGTAGCCCCAGAAATTTTCATAGCAGCATACGACATCTTGTTCACAGGCACCACAAAGCCATGCTTCATCACTTCGATAATCACCATCATGATAATCAGAGAGAGCCCAAAGAACAGCGACAGAAGCTTGATAAAGAACACGGCCTCATCGCGCACGATGGATTCCATCGAGATGTCCGCCGCCACATAGGCAACGGTCTTCCCTGCCGCATTTTTGATCGGCCTGTAAACCGTGAGGAGCCAGCCAAACTGGTCATCCGAAATAATCGGCTCGATTTCTTCGCCGGCGAGGAGTTTCGGCAAATAGGGTTCAAAAGACGGGTCAAATTCCACCAAGGAGCCCGGAGCGCCACCCGGCACGCCATCCGTATCTAGGTCAAACACCACATGGCATCCATCCGGCAAAATTTTGTACACATACACGTACTTTGTCTGCGGGAAACTTTCACGGATGCCACCAAGTACATCACGGGTATGCGCATAGCCATCAACATCATACCCCTGCGCTATGTAATTGTCCACCTTTTCAGCATCAATAGCAATCGACGCCGCTTCGGTCACGCCCCTTGCAATACTAACAAAGTTATTCACACAATTATCACGATACAAATAGAAGCCGATCATGCTCGCAAGCCCTCCCAAAAGGACTTCCGCGATAATCACCATGATTACAACCTTGTTCAGCAAGGATTTTTTTTTCGAAGAAAAAACCTTTTCGGGACCTTTATGATGGAACAACTGAACATCTTTAAGTTCATCCTTGATGTTCTTTGGGATAAAACGGAAAATGAGAGCAGACAAAAGAACAATGGCACTCTTGTCAAAAATGTCAATCACGATATCGGCAACAAACTGTGAATAAAAACGACTCCAGTGCAAAACATCATGGAACGCAATAGCAAACGGCGCAGAGATGCCCTCGCCAAAATTGAACCCATACAAAGCGTAAGTAAAGATAGAGCCAATGCCGCCACCAATCAACGCAAAAAGCAAGATGACTATAAGGAGTTTCCAAATAGTCTTGAAGAATCCACGACGGAAAAGGAAAGTCGCAAGCATCGCTATCAAGACGCTCAAGACGCCGTAATACATCGCGACCGGTTCAGCAATCCCGTTGATAGCATTCACACTAAAGCCGACGATAACCGCAGGCAAGTAACCGCCGAGCATAGCCGTAAGCACGGTGCCCAGGCAGTCCAAAAACAAGGGGATTCCAAAGAAAATAGCAAGCTTGGCAGGGATGACGTTCAGAAGCAAGCCCACGAGCATCAACAAAAGGATATTCCTCGACCGCGAGAAAAAGCCCTCGACGGATGCCCATATCGCTTTCAGTTTTAATTTTAATTTCAAAACATACTTTCTCATACCCAAAATTCTTCCTTTTAACTTACATAAAATAAATAAAAAAACAGGCCACTATCACGAGCTTGCAATAAAAAAACATCATATAAAAGGAGATGCCCGCTCGGTTTATTTACCGGGCGGGCACTCTAGACTTAACTGGGTCCTTCACTTTCGTTCAGGACGACGAAAAACGTTCGGGATGACGAGATGTTTAGCGGTATTCGAACTTGGCCTTAAACAAATGTTTGCAATTGTTGGAATCGTTGCCCCAGTGGTCCGAAGAGCCAGCAAAAACGTGGATGCCAAGGTCAGCTGCACCTGCCACCAGACGGCTCATGCCAGCGATACGCCAGATGCCACGGAGAACATCGTCGCATTCTTCACGAGTGAGGTCTGCCCCATCGATAACGCCCTTGCACATGTACAAGCCATCGTGGATAAACGGAGCCGAGTTGTAGACATCGTTACCGGCCTTGATATCCGGGACAACAAACTGGGCAAAAGACGGAGCCGAAGCGCCATCGGACATAAAGCCACGCTTGAACAGGCAAGTCAGCAAAAAGTCGCGAGTCTTACCATCGGCCTTGGTGTAGCGCGTGCCCTTGACATAAACGTAACGGTCGAGCTTGAAGAAATACATTTTGCCGTTGCCATCGAACATGAGCGGGAAATCAATCGTAACATCATCCACGGTAATGGAATTGCGTTCTTTTTCGAGATAGGTTCGACTCTTTACCTTGTCGATATACATTTTTAAGTTAGCCATAAACTCCTTCACGGTGCAACGCTATTGTGCACACGAAGTAAAAGATATAAAATTTATCGGGATTACATTTTCTTTTTGCGCACCACGACCACAACAATCGCTACACTAGCAACTAATAATACACATGCAACAAAGCAGACAAAGCGGATTCCCCAACGATGCATACAGATGAAGGAGGCAATTTTTCCTTGGCGCGAGCCATCACCATTTTCATTTTCGAAATACTTGAGCATGCATGCACCGAGATTTCCACCTACAACGCAAGAATCCTTTGCAGAGATATCCGTGGCGTAAGGACCTACACCGAAGTTGTAATACGAGTCGTTATAATACAAGGCATCGTTACTAAACTTATCCCATCCAACATTATCAAACCAAACGACAGGAACCAAAGAATTTAACACATTGCGACGATCAAGACCGTCCAACTGCAAACTCATATCATTCAAGAGAATCTGTTTATTCCGAGACACAGGTTCGTTCAGCACAACGTACAAGTAATTTTTAGTTTCATTTTTTTCAGATTTGAGCAGATTCAAGAAATTATTGTAACTATAAATTCCGCTAGACAAAACCTGCACCACAGTATCAGCAATCAACTGATGATTATCTACAGATAAATCGAATTGATTCATCATCAAATTTACATAAACAGACTCGTTTTTCTCAGCAAGCTTATTTTTCAATTCGCCAAAGAAATTATTAAACTTCGATGTGCTACTACTATCCTTCGGGAAATTTTTAAAGAATAAAGTTACTCCGTCACCACGATTTTCCAATTCATCGGTATTGAATGTAACCGCGTTTACGAAACGCTGAAAAGATGAATTAATTTTCTTGTTTAAAAATTCATCAATTTCACCAGTAAGTTTAGCAAAGAACGATTCTAAGCTAACATTTTTCCAATCATCTTTAAAAACAACCCAATCTAGCTTTACATTGTGGCGATGAGCTTCATTGACAAATTCATAATTATCTTTTTCGTCAAAATGCGTCAGCGCAGATTTTCCTGAAGGCGTCACAAGAGAACCGTTATTATCAGCCTTCAGACCATAATAAGCAAGTCGAGTAATCCCTTCAAAGTCCACCCATTTAGTTGTATCACCAGCATACCAGTACGGATAAAAACCTACGATTTCGCCATTCAATTCTTCTTTATGGCTAGCTCCACTAAATTTGCCGTTTAAAATTATCGAAGCATCATCATTGTTGTACACCTTATCAAGCGAAAAGTCTACGACTTCCTTAAAGTAAAGAGAATAAAGAGAATCAAGCCTATCGAAAGATTTTTTCCAAAGATCATCCGAGCAGATTCGGCCACTATACCTATCAATAAATTTCTTTTCACGTTGAATATCAGATATTATTTTTTTTCCAACATTGCTATATATCTGACGCATGTTGCATTTTCTCTCCATACATGCGCCATATTTTTCCCTTTTCCTAAGTTCCTGATTCTTACATATTTCACTACAGGCTTCTCTTGTAGAATCCACAATATTCTTTCTCTTCTTAGCAAAAAAAGATTCGAGAGCAGCATCAATATACTCACTCTGATTATGTACATGCCCGCTACAAAGTTTAAAACTCGAAGCCAGAAGATTTTTTGCATAACGATGAAGCTGTATAGAATCCAAAAAATCTACGTTTCGCATTTTCAAAACAAAATCATACGCTTGTTGAGAAAACACCATCTGTTGTTTTGCATCATCAATAATATACCATTTTAATGAATCAATAGCATAATCATCCAAATAGGTCCGCGTATTGAGCATTCCCATCGCATCTGTAGCAGTATCCTCTCGAACAGTCCATGAAGTCTGAATAAAATTATTCACAATTTTTTGATGCTGAGGATACGCCTTAAGCAGCTCCATAAATTTTTCATTCATCTGCGTTCGGCTTTCATATATAAAAGCCTTCTGTTCTTCAAGAATTTTAAACACCTTAGTGGAGTCTTTTAGCAAATCCTGTTCTGCATACTTTTCCACTTTTTCGGGAGAAATCGTGTAGTAACCCATTCGCGATTCATTCGCAAACGACAAAACAGAAGCAAGTCCTAAAACAAGACTTGCAAAGAAATACTTCATTTTCATGGGATTTCCCTTCCTATCAAAAATACGAACATACTAAATATAGTATTTCTCAAACAAAATCACGGGTTAACGAAGCATTCGGCGACAATCGCCCTTGAGCCATCATCCAAACTAGCCTTCGCGATAGACTTCGCACTTGCATTCGGGAGGCTTTTCACAAGGACTTTCGATGTTGCAGAATCGAGCAACTGGAATCGTGGAGGCGCCCCGCTTACAATCGGGATTTCCGTCCGCGACACATATAGCGATAGACGCGGGGACTTTTCCACGCAATCAAACTGTACAGGATGTTCGACGTTCAGCGAATCGTTTATTTGCAAGTCACGCTCGGCAAAACTGCCCGAGACGCAGTAACACCACCTCAATTTCTTTGTTGGAACTTTCACGGTGCAGGTCAGCATTTTGCGGGGAGTCAAATGGAGTTCGAGTGCAAAAATAACGCCAAACATTCGTTGCAATTCGGGCATGGAGTCCTTCTTGCGCCCTTCAAAACACGTTCCATTTCCAGAAACCACGGCTACCGGAAACTCGTCATGCGCAATGCAATCGAAGTTCGTCACGTTCCAGACTTCGGCAATGGAGGCCTTGACGTAAAAGAAAAGCGTCGTCTCTTGCGAAAAAGCAGCTGCAGGCGCCATTATACGAACTTTTCCGTCGTATATGCGGCACAAGGCTTCTTCCCTTTTTAAGATTTCAGCGGTCTCAGGAGAAGCGAGAACCTTAAAGCCACAAGAACTCCCATTATAATATTCGTGACAAAGCGATACATCTACAATTCTTGCGTATTCCACTAAACAACCTCCTTTGGGGGCCTAAGAGATTGCCGCATGCCGACTTTTTGATACAATCCAAAACTACCAAGAGCGTGCTTCTTTGGTATTTTATTCAACACCTCAAACATTTTTAGCATCCCTTACATTTTATACAAATTCCCTTATGTATTATAAGTTTATCTGCATCACATACACCCATCGCCGCAATATAATTATATGTACAGACTTTTGCAGATTGTAAAATTTATTTTTCTAGTTTTCAGTTGTTTTTAAAGACAAAATATTGTAATAGAGCAGACAAGCTAGAAGAAATTTATCACAAAACGAAGTTTAGAACAACATTTTTCACAAAAAGACAATTTTAAGTAAATAAAAGTTTTCAAACAGCTATAAAAAGAACATATTCAAAGGCAAAACAGGCCTCATAAAAATCCAAAAAGTATAGCTAAATACTATACGTATCATGTTATGATACAGCCCTATAATACAATTTGAAGAAAAAACCGCCCAAAACGGCTCAAAAACGCGTTTTTTTAAGCCTAAAGCGCCATCTTTACCTTTTTGTAACAAAAATAACACATTAATTACAGCATATTCCATAATAATAGAACCCACATTTATTAAATTATAGCCATGTTTGAGCAAAATAAGCAATCTGAGTTAACATCCCGCCAAAAAGAGATATTGTCTCTACTACGCAAGGGACTCACCAATAACGAAATTTGTAAGACTTTGAATATTTCGGCGAATACCGTCAAAGCGCACCTCGCCAACATCTATAAAATTCTCGAAGTTACAAATAGAACTGAGGCCGTTTCTACAAAAGCCGACGAAAAAAATTTTAGCGACGATATCAAAAAAGACCTCAACATCATTTTTCTCAAGAAAAACGACATTTCTGCGTTTCCAAAAGCCAACGGGCTTTACTACGCGCTCGTAGAATCGCTCCATCAGTACCATATTTTTCGCATTTCAGACACGGCCGAGGCAACCATAGAACCCGCATTTTCCATTGATGTTTCCGCCGCCGAAGACAAAGACGAAGCTTTATTCTTATCTATCAGAATTGGCTCGACACACGAAATACTTTGGACAACCTCTGTCAAAATCAGCTCAGACAACATTCTAGAGATTGCCCAGAAAGCGGCAATGCTTTTGTTCCGACACATCGTGCTTGCGACGGCCAATATAAAGTATACTCCCCAAAGTCCCATTCCCTATTGGTGGTACGCGACCGCGCATTGCAACATCAAGTTCGAAAACCGCAGCAAGGAAACATTCAACTACTGCAAGGACATGCTCACGCCTCTTGCCACTGGTGAAATCTACAGCGAACAGGCGGCATACACGCTTGCGCTGGTCTACTATATTGCGATTCTTGACAACTGGGGCAATTCCGCCGCCTACACAAAGCAGCTCGCCGAGATTGCCCGCAAGACCATGTTCAACGCCCCCTACTCCATCTATTCCCAGATGGTCATGGCGTTCTACAACATCGTTATCGGCAACAAGAGCGAAGCAATTGCTTATTTCAAGCAGGTCATCGAGGCAAACCCGCAAACCATCATCGCGCGAACCATTCTGATCCAGATTTACATGCTTACCGGGCAAAACGACCAAGCGCTCGAGCTCATTGACGAGTGCGAGCGCCTGATTCCAGCAACTGCGGCACAAACCTCCATCAAGCAAGGCAAAGCGTTCATCCTGCTTTTACAGGGCAAGTACGAGGAATGCATCAACCTTGCAAACCAGATTTTGCTTTACACCCCCAAAGCGACCGTTTTGCGCCTGTTTATCATTTTCTGCAACAATAAACTGGGTAAAAAGGTCGAAAGCGAAGTTCAAATCAAGGAACTCTACGAGCAACACCCGGATTTTGACAAGCCGTACCTCGAACAAATCCTGAAAGGGGTCAATCCGCAGATACAAAAGCTGTTCATGGACAACCTCCAGAACCTTTTTGTGCAAAAATAACCCATAAAACTACCCAAATGGGCTATTGCAATATAACCCATGGGGAATATATCTTTGGTCTATGCTTTTCACGGAGTGCAGGACCAAAATGACGATAATAGACAAAATTATCGAAATAATCGATAAACCGCAGGCGGCAAGGCTTTTATGCCCATATTCCGGCCTCGTCTTTTTGGCCATGGTCCTCATTTACAAGGACGTCTCCGGCATAAACCTCCGGCAAGCGACAGTCATCAAGCTTTTAAAGGCGGCGGCATCCGAATTAAAGGCAACCAAGCTAAAAAGCAAGCTCAAAGTAGCGGTTTTACCGCAAAATTCGTCAAATCGTTCGGCAACACTGCTCGACCTCTACGCAGAACACGCCGCCGAATACAATTTCAAGACTTCACGTTTTGCGACAGAAAGCGATGAACCGGTAATGGAGCCTGTTCCAGAACTTCTCAAAAGTCTCATCGATAAGAGCAACGCAAACCACGTGGGTTTAGTCAAGGGGAATGCCTTGAGCCATGCCATCGAAGAATTCTTGAAAGCGATGATGAAAGCCTGCGGAATCTTCGTCAAGGATATTAAGGATTTGATAGAAAACGCGAAAAGGCAACAAGCCTCCTTTGTCATCCCAGACGAGCTAAGCCTGCAAGCGTAAAAAAGATTGACACCTCAAACATAGTGCTGCAAGGACCTGAATTTGGCCACCTCCGGATTCTCGACCTTGCAGCATTTCTGTATATAGAAAAGGCAGGCAAAAGCCTGCCATATTCATCAAGATGCCAGCCAAAGAGCCGAGCCTTAAGCGCTTACGCTGAGTTCGCTCACAGCTAGGGCGGGCACCTTGTAGCTTGCAAACGGGTCACGGTATTCGTTACCGACCGCCACGATGTTCTTGAGAATGTCGAAGAAATTACCGCTGAGCGTGACGCCATCCACCGGATGCTGGATGATGCCGTTCTCGCACCAGAAGCCGTGTGCCCCGATACTGAGTTCGCCACTCACGGAACTGCAACCGGAATTGCCTTCCAGGCGTACGATAAGCAGGCACTTCGGGAAGAGCTTGAGGAGTTCCATCGTGGTCATGCTTCCAGGCGGCACGAGCAAGTTATAGAAGCTCGTCGACATTTTGCTGCCAAAGCCACGGTCACCATTGCCGGTCGTTTCGCGGCCTGCCTTTGCAGCCGTTTCGAGGTTGTAAAGTGCAGAATTGAACACGCCATTTTCGATGACCTTCACGCGCTTGGTAGGGCAACCTTCGGAATCAAAATAGCTCTTGTGTTCGAACATTTCGCCGGTCGGATCGTTCCACATCGAGAACACATCGCTGGCAATCTTTTCGCCTTCCTTGCCGTCGAGGCGAGACTGTCCCTTCTGCATGGCTTCGGCAAAGAACGGACGAGTGTACATGCCGATGAAGCGAGAAGAAACGCGTTCCGAAAGGATCACCGGAATCTTGCCACTTTCGATTTTTTTTGCGCCAAAGAGTTCCGTCGCATATTCGGCGGTCTTGCTTGCTATTTCATCGACAGAGAATTCGTTCCAGTTGCGACCGTTCTTGACAAAGTTGCCAAGTTTCTTGACGCCATCGCGGCTTGCGACAGCTCCTGCACCCGCAGAAGCGCAGTTCGAACGGGCTTCGTAGAAAAGTCCCGTATTGTTTGCGACAATGGAATAGTCATGCTCGATGTCGCCACCGAGGTACGGGATGTTCTCGATTTCTTTGGACTTTGCGAATGTAGCCTTTTCGAGCTCGATGCAGAAGTCCTTCACCGTTGCAAGGTCGAGCGATTCGAGCGCCGGGTTGTAGTTCGGTTCGCCCTTCGGGAGTTCAATAGCCTGCGGAAGCGTAATGTCGATTTTTTCGGTCCACTGCGTGTGGCAAAGAGCATCCTTGAGCGTCTGGCGCAAGGCTTCGTCGGTGAGGCGTTCCGTATGGGCGTAACCCGGACGACCGTCCTTGATGACGCGGACCCCGAGACCTACAGAATCCGAAATTTCAGTACTCTGGACCTGCCCCTGGAAGACGGACAAGCCTTCGGAATGGGTGTTAGAAGCGATAACATCAAACTGTTCGGCTTCGCCCTTGGCGAGGTCACACATGAAAGAAACGGCATCTTTAATATTCATATCGCAAGTATAATTAATTTAGGTAAGGCTTATCGAGAAGCGCGGCTTTTGCGTTCGAGCATTTTCCAGTAGGCGGCGGGGCTGCCGGTCACGGATTCAAGAGCATTCGCTATTTCGGTCGAGATGCTGATTTCACCCGCAATCAGCTGGTCGAGCATTTCTACAGAAACGCCCACCCTGCGGGCAAATTCCGGCTTGTCGATCTTAAGCCATTCAATTCCTTCGAGGATCGCCTGTCCCGGCGTCGGTGTTCCATGTCTTGGCATAATTATATTCCTAATTCCAAATTCTAAAATTCAACGTCTTTCCAGCCTTCGGCGCCGAAGCGGAGGTCGCGTTCCACAAATTCCCAGATGAGGAGCTTTTTGCCCTTGAGCACGCTAGATTTGCGGGCGAGCTTTTCACGGACGAGCGTCGAGGCGCCACCGTCACTCACGATGCTTGCGACGCGGGCGTTCATGTTCTTCGCGAAGTGCGCGATCCATCCGGCGTTCACCGGCGAATCAGTCTGGTAAATGCGGCTAAAGCTGTCGCCGAGAATCAAGATTTCGGACTTGCGGAAATCGTCTTTGAAGGGTGTGACTGTGGTGTCATAAAGCACCGTGTCACGCTCGCAAAGCGCTGACTGAGCCGTAAAGCAAGAATCGTTCTTTTTGCAAGCGATCTTAGCAGTTTCGACACAAGTCGAATCCACCGGGAGCTTTTCGGTGCGTTCCTTGATATTCTGCTGCGAAACCACGTGTCCCGTCACCTGTTGCACCTTGAACACGCCGAACTTATTAAGCCCACTCATCTCGCCCACATCGCCCATGCGGTCTGCCACGGAATCAGAAGCAATATAGCGCACATCATCCTTTCCGCGGAATTTGACAGTTCCAACATCCACCATCTCGCCGACTTTCTTTGCAATCACGTCGGCGGCAATTTCCGCCCCGCGCGGAGTCCAATGTGTATCATCGTTCAGGTAGAGTGCCCCCAGCTTGTCATCGTCAGCCTTCGCAGCCAAAAGCGGCGTATATAAATCTACAGTGTTAAAGCCTGCACGCGTGAGCGAATCGAGAATTTTCTTGCCATGCGACTGGAGCCCGGCGGCATTTTCGACAGCAGTTGCATTCCCAACTGCGGCGTTTTCAGCACCCGCGACTCGTGAATCGCGCCCTGTCAAACGTTCGGTATAGATGCTCGGCTTGCCCGGAGTAATCACCACCAAGAGTTCCACGCCCTTCGCCTTGAGCTGGTCGCGGAACCTTTCAATAGCCTTCACCGGATTGTCAAGCTTTGCACTGCGCACATCAAGCGGAGACGGCTGCACCAGGAATTCCACATCCTGGCGGTAGAAAAGCCACTTGTCTTCGGGCTTGGCATCTTCCCTACCGCAAGACTTGCCGATGCAATCGCCAGCAGCGCCGAGAACGACCTTCTCGCCCGGATCGCTAAAGATGTTCCAAACCGCAAGCTGGTACTTCGGACGCAACGCCAACACAATAGCACTCTCGTCGTCAATCTTATTTTCAAAAGCACGCAAATAGCGGCTCGTCCACACGCCGTAATGTTTCACGTCCAAGAACGCGCGCCACAGCGACACATGACCAAGGTCAGCCACGAGAGCCTTGATGCAAGAATCCGCTTGCAGGAACGATTCCGGTTCATCCTCCAACTTCGAGAGGAGCGTATCCGCCAACTTGAGGCTCTTGTAACGAGCTTCAGCCGTATCGAGTTCGGCATACGTATTCACCGAAAGCACCGCCGCCTCCAAGTCCGAAAGCGAAGACGTCACAGGTTCCAAAGCATCAGCGACCTCAGCACCCGCAGCAATCGCCTCACGCGCCGCACGCCACTTCACATCGAGCGAGTCCGCAGCCGCAGCGACCTTTTTCTCGCGCACAATCGGAGTGTAAACCACGTCCTTGAAAATGTCAAACGGCTGGAAGCGCTTTTCGCCACGCAGGTCGACAACCGCCTGCACGCCAAACGGGAGCAACAACAAAATCGAAAAAATAACAACGGGGATGATATACTTTTTATTCACGGGAGATAAGATAGAATTTTGTGAAGTAGTTACTAGTTAATAGTTAGTAGTTACTAGTGATATATCGTAAGAATATGTGTCGTTATAGAAATTAATGTAGTAAGGTGTGTTTTCTTTACGGAAATGCACCCTAAGTGTATCAACACCAATAAGAGTCGGCGTTTGGAATGCAAGGCACGAATCGCTAGATATAATCGCTTTTAATGATGTTTCCCACGCGACAACAGGCGCGTCAACACAAATCTTGACGATTTCGTTCTTTTCGACTTCAAGCCACTTTTCTTTGTTCAATGTATTGCGGCTTACATTAAATGTTCTTTGAATTTTATTTTCAGGAATCTTTTCCAAATTCTTTCTTGGCTTGACGCTTTCAACCGGCTTTTTCACCAGAATCGGACCATGGAATCTTTCGGCGAGACCGACAAGTTTTGAATACTCCAAGCTGTCCTTATACGCACCGCGACATTCTCCATGCTTGTCGTAATAGAATTGTGCATTCGCAAACGCAAAGCACATCGTTAGGAGCAACAAAATCTTTCTCATACAACAGAATATACAAAAGTAGCGTCTTTTGCAATTGTCAGCGCATGCCCCGCTCCTGTCTAAAAATATTTTACAATGATTTCTTGAAACAAACGGCTTGCTTATGCGTGTTAATAGTATAGGGGCCAAATCATAACCAAACCCCTAAAGGAAATGTAAATGACCGAAAACAACACAACTTCAGAAAAGAAAGCCTACTACATCGTTACGAACGAACAGGGCGAAGAGTTCTTGCTCCCTTATTACAGCGAAACGTTCCGTGTGCTGATGGATGACAAGGACACCATCCGCGACATGCTCAACTGCCTGCTTGGGCTAGACCGCGACCACGAAATCATTGATCTCGACTACGAATTCGAAAAGCCCATTGACGTCTTCATGCCGGAAGATGATTCCGCGCGACTTGACGTGTGGGTAACTACAAAGGATCACCGTTATTTCAACATAGAGATGCAGAATAGAAGCCATCCATTCTTTCTTGACCGTCTCCAACTCTACAATTCCTATCAAACATTGCGTGGCAAGTACGAGTATAACAGGTCGACGTATTTCAAATTGATGGACGAAAAGGAGCGTAAGGTTCATTTTTATGAACTACCTGAAACGGTATCTATCTGGCTCTGTAATTTTCAAATTCTCAAGTCAAAGGATATTTTTAAAGACACTTGGGCTGTCTATAGCGAGGACAACGTCAACCACAGCGACTCAACACATCGGGCGCTTCCCATTTTCAGTAAAAATAGATATATTATAGTAGACCTTCCGAATTTCAAGAAACTGCGAAAAAACATCAGTTCACGCGAGGACTACTGGCTGAAACTCTTGTCGCAGGGGCCGCTTGAAGTTCCCGAATCGAAGGACCCGATCTTTAGGGATGCCCTCAACCGTTTGCGCGTAAGCCGCATAAGCCCTGAACTGCTTAAAGCCTTGGAGGAACATATGTTCGATAAACACGCTGATGAAGCTATCGAAGCCGAAATTTGGCTCAAAGCAGAAGCTAAAGGACGAGAACAAGAACGTGCAGAAAATAAAGTCGATACAGAAGCCGTTCTGCGAGCCAAGGGTCTTTCTGAATCGTTGATTACTGAAATACAATCCGAGCTTGAAGCCCTTCGACAAAATCGTCACGTAGAGAAATGAGCTTCTTTTCGCCCCGCTTCAGCGTAGCAATTTCACTAAGCGGGGCTGTTTCGCTACTCAGAATTGGACTGCAATTCGGTGAAAGTTTTTAGAAAGGTGAAGTGCATATAAAAAGAGGTCGTTGGGCCTCTTTTTGTTTTGCGCGGTCCCATACAATAATCTGCACATGCGAGCAATTACTCAAAATTCCCCAAATTGCGCGTTTTATCGCCATAAACGCAAAATGACTTTTTCAAATAATGAAAAAAAACTAAATTTGGCTTCACTATGAATACTTCTATGAACGATTTATGGGTGGGTGTCGACGTAGGCTCCACCACTGTGAAAATTGCTGTAGTCGATCCCGAGACATCTAAGCTTTTACACTATACATATCAGCGTCATAACGCCATGCAGGCGAAAAAGGTCTACGAGGTCCTGCGCGAAGCCCATGCCCTTTTCCCAGGCAAGAACTTCAGGGTCACGTTCTGCGGTAGCGGCGGTCAGCCGTTCGCCGAGGCCACTCACGCCTTCTTTGTGCAAGAAGTAGTCGCAAACGCACTTGCCGTGCGTGCCACCTACCCCGATTCCAGGGTCGCCATTGAACTTGGCGGTCAGGATGCCAAGGTCGTCTTCTTCGAAAAGGACAAGACCACCGGAAAACTCATCGCCTCGGACATGCGTATGAACGGTGTCTGCGCCGGCGGTACGGGTGCATTTATCGACCAGGTCGCGGAACTCCTCCGCATCAAGACAGAAGTATTCGAAAGCTACGCCAAGCGTGGCCAAAAAGTCTATGAAATCTCGGGCCGTTGCGGCGTGTTCGCCAAGACGGACATCCAGCCGATGCTCAACAACGGCATCGCGAAGGAAGACATCGCCCTTTCGAGTTTCCACGCCATTGCAAAGCAGACCATCGGTGGCCTTGCCCAGGGCATGGAAATCAAGCCGCCTGTCATTTTTGAAGGTGGTCCGCTCACATTTAACCCGACTCTCGTCCGCGCATTCAAGGAACGCTTGGGCATCTCCGACGAACAGGCGATTGTTCCGGAACATTCCGAAGTGCTCGTCGCCATGGGCGCCGCACTCGCTAACGGTTCCATGTTCGCAAACCAGGAATGCATGTACCGCGAAGAGGGTTCTCTCGACGCGCTCGTTCACTTTAACGAAATCCGCCAGGCCGAGAACAAGGCAAAGGCAGCCTCCGACCTCTTCTTCCAGAGCGAAGCAGAATACAAGCTGTTCCTCGAAGAACACAAGATGGCGGACAACCATTACCCGCAGCCGCCTTCCGGCACGACCATCAACGCCTACTTGGGCATTGACGCAGGTTCTACCACAACGAAGTTCGTGCTCATCGACGAAAACGAAAAGGTCATCGACGGCTTCTACGCCAGTAACGACGGTGAACCGCTCGCCGTCTTGAAGCGTGCCATGGTGGACCTCGCCGACCGCTACGAAGAATACGGCGTGAAGCTCAACATCTTGGGCGTGGGTACAACCGGTTACGGCGAACAACTCTTTGCAAAGGCTGTCCACGCGGACTACCACACGGTGGAAACCGTCGCCCACGCAAACGCGGCCCAGCGCCTCTGCCCCGACGTCTCGTTCATCTTGGACATCGGCGGTCAGGACATGAAGGCCATCTCCGTGCAAGACGGTGTCGTCACGGGCATCATCCTCAACGAAGCCTGTTCCTCGGGTTGCGGTTCATTTATCGAAACCTACGCCCGCAGCCTCGGCATCCCGATGGAAAAGATTGCGGAACTCGCATTCAACTCCAAGAGCCCGTCTCAGCTCGGCAGCCGCTGCACCGTGTTCATGAACAGTTCCATCATCACGGAACAGCGCGACGGCAAGCAGCCCGAAGACATCATCGCTGGCATCTGCCGTTCCATCATCAACAACGTCTTTACGAAGGTCATCCGCATCCGCAACCTGAACACGCTGGGCAAAAAAGTCGTGGTGCAGGGCGGTACATTCAAGAACAACGCCGTTCTCCGCGCCTTCGAACAGTACACGGGCCTCAAGGCCATCCGTCCGGAACGCCCGGGCGAAATGGGCGCTATCGGTATCGCACTTTTGACCAAGAAGTTCATGGAAGAAAAGCGTGCCGCCGACCCGAACGTGCAAAGTAAGTTTATCGGGCTTGAAGCCATGAAGACCTTCAGCTGGCACAACCAGCCGGGTCAGCTCTGCCAGTACTGCACCAACCATTGCTCCCGCACTATCGTGACCTTTAGCGATGGCCAGAGCTTTGTGACGGGCAACCGTTGCGAACGCGGCGAAGTCACCGCCGACCCGAACGATCCGGCAACGAAGAAGCTTATTGCCGAAATCAACAAGAAGATGCAGGCTGTGCCAGACATGATCAAGCGCACGAACCAGCTCCTGGTCAAGGACTACGCTCCGCAGATTCTCTTGCCGCAGAACGGAAAGACCATCGGTATTCCGCGCGTGCTCGAATTCTGGAACAGCCTCCCCTACTGGAAAGCATTCTTCACCGCCCTTGGCTACACCGTTGTCGTAAGTCGTCAGAGCGACTACAAGATGTTCGAAGCAGGTCTTCACAGCGTGCCTTCGGATACAGTCTGCTTCCCGGCCAAGCTCGTCCACGGCCATGTGCTGAGCCTCATCGAAAAGAAGGTCGATCGCATCTTCTTCCCGATGATGATTTCGCTCCCCAGCGACCACACCAAGTTTAACGCCACAACGGTCTGCCCGGTCGTGCAAGGCTACCCGAACATTTGCCAGAACACGGACGAACCCGAAAAGAATTACGGCATCCCGATGGACCAGCCGATTTTCCACTGGGCAAACACGAAGCTCCGCAGAAGCCAGACCATCGACTGGTTCCACGACAACTGGAACATCGATAAGAAGATTTTGGACAAGGCCGTCACGGAAGGCGAAAAGGCACTCAACAACTACCGCACCACGCTCCTCGAAGAAGGCCAGAAGATTCTCGACGACGTGAAGGCAAACAACAGTTTTGCCGTTGTGATTGCAGGCCGTCCCTACCATGCCGACTTGCTCATCAACCACAACATTGCAAGCCACTTTACTGCCATGGGCATTCCGGTGCTTACCACCGAATCACTCCCGGGCGTTTACGACCAGGATGTGCCGAACCACACCCGCGTGGAAATCAAGAACACGTTCCACTTGCGCATGCTCGGTGCAACGATGATTGCTTCGAGAGACCCGCATGTTGAACTTGCCCAGATTGTGAGCTTCGGTTGCGGACACGACTCCGTGTTGACCGATGAAATGATGCGCATGATGCACCGCGATTCCAACAAGGAAATGCTCATGCTCAAGCTCGACGAAGGTGACGCACGCGGCCCGGTCGGCATCCGCATCAAGAGCTTTATCGAAACCGTGAAGGCCCGCCGTGCGGCAAACCTCCCGGAAAAGCCGATTTCGAACGAACCGCAGTTCCACACGCCGTACGTGGCAAGCGACAAGACAAAGCGTATCATCTTGACGCCGAACCTCTCCCCCGCTTTCGCCATTCTCGCAAGTAGTTACATCCAGGGCAAGGGCTACCTCTCGGATTACCTCCCAGTTGCAGACAAGCGCGCTATTGAACTCGGCAAGAAGTACGTGCACAACGACATCTGCTTCCCCTGCCAAATCAACATCGGCGAATGCCTCAAGTGGCTCGAAGAACACCCGAACGTTCCGCAGACCGAAGTTTCGATGTGCCTTGCCAAGAACTGCGAAAACTGCCGCGCCGTGCAGTACTCCGTGCTTGGCCGTAAAGCTCTTGACGAAGCGGGTTACAAGGACGTTTCCATCATCACGACCGGCATCGACTATAAAGGCATGCATCCGGGATTCCAGCTCGGGCTCGACTTCCGCCTCCACACGCTCTGGGGCCTTGCCTTCATGGACGCCATCGAAACAGCGTACCGCGCACTCCGCCCCTACGAAATCAACAAGGGTGAAACCAAGAAGATTTACAGCAAGTGGATGCCGGAACTGATGAAAACCGCAGCAACGCTCAAGAAGACGGAACTCGGCTCTGCCAAGCGCCTTGTCGAAATGCTGCGCCAGTGCATCGAGGAATTCAACAAGGTCGAAATCACGGAAAGCCGCAAGAAGGGCATCCGCAAGCCGCGCGTCGCTGTGCTCGGCGAAATCCTCATGAACTTCCACCCGAGCGCCAACGGACATGTCGAAGACTACCTCATGGACAACGGCATGGAAGTTTACCTCCCGGGCATGATGGACTTCTTCCGCGTCGACGAAGTTGTGCGCGCCGAAAAGATCAAGCGCGGATTCTCGGCAAATCCGATTTCAGACCGCCTCGAAGGTGGCATTACCGCAAAGCTCTTTGAACACGCCGCAGCAACCGCCAATAAGGTCATGCAGTCGTTCAAGCTTTACGAACACCACGCAGACTGCTTCGAACTCGTGAACTACATCGACGGCATTATCGACCCGACGTACAACACGGGTGAAGGCTGGCTCATCCCGGCAGAAATCCTTTACAACTCGAAGCACGGCATCAATAGCTACATCATTGTGCAGCCGTTCGCCTGCCTCGCAAACCACATCAGTGGCCGTGGCCTCACGAAGGCTGTAAAGGAACGTTGCCCGCACGTGCAAATCCTGAGCTTGGACTACGATCCGGATACCAGCTTTGCCAACATCGAGAACCGCTTGCAGATGCTCATCATCAACGCTCGCGAACTCGAACGCGCCAATAAGGTAAACGTTAATCGCTAGTCATTGGCTATTAGTTATTAGAAGAGGAACCCCCGACGGGGTTCCTTTTTTGCATTAAAAAAAGCTTCCTCTTTCGAGGAAGCCCTTTCACAATTCGACTTAAATCGTTAAGGAATTAGCGGATTGCAACGCGCTTCGTAGCGAGGACCTTGCGGCCTTCGACGAGGCGGACAATCACAGCGCCCTTGCCAGCAAACTGAGCCATGTCAACGGTCTTTGCAGCACCGGAGAATGTTTCAGAGAGGAGCATGTCGCCGCGAACGCTAAAGATCTTCACAGACTTGACGCCGTTGGAGTTCGTTGCGATGCTCAGAATGTTGTTGGAAACAGCCATGTTGGCCTTTGCTGCAACAGCCGTAGCGATGGCAGTCGTGCCATTGTCGCGACCGATAACCTTTGCCGGAGCCGGCTTCGGTTCTGCGAGAATCGGCTTGAGTTCAGCGCAGACATCACCCTTGCAGACGATTTCGATCGGTTCTTCAACCGGTTCTTCAACAACTTCCGGAGCTTCACCGCAAGAAGTTTCGACCCACCACCAAGTCTGAGCGGCATCGTCGTTAATCCACTGCGGGACACCTTCAGCAACACGAGCCGGATTCATGGTGTAGCACTTGCCTTCAGCCATGTTTCTCAAGCCAGCGTTATAGCAATGCTGATCGTAGTCGCCAGTGCCGTTCACATAAGCAATGCAAGTAGACACGACGATTTCGCTAGAGCTAGAAGATTCTTCACTGGAGCTAGATTCAACAGAGCTGGAGGATTCTTCGCTGGAGCTAGATTCAACAGAGCTGGAGGATTCTTCGCTGGAGCTAGATTCAACAGAGCTGGAGGATTCTTCGCTGGAGCTAGATTCAACAGAGCTAGAAGATTCTTCGCTAGAGCTGGAGATTTCGGTACCGCAAGAGGTTTCAACCCACCACCAGGTCTGGGAAGCGATGTTGTTGATCCAAAGCTGGTTCTTGACATCGTTATAGCGATCCGGGTTGATGGCGTAGCACTTGCCTTCTTCCATTTCGAGGAGACCTGCGTTGTAGCAGTTATCAATGTAGTTGCCAGAGCCGTTCACGAATTCGATGCAAGTAGACACAACGATTTCGCTGGAGCTAGAGACTTCTTCAGAGCTAGAAGATTCTTCACTGGAGCTAGATTCTTCAACAGAGCTGGAAGATTCTTCGACGCTAGAGCTGGATTCTTCAACAGAGCTAGAGGATTCTTCGACGCTGGAGCTGGATTCTTCAACAGAGCTGGAAGATTCTTCGACGCTGGAGCTGGATTCTTCAACAGAGCTAGAGGATTCTTCGACGCTGGAGCTGGATTCAGCAGAGCTGGAGGATTCTTCGCTAGAGCTAGATTCTTCAACAGAGCTGGAGGATTCTTCGCTGGAGCTAGATTCTTCAACAGAGCTGGAAGATTCTTCGCTGGAGCTGGATTCTTCAACAGAGCTAGAAGATTCTTCGCTGGAGCTAGATTCTTCAACAGAGCTGGAGGATTCTTCGCTGGAGCTGGATTCAGCAGAGCTAGAAGATTCTTCGCTAGAGCTGGAGATTTCGGAACCACAAGAGGTTTCGACCCACCACCAGACCTGAGATGCAATGTTGTTGATCCACAGCTGGTTCTTGACATCGTTATAGCGATCCGGGTTGATGGCGTAGCACTTGCCTTCTTCCATTTCGAGGAGGCCTGCGTTGTAGCAGTTTTCAGTGTAGTTGCCAGAGCCGTTCACGAATTCGATGCAATTAGAAGCAACGATAACTTCGCTGGAGCTAGAAACCGGCGTTTCGCTAGAGCTGGAGAGCGGTTCTTCACTAGAACTGGATTCTTCAACAGAGCTGGAGCTCGATTCCGGTTCAACGATTTCACTGGAACTGGATTCCGGCTCAACGATTTCGCTAGAGCTGGATTCCGGTTCGACGCTGGAGCTAGAAACTTCTGCGATGCAAGGAGTTTCAGACCACCACCACGTCTGTGAAACCACGTTGTTGATCCACTGAGGAACGCCTTCCTTAACACGGTCAGCGTTCATGGTGTAGCACTTGCCTTCTTCCATGTCAAGGAGACCGGAATTATAACAGTTCTTGTCATAATCGCCGACGCCATTGACGAACGGAATGCAAGCAGAGCCTTCCTGAGCAAAAGCCATTGCAGATGCCAAGCCCAAGAAGATGGTTGTTGTTTTGGTTGTTTTCATTTACTTGACCTTTTAGTTTGTTTTTAAGGTCGTACAAATTTAGTAAATGAATCATACAAAATAATTCCAAACATACAAAAATTATATATTATATGGACAAAACGCTTAAATTTTTAAAATTTGAGCAATATCACACACGATGTAATTTTATTTTTACTAGTTGACAACGTAATTTTAGTTTACTTATGAGCACCTGTTTATAAAAAAGCAAACAAATGTTTACAAGTAAAGATTGTTCAAAATAATTCGTTAAAAACACATTAATTCGTCATAATTTTACATAACAAAAAAAGCCCGAGAATTCACAATTCCCGGACTTTTAAAGTTTTCCCGCAGGGGCGGGCTTCACTGTTTTAGCTTTTAGTCGAGCTTGATCTTCTTGAGGCTCGTCATACCAGCGTTCTTGACGCGTACAACGTAGAGACCGTTCGGAACAGCCTTCAAGGAGACGTTCAACACACCATTGGCGTGATTGTCGAACGACTTCAACACGCTACCCGTCATGGAAATCAAATCCACATGGACATTGCCATTGGCGGCAATCTGGAGCGTTCTACCGGCAAGCGTCATCTTCGGAGCGCTCGTCATTGCGGCGGTCAAGGCAGTCGTTCCGCTGCTGGAGCTGGATTCCGGATTCACAGAGCTCGAAGAAGTCGGCTGCGAAGGCGTTGCAGCGGCGAGGTTCGGCATGTTACCCGAAACGAGCAAACCGTTCAAAAGCTTGAGAGACTGGTTGAAGTAGTTTTCATCACCGAGAGCGACCGCTTCCTTCCAGTATTCATCGAGCTTAGCCTGATACTTGGCATCGGAGATAAGAGATGTCATGAGGGAGGTCACGAACGTGCTGTTGTGATCATTGCCAAGACTGCCAGACGATCTGAGGACCGGGCCCTTCATGTTGGCGGCACTGACGGTAGAGACAAATTCAGCCATTTTCTTGTCGAGAGCGAGAGCACGCGTATCGCCATGCCAGCAGACAGCCTTGGCATTGCGCCACGGAGCGCGGGATGCATCGTAACTATAGTAGTCATCTTCGCTCTTGCCGTTTTTATCAGTCCAGTCATCAATGAGGCCCGTCGTAACTTCTGCAGAACTAGCTTCGTAAAGCTTCATGTTGGCATCGTAAGCGGTCTTGTTCCAGAATTCCGCATTGTCCGTATCGATCAAGGCAAAAACCGGCATGTAGGCAGGGTCAAAATAGCCCGGGTTCTTGCGGTTGAAAGCGGCATCGCCCCACTTGTCGCCCGGCAAATGCAGACCATTCGATTCGAACTCGGACTTTTTCATGGACTGGATGAGCTTTTTGGCATCTTCCTTGTACTTTTCGTCGCCAAACTGGTAGTATGCCATCGCAAGAGCGGCAGCGGCATCGATATCGCCATCGAGTGCTGCACCGTTACCGGCATCCCACGACTGAGAAAGGTTACCGACCTTCCAAATCATGAGACCGTTTTCGTTCATCATCTTCTTGTAGAAGTTCCAAATCTTGTCGAATTGCGGCTGATAGCTTGTAGTGTTATCGCTAAAGTAGACCATAAGGAGCATGCCATAGCCGACACCTTCCGAGAAATACGTATCGGAGCCCGGATCAGAACGGACACCGGCAACATCGCCCTGTTCGTTGTACATAGCCTTCATCCAGTAGGCAAACTGGGACTTCAATTCTTCGGAAGCTTTAGCCTTGTCGCTCAAAAGCGTCGCATTTCCACCGTAATCCGACATCTGCGGGAACGGGAAATTGACCTTAGCCTGGGCAAGACCAAAAGCAAACAGGCCTGCAAGACCCATTTTTACCAAACGATTCATACACAACTCCATTGCCCACACAGGGCCGTTAAATCTATCTAAAAATAAATTATTAGCGACCAAATTTAAATTTTTTTAGTCTTACGTTTTAGTACTGTGTGCGGTCCATCACGACAAAAAGCGAATCGCGGTACCCAACGTGCCATTTTTCGCTAGAATCAAGAGCTGCAATCAATTTATCCCACCTGGCGTAATAGCGGAGCGGGAGCACTACGCGGTCGATATCCTGCAATTCGGCATCGCGCAAAAAGAGCTGCGGCGTTTTCGCATATTCGAGATAGCGTTCAAAAAATTCCGCCGTCTTCAAAATAAATCGCCCATCTATGTAAGTTGAATCTAGCGGGTTCATAAATGCCAAGTAACCGCCTGCACGGTCATCGTTGAAAAGTCTCCCCGGGTGCGGATTTTCCATCATCCAATGCGCCGCCGCCACGGGCACGCGCTGGTACGCGACCATGGAATCGTAAGACAAGACTGACTTTACCCAAAGTCCGAGAAGGAACGCGACAACGAGAGCCGCAAGCAACGTATCCGATGTGTTTTTCGACTTTTCGGCAAGACGGTTCTTGAGTCTAAGCTTAGAACTCAACCTCTGCAAATTCTTAACATGACGATTTTTTACCTGCAACTTAAAGCTTGTGTGACGCCACGAGAATTGCAAAAGCACCGCCAAAAACACCGGTAAAAAGAGTACAAAGTTACGCTCGGCAAGCAAAGCGAGGACTGCCGTGATGAAAAGCCAGGAGGGCTGCAAGCGACGCACAAAGATAGCCTCGACGCGTTCTTTTACCTGCCAAGACAATTGCCACGACAAGTAAGGGGCGGGCTGCAAATGCCACCGCACCGCGGCAAGTACAATTCCACCCACGCAAAGGACAAGCATCAAAACAGACTGCAACACATTTTCACCGTTCAGCAAAAGCGTAATGGGCGAACGGTTCTCCGCAATTTCAGTCGCAAAAACCATTGCCGAAGGCGAAAGCCCAAGCAAGCGGTCGAGCAAGCCAAACGGGTAAGGCAACAAGTTAAAGCCATCTCGATGGAACACCGGCATGATAAAGAGCAAAATCACAAAAAGCGTCTGCCATGCAAGAGTCCTGAACGGGATCCTCACGCCCTTCCATTGACGGACCTTTCCAAAATTTCCCCAACGGCGGAACCAGAGTCCATACAAGAAAAAGCCATACGCAAAAATCAATCCTAGAATAAACAGCCCCTGACATTTGCACCAAATCCACTGGATAAAAAGAACGACAAGTACTCCCAAGAACTTGTAAGAAATAGTTATGTCGTGAAACACTTTGCGAAACACAAAATGGAACTTTTTAGCTTGTGTGCTCCGGCTTACTTTGTGTTCATCACGCCATCCGTAAAAGAGCCACGGCAATACATTCCAGTAAATCCCGAGGAAGAGCATGCTAAAAAGCACCGGTCGAATTTCAAACTGGTAGCGGAAAATAAAGAGGAGAATAGCGACACAGGCAACAACTACCCAATTGCGGCATTTCGCACGATGCAAGAACAGCGCAAAAACGACGCCCCACAAAATCGCCTTGAATGCGACCAACAACGGAGCGTCGCCAATGTCGTAGACAAATGCCACGACCTGCTGAAAATACTCGTGTACGTTCACGACTGGTTCACGTACAGGAGTCCATGTCGTCACCCATTCCCGTGCGCAAGCCAAGTGCCACCAGATATCAGTATCTGTCAGCGGGAATATCGCAAAAAGCGAAACAGCAACACATATAGCAAGCGCGATCATTTTCAGCTCCCCTTCAAAATACTACTTCAACGTTTTCTTCAGCAAAGAATCAAGACGTGTCGCCATCACTTGTGCGCCCTGAAGCCCAAGATGGTCTTCATTGGCAAAGTCTTCAGGAACAAAGTCATGATAGCCATCATGGTATTCGTCGAGCACCGCAAAATTCGGGTATTTTTCGGTCAATTCCAGCACGGCATCTTCCATAATCTTTGCCGCCTTACGGGTCGGTCCATAACGGCCCCAAGAATTTGTACTCAAGAAATTCGGCGTTTGCGGGTAGACAACACCAACAACATAAACATCATGGTTGCGAGCCAGTTCCAAAATTTCCGTCAACTTCTGCATGTTAAAATCAAAACCGGAACGGTCGATTTCAAACCAGTTGGAATCGTTGGCAACTTCAGGATTAGGAGCACCCCATCCCTTTGCCGGGTCATAATACAAGCCACGATGGTATCCAAACTGTTCGTATTCATCTTCGGTCGGGTTCAGCGCCGCCTGCGAAGCTTCATACATGTCGCCAATCAGCCCGTCTTGCCAGTAACCGTGATTCTTGTCGTATTCATAGCCTGGAATATTGGCAAACCAGACCTTGAAATTTTCGTCCTTGACATACCAGCGGTCATAATCCAGAGTCAACGCCACGACCTTCAATTTAGGCATCAACGGCAAGATGTAATTTTTCACAAAGAACGTCGTACTTTCCATATCCTGCGCGGAATAAGCCATATTGATAGCAAACATGGATTCAATGTATGTCGGATCCATGCCCGCAAACGATCTCGAAGACCCGATAATCACAAGTTCAGCCGTGTCGCGATACTTCCAGAAGTAATCCATCTTGACTTTCATGAGTCGCGTCGCGATGTTCGTGTTCTCGGTCATGTAGACGCAAGCACTGTCCGGATCCAGAGCACTTTTTTCGCCAGAATTCGCAGACGTTTTTACCCACAAGCTCGGGTGCCACAGTTCATCGCCATCGGCAAGTTCTACAATGGAACTATCGGAAATATCCACCAAGACAATCTTGGAATGAGCACCGTTTGCATTCGTGAGTGTTGCCACAGCGAGATTTTCACCGCCCGAAATCCATTCGCTATGGTCAAAAGTATAGCCCTTCGGAGAGGCAATCGAGTTGACTAGCTTTCCGTTGGAATCTGCCATGAACAAACGTTCATGCGCGCTGTAATCCTCCCCTACAAACTTCTTTCCGGTTTTACCAGCAAAGTCGAGGAACAACGTACGTTTGCTACCATCTTTGGCAAGCGAGACATTGCAAGCCTGGTCCCCACCGTACCAAACGGTATCGCGAGCCTTGCCTGTTACCGTCGAACCCGATTTTGCAATGCGGGCGCGCAGCAAGCGTGCACCCGTTACTGCAAGTTTATTGTCTTCGCTAATGCCGCCATGGTAAGCGCCATCGAAAAGCTTTTCAGGCTTGCCAAACTTGCCCTTTGCAAACTTGACCTGCCACGTACTTGCATCCGCAAAAGTAGCATCATCCTTATTGTTACCCGCATCCGTCACATAGACAATCGCCGTATCGCCATTGTCAAGCACGCGCCAACGCGGAATCGAAGCACTTTCAACATCGAGCTTCACAAGATTCGAGCCTTCGGCATTGAGGTCACGCACATAGAGGTCCGACTTTCCAGAAACACCTTCGATGCGTGTGCAGAACGCCACGCGCTTGCCATCCGGAGAAACTTCGGGATGGTAGACTTCGAGCGTGTCTGCAATTTCCGTCACCGAAAGAAGGCCCGTAGAATAATCAATGTAAGCGAGATTACCCGTCACGTCATTGCGGAAAGCAAGCTTTACCTTGTACGTTCCCGTCTTAGAACGCATTTTAGCAGAATTCGCCAGCGGGACAATTCGGCTTGTCGCCGCCTTGCCATCAGCGCCCATCCATGTCGCCCCAGGGATTGCACCAAAAACTACACGGAAGCCCACGTAATTGGCACGAGTCGAAGACGTGACCGTGTAAACATCACCGCGGCTGTACAAGTTGATGGATTCCGCAGAATTGCGGTAGCTCCCGCCTTTGACAACGCGCTCCGCCAATGAGCCACCATCAGGTGCCCCGACAAAGTTCGTCAAAGTCGTATCGCGCAAATTTCCAAGCCAGTCATTTGCCCATTCCATGGCATTGCCGACCATATCGCAGACACTTGCACTCGAATCGCCCTTGCTACAAACCTTGTGGAGCTTGTAATCCGAATTGTCGGCAGTCCAGCTTTCGGACGCCTTCCAATACTTCTGGGCGACAAAAATCCATTCCGCTTCAGTCGGCAAACGGTACGCTTCTTTTTCGGGATGGAAAGCAAAGCCTTCCAAATTCGTGCAATGTTTGTCTTTATCAAACGAAGCCTTGCTATATGTGTAAGCGGTATCGAACTTTTCTGATTTGCTGCGTTCATTTGCAAAAAGCACGGCATCGTAATACGTGAGGTCCGTTGCCGGGAAATCCTTATCGTCGCAATCGAGCTTGAGCCCCGTTGCCGGTTTCATCAAATCATTAAATTCACTACAAGTGACTTCGTACTTGCCGATCGAGAACTTGTAATTCAAAGCTACGCTCATTTGCGGGCGTTCATTTGCCTTAGCAGAGACTTCATTTGTCCCAAGCTGTACCACAGCGTTTTCTGCAGAAATGCGCATCATTCCCGGAAGCGCGGCGGCAGGATCATCCTTAGACTGGTTCGACGAAACACTATCGGAATCAGAGCAAGATGTCATCTGAGACAATATAAAGAACAAAGTTAAACCGTATCGTAAGTACGTCATCATTTACCTCATCGTTTTTAATAAAGAATCCAGTCGAGCGGTCATCACAAGGCTGCCATCAGAACACAAGTGGTCTTCATCGAAGAAGAGCTCGCTTTCAAAATCATGATTGCCATCGTGGTACTCATCAAGCACCGTGAAATTCGGATATTTTTCGACAAGTTCCTGGACGGCAGCCTGCATGACTTTTGCAGCCTCGCGCGTCGGTCCGTAGCGCCCCCAGGCATTAGTCTTGAGATAGTTCGGCGACTGCGGGAAAACAACGCCCACAACGCGAACACCAAAATTGCGAGAAAGTTCAAGGATTTCGGTCAAATGACCCAGATTAAAATCATATCCCGACTTATCCTTATCAAACCAGTACGGGTCATAGACAACATCAGGCACGTCTTTGCCCCAGCCTTCTGACGGAGACTTCATCACGCCACGGTGGTACCCAAAAGCTTCATATTCATAATCATTAACGCCCATCGCATGTTGTGAAGCCTCATACATGTCGCCAATCAAGCCATCTTGCCAGTAACCATGATTCTTGTCATACTCATAGCCAGGAATATTGGCAAACCATTCATTCCAGTTTTCATCCTTGACATACCAACGGTCATAATCTAAAGCCAAGACAATAAATTTCAATTTGGGCATCAGCGGCAGAATGTAATTCTTGATATAAAATAGCGTGCTACCCATGTCCTGTGCGGAATAAGACATATTAATCGCAAACATGGACTTGATCATTTCAGGGTCAATTCCCGCAAAAGTTCTCGAAGAACCGATGACCACCAGTTCCGTCGTATCGCGGTACTGCCAGAAATAATCCATCTTGACTTTCATAATTCGCGGGGCGACACCCGTCGTTTCCGTGATGTAAGCGCAGGCACTGTCCAAATCCAAAGCGTTTTCGCCATTGAAAGATGCTTGCGTTTTTACCCAAAGGCTCGGGTGCCAAAGTTCATCGCCTTCGGCAAGTTCTACAATCGAGCTATCGGACAAGTTCACAAGGACAATTTTCGGATGCGCACCGTTTACATTCGTGAGCGTCGCCACAGCAAGGTTTTCACCGCCAAAAATCCATTCGCTATGGTCAAAGGTATAGCCCTTCGGAGCGGCAATAGACTCCACGAGTTTTCCGTTGGAATCCGCCATGAACAAGCGTTCATGAGTGCTGTAATCCTCGCCTACAAACTTTTTCCCTGTTTTCCCCGCAAAGTCGAGGAACAAAGTGCGTTTGCTCCCGTCCTTCGAAAGCGATACATTGCAAGCCTGTTCCCCACCGTACCAAACCGTATCGCGCGCCTTATCCTTAACCGTCGAACCAGTTTTTGCAATGCGGGCACGCAACAAACGAGCACCCGTTACCGCAAGCGTGTTATTATCACTAATGCCACCATGGTAAGCACCATCGAAAAGCTTTTCAGGCTTACCAAACTTGCCATTTGCAAACTTCACTTGCCACGTGCTCGTTGATGCAAAAGCAGCGTCATCCTTATTGTTGCCCGCATCCGTCACATACACGATTACCGTATCGCCATTGTCGAGCACACGCCAACGCGGAATAGCCGCACTTTCCACATCGAGCTTTACAAGGTTCGAGCCATCACTATCAAGCGTGCGCACATAAAGGCTAGACGCCCCCGAAACACCTTCGATCTGAGTGCAGAACGCCACAAGCTTTCCGTCGGGCGAGATTTCAGGATGGTAAATTTCAATGGAATCTGCGATTTCTGTTACCGATAAAATTCCACTGGAATAGTCGATATAAGCGAGGTTCCCTGTCACGTCATTTCGGAACGCGAGTTTTGCCTTGTACGTTCCCGTCAAAGAACGGATTTTCGCAGAATTTGTGAGCGAGACAATCCGGCTTGTCGCCGCCTTGCCATCTGTCCCCATCCACGTTGCTCCAGGAATCGCCCCAAATGCAAGGCGGAATCCGACGTAATCCGCACGAGTCGATGATGCAACCGTATAGACATCGCCACGGCTGTACAAATTAATGGACTCCGCAGAATTGCGGTAACTGCCGCCCTTGACCACGCGCTCTCCCAATGAACCGCCATCGGGTGCGCCTACAAAGTTCGTCAAAGTCGTATCGCGGAAAGCGCCAAGCCAATCATTGACCCATTCCATCGCATTGCCCATGACATCGCAGACGCGAGCGCTAGAATCGGTCTTGCTACAGACCTTATGGAGTTTGTAATCCGAATTGTCCGCCGTCCATGATTCTGACAAGTTCCAATACGTCTGAGCGACGAGCACCCATTCCGCTTCGGTCGGCAAGCGGTAGGCTTTTACATCTGGGTGGAACGCAAAACCTTCCAGGTTCGTGCAATGATGATCCTTATCAAAAGACGCATTGCCGTAAGTGTACGCCGTATCAAATTTTTCTGCCTTGCTGCGTTCATTGGCAAAAAGCACGGCATCGTAATACGTGAGGTCGGTTGCCGGCAAATCCTTGCTATCGCAATCGAGCTTAAGTCCTGTTGCCGGTTTCATCAAGTCGTTGAACTCGCCACAGGTCACTTCCTGCTTGCCCATCGAGAACTCGTAATCCAGCACGACATTCATCTGCGGGCGTTCCTTGGACTTTGCCGTAGCCTCATTCGTCCCAAGCGAAACAGCGCGGTTTGATGCAGGGACGCGAATCATCCCCGCCAAAGATTCATCCGAAGTAAATTCATTTGCTCCACCGGATACACTTTCAGAATGATCGCATCCCAGGAATGCCATCATCAAGAAAAGGTGTGCTATAGCAAACAAATTCTTCATAAGCTACTTCAAAGTTTTCAAAAGTGAATCCAGACGGGAGGTCAACTGTTTTGCGCCCAAATAGCACAAATGGTCCTTATTCGTCGCCATTTCATCGGTATAATCGTGGTCGCCCATTTTATTTTCATCCATGAAAACGAAATGAGGGTATTCCTTTTCTAATTCCTGGATTTCTTTCAGCAATTTCGGTGCTTCGCTCCGGCGAATGCCATAACGCCCAAACGAACCCGTTTTTTTGAAATTCGGGTTCTGCGGGAACACAACGCCCACGACATAGACTCCATAATTTTCGGCATTCTGCAAGATATTTTTCAGATGATTAAAGCTAGAATAGAAATTGGCAGACGCATAATCCATCCAAGTGCTATCGTTATCTGCCGTAGGAGTTCCGCCCCATGTTCCGGATTCCCCATAGCTGAAACCGCGCGATTCCATAAGGACGTCATAGTACTCGTAAATACCCATGGATTCGCTCGTCAAGCTCGCCAACTGATTCGGGACACCATCTTTCCAGAAATCATGGTTCCGGTCATAGACATAACCCGGATAACTTTCATATTCCTTATTAAAGAAGTTGTACGTTTCCGTTTCACCGTGGTACCACAAATCAATATCCAGCGATATAATAACGTACTTCAATTTTTTCACATGCGGGAATGCGTAATTAGTCAAGAGGTAATCCGAAACAGCCACCATGTTCGGGACATTGGCAAGATTAATTGCAAAGAACTTGTCACTAAACACGGAGGGTGCTATGCCATCGAGCGGGCGTGAAGAACCCACAATGACCACATTCGCCGTATCCATGTACTTCCACAGGAGTTCCATCTTGTAACGGAGAATGATAGCCGCTTCGCCACCCTGTTCTGTAAAATAGACACCGGCACTATCCGCATCGAGTTTGACATCAGAATCAGCGCCATCGGTTTTCTTGACCCACAAGCTCGGGTGCCAAAGTTCATCACTTTCGACAAGTTCCACAATCGAGCTATCAGCGACATTCACAAGGACAATCTTGGAATGAGCACCATTGGAATTTGTAAGCGTTGCCACAACAAGGTCTTCGCCACCCGTTGCCCATTCGCTATGGTCAAAGGTATAGCCTTTAGGGGCAGCAATCGAATTCACAAGCTTTCCGTTGGAATCTGCCATGAGCAAACGTTCGTGCGTGACATAATCCTTCCCCACAAACTTTTTCCCTGTTTTACCGGCAAAGTCGAGGAATATCGTGCGTTTGCTACCGTCTTTGGCAAGCGAGGCATTGCAAGCCTGTTCTTCGCCATACCAAACCGTATCGCGAGCCTTATCCTTAACCGTCGAGCCCGACTTTGCAATGCGGGCGCGCAGCAAGCGAGCCCCCGTCACCGCAAGCGTGTTGTCTTCGCTGATGCCACCATGATAAGCGCCGTCGAAAAGCTTTTCGGGCTTGCCGAACTTGCCCTTTGCAAATTTCACCTGCCAAGTGCTCGTTGATGCAAAAGCGGCATCATCCTTATTGTTGCCCGCATCCGTCACATAGACAATCGCCGTATCGCCATTGTCAAGCACGCGCCAACGCGGAATGGCAGCACTTTCGACATCGAGCTTTACAAGATTCGAGCCATTCACATTGAGGTCGCGCACGTACAAGCTAGACTTCCCAGAAACGCCCTCGATACGCGTGCAGAACGCCACACGTTTTCCGTCAGGAGAAATTTCAGGATGGTAAACTTCAATCGAATCGCTAATTTCATTAACGGTCAAGATTCCACTAGCGTAATCAATAAAGGCGAGATTTCCCGTCACGTCATTGCGGAATGCAAGCTTTGTCTTGTACGTTCCCGTTTCAGAACGGATCTTTGCGGAATTTGCAAGCGGAATAACACGGCTCGACGCCGCCTTGCCATCTGAGCCCATCCACGTAGCTCCCGGGATTGCACCAAAAGCAAGACGGAAACCCACATAGTCCGCACGAGTCGAAGATGTCACCGTGTAGATATCACCACGGCTATAAAGATTTATCGATTCCGGAGAACTGCGATAGCTGCCGCCCTTGACCACGCGCTCGCCCATCGCACCGCCATCAGGAGCGCCCACGAAATTCGTCAAAGTCGTATCGCGGAAACCACCCAGCCAGTCATTGACCCATTCCATGGCATTGCCAACGACATCGCAAACTAGATTATCAGACTTTACTTTACTGCAAACCTTATGGAGTTTGTAATCCGAATTATCGGCAGTCCAGCCATCCGATACATTCCAGTAAGCCATTGCCGCAAGCACCCATTCCGCTTCTGTCGGCAAGCGGTAACCATCTACATCTGGATGGAACGCAAAACCCTCCATGTTCGTGCAATGCTTATCGTTGTCAAAATAAGCCTTGCTATAGGTATAAGCGGTATCAAATTTTTCTGCCTTGCTGCGTTCATTGGCAAAAAGCACGGCATCGTAATACGTGAGGTCAGTCGCCGGCAAGTCCTTGCTATCGCAATCGAACTTGAGCCCCGTCGCCGGTTTCATCAAGTCATTGAACTCGCCACAGGTCACTTCGTGCTTGCCAAGCGAGAATCCGTAATCCAACACAACACGCATCTGCGGGCGTTCATTGGACTTTGCTGTAGCATCATCGGTCCCCAGAGTCACAACGGCATTCGATACAAAAAAGCGCATCATTCCCGAAAGAGAATCTTCAACGACTTCCATTGAGCCTGCAGCCGACCCGCCATCCGATTCAGAACAGGCGTTCAGCAACACAAGCAGAATAGCAAGCAAAAACTTCATAAGGACAACCTATTTTTTAATTAATCTACAAAAAATGCAATCATCGAGCCAACGTCGAAAGCAGTGAATCCAACCGATGCGTAAATTGCTTTGCCCCGGCAGTACCTAAGTGGTCAATATTATACGCCATCGCATCCGTGTAATCGTGATCGCCAAATTTATTTTCATCGAAATACACAATGTCGAGCTTTTGCACCGAATCTAGGATATCCTTAGCGATACTCCTACGCGGTCCATACACTCCAAACGAGCCCGTATTCTTATACGCCGGATTTTGCGGATAAACAGGCACAACTACTTTAATGCCCTTTGCCTGAGCCGTTTCAATAATCCAATGGAATACCGCAAAGTTTTCCTTATAAAAAGGATCATTCGTCTTAAATAAAGTCGTATCATTTTGAATGAAAGGATCCCCCCATTGCACACTCGGCAGCAAGAAATCTTCAAGATTGTAAGGATGCATCAAAGCCGTTTCAGGGCGCGGCGTCACTTTTACGGCATCGACGAAATGCTCCGGCAAGCCATCGACCCAGAAATTGTGATTTTCATCGTACTTAAATCCAGGGACTTTATCATAAATTGCATTTTGCCAAGTTCCATAGCCATCATACCACAAAAAGTCTGGAGACATTTCAAGCACAATGACTTTTAGATTTTTCAGGTGGTTCAGCACGTAATTTTTGAACAAGTACTTAATGCCCGTCATCTGCCCTGCAGAATACGCCATGTTCAAAAGATTGTACGATGTGATTTCCTTATCATGCAACGCAAACATCGTTCTCGAAGAGCCCAATGCCACAGCCGTAATGCTATCGCAATTTTCCCAAAAACGTTCCATTTTCACGCGCAATTCAAGGGCACTGTAGAAAGCACTCGAGAGGTAGTAAACGCCCGCGCTATCCGTATCAAGTTCTTCGCTATCGTAAAGGTTTCTGGAATGCCACAGACACGGGTGCCAAAGTTCATCGCCACTGGCAATGATTTTCACGGAACTATCGGCAAAGTTGACCAAGGCTATTTTTTCGTGGGCGCCGTTCACATTGACCAATGTCGCCACCGCCATATTCGAGCCGCCAAGTACCCATTCCGTATGGTCAAACGTATAACCCTTAGGAGCTTCAACACTTTGAATCAGCCTGCCCTTAGAATCCATGACCAGGAGACGTTCATGCGTGCGATAATTCTGTCCGACAAAATCACGCCCCGTCTTGCCGCCAAAATCAAGGAACAGCGTTCTATTGCTACCATCATTGGCAAGAGAAACGTTGCAAGCCTGTTCGCCATTATACCAAACCGAGTCAATTCCATGGAACACCATTTTGCTGCTCGTCGCCATCTTAGCACGTAAAAGTCTAGCCCCGGTCACCGCCAGTTGCTTATCGAGGCTGACGCCGCCATGGAATGCGCCATCGAGAATTTGTTTCGGAGTTCCAAATTTTCCATTGTTAAACGGCACCTGCCAAGTGCTCGTCGCAGCAAACGCATCGTTATCCTTATTGTTGCCAGCACTCGTCACATACACAATCGACGTATCGCCATTTTCCAAAAGTCTCCAACGCGGAATAGCCGCATTCTCGACATCGAGCTTGACAAGCCCAGAACCTGTAGCATCCAGATTGCGCACGTAGACACTCGACGGCCCCGCAACGCCTTCAACACCCGTACAGAAAACCACCCGTTTGCCATCGGGAGAAATGTCTGGATGGTAGGCATGCAAAGTATCCTTGATTTCAATAACGGAGTTCACGCCATTTCCAAAATCGACAAAGGACAAATTGCCCGTCACATCATTGCGGAACACCATTTTAGATTCGAAAGTTCCCGTCAAATGTTTCATCTGGAATGTCGCCATGGAAACTTTTACCACCGATTCCTTGACCGTTCCGGTTTCATCGAGCCAAGACGCTTTAGGAATTGCACCCAAAGCCAAACGGAAACCGAGGTACACGCCCTTTGTCGACGAGGTCACCGTGTAAATATCCCCGCGACTATACGTATTCATTTGCGAGAGTTCCGTTCGGTAGCTCCCGCCTTTGACAACGCGTTCACCAAGGCTACCGCCATCAGCTCCGCCCACAAAATTTATTAAAGGATCCTTCTTGAAATACGTGAGCCAGTCATTGACCCATTCCAGCACATTCCCTGCCATGTCGTACACACCGACATCATTTGCAAGCGTCGATGCCACATCATGGAATTCGTAGCCCGAATTTTCGCTATTCCAGCTGACTTCGGGATTCCAGCCCTGGTTCGCCACAAAGACCCATTCCGCTTCCGTCGGCAGACGATAGCCAAAAACATTTTCATGGAAGACAAGTCCGGACAAATTCTCACAGCTACCCGCGGCATCAAAAGACGCATCCGTGTACGTATAGACAGTATCGAGATTTTGAGACTTGCTTAAAGCATTTGCATAAAGAACCGCATCATAATAAGTCACATTGGTAACAGGGCTTTCATCATCGCACTCGCCTTCGCATTCTGCCCCCGCATTGGGGCGCAAGGCATTGTACTCGCTACGAGTCACTTCGTGTTCGCCAATGAAAAAATCGTACGAAAAAGCAACTTCCATTTGTGGCGTTTCACTATTGCGCACGCCGGGTTTATCTGTTCCAAGGAACGTCGACTTGCCAAGAGATGCAATCTTGACAAAGCCTTCCATTTTGCTTGCAGATGAAAGTGAAGATGATGAAGACAACGGCAACTGACCTGCTGGTTCAATGACAGGACAAGGTGGATTCTCTTCGGTGCAAGACGCCAAAAGAACGAGAATAGGTACTAATGAAAGCCATCCCAACCCAAACAGAGACTTACATTTCATTTTCCTCCTCCCAAGACAATAGCAATTTGTTCAAGCGCGAAGTCAGGAGCGTCGCCCCCGCATAGCACAAGTGGTCTTCGTCAATAGCCATTGCATCTATGTAATCGTGCTCACCCATTTTGTTTTCATCCATCAACACAAAATTCGGATATTTTTTCTTTAAGCCATCGAGTTCCGCAATCAACTTTTTAGCAGAGGTTCGGCGCAAGCCATAACGACCAAACGAACCTGATTTTGCATAAGCGGGGCTCTGCGGGAAAATAACGCCGACCACTCGGATATTACGCTTCGCCGATTCTTCAATGATCGTGAGGAGTGCATCCATGCTATCATCAATCAAATTCCAATGTTCATCGACATAGTTGCTGTCCTGTTCGATTTCAGGCTCATCTTTCCACGAATTGCAGCTGGCATTTAAGTAGCGACCACGATCTTTCATGTAATGGGTTTCATCCGACGAACCCACGGAACTTTCCGTATATTCCAGCAAACCCTCTGGGTATCCATCCTTCCAATAATCATGATTGGCGTCATACACGTATCCCGGATAATTTCCAAACGTCGTGTAGAACATGTTATCGCCATCCGGACCATCAATCTTGTGCCAGAAATCAATATCGAGCGACACGACGATATACTTGAGTTTTTTCATGTGATTGAACACGTAATGGTTCAAGTAATCTCGGGTCATGTAAATGGAATTTGGAGTTTGTCCAAAATTCACGGCAAAGAACTTTTTATCGAACTGTGCCGGGCTCACCCCGAACATCGGTCTTGAAGAACCGAATACAGCGACGTTTGCAGAATCGCGATACCTCCAAAGGAGTTCCATCTTAAAGCGCATGATGACGGATTCCCACTTGTCCGACGGATACAGATAAGCGCCCGCACTATCAGGATCAAGTTCCGATGATTCAGGAACATAAATTTTCTGCTGCCAAATGCTCGGGTGCCAGAGTTCATCGCCTTCCACCAAGTTCACGATGGAACCATCAGCCACATTGACAAGTACAATTTTGGTATGGGCACCATTTGCATTTGCAAGGGTCGCCACGATATAACCGTCATCCGCATGAGCGCCCTTATAATTCAAAGCCCATTCCGCATGGTCGAAGCTATACCCCTCAGGTGATGCAATAGCCTTGATTAAGCGCCCCGTACTATCGGTAATCAGCAAGCGTTCGTGCGTGCCATAGCTTTTACCGACAAATTCCTTCCCCGTCTTGCCTCCAAAATCGAGGAAGGAGACGCGCTTGGAGCCATCATTAGCAAGGGATACATTGCAAGCCTGTTCGCCATTATACCAAACCGTATCACGTCCATTAGCAAGAGAACCACCCTTTGCAATACGAGCACGCAATAAGCGGGCACCCGTCACAGCAAGCGAATAATCCTCCGAAATTCCGCCATGATAAGCACCATCAAAAAGCTTTTTCGGTGTACCAAAGCGTCCCTTGGCATAAGTCACCTGCCATGTACTCTTCGCCTTAAACGCAGACTCGTCCTTATTGTTCCCGGCATCAGACACATAGACAATCGCTGTATCGCCATTTTCCAAAATGCGCCAACGAGGGATGGCGGCATTCCCGCTTACCTTGAGTTTTAGCGGTTGAGTCCTCGAGCCCGTAATCGGACGGATATAGACCTCGGACTTCCCGGAAGTTCCTTCCGTGCCAGTGCTAAACGCCACAAAACGACCATCGGGAGAAATATCCGGATGATAGGAATCAATCGTATCTGCAAGTTCTGTCACGGACAAAGTTCCATTGACATAATCGATATACGCTATATTGCCAGTGATATCGTTTCGGAAAGCCAACTTTGCGCGGTACGTTCCCAGATTATTCTTGACCGTAGTCGCCCCCGCCATCGGGATGATTCGACTGTCTCGGGCATGACCATCACGCCCCATCCAAACTGCATTCGGAATTTTTCCAAAAGCCAGACGGAAACCGAGATAGTCCGACTTTGTCGCCGAAGTGACAATGTAGACATCGCCTCGACCGTAAAGCTTAATCGCCGAAGGATCATTGCGATAACTGCCGCCCTTGATGACGCGCTCCCCAACGACACTTCCATCAGGAGCACCGACGTAATTGGTAATCGTCGTATCCTTAAAATAGCCAAGCCAATCCGAGACCCATTCCTTGACGTTACCCGCCATATCGCAGAAATCGCCGTGCATGCGAGCGTACGAACAAACTTTTTTCGGTTCAAAATCAGAATTTGCGGCATTCCATTCCACGGATGGATTCCAATGGCGTTCAGCCACCATAATCCATTCCGCTTCCGTCGGCATTCGATACCCTTCGACTTCAGGATTAAACGAAAGCCCTTCCATGGCAATGCAATTGCCTACAGCATCAAAAGTCGTCGACGTGTAAGTATAAACGGTATCATAGCCTTCACGCTTGCTCCGCTCATTTGCATAAAGCATCACATCGTAATAAGTCACCATCGTTACAGGCAACATGTCCGAATCTTCATTTTTGCAGCGGGCATCAAAAGTTGTACCCATGACACTCTTGAATTCCGCACAAGTGACTTCGTGCATGCCCATGGAAAAATCGTAATTCAAAGCGACACGCAATTGCGGGCGTTCATTCGCCTTTGCCAACGTGGAATACGTCCCCAGATAAGACAAGGCGCCGCCACTCGAATTTTTAATCTTCGATGCTCTTACAGTAATCAAGCCGTCATGAACGTTATCCGTTTCAACAGGGGCGTTCAGCCAGACATGTTCCCCTAAAAATGTATCGCAACCTAAAAGAATAAAAAGAACAAAAATACAGGGTACTAAAAAAAGCACCTTCATCAAAAAAGAGGAGTTATTAAAACGTGTCGACATTTCCCCTCTAAAATAGAAATTTACGCCTAACAAAACCAAATACAAGTTAGCTCAAAAACCCGATAAAACAGGCGTAAAGAGCCTTAAAATAACGAAATTACAAGGAATCCGGTAAACGGCTTTTAGCAATCGACTGATTTACGGTAATTCCCGGATATTCCGGAAAAAAATCTTCAGCCATGCGGTACCACGTGAGCGCTCGCGGGACATCGTTTTCAAGGTACAAATTGCCGATATCAAATGCGGCAAGCCCTACGAACTGCCGCGTTTTAAGCGGTTTAAATTCAAGACCGGTCCAACGCCCATCTTTGTATTTTTCGCGATATTCATCATCGGTATAGGTAAAGCCGCGACGGTTCGGTTCCAAATTCACAAAACTGTCCGAGGAGCCGTAACGCAAAAAGACATGCCCCGGAAGGAGAATAGCGTCGAGAGGCAAACCACGCGACTGCGCCACCATGAGCGCAAGCCACGAAAGTCCCATGCAACCTGATCTTTTGTTTGCAAGAACGCGAAGCGGGAGCACGGATTCTTTTGCAATAGCCGCCTCGCCCGCCCCGGCAAATTCGATATTCCAAAATTGCCAAAGCAGGTTTTTCAGGGATTGCAAAGTGTCGTGAGTCGCCGCAACACTACTATCAAAGTAAGCAAGTCCCGCATGCCAATCGTGAATAGAATCAAGGCAACCCGGCGCACGTTCTTCAAAAACGCACGCCATTTCGCGATAGCTCATGGATTCGTTTTTCCCGTTCCAAAGCAGAAACGGGAGTGCTATCACGAGCGTCGCGAAGAACAAAGGCCAAAAAATTCGCGCAAGCATAAATGCGCCAAAGACGCTACAGGCCGTCCCATTCCATCGGACTTTGCCAGTAGTCACGAGCAGTCATCATGTAAATCACGAGACGCTTGCTCAGCATGTCCTTTTTCATCTTCTTGAGGCGAGCGCGAACGCCTGGGCCACCGCCCCAACTTGTAAGCACCTGAACGTCGAGTCCCGTCGCATAAGCAAGCAAGGAACCCGGGCCTCCGCTCTTTTGGTCCACGGATTCGAACACTCCCGTGAAAGAATCTCCCATCAAGAGGATCGGAGCATTTTTGCCACCCTTGTAAGCCTTGTCGCCCTTGTAGATCTTCATGCCTGCAAGAGTATCGGCGGCATACTTGGACTTTTCCTTATCCGGCAAATGAGCGACCAAGTCCCCTTCGCGCAGCACTACCGTATCCTTCATCACGAGGCTACCCGGCTGCGGATTGGCATCGGCATACCAGCTGTACTGCGTCACGCGAGAAGCAAGCTGTTCCATTGCGGCAAGCATGCCCGGCAATGCCCAGTGCGTATCGTAGCGCTGGTAGCTGTAATGCGGAGCGTCATCGCCACTGCGGGCCGCCATCAGAGACGGATAAAGGTCAAGCACGTCAATCCCGGCAGCGAGCATTTCGCGGATAAATTCACGACCGTTTACGTTTACGCACAAGTCCGCAGGCGTACCCTTTACAAGCTTGTCTGCATAAATTTCTTCTTTCACAGGCACCGGAACCACAAGGAGCTGAATATTCATGGAATCCAAGTACTGCTTGAGTTCAATCATTCTCGGGAGCGGATTGTGGAGGCTATCCTGACCGCTAATTTTATCTGCAACGAGGTAGTTTGCATTACGGCGGAACCAGAGCATTCCGTTATCCGCCCAGGCATTCTGTTCCTTCGGGAGTTTCGCCAGTTTCTTCTTGAGCGCATCGCGGAACTTCTTTGTCGCAGGCGTTGCAGGGCAGCTATTTTCCATAGCGGCAAGCGTTTCCAAGCGAGCGTAGGAACTCGTATCGAGCGTGCGGTTCACCGGCACCACTTCACCGGCAGCCGCCAAAGAATCGGCCACAGCGGCAGCACGCAACTGTTCATCCGTCAAGCGGAACGCCGGGACTTCAAAAGCAACCCACATGGGCTTACCCATCGGATTACCACGCATCACAGCAAACGGGCGGTTCGCACTCGAGTTTTCCCAAATAGCGCCTGGCGTATGCTGTTCCAAGTCCGTATTCAAAGTCGGGTACCAGTAAGACGAAAGCGTACGAGCCCAGTTCATCGCCTCTTCACTGTTCATCTCGGCAGTCATGTAGTAATTCAAGACTTCCGCAGATTCGCCACCCGAAACAACCTTGAGCTTACCGTAGAACGGAGCACGTCCCGTCCACGCAGCAGGCATCACTTCTGCCCACCATTCAATCTTCCCTTGATTTTCACCCGTTCCAGGCACACCCCACAAACGGCTTACCGTCTGGAAAGCGCGGAACACATCGGGTTCATCCCACTTGACCGCTTCAATCTCATTCAATGTCTTCGAAAGCGTTTCATCGCCAGTCTGCGCATAGAGAATCTTCGCAAACGGTTCCCACGCAATCGGCGCTACCCCCGCAACAGCATCCGGTTCATCTTCCGAAAGGGAATCGAGCATCGGGAACGGGAATTCCGCAAGTTTTGCATTTGCCATCTTGCCCGTGTAATTTTCAGGCTTTTCGTCCATACCCGCTAAGCGGATCGGATTCGAAAAATATGCCGCAAAATCAAGAGCGGCAAGCGTCGGCTTTTCGACAACGCGGACTTGTTTATCCCTGTCGAGCACGCGCATTTCAAAAACGGCGACCGGAGCGGCATAAACCGGAGTATGAGCTACCGGAGCTACAGATTCTGTAGCCTGCACGGAGGGATTGACAGACGGAGCCGCACAAGATGCAGCGAGGAACATGCCCGCAGAAAGCCCTGCGAAACCCAATAAGGAAAGAGATAATTTTTTCATTTTCACAAAAGGAATAATAATAAATGTTGAGTTATTGGTTGTTGGTTATTAGTCATTAGTTACTAGATATTGGTCATTAGTTTTTTTACTAATGACTATGGACTATTGACTAGCGACTATTCCTCACATTTTCTAAATTGTACTCGTAAAAAACAAGGAGTCTTTATGCCTTCTACTGGTGAACACAACAAATGGATTGCTCTTGCCCTCTGTATTCTGCTCGGATACTTGGGTCTGCACCGTTTTTACGAAGGAAAAATCTGGACAGGAATCTTGTGGCTTTGTACCGCAGGTCTCTTTGGCGTAGGCGTTGTCGTTGACGCCATCTTGATCGTCATGAAACCGGAACATTACTAATTAGTTATTAGTCAATAGTCAGTAGTTATTAGATTAATATGAAACGTTTATTTGTTATCGCGACCGGTAGTGCCGGAAAAATTAGAGACTTCGCTCATATTTTGGGCACCGACCACTACGAATTCAAGACTTTGAAAGACATCGGTTTTGACGAAGATATCATCGAAGATGGGAATTCCTTTGCCGAAAATGCCATCATCAAGTCAAACACAACAGCTCAATGGCTCGCCAAGCGCAACATCGAAGCGACCGTTCTCGCCGATGACTCTGGTCTTGAAGTTTTCGCTTTGAACGGCGAACCGGGCATTTACAGCGCCCGCTACTGCGGTAAGCACGGCGATGACGAAGCCAACAACGTCAAGTTGATGCAAAAGCTCGAAGGTATCGAAGACCGTAAAGCACGTTATTTCTGTGCGCTCTCGTACCAGACCGTGACCAAGAACGAACAAGGTGAATTTGTCATCAGCAAACCGATTATTTTCGAAGGCGAATGCCGTGGCGAAATCAACCACGCTCCTGTCGGCGACATGGGCTTCGGTTACGATCCGCTTTTTGTCCCAGATGGCGAAACAAGAACGTTTGCGCAGATGGAACTTGAAGAGAAAAAGGTCATCAGCCATCGCGGAAACGCCATCAGAGCTTTGAAGAAAGCGCTCGGGAAATAAAATTGAGAATTCTATTCGCACCGCTACAAGGTTACACGACGGGCATTTATCGAAAAGCCCACGCTGAAATCTTTGGCGGTGTTGATGCTTATTACGCACCTTTCTTGCGAATTGAAAACGGAAAACCGCGCGAAAAGGATTTGCGGGATTTAAATGCGCTTGAAGGGAATGCGCGCGAGATTCCGCAAATTATCGCGAACAGCGTCGATGAATTTAAAATCCTCGCAGACGCGCTAATCGCTAAAGGCTACACGGAAATCGACTTCAACATGGGTTGCCCCTTCCCAATGCAAGTCAACCGCCATCGCGGCGCCGGGCTTTTAAGCGACGAACAAGCCGTTCAAGAAATAATGGACGTGATTAGAACTGCGCCGGCAATTGTAAAAGGGACTGCGCCGGTAAAATTTTCCGTCAAGATGCGCCTTGGGCAAGACTCCCCCGACGAGGCTTTTGCGCTCCTCCCAATTCTAAACGAAACACCGCTCTCGCAAATCACGCTCCACCCCAGACTCGGCAAGCAACAGTACAAAGGCGCAATAGACTTCAAGTCGTTCGAAAAATTTTATGCAGAATGTCGCCACCCGCTTGTTTACAATGGCGACATCACAACCGTCTCGCAAATCTGTGAAATGGAACGACGCTACCCGAAGCTCGCAGGCGTGATGATCGGCCGCGGAATGCTCGCCCATCCAAGTCTAGCTGCGGAATACAAAGCATTGTGCAGAAAGGACGAAACAGGATCCGCACAATCGAGCTGCCGCGATATAAACTGCGCCGCTCCACAAGATTTCCTCGGCAAAATTCTCCAGATGCACCAGATCATATTTGACCATGCTTGCCAAACATACCAAGGCGACAGCCAGATTCTCTCGCACGTACAAAGTTTCTGGGAATATCTCGAACCAAGCATTCCCAAAAAGATTTTCAAAAAAATCAAGAAAGCAGGCAAACTCAACGAATACCAAGCAGCTATCATCGAGATAACATCGCATCTTCCTTGAAAACGTCATCCTGGAGCGTAGCGATAGGATCCATAATTTTTCCAATGATTAACAGCGTCTACATCGAAATCACGAACGTTTGCAATTTGCATTGTAGCTTTTGCCCATGTGGCAAAGAGCCTGCGAGCCGCACGTTCATGGATTCCAAGCTGTTCGAAACATGCATCGCAGGCGCTCAAGAAATCGGTGCAACAAACGTCTACTTTCACGTTCTCGGCGAACCCACGCTCCACCCCGGCTTTGTACATTACCTCAAAAAGCTCGAACAAACGCCATTAAAGCTAACGCTCACGACTAACGGCACAACAATTGAGCGCACTGGTCGCCAAATTCTTGCCTCGCCCGCCGTTCGGCAAGTCAACTTTTCGACGCATGCCTACGCGGAACTCCCCCGCGAAACCGCTGAACGATATTTGCAAAATGTTCTTGATTTTTGCAGTCTCGCAATTATCGAGCGCTCCGATCTCTACATCAATTTGCGTTTATGGAACGTCGGTGCCGATGAAGCCTCCTCGTGGAACAGCTACATGCTTAAGCGCATCCACGAAACATTCGGTATCGAAATCACGCCTGGGCATTTTTGCAGCCGACACAAGAGTTTCAACATCACAGGGCGACTTTATTTGCACGAAGACACAAGATTTGAATGGCCTTCAGCGCAATCCGAAAACAGTAACAATTGTCATCCAGAGCAAAACATCGCAGGCACTTGCCGCGCGCTAGACACTCACATAGCAATCCTCCACGACGGTCGCGTTGTCGCCTGTTGCCTTGACCATAGCGGACAAATTACACTTGGGCATATAACCGAACAAAACCTTGCTGAAATTGTCAACAGTCCAATAGCGCAAAATATAAAAGAAGGATTCGCGCAGCACGAACTACGCCACCCTTTTTGCCAAAATTGCACATTTTGCAAACGATTTAAATAAAGAATCCTCAACAAGGAATGAAGAGGATCAATACTCTGATAAATTGAGTGGTTATTATTTTTCCTTGAATCGTTCTCTCGAAAGATTCGAAAAATGGGCAGCTTCTTCGACTTCGGCAATGGACTTATAGCCATAAACTTCGCTGCATTTTTTGAAATCCATTTTGAACGGCTTTATAATAGGGTTCAACGATATAATTTACCCATCCACCATTTTCCAATCGCTGATATTCCGTTTTTTTGAATCGATGTTTACGGCAACTTTGTATAGTTTCTTCGGTAAATCTTGTTCAGTTTTATGTAGTCTGTACGGATCAAGGTAACCACGGCTGTCAATTTGAGCTAAAGCATCTTCAATCGAACCGTCCAATTTGAATTCAATGACATATACAGCAGTCTTTGTTTCCAACACTATATCGGCACGACCGCCAGCAGATTTCTGTTCACAATGTACTAGGAACGGAGTCGCAATACGAAAAACTCCGAAAATTAAAGTACTATAGAGAAGTTCATCCCGCTTTGCGGCATCGTAAGGGATGTCGCTCAAGTAAACCTTGATTGCATCCATCACAGAAGCCACATCGCCAGAATTAAATCCGTTGATGATTGTGTTCGCAACGGCGTTATACGCCATAGAATCCTTGCCCGAAAAATACTTTAAAAGTCCCTTGGTAAAGCCTTCTGCAACTTCCTCGTTCGGGTATGCCAGCGTGTATGGCAAGAACTGCGATTCGTCATAACCTTTAATAGTCAGGTAGCCGCTCTGGTATAGCACAGGAACTGGGCTGCCATTCCCTTCTGTCGGAACATTAAAGTCATCAGCAGAAGCGGCAATTCCGTTTTTCAAAAGCTCCGGATCAATGCCAAACTTGCAAATCCAATCCATGAGGTATGTCGGAGTTCCCGTTTCGAACCAGTAATTTGTAAGATCTTTATCTTGCAATGCATTTATCAAACTGAACGGATTGTATACGTCTGGCGACTTTTTGGAAAAATGGTAACCGTCATACTTGCGCTTAAGTCCCGCGCACACCTGTTCAAAAGTTTTGCCGGTAGCTTGAGCCATCACCTCAATTTCGGGATTCATCTGCGTCCGCAGTTCTTCTTCGGTAATGCCACAGAGAGCCGCATAATCATCGACCATGCTGATGATTTTCAGGTTATTGAGTTCGCTAAAAATACTCAACTGGCTGAACTTGGTAATACCCGTAATGAATATGAACTTAAGATGATCATCAAGACTCTTGAGCGGGCTGTAAAAGTCGCGTAATTTTTGACGCATTTGGTCAAAAGCATCTTTGTCAACAAGAGTATCCAGAAGCGGAGCATCATATTCATCAACAAGGAAAACAACCTTCTGCCCCGTTTTTTGCTCGGCTCTCAATATGAGTCCGTTCAATCTGGAACTTGGAGAATTCTCGTCAATTCCTTTCCCGTAAACTTTTTCGTATTCAGCAAGACTGAGATTAATCAGTTCATCCAGCATGCCGGGGTTCATATATTTCATTTTGCTGAAATCGAACCTTAAAACTGGATGTTTTTTCCACTCCGTTTCTAGCTTGTCAATGGCAAGCCCAGCAAACAACTCCTTGCGACCACTAAGGTAACAGTCTAGCGTACTGATAAGCAACGATTTTCCAAAACGCCGAGGGCGAGCCAGAAAATAGACTTTGCCTTCCTTGACCAGCTTATACACCAAACCGGTCTTATCAACGTAAATCGCATTATTCTCCCGGATAACCGAGAAAGACTGCATACCTATAGGGAACATTCTTGCCATATCGCTAATATAATAAAAGAGAGCAAAGCGAACAAGCGGGGACGCTTTCGACCCCATTTGAGAGTCTCAGAACCACTTTAATATCGGGTTTTGTCCGTCTTTGTTGCCCATTTTTTGAATGCGACAAGAGCCTCGTTTCGCATAAAATGATCGCACTTAATGGCGCGTTTTTCGTACGGCAAGTCGAGCTGGTCATAGATAAAGGAATCGTCGAATTCAATTGCTGCTGCATCAGCTTTTGTATTGGCGTAGCAAATGCGCTTGACACGAGCCCAGTACAGAGCGCTCAAACACATTGGGCAAGGTTCGCAGCTCGTGTAAACGGTACAGCCATCCAGCATGAACGTTCCGAGTTTTGCGCAAGCATTTCGAATTGCAGTCACCTCAGCATGAGCCGTCGGATCGTTATTCGGCACAACGCGATTTGCGCCCGTTGCCACGACTTCACCATTCTTGACAATCACAGCGCCAAACGGACCACCACCATTATCAACATTTTCAACGGACAACTGAATAGCCATCTGCATAAAGCGCTTGTCTTCATCCGTAATATTCTTCAATTCTTCTTGCATAAAAGCTCCTTGACTTCACTAAAATAATCAAAAACTCGGAGAAAATCAACAACAGGAAAACTTCAAAACACGCTATTTTTCCCAAAGTCTGTCATGCCAGCCACTGAGCAGGTACCGCCTTTTTTGCCCAAGGCAGCAGATTTTAATTATTTTTGAGTCATGATGATTACGGTTCAAGATTTCACGGGCGTTTACGCCGAGCAAGCCTTTATGCAAGAACTGCGCGCCACCGCAGAAACAAGCAAGGACGTTCGCTGGCTCGACTGCACGAAAATCGTAGGAACCGACTGCTACTGCGACGACGACGCCATCAAGGAAATTAACGATTTAATCGACAACGCAGAAAGCAACAGCAAGAGTGAAAGCGACCGCAATATCGAGAATCGCGACAATTCCACAAGCGACATTGCGCCGCAACCAGGTATTCACTTTTTTGACAACGGCAATTATCATTACATGAGCAAGCTCTGGACCGACAGAATCCAAGAGCCGTTCACGCTCATCGTATTCGACCACCATCCCGACATGCAACCGCCCCGCTTTGGCGGAATTTTAAGCTGTGGCGGCTGGATCAAAGAAGTCCTTGAAAACAACAAGTTTATCCAAAACGTCATCATCATCGGAGTCAAGGACGAACTCGTCGAAACCGTCCGCGAAGAACTTTCGCAATCCGGGGAATCGAGCATTTTAGAAAAGGTGACTTTCATCAAAGAAAGCGAACTCAGCATTCTCTCGTCTCTAATCTGCAGCGATTTTGTGAACGTCCTCTCGCCAAATCTCTACATTTCCATCGACAAGGACGCACTCTTACCCACCTACGCTGCAACCAACTGGGACCAAGGCTCGCTTACACTTGACGCCCTCAAAGATTGCATCACAGCCCTTGTAACAGGTCGTAAAATTCTCGGCGTAGACATCTGCGGTGAACGCGCCCACGATTTCGAAGGCGACGAGCACCACACCGTCCAAGAAGCAGATTCGCTCAATAGCGAGCTGAATCGCGAACTTGTCGAGTTTTTGCAGAAGATTTAAACTAAGCACAAAGTCAAAAGATTATACTTCATTTTCTACCTTTTTTTCTGAATGCTCGTGTTCATAGAGAACCTTCTGCATTTCTATTTCACGAGCAAGTTCTTCCTTAGATGGCAAATATGTCAAATACTTGGCAGCGTACATACGCTTATTTGTTGCAAGCGTTGAAAATTTTGCCACATCGGCATTTGTTTCTGAACAAAGAATCACACCGACAGTCGGGTTATCCCCCATATTCCTTTTATAAGTGGTTCAAAATTGTACTTTCCAGGGTTGATTCAGTCAATGCAGCATCTTGATTTAGCCCCAAGAACTCAACAATCAATGGATTCTTAATAAACTCGGAATTCAGCAACATGCGATTCCATTTTTCCTAATTTTACGGATTTAGCAGGCAAAGCCTGCTGAATCTTTACTATTTCTTTTTTAAATTCAGCAGGCAATGCCTGCTGAATTTGCAGAAATTTAAACAAACAATAAAATTTTCTAAAATTCCTAAGTTGCGTCTCAGAAAAACCATTACCAAAATTTTCGGTTAACGAAGCTGAAGCTTCTTCAATAATTCGTTTCCCATAATCCGCCCTAGCTTTACCTTGCTGTTCTTGCTCCACGATTCGCCAACCTAGTAGCCAGTTACAAGCCACCTGCATCAAGTTTGCTGCACGAAAACTCATTTTTCGAGCAGTCGAAACAATAGACCGCAAATCAGCGATATAGTTTTCGCTATCAGTTTTTCTTTTCTTAATTTCTCTAGATTTCATTTCAGCCTCCATTTTGCCGCATTTTACAGCTGTTAGATTTTAGAGGCGTTCCCTTATTCCAAAATTTCAGAATAAAAAAACGCATTTCTCCATTCGACAGAGAAACACGTCATGCATTAATGTACCTAATATTAAAATATCTGGCTAGGGGTGCAATAAAATTTTACATAATTAGGGATTTATGAACTGCAGATGTGTGATTTTCAGAAACTTATAAACCACTACACACAATCATCAAGGAGTTCTCTAGCAAAAGAATATCTTTTCGCCTTGGAATTTTTAGCAAGTTTTTTTGCCTCTTCGATAGCGTCTAGCGTGAGATTAGAAAAAATCTCAATATCGGCCTTAGTAGCCTTATCGATTTTTGTCTGTAAAACATCATTTGCCATAGGATTATCTCGTTTTCTGTAAATCTAATCCTATGTCAATGTAAGTGCAATACCTCAAACCGTTATTCTGCGGACAAAAAATTCGACAGGGAAACACTCGTGACTTGAAATTATCTAAGCGACCAAAGAGAATTAGTTCGGGATGAATTTCCCTATTGACAAACAGAATTTAATTACATATATTAAATTCCGTTAATAAAGGATTGATATGCTTTTAGAATTCTTAAAATCAAAATTCGGACCAGGAAAACCCATTTTTACGGAAGATGCCGAACCTCTAGGACTTTCAGCAGGAAACCTACGTCAACAGTTCAAGAAACTTGTTGATTCCGGAGAGCTTTTTCGCTATGAGCCGGGAGTCTATTTTCTGCCAGACACCAATCATGAATACTCCCCGATTTCATCTAATATGGTTGCGGAGTACAAGTACATTACCAATGGAGACGAGATCTATGGCTATTACTCAGGCTACACCTTCGCAAATCAGCTTGGTTTGTGCTTACAAGTGCCTTATAAAGAAGAAATCGTAACAAACAACACAACAGCCATCGCACGTGAAGTTAAAGTAGGAAACATTCCATATTACATACGTCGCGCCAAAATCGCTATCACCAAAGAAAATCGCAATGTTCTTCAGCTTCTGGACTTGCTAAAGGATGTGGAAGAATACACCGATTACTGCTGCGAAGAGGAAGCACCAGACATCATCCGCAGGCATATTTTGCGCAACAAAATTCTCCGTGCCGATGTGGACAAATATATCGAGAACTTCCCTCTAAAAACGTACAAGTACATCTACGACTTGAAGCTTTATGATGTATTTGCATAAAGACAAAGAAATGTTCTTTAACTTTTTGGAATCAGTCAGCAAGATTTCCAAAATACAAGCGGATCTTGTCGAAAAAGACTACTATGTTTCACTCATTTTGAAAGAAATCGCTACATCTTCAGACATAGTCGTTTTTAAGGGTGGTACATCTCTTTCAAAAGCTCTCAAAGTCATTAACCGTTTCTCGGAAGATATAGACATTTCATTTTCGGAACATATCGGAGCATCTCGCCGAAAGAAACTCAAATACAATATAATAGCACCTATCGCTCAAAAATTGGGACTTACTATCACAAATTTTGATAAGGCTCAAAGCGACCGAGATATAAACAATTACATATTCGAATACAAGCCGATATGTAACTCCCATGTACATATAGTTCCTGCAGTTAAGGTAGAAACAAGCTTAATTACAGCAGTTTTTGACAACACAAAATACAAAGAAACAAAAAATTTTTTGAAAAGAATCATTGATTCAAATGTATTTGCATAAGCGCTCATGCGTTCTGCGCAATGACATAAAAAAAAGATGCCGCACGAAGTTCGGCGCGGCACCCCCATTTCTACTTCACGGTAATAAACTTGCTTCGATCCACGCCTGCGCCGGGCGCGGTCATACGCATCACGTATAGCCCTGCAGGCAGGCCGCGAGTTATCCAAGCGACATCACCGACTTTTGCGGATTCCACATTCATACGGCGTACCAATGCGCCCTTCGTATCAAAAATGCTGACGCGATAAACACTCGGTTCAACCATAGCAATCGATTTTGAGCGAATTGATATAGTCTTTTCTTCCGATGAATCTTTTTCAGCGGCCTTCACAAGCGTTACATTAAACTGGTCGATGTTCGGGCCATCATTACCGCCAACGGTTGCAAACTTCACTGCATTTTCGCCGGCAGCAAGATTCACCAAGACTTCAGCCGTTTCCCAGACAGTCCAGCCACCAGTTGTCTTGAAAGATGTCGTTGCTGTATCCAAACCTGCAGAGATCGCTAGAGAGCGTGCTTCACTGGAGCCATTCGCGAAATCGATATCGAACTTGTATTGCCCAGCCGTATCGACTTTCACGTTCACGACGACATCGCCACCCTTATCGAAATTCACATAGCCATCGCCGTGGTAACCGCCATTGCTGCTTTCAGAAACGCCACCTGTAATCGTACCCGTTTCGGCCTGGAACTGTTTATCAGGTGTCGGCGGCTCCGGTTCCACATAGTTTGCATCGCATTCCGTCGGACTCTTGAGCGTAGCGCCCGCATTCGCTTTTACGGCAGCTTCGACTTCACTTGCCTTGAGCATAAAGCTTGAGTATTCATATGGCGGCGTGAAAGAGGTTCCCGTTCCCCTTGTATTGCCAGAGCAGTTCGTAAAGATGTTGTCGATAACTTCATTTACGCCCGTGCCGTTGGCGTTACCCGTATAAATCGGATTTGCCTCGTTGATAAACACATTGCGTTCTGTGCGCACGCGGCACATGTGGCCTGCCGAAATTCCAAGCACGTCCGTACCATTCGTGATGCTAGCGTCACCCGTCAAAAGATTGTTCACCACGTGCACATTTCCGTAACGGCAACGCGGTTTACGCTGGTTAGCGGCCTTCCACCAGTTGAACATGTACGTGACATTCAGCTTGCCTTCGCTTTCGGGTTCATTGTCAGAACTGCCGATGAGATTCGAAAGGTTGTGCGAACTCTTTTTCTTGTAGCCAAAAATGCACCACGTAAACGTTACGTTATCTGCACCTTTTACCACATCGGCATTGCCATCCTGACCATCCCAGAATTCACAGTGGTCAATCCATATATTTTTGGAACCGTTATTTTCAATGGTGAGGTTGTCCCAAGCCTGCTCAGCATTACTGCCCGGCCCTTGAATCACGATATTGCGGACGATAATGTTTGAAGCCTTGCTGATGTGAATTGGCGCTTTAAGCACAGTCCCCGGCTTAAGTCCGATGATGGTCTTGTTGGAACCCGTGATATTCAAGCGGTCCCCCGTTCGCCCGCTCCAGCCATCGCCAAGCGTACCGTCTATGTAAATCACACGCGGAGAAGAATCCTTCGCGTACTTTTGCAAATCAGCAAATGTTTTTACCGTAATGGGTGTTGCGTTTCCGCCACCGGTTACATTAAACTCGGTCGAAGTGCGGCCCGAGCGAGTCGCCCAGCCAATCGGTTTGCACTGATCCACCGCCGCAGACGCACTCAGAGCAAGTCCGCACAACACCGCTAAAATTCGATTCGAAGCTTCAAACATCTCAATAAATTCCTTATTTTTCCAACATATAATTTATATTCCCAAAGCCATTATAGGGCGCAATTCCGAATTAAATTTCTAGACATTTTGTCAAAGAAACCAAGCGACGAAACTAAAATTGCTATTATTCCTTACGGATTACAAATAATCAATAACTATAACTAGCAAATAACAACTATGGATATCAATCAGCTCGCACAACAGCACATTTTGAAGCAGCCGCTCTACGTGACCGGCAAACCCATCGCCTACACCGCTCGTGAATTCGGCCTCGACCCGAAAGACATCGACAAGCTCGCCAGCAACGAAAACCCGTTTGGCCCGAGCCCGAAGGGCATGGCCGAAGCTCGCAAGGCTTTGGAAGAAGTGAACCTCTATCCGGATGGCGGTTCTTACGACCTCATCGGAAAGATTGCTGAATTCCGCGGCGTGAACCGCGACCAGATTGCTGTGGGTAACGGCAGTAACGAACTTTTGGACATGATTGCCCAAGTGTTCCTCGGCCCCGGCACGGAAGCCGTCATGGGCAACCACAGCTTCGCTGTTTACAAGCTCGCCACGATGGCCATGAATGCCAAGATTGTTGAAGTTGACATGCCGGCTCCGGGATACAACTACAACCTCAAGGCTATGCGCGACGCCGTGAACGAAAAGACCCGCATCGTGTTCCTCGCTAACCCGAACAACCCGACCGGTTCTGACCTTACCGCCAAGGAAATTTTGGACTTCGCCGACAGCCTCCCGGAAACTTGCGTTCTCGTGATGGACGAAGCCTACACCGAATTTATCGAAGACACGCCGGAACTCGTTCCGGATTTCAACAGCCGCATCGCCGCTGGCAAGAACATCATCTGCTGCCGTACGTTCAGCAAGATCTACGGTCTTGCAGGCCTCCGTGTGGGCTACTGCATCACCCGCCCGGAAATCGTCGCCCTCATCAACCGCGTGCGTGAACCGTTCAACGTGAACAGCATCGCTCAGGCAGCAGCAATCGGTGCTATCGACGACCAGGATTACGTGAACAAGGTTCGCGAACTCAACAAGAAGGGGCTCGAACAGCTCAAGGCTGGTTTCAAGGAACTCGGCCTCGCCTACGTCGACAGCCACGCAAACTTCATCGCCGTCAGCGGATTCAAGGATCCGATGGACGCCTTCAAGTTCTTGCAGGCCAAGGGCACCATCATCCGTCCGCAGCCGGCTATGGGTGACGTGCTCCGCATTACCGTCGGTACCGAAGCCCAGAACAAGAAATGCCTCGAAAACATCAAGGCATATCTCGGCAAGTAAACCGAGAAAGAGACTGCGCGAAGCCCGCGTCTGGCGCCACTAAAGCCAAAGCTCACGGCGTTGCCCGTGTGATTTCTAAGCGCGGTTTTTGTAGCAGAAGCCAAGCAGAAAACCTGGTCCGCGAGGGCCGGGTTTCTTTGCGTGGAAAAATCGTCCGCGATCCGGACACACCCACCCGCGAAAATGATGAAATTTGCGTTGACGGAAAACCCGTAAAAGCAAGCGAGTTCATTTACTTTATGATGAACAAGCCGCGTGGCTACGTCACTACGGCAAGCGACGAAAAAGGGCGCACAACCGTCATGGACCTTTTCCGTGAGCAATACGCCAAGATGTTCCCCGGCAAGCCTGCGCCGCATATATCGCCCGTTGGCAGGCTCGATGCCGCCAGCGAAGGGCTTTTGCTATTTACAAACGATACGCAATGGGCGGATGTTTTGCTGAATCATCAAGAGTCGCGCGGCCCCACCCACACAAAAATCTACCGCGTTCAAGTTGCGGGAATGCCAACTGCTGCGGAACTTTCGCAAATGGAAGCGGGCTTCAATGTACCGCCTCGCGTCTTTGGCGAACCCGAAGAGTTCATGCACGCCGTCAGCGCCAAGCTCTATAGCGCAGGCGAAAAGAACTGTTGGCTCGAAATCACTTTGGACGAAGGCAAAAATCGTGAAATTCGCCGAATGCTCGCGAAGCTCGGCTACGAAGTTTTACGTCTTGTGCGCATCAAGTTCTGCAATTACGAATTGGGCGATTTAAAGCAAGGCGAAATTAAGCAGATCGCGGCTTACCCGTCCAACCAAGCTTTTCACGAAGAGCGCCAACAAATCCCGTGTGACGCATACGAATAAACGTCGTCACAAGTTTACTTTCAGACAACATCACATATTCATCCGGTTTCATTTCAAGCGTGATGCGCCCGTCAAAAACGAGGTCCAGCGAGCAATTCACCGCAGACGCCATTCGCAACTTTTTATCCGTCAGCGAAAGCACAAGCGGACGCACCGAGAGGCTGCTCGGAGCCACAGGCGTGAGCACCACTGCAGGCGTCGAAGGATGGATAATCGGACCGCCAGCAGCAAGGTTGTAAGCCGTTGAACCCGTCGGCGTCGAAACGAGAATTGAATCCGCCCAGTATTCCGTCAGGCAAGTATCGTTATAAGCCACGTTCACGTTCACCATACGTTCCGGAGCGTGAGCGCGCACATGGACTTCGTTTAAAACGGTCTGCTTTGCAATGCACTTTCTGCCGTGGTAAACCGCAGCCTCGATCATCATGCGTTCGCGAGTCGAGAAGTCGCCCGCAAGCAAGCTATCAAGCGTCTTGGTCAAGCCTTCCACACGCGATTCCGCCAAGAATCCCACGCGTCCGGCATTCACACCAAGAATCGGGATGTTATGACCAAGCGCCAGGTGCGCGGCCGTCAGCACAGTGCCATCACCGCCAATCGCAAGCAGCAAATCCGTCTTCTGCAACGCGGATTCTTTCACCACGCGAATCGGCTTTTTCACGAGCTCCTTGAGGGAATCGAGCGCATAAAATTTCACCTGCGGGTGTTCAAGCGCCCAAGAAGTAATCTGCTTCAAGGCACATGCCAAATCGGCACTTTTGTCCTTGAATCCGACAATTCCAATGCTGCTGAAAGACTTTTCCATAACCATCCTCAAGTTTCGCGTTCACTCAAAGTGTTCGTTCCGTGCGTAGCCTTTATACCTTCCGCGCGCAATCCCTAGCCCGCTTTTTCAGCGTTCTTCTCGGCGTTTTCTGCCACAAGCACATTCTTGAGCTTGTCGACAACACCCGGGAACATCGCTTCGACCTTGTCCATATTTTCAACCGGTTCATCGTTTTGGAGCGCAAGCGACAACACGCTCAAGGCAAGCCCCATCTGCGCCGAATCGCCACCGTCAAAATCACTACCGTTCACAATCGTTTCAAGGCCGCGAATCACAAGGCCATCGTCGTACACGCCAACTTCGGCCCCCGTCTTGCGCAAGTTCACCGCCAAAAATTCATTCTTGGGGCGCATTTCCTTGCGGACTTCCTTGGGCACGCGCAAAATCGTTTCGCCTTCGCCGTAGCAAGCCGCCACAGCCAACAGCGGGTATTCTTCGAGCGCTGTCGCAATCACGTCTTCGCTAAAGCGGCGACCCTGCAAACGCTTTCCAGAAGCGAGCGGTTTGATTTCAACATCGCCAAAAACGTCACCATACTTTTCACGACGGCTCACCGTTTCAACGTTAGCACCCATGCGCTTGAGGCATGTGAGTGCACCTGCACGGCTGCTGTTCAAGTCTACGTTCAAAAGCTTGATGACGTTGTCCTTCGGCATGTTACCGACAGTCGCAAGTACCGCAAACGCAGTCGCTTCCGTCGTATCACCCGGCACATAGTATTCACGCGCGGTAATCACCTTCGTCTCCGAAAGTTCCGTGAACTGCGTACGTTCAATCTTCTTGCCCTGTGCAATCATCAAGCGGCGTTCAAATTCGCTCAACTGTTCCATGCCACGGCCTTCATATTTCACAGCCGCACCAAAGTAAATGAGCATTTTCGTCCACTGGTCATGCACCGTAGACTTTTCTTCAAAATTCAAGTAATCATTGCGGATAAGCGCTCGGAGCAAAAGCCTGTTGCGCATCACAGACGAAACGTTCCCCAGAGAATCCTTTTTGACGTTCAGTTCATCGCGCAAAAAGTTAAAGACAAACTTTGCCGGTTCATCTTTTTGCACCTTGATCTTGAAATACTTCTGGAGCGTTTCCTTCGCTGTATTCACACGGGCAATTCCCGCATCATCGACTTCAGCGGCAAACGTGTAAAGCTGTTCATCGTCCTTGCTCGCGAGCGTCCAAAGCATCACGTTATCGGCTTCGCCAAACTTGAACGGAAGCATGGTCGGAATAGAGTACTGGAACCCCTTGCCATTCAAGACTAGCTGATGTCCTTGCAATTCGTAAGTGAGACCAAAATCTTTCAGCGCCTCGGCATACTTTTCACTACCACTTGCCCACGCAAAATTTTCCAACACGGTGCGGCCATTCACCAAAAGCGCCATCACCAACGTCAAATTCATCCGTTCACGGTCGGGATTCATCAAGAATTCCATCGTCTATTCCTTAAGCAAATTAACGTCTTTCTTTAACTTCGTATTCCAAATATTGCAGAGTCTTCACGGCACGGGCCGCTTCTTCTTGAGTCTTGAAAGCAAGCAAAAGCGTACCCGCCACATTTTCGCGGACCTTCATGAGTTCTATGTCGCGAATGTTGATGCCTTCTTCGGCAAGCGGCTGCATCACGCTCAACAGAGCGCCCGGCTTATCCTTGAGCTGGACCGTAATTTCGTAGAACGAGTTGGTGTTATTGCGCCCCGGAGCAAACAAGCTCGCACGGCCATCGTTACCCGCCTTGAAAATATCGGCAAGCGCCTGCGAATTATCCGCAACCACGCTATGCTCGTCATTTTCAAAATCACCCGAAGCAGGCTTACCGTCTTTCACGACGTTGAGTCCGTTCATCGCCGCAATCGTCTTGTCGAGGCCATCGCGGACTTCGCAAAGGGCGCGAGTAGTCTCATCGCGATTGGTCACCGCAATATCGTGCCACATTCCCCAGCCCGAAGCGGCAATGCGCGTCATGTCGCGGAAAGCGCGGCCCGCAAAATGCTGGTAGTTGTGCTTGAGCAAACGTTCCGGCAAGTTTCCGGCAAGCGTCGAGCTCAGCATCTGCGGCATGTGACTCACCCATGCCATCGTGCGGTCGTGATGTTCCGGCGGGAACACGACAGGATTTGCGCCCACAAAGCGGATAATTTCCAGAAGCGGGGCATAAACAGATTCAGGCGTTCCATCCGGCGGACAGACAAACCAGTACGCATTTTCAAAAATCGCAGGGTCGTTGTATTCGCAAGTGCGTTTTTCGGAACCCGCCATCGGGTGGCTGCCGACAAAGCGGAACGGAGCGGGCAAGCGAACGCCCGCCTTGCAAATTTCAACCTTTGTCGAACCGATATCACTCACCAAGATTTCTCGGCCAGCATCAGCACCAGCCCACGAAACTTTACCGAGAGCATCAATCATCTTCAAAATGTGGAGGATTGGCGCACAGAGCAAAATCAGGTCGCTATCCTTTGCCCACTTTTCAGTCTCATCGTATTCAAAAAATTCATCGGCAAGTTCAAGTTCACGAGCACGTTTGAGCGTTGCAGGTGAACTTACAGCACGAATCTTCGTCGGAAGCTTAGCCTGTTTGATGGCAGCAGCAATCGAGCTTGCCAAGAGGCCAAACCCCACCATGGTAATGCGACCGACCATTATTCTTCCACCTTGCGAGTTTCTTCCATGATGACACGGAAAATATTCTGGAACGATTCCGGAGAAAGCGGGCCACCGGCCTTTGCGGCCTTCTCGGCGACCAAATTCAAGACAGACTGTTCGCGACCTTCATCAAAAACGGGCAAACCTTTCTGTTTCTTGATTTTCCCAATTTCAGCAGCGTATGTAGCCCTCTTGTTGAGAAGCGACATCAGTTCATCATTAAGTTCGTCAATGCGAATGCGCCATTCATTAATATCCATATTGACGAATGTAGAAAAAAATTACGGCACGCGGTTTGCGTACTGGTACAGCGAAAGCCCAAATTCCGGGAGCGATGCAATCAGAAAATCAAAAATATCGGACTGGATATTTTCGTATTCTATCCATTCCACCGTATTGGCAAACGCATAGATTTCAAGCGGGAGCCCGGTCGGCGTTGGCGCAAGTTGGCGCGTCATGAGCGTCATGTCTTGAGCAATCGTCTTACGGCTGCGGAGATACGCCGTGCAGTAAGCCCTGAACGTTCCGATGTTTGTCAAATGGCGGCCATTCAGTTTTGTAACCGTGACATTTTCCGACACGCCAGAATTTTCACCGATTTCACTTAACTTTTGTTCTAAGTACGGGCGCAGCACATCAATCTTCATGAATTTTTCAATTTCTTCAGGCGTCAAAAAGCGGATGCTCTGCTGGTCAATGAAAAGCGAACGCTTGATGCGGCGACCGCCGGATTCCTGCATACCACGCCAATTACGGAAAGAATTGGTAATCAAGTCGTACGCCGGAATCACCGAAACCGTATTGTCCCAGTTACGTACTTTCACAGATGTAAGCGTGATGTCTATGACCGAACCATCAGCATGATGGCGTTCAATTTCAATCCAGTCGCCCTTGCGCAAGAGGTCCGACAAGTTTATCTGGATTCCAGAGACCAAGCCAAGAATTGAGTCCCTGAAAACCAACAACAAGACCGTCGCCATGGCACCAAGTGTCGATAAAATAATCACCGGGCTTTTATTCACAATCTGCGACGCCACAAGGATGGTCGCCACACAGAACATCGCAAGTTTAATCGCCTGGAAAATGCCACGCATCGGGCGCAACTTCATTTTCACATTGCGTTCATTCAAGCTTTCAATGACATCAAGCACAGCACTTGCAAGCAAGAACGCCGCTACCGTGAACAAAATATTTCCGATATGTTCACAAAATTCATAAAGCCAATGTCCCTTTGCAAGCACATATGGGAACGACTGCACCAGAATTATCACCGGCACAAAAAAGAGCGCACGCGAAATCACTTTCTTTTTCACGAGCAAGTCATCAAACTTGTTCGGAGTCTTTATGGCAATCCATTTCGCAAGCGGATGCACTACGAAATACAAAAAAGCATAAACAGCCACAACAACAGCTGAAAGTATCGCAAATTGGTAGTAATCGTTCATGCCTACAATCTAAAAATTTCGTATATTATGCACCGAACTTTTATCATTGGAGCAATCATGAAAATAGCCGTTATGGGTGGCGCCGGTTATATCGGAAGCCATACAATTATTGAACTCTACAAAGCAGGTCATTCCGTTGTCGTAGTCGATAACCTCGTAAACTCAAGTGACGAATCTCTCCGCCGCGTAGCAGAAATCGTAGGCTCCCCCATTCCATTTGTCAAGGCTGACGTCCGTGATGCCGCCGCCATGGACAAGATTTTCAGCGAAAACAAGTTCGACGCCTGCATCCACTTTGCAGGTCTCAAGGCTGTCGGCGAATCCGTCGCGAAGCCGCTCGAATACTACGAAAACAACATGAACGCCACTTTCGTGTTGCTCCACGCCATGCGTAACCACGGCTGCAAGAACCTCATCTTTAGTTCTTCGGCAACTGTTTACGGCAATCCAGCACAAATTCCTATTACAGAAGCTTGCCCCAAGGGTCAATGCACCAACCCCTACGGACAGACGAAGTCCATGCTCGAAGAAATCCTCCGCGACGTGCAAAAGGCCGACCCAGAATGGAATATCGTTTTGCTCCGTTACTTCAACCCGATTGGCGCACATCCGAGCGGACGTATCGGCGAAGACCCGAATGGCATTCCGAACAACTTAATGCCTTACATTACACAGACCGCAGTCGGACTCCGCAAGGAACTCGGCGTGTTTGGCAATGACTACGACACCCCGGATGGCACCGGCGTTCGTGACTACATCCACGTCTGCGACCTCGCCTCTGGCCACGTGAGCGCACTCAAGGCAATCGAACGCAAGTGCGGGCTCGCTATTTACAACTTGGGTACAGGTCATGGCTACTCCGTTCTTGACGTCGTAAAAGCATTTGAAAAGGTCAACAACGTCAAGATTCCGTACAGCATCAAGCCGCGTCGCGCAGGCGATATCGCCACTTGCTACTGCAACCCGCAAAAGGCATTCGACGAACTCGGTTGGAAGGCCCAGTACGGCATTGAAGAAATGTGCCGCGACGCCTGGAACTGGCAAAAGAACAATCCCAAGGGATACAAGGGCTAAGCCCTGTCTTTTACAGAGTCATCCCGTCCGAAGCATGTCACCCCGGCTGGAGCCTGTCCCGGATTTATTCCGGGATGCCGGGGTCGCCTTTTATAAAAGGAAAAGCCTCCCGCTTAAGCGAGAGGCTTTTTAACTTTGGCAAGCGAGCAGGCGCTCGCTAAAATTTTACGCAAAATTAGTCGCGGTAGTCACGATGAGTGTGGTGTTTCTTGCGCGGCGGTTCCGGGCGATTGTTGCGATAGAGATCTTCGCATTCGCTGATGCTGCGAGCGGCAAAGAACTTACCACGTCTCGGATCTCTGCAATCAATACGGTCAGCGCGGTCACGACGGTAATCAATCTGCATCCAGACATCACCATTGTTGCAATAGAAGTCAAACTTGCGTTCCTTTTCGCCACGATAGCATTCGCCACGGCTATACATCTTCTGATCGTTGCTATAACGTTCAGCATGGATTCTGTCATGACGGTCGCACTTCGGTTCTGCAAACTTGCAGGTGATCGACGGAGCCGGAGGTGGTGGCGGAGGAGGCGGAGCCACGCGAGAGCTTTCCTCTTTCTTCGGTTCAACGTTAATCGTCAATGCCATAGCAGACGTGCTAAGCAGCATGAGCGACATCGCGCAAGTAAGCATAAGCTTATTCATAAGACCTCTATATAATTTAATTGTTACAACAAAAATAATATATTAAATATTTTGTAACAAAACCATCAAATTCTAAAAAAAATGGCCTCGCCCTCAAAGGCAAGACCATAGACAAATTTTATAACCCGCGACGCTAACCGCAGCTCTCGCTACTAAATGAGTTTACCGCTTCGCGGTTCTTTAATCAGCGGCTCGGCAATGCCCGTGCAAGCACGGTCGCTGCACTCGCCTTTAGATTAATTCCTCAGCGGTTATCTTTTCGTCGTGTTCGGGTTCCTGGTAGCAGGATTCCGGCACTTGGACTTGGTTCTGAAAGTAGGCCTTGTGAGCGGCAATCACCTTTTCACGGGCAAAAGCGGCATCCTTCCATTCACCAATTTGTACGTCCTTGCCTTCCAGTTCCTTGTAGTTCTGGAAGAAGTTCTTGGTAATGCGGAGGAACATCTGGTCCACGTCAGTAATGTCGCAGAACGGACGCGGGTTGAACACCGGCACGCCCAAAACCTTGTAGTCCTTCTTGCCACCGTCGGTCATATCAAGCGCACCGATCACACGGCAAGTGCAAACCGTACCCGTAATCATGGATGCCGGGCTGTAAATGAGCATGTCCAAAGCGTCACCATCGTCAGCCTTGGTACTCGGAATAAAACCATACGTGCAAGGATAGCTCATAGAGCTCAAGAGGCAACGGTCAAGACGGAACACATGCAGGCGTTCGTCGTATTCATACTTCAAGTTCGTGTCTTTGCCGATTTCCACGACGCAATCCACTTCGTAAGGATACTTGCGTCCAATAGGAAGATCCAAATAATTAATAGCCATTTATTCTCCGTCGGCCCACTTTGAGCCTCATTATCTTTTTATTACAAATATAATCCCTAATTTAGTATTTATTCGGAAATTGTAAAGTCTTTTTTTACCAAAGTATATTCAAAACCGAATTACCTACTCCGCCAGCGCTGCGTTGTCGTCTTGCCCAAGATACCCCAACTAAACTTCGGTTTTCCCGTATCGGGGCTGTAGCCAATTTCAAGACGGATTCGGTCAAGTGCAGGGATCACGATATGCAGACCACCATAGACTGCCCCTTCGTAATTTTTCCATCCAGGAGCGCCCTTGTCCCAAAGCACGCTTGCATCAAAACCTGCCACCAGCTGGATTCCGTAAAAGAAGTTGATTCCCCACAACGAAGCCGAACGGCGTTCCAATAGCACAAAACGTTCTTCAAGATTCAAGAGCATTTCGTGAACGCCCAAATGGTCCGCATCCGGACTGTTAAGACCACGGAAAGAGTTCGTACCGCCATGATAGAAATAATCATAGCGCTTTACATCGCCCGGACGCAAACGAACAAGCGCTGTTGCCCCCGTAACAAAACGACCGACCGAATAGTAAGCGCGAGCATCTTCCAAGAATTCAACAAAATTTTCGCCGCGCTTTCCGCCAACGCCCACATGCGTCACATCGCTTTCAAAATAAATTCCCTTGCGGGTATCGAGTTCGCTATCGCGGTAGTCCACAGCAAAGCCAAGCCCAAATTCCGGTAGCACGCCAGGTCCTTTTTCAAGATAGCGATAAGTCAACTTTCCTAAAAGCGAATAATGCGGAACAAATTTCCAATTCAAGTCCAAACTCAACAACCAACTCGCGTCCTTGAATTCACGGAGATCGTCCCAGCTATCGGTTCGCGTAAAATCAATATTCCAGCCAAGCGGGATGCCAAACAAATATGGCGAACTCGCGTAAAAGGCATACTCGTTATTTTCAAAGAACGGATCGATAGCCGTGCGGTAGTGCACTTCGGCACGAATGTCTTCGCCAAGCACATTCAGGTTCGCAAGCGCAAGTCCAAGCATAAGACCATCGCGGTCAGTTGTCTTGCTATCCGGCGATGGAATCCAACGGAAGATTTCTTTGAAATTATAAACGACGTTTCCACCTTTACAAGAAACGTAAATATCCGTAAAGAGGTCCAGGTCTTGCAGGCGAAGCTTTTCCGACTCAAAAGTCTTCTGCGAAAATTCGCCCCCAACCTTGTGCGTGAGTTCGCGCCACACCACACGCGGCTTCGTATGTTCCAAGCCTTCAAACTCAATCGATTCGATTTTTGCACCATCGCTACACTGGTCAGAATCGACACGCAGCGAATCCGACTCTGCAGCGTTTGCAGATACAAAAGCGGAAACGACTCCCGCTAACAAAAAAGTCTTCACAAAAAATTTCACGAATCAAAGATACAAAAGGCATTCGCTAGCGTTTTTTGCGAAGCTCACAAAAATTGCTATATTTGAGGCACCAAATTGAGGTGATTATGTTAGACTTTTTAGCAAACAACTGGCCCTACCTGATTATTCTGGTCGTGGTCGTCGCTTTATTTTTTGTTATCCGTGGTGCGCTCAAGGGCCTGAAAGCCAGAAGCCCGTTCAACATGGAAAACATCCGCAAGAGCACCGAACCGAACTTCCTCGCTCTCCAGCAGAAGTCCAAGGCATTGCTCGCCGACGCCGACATGATTTGCGAAATCAAGCCGGGCAGCGATCAGGTCATCCCGAAGAAAGAAGATGTGAAGTTTTTCCGTCGCGCTGTTTCGCAGAAGTTTAAACTCGCTGTGTTCCAGGTTCCGGGTACAAACAAGGTCGTGTTCTTCTTCTGCAAGACCGAAGCAGGCATCAAGAGGAGACTCCAGAACTTGGTCATCAACCAGAAGTTCCGCGAAGGAAAGCCGCCTTACATGGATGTCGCTACTGGTGAAAAGCTGAGATACCCGAAGGCTTAGGATCCAGTTAATTTTTCTTTTAAATATACCCCGGTCAATGCGCCGGGGTCAACTTTTTTAAAGAGACCTAAAGAGAACATCTACAATGCGCACGTACAAAGATTTAGCCATTGCCGAAGAAGAACAAAAGCTCGTAGACGCCGTCAACAAGACGAACAACTTGCTCGTCGAAGCGCCCACCGGTAGCGGTAAGTCTTTGTACATCCCATGGTTCTTGAGCAATCACTTCAGTGGTCGCATTGTCGTATTGCAACCGAGACGCATTGCAGCACTCGCCCTCGCGCAATACTCCGCGAAACTCCACAACGAACCCTGCGGAAAGACGGTCGGTTACCAGTTCCGCCAAGACAGTTGCAAATCCAGCGCTACGCAAATTTTGTTCCAAACGTACGGTAATTTTTTGCAGGAACTTCTACACGGCAAAATGAACGCGGAATGGGTCATCTTCGACGAATACCACGAACGCAAAGCCGACATGGACTTGCTCTTTGCGTACTTGCTCAAATTGCAAGCCGCAAGCCAAACTTCAGGTAGTGAAAGTATCAAAGCGCCAAGAATCGCCGTCATGAGTGCAAAGCTCAACCGCGAAGAAATGGAACAAGCGCTCGGCGTCAAATGTCTGGAACTCGGGCATCCGCTTTATCCCGTACAAATTCTTCACCAGAAACCCGTCGCAGGCACAAACATCAGCGCAGGTCAGGGAATCGAAAGTGAAGTTGTCCGTGCATTGCGCACGTTGTACCGCAATAACGTTTGGCAGACAACGCTCGTATTCTTGCCGGGTAAAGCAGAAATTGCCAAATGCCACACCGCCGCGAGCGAAGCTCTGGGCGACAATGTCGCCGAGTTCCTTGAACTCTACGGCGGTCAAGACCGCGAAACGCAAGACCGCATTTTCGAAGAAACGGAACGCCCGCGCGTCATCTTTACGACCAACATTGCAGAAACGTCTATCACAGTTCCAAACGTGACAGGCGTTGTTGATAGCGGCATTGAGCGCGTCAGTGAATATGACGATAGCGAAAAAGTGAACGTACTCCGCACACTTCCGATTTCATTGCAGAACGCCATCCAGCGCAGTGGCCGTAGTGGCCGTACACAGAACGGTTGTGCCATCCGCCTCTGGACCGAAGATGCCGAGAAGCACATGCCACAAGGCATCGTGCCCGAAGTCTTGCAAATCGAACCCTCGGAACTTTTATTGCAAAAGGCAGCGCTTGAAGATTCATGGGCCCTATCGCCTAACGGCTCCAGGGAGACAATTGATGATGACGTCATTGCGAGCCCCAAAGGGGCGAAGCAATCCCAAATAAAACTGCCCACGGCGATTCCAGAAGCGCGCGAAAAAGTCGCCACCGCGATGCTCAATAACTTCGGCATGTTGCAAGAAGGCAGCATCACGGAACTTGGCAAGCGAGCCATCCAAACACCGATTTCAAACATTCCGCTCGCATTGATTTTGGCAAAAGCAACAAGCGCCGCAGACCTCCCCGACTTGCTCCTCGCAGCCATGGCATGGATCCATTCCGGCACAGAATTTGTACAGAAATCTAAAAATACACTCAACTTGTTCACGCTCGCAAGCGATACGCTTTCTAAAGCCATCAACGTTCCACGAGAAGTTTCGTTCTCGCTAAAGCAGCTCCGCGACTTCCGCGACTCATTAAAGGAGATGCCCGTTCACTCTCCGTCTTCACATTTCATGGCGCAACAGCTTCTCGCCGCATTCCCAGATGCACTCGCCACTCCAAGCGGTAACGTTTACAAGTTGAGCAACGGCAACACAATCCGTTTGCAGGTTTCAGAGCCGCCTTACGCATTGCTCGCGCTCTCCATGCTCCGCACTGGTGGCGGCAGCAAATCCGAACTGCGCGTAAGCCTTTACGCTCCAGTGCCCAAAGAATTGCTCGACGGCGAAAGCGAAAACATCCGCTATGAACTGTTATGGCGTAGCGGTCAAGAACGCTTTATCGGTGTCGAGATTCATGAAAGCGAAAGCCCCAACGGCGACGTCCGCGAAACAAGCCGCAAAGAAATCCTCCCGCAAGAAGCATCGCCCAAAGTCCTCGAAAAACTCAAAGAGCTTACCGCCGAAGCTTGGCGCGACAAACTCGAAAAAGAAAACTGGACCGGTCGTTACCTCACCGAAAACATCCAGACGCTCCTTATCAAGATGCGCCTTGCGGCAAAGCTTTACCCGGAATACGGTCTCCCCGAATTCAATGACGAAGATATGGAACTTATTCTAAACGAGCTTACGGACGGCATATTCCTTTTGCGCGACATCAACGAAGACCGTTACCGTAACATTGTCGAAGATTACTTCGGCAAGTCCATGCTTGCATGGTTGCAAAAAACGTTCCCCGATCATTACGTATTGCCCAACGGCAAGCGTGCCCGTTACAGCTATCAAGAAGTCGCCACCGCCGATGAACAGAGCAGCGGCAAGATTGTGCAAAGTGCAGACGGCGTTCTTGTCGAGATATCCGCACGCATCGAAGACTTTATGCAGCTCCGCGGCGAGCACAAAATCGCAGACGGCAAGCTCAAAGTGCGCTACGACATTCTCGCACCGAACTTCCGCACGATTCAAAAAACATGGGATCTCACAAGCTTCTGGCAGAACACCTACGCCGAAGTCCGTAAAGAACTCCGCGGACGCTATCCAAAGCACCCGTGGCCAGAATCAGTCCTGTAGCGCGAAGCGCCTATTTTACTGCGTACACGGCGAGAGTTTTGCTGTACTCGTAGCCAACAACTAAAAGCGGTTCACCGTTCGGGCTCTTTTCAGCAGGGATAAACAAGATGCCTTCAGGGCCGCGATCTTTCGGGTCTAAATAGAAATCTTCCAGTTTCGGAGCATTCCCGCTCTCGATTCCCGTAATGTCAAACACGGCAACGCCACTCGTGCGTTCCAGCCCAACAAAAGCATAACGCTTATCGCCCACAATACCCGTCGTCACGTTTTCCGGTTCGCAGCCCTTGTCTTCACTGCGGGCATCCATCTTGACCTTGCCCTTCTTGGAATTCCAGTTAAAATAATCAGGCGCCATCTGAGCCATCGTCTGTTCAAAAGCGTCGCCAGAATCCCACATCAAGTGCCCCGTTTCGCCATCGAAAATGCTTATCGAGCGCGTTCCAAAGCTATACATGTAAGGGCATCTGCCATTCTCCGTCTTATCCGGAGCCACATTGCAGCGTTCCAAATTGCTCACAGAAATGTTCTTCACCTCTTCGAGCATTTCGGTCGTAAACACGCTAGGATCCAGCAAGCCATTCTGAGCCAGCATCATCGGAGTCGTCACATCCGTCCAAGCCTTGTAATCATTGACCGGAGCACCTTCATTCGCCGTAAGCACAAACGTCTTTCCGTTCACAGTGAACGCCGAAATTCCATCCGGTTGGCGCAAGCCTCGCAACGGATAATTCTTGATTTCAATTTTTTTGTTTTTCTTGATGTCCAGACCAAATCCCGGCTTGGAATGGTCCACATAACCGAGCGGGAACACATCCAATAATTTTTTCGATTCGACATCAAACTTCACAAGAGCATTGTTCTCTTGCAAGCTCACCCACGCGGTTTTAGAATCCTCGGAAACCGTAATATATTCCGGTTCAAGCGACTGAACAAAACTCTTCACGCCCGTCTTACGAACGCCCTTTGCCATCAGAGCAAGCGAATCCTGTTCGCCAAATCCGACAACCGTCTTCTGCGGCTTTTTCCAAGCTTTCGCCAAATCAGCAGCACTCGACACATTCACGCCAGCAATCGACAAAACACCAATGCCGCCTTCCGGGTCTTCCACAAAATTTTCATCCGGAGAACCTTCGCATGCCACGAGCAAATTCTTTCCGTCCGGAGTAAACGTAATCATATCAGGCATGTAGCACAGTTCATGTTTACCAAGAACTTCAAGTTTCTTGTTGTAGCGCATGACCTGCACATGTCCCATTTTCCATTCGGGGTTGTTCAAAAGACTTACCGCTACGAGGTCACCATTGACCGTCACGCTAGAGGCGCCACCCGGCAACTTGACTTCACTTATCTTTTGGGGCTTTGCGGGGTCTGCCATATCGACCACTTCCAAAACATTTTCGCCGCCAACCACGAACAGCACTTTCTTTTCGGGCATGTACGCCGAGATTTCAGCCGTCGTCATCGGAATGGATGCAATCTGCTTCAGAGTCGAACGCAAATGGAACGGTCCTGCCGGCACATCCGATTTTTTAGCAAACGAAAAGCCCGCGCACATAAGCAGGCTCATGACGAAAGCGGTTCTTTTCATTTCAACTCCCCGCGGCGGTGCCGCGACTAAAAATTAATCAAGAATCAACCACATGATAAGCATGCCAAGACCAAAGCTACCAAGCATCGATGCCGACTGCATCATCATGCTGTTCTTTTCATCTTCCTTAGCTTTGGCATCCTTGGCTTTTTGCTTTTCAGCCTGTTCCTGACTTGCCTGCATTGCAACGCTCAATGCCTTGGCACAAGTTTCGTTGTTCTTCTTGAGCGTGTTGTAGCTCTGTTCCCAGTTTTCGCACTTAGCCTTTTCCACTTCGAGATCCGACCGCAGCGATTGCTTTTCTACAGTGCATGCGCTATCGCGAAGTGCCATCACACTATCGCGCACGGCAAGTTCTGCGACAAGTTCAGCCTTCTCGGCATCACGTTCAGCAGCTTTCGGTCCCGCAGCATATCCAGCCACAGCAAAAGCAAGCACAAGCAAAGAGCACAAAATCCAAGACTTCACAAAAGAACGAACAACAGAAACCATATTCCCTCAATTACATCTGGGCGTAAATGCGCTGCCAGCCTTCTTCCGGAATCTGGGCGCCCATCACCTGAACGACTTCGTTCGAAACAATGCTACCGAGCTTGCCCGAGCGTTCCATATCCCAGCCGTTCATGTAGCCATAGAGGAATCCCGATGCCCAGAGGTCACCAGCGCCCGTCGTATCGATAGCCTTTGCAGCACCCGCAGACACGCGAGTTACCACGCCATCCTTAGCGATCAAGGCACCGCGCTTGCCAATCTTCACGACCGCGACCTTAGCCTTCTTCGCCAAGACTTCGAGAGCCGCTTCTTCCTTGACACCGGCATAAGCAAAAGCTTCATCTTCGTTAGCGATGATGATATCAATCATCTTTTCTTCGAAGAGTTCATCGAACAGCTTGCGGCAAGCTTCGACCACGCCGAACGAGCTAAAGTCGAGAGCTGTTTCGACACCGAGGCTGCGCGCGAGCGTAAACGACTTCTTGAAGCATTCGCCATTAAATGCACGGTAGCCTTCAGCGTAAAGGAGTCCCACATCGTCATAAAGAGCCGGAGTAAAGTCATCCGAACCGAGGAAGTCCGAAGCGCCAAGGTAAGTCCACATGGAGCGCTGGGCATCCGGAGTCACAGCAGAGAAAACGCAACCTGTAGCGACATCGCTCATCCCGAGCTTCGATTCCACGCCGTTATTCATCAAGTGTTCCTGGAAAAGCTTGCCGAGTTCGTCATCGCCAATCTTCGAAATAAAAGCAGCCTTGCCATGCAAGCGAGAAAGACCGACCATGGTATTGCAAGTCGAGCCACCCGGCACGCGAATCGGATTGTCAAGAGCGCCGAGGAACTTTTCCATCTGCGGCCAGTCGACCATGTTCATGCCACCCTTCTGTACACCCTGAGCTTGAATCCATTCATCGCTCACGTTAGCCAAAATATCAACAAGGGCAGCGCCCATACCAAGAACTTTCTTCATTAGAATCCTCCGCGACGGCGACGCAACTTGTCACCCGCTTTTAATAAAAAATCACGTTCCGATTCACTCAAGGACTGGAGGCCTTCGCGTTCCACCTTCTTGAGGATTTCGTCCATGCGCTTCTGTTCATTTACGTAGAACACTTCACCTTCGAGAACTTCCGGTTCATCGGAACGGCGCGAGTTCGAACGCGAACCCGAACTACGGTCTCGATTATACTTTTCAGGGTCTCTGGAGAACAAACGGAAAATAGCCGAAAGCGGTGAATTGTAAAGCACCTTCGCTCCGTTCTGGAAAATTGCCATGTAAATAAACCCAGCGACCACACCGCCCAAGTGGGCAAAGTGCGCAATCATGTCGCCCGAATTAGCAAAGAGAATATCAAGCGCAATCATCACCCACATGGCATTCTTGATTCGCATCGGAATGACAAAGAACATGAGGATAACGCGATCTGGGAAAAACTTGTAGTAAGCGACAAAGACACCCATCAAGGCGCCCGACGCACCGATAATCGGATTGTTCGTGAGCCCGAGGACGCACATGAAGAAACTGAACAGCGCCGCAAAAATGCCACAGAAAAAGTACATTGAGACAAAATGACGCGTCCCCATCCATTCCGCGACCTCTGAACCGAACATCCAGAGCATCAGCATGTTGAAGAAGAAATGCATAAAGTCAAAATGGATGAACATGTACGTTACATAGCGCCAAAGCTCCAACGGAACTCTCGGCATAAAGGCGCCGTAGTAGTTGATGTAATCCGTGAGGCTCCCATAACCAGCCCCTAAATTAACTTCTAGTCCACGCCCAAGAAAAGCGATAATGAATACGACTGCATTCGCAATCAATAGCGTCTGCAAGGCCTTGGGCAAATATTTAAATGGCTTCATAATTTTTCCTAAACTCTTTTAAAAGCATGGAGACCATGTTCTTCGGCACATATTTAGAAATGAGCGACTTCTGTTCGGCAGCACTCTTCTCTGCACCACACTTGAGGAGTTCTCGCACAAGCGTACTGCTCACCACGAGATGTTCCTGCGCACTGAGCAAAAGTACCGTTTCAACATCGCCATTACCGTAAATGACCTTATTGTTCCAGGCGACCGCCTGTTCTGCATCCAAGTCAGAAGAATTGCGAATTCCACGCACCAGGTAATGCGCGCCCACCGATTTCATAAAATCGACCGTCAGCCCACCATGGACGGCGACCGATACATTCGGGAATTCAGAGACCGCCGCCTCCACCATCGCCTTGCGCGTTTCGGCATCAAACAAGTTTTTCTTGCTTGCATTCTGGGCGACAAGTACAATCAGGGAATCAAAGATGCCGGCGGCACGTTTTACAAGGTCAAGGTGACCGACTGTAAACGGATCGAAGGATCCCGCAAACACCGCCACACGGTGTCCGCAGCCTTCCTCCACAACTGATTTTTTCTTTGCTTTAGAATTCCACACCATGTGGTATAATGTACAAAAATCACGCCCTAATAATTATCAGCGACGACTCGCCATAGCGGCGAACTTGCCCCTGAAAATCATCACCCTTAGCCCATTCAGGCAACTTGCGGCTCGGAGCCTCAAAAACAGCCACACCACCAGGGCTCAGCCATTCGATAAACGGTCGCAAGTCCGGGTAATCCATGTCCTTGAACGGCGGATCCGCGTAAATCAAGTCAAAACCGCCATCGGCACAGACAATCTCTTTCTTGAGCGTAAGCACGCTTGTTTCCAGAAGCTTGAGCCTGGAATCCATGCCGACCGACTTGTAGGATCGTTCAATCATCCTCGCCTGCGGACGAGCAAGTTCCACCGCAGTCACACTTGCTGCCCCACGGCTCAACGCCTCAAGCCCCATAATGCCACTGCCGGCAAAAAGGTCCAGCATGCGGAATCCATCGACGCCCTGCAATATGTTAAAGAGAGCTTCCCTCGTGCGGGAAGCTGTCGGACGTGTTTTCATGGTATCCGGGGACTCGATATTGCGTCCCCGCAAAGAACCGCCAGTAATTCGAATCGGCATACTAGCGGAGAACGAACATTTCGACGCGCAAGTTCGTAATCAGGAACTTCTTGGCGTACTTCAAGTCAGCCTTCGGTACACCCATGCGAATCGGGGAATTAGCAAATGCATTCATGAAGTTCAGCAAATCAGCAAAGTCCGAAGTCGTCGACACGTTGTACGCATAGCGTTTGAACACACCGAAGTCTTCAACAACAGGCTTTTCCAAGCCCTTCAGCTGAACCTTGTTCGAAGCGGCAAGATTCTTGAGAGCCTTGACTTCTGCCGGAATTTCTGCAGCAGGGACAAAACCACGCACAGCATCGAGACGCACCTGCGGAACAGAGAACTGTCCAAACACAGCCACTTCGGTAGCCGCTTCAGATGCAATCGGCGACTGGAACTGCTTACTTACAGCTTTAAGTCTATCCATAAGTGTATGCTGCGAAGAAGCCTTCATAGCAACACCGCGCAAGTAATAGTAGTTCGGAGCCTGGTACACGCATTCCGAGAAACCGATATCATCCGGGGCTGCGGTATTGAGGAACGAAAGGAACTGCGGCAAGGAAGTCTTCTGATAAGAAAGCTTCTCGAGCGGCAAATAACTGCCGTAGCCTGTTCGTTTGTTATTAAACAGGACCTGCGGATTGATTTCGGCAACAATGTCCTTTACAGGCATAGCGGCACGAACACGAGCCACCGCTTCTTGCTGCTTAGCAAGCTCTTCGGCGGTCGGACCGGCAGGGGTCGTCGTGGTTGTCGAACTCTTCTTCGCCCCAATCAAGTTGAGGTAGGAATCCGGGAACACGCCGTCCAAAACAGCCGGAACACCCATCACGCTCAAGTAGCAGCTAAAAGCGACAACGGCAAACAAAGCCGCAACGGCAACCGTCAAATACTTTCTCTTGTAGCGACGTTCCACATCTGCAACATTCGTCACATGCAAATGCTGGGCAACACTACCGATGGTGGAATTCTTTTCCGCCACCGCAATAAGGTTCATGTGAATCATACACCCTCCATCTGATTGAGAGCGGCGCCAACAGCACCAACACAGCAAATCATGTCAACGGGGTTCACGCTTTCGTCACACGGAAGCTGAGACAAGCCTGTCATCAACGATACCTGGTAATCGCCAAGTTTACTCGTGAGCGCATTCACAAACTGCTCGTTCGAAGCCATCTCACCGCAAAGGCGCACATCAGTCACACCATTGACGGCATTCTCCGTCTGGACAAGTTTCATCTGTTCAACAATCTCGTTCGCAAGAATCGGATAAGCCACGTCTTCGGTCTTACCGACCATCGAAAGCGTCGAGACGCAACGCAAAGCGAGAAGTTCATCGCGGCGCATCCAGGCAAGCGTCACGCCAGCGAAGTCCGCCTTCACCACGCAAACAGCATCCTTGATCTTTTCGCCAACATCCATCACGTTCATGAGCGAAAGCACATCGACTTCCATGGACTTCGGAGAAAGAATGCGGGAACGGAAACCCTTACGCAGAGCTTCGACCCATTCCTTGCGGACCGCCATGATCAGTTCGTTATACCCAAAGGAATCATCGCCACTCAATGTAGTCGAGTCCACGATGTAGGCACTCACATCGGCATTGGTAAACAGTTCCATATACCATTTCAAGTACTGGTCCTTGTTGGCGACAGCCTCTGGCGGTACGTAGACCTTACGGATAATCGACATCGTTGCAGGCATCGTGACAGAAGTCGCCTCGATATCTTTAATCTGGTTTTCGTCTACCCACTGCTGGAGAGTGCTTTCAAAAAGGAAAATATCGTAAATAGGGTTCGTTTCCGTCGGAAGGACAGCCACCTTGACAACCTTCTTTGCAGAAGAATCCACAAGGGCGACCTTCATGGAAGTATCCCCTACCTCAACACCTAGATATAACTTCGTTTCACTCATAAATATGCTTATGTAAAGTTTTATATCCTAAAACTAATCAAAAATTATCAATTGTATCATGTTTTCAAGCTTTTTCTTTCCAATTCCATGCACTTTTTTGAGATCTGAAGGGTCTTTGAACGGTCCAGAGGCGTTTCGGCGCTCTATAATCTTCTCCGCGAGCTTGGGTCCCACCCCCTTTATCGCGCACAAGTCGTCCGCACTCGCCGTATTGATGTTCAGCGGGAACGTGACTTTTTTCTTCGTCTTACGGTGATGCTCGGACGATTTCGGGACGGAATCTGTAAGGGTTATTACTTTGTCGGTATCGTTAAACGGGACCGCACTCGTATCTGCGTCAGGAACCGCTGCCGGAGATGCTACCGGAGGCGCATTTGTGACAACTATAGCGTCACCGACTTCGAACGTTTCGATAGACGGGAGTCCCCACGGGAGGTAGCGGACGGTTAAGCCAATGATAAAGAGGAGGATTGCGAGTTTGAGAATTCTTTTTTCAGATGCGTTCATTGCCTTTTATAGAGGGTTCATCTAATAAGGGATATAATAAACGATCTACTAATATATTCTCGACGTGGGCTGCGTCCGCAGGGACGTCCACGGAAATGCTCGGGTAAGCGCTCTGGACAATGCGGATGGGGCGGCGCCCTAAGATTCGCATCTGCTCCAGCGAGCGTTCCAGCTCAATCTTGTTCTGCGGGAGCGACGCAAACTCGTCGCGAGCTTCGCGGGAGTATGCGTAAATGCCCTGGTGCTGGAACCAGAGGTTCGCTTCTGCAGGCGGCACAGACCTTGTAAAGTCTACAGCCACACCGTCGCGCACGAGCACTTTCACGACGGTCTTGAGTTCAGCTTCTGCGGGGTTCAACGGGCATGCGACCGTCACCCAGCAGTCGGGGTGTTCCGAGAGGTCTTTCGCGACATCACGGAGCACGGAAGGTTCAACGAGAGGCTCGTCGCCCTGGAGATTCACGACAAGGTCAAGGCCAAGCTTTTTAGCAGCTTCAGCCACGCGGTCGGAACCTGTTGCACATTCGCCAGTCATCACGCAGTCAAAGCCAGCCGCCTGGACGACAGCTTCGATTTCGGGACTGTCCGTCGCACAGACAATGCGGTCAAAGCAATCCGCAAGGAGCGCACGTTCCATAGTACGGACAATCATCTCCTTGCCGTTGAGCTTCAGGAGAGGTTTCCCCGGGAATCTGGACGAGCCCATGCGGGCAGGAACGATGCAACTGACCTTGTTCAAGGCGAATTACATCACCTTCGGGATGGCGAAGTGGTCGTTTTCGACAGCCGGAGCGTTAGCAAAAGCCTGTTCGAGCGTAAAGCCCTGCACCGGCACGTCTTCGCGGAGGATGGTTGCGCCGTTTTCGACAGCGGTCATCGGTTCCACGTTCGAAAGGTCCAAAGCCTTCAATGCTTCGAGATGGTCGAGCATCTTGTCCAAGTGACCCTTGATAGCCGGAATATCTTCTTCTGCAATGCTCAAGCGAGACAACTTCGCGAGCTTCAAAACTTCTTCACGTTCAAGCATAAAAAACCTCTTTTTTACAGGATGCAAGATAGAATATTTTAGTAGGAAGTAGGAAGTAGACTGTAGGAAGTGGCTGGTAAACAGCGCCGGAGCAGCTACCCAATCACTTCCAAAGCAGCGTATTTGAGGATAATGGTACGGTTCATGTTCTCACGGTCGAAACGCACATCGACACGAGCGTTATCACCACTGCCATAAGCCTTCATAATCACGCCCGTTCCATACCTGGAATGGCGAACGCGAGCGCCCTCGTGGTACGGATTATCGTACTCGATTGTCGGACCAGATGGAGCAGGCGATTTCACAACCTTCACCGGGTTGCGGTACACGATGTGCTTATCATTCTTCTTGATGGATTGTGGCACAGGCGCCGGGCGCGAACCAAACGAAGACCCGCCAAAACCGCTACGGGAGCCACCAAAGCTACCGCCATGGGAGGCGCCGCCAAACGAGCGATTGCCATACGAATTGCCCGAGCCCGAATTGCCATAAGACGGACGAGATCCATAGTTCGACGAGCCGTACGATGAGCTAGAACGCGTATTCCCCACAAAGCTAGGAACAGACGGGCGTGTATTCAAGCACGGTGTAAAGTCGACAACGGACGGATCCAGTTCCTTGAGGAAGCGCGACGGCGCAAACGGTCGAATGTTCCCCTGGAAGAACCTACGTTCCGCATGGTACAGATAAAGTTTCTTTTCGGCTCGGGTGCAGCCCACATAAAACAGGCGGCGTTCTTCTTCCATCTGCTCGTTGATTTCAGCCATCGAGAGCATCGAAGTTCCACGCACAAGCGGGAAGATTTCGTCATCGCAGCCCGCCAAGTGAACCGTATTGAATTCCAAGCCCTTCGCCATGTGAATCGTCATGAGCGTTACAAGACCCTTCGACGTATCGACCTTCTTATCGCCATCCGTCAAAAGCGAAATATCCTGCAAGAACGCATCGAGCGTTGCACCCGGATGTTCTTCGTCAAATTCGCGGATAGCGTTAATCATTTCGTCCAAGTTCGCAATTCGTTCGTCGGCAGTGACTTCGTCTTCCTTGCGCAAGAAGTCCTTATAGCCCGTATCATTGATGATATGTTCTGCAAGAATCGGGAGCGGATACTCACCAGAAGTCATCATGTTCTTCCAGTTCGTCACAAGGTCGGTAAACACCTTAAGCTTCGGAGCGCCGCGCCCCGTGCCGTTCGCCTCGGCCAATAAGTTGTCCCAGAACGAACCCTCGCCCGCTTTCACCTTGGCGAGTACGCCTTCGACTGTCGTCTTGCCGATGGCTCGCGGCGGAGTGTTTATCACGCGTAAGTAGGCAGCATCGTCTTTTTCGTTAGCGAGCACGCGCAAGTAAGCAAGCACATCCTTGATTTCCTTGCGATCCCAGAATCTTGTACCGCCAAAAATCACCGACGGGATGCGCAAATCGTTGAGCGCCTTTTCAAGCACGCGGGATTGCGCGTTCGTACGGTAGAAAATTGCAGTCTTGGCATAAAAATCAGGCCCCGCCTGAGCCACCGTCTTTGCAATGTTTGATGCTTCGGCACGGTCATCTTCAAAATAGCGCACGTGAATGAGTTCGCCCGCTTCTTCCTTGGAGAACACGTTTTTCTGCATTTCTTGCGGGCGGACGTTATGCGCAATCACGGAACCCGCGCCTTTAACGATGTTTGCGGTCGAGCGGTAATTGCGTTCGAGCTTGACAATCGTCACCGGAGCAAAATCGCGGTGGAAGTTACGGATAATCTTGATATTTGCGCCACGCCAACCGTAAATACTCTGGTCGTCATCGCCCACCACCGTTACGTTTTTCGTATTCTTGTCGATGAGCAACTTCAAAAGTTCATACTGCACGTCGTTCGTATCTTGGTATTCATCCACGACAACGTACTGGAAACGCTGCCTCAGCTGATCAGCTAAATTCGGGACCATCTGTAACATGCGAACCGTATTGAACAGCAAGTCGTCGAAGTCCATCGCATTCGATTCCGCAAGCTTTTTCTGGTAAGCAGCGTAATAGCGCGCCTTACGTTCTTCGTCAGCAAATTCGGCATTCAAAGCCGCGACATCCGGAGTCTGCAAGACAGCATTATTGTTCTTGTACAAAACCGTATTCTTGAAACGGGAAATCGCGCTGTGGACCTTCTTCAATTCATTCACGTCGTAATCGTCGCCAAGATCGTCCTTCAAGATTTCCTTGAGGATGCGCTTCTGGTCATCGTCATCGTAAATGGAAAAGTTTGCATCAAACCACTTGCCGCCAAGCGCCTTGATCACGGATTCCTTGGCCAAGCAGAGTTTCAAAAGCTTAAGACAAACAGAGTGGAACGTGCCCATCCACGTGAACGGCTTACGGCAATTCAAAAGCTTCTGGATACGGTCCTTCATTTCGCGGGCGGCCTTGTTCGTAAAAGTCACCGCCAAAACGCGATTAGAATCGATATTGTGGTACGAAACCAGGTGAGCAATCTTGTAAGTAATGCAACGCGTCTTTCCAGAACCTGCACCGGCCAAAATCAGCATCGGGCCGTTGATTTTCTTCGCGGCAGCGGCCTGTTCCGGGTTCAACTCTTTATCTAAAACACTATCATCAACAACATTGCATTCTACAAAATCGTCCATCTAGCACTCCTAGTCGATATACAGATGTGCAATATAGTAATTTGGTTATTGGTCAATGGTCATTAGTTATTATTTTAGACTCTTACAAAAATAGGAGATCCCCGCTCGTCCCCGTCATCCCCGTCAAGCGAGGACAGGCGCGAGGACAGGTAGGCGGGGATGACAAGATTAATAGTCCGAGGTGACAAGCGTCGAATTAATCGTCGGCAGTGGACGCGCCGATGGCTTGTTCCAAAGTGGTCTGACCCTGGAGTGCCTTATTGATGCCGTCCATACGGAGCGTAATCATTTCGCAAGACTTAATAGCCTCGCGCTTGATTTCGTCACCGGAAGCGCGCTTGATCACGAGGTTACGCACAGCTTCGTTCGGCACGAGGAACTCGTAAATACCGCAACGACCCTTGAAGCCCGAACCATCGCACTTTTCGCAGCCCTTGCCATGGTAGAACTGCATGTCCGGCGAGAGGTGGAGTTCATCGCGAAGTTCCTGCGAGATTTCGACCGGTTCCTTGCAGTTCTTGCAAATGCGGCGCACAAGTCGCTGAGCTAACACACCCTTAATAGCTGTAGACACAAGGAACGGTTCCAATCCCATTTCGAGCAAACGAGGGAAAGCACCGGCAGCGTCGTTTGTATGGAGCGTACTGAAGACCAAGTGACCCGTCAAAGCAGCTTCGATAGCCATCGTCGAGGTTTCTTGGTCACGCATTTCACCGATCATGATCACGTCCGGGTCCTGACGGAGCAAGGCACGAATGCCCGCCGCAAAGGTAAAGCCTGCGGCATTGTTGATCTGACCTTGGTTCACACCGTCAATATTCAATTCCACCGGGTCTTCCATCGTCGAGATGTTGATCGTGGAATCCAAAATTTCTCGAATAGAAGCGTAAAGCGTCGTAGACTTACCGGAACCCGTCGGACCGGTAACGAGCACAATGCCGTTCGGGGCATTAATCGCATCGATAAACTGCTTGAGCACGCGGGCGTCAAAGCCCATTTCCTTAAGCGGGAACTGACCCGAATTCGGGTCCAAAATACGCATAACGATCTTTTCGCAGACACCGCGCTTACGCAAAGAAATCGGGAACGAGCTCACACGAAGGTCAACTTCGGATCCCTTGTAACGCACTGTGAAACGTCCGTCCAACGGCTTACGCTTTTCAGCAATGTCCATCTTGGACAAGAGCTTGATACGCGAAAGAATCTGCGGCATGAGTCGAGCCGGAATCGGAGACATCACCTGCAAGTCACCGTCAATACGGTAACGCAACTTGAGGAACGTCTCTTGCGGTTCAAGGTGAATATCGGAAGCGTGACGTGCAATAGCTTCGTGAATCAAGGTCGTCACGATCTTCACGACCTGGCGGCCTTCTTCGTCGGTCAGTTCCGGTTCATCGCTATTGCCACTTCCACGTTCGACAGTTTCAAGTTCATCCTCGTTAGAACCTCCAATAAGTTCTGCAAGGGATTCTTCGGCAGGACCGTGGCCAGCAAAGAGAATATCGATAGTCTTCTTGATGTCCTGTTCAGACGCCATGACCACATCGACATTGCGCTTGACCTTAAACTTGATAGAGTCCCTGAGACGCACGTTCGTCGGGTCCGCCATAGCGACCACGAGAGCCTGGCGAGCATCTTTCGACACGTAAAGCGGAACAATCTTGTTCGCCTTGCACTGTTCTTCGGGGATAAACTCATAAACCTTTTCATCGAGCTTGATGGAATCGAGCTTGACGTAAGGCACTTCGAACTGGCAGCAAAGAATGTCCGTGAGCTTTTTCTCGTCGATAAATCCTAAATCGATAAGCACACGGCCAAGGCGCTTGCCGCCCGACGTTTTTTGCTTTTCAAGAGCTTCGTTCAGTTTTTCCTGAGTAATAAAGCCCTGGTCCAGGAGCATTTCACCGATACGTTTCTTGGTAACGCTCTGCATCTGGACACCGAGAATATCGGTCAGCTGTTCCTGCGAGACCATTCCCGCCTTCACAAGAACCTGGGCAAGAGTCAGTTTTTTGCCTTTTTGCGTCCAAAACTTAACTTCGTCTTCGGCGTACTTTAACTGGTCTTCGTTAATCAGGTTAACGCGAACCAGCAACTGCCCTAAACTATTTGAATCTTTCATAGATGCGACCAAGCCTGAGCATTCAGGAGTGCCTTAACTCCATCTTGCCTTTTCAAATAAACACCACTGCCACAAGATACCAAACCGATATCGTGGATTTCGCCCTTTTGGGGCACACTTTCTAAATATATACTTTTTGTAAGATTAGAAGTGAACAGAAGTTCGTATTCTTCGCCACCATTTAGTGCAAATTGGAGGGGAGAAAGCCCAAAATACCCGCACATTTCCAAAACATCGGGGTCAATAGGCAGTTTTTCCTCGTCAATTTCGATAGAAACGCCCGACGAGAGCGCAAGGTGGTTTGTTTCGGAACTAAGCCCATCGCTAATGTCCATGCAGGCGCCACGCACCCCCTGTTTGATGAGTTGAGCCCCCGCATCCTCGCAAATTTTCGGGGCAAGGTGGTATTCGACGAGCCTCGGGAAGCGTTTAGCCTCCTCGGGATGGTTCATCAAAATCCAGAGTCCGGCATCGGATTTGCCGAGCGTGCCCGCCACAAAAACATGGTCCCCCGGTTTTGCAGCACTGCGAAGGAGTGTCGTTTTGCCATCAGTTGTGCCGAGGAGTGTTGTCGAAAACATCCCGACATCGCCAGAGACCGTATCTCCACCAATCAACGTAATTCCTCTTCTCTCAAAGCCTTGCGCAACCGCTTTTGCAATTCTGTTTCGAGTTTCTTCGCTCCAGTTTTTGTTCACGCAAAGTCCGAACAGCGCAATCTTGGGTCGACCGCCCATGGAAGACACGTCTGAAACGTTGGACACAATGTGCTTCTCGACCGCCTGTTCCGGACTCGACCAGTCCAGGCGGAAGTGCGTGTTCTCGACCGAGAGGTCCTTGGTCGCAAGCCAGCCATCAAAGATGGCGCAGTCATCCCCCGCCGACAGCCAACCGCGGTGCGTGGGTGGTTCATTTTTTAAGGGAGCGACCCCATCCAATATTTTACGGACAAACCGAAATTCACCAAGATCAGGGAAATTCATATTTTTCAAGGACAATTCAAATTTTCTCCCAATAATTTAACAATAAACTTTCTATACTTTAGGCGTGGGACATATATTTTTTATAACGCCATCATCGCCAGGCAGCCTCGATAAGCTGAACCAGTGGACCTTCCGCTGGCTTTTAGAACATGGTAACATGGCGGAAGATTCCACCCTCTATACTTGCAATTCCATCGAAAGTGCCCAGAGCCTTTTGGAATCAGCCCTCATCATCGGTCAGTCGCCATCGCTCATTATCTTTGACCATGCCGACCACGCTACCGAGAAGAACTTGGCTTTTAGCAAGGAACTCCACAACGGCATTCCCGAATCGTGGATTATCGAAATCATCCCAGACGACATGCCGCTCCCTGAAGACTCGAGCGACAACGGAACGTTCTGGATTAGGCGCCCCATCAACGAAGACGAATGGTGCGCTACGCTCGAAAATGTGCTGCACAAGAACGGCTGCCCGCAGTGGGCAAAATGGACTCAGCACAAGAGCTACAGAGGATTTTAAAACAGAGGTTTTTAACCGTGATTAAAGGCGTCAGCTACTTTGGTGTGCGCTCTCCGCAGCTCGCACACGTAGATCTTGTACATATAAAAGAAGCAGGATACAACGCAGTCCTCCATACATGGAGCGAAGAAGACCTGCAATACTATTACGATACCATGAAGCAGATCGTAAATGATTCTGCCGCCATGGGACTTTCCGTTTACGTGAATCCGTGGGGAGTCGGACGCGTATTTGGCGGCGAAGCTTATTCGGAACTCACAGCGAGGAATCACGACATGTGTCAGGTCGCCATAGACGGAAAGCCTAAGGTTGCCGCCTGCCCGAACCACCCGGAGTTCCGCGCCTACATGCACAAGTGGATTGCCACAGTCTGCGAAACAAACGTCTCTACGATTTTCTGGGACGAGCCGCACTTTTATTTTGAAAAAGGCGGGCTTAGCAACTGGAGCTGCCGCTGCGAAAAATGCCGCGCAAAGTTCCGTACAAAGTTTGGCTACGAGATGCCCGCCGAGCTTACGGATGACGTAAAACAGTTCCGCGAAGAAAGCCTTATTGAATTCTTGGACGAGATGACACAAGATGTTAAAGCGCGCGGCAAACGCAACTGCGTTTGCATGCTCCCACCGTGGTTCCCGGCGGGGCTCGACGACTGGAGTCGTGTCGCGCGCCTAGATGCCGTCGATGAAATCGCAAGCGACCCGTACTGGGAGCGCGGAGCAAGTGAAGAATGGGTCCGTGAAAAATACCGCGAAACCGCAAATAAGCTCGTCGAAGTCGCAAACCGCTACGGGAAATCCGTACAAATGTGGGTCAAGGCTTACCAGATTGAAGCAGGGCGCGAAAATGACCTCGCCATCGCCATCGATGAAAGTCGAGCCGCAGGCATCAAGAACATATTTGCCTGGAGCTACCGTGGCACGGAAACATTAAGTTGGCTGAAAAGCGATAATCCCGACAAAGTTGCAGAGGTATTCCGCACAAAGCTTAAAAATTGCTAATTTGTATTTTAAATACAATTATACACCAAGAGGATCTAAGATGAGAGAAAAAATCATTGGCGCAACGCTTTTACTGGCATCGCTTGCATTCGCTCAATATGAAACAAGCGGCGATTACTTCGGAACAAGCGAACCGACAAATTCCACAAGCGCTTTCGAAAGCACTTCTTACTCCACAACTACCGCTCCTGAAAAAAAGGAGAAAAAAGACCCATACTTCCATGCTCATAGGGGTTTCTATTTTTCGACAAGCCTGACGTTTGGTTACACCTATCTCCGCTACAACAACCACGACGTGTATTACGATGGCGTGGAAATCGATGAATACAAGTTTACCGGTTTCATGACTCCTTATGAAGAAGTCCGCCTCGGTGGTTCCATCGCCAACGTAGCCTCTGTTTACGGTTTCTTGGGATTGGGAATTGGAACAGGAACGTTCAAAACGGAAAGCGTCAACGATAGACATAGCTATGATAGTTACTATAGCTATGACAACGGATTCTATCACAACCAAAGAAAGTACGACGCCACAAGCATAAAGTTCTATTTCGGTGCAGGCTGTGAATTCTACCCCATCCAAGACATCGACAATCCCATGTACGGATTGTTCCTCGGACTTTCTTACGGTCTTGCTGTTGATGGAGCTTTTTACGAAAAAGTCGACACCTATGATGGATACAAATACGACAAGTCCGAAGGATTCATCACTGGCGCCTTTAGATTTGAAGTGGGTAAGGACTTCTGGTTCAGCAGACGCTGGAGCTTTGGTGTCGCCTTCAACTACACTATTGGCTGGCTTGACCTCGATGATTCAGACTACTATGACAGAAGCTATCAAGATAGCGAAACTTATGCTCAACACACCTTCGGTTTGACCATCAGGCTGTCTCACTAAAAAATTAACCAAGGACGCCCGCTAAAAAAAGCGGGCTATTTTTATAAAAAAAAATGATTAAGAAACTACTTGCCACCACTGCTATCGCACTGTTTTTAACATCGCAAGCTTTTGCGGCTGATACGCGCACAGACGCAAGCAAAGTTCACGCCCACCATGGATTTTATTTCTCTGCAGATTTGGCTTTAAGCTACGCAACATCAGAAGACATTGTTCCCCACTGGGATGATAAAGTCGCTCTGAAATGCAATGGCTGGATGCCTTACAGCGAGGTCCGGGTCGGCGGATACATTGCAAACATGGTATCTGTTTACGGAGCTTTCGGTCTTGGATTAGGGAAAGCCGATTATGAAAACCCGAGCGCCCACGATTCAGATAAAAGAAAAATGGACGCCGTCATAATGAAAGCGCTATTAGGTGTCGGTGCCGAATTCTATCCATTCCAGAACAAAGAAAGCGCTCTTTACGGACTGTATTTCGGGCTTAGCGTAGGCTATGAAATGGTCAAGACGCAAGACTACAACGATGGTTTGATCTATCACAGCGCAAAAGATGATTTAAACGATTTCCCCAGCGTCTTTATCCGACCTGAAATCGGTTACGACTGGTGGTTCAGCCCACGCTGGAGATTTGGCGTCGCATTCAACTACTCCTATGGCAAAATTGATGACGACTGGGAAACCAATACAAATCACAGTTTCAACTTTGCCATTAGAATAGCGCGCTAGTTTTTACTTCATCACCCGTATCGTCGCGGAGCTGTTACGGGACTTCACGAGATACGTACCGTTCTGCTTCACGAGTGCGCGGACTTTCTGCGAAATATTTTGAGCGGTAGTAGCCTCGATACGACCGACATGCGCTCCGAGCATATCAAACACATCGTAAGTTTGCGGACCCGACGACGCTACGAATTTCGGTTGAATGGCAAGCGACGGATCGTAAACTTCAATCCAGTCGATATTCACGTAATTGCTTGTAATCAAGAGCTTCAGCACATGCTCGCCCTTAGTAAATTCGGCCTGCCCCAATTCCAATCTTTCATAGACATCCCACTCATCGCCCGTTTTTGGAACTTTCGTGGAAGGGACAATTTCTTTATCATCCAAAAGCAAGCTAAAGCTAGACGATTCCGTACCTGAAGCCACATTCGCAGAAATGTAGAACTTGCCATCACGCTTCACATTCACGGTGTATTCCAGCCATTCGCCTTCTTGCGTATAACCGATAGCGTAATTGTCTCCGCCCTTATAAATATCGACACCATCCTTACGGTACTCGCCACCCCTGTTCTCGGAATCGTTATCCAAGTAAGAGGAATTGCCCGAACCTACACCATTGATATCATAGTTTTCCGCCTCGATCTTGCCCGGGATTTTGACGGCCTCACCTGCGACAACGCTATCGCCTTCCACCTTGCCAAACGGCTTCTGCGGAACAGGTTCCACAGGCTTGCGGTTCACCGCCTTGAGCATCTGTGCCGCATAGCGCTTGCCGAATTCCACGTAGGCATCGTGATTGAAGTGGTAGCGGTCCACGCCGTTACCGCCCAAGCCTTCGGACGAAGCATAGTAGGTGTTGTCCATCGTGTTTGAGAGTTTGGACACGCGGTCAGAATAGCAGCAGCCCTCGCGCAAAAGCTCGCCCGCCACGAACGGCACGGTATCGGAACTCATGTCGAGAGCCTTGAGAATATCGTCGCGGGTCTTTTTCACAATTTTCGGCCAGTCGGAATAACCGCCGTCAGTTTCGCCCTGGTGGAAAATGAAACCCTTGATGACGCCCTTTTCCTGCGCCTTTTTTGCGATGTCGATAATCGTCTTCGTCACGTTGCCATCGCTCGCGTATTCCTTGGCGTAGTTCTGGAGCCAGGTTTCAGCCGTCGAAAGGTAACTCGCATACTGGTCCTGGTCAAAGAGCTTGATGCTCGCACCGCCCACCGCGACCGGGATAATCCCAATCGTCACGTCGGGCATGCTGTCCGCCATTGTGCGGCCAAACCAGTCCGCCACAGAAATCGTGTTGCCGCAGTTAAAGAGCGAGGGCACTGCCGGGTAAACATCGCCGAGCGTGTTGCGCCCCTTGCCCGAGCATTTTTGCGTCGCGAAAATCTTGAAGCGCGAATTTTCGACTTTGTCTGCGCTCTGAGCATCAGCCGTGCCGCCCATATTGGACTGCCCGTACGCAATGTAAATGTGGAAATTCGGGTCTGGAGCAGCACTTGCCGAAATTGCACCAAACGACATCAAGCCCGCAGCAACGCATGCCACGGACGCAAAACCAGAAAGCTTATTAAACATTCCCATATATCCCTTTGGGTTAAACAACAATTATAAATTATACAGAAATGCGGCTAAGCGCGCGAATGCCCCGAGAAAAACTATAGACAGTTTGTCTATGCGACTTCGCCGCAGTACAACAAAAGCCCCGTCGCTTGGACGAGGCTTTTGAAAAATCACTGGATCCCATCGCGCTACGCGCTCCAGGATGACAAGATTACTTAGCGCGTTCGAGGTAAGAACCGTCGCGGGTATCCACGCGAATCTTGGTGTTGTTTTCGATGAAGAGCGGAATCATCACCTTAGCGCCAGTTTCGAGAGTAGCTTCACGCATCACGTTACCGCTGGTGTTGCCCTGAACTGCCGGAGGAGCGTCAACGATCATCAAGTCAACGAAGGTCGGCGGGATAACTTCGATCGGAAGTGTAGCCATCGTCTTCGGATCCTTCCACCAAGTGACTTCGACAGTAGCGCCATCGAGGAGCCAAACTTCGCAGCCATTGAGAGCTTCCTTGGAGATTTCTTCAGTTTCCTGAGTTTCGCTGTTGAGGAAGTACCAAGTAGAACCGTCGTTGTAGAGGTAGGTCATTTCGGTGTAGGTCACATCAGCTTCTTCCACCGTATCACCGCTCTTCCAGGTGCGTTCGAGAGTACGGCCAGTCACCAAGTTCTTGATACGAACGCGGTTGAAAGCCTGACCCTTACCCGGCTTCACAAACTGGTTTTCGATGATTTCATACGGCTGACCATCAACCATGATTTTCAATTTTTTACGGAATTCGTTGGTGCTTACAGTACCCATATTATCCTCTTTTGGTTTTTGATTCTAAATTTAGCAATATAATGGACAATTCTGTTAAAACATTCACGCATATTTCTGAATTTTTAGACTATTTGGGCAATGATTTTACCGGTTTGACAAGCGAAATGCGCGCAAACCTCGACCAAGAGCCCACATTCGCATTCAACTGTTCCAAGCACTACGCCGACCTCATCAAGATTTCGGCCGAGCCCGTCAAACTGCTACGCGAGGTTCTACCGAGCAAGGACGAACTCAAAGATGCCCCCGGCTTTGTCGATGATCCTGTGGGTGACCTCCCCGCCGGCAAGTCCGAATGCATCTTGCAAAAGTACGACAACCGCGCCCTCATCGTCTCGACTTCTGCCTGCGGTGTGCGCTGCCGTTTCTGCTTCAGGCGCAATTACCCCTTTCAGGACACACAGAATATCGCGAGTGAAGTTTCGAACTGGCTAGACGTCCATACGAGCATTTGGGAAGTTATCCTCTCAGGCGGAGACCCGCTCACGCTTGGACCGGGACCGTTCCGCGACCTAGTAGAAGCAATCGCATTCCACCCGTCTGTGACGACGCTCCGCATCCACACGAGACTCCCGATTATGCGACCGGACCTCGTGATGCTGCATTTTGAACTTTTGCGCGAACTCCCCGCGCGTTTCAATTGCGTACTCGTGGTACACGTGAACCACCCTGATGAATTGGACGAAGAATCTGCCGCCGTTTTCGCACAACTTAAATTCAGCGGTTGGACTCTCTTGAACCAGAGCGTTCTTTTGAAAGGCGTGAACGATGACGCCGATACACTTGAACGCTTGAGCCGCAGACTATTCGAGCAAGGTGTACTCCCCTACTACCTGCACCAACTCGACCACGCGAAAGGCGTCGCCCATTTTGAAGTCAGCGACGAACGCGCCCGAGAACTCATCGCGCAGATTCGCACCAAGCTCCCCGGCTATCAAGTGCCCAAGCTCGTGCGAGAAATCGCCGGAGAAAAGAGCAAGACACCGGTGTAGAAAAATTTTTTAATCTTTCCGTTCGCGTCCGAGGATTCCATTAATGCAATCCTCGAATTCAGTGTCATTACGCTTTCTAATCTCGTACGCTCCCGATTCCATTTCTTTTAGATAGGGAGCATTTTCTTCACGGCACTGCTCTTGCGTAATATTTGGAATTTCACGGTTATATGCATTGCAAACAACATTACCCGATGTCAATGTTACGGACACACTATCCTTTATTCTCGCATAATTCAATTTCAAATCAAAAGAGTGTCCCTCATAAGTAAACTTCATACTCCTATTCGTTTTTTCTTGCACTGTAATTCCATAATCTTCAGCTAAAGATTCAACATTCCGACCACCATAGAACGGAGTTTCAATCTGAATAGAATTTTGACTGTCCAAGAACATGAATAATTCTTCGACAAAAACGGATTTCATGTAATCATAGTCCGCGAGCTCTGCAATATAGAACTCCGTTTTTCCATTATCTATTTTTACAAAATCCTCATCGGCATCATTCAGGCAACCCATTTCACCTTTAGCATCAATCAGTCTGCACGGCAAAATTTTCCAGATTCCATCAAGCTTTCCAGACGATCCTCCAACAAGGAATATCGTCTCTGTCGATTCAAAACCGTCATTACCATCTGCATAGAGTACCGCCGGCCGTGTAAGCGCCAAAGTATCGCCGCGGAAGCCATAGGCATACGTATTTGAATCACCGTAATAGAAATCAGGGTCATACATAAATGATTCGCCTTTCTTGAGGCATCCACCCACTTGTTCATCAACAAACGTTAACGAGTCTTGAGTTTCATTAACAAGAGCTTTACCGGAATACACCATACGAGCCGATGCAAAACCAGCCAGCACATCAACATTTCCTGAATCCGCACTTGTAGATGTCTTTACATCACTTTCAAGAATTCCCTGGATGCATTTTGAGAATTCTCGACCATTATCTCTTTGATATCGCAGCGCATGACCATCAGAATCTGAATCTTTTGCTAGAAAATCCAGATAAGCTGAATTTTCTTCACGGCATAATTCGGGCGTGACATCATTTTTCTTACTATAATTGCCAACGCACGTCGTTCCATTAGACGAGAGCGTTACAGCCATACTATCGCTATAACGGACATAATCCAATTTCAAGTCAAACGTGCGACCTTCATGTGTAAACTTTATACTCTTATTCGTTTTTTCTTGAACTGTAATTCCATATTTTTTAGGACTATTGTTATAACGTGAATAGAAAACATCTTCGAACATAATGGTTTGTTTATCGTTCAAAAATCGGAATACATCACCCACAAAATCCGAGTTCATATAATCATAGTTAGCCACATCACCAACACGGAATTCAACTTTATCGCCATCGAGCTTAAAAAACTTTTCGTAAGCGTCATTATTACAGTAATAAACGCCGTCAAGATAGAAGCACTGCGTCAAGCGCCAAGTGCCGTTCAACACACCAGAGGTTCCGCCAATATATTGAACCGTCTCAAGTTCTTTTGTTGATTCATCTTCGTAAATGAAGGAAAGCTGCAATGTATCTTTGCGGAAGTTATAGGCAAAGTGATTTGTATCTGCAGAATAATAGTCTGGATCATAATAAAGCGATCCATTGTGATTAAAGCAGCCCCCCAAGTTTTCAATTACAAACGTAAGAGAATCATTGGATTCATCAACCACAGCCTTACCCAATTGAGACACGCGAGCCGAAGCAAAAGCAGTCTGAACATCAATGATTCCGCCATCATCATTCGAAGACGTATTCGTATCTTCGGTAAAACCGGAGCACCCCGCAAGTAGCGTAATCCCCGAAAGAACCGTTGCGCAAGCAAGGCTCATAGCAAATAAATTTTGCATCAGATTATTCTTTTTCATTTTTTTCTCCAACTTGTTTGCTCAAAGGAAAGAGCTGTAAATTCATTCGATAAACGCGATCGTAGCTTTTCACGTTCGATACGATTTCCACTACTTTTTTGCGGAAGGCATCAAGTTCTGCAGCTAGGCGCTCATAAGCTTCTCGGTCAAGGCCCATCGTCATGCCCGAAATGTGGCGGTATTCTCGCGTATACCGTTCTAGGGATTCAGCCGCCAAATGCGCATATTGCTTTTGCATATTGACGACAGTCGCGGAGATAACTTCACGAGAGCTCGAAACACCTTCGCTTGTTTGCACGTAATTTCCGCATTCATCTTTTTTCAAGAGCCCAAGCGATTCCTGAAGTTCCAATGATTCACGAGCTTCGGCAGCAGAAATGGCAGGCACAAGAGCATGTCCCATTTCAAGAGGCGTTGCGTCCTTCATAATCGGGGCTAGTTCCCTGAGTGCCGGGTTTGCCCACGACGAAAAATATTCAAACGACTTTGCCTCTAAAAAATCAATCTTGTTTTCTTGCGCAATTTTCATCATCCGTTCAAAAGCGACTTGACGGACTTCAGAGCGAGCGGAATCGCAAAATTCGACCATCGCACGAAAATATTCTGCTTGCGCACCAGACAAGTTCATCGCCGGCAAGACTTTTTCAACGCCCACTTTCGAGAGACGCGTTTTACCATCGCAAACAAGTTTCAAAAATCCCGACGAAGAGAAGCCCGCAAGTTTTGCAAACTCGCGCCACGTAAATGCGGAACACTTTTTACGGCTCTCGTAAAAATCTCGCATGTATTCGCGGTAATCTCTATATTCAAAAACGGATTTCATTTTATGGGTAACCTTTACACCAATAAAGATAAATTACACCGCCAAAAAATTCAATAATAATGAAACAAATTTTTTAAATTTTCTATATTTTTAACAATTTTTATTTAAAATTGCAGATTTTTATTTAAGTATATGAAACAACATGTTTCATAAGGGAGAGGCCTGCTTTCGCAGGCATGACAAGGTGGCGGGCATGACAAATCAATTCAAGACTTCACTGGAGTCGAGAAGGACTATTTTAGCACGCGAGCACGGATTCGATAAATTTCCGTTCTAGGAAATCATCAAACGATGTTGGCGCCATCACACGCAGGCCATCGCCTCTGCTATACACCAAGCAATTTCCCTCAAGCCCGCCATACCATTTCAAGCCCTTGAATACAAGAGTCATCCAGTCATCGATAGCGTAATCAATAGCATCGTATTCGGAATCAGGCGTAGCATCCACACCGTTCAGGTACGGATGGAAAAGCGCGGCGTTGTACTTGGGCTTGAATTTTTCAATAAAGACATTCTCCGCATCCATCGCAAGCAAATCAATAGAAGGCAAAGCAAGCCCGTTTAAAGGGAGTTGGAATTCGTTAATCGAAACCGCATTGCCGATCAAAAGGCTGTTATCCCGTTCTTCGACATCAAAGAACAGGAGCACAACATCATCGCGGATATCCTCGCAATCTTCGATTTCCGATTCGAGCATATCAAGGAAGGGCTCGCGAGTATGACGCATTTCAGCATGTTTCACAACTGGTCGCACAACCTTCCCGATAAACATCGGTTCATAATTCCAAAGGAAACTCTTGGTTTTATCCAAATTCGGGATTCGAATCAATCTATTCGAATAAAGGTACAGGAGTTTCTCGGGCGTAAGCCAAGCCACAAAAGAGTCTTCGTCTAGGCACTTTTTCAGTTCCTTGTCACTCGCCTTTTCATAGAACGCCGTATCAATCTCATAGAATTTCATTCCGTGAGTTGTTGCGACAACTTCATCTTTGGCGAGGACATGAGGCACGTCAGTGCCCACATCGACAACAAGCGTTTTCTTTTCGCTCGGCTTAAAAAGCGGTTCATCGGCAGTGATAGAAGCGCTTACGCGACCGTATTCGCTTACGAGGTCAAGATCAATTTTATGACCCGAAAATTTCACATTGCAGAAATCAAGGCGGGGCTTTTTAGCCACCATATAGACGCGAGCTTTACCAAGCGATTTACGATAGTCGACATCGCTTTTAGCCCACGCCATATCGCAGAAAGCCAAAGGGCAACACGCCAATTTCAATGTCGTAGAAATCACCTTCATCTCATCCTCGCTATATTACCCAAACCGAGGCAAAACATAAAACTTTTAGAACAAAAATTCTAGGAAAGTGTCGTAAATAATTGCTTTTAATTTCTTACGCAGAGTCAAAATTTTACAGAAAATGGCGAAACCGAAGTTTCGCCATGTAAAGGTTTACAAGATGTGAAAAGGATTTTTTCGCGACCTTACTACAAAACGCCCTTGCTGCTGGGGACACCCTTCACGTTGCGGGAAGGAGCAACAGCCATGGCAACAGCGCGAGCAAAAGCCTTGAAGATGGATTCCAGGCAATGATGATTGTCATTGCCATAGAAGAGTTCCACATGCAAGTTCATGCGAGCGTTTTCACAAAGGCTCTTGAAGAAGTGTTCGAACATGCTTGCTTCAATTCCGCCAGCAGTTGCAGCCGGGAGCTTCACATTCCAGACAAAGCCGATGCGGTTGCTAAAGTCAATGCACACGCGGCTCAAGGCCTCGTCCATCGGAACAAAGTAAAAACCATAACGTTCGATGCCCTTCTTGTCGCCGAGGCATTCAACGAGAGCCTGGCCAAGCACAATGGCGATGTCTTCCATGCTGTGGTGCATATCGACTTCGGTATCGCCCTTGCAGGTCAAATCGAGGTGGAAACCACCATGCACTTGGAACAAGTTCAGCATGTGATCCAAGAAGCCCGAGCCCGAGCTAATCTGACCTCTGGAGCAATCGTCCAGATTCAAGAAAAGTTGAATGTCGGTTTCACTCGTCTTGCGAGAAATCTTAGAAGAACGCATCTTAGCACCTCTTATTTAAGGACACGACCGTCATAAACGCTGAAGCGAGCCACACGGCCAAACTTCGGTACAGGAACCGGAGTTTCCACGCCATTCAAGTACATCTTGCCAATGGCACGCGGTTCACCAATCACAATGTAGAGCGTACCACTTGCGGTATAGACAAGCTTGTTATCGACCGTTGCAATGTTCGCTTCTTTCACAAAATCATCATCGTCTTCGTCGCGCTTGATGCCGACCCAAGAACGCATTTCGCCGGAACCGACGAGTTCAATACGAGTACGACCGTTATCCGAAACCGGGCCCGTCGTCACTGTCGTATCTTTCTTGGAAGTCGAAGAGATAAAAATCGTTGCAGATGCCGGGAGATTTTCAGCCTTTTTCACAGCCTTATCGACTTCTGCCTGAGTCACCGTTTCGTTCTTTTCTTCCTTGATGGAATCGACCGGAACCGCAATAGCGCCTTCAGGCATGTCCTGATTGACTTCGGCAGATTCTTCGGCAGCAACCACCGATGGCGGATTGGCACTAGCGTCAGAAGCGGCTTTTTCACGGGTCACAAAATGGAGCCCGACCACCAAGAGGACGAGAATAATCACGATAGCTATAGGCACAGCCTTGCTACGCGGCTTTTTTTCTTCGTCCGTCATCGGAGCGATATTCTTGATGGGTTCAGCCTCGCGGACTTCATAGCTTGAGCCCACTTCTTCGGCATACATTTTAAGGACAGCCTTGGGATCCAAGCCAAGCTTCGTACTTACGGAGTTCAAGTAGCTGCGGACATAAGCTTCGACCGGCAAAGACTTCCAGTCGCTCGATTCAATGAAATGAAGCATCTTTACCGAGATTTTCGTGCGCTCGGCAAGATCATCAATAGTAAGTCCTTGAGATTCACGAACGCGGACCAAAAAGTCACCAAGGCGTTCGTTTGGATTTTTCTCTTCCAACTGAATCATTTGCTATACCCTAACTTGTAAACCATCCAACATTTCCAGTGTACGTGCAACTGGTAACCCAACCACGTTGTAGTAGCAACCGTTGATAGACTTGATCAAGCGCGCGCCATTCGTTTGAATGCCGTAGGCGCCAGCCTTATCCATCGGGTCCCTAGAATTTACATAATCTTTGAGCTCTTGTAAGGTGCAGTTTCTGAAAAACACCTCTGTTTTCTCTTCAGATGCGCTAAGGATTTCGCCGTTACGGGCAATGGCGACTCCAGTAATCACAAAATGACTACGATTGTTTAGTTTGCTTAACATTTCAAGAGCGTTCGCTTCGGATTTCGGCTTGCCCAGCGGAACGTTATCCAAAAACACAAGCGTATCAAAGCCGAGCACATAAGCGTCGCGTTCCTGGCGAGAAACTGACAAAGCCTTGATGCAGGCGTTTTCACGCGGAAAGTCGAGCGGATTTGTGCTTGTGGGCTTTTCATCTTCGCCCGAGACAACCACGCGAAAGTTAACACCCAACTGTCTTAAAATTTCGGAACGGCGCGGCGAACCGCTTGCAAGTACAATTTCAGATTTAGTCATAACTCTTTGTATCGGTGCTGCCGGCGTTAAGCTTGATATCAGGCAAGTCGCGGACATACACGGAGAAGCTCCAGCCCGCAGCAGGACCAGTCGGCGTCCATGTGAAATCGAGCTGCCAGCAATGCAACACACGTTTGAACGTAAATTCATGCGAGACAAACTTGCCTTCGTTATAATCGTAACGGGTGCTATAAGAAACATCCCAGTTGACCGTCGGCTGGAATGTTGCCGAAATTCCCGTCGAATGAGATATGTTGTCCTTAAACAAATTCTTAGCCACGCGCGTACTGCTAAACGAATAACGGTAATCCAAACTCAAAGACCACTTGAGCATCTCGTACTTTTCAAGTTGTGACGGAAGACCGCCATTAAACGTACCGCTCCAATGGAAATCCTTTGAAAGCTCATAGCCCCAATACGTGAGTTCCGGGAATTTTACCTTGTTCGGATTCGAGTCGTACTTATGGTAGAAGCTATGACGCGTATTGATGGTAAACATGTAGTCCGGCAAAATCTGGAAACCAAATGACGACGAAATATCCGAGAAATTGAGCGAATCAGCAGCAAAGTTATACGAGAAGCTATGCCTTGTCGTGAGCAAACGGCGTGTGCCATATTGGTCCTCAACTGCCTTAGCCTTTTTCGTAGAATCGCCCGTTGTATCGACATGCCCAGCCACCTTGAGATACTTGATATCAAAGTCGTTGCTCAGGCTAAAGCCAATCGTCTGTTGCTTTTGCTGGTACGGATACTGTCCCAAATACGGATGCGGAGCAAACTTCTTGACCGTATCAATTTCAGGTGCGTACGTGTAAGAAACACTCGGAGAAAGCACATGGCGAACACCCGTGAAACGTCCAATTTCAGGCACCCAGATACCATAAAGTTTCGTGTCGGCCGTCAAGCTGTAATTGTGGTTGTACGCGACATTACCAAACGTCCCCTCGTCCGGATTAAAGCTCATATAACGCTTTCTCTTGTACAGAGAATCGTTCGGATTGCGCCAAGACGTACCCGTCCAATAGCCCGTAAAAGTCGCTCTCGGAGTAATGTTAATGACGTCAAAAAGTCGTCCAGAGTAATCCAACGTGTACGTACCCGTATAGCCCAAGTATTGCGCGGTCGTATCCTTGTTGAGCGTCGTATCACGTTCACGATGCGACTTGTAGTTAAAGCGGTTCGTAAAGCTGTAATTGAACTTTTCTAGAAACGACTGGAACGAGCCGTCCTCTGCAGCCACCTCGCCTTCTTCCAGCTCAAAATTGAAAAGGTTCCCGCTCATGCGGTACTGGATATCAGGCAAATCCCTTTCGAGCATGCCCGTCGTGAGGTTATGGCTCTGCGAAATCTTGACCGTCAAACTTTTGTTATTCCCGAACTTTCCGGAATACGCCAACGATGCATTAGCCTGCTGGTTCAAAATCGTACTAGCTTCTAGCGAGTTATCCTTACGGACGCTCTGCTTGCTCACAAAAGAACCCTGACCGCTCAACGTATGCTTGGCATCGGGAGTCAAGTTCTGGTTATGCGAGAACTGGATATCGTAATCGCTATTGGCAAAATCAAATTCATTGAGATAACTCGTGTACTTCAAGTACCCATCTAGCAAATAACGCTTCTTGTAACGGACCTCGCCCGTGAGCGTCGAACGTTCAAAACGAGCCTCGTCACCTTCAATAATGTCGGCAGCGATTGTTGCATCCCAGTAATCGTTAGCGGCGTAATAGAAACCGATATTACGCATGTAATAGCCCTGCTTCTGGTCACCACCGAACTTAGGCGTCAAAAGACCCGACTTACGCCCGCTCTTAAGCGGAGCCACAATCATCGGGAGAACCGCCACCGGCACATCGGCAATATTCAACACCACCGGTCTTGCAGTAATCGTTTCCTTGGGCTTTACCACCATGCGGCGGCCATAGAAGTAGAAATGCTGATGCGTCGTATCGTTACACGTACTGAAGTCACCACGAGCAATCTGGATTCTCGTATCCGGCAAGCGACGGACTTCCATGCCGTTCAGTTGCTGGTTGTCCTGGAACGTCGTCGCGTAATACACCTCGCCTATTTTGGACTTGAGGTTGTACTTGAGACGCATACCCGACAAGGACGGATTTTTGGATTCACGAAGGATCGGATTTCCGCTTGCGGCGAGAATTTGGTTTTTCTGATCCATCCAAATCGTATCTGATTCCAGCGTTGCTGTGCGGTACTTGAGCTGCGCCGACTTGTTCAAGTTGAACGTCGATGTTTCCACATCGTACACAAGATCGACCGCATGATATTCAATCGTATCCACCCCAGTCGTATCGTTCATCCAATCGACTTCAGTCGTGTCTTCGACAGGCTGCTCGCGTTCTTCAAGTTCAAAGCGGGTCATTTCCTCGCCGTAAGAGCAAGGAGCAAAGACCGCAGCGATAAACAATGCGATAACGGCCCACAGAACGCAATGGGTTTTGGATAAAATCACGGTTCCACAAGATAGAAAAAATGAACGCTCCAAATACGAAGCGTTCATCAAATTTTTTGTGTAAAGCAGAAACTAATACCGCCTGCGAGAATCGCAGCGAATTACTTCAGCACAGCGTTTGCACCGCTCACAGCGCCATTGTGGTCAATGGAAATAACATAGCGGCCGCTCGGCACCTGAGCACCATTCCAGTTAAGCGTATTCACGCCAGCAATAGCATTATCGAGGTTCAGCGTTGCCACCTGTTCGCCATCAGCACTCATGATCGTAACCGTTGCGCGGCCCGGAGACTTGAGCGTAAATGCGATAGCCTTGCGGTTGAAGAGGCGGAGGCTTGCATCACCCGTGCGGACCGGAGTCGTCTTGGTAAACTTCGGAGCAGTCTTAGCCTTTTCCACATAAATTCCGTTGACATCAGCAGAAGCGACAGCAACATCGTTCTTGATGAGGTTGCCACGGCTAAGCACTGCAACGAGCTGCTTGTCGTTTTCGGTAGCGCTAGCAAACGTTTCAAGTTCCTGAGCGTTCACGCGTTCCTTGTCGCCATACCAGCTCTTGACAGCCTTGTTGTCCAAGTCCTTCACCGTAATCTGGGCACGACGAATCACGGCAGAATAGGTTTCGCCATTGCTCGTGTAAGTAATTTCGAGAGGCTTATTGACCTGACCGCGAAGCTTAGACTTCGAAAATTCAATATCCTGCCCCTTGAGGCTCACACCGTCAACAGAGGTAATCACGTCGCCAGCACGGAGATTGGTCTCAGCAGCAGGCGTACCCGGAATAACTTCTGCCACGTGAACACCTTCGCGCACCTGGTAAATGGTGATGCCGACGCCACCAAAGGATTCGTCAGCCATAAGCGGAGCAGTCATCATTGCAGCAATCAAAGAAGCCTTAACGAAAGAATTCATAATATTCTCCTTAAATTTTTACTTCATTAATATACATTAAATTTTTGCTATTTCAAGCGACATACACTAGAAATATAAGCCCAAAAGGACGTTAAAGGAGGGGAATTATTCCTTATTTGGCTTAACGACACTTTTTGGGGGGGGGGAATTGCTAGAACATGTCGATTACATTGCAAACCAAGTCTAATTATTCACAACCTCACTGGAAGCCTCTTCTTTAGAAGCTATCCAAAAAACTTTTTTCAGTTTACATTTTCCCCTCATAATACGATATTATTATTAGAATAGAAATAAGGAGTTTTTTATGATTGGAGCAATCATCGGCGACACCGTCGGTTCCATTTACGAATTTGAAAACTACAAAGCTAAGGATTTCGAGTTGTTCCCGGACGGGGTCTCGCCCACGGACGATAGTATTCTCTCGTTTGCAACGGCAGACTGGATTATGCGCGGGGGCGAAGCGTGGAAGTATTACGTCGCTTACGCGAGCAAGTACGAGTGTCCGGTCGGTGGCTACGGTGGCGGATTTACGCAATATGTCGCTCGAGCCCGTCGCGACGGCTTTGGCACGCCTTACAACAGCTGCGGTAACGGTTCCGCCATGCGCATTTCGCCTGTAGGCTGGGCGTTCAATACCAAGGAAGAGGTGCTTGCGAAGGCTAAAGAATCTGCCGAATGCACGCACAATCATCCCGAGGGGATCAAGGGGGCGCAGGCAACTGCACTTGCGATTTTCATGGCACGCATGGGCGCTAGCAAGGACGAAATCAAGATGGCTATCGAGAGCGATTTCGACTACGATCTGAATTTCACGCTTGACAAGTTGCGTCCAGAATACAGCTGGAACTACCCGGGAGCGGCACTTTGCCAGGGTACGGTTCCGCAAGCAATCCGCTGCGTTTTGGAAGCGACCGATTACGAAGATGCCATTAGAAACGCAGTATCCATTGGTGGCGATAGCGATACTCTCGCCTGCATTGCGGGTGGCATCGCAGAACCGGTATTCGGCATCCCGAAAAAGATCTACACGGTCGGCATGAATATTCTCAAGTACTACTTCCCGGAACCGCACAAGTTGGTAACGGAATTCGAGAAGAAGTACGGGAATCGCGTGCTAGAGAAATAAAAATTATTCCGTGAGTTCACGGGCCTCTTCATTAGAGGGGCGATCGTCTTCGTAATCCTTGATGGTCTTGTCGCCCGGCACAACGATAAGTCCAAGGGTTACCGGCTCGCCCTTCAAATTGATGTAGGCTTCCAGGTAAAGCGTGGTCGAGAGACGAATCAGGCGCAAATCCATCATGGTTCCACCCTTGTGGATACTCATCGGATCGCGATTGAAGAAGAGGAACTTCTTGTTGATGTATTCAAAGCGGTCTTTTTCGTAGTTGATGGACCATTCTGTATCGCCGTCATTTTCCTGACGGTAGATGCAACGGTCGTTATCAATATCGCATTCGAAGCTTGCGCTTTCCTGGTAGCGCTTATTCCATTCGCGGCTAAAGGCGCAGGACTGCACGCGTGAACCGCCATTGCGCTGCTTGTTCAGCTGGTCATTGATGACCACATAGTCCATCTTCATCTTCTTGACTTGATTGTAGACATTCATGAGGATGATGTAAGCTTCGATATCCTTCGGGCATTTGCCGGTGAGATTCACGTCTTCGTGAGCCTTGAGAAGGGTCTGCTGCAAATCAATGTCGATAGCGTCCGGAATTTCGCTCTTCTTGATTCTGTCAAGAGTTTCTTTAGGCGGCACGTGGATAATCTTGTCGCCCTTCTTGATGGCGTAACCAAGCTGGTCGCGCACGTAATCCAAGCACTGTTGCACGTGAATGTGGACCGTATTGGAACCTGCAGAAACGAAGTCCGCACCGATGCGCACGTTCCATTCGTCAGCGGTATTTTTCGCCGCCTTGTCGAGTTCGCAGAACGGTTCTTCGCGGGTACCGTCCACAAAAATCAAGTTCACGTGAAGCTTTGTTACGAGGGATTCTTCTTTGTTGATGGCGCTACCCAAGCTCCAGAAATTCGGATTCAGGCGAAGCACTTCGGCAAAAGCCTTGTCGCCATCGAATGCCGGCAAGAGCGAATCGTTACGGGCGTTTTTCTCTTGCAAAAGTTCGGAATAAGACGTTTTGACGTCCATGTTGTCGAACGAATTACGGGCAACGGCAGAGAATGCAGACGTCGCCAAGAACGAACAGGCTAAAGCTACAGAAACGCGCAACATTGAAAACATTTTCCCTCTCCTATTTTTTTACAATCTTTTTAACGGCAAAGTTGAGCAAGTACAAGATGACGCCACCTGCGATAATCGTAGGTCCAACGACAAAGTTCAACTGGCACGCGACTAAAAGTCCAAGCACCACAAGTACAAGCGAAACCAGAACCGAAATAACCATCATCTGGAGTAAATTTTTGGCATAGCACTCCGCGATGTAAGCGGGAATCGTGAGGAGCGCAATCACGAGAATCATGCCCACCGCCTGCACGGCAATCACGACCGTGAGCGCAATTAGCGCAATCAAAAGCATGTAGTAATTCAGCACAGGGATGCCGCGGACGCGAGCAAACTCAGGATCGTATGAAATCGAAAGGAAATTGCGGAAGCAAACCGAGACCGCCCCCAAGATGAACACGAGCAACGCCCCCATCCACCAGAGAAGTTCTGTCGGCACGGTCAAAAGGCTACCGAACAAGAAACTCATCATTTCGCCACTGTAACCAGGCGTCAAATCCGTCAAAATCACGCCAAGCGCCATGCCAGCCGCCCAAATAATCCCAATAAACGTATCAGCATGTTTGCGGTCACGCCACGTGAGCGCTCCCATGAGCATTGCACAGGCGAGCGCAAAGCCAAGCGAGCCAAGCATCGGCGAAAAGCCGATAAAGCAAGCCAGCCCCACCCCACCAAACGAGGCATGCGCCACGCCACCCGAAAGAGCCGTCAAGCGGTTCACCACGACATACGTTCCCATAACGCCACAGGCAATGGCAACAAGCACCGCTGCGATGAGAGCGTTCTGCATAAAATCCATGGAAAGTAAATCGAGCATGTTTTTAGCTTTTGGTTATTAGTTATTGGTTATTAGTCAATAGACTTTTGTTTAATAATCGCGTCCAAGGCGTCTTATAAAAACTAAAGACCAATGACTATTGACTAAAGACCTCTGTTATAGATTCGTAATTAACTTCTCCCGTAAATTTAGTAAATGCGGGATATGAAAATCCACCCAACTGGGCGCTTGAATGTTCGGATTCACAAGAACAGTCGTCCAGCCGCGTTCATGAGCGGGTTCCAAATTGCGTAACGAATCTTCGAGCAACACAATTTTCGACTTTTCGGACGATTCTTGAGCCAAAACGCCCCGCGCCACTAGCCATTTTTCGATTTTATCGTATGCGCTCACGTGAGGCTTGCCTTCCCAATCCATAAGCTTGAGGTCAAAAACATCCTCAATCGCAGAATCGAGCTGCATGTGCGCCATGCCCGCGCGGCTCCAATCCCCACGCCCATTCGTAAACACAAAGCGGTGCCCCACAAGCGATTTCAGGAGTTCAAGCTTTTCAGGCGCCACCTTCGGGTAAATCAGGTATTCGGGTTCATGGATAAAGTCAAAAAAATCGTCCGGATGCGTGCCGTTCATCGCCATGAGTCCCGAAAGCGTCGTGCCAAAGCGGTGCAGATAATCCTTGCGGATTTCCGTAGCGCTTTCAAACGTCCCGCCCACGGTCTTTTGGACAAATTCAGCAATGCGGTGGTCAAGCGAATTTAATACAAAGCGTTCCTCTTCGCCGTAAAGCGTCAAGTCGTAATCGAATAGCCAAATTTTCGAAGCATCGTTCTTGATGCCGATATCCAGCGCACTCACGGAGCAAGACCTCTTAGTAGCCCATCGCAAGCCCGCCAATTTGACGAGCAAGGTATGTGGCATAATTGTCCGTCATGCCACTCACAAAATCGAGCACCTGGTGATAAGCTTCGGCGGTCGTCACGCTCTGGCCAATCTTGGCTTGCCCAATCAAGCGGACAATGCGGTTTGCACGGTACGAATTGCGGTCGTTCTGGCGGTAATCGTAAACACCGTTGATAAACGCGTCGAGCACGGTGCTGAGCGTCGTATAGCTACCGACTTCAAGTTCCGTCTTACGGCGGTCAGGGTAAATACGTTCTACGCCCAAGCGCTTTGCAATGCGGATGCCCTCCATCGTATCAGAACGGGAAAGGTCAATCAAATGCTTGTCGAGCGTCCCTTCCATGATGCGGTCGTAATGCTTCACAAAGAGCACCGCCACGTCATCAATCAAGTTCTGGATTGCGCGCCCACGAATGCTACTGAGGAAGTCTCTGAAGTTCTGACCGTTTTCTTCGAACTCGCGGTCGATATCGACTTCCGGGCCGCACAAGAAACTGAACATGTTGCGCACATCGCCAAACGTCAAAATGCCAAGTTCAATCGCATCTTCAACGTCGAGAATGGAATAGCAAATATCGTCTGCAGCTTCCATCAAGTACACAAGCGGATGACGAGCCCACACGCCATTGCCAATTTCCGGGATTCCAAGAATTTCAGCCGTTTCGCGATAGAGTTCTGCTTCGGTGCGGAACAAGCTCGTCGGGCAACCGTAATACGCAAGTCGCGGGTACTTGATCATCGAACCGATTGTCGCATACGTAAGGCGCATACCGCCATCAAGGAAGTGGTATTCGAGCTTACTCAAAATGCGATGGCCTTGAGCGTTACCGTCAAAGTTTTCGAAGTCTGCAATTTCCTTGTCACTCAGTTCAGACATCGGTGCGGAATGGCGATTTTTGCGGAACCATTCGCGGATAGCGGCTTCACCCGCATGGCCAAACGGCGGGTTTCCAATATCGTGAGCGAGGCATGCCGACTGCACAATCGTACCGAACTGGTATTCGTTCACGTACTTCGGCAAATGCTTTTTAATCAGGTGATACACCGTAATCGCGAGGCTACGGCCCACACTCGAAACTTCGAGGCTGTGCGTGAGGCGGCTGTGAACGTGGTCATTCACCGAGAACGGGTGAACTTGAGTCTTGCGGCCTAAGCGACGAAATGCGGTAGAAAAAACGATGCGGTCGTAATCGCGATGGAAGTCAGAACGGTTCGGGTCCGGATCGGCCGGGTGACCGTAACGCGTTGCAGAAAGAAGCGTATCCCATTGTAGCATATTATAAATATAGCAATAAGGCGTTCAGCTATGGGTTTTTATAATGCTGTTCCAGCTTCGACCGAGACGAACTTACAGTTATCGAGTTTCTGTTCGCCATCAAAACGGTAAGCAACTAGGCGCCCGTCCCCGCGATAACCTGCAACGCTGTAATCCAGACAGCAAACGTTATCACGAATAAGTTCAGGCATCCCCGTCAACCAATAATGCCCAAAGAAAACAGGGCGTTCATTTTCGCCATAGAAATCGCGTGTCTGAATTTCGAGCGGAACTTCGCGCGGAGGCAATTCCACACCCGGCTGGAAACTGAGATCCTGCAAAGTGACGTTTTTCGGATTGATCCACCAGCGGATTCGCGTACGTTTACGATTTACACCTTCGGCATCACGGAACGTCACTCCCTCCGGCAAATCTAATTCCGGACCTTTCAAGAACAAACTTATCGGCCAATACAGCGAATCATCGTATTCGTCATTCTTGTCGTTCGCACGTGCAATAAGCTCGTCGAAATCGCCATCCATAAAAGAACGGATACCTTCAGCTTTAAGCACTTCAGCGCATTTCAAGTCAAAGCAGGCATGTTGCGCACGGAACAAGTCTGTTTCCAAGTAAAACGGGAGCGTCTTGAGGAAATCAAGCATTTCCTGGAATTCCGCCTTGCGCCCGCGATAACTTTCGACAGTCTTCACGTGAATCGCAACTTTGTTAAAAGTATGCTCACGCAAATAACCGCCACAAATCGATTTTATGGGTCGCCCACCGGCTCCATTCTCGTGCCAAAAGCTAAGCGCATTGAACTCGTGATTGCCCAACAACGCCACAGCAGAACCCGCATCGCGCATAGCACGCACGAGATTCACCGTATCGCGCACTCGACTTCCGCGGTCAATGTAATCGCCTAAAAAGATGACCGTCCGAGCATCGCCCGGATAGCGGAACGCGCCTCCGCGTTCTTCGTAGCCCAGCTTTTTAAGGAGCACTACGAGTTCATCGTAATGCCCATGAATATCGCCAATGAAGTCAATCGATGCGTTCATTAAACAGCAATCGGAGCCTTGATGGTCGGCCACGGATCGTAATTCACAAGTTCAAAATCTTCGAACTTGAAATCGAACAAATCCTTGACATCAGGATTCATCTTCATCGTCGGGAGCGCACGCGGCGTGCGCGAAAGCTGTTCACGAGCCTGGTCAAAGTGATTGCTGTACAAATGCAGGTCGCCAAAAGTATGGACAAACTCGCCCGCTTCGTAACCGCAGACCTGGGCAAGCATCATCGTCAAGAGCGAGTACGATGCAATGTTGAACGGCACGCCGAGGAACATGTCGGCACTGCGCTGGTAAAGCTGGCAGCTGAGCTTGCGCTTACCGCTAGCGCCTACACCGCCCACGTAGAACTGGAACAGGCAATGGCACGGCGGCAAAGCCATCTTGTCGACTTCGGCAACGTTCCAAGCGCAAACCAAATGACGGCGAGAATCTGGATTGTTCTTGAGGCTATTGATTAAGTTCGCAATTTGGTCGATGTGTCCGCCATCAGGTGTCGGCCAGGAGCGCCACTGGTGACCGTAAACCGGACCCAAGTCGCCATTTTCATCAGCCCATTCGTCCCAAATCGTAACCTTGTTATCGTGCAAGTACTTGATATTCGTATCGCCCTTCAAGAACCACAGCAGTTCGTGAATGATACTGCGCAAGTGGAGTTTCTTAGTCGTGAGGCACGGGAAGCCCTTGGAAAGGTCAAAGCGGGTCTGGCGGCCAAACACAGAACGAGTGCCGGTGCCAGTGCGGTCAGAACGATCTACACCGTTATCGATAATATCTTTGAGAAGATCTAAGTATTGCTGCATATTGTTAATGTAATAAAAGTTGCTAAGCGACTTCGTCGTTTCCGAACACTTCCACGCGCTTGTACTGCTTCACAACCTTGCCGTCCACTTCGGCGGCGGATTGCAACAAAAGTTTGTTCAAAGCCTGCAAAATCAGGTCTTGCGAGTGCTTTGGCACAGGCTTCTTGCCGAGGCGCGCCTTCTGCACCATCTTATGGTTCAAGTTTACGGGGAGCATTTCAACGAGATCGTGATTGCTAAAGTTATTTGCGGTCAGAATTTCATCAAGTTTTGTCATGCCGTAAATGTAGAAAAGCCCCGGGCTAATGCCCGGGGCTTTGGTTGAGACTCTAAAAGTTATTAGTCACCAACGTAGTTGCTTTCGCACTTCATACCGTCATTTTCCGGTGTGACGAAGTGCATTTCAATACGACGGTTCATTTCGCGACCATCTGCCGTGGAGTTATCGTCAACCGGGCAGGTAGAGCCGAGACCAACAGCCTTGATACGGTTCTTGGCAACGCCGAACTTCGTGAGCTGCTTCATAACGGCCTTAGCGCGGCGGTCAGAGAGCTTGAGGTTCTTCTTAGCCTTACCGCGGTTATCGGTATGACCCTGGATCACAATCTTGAGGTCCTTATAGGCTTCGTCTTCCTTGAGCTTCTGAGCGATACCCTTAAGGATTCTCTTAGCGTTAGCGTTGACAGTAGCAGAGCCGCTCTTGAAGGAGATACCTTCGAGCTTTTCTACCTTCTTCTTCGGGCAGCCGAAGCCATCGTCGCCAGCTTCAGCCGGGCAGCGATCCATACCAGCGCAGACACCTTCGAAGAGGTTGAACATGTTCCTTTCGGTGACCCAAGCATCGCAGACGCCATCCTTGTCAAGGTCCGGATCCGGGAGCGGGCAACCATCGTTAGCGGCAACACCGTGTTCGAGCGGGCACTTGTCGAGACCCTTACAGGTCTTGGAGATGAACCATTCCTTAGCAACAGATTCGTCTTCGGCAGCCTTTTCGAAGTAGTAGCCGAGCTTCTTCTGAACAACCCATTCGTCGCAGATACCGTCGCCGTCGCTATCCGGGTCATCCCACGGGCAGCCCTTATTGCCGGCAGCACCAGCTTCACCCGGACACATGTCGTAGCCCTTGCAGACGCCGGCATACTGGTCAAGCTTGTTCTTGTCGGTAACCCACGGAGAGCAGAGACCGTCGCCATCCGGATCCGGATTGTCTTCCGGGCAACCGTTGTTGACGAGCGTACCAGCTTCAGCCGGGCACTGGTCGATGCCTTCGCAAATATCCTTGAACTGATCGAGCTGACCCTTCTGGCTTACCCAAGAATCGCAGACGCCGTCCTTATCCGGGTCCGGATCATCGCTCGGGCAACCGTTAGAGTTGTTACCCTTTTCGGTCGGGCACTGGTCGATACCTTCGCAAACATTACGGAATTCGTCAAGCATACCCTTTTCAGAAACCCAAGCGTCGCAGACACCGTCTTCGTCGCTATCCGGGTTACCCATCGGGCAGCCGCCGTTCAAACGGTGACCATAGTCATCCGGGCAGCGGTCATCAGAGTCAGCCACGCCGTCACCGTCGCGGTCCTGCGGAGCAAGGAAGCCCGACCAGGTAAGACCACCGAACAAAGCGATCTGCGGGTTCACGCGGGTCTTAGTCACTTCAATACCAGACAGGAGCTGACCGTCAGTGGAAACGGCTCCATTAGCGGCAGCCTGGTTCAAGTTTTCTTCATTGTGCATCACGCGAGCATAATGAACAAAGTTGTCGTTGCCCACATAGAAAGAAGCACCGAGCTGGATGTCAAGGCCCACCGGCAGGTGGAACACGGCACCAGCAGTCACCTGCTTCATGTCGAGCTTTTCAGGAGCACTGTACTTGCCATTATTGAGTTCTGTATTGCGAACATTCCATGTAAATTCATCTGTCTGAATATCCATGTAGAGTTCGCCGAAGAAGGAGAGGAAGTCAAGCACATAGAATTCAAGAGCTGCGCTTGCGAACGGGAAGGACAAGTAAGCCTTGTCCATGGACATACGGTAACCACCGTTGAAATGGACGAGGAGAGGCATGATGTCCGCCTTGGTAAGGTCGAACGTCAAAGCAGCACCGACGGTGAATACGGACTTAGCAGAGCCGTACGGATAAGCAATACCGGTTTCCTTCTGGAAGTATTCCGGTTCACGAACCCAAAGACCTTGCTTGGTATTCTTAGAAGTCTTGAAAGAATATCTGAAGAATGCAGCGAAGTCGATAGGCACATCAGCCGGGATCGGAGCACGAGCCTTCAAGCTAGCCGTCACGTTACCGACGTATGCGTTGCTCGTACCAGCAAGCGGATTGCCATCGCACTTACCACCATCAATTTCAGACGGTTCGCAAGCGGTATTGCCGTTAAACTTGTCATAATAGACCGGCAACGTCACACCGATGTCGAAGTAGTCCAAAAGACCAATAGCGAGACCAACATAGGCGCTGATACCGTTATACTGAGCAACACTAGCTCTCTGATTCGTGTACTCATTCTGCAACACATGGCTGTAACCGAGTTCCGGTTCATTCTTGAACATGCTATTGCCAAAAGCATAGTCGCCCAAAGCTGTAAACACAAGCTTTGAATGACCGAGAGACTGAGCTGACTGTGTCTTATTGACACCGACGAAGCCCGTCTTGTTAATCGTATTGGCGTGACCAGCAAAGGCGGATGATGCCGCCAAAGCCAGGGCCAATCCCATTGCTACTCGTTTCATAGAGTCTCCTTGTTTTAACCAACCCTTGGATAGAGTGGTCCTTTATAGTAATGTTTAACGAAAATATAACTCTTTAAAAAAAAGTCCGCACTTTTTGTCGTTCGATTTAATTGATAAATAATACATACTTTTTGTATTTTGCCTATTTATGTCTTTTTTTTTACACATTTTCACTTAAAAAATGTACTTTCGAACATTTCTGGGTAAAGACGGCATAGACTTGTAAACCCAGTTTTACCAATAATAATATGGTCCAAAACCGGTATTTGCAAAATTTTACCTGATGCACAAAGGACTCGCGTAATTGAAATGTCTTCTGGGCTCGGTTCTAGCGATCCTGAGGGGTGATTGTGGACAAAAATGACCGATACAGCGCGGTCCTCGATAGCTAAGGCAAACGCTTCTCGCGGGTGGACCGGAGTCTGGTTGACAAGTCCGGTCGTGAGTTCATGCACGCGAATAACGTAATTGGCGGAATTTAGCGAAACAACGACGAGATGCTCCTGCGATTCATACTTCAAGTACGCCACACGTGAAAGCACATCTTCGGGAGTCGAAACAGGAACAGCCTTGTCACTCAAAATAAAGCGCCCCGAAAGTTCCAAACAGGCAAGAATCTGTGCCGCCTTGACTTTTCCAAGTCCACGAATTTCTTTGAGACGAGCCAATGTCGGGATCGAAGTTTCCGTCGACAAAAAATCCGAGAGCCGCCTCGACAGTTCGAACACACTACATTCGTGACTGCCGCTCCCCAAAATAATGGCTAACAATTCTTCATTGCTCAATGCGCTTACACCTATATTTTCCATTTTTTCACGAGGCAACAAATGAAATTCGGGTTTGGCGTATAACGCAAGTTGGTTATGGTTCATTTTTTCTCCTGCTAAAAGTGTCTACTATATAACACGCTTTTTTCAGGAAAAAATTTCACTTTTTTTGAAAAAAATTTGGCGGGTCAAAGCCCGCCTTTTTAAACATTAGAAGAAGTAGTTAAGAACAAACTGAATTGAGAAGATTTTCGAACCGACGTCGACCGCCTTGAGGTAACGGGAATCATCAGTTTCATAGAAAAGCTTGTCGTGTTCTTCGATTGCAGTCAAGTCCCAGAAAGCACGGATACCCAAGTCAACTTCATGACCATTGATGAGGAATGTCGTGCCTAAACCTGCCATGAGGGACGGAACAAAAGTTTTGACATCCCATTCATCATCGGCTTTACGCGTCACGTTCTTGTACTCACCTTCTTCTCTATCATAGTACTGAAGAGCATTGCCGTTTTCATCGGTGTATTCATAGTCATGAGATGTTACGAAATTCAAGTTAAGGCGAGCACCAGCTTCCAGATAAACAAACGGGACATTCAAGCGGAGAGCGAGCGGAATATTAAAATTGACAAGGGTACGAGTGTCATTGACCTTGTACCATTTCCAATAACTGTCATAACCTTCGGAGCCTTTAATTTCTTCCGAGAAGTAGCTCACGCCAAAGTTGATTTCAGGAACAAAAGAAATCAGCGGGTTCAGGCGGTATTTGAGCACAATACCGAGATCAAAGGATAAGCCACCCCATTCATTCTTGCCGAACTCATCAACAAAATCTTCATCGGTCGGATAATCATAAAAACCGGCATAGCCAATGCCCATGTGGACACCGACCTGCAACTTCGGACGCTGACCGTTATTTGAAGAAGAGCGGGCTTCTTCGAAGCTCTTGTATTCAGGTTCGTTTGACGACGGGAGCTTGTTGCCATAGCCGTCATCGACAGTTCCTTCGGACCTTGCCGCCGGGATATCGTTACCGTAGCCATCATCTTCGGCAAAGGCGTTTGCGCTAAGACACATCATGGCGATAGCGGATGCAATAAAGAGCTTTTTCATTTAATCTCCTTCAAATAACACAAATGTTATTTAAAAATTCAAAATTTGTTAGATGAAGGATAAAATACAAAAATGGTAGACAACATTTCTAGAACTTTTTACAAAAAAATCCCAAAAATGTTTTAAAAGTCTACAACACGTCAAAATTTGAAGATAAACAGCAAATTTGGATGTATTATGTTCTTGAAAATCTTTCCAGGAACGAACTCAAGCGTTTGTTCTGAGACTGGTTGAACACAAAGTCCGGTGTTCCCTGTTCCACGACAACGCCCTGGTCCATGAACATAACCTTGTTCGCCACATCTCGGGCAAAAGCCATTTCGTGAGTCACGATGACCATTGTCATGCGGTCTTCGGCAAGCTTCTTGATGATCTTGAGGACTTCGCCCGTGAGTTCTGGGTCCAAAGCGCTCGTCGGTTCATCAAAGAAAAGAATCTTCGGCTTTAATGCAAGCGCACGCGCAATGGACACGCGCTGTTGCTGACCGCCCGAGAGTTCACATGGGTAAGACTTTTCCTTTCCTTCGAGCCCCATCTGCTTGAGCAAGAATCGAGCCAGCGCACGGGCATCTTCACGGGAATCGCCAAGCACGCGGATCGGCGCAAGCGTCAAGTTCTGGAGTACGGTCAAGTGCGGGAACAAGTTAAAGTTCTGGAACACAAGCCCCGTAGAAAGTCGAATGTCACGGAGCGTCTTTGCAGGAGCGTACTTGATTTTACCGCCATTGCTCGAACCGGGAATTACCATATCCTTACCATCGACACATACCTCGCCCGCTTCAAAGGTTTCGAGCTGCGTGAGGCAACGGAGAAGCGTACTCTTGCCTGAACCGGAAGGCCCGATAATCGAAAGTACCTCGCCCGCATTGAGGTCAAACGAAATATCCTTGAGAACATGCAAATCGCCAAAGGACTTCTTTAAATGCTTGACTTCGAGAATCGGAGTGGAATCCAGAGACGCGTCATTAATGATAACAGACTGAACTTGAGAATCCATGACACGCCTCACTTGTAGTAATTCAACTTACGTTCAACGTAAGCAAAGACCATGCTCAAAAGCAAATTGGCGATGTAGTAGAACACGCCCGCGACAAACAACGGATAAATGCTTGCGTAAGCAGCCTGCTGCTTTTTCGCGAGTGCAAAAAGTTCCGTCACAGCAATGACCTGCGCCAAGGAAGTATCCTTCACAAGCGTGATGACTTCGTTTGCACTGGCAGGCACAACGCGCTTGACCACCTGCGGAAGAATGATGCGATAGAATGTCTGACCGCGCGTAAGGCCGAGCATTGCTGCAGCCTCGTACTGGCCCTTCGGAATCGACTGGATGCCACCGCGGAAGATTTCGGCAAAGTAAGCGGCATAGTTTATCGAGAAGGCGACAATCACTGCCGGAAAACGGTCAAACGAGAACTCCACTCCCGTGTATTCGCTCAAGTAGTACGAGCCAAAGTAAATCGCCACAATCTGGAGCAAAAGCGGAGTGCCGCGCATCACCGAGATGTAGAACGATACCGGGTAACGCACAATGCGGTAGCGGCTCATCTTGAGGACAGCGACAAGCAAGCCGAGCGGAATCGAGAACAACAGCGTGAGCGCAAAAATCGCAAGCGTTGTGCAGAAACCGCCCCAGAGAATCGGGAGTAAGGAATTCAAATCAGACATGAGATTGCGCGCCGACCGTTACTTGCCGAACCACTTGGCGGAGATTTCAGCGAACTTGCCGTCTTTTTTCATTGCAGCGAGGACATTATTCACAGAGTCACGGAGAGCCTGGTCCTTTTTGCGGAAGCCGACTGCGTAAACTTCGTCGGAGAGACCTTCTTCCAAGACAACGTACGGCTTAGCGTTCGTGACAATCCAGTACTTGGCTACGATTTCGTCGAGGAATACGGCATCGACACCGCCCTTGTCCAAATCCATGAGAGCCGTCTGGTTATCGTCAAACGGGACGATTTCCTTGGCAGCCTTGCCGGCTTCGGAAGCATCGAGCAACTTCTGTGCGGTAGAACCGTTCTGCACGGCAATCTTCTTGCCTGCAAGAGCAGCGAGGTTCGTGATAGCCTTGTCCTTCACCGTGAAAATCATGCGGTTCTTGAGGTAAGCATCGCTCAAGTTCATGGCCTTGGCACGTGCAGAGTCAACGCTCATGCCGTTCCAGATGCAGTCAATCTTGCCGGTGTTCAGTTCCTGTTCCTTCGCGTCCCACGAAATCGGCTGAGTCTTGAGCTTCACGCCCAAGCGAGCGCAAACTTCAGTGGCGAGGTCGATATCGAAACCCACGATGTTGTTGTCCTTGTCGCGAAAACCCATCGGCGGGAAAGAATCGTCAAGGCCGAGCACGAACACGCCTGCAGCCTTGACCTTGTTGAAGGATTCATCGGCAGCAGTCTTCGTTTCAGACTTCTGGTCGTTACAGGCAGAAAGAACCGCGGCACAAGCAACAGCCGCAAGCATCGCAAAAATCTTTTTCATCTTAGATTCCTTTTTTAATTTCTGATGGAAATATAGGAAAGAGAGTGGTTATAAGGCGCCGCAAATGCCATCAAGCTACAATTTCTTTCAGAGATATCTCGAAAAAATGACCTTTTTCCAAGAGATTTGGACGAAAGGAGGCAAAATCAGTATCAACGACAATTCTTTGTGGTTTCTTACTTTTTTGCAAGGCGCGCCTCGTACATTTCCTGACGAACAGATTCACATTCCTCGCGAATTTCATCATCAGTCAAATCACAAGGCGCAACTAAATAACTCAAGCGACCAAAGCTTTCAGCACGGTCTGCATGTGTTAAATCACGACATAGTTGAGCACGCTCTGCATCAGATAGTTGCAAAGCCAAAGACATTATCTGGCTATACGTAAACTTCTTTGTTGCGGGAGTAGACATAATTCATATCATATAAAAAAATAAGTTACGGTTTTATTTCTTCTATATATTCCGTAGTAGGATCTTCCGTTACCACCAAAGGAACACAGTCATTTTGAATTAAATTATAAACAACATTTTTCGATGGATGTTTGCTGCTATTTCCTGCTGAGATCGGACAAATAAAATTTTTCAAGCTATTTGAATCATAGTTTTTGTAGCTCCCATGATGGGGAATCTGCACACAACCAATAAAAGCACAGAAAGAGTTATAAATATTCTTAATGTCACACACATGCATATCGGAATCTCCCATATATACGCATCCAGGAAGATTATTTTGTCTAAAGCAGACTATTTTAGGGAAAGCAGAAAACGAACATTGAACCACATGCAATGAATTATTTGTATTTGGGCCTGAATAAACAAGCATTGAATTTTCGTTGATACCAGAACCATTTTTACCATTGCAAATTTTTTCATAAGCATCTTTTAGCTTCTTATAACGGACCGGATTCTTTAAATTTCCTGATATGTACCGAACACTTCGAATCAACGATTTTACACTAAAGCCATTCGTTTTTAAATTTACCATTAAAACTTTATTTCGATTTGAATAATCGTAGTTATAGGGAACAAAAACCCATGAATTTCGGGCATAACAAATACGGGTATTACTTTTTATGATGGTATTCTTATCATCATCAAGTTGTTCCACAGTCAGCTCCGACGGACGTTCATCTGATTCTGGAGAAACATAAATAAGACGCGTTCCTTTCAATACAGATTGCACAACTCGCTGAATAATAGACAATACAGAATTACCACAATTAGGATATAGCAAAGGAAGAATAATCCTTTTAAATTTAACTCCATTATTCAGCAATTCTGTTATTCCAGAAACATGATCATAGTCTAAATGCGAAATAAAAAGAATATCTATCGTCTTATATTGAGATTGAGCGGCGAAACCTTGAAGCAATGCTTTCGCACTACTAGATATAATTCCCTTACGACCAACCACACCGCAGTCATAGATAATGTTGAACATTTCTCCATTATCTAGTTCATGAAGCTCTGAATAAAACGCACCTTGACCTATCGGATGGAATATACGTGTAATCATATTTTTCTATACCTTATAAAAACATTGTACAGTACTATTTAGCGGTATTTTTCGCACAACGAACTGAAATATATGAGCGTCTCATTTGTTGACCAAGCCTAGCTTCTGTTCTGCCTAAATCCCATGTTTTTGCTCTGCCAGCATCGCTATATGTAGCGGTCCAAAAATCAGTATAGGATGATAGGTAAGTAGGGAGAACAGAGAATCCATACGCATCCGTAGCTTCGGGCCACGAATCATACCCCTTTGCCTGCATAGCATAAGGAGTATTCCCCATAGCAGAATACAAATTTTCCCATTCTGAGCTGGTTGGCAAATGCCAACCTTCAGGACATATTCCTCTCACCGGATAGGACGGAAAACAATCATCTATCTTAGTTCCACAATTTATACCATTTGTTGAATAAATTCCAGCACTATCCATAGCCCCTCCCCAAGAATAAACGACACGATTGCTATCAATTTCGGAATCTCCATACGTAAACATATGGCCATACGCAAGTCCATTTTCTTTAGATGTAAATTTTAAATTTTCAGCCATCCATTTTTGGGAACCGTAATTCACCGATTTATACACTCGGCCATCTCTATCATCTACAAAAGATTCATATTCGCCATCCCAATAATACACTCCTCCCTCAAGTGCGGTTGCTTCACGCCACATTAGTCCTATTTTATACCCAGCATAATCATATTTCATCTCGCATTTATAATACAAATCCTTATCTATGATTCCGGAAATAATCGTTCCTTCAACATCACATTCCCGATTGTATGTATTATATTCTAATTGGTCAATAAAACGCCATTTGCTATTTTCACATACAAAATAATTATTTTTATAGGCACTCAAGGCATTTTGATTTTTCTTGATTTTTCCAACAGTCGAGCCAGAACACTTTTCCAATCCATATTCTCCACTCCAGAATTCATTTACATACGATTCATAATTAGGTACCTTGCCACCCCATTTGACAACATATTCTTTATAGGTACTAAGTTTTTCAGCGTTGTCGGATTCATAAGCTAAATCAGCCATTTTTGCACGTGTTGCCTTATCGTTCCATTCGCCATCTTCCTTTATATCTTCACGAAAGTCCTTCATCATATAAATACCTGAACTTATCGCGTTTTGCACTATTATGGAAAGAGCTAGCAAAGTACCATTTGCATCACCAATTTTTGTAATATCAAGTTCACTAGCTACACCTGTTACAGAATCTATGTGGAATGCAGCCAAAACCTCAGAAAAAGCACGTTTCTTTGCTCCAGCAATATTGTACTCTTTCTTAAGAACAAGGTATTTCACTCGTTCATACTCCAAATCTGTAATTATATTGACATTAGCACTCATTTGAACATCAACAATAGCACCTATGGATACCTGCAAACCACTTTTTTTGCCAGTAAGTTCATTAAGGTAATAGCCGTTTGCATCAACAAAAGCATACTGACTAGGCATTTTCAAGTCAGAAAAAGAATAATATCCATCACTAGCCTTAAAATAATCCGTAAGGGTATCGCCTACAGGTTTAAACGTATCTCCATCAAGTGGAATAATTCTATATATTCCACCTTGCAAATAAGGCCCTTTTTGAGCGACACCGGCAAGGGTTGCATTTTCAATCTTGACAACTTCCTCTTTTTCAAAATCTGACAATTCTAAGGAAATGCTAGAACTTGATGAAAAAAGAGTATCTTTTCCATTAGCCAATGTATCCCCAATATCAATGGGTTCCTCTGTTACGGGATTAGCCTTAGATGAACTTGAATATTTACCAGTCTCTTTACTATCTTTCGGCTTATCTTGATTTGAATAACTATCTACACAAGGTAAATTACCTAAAGACTTTTGAGCTTTGTCATACATAGCAAGGATAGAATCATTGGCATGATTATTTCTAGCTCTCTCAAGACCTTCATCAATCATTTGTTGCATTTCAACATCGACCCAATCTCTACAATCACAAACATATTCTTTTCCGTATAAGCCTACAGAAGCTGTTTTTCCTTTTGTGGAAGAATTACATTTAGGCAAATCCCCTAATTGAGAAACCTCGTAATCAGCTTTTTTTCTATAAGATTCATCACTGGACTTTGTAGCATTATCACTACATGCAACAAAGATTATTCCTAAACAAACGCAAGTTACCCTATAATATATTGAAAGTAAAGACTTTTTCATTTTTTCCCTTTTTTAATCTTTTACGCAACGAATCGGATACTGATCACAAGGTTTACCGAGTATATTTCTATTGTAAAGGACATGACATGCTCCTTTACAGCTAGAAGAAAAATCTTTTAAACTCACATAACAGGGGTCATAATATGTAATTGATTGACTATCGTAATTCCGGCTCCAATAAATAAACCCATTTGCAGAAAAACCATATGTATCGGTGAAAAATGCATCTGCAACAATTTTCAAGGATTCTTTCAATAAAGCCTCCGAAGTATATCCAATACTTTTAAAAAGAATTTTCCACTCCGATGTATCAGGAACATGCCAACCTGTTGGACAAATATCGCTATTACCACCCCATACATAACTTCTTTCGCCTAAATCTTCTGCCATCCATATTTGTGAACCTATTTGTACCGTTTTGTACTCTCGTCCATATTGATCTTCTACAGAACCGAATTCCCCATTAAAAACCCATTTTCCACGTTTACATATTATCGGAGTTTTTATTGGAGATACAGAAGCAGTCCCTTCCAAGGCCGCAACACAAGCTAATCCCAAAGAAACATCCGTAGCCGAAGCCTTCCTAATTCCATTGGTATCACACGCATAGTAATTACCATCACTAAAGAAGAATAATTTCCCATCTTGAGTATTTATATTGCATTCAGTTCGATATTTGTCGACTTCCAAAGGTGTTGCCACCCGCCAATTCGATTCATAAATCCATTCATTATGGCCCAAACTTACGTCTTTTAATTTTTTTTCGCAATAGAAATACTTGTCCTTATCAACAGCTCCAGAGATAACCAAGCCATCTACAGTGCAAGCCTGATTTTGCGTATTCCTTCCAATAAGAATTTCATCATCAGTCGCTTCGCGCCAATTACCTTTTTCACATGTATAGAATCTATCTTTGTCAATATTTCCAGAAACACCAATTTTACATTCCTGACCGGATGTATTAGCTTTCATTTGCCCTATAGGTATCCATAGAGAGTCAAAATAAGCGGCAGAGATTCTTTTCACGCAGTTTTCTAAAGCGGACTCCAAGTTTGATAAATCCGATTGATTGAGACATGAATTTAATTCTTCTTCATCATTTAAATTGCCACCGCATATAAAATAACTGTTTGCGTATTTACTATTTTCGTTTTGATTGGTCTTGATTTCACCAAATCGATCTTTTGTACATTTTCCTATGCCATATTCACTTCCCCAAAAATCATTGATATACTTTTCAAAATTAGGGATAGAATTCGATAAATTCCAATCGGCGATGTTACGACGATATTCCTCAAATTTTCCAGTACTATCAGCGGCATATGCAATATCGGCAATTTTAGTCCGTACATTTTTTCCCGTCCACTGACCGTCCTCCTTTAAGTCATCGCGAAAGTCATTCATCATGTCAGCGACATTTTCCGTTCCTGCAAACCCCAGAATCATGATAGAGATCGCCAGTAACGCACCGTTCGCTTCACCGTTCTTCGTGATATCAAGCTGCTCTGCAGAGCCCGTCACATTTTCAATATGGAAAGCAGAAAGGACTTCGGTGAGAGCGCGTTTCTTTGCACCCGCAATATTGTAGCCTTCATTTCGAACAAGGTATTTTACACGTTCATATTCCAGATTCGTAATTATGTTGATGTTCGCATCCTTCTGCACATCCACAATAGCGCCGATAGTCATCTGCGAGTTGCTTTTCTTACCCGTGAGCTCGCTGCGATAATATCCGCTCGCCTCAATCATCGCATACTGACTAGATAGATTCAGGTCAGTGAATGTGTACGATCCCTTGCTGTTATTGAACTGATCGGTAAGCGTGTCGCCCGTGGTTTTGAAAGTCTTGCCGTCAAGCGAAATAATCCGATACGTAGAGCCTTGCAGGTACGGCCCCTTCTGCGCCACACCCGAAATGGAACCATCCTTAATCTTGATGACGTCTTGGTCTACAAAGTCTTCGGGAGAAGCCTGATAGCTGGAACTGCTCCAAATAGCCGTATCAAGGTAACACTTGAGAGGAGCGTTCGGGTCGGTCGTCTTGAGACAAATCACCTGAGCATCAGTATCCTTAGGCGGATTTTTCTCAGGGCGCCAATAATCATCATAGCAGCGATAAATCATACCGTTGTATGTCATATACTTGTCATCAAACTCGGGAGCACACTTGCGAAGCGTCGAGGAATCGCCCGTTTCAGGTCCTTTTTTGGTAACGGTATCAACGACAGATTTTTTCGAAGACGAACTGCGAACTTTACTGCTACTACAGGAATTCACCGGCACGACATCGCCATCTTTACGCCACTTACCGTCTTCGCCGCAGACATAACCAGTTTCATCTTCCAGAACATAAGCGGTCGAACCCTCGTTCTTGCTGTTACATTTGGGAAGGTCATCGAAGTCAACCACCTCAATGTCGGCGTCACTTACCTTCGATGGCTCATCGAAGTTTGTGCCACTGCTGTCGCCTCCGCAAGCGATAAGTGCAATGTTAGCCATTGCAAAAATAATAGCACCTATCGTATAATGATTCATGGAAGATTTTTTCATGCTGATTTCCTCGATTTATTCAACACGTTTAAATGCACAAATCGAACATTCCCCAAATTCATACTTTAAAAATAACTTAAAACGCAATATTTGCCAATAAAAATTTACAATAGTATTGATAATTCACAGGTAATTATTTATATTAAGACTAAAGAGTTTCGCATTCATTTAGAATATTTTTGCATTTTAATCAAATACAGAGGTACGACATGTCTAGTACACTACTACAAGTCCGAGTGGACGAAAAGACCCGAGCTGCAGCGGGTAGTATATGCGAAAAGCTCGGCATAGACTTGCCTACGGCTGTTCGCATATTTCTGGCACGCACGGTTCTAGAAAACGGAATTCCATTCAGCATGAAACTTCGTCCGAGCGCTCCTGACGATGTTCTTGAAGCAATGAAGCAAGCTTCTCAATCTGCAGAAAATGCAGGAGTTTCAGACATGTCTCTTGATGAAATCAACGCTGAAATCGAACAAGTTCGAGCCGGCAAATGAAGTGTTACGCCGTTATAGACACAAATGTACTCGTGTCAGCTCTTTTGAAGTGGAATTCAGTCCCAGGGCAAGTTGTGCAACAAACTTACGCCCATGAGATTATTCCCGTTTTTAACGATTCAATTTTGCAGGAATATGAAGAAGTTCTATCGCGTAAAAAATTTCACTTTCCAAAAGAAACTGTCGATTTTTTGATATCGCGTCTAAAAGCCATTGGAGAGAACCTCGCAACGGTAGAATCTCTTATAGGCGATTTTCCAGACCCAAAGGATGTTGTATTTTTCGAAGTCACAATGGAAAAGAACAAGACAGATAACGCCTTTTTAGTTACTGGCAACTTGAAACATTTTCCGCAACATCCGAAAATAGTATCTCCAGCTGAGATGCTAAGGATTTTAGACAACCTTTAATATCTTTCAAACACAAAAAGGGCCGCATCGCTGCGGTCCTTTTTAAATGCACTAGATCCTATCGGGGCTACGCCTGGATTCTATCGCTTCGCTCCAGAATGACAGGCTCCGCTCAGGATGACACAGGAAAGGTCGATGAGCCTGCCGAACCGACTATTCAGTTCACTTCGGCAAGCTCAGTGAACTTATTAATCCTTGCCGTACACCTTTTCGGCGTAGGTGACTGTTGCGCCGAGGTATTCGCGGTTCATCTTGGCGATGTAATCGACGGTGATACCCTTCGGGCAGGCAGCCTGGCATTCGTAAAGGTTCGTGCAGTTGCCGAAGCCTTCCTTGTCCATCTGAGCGACCATGGCCAAAACGCGCTTCTTTGCTTCGACCTTGCCCTGCGGCAAGAAGCTGAGGTGAGAAACCTTAGCAGAGACGAAGAGCATAGCAGATGCGTTCTTACATGCAGCGACGCAAGCACCGCAGCCAATGCAAGCGGCAGCGTCGAATGCGCGGTCGGCATCAGCCTTCGGAACCGGAATCGTGGATGCTTCAGGAGCAGCACCGGTGTTCACGGAAACGAAGCCGCCAGCCTGAATGATGCGGTCGAATGCGGTACGGTCAACAGCGCAGTCACGGATAACCGGGAATGCGGCAGCGCGCCACGGTTCGATCACGATGGTGTCGCCATCCTTGAACTTACGCATGTGAAGCTGGCAGGTAGTCGTTGCATGGTCAGGACCGTGCGGCATACCGTTGATGACGAGAGAGCACATACCACAGATACCTTCGCGGCAGTCGTGGTCGAAAGCGAAGCCTTCCTTGCCCTGCTTCATCTGTTCTTCGTTCACAATGTCGAGCATTTCCAAGAAGGACATGTCCGGAGAAACATCGTTGATCTTGACAGTTTCGAACTGTCCCTTGGTCTTGGCATCCTTCTGACGCCAAATCTTCAAAGTCAAATTCAGTCCGCTCATTATTTGTAGCTCCTAGTAGCAAGGTGGACGTTATCAAAGGTAAGAGGTTCCTTGGAGAGTTCCGGTGCGATACCGTCGCCCTTGTATTCCCAAGCACCGACGTAGCAGAAGTTTTCATCATCGCGCTTTGCTTCGCCTTCCGGAGTCTGGCTTTCTTCACGGAAGTGGCCACCGCAAGATTCTTTACGATGGAGAGCGTCGAGAGTGAGGACTTCGGCGAATTCGAGGAAGTCAGCAACGCGGCCAGCACGTTCGAGGTTCTGGTTGAAGGAACCTTCGGAGCCGAGCACGTTGACGTTTTCCCAGAATTCCTGACGGAGTGCCGGAATCTTTTCGAGAGCCGTCTTGAGGCCGGCTTCGTTACGAGCCATGCCAACGTATTCCCACATGATGTTACCGAGTTCACGATGGATATCGTTAACAGTGCGGTGACCCTTGATGGAGAGGAGCTTGTGGATGCGTTCTTCGGTCTGCTTCTTGCAGTCTTCGAATGCAGCATCGGATTCAGAGACCTTTTCGAGCTTGGTACCTGCGAAGTAGCCACCGATGGTGAACGGAATCACAAAGTAACCGTCGGAGAGGCCCTGCATAAGAGCAGAAGCACCGAGGCGGTTTGCACCGTGGTCGGAGAAGTTAGCTTCACCGAGAACGAAGCAGCCCGGGATGGTGGACATCAAATCATAGTCAACCCAGAGACCACCCATGGTGTAGTGGATAGCCGGGAAGATGCGCATCGGGACCTTGTACGGGTCTTCGTCTGTGATCTTTTCATACATCTGGAAGAGGTTGCCGTACTTAGCAGAGACGCCTGCAACGCCCATACGCTGGATAGCGTCGGCGAAGTCGAGGTACACAGCCTGCTTGGTGTTACCCACGCCGAGACCTGCGTCGCAAACCTGCTTGGCGTTACGGGATGCCACGTCACGCGGGACGAGGTTACCGAAGCTCGGGTACTTTTCTTCGAGGTAGTAGTAACGTTCTTCTTCCGGGATCTGGTCCGGAGAACGGGTGTCGCCAGCCTTGCGCGGAACCCAAATACGACCGTCGTTACGGAGGGATTCACTCATCAAGGTGAGCTTGGACTGAAGGTCGCCATGGCGCGGAATGCAGGTCGGGTGGATCTGCGTGTAGCACGGGTTTGCAAAGAGAGCGCCGCGCTTGTAAGCACGGAATGCAGCCGTGACGTTGGAGCCCTGAGCGTTCGTGGAGAGGTAGTAGACGTTACCATAACCACCAGTGCAAAGGCAGACAGCGTCTGCAACGTGGCTTTCGAGTTCGCCAGTGATGAGGTTACGGACGATGATACCGCGAGCCTTGCCGTCGATCACGACGAGGTCCATCATTTCGCGACGCGGGAACATCTTGACCTTACCGGCAGCAACCTGGCGCATGAGAGCCTGGTAAGCACCGAGGAGGAGCTGCTGACCCGTCTGGCCACGAGCGTAGAACGTACGGGAAACCTGCGTACCACCGAAAGAGCGGTTGTCCAAAAGGCCACCGTATTCACGACCGAACGGAACGCCCTGAGCGACGCACTGGTCGATAATCAAGTTGGAGTTTTCTGCCAAGCGGTGAACGTTGGCTTCGCGAGCACGGAAGTCACCACCCTTAACGGTATCGTAGAACAAACGATAAACGGAGTCGCCATCGTTTTTGTAGTTCTTTGCTGCGTTGATACCGCCCTGGGCTGCAATGGAGTGTGCACGGCGCGGGCTATCCTGAATGCAGAAAGACTTTACGTTGTAACCAAGTTCACCGAGGGATGCGGCAGCAGAAGCACCTGCAAGGCCAGTACCCACGACGATCACTGTGAACTTACGCTTGTTAGCCGGGTTCACGAGCTTGAGTTCGAACTTGTGCTTGGTCCACTTTTCTTCGATGGAACCACCGGGGATTTTAGAATCAAGAATCATTAGTGGGCTCCTTACTTTTCAATATTGAAAGAAACTTGTACTTCGCCAACAGACGGAATGACGAAAGCAGCCTTGTCGGCCTTGGCCTTCTGCTGTTCGTACTGCTGCTGGAGGCTACGGGACTTTTCGATAAGAGCCTGGGTTTCAGGCTGGTTAGCGAGGTAGTAAGAGGCAACAGCGGTGATGCCGAAGCCAAGAGCAACGACGACGCTATAAACGATACCGGCGATGTCGATAATCGGGGTCCACTTCTGGTGAGCGATACCCATCGTCTGGAATGCAGAGGAGATGGCGTGGAAGAGGTGCATACCGATCACGAACATGCTAACAACATAGAATGCAGCCCAGCCCGGGTTTGCAAACATCTGGATCGTGGTGAGCCACATGTCGCGGATGATTTCGCCCTTGTCGTTCACATAGAGATAGTGCTCACCGAACTTGAGCATCATGAGGTGCTGGATGAGGAAGCCGAGAATGAAGAGACCAGACCAGATCATGGTGAAGGTTGCGAAAGTCTTCTTGCCCTTGCGTGCATTGACTTCGTATTCAATTCCGCCACGAGCCTTCTTGTTTTCAATCTTCAGCTTGATAGCAAGGAAGATGTGAATGGCGAAAGCAGCCACGAGTACCAGTTCGACGAGGTAAATCATCTTCACCGGGAAGTGGAGCGGGTTGAATCCGGTCAGGAATTCGGTATAAGCGTTGTAGGACGCCTGTGCCGCAGCCTGGTCGAAGTTCAAGAGCTGGAAGTTGCCACACATGTGGCCAAAGATGAACAGAGCCAAGAAGGCGCCAGTGCATCCCATGATCTGCTTCTTACCAATGGACGAGGTAAGATACTTGATGATCCATTGCATTTGAGTCTACTCCTTAGAAGGATTGTTTTATTGTTAAAAATTAGAGGACGCAGCAGGCCTTGAGAGAAGGCATTTCGTAAGCGTAGCGTTCTTCCTTCTTGAACCAGAAGTCGAGTTCGCGTTCTGCAGAAGCCGGACTATCGGAGCTGTGAACGACGTTTTCGGTCATGGAAGGAGCAAAATCGTAGCGGAGGGTACCCGGTTCCGCCTTAGCCGGATTGGTAGCACCGTTAATGGCGCGGACCTTTGCAATTGCGTTTTCGCCACCGAGAGCAAGCATCACGGACGGACCCTTGGTCATGTAGGCTTCGAGTTCCGGGAAGAACGGCTTTTCGACGTGTTCAGCGTAGAAACCGCGAGCATCTTCGGAGGTCATCTGGTGCATCTTGACGGCGCAGACAGAGAGACCGGCAGCGATGTAACGATCGATAATACGACCAACCAAGCCAGACTTGACTGCGTTCGGCTTGATCATTGCAAATGTCATTTCCATAGTAGTACCTTTTAGTTAAAGATGTGAGAAATATAGGTTTTTTGATGGTCTTTGGTCATTAGTTATTAGTCGTAAGACTTAAGAATCGCGGCTACGCCGCCAAACTAGAAACTAACGACCATTGACTATAAAACTAGAGACTATTCCTCGGCTTCGATTTTTTTCATCAAATCATCGGCAAGTTTGCCGTTGCTCTTGATGTTCTGGACAAGCCAATCGACAGATTCATTGAGTTCGCTCTTCGGGTAGAGCTTCTTGAATTCGTCAAAGACCTTAAGGGCTTCGTCGTTCAAGTGCAGATTTTCCGTCAGGATGAAGCCGCGGCTGAACATCGCCTTTTCAGCATCCGGAGAGTCCGGCCATGTACGGTAGAAAGCCTTGTATTCTCTCTGGGCTTCGTTGAAATTTTCCCTATCGCTAAAGATATGAGCCAGTTCAAACGTTGCCTTCTTGGCAACAGAATCAATGTCCACATAGCGGTCACGGATTCCATCCCAGGCGAGGTAAGCCTTTTCAACATTCTTTGCCTGCGTGTAAAGGGAATCGGCAGCTCTCATGGCCTGTTCTGGAGAAGCTTCCTGCGGCATGAGTGTAATGTTGTCTGCAAAAAGATCCACCTTTGCAGTACCCCAGGAAGACACGACTTCCCTGTCCCAACGACCAGAACGGAGCTTCAGGAAAGCAGATTCAAACACGTTCTGTTTAGCCTGTTCGTACGTTTTCGGCAAGTAGTCTTCTTCGGCGTAGTAGTACGTCCTCTTCATGAGGTTTTCGGGGATAGTAAACCAGTCGCTCAGTTCCGCACGGGACTGTTCATAAGAAAGGGTCGGCTGTGCAGGGTTGCCCATGCGGTCATACAAAGCCTTGAGGGAATCTTCGGGAACCGAGACCTGGCTCAACACTTTGTTTCTATAAAGCTTGATAACGTAATCCACATCGCTCTGGCGCTGCAAGGCTCTATATTCCCAGGAGTGGTCTAGACCGATTTCGCGGGCTTCTGTAGCAAAGGCAAGCTGGAGAGCAAGAGAACTTACCACCTGGTCGTGCGATCTGCGGGAACGGATCATCATCGGATTGTCTTCGTATGCCGCAAGAACGTCCTTTTCGCGGATAACCGGTTCACCGTTTTTCGTCACGAGAACGTATGAGGAATCCAGTTCATAATTAGCAGACGTTGCCAGCTCGCGTTCAACAGTCTTGCGGACTCGGTCAAACGGTTTCTGTTCCGAAGCAACAGCCGAAACACGGTAGAATACATGGAAGCGCCCTGTCGATTCAGACTTGAGAATCGAAGAAACGGCTCCATCAGCCAATGTATCGAGTTCAATAAACATATTCGAGACAAAACCGATGCCGTACGGAAGCGGATGTCCCAGAATAACCTTGCCGACATAGCCCTTGGCTTTCTTGGTTTCCTTGTTCTCACTGAACTTGGAAGCAATCTTCATGAAGCCCTTAAGATCCACCTTCTTGCCCTTGAAACGCTTGGCAAGAGCGGAAGAATCGGCGGCTTCCACATGATAGACGACAAAGCCGTTCGGGGTCGTGTACTTATTCTTGTGTTTTTCATAATAAACTTCGGCCGACGGCAGCTGGATTTCGGTTTCCTGGATGTTGTACTTTTTCAGGAGTGCAGGACCCGTTTCACGAACAATCCTTTGGCGATGGTCCGAGACGAAACTTTCCTTGATATCGTCCGTAATCTTGACTTCGGCTGTAGAATCAGCCAAGTTCCTGTGCTGGAACGCATAAGCCCTTAAAGAATCCTGGTTCGCCTCGATATACTTGGCATCGGCAACCTTGTCGCGGAGATTCATGTAAGCCAGGGAATCCGGGAACTGGTCGCGGTGCTTGTCGTAGTAGAAAGCGAGTTCATCGTCGCTGTACATCAGGCGGTCCATCGAATAGAGGCGCTGATAGATAAACGTGAGGAGGTAATTTTCCAAGGAAACATTGTGAGCAGCAAGCTGATCCTTGAATTCAGGATACTTCTGGAGAGCAACCGTATAAAGGGCCTTGCGGCTAAACAACGAGCCCGACGCTTTTCTCATCTGTTCCGTATTGGGAACAATATTGCCTACGCGCATCATGAAGGCGTAGTCTTCCTTGTATATGGGTTCACCATTCACCCTAGCTACGAGAGTATCCTTTTCTCCGATGGAATTGCACCCTGTAAAAACAAGAGTACAGAAAGACAAAAACGCAAGCAAACCCTTTTTCATAAAGTCCTCATGAATATGTACGCGTGAATATAACAATTTTTATAGTTAATAGTTACTGGTTATTGGTCATTAGTTATTAGAATTTAGTCAATAGTCATTAGTCAATAGTTAATAGTTTTTTATGGCAAGAATTCCTAACTCATGATTTAGAAATTCATGAACCAACATCTAATGAACATAGACTAACGACCAACAACAAATTACTTTATTCTAAATAAATAATAATTTACACATCCTATATACTTTCAAGCGTAAGTTCCACGTAAGCATTCATTTTACAAATACCAACATTATCTATATTAGGGGCACTTGAAGAGTATTCTATCAATATTCCTTATAAAAGCCGCAATTACGACGGCTATTGTGGGCGCCATCGCTGTAGGCGTCTGGTATGTCCATTTTGCCATTGAAGAGCTCCTCTCGACCCCGCACACGTTTGGCGACGTAACAATAACCCCTTACGGGCACCATCAAAACAACCTCCTCGACCACTATTACGATTCTATCCTCGTTGAAAAGGGAGCTTCGACCTACATGGTCCGTGGTCCCCACCTGGACATCACAATTCTCGGAGAAGATAAAGGGGTTGCCCTGGATGTTAAAGAGGTTTCCATAAACCAGGTCCCGGACACAACCAAAAGCCAACCGACGGCAAAAGACACGACAAAGCTTGAAGCATTTGCGATTCCCGACAACTGGCGTACGCCGCTCCCTGTAAAAATCAGTGTCGGAAAGCTAGACTTTGCCATGGGAGACATGGGCTGGAAGGCGCAGAATATCCTCGCCAAGAGTAAAGGTCAAAGAAGTTTACTGCTGAACGCAGACAGCATCCAAGGCAGCTACATCGCTGAGCCCGCCAACGTGCGGCTCGACTTGGACTTCGAACAGAAAAACGTCATCGCAAACGTCAATGTTTCGACACCGAACAACAGCGTGACGATAAACGCGACAGCCCCCAAAAGCGACGTGACCCAGTTGAAAGTCGCCACAAACGTGAACGTCAAAGATCCTCTTAGCTGGGTCCCGATGAAACTTCCGAAGGCAGTTCCAGGAATAAGCAACCTGAGTCTAAGCGGAAATGTTTCGACATCGCTTACCAAAAAAACGTTCCAGTACAATTTTACGCTCAAGACGCACATCGGAGAAGTTTGGCCGTTCTTGCCGCTTGATGCCACCATTAAGGTCAACGGAAGCCCGAAACACACCAACATCGAGTCCGTATTCCGCAATAACGAAGGCGGACACATCAATCTCGACGGTGTGATCAACGACAAGCTGGACTTTGACTTTTCCGGTGAAATTGCATACATGAGCGCCATGTACGGGCCGCAGATGATGCCGATGGACATGGACATCCAGTCGATTACAAAAACAGGTGACGACATCGAAGCCTCCATTGAAACCCGCGAAGGCTCCGTCATCAGAACGCGAATCAAGACCAAGGACAGTCTCAAGGTATTCTTCGCTGCTAACCTCGCCGCAACAGAACCTTGGGCGCTGGACTGGGTTAAGGGGAATGTCGAACTCGGACGTAACCCCAAGCTCATAGGGTCGTTCCAGAACAACAAATTGCGCGCTTACCTGAAGGCAGACTCCATCGTCAACGCTTACCACCTGAAAGCAGACTCCCTCCGCCTGCACTTGGTCCTCGACCTCAACCGCAATTACATCGAGTTCCCGAAAGTGACCGTATTCACGCCAAACGAGGAATTTGCCATTACAGGCGATGTCGATTTCCACGAGCCGACGCTCCACACTTCTTGGAAGCTCACGCAAAAGAACGGAGGTACTGCCGAAACGGTTGTCCACCTTGGCGATTCACTCCTCGTCTGGGCTCGGGTAGACCATGCAGAAATATCGACACTCCCCCTCTCGGACATTGAACTGAACGACAAGCTCAAGGGCACAGTCACTGGCACCATTGACTACAATCTCGATTCCCGTGTCGGCGAAGCTGAGCTCGATATAGACGGCAATGTGGAACCGTTTATCGTGCACGGACACACTAAGATTAGAGAAATTGGCGATACCGTAATTGTCGATACGGCGGTTTTCACGCACAACAGCAACAAGGTCGCCATGAAGGCTTCGTTCGTATTGCCTAACGATTCGAACCCGGACTTCAAGCCTACCGCTGTGCTCCCCATCCAGGTTTTGCATTCCTGGGCTTCGGCTGAAGACTTCAACTTGCCGATTCTTTTGGAACCGCTTGGAGACACAACGCTTTCTTCCGGTAGCTTCAACGGTGAGATTTCGTTTAATGAAGAATCCGGCATGCTCGGCAATATCGAATTCAAGGACTTGAAGTTTACCAACATTCCTCCAGAACTTTTGAACCTCAAGCAACTGAACGTTTCGGCAAAGAAAAACAAGATTGAATTGCTTACCAACTTCGACATCATGAATGGCGTCTGGACAGGTGTTACAAATATTGTTGTAGACAACATTTTCGATGACAATAGGCTTGTCAGCCTGACCTACACAAGCCCGAACGGAGGCTTCATTAATGGTAAAGGCTCCATCAATAACGACCTCGACTTCTTAGGTGTAATCAATCTCGGTGGCATATGGCTTATCCCAGAAACCCGTGCCGAAATTGACAAGACCGATATGAGAATCAACATTCAGGCGAAACTCCGTGAAGGCTTACCGGGAATCGCAGCAACGCTCTGGTCAGATTCTACCATTGTCCGTTACGGGACACTCCCGATGGACTTCCCGCTCCGCGTGAGAGGCGACCTCAAAGACGGTGTGCTCGCCATCAACGAAATTTCGACGCAGAACGATCGCGGCGACTTGATTCTCGCAACCTTGCTTTACGATTTGAGAACCATGAGGCTCGAAGCGCTTGATATCAGCACCGACAGTTACACGCTCGAAACGGACAACCACACAGTCATCTTGAAAAATGTCACTAGCCACTTAGAAGATTCCGAAGAACAGATGTCCCTCGTCGCGAACTTCCCTCTGATTCTATACAAATTTAATGATGAAACATTCGGTACAGCAAACCTGAAAGGCAAAAGCGATCTTACGCTCAACATTCCGCATACGCAAGACAGACAGATTAAGAACAAGAGCATCAACGGCAACTTCATTATCGATAAGCTCGTCTATAGAAAGGATTTGGATATCGAGATTACGCCAAGTTCTCTCGACAAGGTGCTAACGCTCTTCAATAACGCTATTGCCAACCTCCGCAATAAAGAAAAGACCGAAGCCAAGATTTCTGTATCGAGCCCCATCGACTTGTCGTTCCACATCAGCGATTCCCAGAGCGACTCCGTCGAAATCATCTCGCCGTTTGCCTCTTTCCCGCTCACGCTTGATATTTGGGTGCTCGGCACGACGACAAGACCTCTCTTACGCGGCGACGTGACTAACGCAGACAACGGCTTCATCGGCGTTAAGGACATTTACGAATTCGAACTCAGCAGCTTCAATCTCTCGTGGAACGACGTTCCTTGGCAGCAAGGCATTATCGACGTTTCTAGTTCACAGGAACTCCCCTACTGTACAGAACAAGAAGACAAGGACAAAGAAACCTGCCCGATTAACTTTGATATTCAAGGAACCATTACCAACCCGCAACCGATGCCGAGTTCCAACTGCGGAACAGAATCGACCGCTGCAGATACGTACCGCAACATATTCCTTGGATGCGTCGCTACAGAGGATGGCGTTTCTGCCGACTGGAACAAGCTTGCCGGCAAGGCAATCGGTAAAGTCATTTCTTCGACCGCAAACAAGACCTTGGGTGGCGACTACATTGGCGATATCGACATGAAGGTGATGCTCTTCGACAACTCTGCCAACGACAAGGACTCTTCGTACGTCAAGGTTCCGATTTCTCTGGATCGCTGGGTCAAGAACTTGAGCCTCATTTTCGGTTACACGCAAGACCAGAGTATAGACCCGGTTTACGAACAGGCATTGCAATTTGGCGCTACCTACACGCTCCCAGTATTCCAGGACAAGGAATACTCGCACAAGAACCATTTCTCGCCAACGTTATCCTTGAACGGTCTTTTGATTTCGAAGCAATACACATCGAACTCTGGTACAGAAAGTAACAACGAAAGTCGTGTCGAAAAGAACATCGGCATCAACTACACATACAAGTTCTGGAACCCCTGTATTTTAGGTATCGGGCACTGCGAAACGGTCCGCCCGCCAAGAGCGATGCGCCAGCCGAACGATACGGACGTTTTCGATTCCACTACGTTTAGCAAGTTTGGAAACAAAAAGCCTAGCGATACGAAGTCCACGGAGAAAGCAAAATGATTTTATTGATTTGTGCATTATTGTTTTTTTCGTCGATTGCATTTGCGGATAACGATGACAAAAGTCCTTGGTCTGTGTCCATCGAAGGCAATAAGATTTTCTCGAAGTTCCAGTTAAACGAACAGCTTGACATTCCCGATGAATTTGGACAGCTCGACACCATCAAGCAAGACTTTTTGATGCGCCTTTCTTCGGAAAACATAAAAGCCCTTTATTATTCCCGTGGATACTTCAGTCTCGACTTGAAATTGGAAATCAATCGTGAACCGCTTTCGAACGGAAACATCCAGCGCAACTACGATATTACTGTAAGCGAAGGCGAATGCTATAAATTCAACGATGCCAAAATCATTTCTGCCGGCGATGAACCCATCCCTATAGATTTAGCATCACTCAAGATTACAAAGCACAGATATTACAACCAGGACGACATTTCCGAAGACTTGCAAGAAGTCCAGAAAGCATACCGCAAACAAGGTAACTTGCACGTTTACATTTCGTCCGAAGAACATGTCGATACAACGGCAAAACAAATCAACGTCATCATCAATGTGAACCCCGGCCCCAAAGTCTTGATGGGTAACGTCATCACCACCACGCAACGCGTCATCAACAAGAACGAAAAGAACCAGACACCCGAGCAAGGGCTGACAGACACATCCTGGCTTTCTTCACTTTGGCGAATCCCTAAAGGTGAAATCATCGACGGTAACCAGTATTTCAACTTCAAGAGCAAGCTCTATTCAACGCAGTTGTTTACGCAAGTCAAGCTGAACGATTCACTTCGTGAAGACGGGCTTTCGGACGTTCACCTCGACGTGATCGAACGCGTGCCGGGCGAAGCGCGCTACGGATTTTTCTTCGAAGAAATCTACGGTTTCGGCGCCATGGCTTATGCCGACCACAAGAACTTCTTTGGAAAGTTCAACGAATTTTCAACTAGCGTCCAGATTGCACAGCACAAGCAAGAAATCACGCTCGGATACGCAAACCCGCTCTTGTTCGGAACAGCATTCACGTTCATCCCGACGGCTATCCGTTTTGTAGACCGACTTTCTTTCAACCACGAAAAGATTAACCCGCCCGCTTACCCAGACAGTATTGAAGAGCGTTACGAAATCATCAACCGCGGTGACCTGACATTCGGCATCACGAACAACATCAGATTCCGCGGTACTATTGATACTCGATACGTGAATAAAAACGAAGACAAGCTTTTCAAGCTCAAAGGCGAAATCGGTTTGACGTTCGACTACACCAACGACTACTTCAATCCGACAAAAGGTATTCGTGTGTTCCCCACGGCGGGTTTTGGCACGAACTTTAGCGGAAAGAACGACTACGAAGACGGACACATTTACACTTATGGCGAAGCGACTGTCAACCTGTACATGCCGCTGTTCTGGACGCTATACGGAGCATTAAGTGGCAGTGTCGGCAGATTTTTCAACACAGCCATCGAAGATGACGCCCGCGTGTTCTATCAAGGTGGTTCCCGTTCTGTACGCGGTTACCGTTTCCGCAGCATTTACGCGAGCTACACTTCAGAAGTTCCGACTACAATCACGACAAAAGATGAAGATGGTTCTGTAGTTACAAAAGATACGACTAAAGAAGTCACCAATACGGCACTCACGCCAATGTATTTCCGCATCAACGAGGAATTGCGCTGGACGTTGCCATGGAAATCTTTGAGAGCTTGGCAAATCGTGCAATTCTTTGACTGGGCGAAAGTCATGGACATGAAAGATGACCAATTCAATTCATCGCAAGAAGGAAGCCTTGGTCTTGGCATCCGCTATCATTGGCAATTCCTGACATTCCGCCTGGACTATGCAATTATCACAGGGCTTACAAGCGTAGACGAAAGCAAGAAGAACTCCACCAGATTTAAATGGGGACGTTTCGCCTTCGACTTGTCGCAGGCATTCTAAAGTGGCTGCGCAGCAGCTAGTAGAAGACCGCCTATTAGGAATTTACTGAATAATTGAACGATAAAGCTTTGAAAGGCTTGTGTGTTCAAGATTAACGTCGGCGGAGATTCCGGCAGCATCAAGAGCAGCGCGGATTTGTTCTAGAGTCGCGCCAGTAGCATTTATCTTAAACGAAGTGGTATCGGCACCAACATCGGCGACTCGCCCACTTTTCAAAACGCGACCGCCGTCGATAATGGCGTAATCCGTTGCCCACTGGTCCATTTCAGCAAGCACGTGCGAGCAGACTATCGCTGTTCCGTTTTCTTCTTTGCGCCATTCGTCGAGCAGTTGCCAGACCGTATCTCTTGAAATCGGGTCGAGATTTGCAACAGGCTCGTCGAGAATCAAAAGCTTTGGACTATGCAAAAGCGCACGGACAATCTGCACCTTTTGGCGGTTCCCAAGCGAGAGCGTTTCCAAGCGCTTATCGAGAGGCGGCAATTTGAGGCGTTCAGCAAAAGACTTGCAACGTTCCAACATGGCTCCATTTTCGCGCCAATTCTCTGCGCCAAAGCCATAAAAGCCTGTAAAATACTGGAGATATTCCTTGATGGAAAGTTTCGGATAAACGCCCGGATTTTCGAGAAGCACACCGTACTTTTCGGCATTCAGGAATCCAACAGAATTGCGCAAGGACTCGTCAATTTTGACAGAGCCTTCGAATGCGCCTAGACGCCCGCAAAGCAAGCGCAACAAAGTTGTCTTGCCAGCGCCATTCGGGCCAATCAGCGCAAAAAAGCTCCCTTGCGGGATATTGAGAGAAATATTAGACAGAGCATCTGCCGTGGATTTCGGATAACGGAATGTTACCGAATCAAGCTCAATCACGCGCAGAATTCCTTGACGGCAGGAGTCGGATTCTTGATCAGCTTAAGAGCATCCTTAGATGCCTTGACCGCTTCCATCTGCACCTTTTCGCTAGCACGCTGTAAGTACTGGATGCAACGCCAATCCGTGCGGACGGCGGCGAGCTGCACCGGTTCTGTACGGCGACGAATGCTCACGTATTCAAACGCATGGTAGTCCTGCTTGACCGCAGCCACAACGACAGCCGCCGTCGGGACTTCGATTTCCTGAATGTACTTCCAGTCACGTTCCACAGCAGCAACGAGTACTTTTTCACCCGCATTGTGAACAAATTTCAAAGCGTCCGCACTCTGACGAACGGCCTCGGCCCAAAGTTCATCGGAGGCTCCATCGATCTTACGGACGATGCGCCAATCCTGCGACACAGCAACCTTGAGAAGAGCGGGATTCGTGATAAACTTGAGCAAGTTCGGTTCAGCCTTAAATGCGGCGAGGAACTTAGCCTCGTCCATAGCGTTAAGCGCCTGCTTCAAAGCTTCGCACGGACCGCACTTCACGTAAAGAATGGCCTGCTCATTTTTTTCAAATGCAGCCTTTTGCACTGTTTCAGTCGGGTTCTGGATGAGACTGATGGCATACCAGTTCAGCTTAATTGCTTCAAGCTGTTGTTCTTCTGTGGGGTTTTCAATATTCTTGATTTCGGTCCAGGACTGCATAAAACCTCGTGTTTATAATACAAAGATAGTTTTTAGATTTTACTTACTTCATCTTATAATTAAATGATTCAAACTTTTTTAAGTAATTTTCCGATTTTGTGGCGTATAAGAAATTGGTAAAGTTGTTTTTTAGGAAATTCAACGTGTTCTCACCTAATTCACTAGAACTAGATGCACGAAATTGACCAATACTGCCAGAGTAGGCTTTTTTCTCTAATTTAGCAATGAAATCATTTATAGCAGCTTTTCTTTCTGGAGCCAAAGCTATCAAAGACTGTTTTATATCGTCTACAACGCTATCGAATTCCTGCGTTTTATCATTACCTTGATTGGTGGTATAATCACCCAATATATGCACAATATAGGCAATCGCAATAAATGCGTTACCTTGTTCTTGATCTCTACGGCTTAACAGACTAAATTTGTTCTTTCCCAGTAATCCTGCATACTGATCTTGAAGGTGCGAGTCTCTTTTTTTCTTGACATCCTTAAATTTATCGAAGAATTTGTCTACACAAGAAGCATCATCATCACAAGATCTTATTACATAATTTTTTAACGATTTATAATGATGATCATTTTTCATATCCTTGACATAGGGGGTCCATCCCCAGTGATAAAAAATTCGATGATTTCCCTTGCTAACATTACCAATGGTAATATGGCAACTTTGTGTCGCAAGCAATTCACATAAGTTATTACAAGAATGTCGCCGATCCGAATCGTTATTTTTCTTCAAGGGATAATCACAATAATCAAGATAACTATGAACATCCAAAAAGAATTCATGAATTTTTTTGTTAACGCCATTTTTTTCACTTTCTTGAAATGGAAAAACGAGCCACATATCGTTTACATGTTCATTTTTCATCTTTGAAAATGCCAAACAGACAAAGCAACATAGCACAAGAAACAAAATTTGGCGAATTACAATCATATTTTTTCCACAATTCTACCATCATCAACAAAATAAATTTTCAAACCATCTTCTATGGAGAAAAGCTCCGGTTCATGTCCTACATACTTGACATATGTCAAAATGATTTTGTCCGTTTCTTCAGGATCTTTTAGATTTGGGAATACAATCTTAAAAAACATCTTGACGCGTTTTTTCGCATTTTCACTGAAAATATTCTTAATCATATAAGGGTTATACGTAAGACTATCACCAGTAAAAACTATCTTTTTATCCCAATCCTGCGAAAAGAAATCGCTATAATACGCAAAGTCTATAAGATAATTTTCCTTATCAATGTAGGTTGCAGCCATATAAGGCTTTTTATCTTTATATTCCTTCCAAAATTTAACAAGATTTTCAACATAATCGCTACATCCATCAATTTGGTTACGGAAAATATCACAATTACGAATATCCATTTCCTTTAACGACTCTTTAACAGAATAAAGAGAATCAAGAACCACCGTATTCACAAAGAAATAAATGGCTTCAGGGTTAGCCTCAAAGAATTCCTTAGCTTTACTTTCACGAAGTTCTTTTAAAGTGAACAAATTCTTTTTTTCAATCTTATACTGAGTCACATTTAAATTGCCTGAATTGTGATTGTACATTTCTGTGTACATTTGTACTTCGTCAAGATTAAAACTAAATTTTTCGCTTAATTCTAATTTTAAATCAAAATAAAAGTCTTCACAACCTTTCAAATAGTTTCGGAATTTTTTCTTACAAGAGCCCTCAGCAGAAGATTTGATGGTTAAAAATTTTTGTTCCTTTTTGATGGTTTCAACCTTGTAATGCCACAAGTAATTAATATACGGGGTAAAATCCAGGCCCTCTGTTCCTTTGACGGTATTGTAGAATTTGCTTTCCAATCCAAATTTTTTGACAGATTCATATCGGTTTACCACCAGTAGAAAAGCAAGATTCTTGTTGTCCGAAATGGAAACATCGTTTACCACACGCAGCAAAATTTTCAGCCCATCCTTTTCGTATTCCGGATATTTTTCAGCCAATTCAAAATAAGTGGCAGCACATTGCACTAAAGCAGCTCCATTTGTAGGAAGATTGTCTTCTACAATCTTAATGAGATTGACCACTTTTTTTGACCTTTCCTGAGTCATAAGGACCAACGCAGCACTTCCTAATTTTTCATCTTTTCTAAATAGAGGAGTTTCTTTAGCTTTTTCAACAAAACGATTGAGAATTTTAAAAGCTTCTGCAGAATCTTTTGCAGTTCGATTGTCCAAATAAGCCATACCTAGATAGTAGTCGTAATCAGCAAACTTTCCAAAAAGACTCTTGAAATGTTCATTTTCCATATTCGCTATTCGAGAATAGGCATCAGGCAAAGAAATAACTTTAACAAAATTTTCTTCATCTTCTTCAACAGTTCTGTCAAATTCTGCAAGTTTCAAGTCTTTTCCAAATCTACTAAAGAGTTTGTACTCCACATCCATTGCTTTTTGACGTAAACGACCAACACTTTCTAAATCTCGTTTTCGTATTTCAAAACGTTGCTTAAGCTCGTTAATACTCTGAGCATTTCCAGCAGATTTATATTCAACCATAGAACGAACGGCAGTTACACCAACATTGAAGGCCAACTGAGCAAGCATTTTTTGGGGGCTTCCCACACCAACCATTAATAGAGTTGGACTCAACGCATTAGAAAGAGCATTCCATTTCATGGCATCGCGTTCCATCGCATTAATTTTTTTCATAAGATCATGCTCTTCTTCATTCAGCTGTAGTTTTTTCAGCTCATCAAGAAGGTCCTCTCGAAAATCCTGCACTTCATACAAGCCAAGAGCGCTAATTTCTTTAATTCGCAAGTTGTTAAGCAGAAGATCAATTTCGTGGTTATAGACCTCCATAGAACTATGGTGGATAATCTTGGTTAATGAGCTTTTGCAAATATGCAGTTGTTCAATAAGCATCTGTTTGTCTTTATCAGAAGCTGAGGTTACAGAAGCACCTTCTTCGATTTTAGATTCAACATTACCTTGCGCGAAAATAAAAACGACTGAAAAAAGAACAAGAAATAGAATATTTTTTTTCATAAGGACAACCTCATCCACAGATGAATTATTCACTAACACTACTTGTCAGCTTATTTAACCCGTCCCCAAATATACTCTAACAAAAATATACAGTCAACTCGTCTTTTACACAGATATTAGCTTAAACCATTCTTTAATGAATGAGTCAACATACAACAAGCGACCCGCCATAACGAGTCGCACTATTTTCATTTGATCTACTTACGAATTTGGATAACGCGCATTTCGCGATCCGCTTCGCCATAACGCATGATGTAAGCGCCTTTTCTGAGCCCCGTCTTCACGAGATTCCAAGCCTCGCTTGCGGAACCCGCCATCACATTCGCAGACTTGATCAGTTGACCATTCAAATCGAACACCTGGCAATGCACCATTGTTACGCCATGTTCTAATGCAACTTTCTGAACAATCGCATTTGTAGCCGAAGAACTGGATTCAGCCAAAGTCGAAGAGCTAGAAACTGCCGGATTCGTAGAACTTGAGGACTGCTGAACGGAACTTGAAGACTGCACAGATTCATCCACGAATTTAATCCAGTCGACATTTATATAGTTTGTATTGATTGTAAGGCGGAGCGTCTGCTTACCCGCAGCAAGTTCCAACTCGCCCGCTTCCACTTCGGAATACGTGACCCAATCGCCTTTAGACGGGATTTCCGTTTCAACCTTTTTGTCGCCTACAGAAACGGTCACGGAAGACGCTGTAGAATTGCCAGTGGCTCCATTGATAACTACTTTGTACTTACCCGCCTTTTTCACATCGAGCGTGTATTCGAAATAATCGTCAGCACTCGTGTAGCCGAGCGCATAACCCGAGCCGCCCTTGACAATGCCAGCATCATCGCTGCGGTAGCCTGTTTCATCGCTCTTGCCATCGGCATCGCTGTAAGCGTAGGTATCATAATTTTCGGCTTCAAGAGTTCCCGGAATTTCAATTGCGCCCTTGAACGGTTTGACTTCAATCGGCTCGCCCGAAACTTCAAGTTCAAGCGCCATGAATTCAATCGTGTAAGTACCATCGGAATTCGGCTTGACTTCTTTACCCTTCTGGCTAACAGTCTTGCCCTGCGCGCCCTGAATCTTTACGCGAAGCGGCACACTCTTTGGCATATGCGCATGCGGAGAAGTCCACTTGACCGTAAACCCGTTTGCGGTGTTCGTTGCGGCAGCCTTGTCAATGGTGAAGTGAGCACGCAAATACGCCCCCACCGTCGAGAAGCTCGCCACCCACAACTTCTTGCTGACCGCGTACTCAATAAGCGTCTTGATGTCGGCGGCAGAAATCACGTCCCAGTCAGCACCTACGCCATGGTTCAGTTGCACGTGCCACTTGCTCTGGCTTGCCGCCTGGTCCGCACTGCTCTTGAATGCCGACACCGTACTTCCATTCTGTTGCCAATAGTGGGAATCAATCTGCATCCAATCAGGTTCCGTATCCCAGCCCGTAAGGCCAGAACCGCCGCACCCGCGGCTAATGAAATGTTCCTTGTTAATCGCATTCTTGACTGTCTGATTCTGCGCGCAATACGGAGTCGCCAAAGATGTCGCTTCCAAGCCCATACCACGCAGTTTCGAGGCCGCGCCACTAATTTCCGAATTCAAGTCGGCGTTCTGCGTCAAGTTCTTATGAGTCGCCGTATGGTTCCCAATCTCATGCCCCTTCTTTGCATAATTCAAATGAGGTTGCGTATTGCTACCAAAGCCCATCGTGTTGGTACAAACAAAGAATGTCACCGTCACATCCGGCATATTGTCCAGGAAGGTCAGGTTGTTCGTCTGCGAGTGCAGACCGTCATCGAATGTGAAAGACGCCGCCCCCGGGTGCCCATTCCAAGGAACCGTCGTGATTGGGCCTGCAAAAGTAGAAACAGCGGCCAAAGAAAGCGCAGCAAAGGATAATTTTAAACATTCCATACATATCTCCCATACATTTTTCTATGCATGAAAATACCCTCTTTTAAGGTAAAGAGAACAAACTACGTTACAAAAAACATTGACAAAATGCTAAAAGCACCCTGAATTGCAAAACGCAGGCTCTTTCGAGTCTGCGCATTTGGAGTCTGTGAGTGTTGTATATGCTTCAATTTCAAAGACTATTTTTATGAGACAACGCGCCACCTTTACGGCGTACGCCCATCAATTTATCCCGAACCTGGTGTATATTTTTTTTCCCGTTCACGATAACCTTGATTTCAAGGCGTTCGATATAAACTCCGGTGCCCACTAAACGGCCATTATTAGAGCGCATATTCCAAGCTAGGAAAATTCTTCCCTTGTTTTTTAAGCAACCTTCTTCTCCATATAAATCACGATCCGAACATTTAATTGAACTGGAATAATCTCCAACAAATTCTCCCAAGTGACTGAAATACCGCGTATGGTAATAAAGTTCAACATCATCACCCGAAATTACAGTTTTTTCGCCACTGCGATATTCACCGATATTGAATTCATTTACATCGCCATTTTTTATGGCATCAATCAGTTCTTGGCTTACACCGGCTTGCAAAAGTTCTCTATCCATTTTTCCTTGTCGAATTGCATCGAACAAGTCTGTCTGCGTTACAGATAAAATTTCATCTATCGCAATGGTGGTATCGCGGCTCGCATCAACATTCGCTTCGACCATCGTCGCGATAAGCGCCTGGTCTTCCGGTCGAACAATTAATTTATAATTACCCTCGTTTATAGCTCCGTCTAAAATCCCGTTGACCGTCTCTTCGCTAAACCCGTAAGACGTATCCACAACTACGGTACGGATGTCGTTAAAAAGTTGCACAAGAGCTTCTTCTTCGCTGATGCTTGTAACGGTGGTGTCGTAGTGGACCGTATTATCAATTCGAGATTCAATAAACGCATCAAGATGATTCACTGCAGTCTGAGTCTGTTCAATCATAATTTTCGAGACATCGAAATCGACAAGACTTCCCTGAACGCCAAGAGAATCCCCTATTTCCTGAGCATTCTGCGCTGTGTTAGGAATAAGCAGAGCCTGTGTAACGGAATCCTTCTTGATGATATCATAAGGATCTTCGCCAATCAGTACCACATTAGGACTTTCAAGAGAAAGTTCCTGATCCCCGGCTATGACAACCCAAGGGTTCTCTTTATGGGCCTTATTTTGTGCAAGGTCCGTAACAATTCCATCAACGGTAAAACGAACGCGATCACCACTAGTCGGGAGCACCGCATCTTTTGCAGTCGCCTCGTAAATGAGCAACATGGTTTTATCAGCCCCTCCTTGCAGCATCGGATTTTCAGGAGTACGATTTTCTCCTGAACGTACACAGAGGAAATCGAACATTTGTACAAAATTCTTTTTGGATTCATCGGACACGGTTTCGCTGAAAGTAAGCAAGAGCATTACATTTCCATTATTATTTTTTGATTTTACAGCCGTAAGAATAATAGGCCCGACCCCATCAGCAATGGGTTCATTTTCCATATAGAAGCGACCAGTCTTTCCTTTGTCTTCATAGGTAAACCAATTGTTTAAACTTCCGACATAAACGTCCGAGGTGCCCCCTGTAAAGACCTTGCTTCCAAAGCCGCACACATCCCCAGAGCAATTTTGCGGAGTCAAGTTTTCAGCCGTAATTACAATATCATTTTCATTGACAATCGTAAACTTGGAGGTCGTATTAAACGATTCCCCAAAAGTAAACTGGATAGAATCGAGTTTGCTCTTTTGCTTGAGAGATTTATCAAAATGCACATACAAACTATCGGCACGACCATCACCGTTTCGGTCAATTGCAATGGCATTTGACACGCGGGGAACCGGCGGAGCCGCAAACACAAGGTCCGTCCACACGGACACACCTGCAGTAGCACCCTTCGCCGTAAGCGTCACGCCCGACACAGGCGCATTAGCACGGACAAAGAATGTTGCTTTTCCATTTGCATCCAAATTCACAGCATTGATTTTATTTCCGTCCACAGTATCCAAAACATCAATATTCACATCGGAGAATGATAGATTTATCTTTCGATTGTAATTGTTGACCTTCGCCCATTCTTCAAAGAAGGCAATATTCACTTGATAGGTCGCATACGCCCATTCGCCAATTTGCGCCGTATCGCCAGAAACATTTTTCCCGAGAATAGTCCAATCCGTCTTCATAAAAGCAACGCTTGGCACCGCATAAGAGGGAACCGTAATTTCAACTTTAGTCTTTTGGCTGGGATCTGCCTTCAACGTAATTTCCAAGAAGTAATGACCAGGAGCAAGGGCAACATTCGACACAATCGCCGCCGAGTCAATGTAGAATGTCGAATCGCTTGTAATTACGATGCCTTCGTAATGCGTTCCGACATCAAGAATTTCAGGTCCTGCAAGATTTCCGCCGCTGAGCGTAAACGTAGAGACGCCTCCAATCGTATCCAGTTCCGTTGAATTTGCATCGTAATTGCAAGACAGCTTATTTTTCTTATTGATTTGCCAAATTTCAAAACGCTTTCCTTCATCGCGATTATCAGACGTCAAGAAAATCGACGCATCCACATGCAAGTCAATGGAGGTGCGCATGCGGAAATTCGAGGAACCCGTATGGCGTTCAACGTAAAAGATGTGGAAATCATAAGTCTTTCCAGGAACAAGCTTGTTCCCAGTATTTTGACCAATCGTATCGAGATCCACGGCACCCGCCACTTGGGCGTGCTGGCCACCGATATCTACAGCCAATCGATTATCAATAAACACCCAAACGTCATCGTCTCCATAAAAATCAAAATACTGCCCTGGAACATATTCAAAGGTCGCCTGAATTTTTGCAGTATAGCCAAAATTATGCTTGCCGATTTTTGTTCCCTTAAGTTGGTCAAAATAAGGATTCGGAACGGTCTTTGCATCATCGAGATATTCAAAATCATCCAGTAGGAACATGCCATCTGAATTCTTTTCGTTGCCTTCCGATATGCGATCTTTCGACACTTCTGCAAGCCAAAATCCATCATCGTCCAAAGAAACATAAAGGTCGCGGCAAGTCATATTGGTGTACTCGTTACCCGCAGTATCCATGCCGATAACCTGTGGCAAGAACCAGCTATCCAAATGATCCGTAATCTTGCAGTTTTCCGGGAACGGATTTGCACGAACAGGAACGCCGTTTGGACCGAGATTGTATTCGACCATGCCCGTCACAGCCTTCGATTTGCCAGAGCATCCACCCGACCCAAAATCAGCGCTCACACCGTTTGCCGGGTCGCCATTTTTACCGCTACCGTCTCCATCGCCCTTAGTTCCATGAAGCCAGTCGTAAACAGTCACAGGTATTTTCTTTAGCGGGCAATCGCCAAGAACGCCAGGATATTTCGAAAATAGCGCGGGCACATCCGTCTTGTAGCCTTGAACCCAAATCGTATCCGAAAGGGCCGCCACAGAATCAAGCGCAATTTCAGTCGCCATAGTCGGTTCCGTCGAGACCAAGCCTTCGGCGCCGACATAATTAAATCCGACGGTCTGTTTAAAGTAAACCTTGAAATCGCTTTCAGGGGCATCTACCGTAGCCTTGAACCACCCGCAGTAATTTTCAAGCGAAGTCATGGTGGCTACAGAATCGCCGCCCATATAAAGGACAGCATTCGTATTCGACCACGGAGTAAAGAAAGCAATTGTTTTTTGTTGGCCGCTTGCAAAAGCAGCCGTAATGCCTAGAAACAGCCCTAACACATATTTTTTCAACATCCCGACACCTTTTTTGGAGATAAATCTAAAACGGGAAGCGTACAAAATCACACAAAAAAAGGGCGAGCTTTGCAAAGTGTCCTCTACAGACAACACTTGTTTGGATTCTATCGCCACTGCGTGGCTCCAGAATGACAGTCGTGAGTAAAGCTTCCGTATGACACAAATGCAAAAAGCGGCCCGTTTTTAACGGGTCGCCTTTTAATCTTTCGCACCGAAGGTGCCATCTAACAGCAGTGTCCAGCAGCAATTCCTAACCACTGTCTACTTGTACATTCACTTCGTTCAAGTACCAATAGTGTGCAAGGTTATGACGCAACTGAATACTTGTATTCAGATATGGCATAACCGCAGCCACGAACACCAACGGCGTTAAATGCTGGTCTCGGTCATGTCCAAACAAGTTTGGCCGCGACACTCAACCAACGCATTTGTCCTACTTATAAAGCGGGTGCTTCTTGCAGAGAGCGACGATGTCTTCGCGGATCTTGGCGAGACCAGCTTCGTCATCCTTAGCCTGGATAGCGCGGTCGATAATGCGAGCCACTTCGCGGGTGTCTTCTTCGTCGAAGCCACGGGTCGTGATAGCAGCAGTACCGAGACGAACACCGGACGGGTCCATCGGCTTGCGCGGATCAAAAGGAATCGTAGAACGGCTGCAGGAGATGCCGACCTTTTCCATAGCGACTTCGGCTTCCTTACCGGAAACGCCCTTAGAAGTCATGTCGACAACGATGAGGTGGTTGTCGGTACCATCGCTGATGACCTTGTAGCCGAGCTTCTGCATTTCAGCGCACATAGCCTGAGCGTTCTTGATGACGTTCTTGGCGTAGGTCTGGAATTCCGGTTGCAGAGCTTCGAGGAATGCAACAGCCTTACCGGCGTTGATGTGGTCATGCGGACCACCCTGCATGCCCGGGAACACGCCCTTGTCGATTTCCTTGGCCAAAGAAACTTCCTTGAGTTCGCCCTTCACCATTTTCTGGATCGTGCGGTCCTTGCACATGATGATAGCGGAACGCGGGCCACGGAGAGTCTTGTGGGTCGTGGTGGTCACGATGTCGAAGTACGGCACCGGAGATTCGATTGCCTTACCGGCGATGAGGCCAGCAATGTGAGAAATGTCAGCCATCGTGAGAGCGCCAACTTCGTCTGCAATTTCCTTGAAGCGCTTCCAGTCGAGGTTACGGCTGTAAGCAGAGAAACCAGCGAGGATCATCTTCGGCTTTTCGCGGAGAGCAATTTCGCGGACCTTGTCCATGTCGATGCGACCAGTTTCCTTATCGACTTCGTACTGCACGAAGTTGTAGAGCATGCCGGAGAAGTTCACCGGATGACCATGAGAAAGGTGTCCACCGTGGTCGAGCTTGAGGCCGAGGACCTTGTCACCCGGTTTGAGAACAGCGAAGTAGACAGCAGCGTTAGCCGGAGAACCGGAAAGCGGCTGGATGTTCACGTGGTCGCAACCAAAGAGCTTCTTGCAACGATCGATAGCGAGAGCTTCCATTTCGTCGATAACTTCGTTACCACCGTAGTAGCGCTTGCCAACGTAACCTTCACTGTACTTGTTCGTGAGCACAGAACCCATGGCTTCCATCACAGCCTTGGAAGTGTAGTTTTCAGAAGCGATAAGTTCGATGCCATATTCCTGGCGTTCGGCTTCCTTCTGGATGATGTTATAGATTTCCGGATCGGTCTGTTGCAATGTAGATTTAAGCATTATAGCTCCTTTAAAGTTCGCACCGCAAATATAGTAATTTTAGCCATTAGTCAATGGTCATTAGTCATTAGTTAATAGACGGAGTTGATAGAAATTACCGGGGACCGGCTTCGTTTTTCACACGAACGGCAAGTTCTGCACCAGCTTCATCAACAGAAACCTTGTAATCGGGCTTATAGCCCTGGGCATCGCCAGCAAGTTCCTCGCCTCCACGACCAAACGTATTCGAATCCATGTAGACAAATCCAACCGTCGATTCGTCCAGCGAGCCATCTTCGTTTTTCAGGCGATATCCCCGAACTGGCACATCGTTATTGTAGACATTGCCCTCGATGTAGCAAGCCGCATAATCAGAACATTCCATTCCGGCATCGCCCACGCCGTAAATGAAATTGTTGTAGGCGTGGATTTTACCACGACGAGCAAGCACACCGCGAAGTTCCAAATTCGAGAAATAATTGTGGTGCAAAGTCAATGTCTGCGCAGAATCGATAAAAATGTCCGGTTCAAGCCCAAATAAAATGCCGGACTGTGCATTTTCAAAACGGTTCCACGAGAGCGTGACCGCATTCGAGCCTCGCTTGACATCAACCAAGATTAGCGGATACTCTTCAAACGTGCAATGGTCCACCCAGACATGGTGCGTGCGGTTATGAATCGAGAGAGCGCGACGGCTTGTTGTATCATGAGCTGTTATCGCAGGCGCCGTAAAAGTCAAGTTTTCAAAAATAAGATTGGACGATTCATTTGTCAAAACCCCCATGCCCGTAATGCGAATATCACGCCCACGACCATCCACAGTTTTATCAGACTTTATGCGCAATGGCGAACGCAAATTGTACGTTCCATCTTTTTCAAAGAGAATCCAGACTGGAGTATCCTTCTCGGCGCATTCACGGAAAGAGCCCTGGGACAAGGCGACCTTAGTTCCGTAATTTCCCAACGAATCCACCTTTGAAGAGTCGACAACATCAATTAAATCTTCAGTTGTCGTGACAATGCAAACTTCGCCTTCCACTTTCTCAATTTTTCCCGTGCTGTCGGTTTTTCCAGTAGCACCAAGCGTTCCAACTGCATAGCCTTGAATTTGTTTGAGCAAGGCTTCATGAGCACTCCAGTCGCTCTCGGGATATTCTGTTGCTGTTGCGATTTCAGGCTTTACGACCTTGATGTCCGAAGCCACATCGGAGCCGTCAACAAACAAAGTATCCCCTGCATTGGATTGGACCGTCGTCGAATGGACTTCCTCCGGGTCGCCAATTTGCACATCGAAACTCCCCTGCGGAAGCGAGTCAACTACAAAATGCCCTGTACTATCAGGAACAACATAACGGTCAAGACCCGCCACGCGGACAACAGGCGATTCACCAAGGACTACATAGCCTTCAATAGACGTTAGTTCGCCCAACTTGATGGTATCAACCTTGGAATCGGCCTTGGCATCAAGCGCTATAGAATGCACAGCACCCGAAGCCTTAGATTCACTCACGTTACGCGCTTCAATGGTATAGCGGCCGTTACGGACTTCAAACGAAACCTGCCCATCCTCATCTGTTTCGTTCCAAGCATTTTCCGTAGGACCGCTAGAAAGGTAGTCATCAGGCAAAATACGAACACGCGCTGTAGATGCAGGCGTTCCATCAGCCATTTGAACATACAAAGCAATTGTCGATTCGGCTTCGGTGCCACCAGCAACGTTTCTTTCGGTGCACGCTGTCAAAGCCAACGCAAAAATTCCAAGCCACGCGAGCAAACGCATTTGAGCAACCGTCATCAAACTAGTTTTCATGATTGCCCCCTTGAACTCCGGCAGGTTCACGAGATTCATCCGCAATTTCACGAGAAGCATTCTGTATTTCGGCACCGCGAATGCGGCGTTTGCGCCCACGCCTCTGCGGTGGCGGATACGGGTCCGAAAGCGGGAAAAGTTGCATGCCGAGCTGGAAAACGCGATTCGGCTTTTGACACGCACCTACTTTAGCAAGCACTTCGCGACGGAACCTGCGCACCATTTCGACAAGCTCTTTATAAGTCGTTTCGTCACAACCAAATGCGAGCGTCGAAAGATTGCGTTCACCGCGATCAAAGCGGTCCATCGCCGTTTGCGCCACGTCCAGATTCTGTTGGATGTAAGCGTTCACCGCCGTATTGTACGATTCAAAGCCACTCGAAACAAGACCTTGCGTTTGTTCATAAAATCCTGTTTGCTCGTTTTTCTTGATCATCGACAAGCGTTCCAAAAGCGCAATCGAAGACTTTACCTGGCTTGCAGAAATCGGCGGGCGCACCATAAGACCCAAAGCGGCATCATCGCCCACATATGGGTAAAACGTCACAAGTTCACGAACAACAGCATGGTACCAATGGTCAAAATATTCAAACTGGTCCTTCGCCAAGTTTTCCACCTTGCATTCCTTGGACGCGACAAGCTTTTCCAGGAATTGACGGCTTTCGGTATGCGTTTTAGCCTGGTTAAAAGCTACCATGTTTGCAAAGTACGCTTTTTCGCGTTCGTCACTGCAAAAGATAGACGCAAAAACTTCGACAATGCGGTCGGTCAAATTGCGCTTGCCCTGCAAGATCTTATTGAACATCGATGAATCGAAGCCCGCTTTTTCGGCAATAAAACGATGGCTAAAACGCCAATCGCTTGCATGGCGCTCTTCGTAGGCGTCTTTCAAAAATTCGCGGTAATTCAGATATTCAAAAATATTGATCATGATTTAGTAGGCAGTTAGAAGTAGACAATAGGCAGGAACTGCATAACTTAATATACATTATTGTCCACAGTTTTGCAAATTTTATGTCCACATTATGTTATAAAAAATGTGTTATTTTTTTTTTAAAATCTAAAAAAGTTCATTTTTTACGTGAAAAATATCGAATTATCAGATTTTCTCACGTAAAAATTCAGACAAACTTATTAAAAATTCAGCAAAAAGTATCTTTCGCCACCTTTTAGACAGTGTTTTAAGCTTTAAAAGCTCAAAATTTTTCATTTTAAAGCAAAAATCCGCATTCGAGCGGATTTTAACTACATACAACATCAAAATTTTACGTGAATATCAAGCTTATTTTGAAGATATTCACGTAATATCCAACTAAAAATGGAATTTTCGTTTTTAATAGCGGAAGTAGTTGCCTTTGGGGAGGTTTCGCAAATCCGACTGATTGCGAACATTTTGCACTTTTTGGCCAAGCGCATTGACCGTAAAGCCTTTGGCTCGCGGCTTTGTCGCAAGCTTTTTCGGAACAATCGAAACAGGTCCCTGTCCCTGCTGATTTTCGCGAACGGCCTTGCAACCGGTACGATAAACATCCTTCATATCAAACGCAATCATGTCGATATTCGGGCCGCCATCTGCCGTCGCCGACTGTAAAATCACTTTGAAGTCCAAGGCATCCACCCAGACGTTGTCGATATAGACCGTATCCCACTTGTCCCAGCTTCCGGTGGACTTGAATGTCACATCGTAGGTGCCATTATCTACCGTAACCTTCATATCGCGATTAGCGCTTCCCGAAAACGAATAGCGGATCATCACACGGGCCTTTTCTGCAGACTGGTCCGAAGTCACCATGTACGTGGCCTTGCTGTAGGCAGAATTATCAAGATTGAAGAAACCGCCGCCAGTATAGCCTTCATGATTCTTTTCAGTCCAGCCATCTCCAAATTCAGGTTCCGCCATGTCAATCACTGACGGCCAAGCATCCGTACCAGCCTTGAGCGAGCACAGAGCTTCGTCAAGTTCCTTGACTTCCACTTCACCGCTTGAACTGCTCGAACCGCCACCAGGACCTTCTTCGTAAGAATCTTCCGAAGCATGAGAAATCGGCGTGCAAGCGGCACCACCCTTAAACATCGCCGTGTAGGTAATATCGCGAGCCTTCGTCTTGAAGCCGTAATAAATCATGTCCTTCGAGAGCTCGTTGCAGTCATCATCGACCCACTTTTCAAACGTCTGGCCGTTTGGCGTCACGCGAAGCGTCATCGGGGAACCCGCCGGGAAATACTGCGTCTGCGTAATGAGACCGTTGTAATTCGAGAGGTTCGTCTTGACCTTGATGGTATAACGCTTCTTAATTGCAGACACAAGCGTCGTAAGCGCAGCCTTTGCATCGGCAGAGAGGTTCGTGTTGGACTTGAGATTATCTGCAAGCTCTTCGCAAATCATCTGGGCGTGGCCCATCGAGCCCATTTCCTGGAAGTGCGTCGTACCATCGTTCACACCATCAGGGAAATTCGGGTATTCACCCTTTTCCAGCTTTTTGTAGAGATAGCGGGTCACATAATCGCCCATGCCTTTGTACGTATTGTTATACGTGTTGTACGACTTCATGTTCAAATCGACAAACGGAATCTTGTTGTTCTTGGCAACCGTCTGCATCATGCCGCGGGCATCGTAGTTGTTAGAGCCCGTCGAGAACACGTTGCGGCTACCGTTCAAGTTCATCGGAGAGACGAGGACGACATTGGCGCCCTTGCCCTTGCCAGCATCGACATACTGTTGGATGAATCCAGAGAACTTCGACGGCTCCACATAACGCGCGGCCTTTGAATAGTCGCGGTCATTATGGCCAAATTGCACAAAGAGGTAGTCGCCCTTTTGGAGCTTTCCCTTGACCTCGTCCAAGCGGCCTTCTTCGATAAACGTTCTAGAGCTACGGCCACCGATTGCATAGTTAAGGACTTTCACACGGGAGGCGTCAAAGAAATGCCCAAGCACCTGGCCCCAGCCCGTTTGCGGATAGACGTTATCCTTATACGTCTGCACGGTCGAATCGCCCACCACGTAAATCGAAAAACTGGTGGAATCGCTTACAGCGACACCTGTGAAAACAGCGGCAGCAAGAATCATTTTTAAAGAAAACTTCATATACAACCTCTGGATCCTTCGACTTCGAGGCTACGCCTCTTCGCTCAGGATGACAATTTGTACTTATTTTACCTTTGCCCAAGTCGCAACAAGCTTTTCACGACCCTGGCGAACGACAACACGGTAAACTCCGTTTGTACGCACGAGAGAAGACATATCCACCTCGCCCGCCAAAACAGCCTTACGCACGACAAGACTTCCGCTCATATCGAACACGCTTATGTCAGCACGTTCCGGAAGCAAAAGCTTATCGCCAAGGAGCTTTGCTCTAGCCGCCATCTTGATACCTTGCAGCGATGTCGGAATTGAATCCTTAGCATCCTTGCAATCCACACCAACACGGCAGACACCATCTAGGTTAAAGCCAAACGCATCAAGGTTCGGAGCACCATCAGAAGTCACCGACATAAACTTGAGTTCGGCTTCGCCCTGCGGCGCATCCATCACAACGTAAGCGGTATCCCACTTGTCCCAGCCACCTGTCGGAGGGGCACTCAAATAGTAGTCGTGGTCAAGGTAGGCATTGAACATACGGTCTGTAGAACCGCCATTGGCGTAACGCACAGCAAGCGTCACGTAGCCTGCACCGGGGAACTTCACCTTGTAACTTGCAAACGACACGTTCGTGTTATCCAAGTTGAAATAGCCATCGCCAATATAGCCAGTCCATTCCGTTTGGGTCCAGCCAATTCCTGCAGTATCCGGCTTACTTGCGTCAAAGAATTTCTTGATATCCTTATCCACCTTGGTTTCTGTCTCCTGACTGCCATCAATCGGCGTGAACGGTTCAAACGTCACATCGTCAAGGCTCTTCGGGGTCGTTGTCGGGAATGCGGTCAAAGCCTTGCCATCGCCCGTGTACTTCTGAGCGGTACCGCCTTCATACACTGCAGTGAACTGCGTCGATGCAGAACCCATGACAAACGTGTGGATGTACGGAGACTTTACATTGGAGCGGCTCGGGGCGCCGACCTTGTTGCCGTTACCGTCATACCAGCCCAAGAACTTTTTGCCGGACTTCGGAATTGTCTTGAGCATAACCGTCATGCCCTTCGGGTAGTAAGCGCTAAGAGAAGTCGCTTCGGCAGCGCCTTCCGGGCTCACCTTGACATCTACCTGGTACATAGGCGCCATGTAGTCGCCAAGTTTTTTCACAATCGGATCCTTGTGGGCGCGCATCTGTTCTGTAATGATACGTCCAAAGGCATTCGCACCGTTCATCTGTAAATGCACCTGGTCCGTCTGGTCACTGCCCAAGTTGCTATATTCAGATTTTGTAGCATAGTTGAAGATAAACTGTGCCGAATAGCGTTCGCCCACAGAAATCATGTAGTTCGCGACCATTTCGCTCATATCGATAAACGGAACGTTCAATTCCGTTGCAAGGCTTTGGTTAAGAGCCGGGTAGCCACGATAGCTGTTATGGATCTGCGTTGGAGAATCATAGTACAAGCGACGAATCGGGCTCATGATAATCGGATAAGCGCCTTTCGCCCTGACATCGCTCACAAGCTTTTTCATGTTGGAGGCAAAGAAGTCTTCCGTGCTGTAGTTCACGTCGTTAATACCGAACTGGACAACGACATAGTCGCCAGCCTGCAACTTGTCCGCAATGCAACCACCATTGGAGCAGCCCTTCTTAAAGAACATGTCGTAATAGCCGACCGCGGTGTTACCCTTTTTGTCCTTACCGCCGCCGCCAAGCGACATGCCGCCCTGTCCACGGTTCACCACGGCCGCCTTGTTTACATCGAACCAGTAATGAAAATCCTGGCCCTGGCCCTGTTTGGGATAATAACCATCAGCCCAGTCCTGCATGGTGGAATCACCAAGCATATAAATTGTAACCTTCGCAATCGCAAGCGGAGTCGCCAACATCGAGGCTACAACAGCACCCTGCCAAACCTTAGAAAACATACCCATTTGAAAACCTCTTAAAAAAATCCCAAAAGCTTCCGAGAGCAACTCCCGGAAGCACACAAGTTATTTTGCGGCCTTACGCAAGCTCTTCGAAATCACGCGACCGTTCAATTTCACAACCATCATGTAAGCACCACGCGGGAGCATTTCGCGGTCAAACATCACCTTAGACGTTCCGGCAGTCACATTGCGGGAGATTCCGCCAACGAGCTTACCCGTCATATCGTAAGCGTAAATTTCAGCAAGCCCAGCTTCACGAGTCTTGAGAATTCCCGTCACCGGATTGTAGACGTTCGGCATAAACATCTGCGGAACAATCGATACCGGCTTGTCAACAACCTGCGTTCCATCGTAAAGTTCTACGCCGTCAATTCCGAACGTGAACATATCGACATTCGGGCCACCATCGCTCGTCATCGACGTAAGCTTGAGCGTATTGACGCCAGCCTTCAGCTTCACATCTACAGAGGCCTCTTTATACGTTGTCCATCCTGTAGCCGGGAAACTAACCGTACCTGCTGACTTGCCATTCACGCTAACAGCCATGCTACGATCAGCATTTCCACCATTGGCGTAACGGATTGTCAAAGTCGTCTTAGCCTCGGTCTTCGAGAAGATTTCCCAAACACCATAGCTAGAAAGTGTGTTATCAAAATTGAAGTAACCGTTTTTGAGGAATCCTTCATTCGTCGATTCTGTCCAACCAACGCCATCCTTCGGCTTAGAGGCATCAAGCATGGACAAACCATCGTTCACAACCGGAGTCGTATCGACCGGCACTACGACATTTTCACCGACCACGTAAATATCCGGCTGTTTGAGTTTCTTCACCATGTCCGGCATAAAGAATCCCACATGCGGCGGCTGGTTGTATGCCGTATTTTCGGAGGCAACCGCAGTACGGTACGTGGCGTCGTGCATCAAGGTATAGACGCGATGCGGGCTTGTAACCGGAGTGGCAATGATATAAATCGTCGTCGGATCCTTTTCAGAGCGCACAACGAGTTCTTCACGCCAGTCACCAAACAAGTCTGCAATAAGGCTCGGAGTATTCTTGGTGCCATTGCAACCCGTTACACCAAGCGCCGTCGGGCCATCAAAGTAAACCTCGGCCTTGACATCCTTAGAATTGAACTTGGTCACGTAAGCACCGTCCAAAAGCTCATCGTATTCATCACCGTCAAAATAAATACGGAAGTTCTGCGAAACAGCCGGAGAACCGATTTTTTCGTGCTTGACAGTGAACATTCCACCGCCCTTTGCAGACCACATTTCGTAACCACGATGGGTCGAGTCGACATCGGCAGCCATGCCGCGACCATTATCGACACCAGGCTGAGCCGTTCCCCAGATAATCGTACCATCATGGGCACGTAATTCATCAGTGTACTTAGCATCCTTGTGTTCGTGAACGTCCCAGACTTCCAAGCCCGGGCGGTCCGGATCCATATCGGCAATATGGTGAGCGTCGCCATGGCCAAGACCAGTGCGGTAACGCAGGGTGCCATCATGGTTCAAGGCTGCAGCACCGAAAAACACTTCATCATAACCATCGCCATCGAGGTCAGCCGCCTGAAGACTGTGGTTTCCTTCGCCATAGAGACCCTTGCCCGGGTCTTCAGACTTGTGGTACCAGCGTTGCTTCAATGTTTTGCCATCAAAATCATACGCAACCACATAAGCAGACGTGTAATAACCACGTACAAAAATTGCACTCGGATGGACGCCATCCAAGTAGCCAGTCGCAGCCAGGTAGCGTTCGCAACGGTTACCGTAGTTGTCGCCCCAGTAGCCCTTGCCATCCTTGCCCTTCACATGCTGGTTGATGTCTCGACTCGGCACAAAATCAATCGTCGAAATCGCAGCGCCATCAGCACCGCGGAAAACGGTCAAGTATTCCGGTCCCTTGAGCACAAGGCCGTTGCCGTCACGGTAATCCTTGGACTTGTCTCCAATCGCCTTGCCTGTTCCGTCGATTGTACCGTCGGCGGTCTTCACAATCATTTCCGCCTTGCCGTCGCCATCGTAGTCAAAGACCTGGAACTGCGTATAATGAGCACCCGCACGGATGTTCTTGCCAAGGTCAATGCGCCACAGGCGCTTGCCGTCGAGCTTGTAGGCATCGATAAACACCGTACCCGTATAACCCGTTTGCGAGTTATCGTGTGCGTTAGACGGATCCCACTTCAAAATCAATTCGTATTCGCCGTCGCCATCGAGGTCGGCAGTACTCATATCGTTCGGAACGTAAGTGCACTTTTCACCGTTCGGCATCGTCTGAGCAGCAGGAACTTCAAGTTTAATCGTCTTGTAGGGGAAGGAATTTCCGCTGTTCGAGACCGTCTTATCCAAAACGAGAGACAGACCAATCTGGGACTGTTCTTTACCATCGACAACGGCAGCCACCGTGTACTTGGAGGTCGTTGCGCCCGCAGCATCAAGGTAGCTCGTGCCGGCAGACTTACCAACCGAGGCAATCTTCTTTCCATCACGATAGAGGACAAATTCCGTCGCCGGGTCGTCGGTGCCAAGCAAGCGCCAGCTAACCAGCATACCCTTGCCCACGTTTGACGCGACAAGGCCGCGCGTCAAGTTTTCCATTTGACGAGGCGCAGCAAAAGATGGAACAGCAAGCCCTGCAGCAAGCGCAGAACTTACAAGAATAGACTTGAAATTACGATTGGATCCCATATACAACGCTCCTAACGGTGTAAAACCAAACTCTTGTTTCTTTCAAATATAATCTCTTTTCAATAAAAAGTCCACATTTTTTATTATACTTTTAACTTTCAAACGATAATCTGCTAGAAAAAGTCCACAAAAGGAATTTATTATTTGTCTACATTAGTAAACCTGTTTTTAGGAAATTTCGACCACAAAAAGTACAGTTTTTCGTAAAAAAACGAAACGAAACGCGCCAAAAGTTCTCGTAAGTCGTTCCTTTAACTATATTTAACACGAGTATGCCGCATTGGTGGAAAAATTTTTCGTGGGAATGGCTGTTCGATCATATCGCAGCCCGTTCTCCGACATTTGTAAAAATCATGGTTGTCACCGGAAAATCATTCCTGTACTATCACGGAATGACCCGTGCCGCATCTTTGACCTACACGACGCTCGTGGCAGTCGTTCCACTCCTCATCATGCTCACCTCCATCACTCTCGCAGTCGGGTTCGGCAACTTCATTTCGGACTACCTCCCCATCGTGATTGACATGCTCAATCTAGACTGGCCGACCGAGCAAATCATGGACATCGTCGAAAACGCCGAACACATTCCCATCAAAAAGCTTGGATTTATCGGTGCAGGCGGTCTTTTTGTCACGTTTATCCTCGCATTCGGAAGCCTCGAAACGAATTTCAACGTGGTCTGGGAAAACAAGACTTCCAGAACTTTGATTCGCCAGATTAAGATTTACACACCATTCCTCCTCATCGGGGCTGCCGTAGTCGGCATGTTCGCAGGTTTCGTGAACCATGTGCAGAACGTGCTCAAAGTCATCATTGTTGACGGATTCCACTTTTCGCCGGAAGTCATCAAGGCGCTCATCACCGTATTCTGGTACTCGGCATTCCACATCGCGGCTCTCCTCGTGATTTTCATTATGCTTTATGCGCTCCCGGCGCGCCCGGCAGGCCACAAGCCCTACACCCGCCGTAAGCTGTTCTTGGCGTCGATGCTCTCGACTTTGCTTTCTTGGCTTGCCATCAACATTTACGTGAAGATTTTGATGCTCATCCAGACCGCAATGGTCACGCGCATGTCCATTTTCTATGGATCACTAGCTTTTATTCCACTATTCCTCTTCTTGCTCTTTGGCGTTTGGTCCATCATTTTGTGCGGCAACAGTCTCGTATGGACGATTTGCCACTGGCCCGCGGTCAGCGCAAAGAACTGGAGATGGGAAGGTAACACGGACGGACTATGAAAACAAAACTTTTGACATCTCTCCTCATGGCGCTCTCGCTCGCCGTAAGTTCCCACGCAGAACTCCAGGGTTCCAAAGATTACGAACCGAGCAAGGCCGAATCTTCCGATTGGAGCGCACTCGTTGGCGTTAGCGGAGGCAACTCGCTGATTGCCCGCGATGGTACAATTTTCATGAACCTTCGCATTGGTATCGCCTTAAATCCCTACATCAGCTTTGGCGCATACCATTCCTCTATACTCAGCAATGTACAGAATCCGAAAGTCCATCATTCACAGATGATTGACTACCATGCCTATGGCGTTTTTGCAGAACCAGTCGTTTTCCGCAATGGCATTTTCTCGATTTCGCTCCCGGTGAGCATCGGCGGTGGCGAAGTCGATTTTATGGACAAGGGTGACGAAGACGGATTCAAGGCAGAAGACGGTTTCTTTGTAGCTGACTTTTCGGCACAATTCAACTTCCGCGTGACAAAGCTCTTTGAAGTTTCTATCGGTGGCGGTTACAGACTGTTCGCAGGCATCGAAGAAAACAACTTGAAGAACAAGGATTTCCGCAGCCCGTTTGGCGAACTGAGATTCACGTTTAAGGAATAGTCGTTGGTTCTTAGCTAATAGTTATTAGAAAAGCCCGGCAGATGAACTGCGCGGGCTTTTTTTTGCAAATCTCGGACAGCCCAAAGCTGTCCATTTTCTACGGAACTTCTGCAGAGTCCCTTGTTGTTAGTCCTTTAGGCAACGAACCGGGAAGGCATTGTTCTTGCTGAAGTCGTACAGATACCCGTCTCCATAGTAGTAGCGCAGGTACATGTTGTTGGCATAGCCGCTAGTGAACTCCGTAGCACACCAAAAGTACGCGTATTTGCCACCATCGTAGAAATAGCCATCCTCTTCCCTGTAGCCAACGGGCCGTGCAGAAAAGCCGTAAGCATCCGTACCGTTTCCATTTTCGTCCCAACCACTCTGGGACTTAAGAACCTTGCCCGCATTGTCCTGGCCACCCACTGCCGCGAACAACGTTTTCCATTCTGCCGGACTGGGCAGGTGCCAACCGCTAGGACAAATCCCCTGCACCTTGCCAGAAAGACCGCAGGTTTTGCCAAAACCGCAGTCCAACGGATTCGAGGCATCGTTTGCAAGTTTCACCGAGTCGATGGCTGCCGCCCAGGTGTAAAGGCGACCTGCCGCTTCGCAATTTGCGACCGAATCATTGTAGCACCAGCTCTTCCCCTTGAGGCTTGGGGTATTGGCACTGTCGGCGTAGTTAAGGTTTTCGGCCATCCAGGTCTGGGAACCGATTGTCACGGTCTTGTACGTTTTACCATCGCGGCTGTCGGTAAGATTTCCGTTAGTCACATCGGCAGGCTCAGTGACCTTACTAGAATCGCTGACGCCACCGCAAGCAGCAAGGAGTGCCAGGGATCCTACAGCCACTACGCGGCTCCAAAGTTGCAAATGTTTCAGGTATTTCATAGAATCTCCATAATAAGCATTTTGTAAGAAATCTATAATTTAATTTTACAAAACGTAACAGAATAGGGCAAAAAAATAATCATTATTTGATATTCCGTTCGCCCGTTAACAGCCACCACGTTTTTCCCAAAGAGACAAAATCATTGTTTTTAGACTGTAAACAGGCAATTTTATGTCTAAATGGCACGCGCCGAAATCAAGGGAGACGGCTTATTCTGAAAAATTATTCGGAATCCTTTCGTCCTCGGTAGAACTCCAGAAGTACGCGTTGTTGCCCTTGTTGTCGTAATCCCCATTGAGGCCCCAGAAGCCGGCAGGGAGCTAACTGCGCGGGCCGTTTTTTTTTGATTTTTTTCAATTGAAATTTAGTTAGCGTTTCCAGGAAAGCACTTCTTCTTTAGAAATATGAAGAAGCGCAACGGCATCTTCGACCGTCAACTTTCCTGCGTTGAACAGAATTTTAGCAGATTCAAGAATACCATCACCTTTTCCTTGCAAGTAAGATCCTTGTTTCTCATAAAGCAAATCTGTCATTCCGTCAACCTCATTCAAAAGCGTTTCGTCTGTGTACCCTTTCAAAGATACATCCTTGATGAAGTCCTTGTCAAGAAGGCCTATTTATCAGCTTTTTCTTAGAGAAAACGTATAACAACACAAACGCGCCCACTTTAGAAAAAATGTATTTTAATGAAGTCGATATTTCCGGAGGCTTTTATGACATATTCTGCACTTGAAGAAAAAAATCAGAAAAGTTCCATCCGATGAATTAACCGCCGCAATCAAAGAAAGCGAAACTATGCTCAACGATCCGAACGCAAAGAAGTTCGATTCTGTTGACGCCCTATTTGCTGATCTTGATGCGGAGGAATAGATGGGATATCAAATCGAATAGCGATTTATCTAGAACATTCTGGTCAGCTCAAAGCGATCCGTTTATTTTAGTCCTTTAGGCAACGAATGGAAATGCCTCCTTTTTTTTCAAAGGGGAGCAAGTAAACGCCATCGTCGATGTATAAGAAAGCGTTACGCGCGCTATTACTATAACAGGACTCGCGTTTTGTAGTACTACAGAAAACAACCTGTGAGGAGCTCCAAAAAAACGTTTCGTATCCCTCACCGATATAAGCCCCATCACCATCCAAAGAACCGGCTGTTAACGCCGAGAAAAACAGAGCATCAGAACCATTGCAGGGTTCACCAGAGAAATAAGAAGACCAACCTGATGAGGACTTGAGAGCCTTGCCCGCAATCAAACGTCCACCGACAGCCGTGAATAATTTTTCCCATTCTGTATCGCTTGGCAAATGCCACCCCTCGGGACAAGCTCCGCGAACAGGAAATGTTGGTGAACATATAAAATCATTACCGCAGCCTTTGCCATTCGCGCTCCAGATGCCAGCACTATCCATCGCTGCAGCCCATGTATACAAGCGACCATACTTGACACAGTTAAAGTTTTTATCATCGTAACAATAACTATTTTCAGTTTCGTAGTTCAGGTTCTGAGCCATCCAAGTCTGTTCGCCAATTTTCACAGTTTTGTAGATTTGACCGTCACGAGAGTCCGTCATGGAATCTACGGTTACCTCAATAGGATCAACAGTCCTGACGGCAGACGACGTTGGCAAAGCAACGCTTGATAAATACAACGCTGAACTACTGCTAAATTTATACAAAATTTTACCGTTATCCGAATTATTTGCTGACGTCAATGAATCGTCACCACAAGCAATAAAAAACAGAGCAAATAAAAAAGAAAGCCATAAAGTTTTTTTCATAATTGTAAATATAGTCTTTGTAAAAAGAATTTTCCAACATTTTTGCTAACGGTTGATTGCAAAATTCAATGATTTCCCGTTTTTCGTGATTTTCGTTTGTAGATTTACCACAAACCGCAAAAACTGCAAAATGTCAAGAAAAATACGAATCATTGACATCTGATTTTGCAAAACTTATTTTTAGAGGCAAAAGGCACATAAATGGCATACAAGGCGTTACAAATAGCTCAATTGCTTTTATCAAAAGCTGCAGAAGGAAATCAAGAATTGATGTCCAATCTCAAGCTGCAAAAAATGCTTTACTACGAACAGGGTTTCCATTTGGCCGCATTTGACACTCCTTTATTTGACGAAAATATCGAAGCATGGATGTTCGGTCCTGTAGTTCCTGAAGTCTATGAAAAATATGCAAAATATGATGCAAAGGGAATTGAACCACCTACCCAAATAGACATCAAACTAAACGAAGAAGAAACAACTTTGTTCAACAACGTCTTTGATGTTTACAACCAGTATTCAGCCGTAAAACTAGTGGAAATGACACATAGCGAGCCGCCATGGAATTCAGTATCTCCAGGCAAAGGCAACATTATCAGCCAAGAATCAATGAAGAAATTCTTCTTAACAAGACTCGCCTAAAAGAAATGACACATAAATTCAAAATTATTCCGCCAATACAAGGCGTCGCAAGTGTTTCTAGAACAGCTGTATCCAGCAACGACGTTCTTTTTTCATTCAAATATTTGGTTGAAGAATCATACAATAAGTGCAGCAACTCAAAATTTTTTACCGATTTACTTGGACGTTTCAAAAAATATTCGACAATAGGTTGGCAAGGAATCCGCGCTTCAGGGCGACATCAATGGGGCATGGAAAAAATGCCTGTTGGTCAGATTAAACATACCGCAAAAGTCGAATGTCTAACACCTGACGTAAAAGATTTGCACATTCTCCGTTCAAGCGGGGACAATCGCGTTTTAGTAGGATTACAGGAACAACAAGTATTTCACATTTTCTTCATAGAAGCCAGCTTCGGCGATATTAGCAATCACTGAAAACTAGAGGCTTCCTGCGAAATCTTAAAGCTAGTCCTTTAAACAACGGACAGAAAACACATCGCGTCTGGAGGAGTAGTCCCAACCAGCACCATCTGAAAAATGACTTAAAAAGATATCATACGAATCTGGGTCAGTGCGTTCATATTTAGTAGCGCTCCAGAATTCCGCAAATTCTCCTTCACGCTCATATTTTCCCCTGCCAATCCCAAAACCAGCAGGCAAAGCCGAGAACAAGAATGCATCCGTACCGTTGCCATCCTTAACCCAGCCATTTGTGGCCTTTAGCATTTTACCCGCAATATTTTTTCCGCCAACGGCATCAATCAAAACTTGAAACTCATCCAATGTCGGCAAATGCCAACCCGTAGGACAAGATTCCATCGCAGCAGCCCAAGTGTACAAGCGACCATACTTGGAACAATTTGCCGGATCATCGCCATAGCAATAGCTATTTTCCGTTTCGTAGTTCAGGTTCTGCGCCATCCATGTTTGCGAGCCGATAGTTACAGTTTTGTAGGTCTGAGCATCGCGAGAGTCCGTTATAAGCCCGATTCGTTCATCATTCGAATCATTTGCCGAGGTTGACGAATCGCCGCCGCAAGCGATAAAGAATAGAGAAAACAAAAAGGGGATTAGCAATTTCATGACAGACGCCTTTCAATAAACATTTTAGAATGATTTTCTTTATTACAAATATAGCCTTTTCGCACTAAGAAACCTCTAAAATTTGCTTTGAACAATCATATTAATTATCTTTTAAACGATGCTTGATTACATTTCAATTCGCGGTGGCAGACTCCATAATTTAAAGAATGTCAACGCCCAGTTTCCACTGGGGAAAATTACGGTTGTGTGCGGGCCGTCGGGTTGCGGGAAATCGACGCTCGTGATGGACACGCTCCACGGAGAAAGCAAGCGACGTTACCTTGAGACGCTCTCGCCTTTTGCGGCAGATTTACTCGGAGGCAAGCGAATGATTCCGCTCGATAGCGCCGAAGGACTCCCAGCGAGTTTAGCGATTGCCGCCACGCGTGGAGAAGCCCCCGCAAAAGCATCTGCGCTTTCGATTGCCGAATGTGACAATGCACTGCGAACATTATTCGCTGCGTTTGCAAAGCCCGCCTGCCCCATTTGCGGAGCCCCGATGGTAAGCCAAAGCCGCGAAGAGATCATCCGCGAAATTGCAGGAATGCCCGTTGGGACAAAGTTACAGTTCTTGGCAAAAATTGAAACGGGAAATGCGGAAATGGCGCCCCCGCAACAAGTGCGGGGTGACATCAATGCAGACAGAAATGACAAAAAGAAAGCGCAGGGCAAGAGTCGCACGACGCTCGACAAGCTGTCTGCCGTATTTTTGGCGCAAGGTTTTACACGCGCGATTGCCGACGGCACCATGTATTCGCTTGCAGACTTGCTCCCTGGCGAAAAGGTTTTGACGCCCAAAGAATTTTTCATCATCGTCGATAGAATCATCGTCCGTGAAAACACGCGCACGCGAATTGCAGAAGCCGTTGACGGCATATTAAAGCTTACGCATTCCGCAATCACGCTTGACATTGCTGGCGAACGCAAGTTCTATAGTACAAAGCCGTGCTGCCCGAATGCAAACGACAAACAGCACCAAACAAGCGACATACAAGAAACCATCGCGAGCCTAGATGCGCGTGCGTTCTCGCCATACAGTCGAACCAGTGTCTGCGAATATTGCTACGGCACGGGAATCATTCAAGAAGCAGCCCCAGCAAAAATCAACGAGAAAGGAGGCGGCAAAGGTCGCGCCGAAGCCAATGTAGAAAGTGACGAGGACGAAAACGCAGAATGTCCGCACTGCCACGGACTCCGCCTCAAGAAAACATACTTGAACGCCACCGTAGATGACGTCAGTTACAAGCAAATTCTCACGACGGAATTTGCAAATTTGCCAGAACTTCTGCACAAAATTTTCGATAACAAAATCGGACAGAACTTAAAAGCGACATTCAATTCGCTCCTCGACCGCATTGAAGCGATTAACGATTTGGGCATTGGTTACCTCACGCCAGGGCGCGCAGGTCAAACGCTTTCTGGCGGCGAATTGCAAAGACTCAAACTCGCCAGTCTCAGCACAGGGCATTTGAATGGTCTTTTGATAGCGCTTGACGAACCCGCCAGCGGTCTCCATGCCAGCGATGTCACGGCTCTTTGGAAAGTTCTCGAGAAAATCCGCAAGCGCGGCAACACGCTCGTACTTATCGAACACAATCCGCAAATCATCAAGCGTGCTGACTACATTATTGAAATGGGTCCGGGCGCAGGCGAAAAAGGCGGCGAAATTTTATTTCAAGGAACTCGCGACGAAGTGCTGAACAATCCGGGATCGCCCACAGGAAAGTGGATTCGTGAATTAGGAGTAAAAGGGGATTCCCGCTCGGCGGCAATCCAAAACACCAAAGAAAGCACAGCGATTCTCGTTGATAACTTCGCGAAGTTCGACATGGCGCCCGTCAACGCCGCCTTCCCCATCAACAAATTCAGCGTGATTACCGGCCAAAGCGGCAGCGGAAAATCGACGCTCCTTTTTGAAAACATCGCCAAACGCGCCAAAGCCGAAGGATTCAAAAAACTCGGCATCGACGCTCTTTCGATTCTCACAACCGGAGATTTTCACGGGAGCAAACGCAGCACCGTCTTGAGCGCCATCGGCCTTACCACACTATTACGCGACTTGTTCGCCAAACTTCCCGAAAGCAAAGTGCGCGGCTACACCGCCTCCAAATTCAGCATGCACGCCCCCGGCGGTCGCTGCGAGAACTGCAAAGGCGAAGGAGTCATCTACGATCCACTCGGCTACGAAGAATCCGAATGCCCCGTTTGCCTCGGCAAGCGCTTCCGCGATGAAGTCTTGGAAATCCGATTCAAGTCGCTTTCCATAGCCGACATCTTGGACATGGAAATCGGTAGTGCATACAAGCTATTCACGAACATGAAGCCGTTCGCTGAAAAACTGAAACCGCTTGTAGACACAGGCCTTGACTACTTGAAACTCGGTCAAACGACAGCACACCTCTCCGGTGGCGAACGCGCTCGACTCCGCCTCTCCATTACACTCGCGCGAGCCAAAGCCCCGAACACATTGTTCCTCTTTGACGAACCCGCCCGCGGTCTCCATCAAAAGGATATCCAGCAGTTGCTCGGGCTCATTCACGGACTTTGCAATGCCGGCCACACCGTCATTGCTATTGAACATGCACAAGACTTCGTCGACGCCGCAGATTATGTGGTCGAATTGAAGAGAGGCTAGGAGTCGTTAATTAGGAGTTTAAAGATGAAGAATAGAATTTCACATATTTTTGCAACGTTCGTTGCAACCGCTATTTTCACTCTCGCCGAGATTAGTTCCGCGTGGGCAGCACCTTTGTTTATCGGCTATTACCCGGATTGGGGCAAATGGCACAAGCCAGCCTACACTGTAGATAAAGTTCCGTACAACAAATTAACACACGTGCTGTGGAGTTTCATCACGCCAAATACGGATGGTTCATTGCGCGGCGATGCAGCAGAAGACCCAAGCGCACTCGACGAAATGGTAGCACTCGCCCACGCTGCCGGCACAAAGGTCATCGTCTCGCTCGGCGGTGGCGGACAAAGCGAAAATTTTGTGCCAGTAGCATCAAACGATGCGCTCCGTCAAAAATTCGTCGCAAACCTCGTCAAATATGTTGATGACCACAACCTCGACGGGCTCGACATGGACTGGGAATGGGAATACAATCCCGTCCCCGAAGCAGACACTATCGCCTACAGCAAATTGCTCACAGAACTACGCGAAGCCCTCCCCAAAGATAAAAGCCTCTCGGCAGCACTTCCCTGCTCGCCCTATTACGGGAAATGGTTCACAGCCGAAGTCCTCGTGAAAAACTTGGACTGGTTTGGATTCATGACCTACGACATGACCGGCGACTGGGATGACAAAGCCATGTTCGATTCGCCGCTATACCCGCACGAAGGTTACACCACCTGGTCATGGGAAGAAACACGCGACTACTGGAAAAAGCGCGGCGTCCCGACAGAAAAGATGGTCTTCGGAATTCCGTCATTCGGGTTTCAATTTCAAGGAGCAACAGGACCGGGCTCCGACTTTACCAAAGGTACTGCCAAGCAAATCGCATACAAAGATATCGTCACAAACACCGACTGGAAATACTTCTATGACAGCGTTGCCGTAGAGCCCTACGGCGTATCTTCGACCGGCTACGTGACCTTCGAAGACCCGCATTCTTCCGCCGTCAAATCGCGTTGGGTCAAAGAAAACGGTTACGCCGGCATCATGGTCTGGGAAGTTTCGCACGACTACATCGAAGGCGTCGGGAATCCGATTCTCGATAGCATCGCTATTGTATTGCACGAAGAAACGACAGGAATCCGTGACTTTCACAAGAAACGCGCGACAGGCTCCCGGCTAGACGCCTCGAAAAAAACGAATGCGCAAACAAAGCGCGTAGATGCACTCGGAAAAAGCGTACAAAACAAAGGCCACGAAAGTCGCCTAAAGAACAAGTTTATTTTTAGAGTGGAACCGTAAATATACCTTTCCCCTTGCCAAACATCTCTTACTTTAGTATAATTTGATAACGGTTATCAAATTTCGAGATAAGCATGGGCATTATTAAATACAAAACCAAACAGCAGGAACTGCTCCTATCTTGCTTCAAAGCGATGCAAGGCCGCCATTTCACAGCAGAAGATGTGGCGGCTTACTTCCAGAAGCAGAACATTTCTATCGGCATTGCAACTATCTATCGCCAGATTGAAAAGTTTGTGGCGATGGGCGTTGTTCAAAAGTATTTCCTTGGCGAACAGAATGCCGCCTGCTTCCAATACATGGGCGAAGAATGCCACAAAGAAGTTTCGCATTTTCACCTGAAGTGCGAAAAATGCGGCACGCTCATCCATCTCGAATGTCACGATCTTGAACAGCTGAGTTCGCACCTGATGGCAGAACACGGTTTTGCACTTGATCCATTCCGCACTGTTTTTTACGGACTCTGTGAGAACTGCCGCCTAGCGAGCTAACAACTTAATTACATAATTTTTTAGCAAAGGATTCTTATGAAAAAGAATAAGAAACCGGTGGTACTCATCACCGGGTATTTGGGGTCAGGTAAAACCACGCTTTTGAACAATCTTCTCAAGCAAGAAAAGAGAAAAGTCGCCCTCATCGTAAACGATATGGGTAGCATCAATGTCGATGCTGAAATCTTGAAAAAGAACGGTTCGAACGTCACCGAATGCCCGATGTTCGAATTGCAAAACGGCTGCATCTGCTGCACCTTGCGCGATGAATTCATCCAGCAGATTGAAAAAATTTCCAACCTCGATTCCATTGAAGTCGTATTTGTCGAAGCCTCCGGCATCAGCGATCCGGGTGCGGTGAGCGCCAGTTTCCTTGCTTACGAAGAAGACAATCCAAATACGAATGTCTACTTGACTTCCATCGTCACTGTTGTCGATGGTGACAGAATTTATCGTGAATTCCTTAGCGAATTGAAGCAGAAAAAAGAAGCAAGAGACAGCCTTGCAGAAAAGTATGACTTGAGCGATGAAGAAATTTCGACACTGATCGTAGACCAGATTGAATTCTGCAATTTCATCATTTTGAACAAGTGCGATTTGCTCAGCGCAGACCAGCTCAAGGAAGTGGAATCTATCGTTCGCGATTTCCAGCCTCGCGCCCCGATTATCCATTCCGTCAACGGCGATATCGACATCGAAAAAATCATGACGACAAAGCCGTTCAACTACGATCAAATTGATTCCTCTTCGGCCATCCAGAAGGCTACCGCAACATTAACCCAGCCAGGTCGCAAAAGCAATGGTTGCGTTGACGAATATGGGATTACGTCATTCGTTTTCGAAGCTAGACGCCCGTTCAACAGAGACCGTTTTATGGAATTTGTCAACAATCGTTACCCATCGCAGCTCATCCGTTCCAAGGGCTACATCTGGTTTTCAGACGCCAGCAAGGACGTGCAGCTTTTCGAACAGGCAGGTCGTAATTCCTCGATTTTGCCCGTTTCGTACTGGATTGATGCTCTGCGCGAAGACGTTAAGCAATCGTACATCGCCGAAAATCCAGAAATCAAAGAAAACTGGGACACTCAATTTGGCGACCGCGAAAACCAAGTCGTGTTTATCGGCAAAGGCTACAACAAGGACGACATCATTGTCGAGCTTGAAAAATGCCTTGATGAAAGAGCGTACGCTTAACGGATATCACAAAATATTTGCTTAACCGCAAAAAATTCGAAAAAAGGGCGACCAGACAATCACTGAGTCGCCTTTTTGTTTATATTCATAATTATGAATTACAAACAGATCAATTTAAATGACTGGGAATTGCAAGGGGAAGGGGCTTTCGGAGAAAGCTACTTTTCTAAAACAGATTCGAGCATTATGCTCAAGCTCATGAAACCAGAGGGGCACAAGGAAGACATTATCGCAGAGTTTGAAAACTCTAAAAAGATCGCTTCCGTCGGCTTTAAAACTCCTGCAGCAATCGAACTGGTTGAAGAAAGTCAATCGGGACGCCTTGGCATAATCTATGAGAAAGTGCAAGAAAAAATTTCGTTCACAAGGATGATTCACGACAATCCAAGTGACCTGCCCCGCATCGCAAAAATCCACGCCGAAGAAGCGAAAAAATTTCATGGCATAAACTGCGACCCAACCCAATTCTTGTGCTATAAAGAAACCATACGCAAGGCCATTCCAAAGCTATTCACATTCAAGAAGTACAAAGATATCTTGAAGGCCGCTATAGAGCTAGTTCCTGACAGTCATGGTTGCCTACAGTACGATTTCCAGCCTGGCAATATCGTACATTCAAACAAAACCGGTGAAAATTACTGGATAGACATGGGCGATTTCGGCTATGGGCATTACCTTTTTGATATAGCCTTTCTGTACATGTTTACCAACATTCTTTGTACCAAAAAGAGCGTGCAACAAATATTTCACATGACAGAACAACAGTTGCGCGATTACTGGGTGGAATTTACAGCCGCATATTTTGGCAGATCAATTCAACCAGACGAAATGTTCAGGAAAAAGATTCGGCTTCACTTAGCCATGGCTGTGACTATAAAATACCACATGATCCCTGCACCAGGCCCCATAAAGTATCTCATATTGAATATTATGCTTAGAAACGCCCTCAAGGGAATCACTCTGGGAAACGTCGCCGAAATAATGGCAGCGGAAGTTTAGTTCCTAGAAAAATTCTTCGAAAGCTTTGGCGTTTGCGTAAAGGTCTTTACCGCGCCAGTCAAAAAGTCCCGAACCCCACGCACCGCCGATTGTCGGTTCCCAGAAGAAGGAGCCAATCCAGCGGTTCATTTCGCGGACGGATTCACGAGTCTTTTGGCGGGATTTGTCAAAATTGTAGTGGTTATCGGAATCACCGCCGTTGTATTCCGCAACGATAAATTCCAATTTTGAATACTTTGTCGTAATCGTATTGAACAAATTCTTCCACTTATCGGGTGTGCCGTCGCCGTATGCCGTGTAAGCGGAGAAGCCCATCACGTCAGCAGGGATTTTATAGTCATCAAAGATGACGCCCATCCACCACTTTACGGTTTCTTCTTTGCGGATACTTTCAATGTGAAGTACAGTTTTCGTTGATGGCGAAACTTCCTTGACCGCCTTGATGCCCGCATTGAAATACTTGGCGGCATTTGCCTTGCCCGCCGAAGTCCCCATATCGCCATTGACGGAAGTTGCAGCCTTATCGACGCCATTACCCCAGCAATCTGTTTTGCTGTTTGGCTTGTGGATCAAGATGCCCGGAGTCGTTTCATTGCCCACTTGCACCATGTCCGGCGTTGCGCCAGCATTCTTAAGTGCAATCATCAAATCCTTGGTGTATGCGTACACGGAATCCGCCATCGCATTGGCATTATTCACGTTACGCCAGCGTTCGGGAATAATTTGTTTACCAGGATCCGCCCAGACATCGCTGTAATGGATATCAACGAGAAGCCCCATGCCCGCCGCTTTGACTTTCTTGGCAAAAGCAACAACGTGGTCTTTGTCACCATACGCTTCGGAATCATGACCGCAACCGCTCGCCGCATAGCCGTACTTTGCCTTGGGCGAAACAAACGTGCGCAAGCGAATGGAGTTAAATCCGTGATTTTTCAGGATTGTGAAGATGTCGCTTTCTTTGCCATCGACATCGTAAAACTTCGTATTATTTCGTTCGTATTCCTGGACTTCGGAAATATCGGCGCCATTGTAAAAGTCAATTTTGATAGGTTGAGCGGAAGATGAACTTGGCGCTTCCGAAAAAGAACTGGATGATTGCGATGACGAGGATTCTGCCACCGAAGACTGAGCTTCGGACGAGGAGGAACTCTGCAACGTTTCAGACGACGTCGGTTCTACCGCAGACGATGTCGCCACGGCTGAAGACGATTCCGTCCCTGCCGACAAAGAGGTTTCCGAGGACGAGGGGCCCCCCACATCTTGACTAGAAGACGAAAAAATTTCAACAGACGACGAAGATTCTTGAGCCGAGGATTCCGGTACGCTAGAAGATGATTCCGGATCAAGTCCGGAATGACATGACGAAGATTCTTGCACAGACGAAGAACTTAAAGCATAAACAGGTGACAATGCCGTATCGTCACCACAAGATTGCATTAGCAAAGCAACAGAAGCGCAAGACACGCACGCCGCAAGATTTTTCAAAAACTTCATACCAACCCAATCCTATTAAAGGAGATTTCCGCTCAGAGGCGGGAATGACATACATAAAAATACATCTTAATCACTAATCCTCAAAATTTTAAATTGTAAAATTCCCGCATAAAAATTAAATTTCTAGCATGTTCAACGCGGATTTACTCACTTCGGCTAAAGTTCAGGATTTCATCAAGCTTGCAACCAAGAAAAAATTGGATGCATTGCAAGTTTCGACGCAGCTAGCCAAGGAATTCAGCAACGAAGAACGAGCCGCCATTATGGACTATATGGCTCTCGTGCCAAAATTTCGCGAAAAATTCGGAATCGAAAACACCGAATTCCTCCTTTGCGACAAATTAGCGCTGGAACAGAGCACCGCGCAAGATATCGGACGCTGGAAAGCTACGCTTTGGGAATGCGCTCGCCAAACGAACAAGAACAGTAGTGAAGGCACCCCCGTCGTACACGACCTTTGCTGCGGCATGGGAGGCGATTCCTTCTTTTTGCCGAAGGAACTGACTGCAATTGGCGTTGACCTCGACGAAAACCGACTTGCAATGTACCGCTACAACAGCAGCGTGATGCGAGGCGTTTCGCCAGAAGCCAGCAACGCACATACCATCCTCGCCGATGTCCGCGAAGTCGCCAAAGAAAACGATTCCAAGAATGCGACGCTCGCCCGCCCCAAAGCCGATTATTTCACGATTGACCCTGCCCGCCGCGCGATTGAAGGCGAGAACCAACGCGACATGCGCAACCTCACGCCCACATTCGAAGAAGTCATCGAAATTTCGAAGCACTACAAAGGCGGCATGGCAAAAATTCCGCCCGGCTACCCCATTTGCGAAATTTCGCGAGGCACAGAAATCCTGTACATCGGGCAACGCACGGACTGCCGCGAATGCTTAGTGCTGTTCGGCGAACTCGCCCAAAATCCAGACCACGTGCGCGCTGTGATGGTCGACAAAACAGGGAACGAAATTGCCAACTGGACGTTCACCCGCGACGAAAAGCGCGAAGCCCGCAACGAGAGCGAACAATCGCAATACGACCATAACTACGAACTCGAAGGCCGCGACCGAGTTTACCGCACATCAAGCAGCGAATCCGACTTGCCTCTTGGCGGAATTTCAAAGTTCATCGCAGAACCCGCACCGGTGTTGCTCCGCAGCCACCTCTTTGGAGTGGTTGCCCTCGCCCACGACGAAACAACGCACCTGATTTCGCCGGGCATAGCTTACGTAACCAGCGAAAAACCACTCCCCGCCCCCGCTTTCGCCAACTACGAGATTTTGGAATCGTCCGAGATTTCGACAGGCGCCGTCCGCGCGATGCTCAAATCGCACGACATCGGAAAACTCACGCTCAAGCTGCGAGGCGTCAAAGTCGACCCCGACCAAGAAATCAAACGCCTCAAGCCCAAAGGCAAAAACAGCGCAACGCTATTCTACACACGCCTCGACGGCGAGAAAATCGCGATACTCGCGAATCCTGTAAAGGAGATGCCCGCCTCCGCGGGCATGACAAGCGGCTGAGCCGCCCCTAAAAACCTATAACCTACAACCTATACTATGTCCGTTAAACTTGAAGAATCTTGGCTAAAACTGCTCGCCGACCAGTTCGAACAGCCGTATTTTAAGCAAATCAAGGCAAAACTTTTGCAGGAACATGCGGAACATCATGTGGTGTATCCTCCCGGACCGCAGATTTTTGCAGCACTCGACTATTGCCCAGTCGATAAAGTCAAGGCTGTCATCATCGGACAAGACCCGTACCACAATCCGGGTCAGGCTCACGGTCTTTGCTTCTCGGTGCCGTTTGGAATCGAGCCGCCGCCATCCCTCGTGAACATATTCCAAGAACTGCACGACGACCTCGGCATCACACCGCCACCACATGGCAATTTGGAAGGTTGGGCCCACCAGGGAATTTTGCTTTTGAACGCTTCGCTCACGGTGCGCGCCCACATGGCGGCAAGCCACGCAGGCATTGGCTGGCAGCAGTTCACGGACACGATTATCCAGCGTCTTTCGCAGGTCCGCGAAAACCTCGTCTTTTTGCTCTGGGGCAGCTTCGCCATCAAAAAGCAAGTGCTCATCGCCCCCAATCGCGGCCACCTGATTCTCACCGCCCCGCACCCGAGCCCGCTCTCGGCTTATCGCGGATTCTTCGGCTGCAAGCACTTCAGCAAGGCAAACGCTTACCTTGTCAGCAAAGGACTTGAGCCCATCGACTGGAGCATAAAATAGACGAGAGACGACAAATGCGAAAGCCGAGAGTCGCGACAAAACTTGTTTTGGCATGACCGAGGTTAGCATTTGGGATTAGAGCAAAGCGATAATCCAAAGAAAAATTAGTAGGAGAATCATATGGCAAAGAACTGCAATGAAGAAAAGCACAACGAAGAAAACCGCAATAAGGTCATCGTCAGAACTAGCGTTGTCGGGATTGTCACCAACGTCATTCTCGCAAGCGTCAAGGCGGTTATCGGCCTCATGGCGAACTCCATCGCTGTCGTTCTCGACGCCGTAAACAACCTCTCGGACGCACTCTCGTCCATCATCACGATTGTCGGCAACAAACTCTCGCGAAAATTGCCCAACGAAAAGCATCCGCTCGGTTACGGCCGCATTGAATACCTGACCGCCATGGTCATCGCTTCCATCGTGATTTACGCGGGCATCACCTCTTGCGTGGAATCCGTCAAAAAAATCATCCACCCCGAAGAAGCCGACTACTCCACCGTTTCACTAGTCATCATCGCCATCGCTGTTGTCGTAAAAATCGTCCTCGGGCGTTACGTGAAATCGCAAGGAGAACGCGTAAATTCCGGTTCGCTCATCGCCTCCGGCTCCGACGCGCTCTTCGATGCCATCCTCTCCCTTTCCGTTCTCGCCTCGGCACTCATCTTCATTTTCACGGGACTCTCGCTCGAAGCATACGTCGGCGTTCTGATTTCCATTTTCATTATCAAGGCCGGCTTTGAAATGTTGAAGGACACCGTGAGCGACTTGCTCGGCAAGAAAAACGACAACGAACTCACCAAGCAAATCAAGAGCCTCATCCGCAGCGAAGAAGGCATCCACGGCGCATACGACCTCGTCATCAACGATTACGGTCCCGAAAAAAAACTCGCCTCCGTGCACGTAGAACTCCCCGACACCATGACTGTCGCCGACCTGGATTCTCTCACGCGCAAAATCGAAAAGAAAGTCTATCGCGAAACAGGCGTCATCCTCACCGCTATCGGCGTTTACTCTTACAACACCCAAAACGACGAATCCGCCAAAATCCGCGACACGATTTTAGACAAAGTCAAGTCACACGATTGGGCGCTCCAGATGCACGGTTTTTACGTGGACATCGAAGCCAAGGAAATGCGCTTTGACGTGGTCATCAAATTCGGTGTGAACGCCCAGGAAGCCCTCGATACCATCAAGAGCGAAGCAGCTGAGCTTTACCCCGACTTCACGATACAGGTTTCACCCGATATCGATTTGGGTTAGTACCTACAACCAATAACTAAAATACTATATTTGCGGCATGACTCACAAGAACTCATTGGCACGTGTCGTCCTCTTTATTTTTGTCGGCCTCATTTTAGGCGGCATCATGAGCGAAGCTCTCGGAGCTTTGTTTGGCGAACTCGGAGTCCTCTTGAACGCCGGTGGATACGATAACAGCGTTCATCACATTTTTACAGCGGCTGCCGATTACAGTATCGGTTTTTCTGGCGATACCCCGCAGCCCGTCGTCATTGATTTGTACCTCGTCAAATTTGCGCTTGGTTTTGGCTTCAAGGTGAATGCCCTAAGTGCAGTTGGCATGGGTTTAGCTCTTTACATCATGAAATGGTCCGGAGAAAGATAATGCAGACTATTCAGGAACTTCAGGCTCAACTGGCTAACGGCAGTACCACTGCCGAAAAGCTCGCACAAGCTTCCCTCGAAAAAATTGAATCTACAAAGAATTTGAACGCCTATATCTCGGTGCTGAACGACCGCGCTCTCGAACGCGCTAAGGAAAGCGACAAGCGCCGCGCCGAAGGCAAGTCTCTGGGCGCTCTCGATGGCATCCCGGTCGCCGTGAAGGACAACATGTGCTTGACCGGCACACGCACCACGGCCGCCTCCAAGATTCTCGATAACTTTGTTGCCCCCTACACTGCAACGGCACTTGAAAAGCTCGAAGCCGCAGGCGCCATCATCGTCGGCAAGACGAACATGGACGAATTTGCCATGGGTTCTAGCAACGAAACCTCTTACTACGGCCCGGTCAAGAATCCGCTCGACGAATCCCGCGTTCCGGGTGGTTCCTCGGGTGGTTCCGCAGTCGCCGTCGCCTCAGGCACAGTTCCCTGCGCTCTCGGTTCTGATACGGGTGGATCCATCCGCCAGCCGGCAGCCTGCACGGGCGTCGTCGGTTTGAAACCGACCTACGGCCGCGTTTCCCGTTACGGCCTCCTCGCCTACGCAAGCTCTCTCGACCAGATTGGTCCGTTCGGTGCAACCGTTCGTGACTGCGCCACGCTCCTCGGTGCTATTTGCGGCATTGACCCGCACGACAACACCACGAGCACTCGCCCGACCGAAGACTTTACCGCAAAGCTCGGCACCGGAGTTAAGGGCAAGGTCATCGGCGTTCCGAAGGAATACTTTGGCGAAGGCCTCGATGCAGAATGCAAGGCCGCCATCGAAAACATGCTTAAGAAGATGGAAGCCGAAGGTGCCACGATCAAGGAAGTGAGCCTCCCGCACATCAGCTACGCAGTTTCGAGCTACTATATCATTGCAACGGCAGAAGCAAGCTCCAACCTCAGCCGCTACGACGGCGTGCGTTACGGCTACCGCAGTCCCGAAGCTCGTAAGCTCTTCGACCTTTACGCCAAGTCCCGCAGCGAAGGTTTCGGCAAGGAAGTGCAGCGCCGCATCCTCCTCGGAAGCTACGTTCTCTCCGCCGGTTTCTATGACGCTTACTACGTGCAGGCCCAGAAGGTTCGCCGCCTCATCACAGACGACTTCACCGAAGCATTCAAGACTTGCGACGTGATTGCAAGCCCGACGATGCCGGGTCTCCCGCTCAAGTGCGGCATGAACGAATCCGACCCGATGGCAGTTTATCTCTCCGACATCTACACCGTTAGCTTGAACCTCGCCGGTCTCCCGGGCGTGAGCGTTCCGTGCGGTATGGCAGGCGGACTCCCGGTTGGCCTCCAGTGGATTGGCAAGCCGTTCCAGGAAGCGGACTTGCTCGCAGTCGCCGAAGCAACCGAGCGTTTGAACAAGTAAAACAAAATTATACGAGAAGCGGCGCCCGCGAGGCGCCGTTTTTCTATTTCTTCCGGTGTTCGTACAAATAAAGGTTCGCTTCCGGCACCGCCAAATCAGAACCCTTTAAAATCCATTCGTCATCGGTACCGCTGCGATACGTAACGACTACGCTATATTTTTTATTGGACTGCAAAATTTCTTGCGGAACGGTCCAGAAGTTTTCCGTCCCCACAACAAACTCAAGCGTATAAGACTTGTCACAATCCAACTCATTGAATACAATTTTGCGGACAGCATCTTTCGGGTTGCGCACCTGGATAATGCTCCAATACGTGCTTGCACCTTCTTTAACCCAAATGGATGTGGAATCGCCCCACACGCCTTCGATTCCTTCGCAACTCACGAATTCCCATTCGCCGTAATAACGACCGACCTGGATTCCCATGATGTCGCTAGCGGGCGCACCGCCCAAATCCACACCGCAGTTTGCATCCGGGCAACGGTCCGTAATGCGCACAGTCACCTCTTTCCAGCCATCCGGCGTCTTCGCCTTCACGTGAACGCAGCCGCCACATGCCATGCCACCATCCCACGGGCCCTTATCATCCCCCGGAGAAACATTCACATGGATGGCTGCATAATACTGGATATTCGTCTGTCCATAATTGCAGGCGCCACCGAGACTCGTCTCTTTAGCAGTGATGCTCCCGTAAGTTGTCACGGAACCCTTGCCACCATTTTCAACAAGCGTCGGGTCTGCCGCAGTAAAGCTATCGCAGTTCGTGCAAACACCGCTATCCGACGATTCCGCAGGCTTCTCGGAAGAAGACGATTCTGCGGCCTTCTCGGCACTAGAGCTTGATGATTGCGTGACCTTTTCAGAAGAAGATTCCGCAGACTTTTCCGAGCTCGAGCTTTCGGACTTCACCGACGATGAACTTGCGTTTTTTTGGGCAGAGCTGCTCAATGGCTTCGCGGATTCTTGAGAAGACGAAGATTCAGCCAGCATCTCAGAAGAAGAGGAGCCCTCACCCACCGCAACCGGCGAGCCATCAGACGAATCGCCACACGCCACAAACGCAAACGGCACCACAAACGAACCTGCGAGCACAGCCGCCAACAACCAACTCGAACGTGACCTTTTATTCATAAAAAACGCTACCTTGCTGTCATGCCCGCGAAAGCGGGCATCTCCTTTTCAAAAAGCTCTTTTTCCTAATATATATCAAAAAAACGCAGCCTGGAGAAGCTGCGATCCTTATTTAAAACTGCGCAATTGGAGTTTTCTCGATCATGTGTAAAATCAATTCTCGTAAAACATTTACCCAGTCATGCTCGATTACCCGTTCCTTGGAACATTGATCTTCATCCAAGCGTCCAAAATCCATTCGTTTTCCAGCCTTTGCATCATAAAAAGCGTATGAAGCCGAAATCTTGACGCAGTTGTTTGTTCGACACCCCATAACCGGGATTGGAAAAGCAGGCGTGCTTAAGCCCGAATTATAAAGATTCAAGTTCTGGTAAGACTTCATTTCGATACTGTCTAGCACAAAATAAACTTCGGCACCGTCAGACATCGAAACCGGCTTTGGCACACGAAGACTATCGCCATCCAAGACCTCTACAGAATACGTGAGACTGTCTTTCGAGATACCATCCAGTTTATAATGAACATTCGAGTTAAACTTAAGCGTGTTGTCCACATTGCTCGAGAACCACTCCTTCATTTTTTCCATATTTTCAGACATCATGAGCGTGTCTCTCGAATCCACTGTTTTTTCGGAAAATGTTGACATTCCAGAAGCATCATTCGCACTTGTATAAAACCACGGGAAAACGGTCCATTCCTTAGAGTCTTCAGAATCTTTTTCTTTGTTCAAAACTACAGGTTCCGTAAACAAGACGTTCATGCTAGCCGGTTTTTGTGTCCAGGACGCATCCTTGTGTTGCTTTGTCCCTGAGCAGCCCAAAATTGCAGTTGCAAGAACCATAGGAATCATCAACTTCACTAATCTCATTTTCAACTCCTTCTTTGATATTATTCTAAAATTTATTTGCAACATATATAAAAAAATCCGCTGCACTTGTATGCAACGGATTTTCAAAGGTTATTCCCGATTAAGCTCGGGTATTCAGCAAACGATTAGTCACCGGTCCTGTAGTTCGGAGCTTCCTTCGTGATGGTCACATCGTGCGGATGAGATTCACGGAGGCCAGCGCCCGTAATACGGACAAACGTTGCCTTCTTGTAGAGTTCTTCGAGGTTAGCAGCACCGGCATAACCCATAGCAGAGTGGATACCGCCAATCAGCTGGTAAACGGTGTCGCGGAGCGGTCCCTTGTACGGAACACGGCCTTCGATGCCTTCCGGAACAAACTTGCGCGGTTCCTGAACGCCACCCTGGAAGTAACGGTCAGCAGAGCCAGCCTTCATGGCGCCGAGAGAGCCCATGCCGCGGTAGCTCTTGTAGCTACGACCGTCAGCGAGGATGACTTCGCCCGGAGCTTCTTCAGTACCGGCAAACAAGGAGCCCACCATCACAGCGTGACCGCCAGCGGCGAGAGCCTTAACGATGTCGCCAGAGAACTTGAGGCCACCGTCAGCGATAATCTTCACGCCGACCTTGCGAGCCATCTTGCCGCATTCCACGACAGCGGAGAACTGCGGGTAACCGACACCAGCAATGATACGGGTCGTACAGATGGAACCCGGACCGATACCCACCTTAACAATGTTGGCACCACACTTGGCGAGTTCTTCGACGGCTTCCGGCGTGCAGACGTTACCGGCGCAAATCGTGAGCTTCGGATATTTCTTGCGAACGGTCTTCACCATGTTACGCACACCGATGTGGTGGCCGTGAGCCGTATCGATAATCAACAGGTCAACGCCTGCGTCCACGAGGGCAGCAACGCGTTCAAGAGTATTTGCAGAAGTGCTAACAGCAGCACCGACGAGCAACTGACCATTCTTGTCAAGGCTTGCGTTCGGGTTGTTTTCGCGCTTCAAGATGTCAGTCATCGTGATGAGGCCCTTCAAAGCACCAGAAGCATCCACGAGCGGGAGCTTTTCAATGCGCTTTTCGGCGAGGATTTCCTTCGCCTTGGCGAGGCTCACCTTCGGGCTAGCCGTCACCGGATCCTTGGTCATGACCGTGCTAATTTTCACGTTCATGTCGCTAACGGTGCGGAGGTCGCGGCTCGTGAGCATACCGACGAGCTTACCCTTGGAGAGAATCGGGAAACCGCTCACCTTGTTGCGAGCACGCTGTTCAAAAGCAGCAGACACCGGTTCATCGGCATCGAGCGTCACCGGATTGGTCACAATACCGGACTGCCAGCGCTTGACCTTGCGAACTTCTTCGGCCTGGTCTTCAATGGACATATTCTTGTGGATAATACCGAGGCCACCCTGCAAAGCTAGGGAAATAGCCAAGGGAGCCGTCGTAACGGTATCCATTGCAGCACTGATTATAGGAATGTTCAGCTTGATATTCGGGGCGAGCTGGGTGCTCACATCCGTCTGAGCCGGAAGAACAGAAGATTCAGCGGGAACGAGTAAGACGTCATCAAACGTCAAAGCTTCTGGCAAAAGTTTCATAAAGTACCTCTTTTGCGCATTGAATATAGTAATTTTCGGTTTTAAATCCTAGCTCTAAACCGCTAGAAATATGTAAAAAAGAGCATAAGCAAGGCGAGCAAGCCTCAAGACAAGAATCAATAGGCTCGGCAAGGACTACAGGATATTAATCCGACTCGCACATTTGACTCCGCAAAACGACAACATCTTCTACGGATAGACCAGAATAGTCTGCAATTTCTGTATCAGACAACTTGCCTGCGGCAACCATTTTCTTGGCTATTTCATGATTTCGATCGGAAATACGTTCTTCAATCTTTGCGTTGATTTCCGTCGCGAATTCCTTGAAAATGCCCGGCACCATGACATTGTGATCCCATTTTTCGTGATGCATACGCTGATAAGCCTCAAATTCCTTTTTTGAAAAGTTAGACACTTTCGAGCTTTCCGTCAACTGTTGAAACTTGGACTCGTTCAACTCTTCGGGGAGTTCCTTGAGGCGGTTCAAGTAACGGAAGAAGAACAGCCATTTGCTTAAATCACTGGATGTTTTCTCAATGAAAAACGGAACCTTAGAAAGCTCAATTACAGCATAGTTGTATGTATCCATAACTTGTTTGCCTGTTTCCAAATCTGTCACGGCGGCACGGTGAACAGCATTTTCGTCATCAAAAACATGAATACGAGTCAACGCGATTACGTATGTCGGCTGAACATCGTAATTCCACTCTTCACCAGGTTCGGCCTGATTGGCCACCAGCTCACTCGCATAGAAAGCCAGACGCTTCATAAAATTATCCATCTCGCGAATTTGCACCTCAATCTCAATCAAATTACCCATATCGTCTTTACAGTGCAAATCGAAAATTGCCGTGCGAGATTCTTTGCTACCACTCAGATTCTTTGCGACATTGCGAGTCCACACGTTTTTGATTGGCCGCTTAAGCTGCGGTTCAAGCAGGTCATTCAGCAGGTTGATGAGATTGTTGCGGCTAGTGGGCTTGTCCGGATCGAATGCTTTCTTGAACGCCAAATCAATAAGAAGATTTGCGAAGGGACTCTTCTCGCCCGGTTTCACGATACAGTCCTTGAGGGACTTACGTTCTTTCATCTTTCACTCCTTCCTCGCAGACAAGCGTAAAACAGCGAGGCATTTAAATAGTGCTTACCACAAAATGAACATTTGTTCACTATATAATATAAATTAGGAAATTGCGATTGTCAAGAGGTTTAGGTTAATTTCTTGAAAAACTTATCCATTCCATTCAGAGGCAATGAAATCACCGAGTTGTTTGCGAATTTCACGCCAACGCGGTAAGCGTTCCGTCATCAAAGTTTCAAAAACACGATTGTGGCTTGGAACAGTCAAATGAGTGAGTTCATGCACAACAACGTATTCGATGCATTCTTTAGGAACACGGGCTAATTCTAGATTAAAAAGCAAAATACGAGATTTTTTTGTGCAGCTTCCCCACTGCGTTTTCATCATCTTGATTTGCCAAGTAAAATTGGAAATAGACAACTGAACCATCCATTTGCTTATAACTTCTTCCAAAAAGTTTTTCAGTTTTGTTCTGTAGAAATCTTGCATCAAGGCTCGACGATTTGAAACCTTATTTAGTCTCATCATCATTTTCGTTCCTTGAATTACAATTTCACTTAGCCCTGATGAAATCTCTTCGACTTTCAAATAATATCGTGTTCCAAACAGATAATGACTTTCGCCACTGACAAATTGACGTTCAGTTTGTCGCGGCGTTTCCGCGATAACAGTTCGTTGGCGAATAATCCAATCCCATTTACTGACAACATAGCTACGGACATCATCCTCCGTAAGGTAATCCGGAGCTGACACATGAACACGCCCATCAGGAGGATACACAGCAAGGTGAGTATTCTTGATGGGTTTGTATTCTACTTGTATGTCAATGCCGTCAATAATCATGGAACGAATTCGGTGTGTGCTATTACAATCGCAAGTATAGCATTTACATCGTAATCCGTATCAGACAGAGCCGCTCGAATCGCCCGTTCTACGATTCTTTTTCTCATTGGATTATTGCGAAATCCCGGTTGAGCATTTCGTTCAACAGCGGCGTAAACATTTAAAGCAAGTTCAACATTTTCTCCCAAGTTGTCATACAACGCATTCTTAAGCTCATTGTCTAAACGAGGGTCAGAAGTATCTTGCTGTTTAAGCTGTTCCGTCAATTCCTTTATTTGTTTCAGCAATTCTTTATATTCAATCTTACTTTGCTGATACTCTTCTAGCAATCTATCAATTTTTTCAGAGAACTTGCGATATTCTTCGGGGTTTGTATCTCGTTTGCGATTAATGACTCTACGCACATTCTGATAAAGAGTTTCAGCAACACCGCGTTTTCCGCCAAGTTCTTCTTCGGTCTTGTCATCGACACCAAGCTCAGCCCCTTCTCCATCACTATTCACATCAATAATATCAAGGAACGAGAAATCATCTAATTTCTGCAAAACTTCTGCACGAGGCGAAACGATATAATCATCAAGCAGAGCTCGCATATCGGCATCGTAAGTATGCAGATCTACAAAATCGCCACTATTATGCATTATCGCTGTTCGCAAATCATCAAATTTCTTGACTTCCTTATAGATTCGGTCAGATTCTTCTTTGGTGTAACCGACCTTATCCATTTCTAGTGCAATTGCGGTATAGGCACGAACCAATTCAGCACAAGCATTATAGAAGTCTTCGCGTTTATTTTGGTTCTGAGCAATTTTTTCCTGCTGCTTTTCAGCCTCTGGAATTTCAGCAGGATTACAACAGAAGTAATTAAAGAAATCACTCATTTCACGCGGCAATTCTACAGGTTCAGCAAGGCGATGGACCTTTTCAATAGCGTAATCTAAATCTTTCTTTGCTTCTTTCAAGCGATTTTTTAAGAGGCCTGCCACATCCTGCTTGTCAAATTCCTTAAAGGCTCCATTCGTGTAATCTTCAATGGCGTTGGTTATATCATCAAATAGTTTTCGGTAATCGACAATGTAGCCATACTGTTTCCTTTCGCCATTAGTGCGGTTCACTCGGCATATCGCTTGGAACAATGTGTGGTTATGCATTTCGCTATCGATATACATATAAGTTGCTGCAGGAGCATCAAATCCCGTAATGAGTTTATCGACTACGATAAGAATTTTCATTGAACCGGGATTATTCACGAACTCATTTTTAGCATATTCTTCAAACTTTTCTGGAGTTTTATCCCCAATCATCTTGATGAATTGCTCATGCTTAAACTCAGCCTGCGTTTTTATACTATCTGAAAAACCTTCAGTCAATGAAGGTTCCTTGCCATCATACGACGTAACAACGGCTGTTTTCCCGGCAAATTCTCCATCTCGTTCAAATTCAGACCAATAACGGAACGCCTGATAAACACTGTCTGCGACCAGCATGGCATTACCCCAACCTTCTCGCAAACAAGGAATCAGGGTAAAGTCTTTCTTTATTTGAGCGACAACACGACTTATCGGCTCTCGTGCTGAATAAATATTTTGCATGACAGCCCACCGTTTTTGCAATCGAGTTTTCGCCGTTGGTGTAAGTTTTTCCGTCATCTTTTCGAATAATTCATCCAGGCTTTCTTTATCCGATACAATCCGATCAACGGAACGAGCCTCGTAACGCAAATCAAGCACAACCTTATCGCGGACGGCTTCGTCATACTTATAAGTTGAGATCCAAGGGCCAAACGCTTCTCTTGATGTAAGCTTATCCTTATCAACCTTGAATAGAGGGGTGCCTGTAAAACCAATGAGCATAACATCATCGCCCATAATTTTTCGCATAGCCTTGTTCAACACACCACCCTGAGTACGATGACATTCATCGACAAATACGAAAAGTTTTCCCTTTGCCTTAAAGCCTTTAGGCAGATGTTCTGCAACTTGCTCCAAATAATAATCGACAGGAACTTTATTACGCAATTTACGAGAATCACCACCTTGCTGCACAGGGGTATGAATACCAAATTTATGCACCAACGTTGTGATTAAATCCGGTTCAGGTTGTTCATCACGACGATCATTGGTTCCGTTAAGCATCTTGATAAGATGCTCACTCGATGTTGCACGAACAGGGTGTTTATCGGCATCAATAAAGCCATTGGTAATTTGCGTATCAAGTTCATCGCGGTCAGTGATAACGACAACTCTTGATTTTGGGATAGTTTCTAAAATCCATTGAGCCAGCCATATCATTGTAAGGGATTTTCCGCTCCCCTGCGTATGCCAAATAATACCGCCCTCATTATTGAGGCATCGTTCTCTTGCTGCCTGCAATGCAAAATACTGGTTTGGGCGAGCGACTTTTTTGATACCACCATCAAAGACAACGAAGTTATTGATAAAATCAATCAATCGCCCTGGGCGTAACATCTGCAACAATGAACGATGCAATTCATTGCTGAATTCACTTGCAGGGAACATAACCTTGTAAGTCGGCTCTTTGGACAACGCAGAATGATAATGCGCCCCGACAGGTTCTTTCCAACGGAGATAATATTTTTCCTTTGTTAGAATCGTACCATAATAAACGCCTTCGCTTTCGGAACCGGCAAGAAGTAATTGCACTGTCGAGAAAAACGGAGTAATTTGACCACACTGCTGGTTTCGAATATTTTGGCGAATGCCCTCACGAACACTGACAGTCGCTTTTTTGAGTTCAAGGACGCATACAGCAATACCATTTACATAAATGACAACATCAGGGCGGCGGTGTTTATCCTCTCCTGTTAATCGACGAACGGTCACCTCTTCGGCGATGTGGAAAAAGTTATTTTCAGGAGTGCCAGCATCATAGAAGAAAACTTTTTTGCTAGGACGACCCAAGCCCTGACTTACCGATGTTCCATAGCGGAGCATCTTGTAAACGGCCTTGTTTACGTCGTATAGAGAATCTTCACCATGGCATTGAGCGACAAGGTCTCTTAACTTTTTCGTCGCTTCTTCGGCTTGTTTTTCTGTGCAACCCTGATGCTTGATTAGGAACTCTTTAAGAATACTTTCAACGTAGGGTTTATTTTCTTGTTCCGAAAGATTCCCCAAATATTCGTAATTGTCAAAGTCTCGGAGAATTCTGATGACTTTATTTTGCGTTTCGCGTTCAGTGGGCACCTGCGAATTTTCAAATTCATCTGCCATAAGAATCTCCTAGTTCAAGCGGATTTTCCCGGTTAAAAGTTGCTGCATCATGCCTTGCTTTACAAGAGCATACTTATCGCGTTCCTCTTGCAATGTTTGGATTTCATCATCCATCGTGGAAAGCGTTGAAGCAATGGCCTGCTGTTCATTTATATCACAACAATACAAAACATCATAATCTAACAAATCCTTTCTTTGAATATTCGGCAACCCGCTTCCTACTCGCAAAGCCATAATCCAGTTCTCATTATACTTTAATAGATTATACATGTATAAAATGACATCCTTTCGAATAAGTGAAACTATATAGCAATGTCCACCAGCCCAAAAACGTTCCCGCATATAGTTGACAAAGCCACAGGAATTTCCACCTTCACTTATGATAATATTATCAGCCTCACAGTTATAGTCCGTATAATACCCAGATAGTGTGGCACCTCCATTCATCATAGGAAATCCCGCAAAATCATTTAATTCATCACCATTTACTTGTTGACCTTTTTCAACATCCAACAATTGTCCCAATTTCACAGTTTCCCATTCACCATCAAATCCTTTAAGGCGAGTTTTTCCTGTGAGGAGTTGTTGCATCGTACCTTGTTTGATGAGTTTCTTCTTTTCGATTTGTTCATCAAGAGCGGCAAGCAAATCATCCACTTGACTTAACGCATTTGCAATTCTTTCCTGTTCCTCAATCGTCGGTGGAATAGGAAAAACAAAAGATTTTAATTGCTGAGCATTTATTCCTGGTTGTCCAGTTCGTGCAGATTCAGAGAGAATCCAATTACTATAATATTTTGTAAGCGTATTTAGAAAAACATAGTAAGGATCTGCATTTGAAATATGAATTTTAATTAAGAAGCCCGCATATACTAGTTTTCCATCACATTCCTTATACAAATAGCTTTTGCCAACACTAGCTCCAGTCCTAGCAACAAATAAATCACCTTTTCTAGCAAAATAGTCATCATCAAAAAAAGAAGGCGACGCCAATGGTTTTGGAACAAAAGCATGACTTTCGTCATCAATATCTGTAATACGAAGATACTTGACTTCACCATTATATTTAACAGCTTCAGCACCCACTCCATAACAGCAATTATCAACAACAGAAGATATATCTACAATTTCCCAATCTTCCGGTATCAACCCAATATCGGTCTGCTTAAAATTCGTTTCTTTCATAACGCCTCCGAACTAAAGTTTGATACCCATCGCGGCAAGCGATTCATTTACTTTTTCACGCAAATCATTCACACGATTTTCAATATTCGGCAATGTATGTGCATAACGGTCACGCAAGGCGATCATATCCGTCGTAATCTTTTGGCAAACATCCGTCAAAAGTGTATCGGTGCGGGCCGTTAGTGTTCCACGCCACTTACAATCCACCACAAGATGGCGAATATCCTTTTCCGTAAGCGAATCGTATTTCGACTTCACTTTTTGGTACATTTCAACCATCATTTCCTTGAGCGAGTCCTTTTCCTCACTCAATTTATCTTGCAGTGCGACATATTTTTCATACAAAACTTTTGTTTCTTCATCAAGGCTTTCATTCAAAAGAGGAATCTGTTTAATACGCTTCGTTATCGCAGCCTTGCTTACCTTATCAAACTGAGCAAAAATTTTCTTGAACTTCGTCATATACGCATTCTGCTTGGTTTTGCCCTCCTTACCCTTTATTGCAAGCAACGGCAAAAATTCAAGCAGCACCTGTTCTTCATTTTCAAAAGGCAACGGCAGCGAAGCTGTTTCAAGTTTAGACTTGATAACCGAAACAGAATCACCAAGTTCCTGCGGATTTTCTTCTTCCATTTCCGCAATCTGAGAATTGATTTCTTCAATTGTCGCTTCTTGATTAGCAATAGCAGATTCTTCAGCCGCAAAATATTCATTCACCACAACATCTACAGGAACCAAATCGCAGAGAATATCCCTATAGGTCGGTTTCTTTTTATCCGTACCGACAGAAATATTCCAACCGTCACGAGAAATAAGATAACAGTCATCCTGCATCGTCTCTGCCCAGTAAGAAAGCAGAATTTCATAGACTTCATAAGGATTCACAAGTTGCTGTTTTTCAGCCTGTTCTAAAAGAGCATTCCCCCACTGTTCAATTTTTTCCTTCGGATTGAAGCCTAGCGGGAGTTTCTTCATTTCAGTGTTTTTCGATTCAAAGAAGTCTGCGACACTTTGTCTATACAAAGCAGAATGACGTTGGTAGTCTATATTCGCATCAATAATCTTTTTGATTTCTGAAGCCTCACTTTTCTTGAATTTGTAATACTCCTTATTCAACTTTGAAAAAAGCTGAGATTTGAGCGAAGGGCAAACCTCCCAATAATGCGAGAAAACTTCATCAACATCGTAAGCGGGAATATTCCCATGCAAATGAGCGGTAATATCTTGTTGAATTTCAGAATCTTCTGGAGCTATATAACGAGGCAAGTTGAGATTGAAATTATTCTTCGAGTCCTGAATCTCTTCGTAAGGTACAAACCGAGCGAAATGAGGAATGTCTTGATGGGCATTCCAGGCATCTTCAATTCGACGAATGTCCATTTCACGCAATCTATTCTTATCGCCATCCTTTGCAAAACCTTCTTTGGCATCAATCATAAAGATACCCTTAGATTCAAGAACGTTCTTCTTGTCAATGACAATAATGCAAGCAGGAATCCCCGTACCATAAAAGAGATTTGGTGGGAGCCCGATAATTCCGCTAATCAGGTGATGGCGAACAAGCCATTCACGAATTGCTGCTTCGTCGTTTCCACGGAAAAGAACACCATGCGGCAAAATGCAGGCTGCATGACCATCGGGCTTAAGCGAGGCTACTATATGGAGCAAAAAGGCATAGTCGCCACAGCCATTAGGCGGCACGGGAGCAAGCCCTTCCGCCGTTCCCCAACGTCCAAAAACGTCTTCAGCCTTAGCGGTCTTCATCCAACTTTTCATTGAAAACGGAGGATTCGCCACAATGTAGTCAAATTGGTGAAGAGTCTTTTCATCGTCCTTGTGAAGCGGATTATTCAGCGTATCGCCATGTTCAAGGCAAGCGGTTTCGACCCCATGGATAATCATCGACATCTTAGCCATGCCGATTGTCGCAAGATCTTTTTCTTGACCGTCAAGACTTACATTGTTGCGTCTTGCTTCTGCCCTCGCCCTCAAAAGCAAAGAGCCGGAGCCACAAGTTGGATCATAAATGGAAATGTTGGACTTTCGAGTGTCTTTATTGATTCCAACGATATTCGCCATTACACGGCTCACTTCGGCAGGCGTGTAGAATTGTCCTTTACTTTTACCCGACTGCGATGCAAACTTACGCATCAAATATTCATAGGCATCACCAATAAGGTCGTCATCGGCAGCACGGTTGTTCGAAAAATCGAGACTTTCGTTTTGGAAAACCTTGAGAAGCTGGCTAACGGTACGAATCATTTCATCACTTTTGCCCAACTTCTGTTCATCAGCAAAATCAACAGTGTTGATTACGCCTTCCAAACCGTTCTCTTCGGCGATTTTCTCCAGCGAGGAGTTCATCTTCTCGTTGACAGTCTTTTGGTTGATATGTTCTGCTACATCGTAAAAGCTACAACCCTTAGGGACAGAAATGAGAGTATTCGGATCCGACTTCGCTTTATCCGAGATATACTTGAGGAACAATACCACCAGCACATAATCCTTGTACTGCGAGGCATCCATGCCTCCACGAAGGGCGTTACAAGCTTCCCAAAGGGTATTATAAAGTTGCGATTTCTTAATAGCCATGTCGTCATTCTCCAGTTGGCTCTTGAACTGTCCGAATGAACAACACCTAAAAAAGAAGGCGTGGAATCGCTACGGTTTACCTGCGTGAGGCTCTGCATTGCCTATAACCGATAAACGCGAGCGACCCACGCCCCAATACGGGCGACAGAAAACACAGCAAGTTTCGTATAGATTGCTTCGCCTTCGGCTCGCAATGACACTCGGAACGAATCCGTGATGCCATGCGAAAGGCTCGCAATGACACGATGAACGTTGCTGTTCTTGTCGAAATACGCCTAAACGAGCCGCATTGCTACGGTTCGAAAATCGCATTTACGTGAGCGTTCGCCTTGTTCCCGGTTATTAGAAATTTGCAGATTTCACGCAGAGAACAAGAGCTAATAAACTCTTCAAACGAGTGATGCTGAAACAGAGATTTCCGCAAGACTCTATGTCAATGGCAAAAATAATATAAAATCGGCTTTTTCGTTCAGGAAAAACACAAAACCGAGCCTCAAAAAAACAGCCCCGGACATGTTCCGGGGTAACAACGAGGCTTATTGAAGCGATGTATTAGCGTTCAACTGCAATCGTCTTGGCAAAGGCCCCACGCTTGACCAGATAAACGGACGAACGAGCAAACTTGTTTGCTACAGCCTGCTTAAGCGACAAACCACTCTTCAGTTCAACCTTGCCGAGGAAATTTCCCTGCATATCGAACACTTGATAAATCCCCGCCTTGTCAAAGCGCTGTACCGTAAACGGAATCGCATCGGTCCCCGAACTCGAAGAACCGCCAACACTGCTCGAAGATTTCGCTACCTTCTCCGATGACGAACTCGGCACAGTTTCAGAGGAACTCGACGCCACAGAACTTGAACTTAAAGCAACGGAACTGGACGACGGAACTTCTTCACCTTTGACGTAAACCTTTATGTGCGGGAAATCAGCCGTACCGGAAACGCCGTTTCCCATGCTTCCGGCTTCGCCAAGGACCTTGGCTTCGTAGAGTTTTCCCATCTCCATGCCCAGCTTTTCCCACTGTCTCATGTGAGCACTAATATTGATGACTCCGCAATCACGGGCATTTTCACGAATGCTGAAATACTGCAAAAAAGTCGTATTGCCCTGTGTCTTGATGGCCGGCCCCGTATGTTCACCCCAATAAACGGAGTATTTGGCACCATCGATTGTGTAATCGCCCATCTTATGGCTAGCGACCCAATCGCCAGGCCTCCACCCCGTCAGCCAGTTATCGACAACATAATATTCGACCAGTTTGCTCGGGGATTTCGAAACTTCTTCCATCCAACCGTAGACACCGACATAGGAGTAATCGGCACCATTGATATTCTGCTTCACGAGCTTGAATTCCGCAAGCATATCGCCGCCAAGTTCGTTATACTTCTTGTCGCTATCGAACGAAAGCCCTGCACGGCAAAGGTAGTCTCCAGCGCTCTGGAAAGAACAAGACATGGATCCGTCTTCATAAATCGTAAGCGAACCCGAAGTAGCCCTATCGTACCAAAGCTCGTAACCGACACCGTTGTACGAGCTCACTTCGTTTCCATTCACTTTTTTGCTTGCACCAGTATGTTTGGCCGAGCTGCAGAAATCCTGCGCAAAAGCAGCCACCGAAAGTCCCATACCGAAAGCGATAATGACCATTTTATTCATTATGCGTTTCTCCACCAAAAGTTTAATTTCAATATAATAAAAAAGCCCGACAAGTTAATCACTAGTCGAGCTCATAACAATTTTAATGTATCAGTTGCATATAGCGGCGTCACTTTCCGTTATAACGTTCCATACACTTTTCGATGCCGAGTTTAAAATAGCATTCCACTAGCGCCGGAACCTTCGCGATGGCCTCGTCGAATTTCGGGCGGTCTTCGGGCGAGAACTTCGCCAAGACCCAGTTGCTGAGGTCAAATTTCGGAGGGCATTTGCCAACGCCAAAACGGATGCGCGGGAACTTGTCGCCCACATGTTCAATAATGTTGCGGAGTCCATTCTGACCGCCATGGCTACCGTCCTTGCGGCAACGGATACGGCCTACATCCAAATTAATATCGTCGCTGAAAACGAGTAAATGATCGACCTTGACCTTGTACCACGTCATCAGAGCCTGCACTGCTTCACCAGAGAGATTCATATAGGTTTGCGGCTTCACGAGGAGGCATTCTTCGCCTGCAATGTTCACCTTCATGGTGAGCGCCTTGTGTTCCGATTTCCAGTCCTTGCTCGGGTCAGCGAGCTTTTCAACTGCCATAAAACCGGCATTGTGGTGCGTGTTCGAATACTGCGTTCCAGGATTTCCAAGACCGACGATTAAATACATAATAAAACCTTAAAAAATATCGTTACTTTTCTGCATCGAGTTCGCTATACGCTTTTGCGGAATTTGCGCGAACTTCATCAGCATTGCTATCCTGTTGCTGCACGACAGGTTCAGAACTAGCACACCCAAGAAGGGCGATAAAAGAAAGGCAAGATAAAAGCTTGAGTAATTTCATAACTTAAAATATAGAATTTTCACATAAAAAAAGACCCGCCCCAATCGGAGCAGGTCTCTTAAAGCCTTTCAGCTTGTTGCCAGAATTAGTTGGCAGCCGGAGCAGCGGCAGCGGCGTCAGCAGCCGGAGCAGCAGCAGCGTCCTTCTTCTTGGACTTAGAAGAAATCGTGAAGATAACGGTGCGCGGGCCAGAAGCGAGCGTAACGTTTTCCGGGAGCTTGAAATCCTTAGCGTAGAAGGTCACGTTCGTTTCGAAGTTGGAGATGTCCAATTCGAGAACAGACGGGATGCTTGCCGGCTTAGCAGCGAGCATGAGATAACGAGCTTCCTGAGAGAAGAGACCGCCCTGAGTCTTCACGCCAACCGGGAGACCGGAAAGCTTGACCGGGATGCGAACCTTAACGAATTCGTCATCAGCGATCTTGATGAAGTCAACGTGCGTGATCTTCTGGGTGAGAGCGTCCTTCTGGACACTGTAGACGAGAGCCGGATTGCCAGCCTTGCCATCGATTTCGAGGTCAAGAAGCGTGTAACGCTTGCCCGGAGCAAGAACCTTGCGCAAGTCGATTTCGCTGACGCTGATGTTCTTAGCTTCGATACCCTTACCATAATAGACGGCCGGAATCTGACCAGCCTTACGCAAACGGGCGTTGTCGCGGTTTGCACCTAGCACTCTCGAGGCAGCTTTGAGCGTTGTGAGTTCCATTGTGTTATCTCCATTAGATAAAAAAAATTCATTGGGGTAGCAGGATTCGAACCTACGAATAACGGAATCAAAATCCGTTGTCTTACCACTTGACGATACCCCAATGGTGCGACAAAGATAGTAAAAAAGTCCCTTTTGTCAAAGACAAACGTGCAAAAAAAGAGCTGAAAAAAGTCATTTTTCGCACATTTTGACAAAAAAGCGGCACTACCTATGCCAGAATTTGGTGACGGTCTGGTAGCGGGAAATCGGTTTCATTGCAGCGGCAGCCTTTTCGGCAAGTTCCTTGGTCTTGAAAATGCCAAAAACGGAGGCGCCCGAACCAGACATCAAGGCGACATCGGCCCCAAGTTCAATGAATTTTTGCTTCATTTCGGCTACAAGCGGGTGTGTCGGGAACACGGAAATTTCGAACGCGTTGAAGCAAGTTTCGGGATTGAGAACTAATTCAAACAAATCTTCATGGTGCGGCGTTTCTGTGGCAGGTTCCCCACACAAGCAAACCTGTACCTGAGAATCCCATGCGGCCTTGTACCGCTCCCAGCGGTCGGGCCCTGACTTCGGGACACCCGCATAAGCGTCTTTCGTCGGGACAGAATCAAGCGGAGTCGCAATGAGGAGTGCAGCCCCTTCCGGGAGGTCCAGCGGTTCCACAAAAGTCAAACGCTCGCCGATGCCTTCGGCAAAAGCGGTCCCGCCGCGAACCAAGAACGGCACATCGGCACCAAGACGGGCACCAATGGATTCCAAAGTTTCGAACGGGAGGTTCAAGTTCCACAGGCGGTTGAGCAAACGGAGCGTTGCCGCAGCATCGGCACTGCCACCGCCAAGGCCAGCTCCAAGCGGCATGACCTTCGTGAGGTGGATGTCGGCTCCGAGAACGCAATTCGCGTATTCCTTGAGCGCTTTGGCCGCCTTGAACACGAGGTCGGATTCCAGCGGATAGTTCTGCGGTTCGTTGTACGTCAGGTGGAGTTCGCCATCTTCGCGAAGTGTCGCTTCGACCGTATCGCCAGCGTCAATAGTCTGGAAGACCGTTCCCAAATCGTGATAACCGTCTTCACGCTTGCGGATTACATCTAAAAACAAATTGATTTTTGCAGGAGCGTATTCTTTCATGACCACAAACCTAGCAAAAAAATTTTTAGTCCACCTTGAGGACCATCATTGTAAGGTCATCAAAGGGATCTGTTCCTTCAGAGAATACATTCACGTCATCCGAGATTTCCCTCAAGAATTTTTCACCGCCACGATTTTTGATGGAATTTAATTTTTTCAAAAGTCGTTCTTCACCGTAAAGTTCAGCGGAAACATTGTGAGCCTCGGTGAGTCCATCCGTATAAAGGAACAAACAATCACCGCTTTCAAACTGGATGTCAGCTTCCTTATATTGCGTAGAGTCAAACCCGGCAAGGAACACCCCATGGCGTTGCCGCAGGAACTCGAACGAGCCGTCTTTTTTGGCAAAGCATACGGCATTATGCCCCGCATTGGTACATTTCATAATCCTGGTGTTAGTATCGAGAATACCAATCCAGGCTGTCGCAAACATTTCTTCAGCATTGTTTTCGCACAAAAGGCGATTCACGTCATTAAAAATCTCTGCCGTGGAAAGCTTCATGGACGCGTGGTCTCGAATCATCGTTTTCACAACCATCATAAAAAGAGCTGCAGGAACGCCCTTGCCCGAGACATCAGCAATCACAAAGCAAATATGCGAATCATCTATTTCAAAGAAATCGTAAAAGTCACCGCCCACTTCTTTTGCCGTGGTCATTGATGCAAAAACATCGAGTTCGGGATGCTTCGAGAACGCATGCACCACCGTAGGGAGCGCCCCCGACTGGATATTTGCGGCCAGCTGTAAATCCGACTCCACCGCAGCCATTTTTTCACGGCTTTTTACAAACCTATCCGTATTCACGTTTGTCGTAAAGAACACAAAACCTATTGCCCAGGAAAGACTCGTCACCACATAATTCTCATCAATTTCAAGGATATAACCCTGCAATAATTGTACCCCCACACCTATTACAGCAAATATCAGCAAATTCCTTGCATAAGCAACCTTTTCTTTTTTCTTTTCACGATGCATTATTACGTAATAGATTGCAAGAAAAATCGAAGAACCCATATAAAGAAAACATACAGGAGCAAGAAAATATTCAAACAAGTCCATGTACTGAATACTACAACTTTCATCAAGAGAATATATTAAAGCAGTCCATGGAGTCGAAAGACACAAAAACACGGTAAGAATAGTAGGGGCTACAAAAAGTAGGGCATACATTTTTTTTGAACTTAAAGTCAATTCAAAACGTTCTAGGCTGAACCACGCAAACATCGATGTAGCAAAAACGAAACTGATCGCAAAAACATAGCCACAGGCATAATTCAACAGCCTAAGTTCAACATTCCCATCGACAAAATGCCAAATTCCATCAAAAACCGCAAGTACAATAGACGATATAAGGACAACAGATAGCTTATCCTTCAAGCTTATTTTATACAATACAATATTGTTATACAGCATAAAAACAAGCAACAGCACTGAAAAGAGCGATATTTCGATAAAAAGGGTCTCGGTTACATTATCTGCAATCATATTTATCCCTCGTATTTAATCCTGAATGTATTACGGTTATAGCTCATAGTCGTCAGGTATTTCTTGTTTTCCTTCAATTTCTCCATGTAGCCAGAAACCATAAATTCAATAATCGAACCCGCGATAACATCTTCACTGGACAAATCAAACAGAACACCATCATCCTTAGTAATAATCTGCACGTCCGTTTCTCGAATAATGACAGTACATTCCGCATAAACGGCTTTATCCACGCCATTTTTTTCATAAATGAGCATATAAAGGTCTTCTATAAGCAACTTCGCTTTCGAAATGGTTTTCTGTTCAATATTATTTTCTACAAGGAATTTTTCTACTTGATGCTGAGTCCCAACAATCGACTCCGGATTTAGTTTAAACTCATAAAATTTATGTTTAAAACCCTTTAACTTTTCCGAAAGCAATAAAGGGTAATTATCTTTTCCATACCGGAAGCGGATGTACAAGACCGTAATCACGTAGGTCAATGCAGGGCCAATAGCAACTCCGGCAAACATTCCATATATACCAAAGAAATACCCCAAAACTACACAGACAGGGGTCACCACAAGTACATCACGGAGAGCACTCATCACAAAACCAAGCTTAATCTTGTCAATGAGCAAATAGTAAGAACTCAACAGATACAGCAAACTCAAGAACACAAGTCCAAACACTTCGATTCGAGCACCAAGAACCGCATAAGAATAAACCGCCGGATCAGAAATATCATAAAGTTCAACAATAAAAGGAGCAACAAAAATCATCAACAACGTCAAAGCCAGGCCTTCAACAACAGCGGTTTTCAAAGAAAGGTTATAACATTTTTTGACAGCATCATAAGATTCTTCGCCTAGATAGATATTCATTAACGGAGTAAACGCCTCCCCTACGCCATCAAACACAATTTGAATCTCTTTAACAAAAAGGATAACGGCTCCAAGTACAAGCATTTCGGGACCATAGGCGAAGGTGATAAAACGGTTCATTGCAGCGGTGAAACAAGCCAAAAAGAGATATGTACCCGCATCAATTGCACTATACTTCACGACATCGACAAGCCATTTGAACGAAAAGAAAAAGCCAAATTTCAAGGAATTGCCTTTACGGAGGAAATGGGCAAATGTAACGAGTACCGCAGCAACAGTGCCAAAAAACGAGCCAAACCCAATCCCCTCAACACCTACAAATTTTGCAAGAACAATCGAGCAGACGATGTTTCCGACAATCTGAACAATCCCTGAAACCATCGACAAAGTTTCATCGCCGTCGGCAAGGACCATTTCGTCCATTAACGTCATAATAGGCAACAACAAGATTGTGTACTTATACCAAAAGAAATAATCCTTTGCCGCATTGAAAACGCTTGTAGAAGGCTCATAGAAACGAAGATAGGCATCCCCAAACAGCATAAAAACGGTATACAGGATTAATCCCATCACCACAGCCATAAAGAGTCCAAACGCAAAACAACGATCCGCCTTTTCCTTATTAAACTCCCCCATGGCCCGATTATAGAGGATTGGAATCCCCAAAGCAACCACACAAGCACCAAAGCCAGCCAAAGAATAGGCGGGGACAACAAGGCAAATGGCCATAACGGCATCTTCGCCAAGCATCACACCCGCAATTACCGAATCCGAAAGAGCAAGTACCGAAATAACGAGAATGCTAATCGAACTCGATAGTAAGAGGGAAAAGAATTTTCTTGAAAGGAATGTCTTGAACATAGAAGTCGCTACAAAATTCCGAACGCAACATCCAATCCGGTTGCTTCGAGAACTTCCTTAAAATTGGGACCCACATTTTCAAGTCGCATATCGCCCTGGTTCTTTTTTAACGTCTTAAACGAAGAGAGCAGCACGCGGATCCCTGCCGACGAAACAAAATCACATTCCTTAAAGTCAAAAACAAGGGATTTTATCTTTTCAAGATGCGGAGCGAGGAATGTCGAAAGCTGTGGAGCCGTCATTGCATTCAGCTCCCCCGAAAGTTCCACCGTCAATTCTTCACCATTCAAATTAGACTTAATTTCCATATAGACTCCTTGCTTTCTTAAAAGTTATCTTTTTTGCCATTGTTTTTTTACTTCCCCAATCGTAAGCCCGTCATTTTCTTCTATTTGTAAAATCATCTGGCAGCAAAAGACAAATACTTTCGAAAAAGTCGCGATACTTTCACTCTTGTATTTTCCGCCGTCGTAGTCAAAAGAAACTTCGGTTTTTCCATCATCTACCTTAACCTCGATGTCCATGATGCTTTCTGCAGCCCTATCCGAATTTTCAATCCATTTGGCAGAAGTGAAAAAGCCGTGGGTGTTCGGAACGTACATTTCACCCTGAAAAATAAAGCAGATTTTATTTTCATCTGGCAGAACCCTCTTTTGGGACATGTCATTTGCACTGGAAAGGGATTGTAAAATTTTATTTTTGCAAGTTATAAGAGCGTCAAGAACGGGGGTACTTTGAGGAAGTTCCAGCGCAATAAAACATTCCTTCAAGAAATAACCAATGGTATCTGCATATTTTGCAGAATCTCTACCATTCCAAATCCAGTCAAAAGCAACTTGTTCACAGTCATTGTAAAGGGCAAGGGAAAGAGCCGTGGCAAAAAGATAAAACTCGTTCTGGCTGACGGAATGCGAGAAACAAAAATCTCTTATTTTTTTTGTACAAGGGATTGCTATTTCTTGACAAGCGGCCTTATCTTCTTTTTCAAAATCATGCTTTGGCGCACAATAACAGATTTTGCCATTTGATAAAGTGAGTGTGGAATTTTGGTTTGCAGTCAATGAAAGCAGGGATGTATCTTTTTCGGCTGCGAAGATTTCTTTTATAAACTCATTGTAGCAGTCTTTTGTAAGAACTTCGCCTCGATAAGCCTTTTCTATATCGGAAAGGAAAATATGCAGGGAAAGTCCGTCTACAATAGCGTGATGAACTTCTAAAAGAAGAACAAGCCGTTTTTCTGTTCTGATGATGCGGCATCTGAAAAGTGGGCTTCCATCAAGAGGGAAGATTTCTCCAAAGTTTTCGACGATAGCGTCAAGTTCTTTTTCTGACATAGCCTCTACGCTTATTGCATCGTCAATATTCTGTTTTTGATACTGCACATAGCCTTGTTCCCTGTCCTTTTCAATCACGGTGCGTAAGGCCGGGTGCGCCTCAATCACTTTTTTCAGAGCTTGATAGAGTTTTTTTTCGTCAAGATCCGAACGTAAAGTCAAATACAAGGGAACATTGTCTACGATGGTGTCTGGGAGACAAGCTTCATAATCAAGCACCTCCTTTTGAGAAAGGATAAGGGGGAGTTTTTCTTCTGGAGTCTCTTTTGCTGTGGCTGGGGAACTTAAAGATATCTTCTTATCTAGCACTTCGGCAAGAGCACGGACAGTACGTTTTTCATAAATAAGCGGCACGGTCAACTTTAACTCCTCACAAGCAAGCATAAGCTCCATGGCACTTACGCTGTCGCCTCCCATTAAAAAGAAGTCATCGTCAATGCCGATTTTTTCAATTTCCTCAAAGTCTTCAAGGGCTTCCTTGAATGCATCGCAGAGTATTTTTTCACATTCTGTCCGAGGTGCAACATATGTATTTTGAGAAACAAAATTCGGGATGAGTAGATTTTTCCTGTCGATTTTTCCGTTTGTATTCAGGGGAATCTTTTTCATCTGCACAAAAAATGAGGGGATCATATAGGCGGGGAGCAAGGGCTTTAGCGAGGCGCGGATGGTTTCCACAGGAATAGAGTATTCTTTCTGATAATAGGCGCAGAGATAATATTTTCCTTTTTTTTCAAAGGCTTTTACAGCAACCATTTTTGTTTCCAGAACTTTTTTCAGTACTGTCTCTACTTCGGCTGGTTCCACCCGGTTTCCGTTAATCTTTACCATATCGTCTGCCCGACCCAGCACATACAGAAGTCCGTCTTCTCCGCGGCGGGCAACGTCCCTCGTGCAGAAGAACTTTTTCCCGCCAATCGAGACAAAAGCCTTCTCTGTCTCTTCCTTTTGGTTCAGGTAGCCGCGGAAATAAGGCAGATACAGACAGATTTCCCCTTCTTTTTCCGAAACTTTACCGTCATCGAGCAAAAGCATATCCGTGTATGTACAGCCTTTCCCAATGGGTGTGTTGGGATAGGATTTGTCGAGTTTAAAAAGACAGGCCGTAGACATAAGTTCCGTATTGCAATAAAGATTCAATATGTCAAAGGACTTTGAGAAAACATTGCTTACCCGCTCGGAAGAAAGGGCAATTGCTTTAAGCGAGAGATTTGGTGCTTCTGAAAATGTATTTACGAGAGATGCTGTTAAAAACATGATTTCAATTCTATTTTTGACCAGATACTGCATGTAAAGCGCAGGATTTTTCAGCAGGGGTTCTGAAACAAGGCAGACTGTTCCTTGAAAATACAGCACACTAAATGAGATAATATTGAAGGCGGAAAAAGTTACCGGTGCCACATTTGCAAATCGTAAATCATCATCTTCTTTATGGTACGGTGAGAGTACAGGCAATGCAGTTCCTGTAGTGATAAATCTATACGCACCATATTCTTCTACAACTCCCTTCGGCGTTCCGGTGCTTCCGGATGTATAGATGACGAAGGCAAGATCGTGCTCGTCAGAATCTGCCCATGCTTCAGGGCTGAGAGGCTCGGCTTCCATAGCTTTTTCCCAGCAAGCCGCGTCAAAAACAAGCTTTGCACCGGAATCTTTCAGCACGTGAGTAATTCTTTCTTGACCCATACTTTCAGAAAGAGGCACATAGGCAATTCCCGCTTTCATCACGCCAAGTTCTACAGCGAGATATTCCATAGATTTTTCAAGATTTATGGCAATCAGGTCTTCTTTTTGAAAGCCTTTGTTCTTCAAAAAAGCAGCAACTCTGTCCGAAAGTTCGTCAAGTTTTTTGTAAGTGGTACTGCGATCACCGTCTTTATCTAAAACAGCTACACGTTCAGGGTAAGCAGCAACGGTTTCTTTAAATTTCTGCAAATAATCAATCATATTTATGCCCCCTGATTACTTCTCGGTATTTTTTATGTATTCAAGGACAGCCTTCAGCCCGTTTTCAATATCATTGCTATTTAAAAGCATATTTATTCGAAAACAAAAACACTTTTCTGGGTCAAAGCCCTGCAAAATGCCGGGATAGACAAAATAGCCTTTTTCCTTCATCAGGCGTTTCATCGCCTCTACAAAGGATGCATCGTCTACAGCGCAACGGATAAAAATCATGGCATAGTGGCCAAAGGTTTCCGGCGAGATTCGGGCAAAATCATAGTTTTTTACAATGTTTTTCACCTTCAGAATGTTATCCTGCCAAAAGGCTGTGTAAACATCCCGGCAGTCGTCGAAATTCTTTGAAACAAAATGTCTTGCTCCTTCCTGGCAGGAATAGCACAAGGAGCCTCCGTAGATATCTTCAAGGTTGTTGATGTCATCATAGTATTTTGTATGACACACAACGTAAGAGAATTTTATTCCTTGGAGTCCCAAAGCCTTATGAGGGCTATAAATGTAGAGGAGATTTTCCTGAACTCCAAAAACTCTTGAAAGTTCATATCCGTTTACGCATAGGGATTCATCTAAGATGACTATTTTACCTGCATCCAGGAGTTTTTGAATTCCTTTTGTAACGCGCTCCTTAAAATAAATGCTGCAAGAGTTGACCGGAGACGTAAACCAAAATGCAGTACAGTCAGACTGTAGGAGTTCTTCTACATCAAAAGTACTGTTTATGTTTTCCATGTAATCGCTAAAAAGGCGATAAGGTATGCCAATGTCATCAACGCAACTTTGTACAGAAAAATAAACCGGCTCTACAATCCCCACCTTTTGATTATGCTTTTTTAAGAATATAGCGAGCGTTACGATAGAAAGGGTGCTTTGAGATACAGGCGCAAAAAAAGAATTTTCATAAGCTTCATCAGAAAATCCCAATTTATGGGCAAGGTCTTTTTTTATGCAGTCAGGAAAGAAATACTGATAATCAAACAAGTCAGACTTTTTACCAAGCTTTACAACTGATGCAAGCTTTTCCTTATAGTCAGAACCAGAATTCCAGTCGGAAAGATTTACCGGCGGATTTTCTTTTGGTAATGCTTCTAAAGCAGCTTCCAATTCCATTTCAATTTCATAATCAGTCATAGAGAGCCTCGTAGTTCATGTAGTCGAAGGATTTTATCTGCTGGAATCCGTTTTTTTCGCTGTAAAAACAGATATCAGGATAATTGATGCCGTTGAAATAATTCATCTGTGCAAAGGAATAAGAACCCATGTCACCAAAGACGATTTTGTCACCCGGCTTTAAGGGGGCAGAAAAAGAGTACTCGCCAAATACATCGCCAGAAAGACAGCTGTTTCCTGCAAGCAGATAGGAATAGCCCTTTTCCCCGGCCTGTGGATAAATTACGGGCAGCTGATAGTAATTTTTAAGGACATCCAAGGCATGGCACGAAATAGAACTGTCCAAAATGGCGATGTCCTTTCCATTATGCACCACGTCCAAAACAGTGGTCAGAAGAAAGCCCGCATCCATCACCAAATACTCGCAGGGTTCAATGTAGGTTTTTAAGTGATACTTTGAATGCAGAATGTCCAGATTTTCGGCGAAGTCAGCAAAATCAAAATCGTCTTCGAGAAGAGCCTGTCCTCCTCCAAGATTTATCCAAGATACAGAAGGAAGGTTGTCAGAAAATTTATCCAGAACGGCAGAAATCAAATTGTTAAAATCTTTTGAGGAAGATCCGCACAAGGCGTGAATGTGAAAACCAGAAATTTTGTCAAAAAAGCGACCATCTACAGCCGAAAGCATTTCTTTTGTAAGGCCAAAACGGGAATACGGGGCGCATGGATTGTAAACTGGTTCTTCTACGATAGAAACCTCGGGATTCAAGCGGAGGGCAAATTCGTTTTTAGCAGTAGCGACGTGACTAAAGACCTCTTGCTGATGAGGTGAGTTTAAGACAATGTGAGAGCAATGGGCTGCAATTTCTTCCGCATCTTCTTTTTTGTATGCCGGAGTATGGACGTGAACTTTTTTTCCGAGCTTTGACCCCAACTTTGCCTCAAAAAGCCCAGACGCGGAAACTCCGTCAACATAGGGTTTGATAAAGGGGAACGATTTTGCAAAGGGAAAACCTTTCATGGCTAGCAAAAGAGAAAGGCCTGTTTGGTCTGCTTTTGCCCGTATGTTCCGGAAATTTTCGGCAAGTACATCAGTGTTAACGATGTAGCAAGGGGTTGAAAGCTCCTCAATAAAACTGTTCTGATAAAAACACATACACTTCAGCACACACCTTTACAATATTACTACGAAAATATAAACAATATTATTACAAAGATGTGGTAAAAAGCTGCTGAAATAAAATAAAAACGAATAAACCCTATACCCACAGTTTTACTGATGGCATATTGAGGTCAAAAACCTTTTAGTATAGTATCAAATAAGTTTACCCGAATCTTCCGGAGCGTTCGAGTTGCATGAGTTCATCCATTCCAATGAGCATGGCACGCGGTTTCGAGTTGCCCTTGCTCGGGCCGCACACGCCAAGGCCATACAGTTGGTCCACAATCTTCCCTGCTCGGCTGTAGCCCACACTAAAGTGGCGCTGTACCGCCGAAGTCGAAAGACCGTTCACGCTAATAGCCCATTGCGCGACTTCGAAAAGCAACTTGTCGAGTTTTTCGTTCTTGAGAGAACCACCGCCCTCTTCATCGCCTTCTTCGCCGCCCGAGACATCGAACGATTCCACCTGCGGGTAGAACACATTCTGATCGGAGCAGGCGTCGGCCAAGCGTTCGGCTTCTTCGTCGCTGAGGAATGCACCGTGTACGCGCACCGGATCCGGGTCGTTCACAGCCTTGTAAAGCATGTCGCCACGACCCAAAAGTTTTTCTGCACCGGCATGATCCATCACCGTGCGGGCGTCAATCTGCGATGCAACCTTGAAGCTGATACGAGTCGGCAAGTTCGCTTTGATGATACCCGTAATAACCTTCACAGACGGGCGCTGCGTGGCAAGCACCAAATGGATGCCCACAGCACGGGCCTTAGCCGCCAAGCGAGCCACGGACTTTTCGATTTCCTTGCCCGCGACCATCATGAGGTCCGCCATTTCGTCAATAATCACAACAATGAACGCCATGCGGTGTCCACGATCTTCTTCTGGAACTTCGTCAGGCAATTCACCGGCTTCGAACTTTGCGTTAAAGCCGCCAATGTTACGCACCTTCGCAGAAGCCAAAACTTCGGTACGGCGATCCATCTCGTAGCAGAGCCACTGGAGTGCTTGAATAGCAATTTCGGGTTTCGTGATGACAGGAGCCAAGAGGTGCGGAATATTCTCGTACATCTTAAGTTCCACCGCCTTAGGGTCCACAAGAATCATACGGAGTTCATCCGGAGTCTTGCTAAAGAGCATCGACGCCATGAGCGCGTTAATGCAAACAGACTTACCGGAACCCGTCTGACCGGCAATCAGCAAGTGCGGAGCCTTTGCCAAATCCATCGTAAACGATTCACCCGTGATGTCCTTGCCAAGCGCCACGAGAATCTTGTCATGCGCGGGCTTGAACTTTTCGCTCATGAACACATCGCGGCAGAACACTGTCTGGAACTTGCGATTCGGGATTTCCACACCCACTGCAGCCTTGCCAGGAATCGGCGCCAAAATGCGGATGGACGAGACCTTGAGCGGGAGCGCCAAGTCTTCTTGCAATGCCGAGAAGCGGCTCACCTTCACGCCCGGGCCCGGTTCCACTTCAAAACGGGTAATCATCGGGCCCGTTTCGCAACCGATTACGCGGCCCTTCACCTTGAAGTTTTCAAGCTTTTCTTCGAGCATCTTACCGATGGCGTTCAGCTCTTCTTCGGTGTAATCCGCAGTCTGCGCTTCGTGCGTGTCAAGAATCTTTGCGATTTCAGGAATCTTGTATTCGTCGTAAGACGCCGTCGGAGCCACAGGAATCGGAGCAGAATGAACAGCCGGTTTAGATGCCGGGCGCGCATTTCCACCAAAATCAGATCCAAAGGTCGGGTCCTCGCCCGCTTCATCAGCACCGACAACAACCGAGGCAAAAGATTCATCATCTTCGACCGCCGGGCTTCCCGGGAAGTCCTCTACGTAGGCGCCATCGCCGCCCAAAAGCTCTTCGGCATGGATTGCCGCACGAGTTTCCACAGAATCCGAAAGCGTAGCATCACGGACAATCGTATTCGCGCTCGTTGAAGAATTCGTAGCCCCCGCAGGTTTAGCCGTTTTCGAAAATTTCGGTACTTCAACTTTTCCAACAACAGTTCTCTCAGAGGTTCGACGAGCAGCCCCGCCAACATTTGCCGCATTTACGCCAGCATTCGCAGCAGTATTTCCAGCAATAGCTGCATCCACAGTTTCAGAGCCCGCCGTACGGCGCACATCGCCCTTCACTTGCATACGACCCTTATGACCCTTTTCCCAGTCAATCAGGTCGCGGGCACGGCGAAGCGCGCCAATGCGTTCCTTGATTTCCAAAATCTGGAGTGCATTCATGTGGCGTTCATTCAAACGCAATTCTTCTTCCAAGCGACGGATTTCCGGATCTTCATAGACTCCATCACTGTCCGTTCCGCCCAACGTTCCTCCCACTGGAACATTCCCGGCATTACCTATCGTCGCATTTGGCAAATCGCCCGGTCGCGCATTCCCCGCAGCATTTTTAGGCAAAACATTCCCCGTCGCATACTGGGGCAAACCAAACGAATCCCCGACTTGCGTCTGCATCTCCGAGCGATTCACATCTAAATCGTCCGTGAGCCAGTTATGGCGACCGTTAAACGGTTCGACTTTCCCGCGCCTACGCATTTTCACGGAATCCGGAACAAAAATCATCGTCTCGTCTTCCATGACCACACCACGGCGGAGCGTCTTTTTCTCTTCGACCTTTTCGCTCTTCTTATCGCTCTTAACGGCAGGGAAATCGAGCGTTTCAATCTCAATCTTGCCCATCGAACGGCGCTGTCCAAAAACACCACACACATAACGCATCGCCTGCGCGATAAACTTAAAATGCCTCGGTCGCACACCAAATGAAAGCACAAGAATCAAGGCAAGCGCCACCAATAGCAAAATCAGTGGAGCCACATACGAAACTTTCCCAAACACAGGGATCGCCAAGTTCTGCAAAAAGAACTCGCCCAACACGCCACCGCTCATCGAAAGAGTTTCATTCGAGACATGCTTATCGCCAAAATTTTTAAGCGACATGAGGAACGACACATTCACAGCAAGCAGGCTTGCCCCCACTGCAAAACGCAGCAACTTTCCACGAAGCGAAGCAATCGCAATAAAAACACCCCAAAGGATAAGCGCCGCCGTAAAGATAACGACAGCCACACGCCCAAACAGGAACGTCATAAAGCTCGGGAACATGACGCCAAAATAATCACCAAGCCAGTTTTCTTGCTCGCCCACAATCGAAGTCGTGATGCAGCCAAGCAGCAGAATGACACCGGCAAGCATAATCAGGTAGCCCACCATCATCGTAATAAAATACGAATCTGGCTCCTGAATGTCCTTTTTCGGTTCGACTTTAGGCTTCTTCGTTTTCTTTACAGTTTTTTTCTTTTGTGCAGCCAAAAACAAGCTCCTCTATTTTTCTTCATAAATATAGTTTTTATGGTTCATTATTTTAGCACAAAAAATGACACCCCTTACTCAATTATTATCTTTTTTATGTCATGGCACAGAAAAATTCAAAAAATCAAAAAAAGCTTTTTTTCGGGGTAGCATTTTCGGCAATCGCCGTCTTGCTCATTCTCATTTTTGGTAATTCACACGAAAACTATATCGCTGAATCGGCAGAAAACATTTTTTACGACCAGTTCTTTAAATGGAATACCGAAGTCATGGACACCACAGGTGTCAAAGATGGAATTACACTAGAAACCAATTCCTACAACGACCCCAACATCATCATCGCCGATATCGATGAAAAATCGCTGCAAAAACTCGGGCACTACTATAGCTGGGACAGATCAATCCATGCCAAGGTCATCGAAAACCTGGGTAAAGGCGGAGCCGCAGCTGTCGCATTCGATATTCTGTTTAAAGATGCCGACTTCGGCAAAAAGAAGGCTACACAGTGCCAGCAAATTCTTACGGAACTCGATCCAGATACAAGCCATACCAAATTTTTCACCCAAATCCAGTCCTATTACAACTACGATTCCATGCTCGTCGAGGCAACGCATAATTCTAACATTTGCATCGTCAGCTTTTTGATGCCGCACGTCTCGTACTACAAAAACAAAAGCGACTGGGAACCCCTGAGTACCTGGGAGCGCGCCAAAGAAGTCGGCTTTTCATCGACGTTCCAGTTAAACCAAGTCGACAAGCCTCAAGATATCGAATCTCGCCAGTTGCTCGACAACGTATTCCCGGAACTTGCTAACGCAGGCGCCCGCCTCGGAGCAGTAAACGCCTATCCCGATAACGACGGTACAGTTCGCCGCATCAAAATGTTATACAAGTTCCCCTATGTCGAAAACGATAAACTCGCGCCGCAACGCATTTACTCGACTCTTTCGCTAATGACCATTTTGCACCTGTTCCACAAAGATCCCAAAGACGTGAAAATCAAGATGGGACAGTACATCGACATCGGAAAGCCTTTCGGGATTTACCGCGATACCCTCGGCGAATACCACACGACATACCCGAACTTCACTTACCCCATGTTTACCGCCTTGCGCGACAAGATGAAACAGATTAAAGCAAGCGGTGTAAAAAAGGCAAACCTCGTCGAGACCTCCTCCAAAATCATCGCCAAACGAAACGAAGACGGGCATATCGTTTTTGACATTTTTATCGATGACGAACAGCAACTCGATAGCAAGCTTTCCCGCATTTTACGAAGACTTCCAATCGGCATATTCGACAAGCTCGAAGGAACCAGTTCCATCGACCTGAAATTCGGCTACAAAATATCAAAGAGCGAAGACGACGAAGGCGTCTACGTCATCACAGATGAAAACGACGAAGAATTCTTTATCACGCCAAGTATTCTCAAGACGATTCATTTTTACGAACCCAGCTATCGGCACATAAAAATTGGCGAATACATAAATTTATCCAGACACATGGATATCAGTTACAATAGGGAAAAAGACGAGTGGTCTGCCTCCAACAGCTTTTTCACGAATAATATTCTACAGGAAATCGCCAAGGCAACGGATGAGCAAATCAGCAACTTAAAGGCCGGTGAAGAATTACGATTCGGTCCATACAAAAAAATCCCCATCGACAAGGAAGGTCAATTTTTAATCAAGTTCAAGGGAAGATTCAATAAAGTCACACCGAATACGAGAACATTCAAGCACGTTTCCTACTATGATATTTACAGAGATTCCATAAATCTTGACCAGTATGCCGGCAAAACCATCATTCTCGGTTCCTCAGTTTCGGCACTTTTCGATATTGTGAACGGTCCGCACGAAGAAAACCTCCCTGCGATTCTTGTGCACGCAAGCACCATCAAAAACATTCTTGAAGACGACTATCTGACCATAATGAAAGAACGTTACCAGCGTTATGCCGTAATTTTGCTCGCCCTGATTTGCACGTTCGTCGGTCTTTACTTCAGAAGTTTTGCCTCGCTCCTTTTTGTAATTGGCATTTCCGTTCTTTATACACTTTTTGCGTTCTTCTGCTTCAAGCACAATATTTACATCGGTGTTTCAAAGCAACTTTTGGCAATCATTTCGACCAACATGTTTGCCATGGTCGTGCAAGCGTATTTCGAAAACAAGGAGAAAAAATTCATTGAAAGTTCATTCAAGCAATACATTTCTCCGGAACTGATTGACGAAATGGTGGCAGGCGGCATCACCCCGGAACTCGGTGGCGAAGAATCCAAGATTACCGCTTACTTTACCGACATCCAGGGATTCTCGACATTCTCCGAAAAGATTGGAAGCGCAAGCAAGCTAGTCGAACTGTTAAACGAATACCTGACCGCCATGACGGATGTCTTGATGAAAAACAAAGGCACGCTGGACAAGTACGAAGGAGATGCCATTATCGCATTCTTTGGCGCTCCTAAGCCTTACACCGAGCACGCCCAATGCGCTTGCGACACCGCACTCGACATGCAAAGCGAACTCTTAAGATTACGCAAAAAATGGCACAGCGAAGGCAACAAATGGCCACAAGTCGTCCACGACATGCACATGCGCATTGGCATCAACACAGGCAACATCGTGACTGGAAACATGGGTTCAACCATGCGTAAAAACTACACAATGATGGGCGACGAAGTAAACCTTGCCGCACGCCTTGAAAGTGCAGCCAAACAGTACGGAGCCTACATCCACATCTGCAAGAACACCATTGACCAGCTTGTCGAACAGGGAATCAACGACCAGTACATCTACCGTACACTCGACATCATCCGCGTTGTCGGTAAAGACGAACCCGTTGAAACATTTGAACTTATCGGCTACACCAACGACGAAAATGCAGATACGCTCAACAAGCTCTGTAAGCTTTGGGAACAAGCCCGCACTGCCTATCTCGACATGCAATGGGACAAGGCAATTGAGCTCTTCACGCAATGTCTTGAATTCGAGCCGCACCTGCCTGGGCGCGATCCGGGCAGCAAGACTTGTCCGAGTGAAGTCTACATCAAGCGCTGCAAAGCCTATAAACAAAATCCGCCCGCTCACGCAGGCGAAAAATGGGATGGAATCTTTACCGCTACAGAAAAGTAGCGGGAAACTCCTAGTTCAGTTCCATATTGTCGATGAGACGGGTCTTTCCGAAGAAGGCGGCGGCGAGAATCACAACCTTGTCTTCTGCAGCGAGAGCGCCATTGCACTTCTGCAAATTCTTCTGGTTAGCCACTTCCACATACTGCACAATGCCACGGGCAGCGACAATAGACTTCACGACGATATCGCGAATCTTCGTAACGCTGCGTTCGCCAGCTTCGTAGGCAACCTTAGCAGCCTTCAAGCCGTTGTAAATGCCGAGAGCCTGAGCGCGTTCTTCTTCCGTCAAGTATTCGTTACGGCTAGAACGGGCAAGCCCGCTTTCTTCACGCACGATCTTCACACGATGAATCTTGATGTTGAAGTTCAAGTCCTTCACCATTTTTTCGATCAAGAACACCTGCTGGTAATCCTTCTCGCCAAAGTAAGCGTCATTTGCACCAGAAATGAGGAAAAGCTTAGAGACAACCGTCAAGACACCACGGAAATGTCCCGGACGGTAAGCACCGCAATACATGCCTTCGAGCTGTTCATCACGAACAAGCGTCATCGGGTCGCCATCGGGGTACATTTCAGCAACAGACGGAGCAAAAACGTAATCTGCTCCGATAGATTCGGCAAGCTTAGCATCAGCTTCTAAACGTTTCGGATACTTGTCCAAGTCTTCGTTTTTACCGAACTGGATTGGGTTCAAAAATACACTTACAACAGTCACATCGCACTCGCTCACGGATGCCTTGATAAGAGCGCCATGACCTTCATGGAGCGCACCCATCGTTGGAACGAGACCGATTCTTTTCCCTTCCTTTGCAAGAGGAGCAAGCGTTTGACGTAGGGAATCGATAGACTTAATTATCTGCATGTTTAGTTACCTTCTGGAACAAAATAAGTCGTTTGACTTGGGCAGGACGCAATCGCGTTCAATACCATCTGCAAATGGCTTTCGTTATGGACAAAATCGATATTATCCGTATTAATAATCAGCACAGGAGCATCCGTGTAATGCCAAAAATGATGGTCATAACGGTCCTGCAAATCGCTCAGGTAGTTACCGTCAATGGTCTTTTCCATCGCGCGACCACGACCCCTGATGCGTTGTAAAAGCGTCGAGACGCTCGCCTGTAAATAGACAACGTAATCCGGCTTGCGGATATCGTGGTTCAAGGCGTTCGACACCTGGTCGTACATGGCAAGTTCGTTTTCGGTGAGGTTCTGCGAGGCAAAGATGCGGTCTTTGTCAAACGTGTAATCGCTCACCAGCAAATCGTGGAATAAATCACTCTGCAAAGCGGAATTCTGGAGTTGCTTAAAACGGTCGAGCAAAAAGAAAAGCTGTGTCTGGAAAGCGTATGCCGAGCGGTTTTCATAAAACTTCGGGAGGAACGGGTTTTCGGCAAAGTTTTCTTCGATGAACATGGCGTTCCAACGTTCACAAATGGCTTTGGCAAGTGAAGTCTTTCCGACACCAATTACACCTTCAATCGCCATAAAATGAATTTTCTTGTCCAAAAGCATTAGGGTTCCTCCCCTTCAATGACGCGGAACGGAATCTTTTCTTCTTTTTCAAGCAATTCCGTTAGCAAGTCCTTCACGGTCTTGTTCGTCTTCGGGTCCACCCAGTCCGGCGCAATGTCGCACAGCGGCACCAGCACAAACTGACGGTTATAAATCTGCAAATGCGGAATATTCGGGCGTCCAGAACACACTTCGCGACCGAAGAACAGCAAATCCAGGTCGACCTCCCTAGAATTCCAATGTCCACGGTCCTTACGCCCAAGAATAAGCTCGGAGCCCTTCAAATAATAGAGTAACTTTACGGGATCGCCATCGTACCAGAAGCTCACCACCTGGTTAAAATAAGGACCCTGACCCGCCGGTCCAACAGGAGGCGTCTCATAAATCGGGCTTTCGACCCAGCCACCTGCGCTTATACGGCGAAGCATATCTCTCCCGGCTTTCAAGTGAGCCGAGCGGTCAGGAAGATTACTTCCGAGTGCTATATATACTCTATTTAAGGAATCCACGCCCCAAATATAGTCAATTTCTAGTTATTAGTTATTGATTATAGGTCGTTAGTCAGTGGTCATTAGTTACTAGTGATTAAAAAATTTTTCTAACAACTAATAACTAGTGACTAAGAACTAAGAACTCGCAATATTTTTCATAAAAAAAAATTTTTTTATGACATTTCACAAAATTTAATGTATCTTTTAAGCCGTTCCGCAGTTTCGGGACATAATATTAATTATCAATAAAATTTATGGGGCAACAAGCCCTTATTGTCGTTTCAATTATATCGTCTATTTCATTTTTTGAAATATGTAATTATAGGACGCTATCGTGCCCAGAACACCTAAAAATCAGAATTTAGAACAAAACGTTCAAACACAGTCTTTGACAGATCTCGTTTACCCCGAAAGCACAGGCATCCCTGTTCCCGAATATTTAGGAACGGTTGACAAACTGCCGGACAACACCGAAGAAGTTCCTCAACCTAAGCGCCGAGGCAGAAAACCAAATCCTAAGACGAAGGCACGCAAAGAACCTGCATTAGAACAGAACGTCCAAGCCGAAACCGAACCAGAATTTCAAGAAAAGAAACAGCCGGTCGATGGTATAGCAGCTGCTGAAAAGCGCCTCGCCGAGCAGTACGGTGTCGCAAACATCGATGCCATCGCAGAACCGATTTACACCGGCGAACAGAACTACAAACCAGCCGAATCTACCGAAGAAAACGCATTCGTAAGCGAAAACACCAGCGAAGCCGTTATCCCGCAGAATGGCGATATGGCTCAGGCACAAGCAGAAAACCAAGGTGAAGTTGCCACCGATCAAAATGCAGATCCGAACGCCCAGCAGCAAGGTGAAGCCCAGGCTCAAAACGGTGAAGGTCAAGATGACCGCCGCTTCAACAACCAGAACGGTAAATTCAACAAGTTCAATAAGAACAACAAGTTCAACAAGAACAACCGCAACAACCGCAATTTCCAGCAGCAAGAAGAATTTGTCGACGACTCTGCAACGCTCCCGGCACCGGGTTCCGAAGCTATTTTAAAGGCAAAGGAAAACTGGCTCAAGTTCCGCAAGCTCTCCATGAGCGAACTCCAGGAACTCGCCGTGCAGAAGGAAGTGGACTTCCGCAGAATGCGCAAGCAGTCCCTCAACTACATTTTGCAGAGCCTTGAAAATGAAGGCAATATAATTTATACGGAAGGCGTTCTCGAAGTCACGCCACAGGGTCACGGGTTCCTCCGCATGCCGGATCAGAACTACCAGACAAGCACCGACGACGTTTACGTGAGCCAAAACCTTATCCGTAAATTCAATCTCAAGATTGGCGATACAATTGAAGGTCTCGTCCGCACGCCTCGCGAACAAGATAAGTACTTTTCCATGCGCCGCATCGACCGCGTGAACTTTGAAGAACCGGACAAGATGCGCCGCCGTGTGGCATTCGAATATTTAACGCCAATCCACCCGGAAGAAAAGATCCACCTCGAATGGAACGAAACGGAATTCAGCACCCGCATCATGGACGTTTTCTCCCCGATCGGTAAGGGTCAGCGCAGTATCATCCTCGCCCCTCCGCGTACCGGTAAGACCGTTCTCTTGCAGAACATAACCCGCGCTATTGCGAAGAACCATCCTGAAATCATCCTGATTACACTCCTCATCGACGAACGTCCGGAAGAAGTCACGGAAATGCGCGACATCATCACGGACATTAAGGAAAAGGCTGCTGAAAAAGGGATCGAAATCAAGGCTGAAGTTGTTGCATCGACGTTCGACGAACCGCCTGAGCACCACACCCGCGTCGCCAACATGGTTTTGGAAAAGGCAAAGCGCCTCGTCGAAAGCCAGAAGGACGTTGTGATCTTGCTCGACTCCATCACGCGTTTCGCCCGTGCAAACAACGTTGTCATCCCGCATTCCGGCAAGATTTTGTCTGGCGGTGTGGACGCTAACGCCATGCAGTTTCCGAAGAAGTTCTTCGGTGCCGCCCGTAAGATTCAGGACAAGATTCGTACCATCAAGAACGAAGACGGCTCGATTAGCGAAGAAGTCCAGAAGAACGGTTCCCTTACCATCATCGGTACAGCCCTTATTGAAACCGGCAGCCGTATGGACGAAGTGATCTTCGAAGAATTCAAGGGCACCGGCAACATGGAACTCGTGCTTGACCGCCGCATCGCCGAAAAGCGCATTTGGCCCGCCATTGACGTGTTTAAGTCCGGCACCCGTAAGGAAGAACGTTTGCTTACGATACTTGAACAGAATGCCGCCTGGAACTTCAGACGCGGTAGCCAGAACGAGACGGAAACGGGCATCATGGAGAACCTGCTCAAGCTTTTGAACAAGTTTAAGACAAACTCTGAGCTTATGAGCGCTCTTTCTAAACCCAAAGACTAATACAAATTCGGCTAAAACCCAGCCAAACAGCCCGCCAAAAGCGCGGGCTGTTCTTTTTTACGCTTGTCATGCCCGTCTCCGAACGGGCATCGCCTTTTTATCCCCTGTCATGCCGGACTTTGTTCCGGCATCGCCATTTGGACATCGAAAATATTTTTACGTTTACTACGAAATTTTAAAAAGGAATAAAAATGAACACTACGATTTTCTTTGCCGGTACTGGTAACATGGGCGGAGCCATCCTCCGCGGTCTTTTGAACGCAGGCACAGACGCCAAGAACATTTTCTTCTTTGACCCGAGCGACAAGGCTGCCGAAGCCGTGAGCGCCCTCGGTTGCGTCCGCGTCAAGAGCTTTGCCGAAGGCATCGAAAAGGCTAACGTCACCTTCCTCTGCGTCAAGCCGCAGATTTTTAAGCTCGTTGCCGCCGAATGGAAGGCAGCCGCATCCGCTCTCAAGAGCGAAAAGACGTTCATCAGCATCATGGCAGGTGTTGCCCGCAAGAGCCTCATCGAAGTGCTCGGTGAAAAGAACCAGGTGCTCCGCGTGATGCCGAACTTGCCGCTCACTGTTGGCAAGGGCTCCGTTGGCCTTGCCACCGACGGCGTCTCCGAAGAAACGCTCAAGCTCGCCGAAGAAATCTTTGGCAACATCGGCGTGACCTGCCGCGTTGCAGAATCCCTCATCGACGCCGTGACCGGACTTTCCGGCAGCGCCCCTGCTTACGTCTTTGAATTCATCGAAGGTCTTACCCGCGGCGGCGTAAAGGCTGGCCTCACTCGCGATGTCGCATTGAAGCTCGCTCTCGGCACCATCGAAGGCAGCGTCGAACTCGTCAAGCAGTCCGGCAAGAGCCCGAGCGACCTCTGCGCTATGGTTTGCTCTCCGGCAGGCACGACAATTGCAGGCATCGACGCTCTCGAAGAAGGCGCATTCCGCAGCACGCTTATCAAGGCTGTTGTCGCCGGCACAAACCGCAGCAAGGAACTGGGCAAGTAAAGCGTGCGCCCGTCCATCGACTTTTTCACAAAAGAAACTTCGACGTCCTCGTTCATCTTGGACGTCCTTTCTTCTGTGGATAACACCGTCGATGTACACACCCCAACAAGCGACAAGGCTCCCGAAATCGCAGAAGCTTTGCGCAACCCGCTCGCGCCCATCGTCATTTGGGACCTTGATTCTTTCACTGCAAAAAATGCAGAACTGCTTTCGAGACTTCGCGACTTTAGCCCAGATTCCATGATTCTCGCCTACGCGGAATCTCCCGAAAGCTACACCGAAGTTTCAAGCAAACTCTACGACACGATTCTCTCCGTCGAAGCGCTTCGCCTCCACCTGATGAGTAAGATTGCGAGGCTCAAGGAAATTTACAACGCAAAGCGCATTTTCCGCGAAAGAATGTCGCACCTCGTCGGCAAAAGCGAAGCCATGCAGCACCTCCGCAAAAAAGTGGAACGCGCCATCTTGCACACAGGCCCAGTCCTTATTCAAGGAGAATCGGGCGTTGGCAAGGACCTGGTCGCAAGAGCTATCGCTTGCGTTTACGACAAATTCGTTACGGTCAACTGCAGCGCCATTCCGGAATCACTTTTCGAAAGTGAACTTTTCGGTCACACGCGCGGAGCCTTTACGGGAGCGCAAAACGAACGCATCGGTCTTTTCGAAGATGCCAATGGCGGCGCCATCTTCCTGGACGAAATCGGCGACATGCCGCTCCACGCTCAAGTCAAGCTTTTGCGCGTCATCCAGAATCACGAAATCCGCCCCATCGGTGCAAACAAGACGCGACACATCGACGTGCGCATCATCGCCGCTACCAACCGCGACCTCCGCGAAGAAATCCGCGAAAAGCGTTTCCGCGAAGATCTTTACTACCGCCTAAACGTTATCCCGATGCAACTTTCGCCGCTCCGCGACCGCAAAGAAGACATCGAAGACTTGGCGAATTACTTTATCCGCCAGTACGCCCCCGAAGGCGAGCCTTACACGCTCTCGCCAGAAGCTTTACAAAAGCTACAAGACCACAACTGGCCAGGCAACATTCGCGAACTCGAAAACGTCATCCAGCGGGCGCTCTGCTTTACCGACCCAGGCGTTTTACGCGCTGAAGACTTGCAAATTGACGAAAGTTCCGACAACGACTCCACTAGCCTCACCAGCGTCGATCGCGCAGCCATAAAAGCATTCAACGCGAGCAATTACGAAGAATTTCGCGAATTGCAGCTCGACGAAGAACGAGAATTTTTGAAATCGACCATTCGCAATTGCGATGGTTCCGTAAGCCTTGCCGCCGAACGGCTCCGCATGAACCGCACGGCCCTTTACAACCGACTCACACGACTCGGCTTAAGCATTAAAAACGTTCAATCTTAAAACCGCGCTTGCGAAGCGCATCAATCACGTTGTCTTTTTCAAGCGCCAAGTGCGCTACACCGACCACGACAAAAACGTTCCTATCTTCGCGCAAAAAGGTCGCAATGGATTCCGCCATGTTGGCATTGCGATTCACATAAACACGTTGTTCAAAACCATCCTTGAACTTTTGATCGCTAGACAACGATTCATCGCTTTCGTCTTCTTCATCATCTTTGTTCAACAAGCTACGCAATAAATCGTCATCACCCGTTTTCCAGGCATGAATCAAATTACCCACAAGCGTTTCAAAATCTGCAATTTCACGTAAAGTCGTCTTTAAGTAATACACACCCGCCGAATCCGATTCAGTCGTATCAGCAAGCGCGCCAATCTGTTCTTCTGCAGTTTCCAAGCCGACAATGGCCTTGCCATCTGACGCCGCTCTATCCAAAAGCACATAGTCAATCCCATATTCAGGATTCAATCCGGCCTGTTCAAATGCATACGCACTAAGCGTTGTCGCTACAAGCCAGGGACGCATTTTTTCAAATACCACCATAGGAATATCCCAGGACGCACAAAGGCTATCTAAAGTTTTCCACATTTCCGGCGGCAGTATATCGCGAAGCAACCTATCTTCAAGCATTCCCTGCGAAACCGATTCCTTGCCAATCTCCTTCACGACTTCTTCATCGTTCATGTTGAGTTCGACGGCAAGCTCATCCGAACGTGCAAACGCCGAATCAATCACAGGAGCAAGCGGGTACAAAGTCGAATCCGCCAAATGAATGCTCCCGAGCACCCACACCGAAGAATTTTCATCGGACACTTTCCAGAAAAAATGTTTCTGTTCCGAAGAACCCGCCGCACTCCGGTTACCCGCACACGATGACAAGCATAGCGCAACACAAAACACACCAATAGCGTAAAATAAAATCAAAGAGCGTCGCATATTTCCGTCCAGTCTAAAAGTCCATTTTTTCGAGCATCCGCAGCCGAAGCCACCTTTACCGTTCCGCCATTTACAACCATAATCTTATCGCAATAGCGTTCCGCGTATTCCACGGAATGCGTCGAAACAACAATGCCCATTTGGCGTTCCACGGCGATTTTCTTGAGCAACCTAAAAAGCGCATGGCTACGCGGAATATCCAAGAACGCATTCGGTTCATCAAGCAACAAAATTTTCACCTGCTGCGCTACAGCCTCCGCCAAGAACACACGACTGCGTTCACCATCGCTCAATTCTGCAATCGGGCGATTTGCAAAACTGGCCACATCCAAAAGCGCCATCGAATTTTCGACAATGCGGTTGTCTTCTTCCGTACGGCTATCAAAAATTCCCGAATACGGCGAACGTCCCAAGCGCACAAATTCACTCACACTCATTCGCGGGGGCACTGCACTCGACATTCGCACGAGCGAAATTTCCTGAGCGCGTTCACGAGGCGCCCATTCCGTAAGAGATTTCCCTTCAAGCGAAACCTCGCCTGCCACCGGCGCAAGTAAGCCTGCAAAAGTTTTTAACAACGAACTTTTGCCGCAACCATTCTCGCCCATCAAAGCTACAACCATTCCCGATGCAAGCGAAAAATCAAACGGGAATTTCATGGACGGGAGCGCTTTACCATAGCCGACAAGCAAATCCTTACATTCTAGCAAAATGTTCTGCGATTCAGCATTCGTCATAAAAGCCCCCTAAAAACGCGCACCGGAACCGCGCACAAGCACCCACAAAATCACAGGAACACCCACCAGCGAAAGCACAGCATTCAATGGCACCGAAGCCGGGAAGAGCCCGCCCAAAAGCGCAAGTGCCACACCGCACAACGCGGCCCCGGGCAAAAGTACGCGATGGTTCGTCGTCTTGAAAAGCAGATAAGCTAAATGAGGCACAGCAATTCCGATGAACGCGACAGGCCCGCAAAACGCAGTCGTTGCACCCGCCAAAAGGCTCGCCCCGAGCAACACGCAAATCTTGGAACGTTTCACGTTCAACCCAAGCCCATGTGCAAAATCATCGCCCAAAAGCGCCGCATTCAAATACCGCAACGAAACGCCAATCATCACCAATCCCGCAAGCACAGCCACTACAAAAATCCAGACATCACCGAGCGTCACTCGGCCAAAGCTACCCATGCCCCAAGCCACATAAACACGCAGCGACTCCGAAGAGTTCCCAGCAATCAATACGCTCACAATCGAATCGATAAAGTAACCCGTCAAAAGCCCGACAATCAAAAGCACGCCCGTCTGCGCAAAACGCGTGGCAGCAAACATCACGACAAGCGTCACAAGCAGAGCCCCAAGCGCCGCCGAACCCAGCACGCCGACACTACCAAAGCCAATTCCCGCCAAAAGCGCAAGCGCCACACCGAGACTAGCACCACTGCTAATGCCAAGTACAAACGGTCCCGCAAGCGGATTTCGGAACACCGTCTGCAGCGACAAGCCCGACACCGCAAGCGATGCCCCCGCCAAAATCGCAGCAATCATTCGCGGGATTCTCAAGTTCCACAAAATGTTCGACGAAACATCCGCACCCGGGCTAAACAAAGCCTGCACCACATCCGCAAACGGAATGTTCACCGCGCCAAAGCAAAGCGTCGCTACGCATAACAACGCAATCAAAACAGCTAACGCTACAAATCCAATCAATAAACGACGCAAGCGAACCTCCGATTATTCAAACACAACCTTAGAAAATTTCAACAAATTTATAAAAAGCTCCGATTCAATACATCTGAATAATACAAAAAAGCATTTGAGCGACAAGACAATAATTTCTATCTTTCTAACCATGCTCGACTATTCTCAAGTTCCAAGTCCCTGTTTCGTACTTGACGAAACACGTCTCCGCCGCAACATGGAAATCCTCGCCGATATCCAGAACAAGACCGGCGTCAAAATCATCTGCGCCCTCAAGGGTTACAGTTTCTGGCGTTCGTTCCCGCTCATCGGCGAATACCTCGCCGGCGCCACCGCCTCTAGCCTCAACGAAGCACGCCTCGCCCGCGAAGAGATGAACAAGGAAGTCCACGTCTTTGCACCCGTCTACGAAGACGACGAAATCGACGCCATCCTCGATGCAGCGGACCATATCACGTTCAACAGCTTTTCGCAGTGGCAGCGATTCAAGGACAAAACGCTCGCCCACGGCGTGAGTGCCGGCATCCGCGTGAACCCGGAATTTTCGACAGTCGAAACCGACATTTACAACCCTTGCGGTAAGTTCTCCCGCCTCGGCGTGACCGAAAAGGAATTCAAGCCCGAACTCCTCGACGGTATTGACGGGCTCCACTTCCATGCACTTTGCGAACAAGATGCCGACGCCCTAGAAGGCGTTCTCGCCGCATTTGAAAAGCACTTCGGCAAGTACCTCCCGCAAATGAAGTGGGTAAACTTTGGCGGTGGCCACCACATCACACGCAAGGACTACCACCGCGATGAACTCGTGCGCATCCTCAAGGATTTCTCCGCACGTTACCCGCACTTGCAAGTCATCATGGAACCGGGCGAAGCCATCGGCTGGCAAACCGGCGAACTCGTCGCAAGCGTTGGCGACATCGTCCACAACGAAATGGATATCGCAATACTCAACGTTTCCATCAGCGCCCACATGCCGGACTGCCTCGAAATGCCTTACCGTCCAAGCGTCATCGGCGCCGCATTCCCGGGCGAAAAGGCACACACGTATAAGCTCACAGGCAACTCCTGCCTCGCCGGCGACCAGCTCGGTGATTTCTCGTTCGACGAACCGCTCAAGGTCGGCGACCGCATCATCTTCGAAGACATGATCCACTACACCATGGTCAAGACCACGTTCTTCAACGGTGTGCGCCACCCGAGCATCGGCAAGTTCGACGAAAACGGCAAGTTCCACCTGCTGCACAAATTCACGTACGAGCAGTTTAAAGAGAAATTGTAATTGACAACGCCACAGTAATTAGTTAGTAGTCATTAGTTCTTAGTCGCATAATCGCGCCATAGGCGCCAAATATAAACTACAGACCAACGACCATTGACTAACAACTCCATTTCATTATGCTATTCCATTCTGAACAAGACACATACAACTGGGCGCTTGGATTTGCGAAGGAACTCAAGGTCGGCGACAAAGTCGCCCTCTACGGGAACCTCGGTGCAGGCAAGACCGTCATTAGCCGCGGCATCTGCAAAGGGCTCGGCTTCGAAGGCACAGTCTGTTCTCCGACCTACACAATTCTCCACGAATACCCGAACAACCCGCCTATTTTCCACTTCGACCTTTACCGTCTCGAAGGCGGCGCAGACCTCTATGAAGTCGGTATGGATCCGGACTATCTCGAAAGCGGCATCAGCCTCATCGAATGGCCCGAGCGATTAGAAGAAAACGACGCAGGCATCACCCACGTCGTTAAAATCCAAATCGTATCCGAGACCGAACGAGAAATTACATTAACAGTCGTTGGTCATTAGTCGTTAGTTATTAGAAATGCTATTGACCAATGACCATTGACTACAGACTAAAACTTATTGCGCCTTCTTGCGCTTACCCTTGCGAGCAAGTTTCTTGTTCGCTTTTTCAATAGAATCAGCAACGGCTTTTGCACGGAGTTCAGCAGCAACCTGAGCCAAGGAATCCGCAATAGCCTTTTCTCTAGCAATCGAATCGGCACGGGCAGCGGCAGCAGCAACACTAGCCTTGACAGCTTCGTTTTCAGCAATGTTGTTCCAATCCTTGCGGTCACCCTGATTCAAGAGCATCGGGCCCTTGTAATCCTTCACAACGTTGTATGCAGCAACCGTATCACGGGCAGCCATAGCGCCCATAGCTTCAGCATACAAGTCCTTCTGCTGGTTGCGCAAGTCTTCGATAGCACCCAAGCGGTTCTGGCGGAGGATTTCCATAGTATCGCTCACAAAACCCAAATCCCAGGTTTCGTTGTAGCAAGATTCAGCTTCGACATACTTTGCCGCATCCGTTTCTGCAGCTACAAACAAGGCGTCGCACTTAGCAAATGTATCGGCACTTTTTTGCTTAGCATACTGGTAGTAATAATAACCACCTACGATTAAACCGATGAGTACGAGCAAGAACACACCGTCCTGCCAGCCCATAATCGGCGCCTGCGGAAGCTTCGGTCTACCATTGATTGTTTCACCGGCTTCCAGTTTTTCTTCAGCCTCGTCAAACGGGCTTTTTCCATTCAAGAAACTAAACATAGAGTCGTCCTATTTTTTTGAAATTGCGTCAAAGACGCGTGCGTATAAATAAATCTGTTTCAAAAGGCTTGCAAAACCGTTCGAACGCGTCGGCGAAAGCCCGACATTGAGTCCAATCTTCTGGAAAAACGTCGGATCCACCGAAAGGATATCGGCAGGAGCCATGTCGTTGAAAATCTGCAAGGCAAGCGCACCGAGACCACGGCTAATCAGCGGGTTCGTCGTACCGCCTTCCACATCCATCTCAAAATGAATTTTTGCACCATCAAACTTCGGCACCAGATACATTGTCGAGGCACAACCCTGGATAATGAACTTTTCCGCCTTGAGGGAGGCATCCATTCCCTTGTGCTCACGAGCCAAATCCAAGAGGAACTTCCACTTGTCATCCGGATCTGTGAACGATGCAAATTTTGCTCTAATCTTTTCTTGACGATCAACAATACTTTCAGACATAATCATACTAATGCAAAAAAGAACGCATTTTCCAAATTACAGACGGGCAAGACCAAAGCACCGCCCAGAAAATTCTAAGTAGAGTCTGCTTTTCACGCGGGAGCTTCGAGAGGCGCATAGCCGCCTTGTCAAACTGTTCATCCTTGATTTTTGCAAGCCCGGGCTTTGCTCTCGCAATTTGCAAATGAGACTTTCCGAGCTTAGCCATCCAACGATCAAGGACAGAAGCTTCAATACGGGCACGAGCGCCATCGTCCGTTGCATTCAGCCATTCATGAACCGCTTCTGCAGTAATCTTTCCGCTAAGGAGCGCTTCAACAATTCCCGAACGGCTCAACGGATTCACGCAACTAGCCGCATCGCCCGCCTTAAAAAGACCACACTTGGCAAGCGGCTTATCAGACTGCCCGCAGGCAATCATGCCACCATAAATCGCCTTGATTATGGCATTCGGGTAATGCGTCGCAATAAAATGTTTGAGTTTTTCACGCAAAGGCATATCCGGCTTTGCATCCTTCGAAAGCACAAAACCGACATTCACTTCCTTGCCATCACGCGGGAAAATCCAACCGTAACCACCTTCAAATTCGCTTCCGTAAAGCAAATCGATATGGTCACGTTCGTGTTCAATACCTTCAGCCACAGCAAAAATGCCCGGTTCCAAATCAGTATCACCCGATTCAATCCCTTCAAGGCACGGAATACCACGCGTCAGGCGACAGCCAGGACCACTGGCATCAATAAAAGCCTCAGCCGAAAGCAAAAACTTTTCTCCGCCCACCTGGACATTCAAATTCCAGCCTTTTTCAGCCTTTTCGATGCTTTTCACAAGCGCATCAAAACGGCATTCCACGCCCACTTCGACGCAAGCATCGGCAATCGCATGGTGGAATTTCGAACGATCGAGCAGACGACCGCAGTCCTTGCTGTAAAATTCAGCCTTATAACCCTTAGGCGACGTAAAATAGATACCCGAAAGGCTTCCACGCACCCAAGATTCATCAATAGGCCACAAATCGTTCAAACGATGGGTCGATACCGCTTCGGCACAAAAAATGGGTTCCTTCCAGGGTTCCTTTTTGTCCAAAAGCAGGATTTGTCCAGCACCGCCCGTCAATTTTCCAAGCTGGTAAGCAGCCATAAGACCGGCCGGACCTGCCCCGCAGATCACCACTTTGTAAGAATTTGAACGAAAACAAGTCATTTCAACGTAAAATTAGTATTTATTTGGTCAGTTTTTATTTTTCATTGTTAGTTTTGCAATTTTTTTAGTTATTTTAGGGCTATCCGTTATTTGATTTACTTTTTTTCATAAAGGGAATTTGACTATGAATATGAAGAACGTCTATAAATTTGGTCTCTGCCTCCTTGGTGCTCTCGCGCTCAACGTGTCTGCACAGGACTTCAGAGGTAAGGACCTGAACACTTCCTTCCGCGACAAGCGTATCGACAACTATCAGTTCCAGAAGGCAAGAGCTGTCAAGGGCGTTACGGACTTCCAGCGCTCTGCCGGTGAATCTCCGGACTTCGAAGAAGCAAACCTTCCCGAAGTCTCTTTCCGCAATGCTGTGATTAGCGGAGCCAACTTCGAAAAGGCAAACCTCAAGGGTGCAACGATTAGCGGTGCAGACATCCGTTCTGCAAACTTTGAAGGCGCAAACCTCGAAGGCGCAAACCTCTATCGTGCAACGCTTCTCGATAGCAAATTCCCGAAGGCAAACCTCAAGAGTGCTCGTCTTGACGCTATGAAGGTCTCTGACGAATGCGATTTCAGCAAGTCAGACCTCACTCAGGCATCTGTGATGGACATGGACCTTACCCGTGCTGACTTCAGCAAGGCAAACCTCACCAACACGAACTTCTCCCGTTCCTTGATGGCTAACAGCGACCTCCGCAAGACCACCATGGAAAAGACGGACTTCACAGCTTGCAACCTCATCGCTGCAAACTTCTCCGGTGTGAAGCTCAACAACGTAAACTTTGCTAAGGCAGGTCTTTCTCAGGCTGACTTCGACGGTGCAACGTTCAACAACGTGAACCTCCAGGAAGCTGACCTTTCCTTGACCACGTTCAATGATGTCGACCTCTCCAGAACCCAGCTCCAGAAGGCTAAGTTCGCCCAGTCCAAGGTCAAGAACATGAAGTTCAACAACCAGGACTTGAACGGCGTCATCTTCGACAAGGGCGAAGTTTCCAAGAGCTCTTTCGACAAGACCAAGCTCAACAAGTCTTCCTTCTTCGATGCGAGCGTCAGCAAGAACGTGTTCAACTACGCTGAACTCATGAAGGCAGTCTTCGACGGTGCTTATGTATTCAAGGACATCTTTGATAACGCAGACCTCACCAAGGCAAACTTCGCAAACTCCACCATCGAACGCTCTGCATTCAACAACGCTCAGCTTTCTGGTGCAAATTTCTCTGGTGCTAAGCTCATCAAGGTTACCTTCACCAACGCCAAGATGGAAGGTGTCAAAATCGACGCCGACACCAAGATGGAAGACGTAGACTTCTCTGGTGCAGACCTCACCGGTGCAAAGATTGAAAAGTTCACCGCCAAGCGCGTGATCTACAACGAAAGAACAAAGTTCCCCAGCGGTTTCGATCCGCGCGCATTCGGTTTCTCTAGACCAGGCGAAAAGCGCTAATAAAGCCTTTCAATAACGGAATATAGGGACGCTCACTTGAGCGCCCCTTTTCTTTTGCCCTTTTGCGTCAAAGGAGCCTTACTTCTTGTCCATGAGCCAGCTTATCGCTTCGGACAGAGAATGAACCCGCACAACCTTCATCGAACCCATATTCTCAGAAAGCTTGCAGCTCGCCGGCACAACCGCCTCCGTCATCCCAAGGCGGCTCGCTTCCTTGAGCCTCTGGTCTAAAAGACTTACGCCACGCACCTCGCCCGACAGTCCAAGCTCTCCAATCGCAATCGTCTGCCGCGAAAGCGGGATTCCCAAATGATTGCTCGCCACCGCTAACGCAAGCGCCAAGTCCGACGAAGCATCATTTACCTTCATGCCACCAGCTATGCTCGCAAACACATCCGAGGCGCCAATCGTCACACCACCGAACTTTTCCAAAAGCGCAAGGATAATCGTAAGTCGTTTCGGGTCTATCCCTGCCGCTACACGCTGCGGCACTGCAAAATTCGTCTGGTTCACAAGAGCCTGAGTTTCGAACAGGAGCGCCCGAGAGCCTTCCATTGTACAGCAGACAGCACTCCCCGGAGTCGGCGGAACCCCCTCCTGCAAAAAGACCTTGCTCGGGTTCAGCACAGGATTCAACCCATGACTCGTCATTTCAAAAACGCCAATTTCATCGGTAGCGCCAAAGCGGTTCTTGATAGTCCGCAAAAGCCTATACTGGTGATTACGGTCGCCTTCGAAATAAACAACCGTATCGACCATGTGCTCCAAGATTCTCGGTCCAGCAATCTGACCGTCCTTCGTCACATGACCAATGAGAATCGTGATGCATCCGGAATTTTTGGCAAAAACCATCAAGTCCAAAGTGCATTCACGCAGTTGTGTTGCACATCCGGGCGTCCCAGCAAGGTCGCTCTTGTAAACAGTCTGGATGGAGTCTATCACAAGAACCTGAGGCTTTACCTCTTTTGCCTGTTCCAAAATCTTTTCGAGATTCGTTTCGCAGAGGAGCATCATGTCGCTCCCCGAAACATTCAAGCGTTCACTGCGAAGTTTTACCTGGCACGCACTTTCTTCACCACTCACGTATAAAGCCTTGACTCCCGCCGCATTCATCGTCGCAAGTGTCGTGAGCACAAGCGTCGACTTACCGATTCCCGGGTCACCCCCAATCAGCACCAGGCTTCCCGGCGCAAAGCCACCACCAAGCACACGGTCAAATTCCGAATTCGCCGTGCTCAAGCGCCGCGTATCTTCTGTCGCCACATCCTTGAGCAGCACCACCTTATGGACAGGCCCGCCAAGCCCACGTCCCGTGCGCCCAGCCCCTTCAGTAATCCGTTCAATGACATGTTCCTTAAGCGAACTCCACGCCCCGCAAAACGGGCACTTGCCAGCCCACTTCGGAGTTGTATTGCCGCATTCCGTACAGAGATACTCAATTTCTTTCTTCGACTTGTTTAGTGCTACCATGAGCACTAATATAATAAAAGTAGAATGTCAAAAGGTGACAATATACGGAAAATTTCCCGTCCATAGGACGGGAAATTGACTTTTGCATGGAGGAAAAGCTTTATATCAATTCATTTTTGGCATGCGTAACATCCGAAACGGTAATGATGTACTTGTTAGAACCATTATACAGCGCTTTTGCGCGAACGAACTTCACATGTCCATCTTCAAGCGTCAGAGTTCTGCCATAAGTTTCACCAGAAGCACTATTTCGATTAGCCCGTTCCATAAACGTTTCCACAGAGCAAAGCGGCATCTGGAACAACTTACAGAGATTCTCTATCGAATCAGAAATAGACCTTTGGACATACATAGGCTTACCTTCAAGGCAAGAAAGACTCAGTAGCCTATCCGTATTGCCATCGAGGTAGATGATCTGGTCATACAGATTCAAAACGACCGCATCCGTCAATTCCTTGTAGGCTTCGACATCCGTATTATTTTCATTCTGGAGTTTCAAAATCACGTCACCCGTATCCGGGTCTGCCATCATGTCAAAAGTCGATTTGATGGAGAACCATCCATTCTTCAAATTATAATTCAAGTTCAGCGAAGGGACCGCTCGCTTATTCGCATAGGCAAGAATCAACTTTTCACGGGTATAGGCAGTCGTTTTTTGAAGATTGACGCTATCCTTTGACATCAATTTCACCAAATAGTCAAAGTGGGCGTCATAAGTGTACTTACCCGTAAGTTCTTTCGGAATATACGAAATACCGTCCATCCTGATTACCGGCGAATTCCTCGTGAGATTCCAGAACAAGTATCCCTTGTATCCCGGCTCATACGACTTGGTATGGGTCGCCTCACCAGACGCCATGAACAACTTGAAAGCGTTCTTTCGGCCAAAGTAATTCTTTAATGCCATATCGTCTTCGGAGACGAACACCGACAAAATGCGCCCATACGGAGTATCCCTAAAGAAACGTCCTACGTGGTAAATTCGCTTGACTGTACCTTTCTTAGTCTTGATGCGATAGGTTGTCTGCGTCGGCAAAGCGCTGCCACTGCGGAACAGAGTTTCAAGAGTTTCATCAACGGCAGCATAATCTTCTGGAAGAACAGCCCCCTCAAGCTTATTACCCGCCAGACAGCGGAAATCATCAACACTGTCGCAGTCAAAAATTTCAAGCGCACGGCCATTCACATACAGGATATCCCCACTGACAGCTTCCAAAAGGATAACTCCACCCGGGACGTATTCCATATAGTTTAGAGCAAGCTGGTAGAGCAACTCCGTATTCTTGATGGCTCCGTCAATTTTGGACTTGACTTGTTCCTTGTTGCTGATAGGCGTCAAGATAAACTGATAAGCCCCTAAACGGACGCCTTCCTTCGCAAGTTCCATGTTATCCGACATCACGACAAAAGGAATCTGGAATTCACGCTTTTTCCCTCTGAACTTCTGGATGATCTTAAAGCCATCAATTTTAGGGAGGGCCGCATCGATTAAAGCTATCGAAATCTTATTACCATATTCCAGCAAAATATTCAAGACCTGTTCACCATCTTCGGCAAACAACAGATTGTAATCTGACCTTAAAATACCTTCAAGAATGGACCTGTTCGGCAAATTGACCGTCGCAAGCAAAATAGTCTTTGCTTCTACTGGGAACTTTACGACATTTTGAGAACCAGACGAACTGTCTTCAGCGCTCACATGAGTATTGCGAAACGACATGTCGTAAATACGGGCGCCATTGATATCGGCAATCAACCGACCCGTCAAAAAAACGTAGGTTCCGTGAGTGGCGTAAGTCACCTGCTGAGGCGCCCTGTATGCCGCCTGCTGTATTTCACGGAGTTTGTTGTAAACCGGGTTTTTCGGGTCGTTGCAAGCATCCTCGGCGTCCTTGAAACCGCTAAAGCCAAGGCTTTGGAGCTGTTCTTCGTACTGCTTATTTACAAACAGGAACTTGAACATACCATTTTCAAACGACATGACCGCTTTAGGCGTATCCACCAAATAATCTAGGCTACCGAGCCTAGAATAGATGAGACGCGATTTCGGGTCTTCAATATGCATCCCCATAGCCGCCATGTGTCTAAGCGTCTCTTTTAAAGGCATGGGTTTTCCGTAATAATAGCCCTGGACCTTTTCGCAACCAATGCCCTTCAAGAACTCCATTTGCTCCTTGGTCTCGACACCTTCGGCAAGAGTCTTAAGCCCAAGGTTTTTCGCCATACGGACCGTCGAACGGATAATGGTGCGCGAGGCCTCGTTGAAATTCGAGAGGAACACCATGTCAATCTTGAGTTCATCGAACTTATAGTCCTTAAGCGTATTGAGCGAAGAATAGCCGCTACCAAAATCGTCCATCCAGACTTCGTAACCGGCCAAACGGAATCTCTGGATTTCGCTTTGGACATAGGAATCCGAAGCCATGATGCTTTCCGTAATTTCAACGCGAATGTAATCGCGATCAATCTTGTACTTGTCTAGCGCACGTTCGACAACTTCAAAAATATCACAGCCGATAAAGTCCAAACGCGAAAGGTTAAAGGACACAGGGACAATTGTTTTTCCTTCATCCAGTTCCGCTCGCATTTCCTTACAGACAATGTTAATGACGTGGCTATCAAGCTTATGGATCTGGCGAGATTCTTCGAGAGCGCCAATAAAGACCGCCGGATTCAAAAAACCATATTGCGGATCCACCCAACGGGCCAGCGCTTCCATACCGCAGAAAGTTTCCGTAATCGTACGGACCACCGGCTGGTAGTAAACCTTGATGTAACCATTATTTATAGCCTCGTCAATGTGGTTTACCACGTAATTCTGCAGCACAAGCGTCTTGCGCAAATCTTCATCGTAATAACGGAAAAAGTTATCACTAGACTGTTTCTGAACCTTGCATGCAATCTTAGCCTTTTCGCAGGCATCGACCATCGTTTCAAAATCATCAATCTTACAGACCCCGATGTTCACATCCATCGAAATCTTGGAAACGACACTCTTGACATATTTGCGGATTTCACAAAGTTTTTTCTCGATGTTTTTCATGTCAGCAACGACCGTAAAATGGTCATTCGCCATGCGACAAATCAAGTTATTCGGGAATACTTTTTTTAGCGTTGCCGCAAAATTGAGCAAAAATTCATCGCCCTTGCCGTAGCCATTGGCGTTATTGTAGAGTTTCATCCCGACAATGTCAAAGAATACGACAGAAGGAGTTCCTCCGGCAATCCGGATATCGGTAACATAGCTCTCGCCACGCATGCGGCAATATTCCATATTCGGAAGTCCCGTCAATGTATCAAAATAACGGTCCGTCCTTTCACTTATCCTATGGAAAATCGCATCCTTGCCATGCCACTTGATTAAGGAAGCTTTCAAAATCAAGTCACCGCCGGTACGGGAATTCGGAACAAGGACTTCGCCCTTTTCTAGAACCTCGTCAAGTGTGATAAGCTGGACTTCATTGGGGTCAAAGAAATACTCTTCAAACGTAATGCCGGAATCAAAAGCTTTTACAGGCGTCCAAACTTTATCAACAGACGCACTGAGCATATAGATTTCATGAGTTTTTGCATCGACAATGACAAAAGGCTCTACGCTGTCATTGTTCAAGAACTCCATCAAGCCATTATCGAATTCATTGCGAAAATCTCTACATGTTTCACAAGCGGAAGTCACATCGTCATAAATAACGATTGCACATTCTGAACCATCATCCAAAACACGATGGTAACCTTGGGCGTGCAATGTACGGTATTCGTCTTTGCCATACAGTTTTTGGCGATAAACAACCTCGTAGCGCCCATCCTTGGATTTTGCAAATTCTTTAGCCTTAGTCGCTACAAAAACAATGTCTTCACGATGGACATCCTTGTACATGTCCGTATCGAGGAACTTCAACAAATCTTCACGTGTACAACCAGGAGCCTGCCAACGGATAAGCCCATCAGAAACAAGAATAGTCTGAATATGACCATCTACAAATCGGTAGACAGCAAGCGGAACTTCGGAATGCTCCAATTCATTCCGTATCCCCTCAGGAATCTTTTTTTCACCAGCATCAGACATATAACCACACGCCTCCGCAACGAAGGATTTTACATCCCATAACGGTCCAAAACCACTCCCCTCCCAAGATCCCCCCTAAAAGCTAAAAATAACCTTTATTTATTAAAATAGCATAAATTTTTAAAATTCGCAAGTTTTACAAAATATTTTTGTATCAAAATTAAAGTATTGTTGTGACCGGCAGCACATGTTGTAAATCAAGAAAATCTAGCATTAGAAAAATCCCGCATTCCATGCGGGATTAAACATTCGCCATTCAGGCAAAAAAACTAATAACGATTAAGCGAAGACGTTGCGACCAGCGTCTACAGCTTCAGCAATACTCTTGCCCACGTAATCCTGGGCGCTAAACCAGCGACCACTCTTCTTGTCATCGAGAAGCACGCTCACAAGAGCTCCCGGAATAACAGTTTCAGGTGCGTTCGGAGCGTTCGGACCGCCGAGGTCCGTACGGAGCCACCCCGGATCCATGACATTCATCATCACGTCCGTACCGTTCAGCTTGCAAGCAAAATCCTTCACGAACTTCGTGAGAGCAGCCTTAGCACAGGCGTAAGCGGCAAGTTCCGGTTCATTGGCAATACCGCTCGTCGTGAGCTGCATGCGACCAAAACCGCGCTTGATCATGCCCGGCAAAAAGTGATACACAATTTTCATCGGCGCAAAGAAGTTCACCGCCATCGCCTGGCGGAAGTCATCCATCGTGTTCGTCGTATAATCGGAAAAATAGTGGCTCATGAGACCGGCATTATTAAATACGAGGTCCACCTGTACGCCAAAGGAATCGATTTCGGCAAGGGCAGCATCAATTTCAGCTTCGTTTTCGAGATTACAGCCCACAGCCTTCACTTGTACACCATACGGAGCAAGTTCTGCAATGACCTTTTCGGCATGGCTCTTGTCGCGCCCCTGCAAAATGAGGTTTGCACCGAGTTTAGCCATTTCGATAGCGATGAGACGACCGACACCACGGCATCCACCTGTTACCAAGCACCATTTTCCTTTTACATCAATCATTCCGTATCCCTTTGCGCAACGCGCGATAAATATGTCCCTACGGAAAAATAATCAAACCTTTTTGAATAAAAACAAACGAATGAAACGTTTCTGTATACAAACGTAAAAGATACCCAAATTTTTCACTCGTTTTTCGATACGAAAATTCCCGTTTTTTAGCCAAAACAAGTGTTTTCCGAGGAAAAAAACTCATCGTCATTTTATGACATATGTTTTTAAGAAAATCAAAAGATTTCAAAGTTTTACGTCTTTTGCAAACTATCGCATGCACAAAAATTTTGTGTTTTTTCGTAAAATTATAGCCCGATGAATTACGAGACACTCCTATTCCATGAAGCCATACGGCTTCTTATAATTTCGGTTCGACAAAAACAGCAGCACACGCAACAATCGCTGTCCATCGAATCAGGAATTTCTAGACAGTTCATATCGCAACTGGAATGCGGGAAGCGAATTCCATCGATAGATACACTCTGCCAACTCGCAATTGCGCTGAAGACAAGTATGGGGTCACTCATGGCAGAACTAGACCGCATTTACCAGCACCTGTTCCGGCAAAGACAGGCAAGACAGAACGACAATACAGAGGATTATTCCGCACGGAGCGCCGCCGATACACGCACCCCAAGCCTTGAATACATCCGCAAGGCGAGGGGGTTAGACAAGCCATAGCCCTTAACAAAAAGCTTAAAATTTTCTATCTTTACAGGACATGGAATGGCAGCGCAATATAAAAACTTTGACAACCGACGAGCTCAAAGCTTGGCTTCGGGATGTTGACGAAAAGCCCTACCGCGCCGACCAAATTCAAAAATGGCTATTCTGCCAGCAGGTGCGTAGCTACGATGAGATGGTAAACATCTCCCCTGCCCTCCGCGAAAAAATGGCAAAACAGTTCACGCTTTGCGGTCTCAAGGAAGACCAGCGTTCTGTTTCTGTCGATGGAACGGTCAAGTGGCTTTTTGAGACCGAAGACGGTCACCATATCGAAACCGTGATGATCCCGGCAAACGGTCGCTATTCCGTTTGCGTTTCGACCCAGGTCGGCTGCGCCATGAACTGCGCATTCTGCCGCACCGCCAAGATGGGATTCACGCGTAACCTCGAAGCAGGCGAAATTCTCGAAGAAATCATCAACGTCAACTGGTACTTGAAGGACAACGGCTTCATGAACGAAGAAGGCGGAGTCGCCCAGGTGACGAACATTATCTTCATGGGCATGGGCGAACCGCTCAACAACCTCGAGAACGTCCACCGCGTCTGCTGCACGCTGCACAACCAGAAACTTTTCAACATGGGCGCAAAGCGCATGACCGTGAGCACTTCGGGTGTCGTCCCGAAGATCAAGGAGCTCGTGGACAGGAACACGCCCTGCTGCCTCGCGGTAAGCCTCAACAGCACGAACAACGAATACCGTTCATCCGTGATGCCGGTAAACAAGACTTGGCCTATCGAAAAACTTTTGGAAGCGGTTGACGAATACATCCGTCGCACCGATAATTATGTGACGTTCGAGTTCGTGCTCATCCAGAACATCACCTGCACGCCCAAGGCCGCAAAAGAGCTCATCCGCATCTGCGCCCCGCGCCGCGTGAAGGTAAATGCCATCGTGCTAAACGACGGCGATGACCCGACGCTCCACGCCCCCACCCCCGAAGAGGTGGAAGATTTCCTCGCCGCCGTGCGAGCAGCTGAAATTCAAATAACGATCCGCAATCCACGCGGTAGGGATATCCTTGCTGCGTGTGGACAATTAGCGTACAAAAAGGAAGGTAAAGAATGTTAACGCAAAACCTCCCGGAATTCTGGGATAATCTTTATGCCGAAGGCAAGGACTACTGGAATTTCAAGAAGGCTACTCCAGCCCTGATTGAATTTTTTAAGCACCCATCCTGCCCTGCTGAGGGCTCCGTGCTGATTCCAGGTGCCGGGTTCGGCTACGATGCCGAAGCATGGGCTTTGCGTGGACACGAAGTTTTGGCAGTCGACTTTGCGCCGACCGCTGTTGATGAACTGGACCACTTGAGCCGCAAGCACAAGAACTTGCGCTCCCTCGACCTCGACTTGTTCACCCTTTCTCCGAAGGATGCCAAGCGCGGCGGTCAGCAGTTCGACATCATTTATGACTACGGCACGTTCTCGGCTATCCATCCGGGTCGCCGCGACGAATTCTTCGAAGTCTGCTACAAGATGATGAAGGACGATGGCGTGTTCATCTGCCTCATGTACCCGCTCATGAACGGCAAGACCATGCAGGGCCCTCCGCACTGCATGAGTGAAGGCGAACTCATGGCTCGTCTGGACGGTGTGTTCGACATTGTTGAACGCATCAAGCCCACGAACAGTATTCCGGGCCGCGAAGGCAAGGAAGAATTCTGGCTCATGAAGAAGTGCCTGTAAAGCCTTTGGTCATTAGTCAATGGTCTTTAGTTATTAGAATTTGAGTCCGTTGTAATTTTAGCTGTCATGCCCGCCTCCGAGCGGGCATCTCTTTTTTCTAGACTTTGTGCTTGTAAAAAAAGCGCGATAGACTCCACAGGCGCACCATTTTTTTGTATTTTTAGCCCAGTTTTTTATAAGGATTTTACTATGGCTAACGATTTATGCCCGTGCGGTTCTGGCAAAGCATATTGCGACTGCTGCGAACCGATTATTAAGAAGACCACTCTCGCCCCGTCCCCGGAAGCCCTCATGCGCTCCCGCTACACCGCTTATGCCAAGCACGAAATTGCATGGCTCAAGGATTCCCTCGAAGCCACCCAGCGTGACGACTTTGACGAACCGAGCGTAGAAGCTTGGAGCCGTGAATCTGAATGGCTCGGCATCGAAATCAAGCAGACCAAGACCGAAGAAGACAAGAACATCGGCTGGGTCGAATTTGTCGCTCGCTTCAAGCAGGGCAACATCACCCGCAACCACCACGAACTTGGTGAATTCCACAAGGTCGGCGGTGCATGGTACTTCTATGATGGTCGTGCAGTGAAGCAGGAAACTGTCCGCCACGAAGGTCCGGTTGTCGGCCGTAACGACCCGTGCCCGTGCGGTTCCGGCAAGAAGTACAAGAAGTGCTGCGGTGCGAATAAGTAGGAAGTTAAGAATTCTGAGTTACTAGAATTTCATAACAAGAATTTCTAGTAGCTGTAATCTATAAACTAATAACTTAATAATCCTAGTAACTATCAACTATTAACTAGTAACTAAATCAAATGTTCAAGATATTCGTAGATGGCGAAGCAGGGACCACTGGCCTGCAAATTTTCGAGAGACTTGCCAACCGCAACGACCTGGAAATTCTCAAGATCAATCCAGAACTCCGCAAGGACGTGAATGAACGCCAGAAGATGATCAATGAATCAGACGTGACGTTCCTTTGCCTCCCGGACGCAGCGTCCATGGAAAGTGCCTCCCTCTGCACGAATCCGAACACGCGCATCATCGACGCCTCCACGGCTCATCGCGTGAACCCGGCTTGGACATACGGTATGCCGGAACTTTCTGCTGAACAGCGCGAAGCGATTTCCAAGAGCAAGCGCATTGCAAACCCTGGTTGCCACGCCTCGGGATTTATCCTCGGCGTCCATCCGCTCGTTGCCTCGGGAATCCTCCCGAAGAGCGCAAACCTCGCCGCCTACAGCATCACCGGTTACTCCGGCGGTGGCAAGAAGCTCATCGCCGAATACGAAGCCGAAGACGCCCTCAGCCACAAGGCTGGTGAATCGAAGGCTATCATGGCTCCCGCCCCGTACGCGCTTGCGCTCGCCCACAAGCACCTCCCCGAAATGAAGAAGTACTGCGGACTCGAAAACGTTCCGTTCTTCAACCCGGTGCTTGGCCCCTACTACAAGGGTATGGCCGTGACGGTCGCCATCTTCCCGAACATGCTCACGAAGAAGATCGGTCCGCAGGACTTGACCGAAATCCTCGCCAAGCATTACGAAGGATCGAAGTTCGTGAAGGTCCTGCCGTACGAAGCCGCTCCGGTGCTCTTCAACGGCCGCTTGGACCCCACGGTCTGTAACGACACGAACAACGCTCGCATCCAAGTTTTCGGCAACGAAAACATCATGCAGGTCACGACGATCATCGACAACCTCGGCAAGGGTGCTAGCGGCGCAGCTATTCAAAACATGAATATCGCGCTCGGTCTCGACGAAACGATCGGTTTGGTCTAGTCCACAGAATTATTCTAAAACGAACACCGGCTCACTAGCCGGTGTTTTCTTTTTATACAAAAACAGACCATTAGACTTTGAAACGTTACAAACAAAAAAAAACGGCACCGTCAGGTACCGTTTTCAAATTTTCGTTTGTACTCGCTAATTAAGCGTTAGCTTTCTTGAAGTCTTCGACGTTCTTGGCGTATTCAGCGAGGTATTCCTTAGCGGCTGCGGCAACAGCTTCCGGAACGTAACCGAATTCCTTTTCGAGGACGCCTGCCGGAGCAGATGCACCGAAGCGTTCGAGACCGGAGACCTTACCGAAACCACCCACGACCTGGGCGAACAAGAGCGGAAGACCGCTAGACTTTGCAAACACTGGAGTCCACGGAGCGATGATGCTATCGCGGTAGGATTTCGGCTGCTTGAGGAAGAGAGCCGGGCTGATCATGGAAACTACGCGCACAGACTTGCCTTCGTCGCGGAGGAGTTCAGCTGCCTGGTGTTCGAGGAGAACGTCACTGCCGTTTGCAACCAAAGTAAGATCCGGCTTCTTGCCTGCGGCAGTGTTGTCGCTGACAATGTAAGCGCCCTTACGGCAAGCCTTGGCAGCTTCGTAGCGGTTTTCACCCGGAAGCGTGTTCACGACCTGGCGAGTGAGGATGAGAGCCGTCGGGCTGTCGTTGTTTTCGAAAGCCATTTCCCAGGCAGCGAGAGTTTCATAAGCGTCAGCCGGGCGGAGCACGAGCATTTCGGCCTTGCCGCTAGCCTTCGTGAGGCTTTCGAGCAAACGAATCTGCGTTTCGTGTTCAATCGGCTGGTGCGTCGGGCCGTCTTCACCCACGCGGAAGCTGTCATGCGTAAATACGTACTTGACCGGGAGGCCCATGAGTGCGGCCATACGGATTGCCGGCTTCATGAAGTCACTGAACACGAAGAACGTTGCGCAAATCGGATAGAGACCGCCGTGGAGAGCGATACCGTTTGCAATGGCACCCATCGTGAGTTCTGCAACGCCGACCTGGACAAAAGCACCCTTGAAGTCGTTAGCGCGGAAGATGCCCGTCTTGTCGAGGAATGCCTGCGTGTTGTCGGAGTTTGAAAGGTCAGCAGAGCTGCAGATGATGTTGTGATAATTTTCGGCGAGGTAGCCAAGAACCGTACCGCTAGTGACGCGAGTGGCAACACCTTCCTTGATGTTGAGCTTGGAGAGGTCGATCTTGAGCCCCTTGCCCGAGAGCCATTCGTTGAGGGTAGCGGACTTTTCGGCGTTAGCCTTGTCCCAAGCAGCCTTAGCCTTCTTCCATTCGGCGACCTGCTTGCGGAGTTCGTTTGCGCGTGCTTCGAAGCCAGCCTTCACATCGTCAAAGACCTGGAACGGATCGTCCGGATTGCCACCGAGATTCTTGACCGTAGCAGAGGTCGAAGCACCTGCGGCATTGAGCGGCTGACCGTGCGTAGAGACTGCGCCTTCGAAGCTCTTGCCGTCTTCAGCGATTGCACCCTTAGCCATCGTGGTGTGACCATAGACGAGAACCGGCTTTTCGGTTTCTGCCCAAGCGGCCTTGAATGCCTTGCGGAGTTCTGCAATGTTGGATCCGTCGCATTCGATAACGCGGAAGCCCCAGGATTCGTACTGACCAACGAAGTCGTGGTCCATCACGTCTTCAGTCTTGCAGCTGAGCTGGACCTGGTTAGCGTCGTAGAAGAAAATGAGGTTCGAAAGCTTGAGGTGACCTGCAATGCGGCCCACGCCGTATGCGATTTCTTCTTCGAGACCGCCGTCAGAAACGAGGCAGACGGTCTTGTGTTCGAGGATAGAGCCAAAGCGTTCGACCATGAAGCGTTCGGCGATAGCGCCACCGAGAGCAATGCCGTGGCCGATACCGAGCGGGCCCGAGGAGTTTTCAATGCCGAGGGCGACATCGACTTCCGGATGGCCCGGAGTGCGGCTGCCAAGCTGGCGGAAGTTCTTCACGTCTTCGAGCGTGAGGCGGTTCGTGAGGACGAGTTCGGAGTAGAGGAGCGGACTCATGTGACCCGGGTCCATGAAGAAGCGGTCGCGAGCCATCCAGTTGGCATCGTCCGGATCGTAACGCAAGAATTCAGCAAACAAAAGCGTGATGGCGTCTGCGGCGCCCATGGCTCCACCCGGATGTCCGGACTTGGCCTTCTGCACCATTGCGGCAGAAAGGATACGGACGTTGTCAGCTGCTTTTGTAACTAATGAATCTTGCACGGTCTAACCCCTTTAGAGTTTTGTTTTTACGCGGCAAATTTAGTTTTTTCTTGTGAAACTCTCAAGGTATATTGTCAAATGAAAAGCCCAAAGCAATAAAAAGTTATATTTTCGCAACAACCTAAAAAAATCCAAAAACGCCCCAAAAGAAGCAATTCCTGGAGCGCTTTTACGTGTTATCGAGAAGGAACCCAATGAATATTAAAGACGCTATCTTGAGATTATTCAAGAACTTAGCTCACCCCGCAGGCATTTTAGGCACCATCGTTGCCATAGCCATACCCTTCCTTATTTACCTCGCCCCAAACATCAAGCACAGGGAAACCATCCGCCAACTGGATATAAACCTCCCACTCCCACTTTTTGGGATCCAGTTCATTCTTGGAATCGTTATTTTCTGTTTTTTGAGTAAAGATTTTAGAGAATGGCTCAAGGGAATCCTCCCCGCAAAGTCCGTGAGCATCATGACTCTCGTATTCGCCGTCGCGGTTTCGATTTTTGCAGGCACCCAAATTGAAGCCCGGCACCGCGTCCAAAGTGACGAAAGCGTATTCATGTCGGTCGCCCAGAACATGTACTACAACCACGAATCCTACACCTGCAACCAGGGCGAATTCGACAACGGCACACTAAAATGCAAATCTACGTCCAACAGCTTTAAGACCAAAGGACTTTCGTTCCTTTATTACCTCGGCATGCCATTGTTCGGCAGCGATCTGCGCTGGATATTCACAGCCGAATTCGTGATGCTCCCGCTTTCGTTCCTACTCATGTTCCTTGCGATTGTCGCCTGGACAAGGCAACCCCTCCTTGCGTTTTTCGCCTCGCTCCTCATGGCTCTCCAACCGACAGTGCTGTTCCAGTTCCGCGCCATGTCCGTTGAACCGCTCTATATTTTCCTCTCCGCACTCGCATTGCTCGTCTTTAAATGGGCTTACGACAGGAACACCGTTTGGCACTGGACTCTCCTCGCCCTCATCCTAGCCTTCTTCGCCCAGACCCGCCAAGAAACCATCTTCTGCATCTTTGCATTCGTCCTCTTTGCACTTCCGAAGCTTCTCGACAAGAAAGACGAAAAAGCGCCTGTCTTCTTCGTGACCCTTTCGCTTTTCTCCGTACCCGCCCTCCTCACAATTAGCTACTTCCAGGGATTCGGTTTCCAGGGTGGTGAATTTGAAGCCCACGGTCACTTCTTCGAAGACCTCGCCAAGAACTGGGAAGTCATGACGAAACCGCTCAAGAGCAATGGAGAACTCGAAAATCCGTTCCTCAGCTACTTTAATTATTTGTTCGCCATCGGTAGCATTTACCTCCTCTTCCGCGCCATCAACGATGCCAGAAAGAGCAATTTCACATACCTCAAGATTCTCGCCTTTTTACTCCTCTACCACCTGCAAACATATGTGATTCTCGAAAACGTCTCTGGCGATTTCAGCATCGAAATCAACCAGCGCTATAGCCTCGTGATGTTACCGTCCATGGCATTTGTCGCAGCGCTCCCAGTCACGCACATGGTTCAGTATTTTACCACCCCGACAGGCAGCAAAAATCGGAACGGCAAAAATGCAATTATCGGGATGGTGATTGTGGCACTCGTCTTTACAGGTTGGACATTCCACTACAAGCAAGACTTTAAAAACAATATCATGTACAACCGCAACCACTTGACCATCGAAGAACATGAAATTCTCGGATGGCTCAAAGACTTACCGAAGGCAGACCGATTCTTTATTTACGGCCGTCCTTGGCACTTTGTGGGTTACGGCATGTCTTCCATCCACTACGACAACGCTCGCAAAATGTCGAACAGCGAAATGAAGGACTTGATTGACAAGTACAAGGGCGAAGTCTATTACATCCGCGGACTGGACTGCTGGGACAGCCACACGTACCACAAGAAAGCCGTGGAACACCGCATCGCCACGACCTGCGACGTGTTTGAACGCGAGATGGATTTGACAGGAGTCAAGAACATCTTGATTACGAACAACTACTGGGTCCAAATAGCGAAGTTCAATGGCCGCAAGAACTACAATCCAGGGAAAATTATCGCCACGAACGAATTGGAAGTCACTCCTGCCGATTCCGCTGCAGCACAGTCTGCATCACTCAAAATTCATTACGAGCTTAAAGAACAAAGTAAAGCCGCCGCGAATTGGAACATAACGCTATTGGTAAATGACAAAATTATCGAGCAAGCCATTTACAAATTCGGTTCGTACGATAAGGAAATCGATGTAGCCAAATTACAGCCGGGCTATAACCAGGTGCGTTTTTTGGTGCAGGACTTGGTTACCAAAAGCAAGCTCGCCGATGTTTCCAAATTCTACTTTGAAAAAGCTAACGGTGCAATCGCCCTCACGAACTACCCCATTGAAAGCCACAAACAGGAATGGGGCAAATTGCATAAGAACGAAAGCATAGAAGGAAACAAGCTCAACGTCAATGGACAAAGCTTTATTAATGGTCTTGGCACACATGCCTCTTCAACAACCGTTTTTGATATCGGACAAAAGTTCGCGAAACTCAACTTCGCGACAGGTCTTGATGATGAATCGCTTTGCAGCGAGGGCGCTGCTGTAGAAGTTTTCGGAGACGGCAAGTCGATTGCAAAAACACCTTTCTTTAGAAACGGCGAATTGCACAAAGTCGAGGCGAATGTCGCTGGTGTCCAAAAGCTCACCATCATGACCTTCCCAAAAGAGGGCATCAACTGCAGCCACGTAGACATCATCAACCCCGTACTTATACCTTAGTCATTAGTCAATAGTCATTGGTCATTAGTTTTATGTATGGCAGCAAAGCTATGATTATATTGCTAATGACTAATGACCAACTTACTAGAAGAATTTATATAAAAAATTCCTAGTAACTAATAACTACTAACTAGTAACTATTTTTTAAATTGCTATAATTGCACTATGCTTTTATCCGTAATTATACCTGTTTTTAATGAAGAAGAGATCGTTGCCGAAACCTACCGCGTCTTGGAGGAAGAGCTCAAGGATATCGAACACGAACTCATTTTCGTAAACGACGGTTCCAAGGACCGCACCCGAGAAATCGTGGAAGGCCTCCTCCCCGGGAACCCGAACAACAAAATCATCAACTTTAGCCGTAACTTCGGTCACCAGGCAGCATTCAGCGCAGGTCTCGACCACGCCCAGGGCGCAGCCGTCGTCATTATCGACGGCGACTTGCAAGACCCGCCAAGCCTTATCCACGAAATGCTCGAAAAGTGGCGTGAAGGCTATCAGGTCGTTTATGCCCAGCGCAACAAGCGCAAAGGCGAAACACTCTTCAAGCGTTTCACGGCATTCTGCTTCTACCGTTTGATTGGCAAGCTCACGAGCATTGATATTCCGCCTGACACCGGCGACTTCAGACTCATGGACCGCTGCGTGGTAGACCAGCTCAAGAACCTTCCGGAACGCAGCCGCTTCTTGCGCGGGCTCGTATGCTGGGTCGGCTTCAAGAAGATTGGCATCAAGTATGACCGCGCCGAACGCACCGCAGGCACTTCGAAGTATCCGCTCAAGAAGATGTTGCGCCTCGCGTTCGACGGCATCACAGGCTTCAGCTCGGCTCCGCTCAAGATTAGCTTCTACATGGGCTTCATTGCAACAATCGTTGGCTTTGCGCTCCTCGTCTGGTCGATTCTCGAAAAGTTCCTCTCCCCTGCGACAACGGTTCCGGGCTGGGCATCGCTCATGACCGCCATCGTGTTCTTCGCAGGCGTGCAGCTTTTGACCATCGGCATTCTCGGCGAATACATCGGCCGAATCTACGACGAAGTCAAGCAGCGCCCGCTGTACATCGAAGACAAGAAATAGACGAGCGAGTTGTTAGTCTTTGGTTATTAGCTATATTTGGCGCATATAGAGCCTAGTTAAAGCTAATGGCTATTGACTAACAACTATTGACCATTGACTAAAAAATGAAAAACAAGCTTTTCGTTATGAGTGCCGCCAGTGGCGCGGGCAAGACCACCCTCAAGGATCTTGTCATCAAGGATTTCCCGGACATCAAGTATTCCATTTCGGCTACAACGCGCAAGCCGCGTGAAGGCGAAATCGACGGAGTCCACTACTTCTTCAAGACCAAGGAAGAATTCGAGCAGATGATCAAGGACGACGCTTTGGTCGAATACAACCTGGTTCACGGTAACTACTACGGAACGCCCAAGAGCTTTGTCGAGAAAACACTCGCCGAAGGAAACCGCGTGTTGTTTGACCTTGACGTTTTCGGTAAGGTCAACTTCGACAAGGTCTACCCTGACGCAACAGGCATTTTCATTTTGCCGCCAAGCGACGAAGAACTCGAACGCCGTCTCCGTGGTCGTGGCACCGACAGCGAAGAAGTCATCCAGCTCCGCCTTGCAAACGCGAAGAAAGAAATCGAATTTGCAAAGACTAAGGGCAAGTACGAATACACCATCGTGAACGATGATCTTCAGAAAGCCGCTGACGAACTCCGCGCTATTTTGAGCCAGAAGTAAATTGCTTGCTGGTCATTAGTCATTGGTCATTAGTCATTGGCCATGATCCTACTTCGAATTCGCATTTGATAAAATTCCCGCCCCATCGTTTACCGAGAGGCGGGAATTTTTGTGTGAGGTGTTATGTGTGAATTCTTACGACAATGGAATTTTCAAAGAAGCTCGGATCCGCCCCCAAACGCCACAGCTTAGAGCCGTAAGCAAACAAGCCTGGACGAGCCTTGCGCAAAATCGCCGCCCCCGTCGCACGCAGATACCCCGCCTTGCTCTTTGACGTCACCCCTTTGAGCCTTGCCACCAAATCATCAATACTCACACTAATGGCATTATGATCATGCGGGTTATACGGTTCAGCCTGCACCTTGGTCGCAAGCGATGCGAAAAATTCCTGACATTTCAAGCCAACTGCAGCAGCATCTTCAAAAAATCGGAACGCCGTCGCTCTTTTAACAACCGATTCGAACTTTTCGATGCCTGCAATCCAGGGATGGTTCGTTGCACCCACAAGCCCAATCGTAAAGTCAAACGATTCCGTTTCGCGGAAATAGCGGATGAACATTTCCTCCGGCGTTTCCTTTTCAGGATTCGGCTTGAGAACTCCTTTTGCAGCCTCTAGGAGAATCGCCGCAACATTCGTTTCGCCCGTAGAAATCGGAGCATTTGCCTTGTAAATCTGCGCAAAGTCAGAATCGCCGCGGAAACCGCCATAGACATACGCAAACAGAGCCTCAGCCGCAACAGGTTTTATGAGATGCACCACCAGTGGCAAAAAGTTCGCAAACACCGCAGCACGGCGACGCAAAAGTTCCGCAACAAGCAGTCCATCATGTTCATCAACAGCCAGCAGCAGCGCGCCCACATGCAGCAAGAACGAATATTGCCCGACATCTAAATTTTTGACATCGTTTGGCAAATAAACATTGATCGTCGCTTGCAAAACCTTTGGCAAGTACATGTACCAAGAAGGCGTGAAATAAGCACTCCCGTCAACACACTGCATCTGCGAAAGTTCCTCATCTGTCGCAGACGCTCCATCGACAAGATCAAGAATCCCGGTTGCGCTCCGCGAGAAACCGTAAAACATTATATCCCGATCTGTCTCTATCTTGATATAAAATATTTCATTTGCCATTGCAGGCCTCCTTTCTGAAGGTTACAAGACAAATATACGTTTAAAGAATGTCATATAATGACATTCTAAACTTTTACAAAAAATCTTCAATATTTTTAATAAGTAATCTTTGCGATTCTTTTTAAAACTTAATATCTAGCGTGTGAACCAAAGAATCTAAACGATGAGTCAGCTGTTGGGTACCATAATCCGAAATATGACTATTGTCATACCCCATGATGTCCGTGTAATCATGGTTTCCCATTTTATTTTCATCAACTAATATAAAATTCGAATAAACTTTACTCAAATCTGATATTTCCTGGATAAGAGCAGGCGCTTCACTTCGACGAAGTCCCGTATAACCATAAGCCCCCGTATCCTTGTATCTTGGATTCTGTGGAAACAAAACGCCTATAACAAAAATATCATTCTCTTTGCAAATTTGTAAAAGGCGTTCTAACAGTCCAAAATTCATTCTGTAAATATCTGATTTTTCATCCATCCAACAAGAATCTTCTCTAACCCAAACTGACGTTGTCGCCCAGGATGAACCAAATAAGGAATAATAACCCAGATCCTCTCGCATCTTATGCTCCAATACAGAATCACCACCAGCGCTTTCATACGTAGCCTGATAAAGTCCTTCGGGGTACCCGTCTTTCCAGAAATTGTGGTTTTCGTCATAAACGTAACCAGGATAAGATTTATAAGTCTTGTAGAAGATATTTTCGGAGTCTTGCCCCGTAAGGTACCCACGATCAATGTCGATGGAGGTGATGACGAGCTTAATATTTTTCATATGGGGCAATATGTAATTTTCAAAAAGGGACATATTCCCATAGATAGTGGCTGCGGGAACCGCCATATTGACGACCTTCATTTTTTCATCAAAGAGTCTTGGATTAACACCGTGATAAGCTCGAGAAGATCCAAGAATGACGGTTTTGGCAGAATCCTTATAATGCCATAAAAGTTCCATTTTGTAGCGGAAAATTGCAGCACGTGGGCAAGCACCAAAATTGTTATAATACACTCCAGCACTATCTAAATTGAGTACAAAAGTTTCTTCTGTTGAAGAAACTTTGCGTTTTACCCATAAAGTCGGATGCCAAAGTTCTTCGCCTTCAGCCAATTCAACGATACTTTCGTTAGCAAGGTTCGCAAGGACAATTTTTGTATGCGCGCCGTTTACATTGGCAAGGGTCGCTACAATGTTAGAAGTTTTACCATCACTCACCCATTCGCTGTGATCAAACGTGTAACCAGATGTCGCCTTAATACTCTTTATTAATTTACCCGTACTATCAGCGATAAGTAAACGTTGGTGTGTGGAATAATTTTCGTTAGCAAACGTTCTACCAGTATTTCCGCCAAAATCCAGAAACACAACGCGTTTGCTGCCATCTTGCGCTAGAGAAACATTACATGCCTGCTCACCATTATACCAAACCGTATCACGAGCTTTATCTAAGACTGTAGAACCGGATTTAGCCATGCGTGCGCGCAACAGGCGAGCCCCACTCACAGCAAGCGAATAGTCTTCGCTAATACCACCGTGGTATGCACCATCAAAAAGTTTTTCAGGAACGCCGAATTTGCCGTTTGCAAACTTGACCTGCCAAGTAGAGGCTTTTTTGAAAGTCAATTCATCTTTGTTATCGCCCGCATCTGTAACATAAACAATGACAGTATCTCCGTTTTCGAGGATTCGCCACCGAGGAATAGCGGCACTTGCGACATCCAGTTTTACAAGGTTCGTTCCTTTTTCATTCAAATCACGCACGTAAAGACGAGAATCACCACCGAGCCCTTCAAACTTGGTACAAAACGCCACCTTTTTCCCATCAGGCGAAATATCAGGATGGTAAACTTCCATAGAATCGCTAATTTCCGTTACGGTCAGAATAACGTCTTTATAATTTATGTAAGCCAGGTTTCCGCTAATGTCATCGCGGAAAGCAAGTATCATATCATTGGTTCCAGTGAAACGTTTCAATGTCGATGCACTTACAATCGGGGAAACAATACTTGATTGCGCATTTCCACTAACGCTTAGCCACGTCGGCGCAGGAATCGAGCCCAAAGCAAGTCTGAAACCGATATGTTTAGCCCTAGAGGAAGAAACTACCGTATAGTCATCTCCACGCGAAACGACATTCATGTTTGATGCACGATCCGAATAATAGCCACCTTTCAAGATGCGTTCACCGACATTGCCATCGCCAGCACTTCCCACAAAATTCACAATAGTTGTGTCACGTAATTTTCCAGCCCAGTCATTGACCCATTCCTTTACATTGCCTGCTAAATCGCAGAAACCAAGCGTGTCTTTTTCTACAGTACAGACTTGGTGCACTTTAAAATCGGCGTTATCGGCATTCCAACTGTTTCGCGATGGGTTCCACCCACGAGAAGCGGCATAGACCCATTCCGATTCTGTAGGCAAGCGGTAGGCATTTACTTCTGGATGGAAAGCAAAGCCATCTAAATTTGTACAATGACCATCGCTGTCAAAAATAGCCTTGCTATATGTATAAGCCGTATCGTAGTTTTCCAATTTACTCTTCGCATTCGCAAACAAAACGGCATCGTAATAAGTCACATTGGATAAAGGATATCTACCATCTTCGCATTTACCAAAATCATTGAGATTTCCATTTTTTGCTGCATTCTGGTAATCATCGCAAGTTACCTCATGAACATCCATATAAAAATCATAATCCAACAACACGTTCATTGCAGGACGTTCATTCTCTCTATAACTAGAATCATTGCTACCTAAAGTAAGCGATCCTCCATGAACAAGAATCATCCCATCCACTTTTTTTGAGGAACTGCAGGGAGCACTATCTACAAAACTAGGGGAACTATCACTACAAGCCGCCAAATAACAAAAAAACAAAAAAGCCAAACATACCTTTTTCATAAACCCCTCTTGATAACTCTAGACACTCTTAATATACCATATTTTAGCACAACAGATGGAAAACCGGATGTTGAAGTTGAAAAAAATCGCTATAATTTTTATGACATTCAAAAAATAGACAAATGAAAAAATACGAGCTTGATACAGTAGGACAAATCTATGGGGCTATCCACTCCAAAACGTGGAGTCCCATATTCAGATTGCAGGCAACGCTACACGACGTTGTCTCCCCTGACTTGCTACAGCAAGCGGCAGATGAACTCAGAATCCGATTTCCCTACATATTTGTTGCCCTAAAGAAAGGTACCTGTTCCTACTACTTAGAAGAGAACGACGAGCCCTTAAAAATTACGCCCGATAACGAAGGCGTCCTCACCTATTACGGAAAGGAAGAGGCTTCGCACCATTGTTTTCGCATCCTCTACGGTGAAAAACATATCGCCCTCGAGGTTCTACACTCGCTAACGGATGGTCATGGAGCAAGCGTTATCTTGCTCACGCTTTTGCACCGCTATCTGGAACTGAAACACGGTTTGCCAGGTATTCCTGCAAATTTTCAGCACAACCTAGTCTATTCATTTAACGGCAAGCCACTAAAAGAAGAAACGGAAAACGCCTTTGCAAAGAATGCAGGCAAGAATCCCGTCGATTTAAAGGAACCCAAATCATACGAATTGCATGGCACCCGCCTAGCTAGCGGTCAAAAATTATTCACGATTGCTATCATCGATACGGACGCGCTCATTGCCAAAGCACATAGCTATGGAACTACGGTCACAACGCTCCTTTCTGCAGTTATGGCTGAAGTGATCAACGGCATGCAAAACAAGGAGCAGAAAAAGCAACCCATTGCCATCGGCATTCCGGTCAATGTTAGGGAAATTCTTGCAAGCAAAACCATGCGCAATTATTCCGTGCAAAAGAGCATTACTCTTCTTCCCGAGCAATTGGACCTCAGCCTACAGCAAAAGTGCAATCTGATGGGGCAACAGCTTAAAGATTTTTTGCAAGACAAGGATTTAGTGCGGAATATGACCGCTGCCTACGTAGCGCCATTGGAGAATCCGCTGGTAAAATATATGCCGTGCATTATTAAGGACAGGATTATCAGCTACCTGTACTCAAGAGAAGCAGACGCTGTTATAAGCATTGTTATTTCAAACCTTGGCGATACAAATCTTCCAGACGAAATGCGTCCCTTCATAGATCGTCTATACTTTATTTTAGGAACGGAAAAAACGATTCCCAACACCTGCAGTATCATCAGCGTGAACGGCAAAGCGTTCATTAATTTTTCACGAAACATCCAAGAAACTGCTATTGAAAACGAATTCTTCCGCCGGCTACAGGAACTTGGGTTGAATGTCGAAGTAGAGCATTTGAAATAACAACACCCCACACCATAGCGTGAAAATGAAAATCTACTACCACCTCCCCGGGCTATTTGAATTTTACGAGCTGTACAAAGCGTTCTTGCCACTTTGGCGTGAGCACCGGGAATATTTTTACGACTGGTGCGAAATCGGCTCCATTTACGGAGCACCGAACGATTGCATTTGGGGCGGTGGGCGCGTAGGCCTCGGGGAAGCAGAACCACGGAAAGTAGCTGAACTCATGAAAGAATATGAGATTTCGGCGAGGCTCACTTTCAGCAATTCATTGATTCGCGAAGAACACTTCGCCGATGCCCGATGCAACAAGTTGTGCAAAATGTTCGAAAACGGCGCAGTTTCCAGCGCTGGCGAGATGCGCGCAGTTCAAAATGGAATCATCGTTCATTCCGACCTGTTGCTAAATTACATCAAAGCAAAGTATCCCGACTTTTATTTCGTATCCTCGACCACAAAAGTCATCACCGATTTTGAGCAATTCAAAGCAGAGCTAGACCGCGAAGAATTCCGCTATGTCGTTCCTGATTTCAGGCTCAACAAGCAATTCGAGAAACTGAATACGCTCACAGATGCGCAAAAGCAAAAGGTCGAATTTCTTTGCAATGAATGTTGTTGGTTCGGTTGCTATGACCGCAAAAAATGCTATGAGAACGTGAGCCAGAAAAGTCTCGGTGAAAACAGCGAAGACCACATCTGCGTCTCGCCCACAGCCCAAAGGGGCTACCGTTTCTCCGATGCAATGAAGAATCCCGGCTTTATTGGAATCGAGGACATTCAAAACATCTACGCCCCCGCAGGATTCCAACACTTTAAAATCGAGGGTCGCAGTCTCGGTAGCGCCCTCATTTTGGAATTTCTACTTTATTACATGACAAAGCCCGAGCACCAACTCAAAATCCGCGAAGAAATTTATCTGGACAGTACGTTGGATTTATTTTAACACTCCTAACAGAAATTTTAAACGACGAAAGACGCACAAAAATGAAGCTTGCAAAGAAAAAATTCATGACCATCTTGATTATCATAGTCTCCCTCATTTTGCTTTTGGCAATTTGGTTCAACATTCCCTATTCGTCCGTCAAAACGCAGTTTCAGAACGATGTTGAAGCAAGGTTGCAAAGAGCCGTGACTCACACAAACGTAGACACCGACAGTTCCGTCGCACCCGCCGGAACGCTTAATTCCGCGAGTATCGCAAGCCTCCCACCCCTCATTCAAAAATATCTCGAAACAAGCGGTTACATCGGCAGCGAAAGGCGCACGCACTTAACCATGGAATACAAAGATGTCGATTTCGGCATGGGCGTAAACAAGCCGCGAATCAAAATCGATTACACGCATGTGGACTTTACCGATTCGCCGGACAGGCTCGCCTTTATCGACAGCAAAATATTCGGCATCCCATTCCAGGGCTACGATTACTACATGAACGGCAAAGGAGGCATGAAGGGCGTCCTCGCGAAACTCATCACGCTATTCGACCAGACTGGCCCCGCAATGGACAAGGCCTGCCTCATCACCTATCTCGCCGAAGCATTCTTTTTGCCCGAAGCACTCCTAAAAGATTTCATCACGTTCAAGCAAATTGATGACCACACCGTCGAAGCCTCAATTACAAACAAAGGCGTAACTGCAACCGGAATTTTCCATTTCAACGACGCTTACGAAATGACCTCGTTTACCACAAATGATCGTGGTCAAATATCATCCGACGGAACCATCGAATACACCCCGTGGGAAGCGCAATGCGAAAACTACAAAACCTATTCCGATGGCATCAAGCGCCCCACCGTTTTCCGCGCCGTATGGAAAAATAAAGACAGCGACTTCGTCTATTTTGACGGTAAAATCAGCAAAGTGAACGGAGCAATTAGCCACTAATGACTCTTCTTTTAGGCATCCTTTTCTTAGCACTTTTCATAAGCGCCATTGTCCGCGGCAAGTTTACGTACGGTCAAGCCGATTACGATTTTCATGAGCACCCGGTGCAATTTATCTTCGTCGTTGTTTTTATTCTAGGGATGTCTGTGCTCTGTTTTTACAGATTCATTATTGATTTATAATCAATCCAATTCGACTTTAATATCTACGCCCGCTACCCAAGCCTTAGGCGCATTCAAAATGGGAGCAAGCACCTTGCGCACAGCCGCAAGGTTTTGCGTTTTAATATAGAGTTTCACCCAGAACACATTTTGCACCTTAGGAACAAACGCATCTACAGGTCCAAGCACCGTCATCGAAGATTCTTTGCGTAAAATGTTTTCAAGGCGGTTTACCGTATCGCGAAGCAAGTTTTCATCACGCGAGCCGCAACTGATTTCAACGAGCTTGCAAAACGGCGGATAAAAAGCCATCTGGCGATTCGAAGATTCAGTTTCGGCAAAGCCATCAAAATCATGGCGAATGGCGTACTGCATTACAGGTTCGGTCGGATTAAGCGTCTGGATAAACACGCGGCCACCGCCACCTGCACGCCCCGCACGTCCCGCCGTTTGGCTCAACAGCTGATACAAGCGTTCCGTCGAGCGGAAATCAGGAATGCCAAGTCCCGAATCAGCACCGACAATTCCCACAAGTTTCACACCCGGGAAATCGTGACCTTTTGCGACCATCTGCGTTCCAAGCAAAATATTGTATTCACGATTCCTGAACGATGTCAAGATTTTTTCGACAGCGCCCACGTTCTGCGTTGTATCGCGATCCATGCGAATCACTTTCGCATCCGCCACCCATTCATGGATTTCTTCTTCGAGCTTTTCAATCGCGCCACCAACAAATTCATATGTTTCGGCACCGCATGTCGGGCACGGCGTATCGACCGGATAAAGCGCAGCACAGTAATGGCACATCAGCGCATTGTACTGTTTATGATAAACTAGTGGAATATGACAATGCTTGCAGTAAAGCGTTTCACCACATTCAGAACAAACTCTAATCTTAGAGTAACCGCGACGATTCATGAGGATAATCGCTTGGTCACCACCTGCAATGCAATCCGAAAGCGCTTCGCGCAATGCAGGAGACATGAGCACGCCTTTTTGCTGGCGCACCTTGCCCATATCAATCACTTTCACTTCAGGGAGCGGAGCCGCAGTCGCACGGTTCTTGAGCGTCAACAGTTTGAGGTTCCCTGCCTTTGCATTGCGGAATGTTTCAAGGCAAGGCGTTGCAGAGCCAAGCACCACAAGCGCTCCGTACTTTTGCGCCAAGTGGAAAGCCAAATCACGCGTATGGTAACGCGGAGCCGGATCCTGTTGCTTAAACGAGGAATCATGTTCTTCGTCCAAAATAACAACATCAAAATCAAACGGCGAAAGAATGGCGCTGCGCGTCCCAAGCACCACTTTTGCAGAGCCATCTAGCACAGCCAAATAACCCGCACGTTTTTGCGGAGCCGAGAGCGCCGAATGCAATACAACAACAGGCACCTTCAAATAATCTTCAAAACGCGATGCCGTCTGCGGAGTAAGCCCAATTTCTGGCACGAGAATGAGCACACGCTTATTGCGCTTAAGCGCTTCGCGCACCAATTCCTGATAAACTCTCGTTTTGCCACTGCCGGTCACACCATGCAGGAGCGTTCCACGAAAACCATCCTTATCCAAATCTTCAACAAGACTGGCAAGTGCAGTCTCTTGTTCGCCTGTCAAGGGGGGCAGGTCCGAACAAACCTCCATTTCGGGTCCATTTGATAGAGCCTCGCCCCGAGGTTCAGATTTTTCGGCCAGCAAGGCATCGAGAAACTTGTCAAAATCAGCAGGCCAAAAGACATTCAGAGTGCGCATGGGCGAACTTATATAATACTTAGACACCCACTCCAGCGATTCCATATAACGTTCAGAAAACACATACCCCGACTCATGCGGACACGCATACCGAACGTCAAATGACGGTTTATCGCTATGGACACGGCTCACCAAGGCAAGCGTAGGCTTACGGCGGGCAAGCTGCACCCAAACGACACTCCCCCGCTGAATATCCGCTCCTTCCGGCACCCCGTAAGTAAAAACCGATGGGGACAACGGGATGTAAACCTCGCAAAAACGCGACAGAAGCGCCGAATTACAGCGTTCCTTGACCATCTCCGGAGCAGACGTTTTGGGAATTCTTTTTGCCACGCGGCAAAGATAGTATTGTTACAAGCTTAAATGGGCATAAATTCGCACTGTTTTTCCTGACTATAATATTTTTTTAGTTAGATTATGCTATACGGAGCTGAGGAAGCCCCGCCTACCTATTGGAGATATTATGAGCATTTTTGACGCATTTAAACCGAAATGGCAAAATTCCAACCCCGCAAAGCGCATCGAAGCAATTGCAGACTTGGATGAACTCACTAGTCAAGATATTGTCGAACGAGTGGCCCTTTCTGATGATAATGTCGAAGTGCGAATGGCTGCAGTTAAGAAACTTGCAATTATTAAGACACTTCAGGATATTTCGACAAAAGACAGCGATGCCGGCGTACGCCGTTTGGCAGAATCGAGAGCTTTCGAAGAAATCGTCAAAAAGCTGAAAAACTTTAAAGAATCCGCTCTGAATAGCGAAGTCCTCGGTTACATCGAAGCCATCAAGGACACGCGCTATACCGAAGATGTCCTCAAGGCAACAGACAACGTAACTTTGAAGAGAGAACTTGTCAAGCAGTGCAGCAAGCAGTCCTTGCTCGCCCAGATCGCTACCCGCGATTCCAGCGAAGAAATCGCACTGCAAGCCGCAGACCGCGTCACGTCTGAATCATTGCAGGCAGACCTCATCAAGAGCTCCAAGCACACGTCCGTCCGTAAGAAGATTTCGGACAAAGTTCGTGCAAAGAAGGAAGCCGAAGACAACGGCAGAAAGGCAGCCGAACTCTTGCAGAGCAAGCGCGAAGCCCTCATCAAGCAGGCTCACTTCCTCGCCGCCCAAAAGGACGCTTTTGCCACCAAGCCGCAGTTTGACGACTTGATGAACGAAGCAAATGCTCTCGGCATGGGCGAATCTGCAGCAACGCTCAATGAAATTTACGAAAGCTTCAACAAGTTCTACGACGAAGCAAACGCCGCAAAGAAGGCTGCAGAAAATGCCGAAGCCGAAAAGCAGGCAAAGATTGCACGCCTCACGGAATCGCTCACGGAACTCGAAGGATTGCTCGAAGCAGGCACGACCGAAGAAAACGCAGACCGCGTGAATACAATCATCCAGGAATGGAACGAAGGCAAGTCCGTCATGGACGCCGCCTTGATCAAGCGCTTCAACAACGCCTACTTCAAGTCCCAAGAAGCAAAGAAGATTGAAATTCCGACCGCAGAATCTGAAAACGCAAGCGAAGAAGAAATAGCCATCCGCAAGAGCCTTCTCGAACGTCTCCAGGCACTTTCTGAAACGGAAATCGATGAAAACACGGGCAAGCACTTGCATGCCATCGTTCGCGAATGGGAAAAGCTAGCCCTCCTCGAAGGCGACGATCCGATTCTCCAGGCATACAATGCTCTCCGCACCAAGCTGAGCGAACTCATCAGCGCATTCAACGAAAAGACCCAGAAGGTCATCGAAGAAAATTCCAAGAAGCTCCGCGGCCTCATCGAACGCATCCAGAACATCGATGAAAACCAGGAATTCCGCGAAATTCACAAAATTCTCCGCGACACTTATCAGGAATGGAAGGAAATCGTTGGCGAACAGAAGTTCAAGTACCACGATCTCTGGCAGGAATACAAGATTGCCACCTCCCGTTTCCAGGAAATGCAGCAGTGGGAAAACTGGCACAACGAAAAGGACCGTGACACCATCATCGAAGAAATGGACGCGCTCTCCAAGGAAACTCCTAGCCAGGCTGTGCTTGCCAAGTTCCGCGAACTCTGCGGCAAATGGCGTGAAATCGGCCCGATTTCTGCAGCCAAGTTCCAAGACTACCGCGACCGCTTCCAGGCTCTCGTAGACAAGGTCAAGGAAAACTGCGCACCGTTCATCGAAGAACAGAACGCCGAACGCCAAAAGAACCTCGTCGACAAGGAAGCCCTCTGCCAGAAGGTCGAAGACCTCGTTGCTAACGCTGAAATTTTCTGGAAGGACAAGTTCAAGGCAGTGCAGGAAATCCAGGAAAACTGGAAGAACATCGGCATGGTCCCGAAGGAAGCTTTTGCAGCCCTCAACAAGCGTTTCAAGGACGCCGTGAACGCCTTCTATGCCCAGCACAAAGAAAATGTGAAGCGCGAAGATGACAGCCGCGAAGCTAACTACGAAAAGAAGGTTGCTCTCTGCATGGAAGCCGAAGCCATCAAGGATTCGACAGACTGGAACGCCACCTCCACCAAGCTCAAGCAGTTGCAGGACGCATGGAAGGCAACAGGCCCAGTGCCGAAGAGCAAGTCCGACGAAATTTGGACACGCTTCCGCACCGCTTGCGATTCCTTCTTTGAAAAGAAGCGCAGCCACTTTGAAGAAATGGACGCCGCCAAGCAGAAAAACCTCGAACAGAAGCAGGCCCTCTGCGAAAAGCTCGAAGCTCTCGACATCGCCAACATCACTCCAGAAGTCATCGAAGCTTACAAGGCCATCGATGCTGAATGGAAGACGATTGGCATGGTCCCGAAGGACGCTGTAGAATCCATCAACGAACGCTTCATCGCAATCGTCAATAAGATTGTCGCCAAGATGGCTGAATCTGACCCGGAACTCCAGGCCAAGATTGCAGACATCAAGAAGAAGAAGCAGGAAATGATCGAAAAGGTCCGCCAGTTTGCCGAAAGCGCAGGCTCCAACCAGCTCGCCGATGCCGTTCGCGACATTCAGAAGGAATGGGTCACGCTCGGTTCTTGCGGTAACGACGACGATGAACTCCGCAAGGCATTCCGCGATGTCTGCGATGATTTCTTTACCCGCCGCCGCGACCAGCTCGACATTCAGGAACAGGCTCGTCAGAACAACCTCCAGAAGAAGATTCTCCTCTGCGAACAGGCCGAAGACTTGCTCACCGACTTGAACGATCAGACGGTCGTTGCCTCGATGAACAAGGTCAAGCATTTCCGCCGCTTGTGGAAGGAAGTCGGTGCCGTTCCTCGTGAACACTCCGAAAAGATCTGGAAGCGCTTCAATTCTGCTTGCGACCAGGTGTTCGCCTTCGGCCGCAAGGACGAAAAGAAGGAAGAAGCTCCGGCAGCAACAACTGAAGCTTAAGCGAAAAACATATAAGCAAAAAAGAGGATGGCAGAAAAGCCATCCTTTTTCTATTTTTGGGTCATGAAATTTCCGCCATGGACAAGTGTAAGCGAAGCGGCCCGCCTCCTCAAGGAAGGCGAAGTCGTCGCCATCCCGACAGAAACGGTTTACGGCCTCGCCGGTAACGCATTCGAGCCCAAAGCTCTCGCCAAGATTTTCGCAGCCAAAGAACGCCCGACGTTCGACCCGCTGATTGTCCATATCGCAGATATTGCACAGCTCACCGACATCGCCAAGGACATCCCTGATAGCGCCTACAAGCTCGCCGAAGCCTATTGGCCGGGCCCGATGACTATCATCCTCCCCAAGAAGGACTGCATCCCCGACCTTTGTACAAGCGCCCTCCCCTCCGTGGCCGTGCGCTTCCCAAGCCATCCGATTGCGCAGGCAATCATCAAGGAATCAGGGCTCCCGCTTGCCGCCCCGAGCGCAAATCTCTTTAAGCATGTAAGCCCGACAACGGCAGAACACGTAGCAGCACAGCTCTCCGACCGCATCGCAGGAATTGTCGATGGCGGCCCCTGCTCCGTTGGCGTCGAAAGTTCCATCATCTCGCTCGTCGGTGAACCGACCGTGATGCGTCCAGGCGCCATCACACCCGAGATGTTCAAAGCCATCCTCGGTGAAGTGAAAATCAAGGAATCTACATCTAAGCCGGGCCAGCCGATGCTCGCTCCTGGCCAATGCGATACACATTACCGCCCGCAAGTCCCGCTTTACTACGGCGAAGTTCCGGCAGGCTACACGCTCCCCGAGCATACCGTTCGCATTGCATTCGGCACTCAAACAGGTCCAATTCCTGCTACAGTAAACTTGTCAGCTACAGGCGACATGGTCGAAGCAACATCCAAGCTTTACGCATTCATGCACGACCTCGACGACCCCAAATACGACCTGATTCTCGTAGACCCCATCCCGAACACAGGCGTTGGCATGGCGCTCAACGACCGCTTGAAACGCGCAAGCATCAAGTCCTTACCGTAAATACGAGATTATAGTTACTAGTTAGTAGTCATTGGTCATTAGAAAATCTTGACATAAAATTTTCTAGAAACTCGTAACTTAGAGCATTTAACTTACATCGGGAACAGCGGGTAGTGTTCCTTGGTATAGGCGCGCGTGAATGCATTAAAATGCCACCATTCGCTAGGGAGCATCACCCACCCCGCACGCTTCATGATATTGCGGAGCAAGTTGCGGTTATCGATTTGCTGTTGCGTGAGGCGCCCGGACTTTAAAGCATCAGCCTCACCCACTGCACCCGCACAACGTTCAAACGAATCAAAGTCGGCTCCCATATCAAGCAAATTGCCAGTGCTATCGGCAATTCCCAAATCAAGCGCAAGCCCGTAATTGTGGAGCCCACCCGTCTTGCCCGACGAAACGAAATGGCTGTAAGGCGTTCCCGCCACAGATTGTTTCAGAACCGATTGCGCATACATCGGGCGCGCCGCATCAAAAATCACAAGCGTATATCCCGGCAATTCCTTGGCGATAATCGAAAGCGCTCGTTTCAGCTTTGGCAAGCCATCCTTATGGATAAACGCACGCTGGATACCGCAATACATATCGTGACCAGTCACGTTGTTAAACGTGGCATAGCGCAGGTCCATGCGGAGCCCGCGCATATACGTAATTTCGACCAAATTAGAATCGTGGCTTGCGTAATCCACCCATTGCTTTGCCGAAGAGCAATAACGCAAAGGTTTCGCGGGCTTCGGCGGCACAAACAAGCTATCCGTTACATGCGCAAACGAGGAAACCGCGAAAAACGCAATTACCAAAAGAATAGATAGCTTCGTCAATTACAACCCTAACTGAACTTCTACGCCAAACTGGAAGTAAAGGCCCATGCCCTTTGCAATAAACGGCACGAGGTCATAGCCATTGGCAGTATTCTTGTCGTTATCACGAGCGACCCAAGAACGTTCTCGAGCATTCTCGGAACCGAGGAACTTCAACGCAGCCACATCGAGCTTCGAGAAAATATTATCCAGTTCAAGGTAGAATCTAGCATTCCTGAAGAAACCCTTTGTTTTTGTCAAGTCGAGATTCACACGCAAATCCGTTCTGTACAAGTCAGCGAATTCGTGATAATCCTTAAGTTCACGCGTGCCATTCTTATCATTTGTTGCAGGCTTAATCGCATAATAGTAAAGCGGTCTATGCCATGCCGCATGGTGCGTCAAAATCACAGACACAATCGAATCCTTGCGCGGATAATATCTGAGATGCGTCACCACATCCAAACGGGAGTTCGCTTCCCACGGCAAAGACTTTCCGCCCTTCAGTTCGTATTCACCGTACACAGAACTTGCATTCATCGCGAGCGAGAAGTGATGAGAAGTCTTCCATTCCAAAGATCCCGAAGCGCCAGAAACCCAAGCGTAATCAACCGGAGTCACATCATTGTAATTAGCAAAAGCCTTCGGCAACGGGAGGAGCGGATCAAAGTAGAAACGGCCAAAGCCCGAGAGCTGAGCCACCAAGTACTTGGAGCGGTAGCCAAAGCCAAACTTGAGCGACGTTCCCGATTCCAAACGACCGGTCAAATCGCCATTGTCAAAGTAATGCTTCCAGTCTGCACGGTAAGCGGCATTGCCAAAGAGTCTCCAGTAAGCAGAGTCTGTTTTAGACAAATTGCGTTCCATATCGAAAGAAGCTGTCGGCAAAGCCTTGTGGTCCGCAGCATCCGCCACAGCTCCCACAGAAAGCATGTGTTCCGAATAATTATCCTTCCAGTCAAGAGTCACTGCACCCGACAGAACGCCCGTCTGGTAATCGCTACTTTCTTCACCACCAGGAACCGGGAAACTGCGTTCAACCATGTGGTGTTCATAGAGAACAGCGCCACGCAAGTCCGCACCAAAGATGTCAGCATTAAATCTCTTATCCGCACCAGCACTGAGCGTCGTATGCGTTTGGCTGTAACCGTCAATAAAAGTTCTTGCCGATTCATCGGAAAGCTTGCCCGAACGGAATCCCGTCGTATCACGCAACGTATCGCTCAAGCTCTCGCGGACAAGCCCCGCATGGAAGCTCGCGCCAAACTTAGAAGCGTATTCAGCACCAAGCACCAAATACTTTTGACTACCCTCGATAATATCAATCGAATTGATGGCACCATAAGTAGACGATGTATCCTGACTGATCTTGTATTCATCAGAGCTGTACAACGCTCTCAAAGCCCAAGTCTTATTTCCGAGAGAATCGGAACCGTTCAACTGTGCATAAACATCAAATGCCGTAAGATCAAACGGATCCGAAGACTTCACCTTGCAGTCGCCAGAGCAATCGTCATCACGCTTGCGGAATTCCGTAAAGAACTTTTCGCCCAAATTTTTGAGCATCTCGCCATCCAGGCGGCGGAAAGCAAAGCGGAAGCTATCCCAGATAAAAAACGGTGCATCAAGCACAACTTCCTGGAGTGTAAGACCGGCAGAGCCTCTCAGCCCCCATTCGCCACTCGTCTGTTCCGGAATGTACTGGATTGAAGTTGCCAAGCCTTGCCCAAGAGGTCCTTGTCCGTAATGGTCATGAACCTCGATACCGCTTAACGTGTGCGGGTTCACGATAGACAAGTTGCCCGGAAAGCCAACATCCAAATGACGCATGTTCGGGATGCGGAGGCGGCCCAAATGGTAGGCAACGTCGCTTGCACGAGAACCTTCATAATAAAGAGCGCTGCTAAAATCTTTCTGACCCGAAATACCAGGCATCTGGCTCAAGTGCTCCGTCAAGTCAAAACGCATTCCCGCCGCATCTTCAAGCTTTTCAAGTTTTACCGTTCGTTCAACTTCCCACTTGACCGGTTCACCATCGCCAATAATCGTGCTCGAACCAAGATTCGTGACATTCGTACTGAGCGTAATGACCATGTCCATCAAGTCGGCATAGTCCTGCAAATCCACAAAGACGCTATCGAAGCCCTCTTTCTTGAACACAAGCGAGGCATTCTTGGAATCCACGGTCAACTCAAAACGACCTCGGGAATCCGTCTCACCGATGCGCTTGCCGGACTGATACGTAATAGCCACATCCTTGACAGGCAAATCCGATTCTGCTTCAAGGACGACACCGATAACCGTTGTAGGCGAAGCCGCAAAGACCCCAACCACAATAAACAGGACAAAACTGAAAAATAAGCGGAAATTCATACTTTCAAAATAGATATTTTATGCAAGAAAAATTCATGTGGTTCCTCAACATCTTATATTATACGCATGCTTAAAGTTTATTTAGTCCAATTTGACAGCGCCAAAGGCAACAAAACCGAAAATCTCGCCCGTGCAAAGAAGATGATTTTCGATGCAACGCCCAATGAGGGGAGTCTCGTGCTCCTTCCCGAGATGTTCGCCACAGGGTATGTCCCCGCAGACCTCGACAATGCCGCCGAAGACTTCAGCTCGAATAGCACCGGTGAAACCGCACGCACGCTCTCCGAAATCGCAGACGAAACGAACTGCACCATCATGGGAGCAGGCATCACCCGCGCAAGCCACGGATTTTATAACCACGTAAGCATCTACAATCCACACGAAGCCCAGGAATTCCGCGGGTACAACAAGATGAACTTGTTCTTTCCCGAGAAAGAACGCTTTAAAGCGGGCGAGAAAGTTAATTTATTTAAGTTCAATAATTGGACCATAGCTTCGTTTATCTGCTACGACTTGCGGTTCCCCGAAATCTTCCGCGAAGCGACCAAAAAAGGGGCAAACCTCATCACGATCCAGGCAGCGTGGCCCGCCAAAAGACGAGCCCACTGGGAGACGCTCCTCAGAGCACGCGCCATCGAAGACCAAGTCTATATCGCCGCCGTGAACGCCGTCAGCGAAAACCCCAACCAAAAGCTCCCGCTTGCAGGCACATCTCTCATCATTTCGCCGAACGGAGACATTCTCGCCGAAGGCCCAACTCAAAACGAAGTCGTCATTTATGCCGAACTGGACCTCCAAGCTGAACGTGATTATCGTAAATCCTTCCCCGTTCTCGAAGGCATCGTCCCTCCAGAATTTTTATAGAACTGGCGCAAATCATAGACGAATCCGTAAGAATCAAGTGAACTGAATCACACCATAAAGGGATGTGGCTCAAAGATTCTTGGACAATCAGTCAAGCCCAATCCATTGACTATCAATGTGTTACAGAACACGTTTTTTATATATTTGCCGAAAAATTTTCTTTCCGGTATTGACATTTTTACCACAGAAAGATTATTTTTATATTACGTCTTTTAAGAAAAGAGGCTTAATATGGCAACAACAAGAAAAATTGACGAAGCAAAAGAGCTCATCAAAGCAGGGCTCAAACGCGAGCTGATTTTAAAAATCACCTCTATTTCGGAACACGAGTACAGCCTTCTCCAGCGTGAACTCCTCGCAACGGCATAGGCTTGCAGCTCATTCTGAACATACCCGCCCAACAAGCAACCGACGGAGCTTCTCGTAAGGCCGCCGTTATTGCTTGTTATAAAGACGGGAGCCTCTTGCTCGATGCGAGGGACAACCTCAAGCCCGCAAGATTTACCATGCATCCGTCCGACAATTTTCCATGGACGGAATTCATCGAAAAACTGCTTGCCGCATGGCAGCTCTGCGATTACAGCGATGTTCCAGAAGCGTTCAAGCCCATCAAGCAGATTCCCGCCTTCGTAATCGAAGGTCTACCGCGCGAACCCGTGCCACAGCAACTCAAGGTACTAGCCTCGTTACGCTCACAAGGCTATTTCGCAACGCTTCAGAATCCAGGGAAATAATTTAGGGCAAATAAAAAAGAAAGTGCCCTCTCCTAATCCGTATCGACCAAACATCGACCATAATCGAAGACACTTTCTTTGTTTTTCCAAGGAGAATCCACCCTTCCATCTCCTACGTTTTATATTATACATTATTTTGGTCAAATAGATTATTATTAAAAAAATATTTTCTAATCAAAAATTATATATTCAAAAAAAACGTGTAGGGAGATTCCCGCCTTCGCGGGAATGACAAGTTTATATTATGAACCTTATCAAGTATTTTAGCAAGCAACGTTGGTTCATGGGAAAAAACAGAACCATCTTACGCGCTGACACGCTCGACTCCACAGAAGCCGGCAACACGCGCATCAGGCTTATCAAGGTTTCGTTTGACGATGGCGAAAGCGATATTTACACTGTCATCGATGACGAAAATGCGGTCGGTAAAATTCTCGAAGACGCATTCCTCGATGGCTCTCAGCAGTCTGTTTTCGCAGGCGACTCCGGATTTTTCTCGTTTAGAATTACATCGCCATTTTCTAGAGCGGCGCTCACGAGTATCAAGCCCGTTTCGAAGGAACAGAGCAATTCAGCATTTTGCGCTCCCGGCAAGTTTTTCTTCAAGCTATACCGCAGGCTAGAACCGGGGCTGCATCCCGAAGCCGAAATTCTAGAAGCGATGAACAAGGCAGACAGCAGCCGCGTTCCAAGACTTTACGCCGTCTGCAATTACAAGGCCAAAGGCGGTGAAATTTACACGTGGGGAATCCTCGAAGAGCATTTCCCGAACGCACTTGACGCCTGGAGCGAATTCTGCAATAACATGAATAGCACGGACGCTTTCCAGCTCGGGATGTCCACCGCGCAGATGCACGAAAGCCTCAAGCGATTAAGCGGTCCCAAGTACAGTGGCATCGAGCCACCTTTCGACCGATTGGCACAACTTTTGAAGAACTCCACGGATACCGAGTACGTTCCGAAATTGCGCGAAAAGCTCCCGGAACTGCGCATCCGCTACAGCGACTTGCTCCGCGAAACGTTCAGCGATAAGACCATCAAAAAGCAACGCATCCACGGGGATTACCATCTTGGGCAAGTGCTGATTACGCAAAGTGCAAACGGCACCAAGCATTTCGAGATTATAGACTTTGAAGGGGAACCCACGCGTAGCCTCGACTACAGACGCACCATCCGCTCCCCCGCTGTCGATATCGCCGGAATGCTGCGCAGCTTTGCTTACGCAGGCGCCGTTGCCAAGACCGACCCGACCGAAGCACAAAAATCTTTTATCACAGGATATTCCAAAGTCTCCGGGATTTCCACCGAAGAAATCGAAAAGGAATCCAAACCTTACATTCTCGCAAAAGCCATCTACGAAGCATGCTACGAGCTAGAATTCCGCCCCGACTGGTTCTGGATCCCCGCCAAAGCATTGCTAGAGTTATAAGAAAAGCAAATAGGAACGCGCCGCGGTCACATATTTTTTATATTTGGCGTCATCATGACACCAGAAGAAATGGAACAGTTACTCCGCAAGGACGCAGCAGAGCTCGTCAAAACCGAGCCGTTTTCGAAGTTGATGCTCGAAGAGCAAATCCTTAACCGCAAGAATTTTGCGGATATGCTTGGAGTAACCCTCGCTTGTCAGCTCGCCGGTGAAGTCATCGACCGCGCAGAACTCGAGAAGATGTTCCGCGTCATGTACGAAAAGTATCCCAACTTGCTCATTTGCGCGACAAAGGACTTGCACGCAACGGTCCTCCGCGACCCCGCTTGCACGGGTCCCCTCGAACCACTCCTGTTCTTCAAGGGATTCCAAGGTTTGCAAGCCTACCGCGTAGCCCACATTCTTTATGAAGAAGGCCGCCACTTCCCCGCCAAGATGATCCAGAGCATTATCAGCCGCAAGTTCGGTATGGACATCCACCCAGCAGCAAAGATTGGTCACGGACTTTTGGTGGACCATGCCACAAATATCGTCATCGGTGAAACCGCGACCGTCGGCAACAACGTGAGCTTTTTGCATGGCGTGACCTTGGGCGGAACCGGCAACGAAATCGGCGACCGTCACCCGAAAATCGGGAATGGCGTGATGCTCGGCGCCCATGCCCAATTGCTCGGAAATATCCACATCGGCGATGGCGCTAAGATTGGCGCTGGCGCCGTGGTGCTTTGCGATGTTCCTGCTCACACGACGTATGCAGGCGTCCCAGCCGTTCAGGTGGGCCACCCGCACGACGACATGCCGAGCTTCAACATGCAGCAAGACTTTACGCGCGACAAAAACTAAACGGAAAAACGCCCAAGGGCTACAGACGAAAGACGAGAGCGCAGGGGGCATCGCATGAAGAAGAGCGACAAAATCAAATTCATTGGCGATAAGCTGGACGAACTATACCCGAATCCGCCCATTCCGCTGGATTTTACAAGCCCATTCACACTCCTCGTTGCAGTCGTTTTAAGCGCCCAGTGCACCGACATCCGTGTGAACCAGGTGACCGCGGTTCTCTTTAAAGAAGCAAACACTCCCGCCAAGATGATCAAGCTCGGAGTAGACCGCATTGCCGAAATCATCAAGCCCTGCGGTTTCTTTAACACCAAAAGCGTGAACATTTTCAAGCTCTCGCAAGCGCTCGTCGAAAAGTTCAAAAGCGAAGTCCCACACACGTTCGAGGAACTCGAAAGCCTCCCTGGAGTCGGACATAAGACGGCAAGCGTCATCATGAGCCACATCTTTAAACTCCCTGCATTCCCGGTCGATACGCACATTCATCGCCTCGCCGAACGTTGGGGTTTAAGCGATGGTTCGAGCGTCGAAAAGACCGAAGAAGATTTAAAAAAAGCTTTTCCCGAAAGCGAATGGGAAAAGCGTCATTTGCAAATCATTTATTTTGGGCGCAACTACTGCAAAGCGCGCGGGCACAAAGATGAAGAATGCCCGATTTGCTCTGTAGTGAATAAGCGCAAGTAACCTTACCTTCTACGCGATGGTGGCGGAGGTGGCGCATTATGCGAGCCGTGATGACGTTCTGAACGGCGCGATTGCCAACGATCCTCATCATCGTTCGAGCTAGAGGCCTGCGGCGGAGGCGGAGCCGGGCGCTTATAATTCGACGGAGGCGGAGGCGCCGATGGCCGCCAGCCATTGGAATGCGGGCGCGGCGGTGGTGGCGGATTGTCAAAACGCCTGGGCGCAGGCCTATCATAACGCGGCCTGTCATTTCGCGGCCTTACATGGCGGCGCGGAGGCGGTGCGTAACGATGCGGATGGCGATAATGCGGACGGCGATGCACCCAATCATAATAGAACGGATCCCAGCCCCAATAAACAAGACCCGCACCAGTCCAAACGCCATTCACATAACGGAGGCGAATGTTGCCGTCCGAAACAACGTAATAAACAACACGCGGATCGTATTCCGGGACGTACACATATTCTTCGCGAACCGGCTGAATCGAAACGTTATCATCAACGGTCACTGCAATTTTGTCATCACTGCTCAAATAGCCATTTCTGTAAGCAACCCGACGCATTCTCTGCACGGCATCCATCACATCGGCTTTTTGCATATCCACGGCTTCGCCAAGCTGTTTTGTCCAAGTGGCATACTTCGACATTTTACGGAGCACATCCGGAAACGGGATAAGCGCGATTACCGATTCGTCGAATTCCAAATCAGCTCGTTCAATGGCACTCGCCAAACCGTCGCCCGACAAATGACGATGGGCAGTAGCAAAAGCAGACGCACGCGGAATATCATCAACATACACCGAAGCATCCAGAACATGCACCAAGAGCGGGTCTGGATAAAGCGCAATCGTCGCGACTAGCGTATCGAGTTCCGAAGGCGTATAGCGAGTCTGGGCATTCGCCATCAGCGGGAGCGCAATCATCGCCACAAGCAGAGTCATTAAACGTTTCATAAGACCTCCTTCTTTAAAGGACCTCTTTTTAATCTACAATTTTTTTACCGCAAAAACAAAATACCCCGGCTGTTGGGCCGAGGTAACTAAAAGGAATAGTCATTAGTAGTTAGCCGTTAGTCATTAGTTCAAAACCAATGACCACTGACTAATGACTACAAACCAAGTTCAATTTACTTTGTAGGATTAAATGAATCTTTCAATCCCACAGTTCTGTTGAACACGAGATGACCCGGCTTGGAGTCTTCGCTATCGAGGCAGAAGTAGCCCTGACGCATGAACTGGAAGCGGTCTTCGAGCTTCGCGTCAGCGAGAGCGGGTTCCACCTTGGCCTGCTTAATGACCATGGAGTTCGGGTTCAGATAATCGTGCCAGTCTTCGCCTTCTGGGACCTGAGCAGGATCTTCGAGCGTGAACAAGTTATCAATGAGGCGTACTTCGGCATCCACAGCATGTGCTGCAGAAACCCAGTGGATCGTACCCTTGACCTTGCGGCCATCCGGAGATTCGCCACCCTTGCTAAGCGGGTCGTAGACGCAGTGGATGACCTTGACCTTGCCGTCAGCATCCTTTTCAACGCTCTTGCAAGTGACAAAGTAAGCACCCTTGAGACGGACTTCGCCTTCCGGCTTCAAGCGGAAGTACTTCTTCGGCGGTTCTTCCATGAAGTCGTCTGCTTCGATGTAGAGTTCACCGCTGAACGGCACCTTGCGGGTTCCTGCGTTCGGGTCGTTCGGGTTGTTCTCGACTTCGATCATTTCGACCTTGCCCGCTTCCCAGTTGTCAATCACGAGCTTGACCGGATCAATCACGGCCATCACACGGTTAGCGGTCTGGTTCAATTCTTCGCGGATGCAGAAGTAAAGGAGGTTCACATCAACCATGGAGTCGGCCTTGGAAACGCCGATGCGGCTGCAGAACTCGCGAATGGAGCTCGGGGTAAAGCCACGGCGGCGGAAACCGCAAACGGTCGGCATACGCGGGTCGTTCCAGCCAAGCACAGCCTTTGTCTGCACAAGTTCGAGGAGCTTGCGCTTACTCATCATCGTGTACGTGAGGTTCAAGCGGGCAAATTCAATCTGCTGCGGGCGGTTCTGCAAACCAAGTTCAATGAGGAACCAGTCGTAAAGCGGACGGTGGGCTTCGAACTCGAGCGTGCAGATGGAGTGCGTGATGCCTTCGATCCAGTCGCTAATCGGGTGGGCAAAGTCGTACATCGGGTAGATGCACCACTTGTCGCCAGTGCGATGGTGCGTGCAATGCTTGATGCGGTAGATGACCGGATCGCGCATGTTCATGTTCGGGCTTGCGAGGTCAACTTTCGCACGGAGGCACTTTTCGCCATCGGCGTACTTGCCGTCGCGCATTTCGTGGAAGAGCTTCATGTTCTCTTCGACGCTGCGGTCGCGATAGGGGCTCGGGCGGGAGGGCTTGCCGGCATCGTTGCCGCGGTATTCCTGCATTTCGTCACGAGTCAAATCTTCGACGTATGCCTTGCCCATTTCAATCATCTTTTCGGCAAAGGCGTAAATCTGGTCGTAGTAGTCGCTTGCGAAAAATTCTTCTTTCCATTCAAAGCCGAGCCACTTCACGTCTTCGCGGATGGAATCGACGTATTCCACATCTTCCTTGGTCGGGTTCGTGTCGTCGAAGCGGAGGTTCGTAAAGCCGCCGAACTTCTTGGCGGTGCCGAAGTTCAAGCAGATGGACTTGGCATGGCCAATGTGAATGTAGCCGTTCGGTTCGGGCGGGAAACGCGTCAGCACGTGATCGCGCTTGCCGGTCTGGAGGTCGTTAACGATAATGTCCTGAATAAAATTCGAAGATTCGGGGATTTCCATAACAGGGTCCTTTTAAAATTTTACGAGGGAAATTTAGAAAATAGACGAGAGACGAGAGACGAGAGACGAGAGGAAATAGTGGCAATATAAGGTTATTGAACTTAGGGCTTAGACTGAACAATCTTTGACAAGCATTTCTATTTTTACACTAGAATGGCAAATATTGGATATAGTTTTTTAATGGTACTGGCGGCATTTCTGTGGGGTTCCACATTTGTCGCTCAAATCGAAGGCAACGACGTCGGCCCGTTCGCTTTTGTGTGCATGCGTAATTTCATTGCGACAGGAGTCCTTTTCGGGCTTGCAAAGGTATTGGACAAATTCAACAAAAGTCCTAGAAGACCGAAAACTAAAGAAGAAAACAAAGCTCTCTGGAAAGCAGGACTTTTCTGCGGGCTTACGCTTTTCTTTGCAATGAACTTGCAACAAACGGGACTTTTCCTCGGATGTTCCGCCGGGAAGGCTGGGTTCCTGACCGCGTGCTACATCATTTTCGTACCGATTCTAAGCACATTTTTTGGCAAAAAGATTTCCCCAAAAATTTGGCTTTGCGTTGCCATCACGCTTGAAGGGCTTTACCTGCTCTGCATCAAGGAAGATTTTACCATCCAACCATCCGATATCGTTCTATTGCTTTGCGCGCTCGCCTTTGCGGCACACATTCTCGTCGTCGGAAAGTACGGCCCTTACATGGACAATGTGAGACTTTCGGCAATACAGTTTCTCGTGGTGGCAACACTTTCCATTTTTCCGATGTTTTTCGTGGACTTGAAAGGGAGTCTCGCGGGCTTTGGCACAGTAATTGATGTCTATTCGCATTTTAAACCATGGATTCCGCTTTTATACGCCGCCATCCTTTCGAGCGGTGTGGCGTTCACGTTGCAAATTGTCGCGCAAAATAAATTAAGGCCCACCATAGCATCGCTATTGATGAGCCTTGAATCTGTATTTTCCGTGATTTCTGGATGGGTGATGCTCGGTGAGCGATTTACCCTTCAAGAAGGAATCGGTTGCGTGCTAATGTTTACCGCCGTCATCCTCGCGCAAGTCAAAATCAGACGCCAATAGTGCGGAGTTATTCGCCTTTTTTCTTGGCACGCTTTTTAATCATCACGAGTGTACCGAAGGTCAGTACAAAGCCGAACAAGAGCGAAAGTATTGCGCTACGGGTAAAGCCAGCAACAATGTAGGTGACAAATGAAATTGCCGCCACGATAAGCACGTACGGGATTTGCGTATTGACGTGATTCACATGATTGCATTCCGCACCCGCACTTGCCATAATCGTCGTATCCGAAATCGGAGAGCTATGGTCACCGCAAACGGCACCCGCCATGCAAGCCGAAATCGAGATGACCATAAGGCTGTAATCCACGCCGCCAAACGCCGCGACGACAATCGGGATGAGGATGCCGAATGTTCCCCAGGAAGTTCCCGTTGCAAAAGCGAGGAACGCCGCAATCACAAAGATAATCGCCGGCATAAAGTTCATGAATCCAGCGGCACCGCCCTTCACAAGACCTGCTACAAATTCCTTCGCACCAAGCGCATCCGTTGTTCCCTTAAGCGTCCAAGCCAAAGCCAAAATCAAAATTGCAGGAACCATCGCCTTGAAGCCATCTGGCAAGCAAGCCATGCAGTGACCGAAACGCAAAACGCGACGAACCATGTAAAAACAAACCGTAAAAACAAATGCACCAAACGAACCAATCGCAAGACCAACAGACGCATCGCTAGAAGCAAACGCATCGACAAAGCCCTTTGCCGCATCGCCTGATGCAAAATAACCACCCGTATAAATCATGCCGAGAACACAGAAAACAATCAAAGAAGCAATCGGCATCACAAGGTCCAAGACTCTGCCTTTTGTCGATGTAAAATTCAAGTCTTCCAGATTTCCGCCGACAGCGTTTGTATGCATTTCATGCTTTTTCATCGGACCGATATTCACATTCCAAACGACAACCAAGAACAACGTAAGAATCGTCAACAACGCATAAAAGTTAAACGGGATTGCCTTGATGAAAAGCGTGAGTCCATCCTCACCTTCCACGAATCCAGAAACCGCAGCCGCCCACGAGCTAATCGGAGCGATAATGCAAATCGGTGCAGCCGTAGAATCGATCAAGTACGCTAGTTTTTCGTGACTCACCTTGAAGCGGTCTGTTACCGGACGCATCACGCTACCTACTGTAAGACAGTTGAAATAGTCGTCGATAAAAATCAAGATGCCAAAGCAAATCGTCGCAATCTGCGCACCGACTTTTGACTTGATATGTGTTTTAGCCCAGTTGCCAAAAGCGGCAGAACCGCCGGCTCTGTTCATAAGCGCCACCATTGCACCCAACATAACAAGGAATACGAGTATGCCCACGTTATAAGGGTCAGCAACCTTTGCAATCAAGCCGTTCTTGAAAACAGCATCAAAGAATCCCGAGCCAGTCCCCTGGCAAAGAAGAAGTCCTCCGACAATGACGCCTAAAAAAAGCGACGAGTAAACTTCTTTACTCACAAGGGCTAAAATAATTGCGACAAGAGCCGGCACGAGAGCCAAGAAAGTACCATAAGCCATTATTGAATTTGTGGCCTGTTCCATAAATTACTGTTCCTCTGGATTTAAGGATTTGAGCGGATTTTTAATCCCTGCATTTTCCAATTTTTGCAAGACTTCAATAGCGTAATCAATCGCATCCAAGGAATGCGAGCTCGCATACATTCTCAGGTCAGAAAGCGCATAGATAGCCCTCTGGTTGTTCATCTCTTTTTCCGACATGATTTTTATCCTTTGATTGTTTATAAAACTACTCTAGATAATCTAAATATTATTTAGCGAATTCAAACAACAATACCAACATGATACTCCATTTTTAGAAATCATTACTATATTTCAAGCATCTAATAAGGAGAAAATAATGAAATCCATTAAAATTTTAGCTGCAGTAGCAGCGTTTTGCCTCGTAAGTCAATCGTTCGCAACAGATTGGTACGTAAGTCCAAGCGGCAAAAACAAAAACGAAGGAAAATCTCCATCCGCCCCGCTCAAAAACATCTGGAAAGCCATTGAACTCGCTTCTAACGGAGATGTCATCCGCGTGGCAGCTGGCAATTACAACGGACAGATGAAGCAAGGGTGGATCAAGCTCGACAAGCCAGTGTCCATCATCGGTGGCTACTCGGACGATTTTTCCAGTCGCGATGTTGTTAAAAACAAGACTTTATTCCAGCCGACGAACGAAATGAACGGCACCAAAGGCCAAGGAATTCTGCACCTCAATTACAAGGGAGCAAATTCGAAGGTCGTCATCGATGGATTCATTTTTGACCAAGGCGAAGCCAACAGTTACCACCCGGTTGAAGGCAAGCCAGAAGGCGTCGAAACCGGCATGTGGCTTGAACCTCCGTCCAAGGGAAATACCACCTTCCCCTCCCTTAACAACTACAGCCTCTACGGTGAAAACTCTGAAGGCGACCTTACCATCCAGAACTGCGTCTTTGTAAATGCCGGTAATATTGCATTGAACTTAAACCATGTCGCAGGCAAGGTCAAAGTTTTGAACAACATTTTTATCGCTAATAGAATCGTTGGCGCAAACGTACAAGCCAAGCAAAATAAAGTCGATGCCGTCGATTATGAATTTGCCTACAATACTGTGATGTTTACCTGGACTCGCACCAAACTGTTCGAAGACATGGGCTACGGCGTACGAGCCAACACAAACTGCATTACCCGAATCCATAACAACATTTTAGCCCTCAATATGATGGCTGGATTTGACAACACCAAGGGTGACCCCAAATCAAAAAAGGTCTATCTCGACAAGAACGCATTCATCCTGAACAAGAAGGGTGACGTCACTGTTACCGTGAGCCCGAACATCCTTTGGCTTAACGTCGCCGACGGTGCATTCGAAGACTTAGAAGACGCACCGAGCATTCAGAGCCTCAAAGGAAACATTTCCATTAGCGATCCTAGCATTTTCAAGGGAAAAATCAACCAGGCTTACTTGGAAGGTTTCTTAAACGCAACTTACACAGAACAAGCTTCGTACAATGAAAATTCCCCGGCAAACCTTTTCAGAGCCGCTATGGGTCTCAACAAACAGGGTTCCATCAAGTCTAAGGTATCTATGTTCATGAACAAGTACCCGATGGAAGAAGCTCTAGCCCTCTTTGGACTAATGGAAGGTTACGGCGCTCAAAAGCAAAAGTAATCCAGAAAACTTGCAAAATAGGCACCTCAATCGAGGTGCTTTTTTTATACCGGCTACAATGTTCTATATTATAGGCGGGGTGCCTGCACACAATACGCGGGCTGAGATTATACCCCTTGAACTTGGTTCGTAATTGAACAAAAGGAACGAATATGTCTGAATCCAACGGCTTTTTCAAGCCTTTTCCGCAGTCTCGCAAGATTTATGTACCCGGCAAGATTTTCCCGGATTTGAAAGTCGCCATGCGCGAAATTTCGCTCGACGACCCGAAATGCCCTGTGCTCCCTGTTTACGATACGAGTGGCGCTTATGGCGACCCCGACAAGACGATTGATGTAAAGAAAGGACTTGAACGCATTCGTGAACCGTGGATCCGCGAACGCTTGGAAAAAGACGGCGCCCACAAGACTCAGATGCAGTACGCCCGCGAAGGCGTCATCACTCGCGAAATGGAATACGTTGCCATCCGCGAAAACCAGAAAATGGACGAAATTTTTGGTAGCAACGGTGATGCCATCACGCCGGAATTCGTGCGCAAGGAACTCGCCGAAGGCCGCGCCATCATCCCTGCCAACGTGAACCACCCGGAATGCGAACCGATGATTATCGGCCGCAACTTCCTCACAAAAATCAACTCCAACATCGGTAACTCTTCTGTCGCTTCTTCCATTGAACAGGAAGTCGAAAAGATGGTCTGGTCCGTACGCTGGGGTGCCGATACGGTAATGGACCTCTCGACCGGCAAGGACATCCACGAAACGCGCGAATGGATTTTGCGCAATAGTCCCGTGCCTATAGGAACCGTGCCGATGTACCAGGCACTCGAAAAGGTAAACGGCATCGCCGACGACCTCACGTGGGAAGTGTTCCGCGATACGCTTATTGAACAGGCAGAACAGGGCGTCGACTACTTTACAATCCACGCAGGACTTTTGCTCAAGTACATTCCGTTTGCCTTGGAACGCACGACAGGCATCGTGAGCCGTGGCGGTTCCATCATCGCCCGCTGGTGCATGGTTCACAAGCAAGAGAACTTCCTCTACACGCACTTCGACGAAATCTGCGACATTCTCGCGAAGTACGACGTTTGCGTTTCTTTGGGCGATGGTCTTCGTCCGGGTTCCATTGCAGATGCAAACGACATGGCACAGTTCTCCGAACTCGATACGCTCGGCGAACTCACCGAAATTGCATGGAAGAAGGGCGTTCAGGTCATCATTGAAGGTCCGGGTCACGTGCCGATGCACAAGATTCGCGAAAACATGGACCGCCAGATTGAAATGTGCCACAACGCACCGTTCTACACGCTTGGACCTCTCACCACGGATATCGCACCGGGTTACGACCACATCACGTCCGCTATCGGTGCAGCTATGATTGGTTGGTTCGGTACCGCCATGCTCTGCTACGTGACACCGAAGGAACACTTGGGCCTCCCGGACAAGAATGACGTGCGTGAAGGCGTGGTGACATACAAGCTCGCCGCCCATGCCGCAGACCTTGCCAAGGGCCACTTTGCCGCGCACTTCCGCGATGACGCGCTTTCGCGTGCCCGTTTCAGCTTCCGCTGGAACGACCAGTTCGCGCTTTCGCTCGACCCGGAACGCGCCGTAGAATTCCACGACGAAACGCTCCCGGGCAACAACGCAAAGTCCTCGCACTTCTGCTCGATGTGCGGTCCGAAGTTCTGCTCGATGCGCATTTCTAAAGACATTCAGGAATACGTAAAGACAGGCAAGCTCGACCCGAACAGCGACCCGCTGAAGTAAACTGAAACTCGCCAAACCACTCGCAAGAATTGGAGGTGTCCATGGAAAACGGAAAGAAACTTCTTAACGACTTCGTAAAGAGCAAATTCGCTGACCAGAATGAACTGAAAAAGGCTTTGTACCAAGCCGGCGTTGCCGCGCTTGACGAAGGCTGGACGTTCATGGACGCCACATTCCAGCTAGGTGGCAAGGCACGCGACGAGGGGCTCTCGGCAGACGATGTCGAGAAGATTTTGCGCAACGCCTTCTCCGAAGAAAAGCGCCGTACCGAACGCGAAGCCGAACAAAAAGCGGCCGCACAAGCCGCAGCGCAACCCGCACAAGCGCCGCAAGCTCAGTCAGCCCAAGCGCAACCGGGCATGGCTCCCGGAATGGCTCCGGGCTACGCAGCCATGGGCCCAACCGTCATCTCGCCCATTTCGGCAACGATGATGCAGCAGATGATTGCGCTCGGTCTCGACAACCAGTCTCTTGAGCTGTTGCAGAACTTCAAGATTGACCCCGAAGCGCTCTCGATTCCATGGCCCGCTCCAGACTGGCGCAAGGACTTTGCAAAGCTCTTGGCGGCAACGTTCAAGCCCGACGAAACTGTCGAATTCAAGATTTCGAACACGCCATCCGGTTCTCGCGAAATAGTCTCGAAGATTATCGCGCAAGACGAAGCGCTCAAGAAAATCATGAAGCAGCTCGACGGTCCGGACGGAGCGCTCCTCACGATTAACGCTGTGAAAGGCGGCGCCGACGCGACCGACGAAAGCTGGCATTACCGTTACGTTGTCGTAGACAACCCGAAAATGACGCTTGCCAAACAGCTCGCTTACTACAAGGCCTTGAACCTCCCCTGCGCCGCCCTTGTAAACACGGGTGCAAATTCCGTGCAGGCTTGGATCAAGATTGAAGCGCACGACCAGGAAGAATACAAGGAACGCGTAGACTTCCTTTTCCAGACGCTTGAATCGCAAGGCTTTAAAGTCGATGACGGCAACCGCAACCCGAACCAGATGGTCCGCATGCCAGGCGTGCTCCGCAACGGCAAGCAGCAGTACCTCATCGCTTTGGAACAAGGCGCCAAGAATTTCACGGAATGGCGCGAATGGGCTGAATACTCTCTCGACGGAAAACCGCTCGTAGAACTTGCAAGCGATAGCGAAGAAGCTCCGAAAAAAGATCCTTGCATTATTGAAAACGTGCTCCGCGCTGGTGAATTTTTCTTGTTCACAGCGCCACCAAAAAGCGGAAAGTCTCTTGCCCTTATGGACATGGCTCTTTCCATTTGCCACGGCGAAGACTGGCTTGGCAACGCGACAAACGAAAACGATGTTCTGTACATCAACTTGGAACTCACCAAGTCCGTGTTCCTGAACCGTCTCTTTTTGCTTGGCGAAAAGCGCAATCTCCAGCCTAACACGCCCAAATTCGGTTTCTTGAACCTCCGCGGCACAGCGCTAACACCGCTCGAAATCGCACAGCTTATCGCGAAGCGCATTCAAGGCGCCAAGAAGCTCGAAAATCACGATTACAAGGTCGTCGTAATCGACCCGATTTCTGCCGTTTTGCACAACCCGAAGTCTTCAAGACTCAGTGGCTCTCCGCACCAGATTTTGATGCAGATGGTCGATTCGATTATCGCCCTCACGGGTTGCGCCGTCGTAACTTCCACGAATTTCAACGAATACCCCTATCTTGAATCCCGCGCCGATAGCGTCATTTCGCTCACGCCGGTTGAAGGTAGCCTGAACACGTACCAGATTAAAGGTTCGTTCCGCGAATTCCCGAAGACTCTCGCCCGCGAATGCTCCTGGATTTATCCTAGATTTGTAGTTTAAACATTCAACACAATTATAAAGATGTACAAACAGAACAATCGTTTTTCACGCCGCTCCGAAGGGAGCTTTGCCCGTAACACCATGGGCAACAGAATCGGCAAACCCCTCGCCGGAGGCAAATTCCACGCTTCCAGAAAATCCGATGTCCGCAAGGACGATGAACTCGACGAAAAGAAGCCTAAGGCAGAAAAGCCTGTTGTCCGCAAGATACTTTCGTTCGACGACATCAAGACCCAAGTTGCCGCTTGGATGGAAAACGATCGTATTCCGGGAAAGTTGCAGGCATGGTTTACCGCCGATGCAACACCGGAAAACTCCGACTGGAGAATCATCAAGGAATACCACGGTGCCCAGGAAAACCTGGTCATTGACGCACCGTCCCGCGACATGAAGCCGCTCGAGCTCGTGAAGCGCGTCCTGGAGCAGCTCCACAAGGAACATTTGCGCATCTTCAAAAAGGCTTTGCGCCAAATCTGGTTCCGCGCCACAGGCGACGGCCGCTTTGCGCTCCTCGTACAAGTGAATGTCAAAGGCAAGATTTCGGCACACGGCTACAAGACGTTCGTCGACTTTATCGAACGCAGCTGTCCCGAAGTCATCAGCTGCCACCAAATCCAGTGCTTGCCGGATCGCCTCTTTGACCCCGCCGATGCTCAGGGCATGAAGGTCGAATCCAAGTGCTCTTTCGGCAGTAGCTTTATGCCGATTGCCTCGACTGGCTTTAGCATGCACGTCCTCGACTGGACGCCGCGCATCAAGGATGCATGGCTCAACCTCCCCGTGCGCATCAAGGACGCCATCCACCCGAACCGCGAAGACCGTTTCTTCGAATTCTGCTCGGGCCCGTCTTACGTTTCTGCTTCGCTCGCCCCGTTCTTCAAACAGGTCGAAGCACTTGACTGCCGCGAATCCGCCATGCAGTCTTCTAAGCTGAATATTCGCAACCTCGCCACGCAGAACATGCGTTTCCACCGCAGCCATTTGGACGCCAATTTCGTCTCGAAATTCTTCTCGAAGAGCGACAACGCCGAAGGCCGCTGGACGTTCTACCTCAACCTGGGCATGAACGACACCATCAATTCCGAAATGGTGCAGACGCTCGCCGGTTCTCGCCCCGAACGCATTCTTTTGCAGACCGGAAACCTCGAAACCGCCTCCAAGGCGATTAAGGCATTCCGTAACGAGGGCTACATGCTCCGCAAAAACATCCCGCTTTACATGGAACCGGGTCGCGGAACTTTCGAAATTCTCTTCTTGTTCGTGCCGGATAGAGTAGGCATTTTGGGCCAAAACCCCGCCCTTGCACACCGTTCACGCAATATCCAACGCCCGAAAGAACGCCCCATGCGCTCAAATTCGTCGGATATTCCTCATTTTGTGCAAAAAACGCCCACTTTTAAGCAAAGAAAAGATTAAATTATTTAACATAACACCAAAATTTTGCTTAGGGAATAGTATGCGATTTTTAAAATGTGCTTCGATCTGTCTTGGTCTTTCAGCTCTGATTGCATCTGCCTATGTGGTCAAAAAAGGCGATACCCTCTGGGACTTGAGTGCCGAATTTTTAAACGATCCGTTCGCATGGCCGGACCTCTGGGAAAATAACAGGCACATTGAAGACCCGCACTGGATTTATCCGGGCGACTCTATTTATTTAGGCGATGGCATCGATGAAGGTTACCGCCTCCCGAAAACAAGACCGTGCGAAGCCGCAGTCGCCGATTCCAACTTGCCAAAGGGGATCAAATCCGTAGGCTGTGACGAAAAAGACGCCCGCAGTGGTGAATTCGAAAACATGCTCGGGAATCTCCGCGACAAGGACAAGAAGCACAAGAAGAAAAAACTTGCCGACACTTACCTTTATAAAAAGCGTCCGGCACCGAAGATTTTCAACGGCTACTACCAGATTCTCGCCCCCGAAATCTATACGCTCGATTCCATCAAAAAAGACAAGAGATTCTTCTCTATCCGCTCTGGAGAAAAGAAGGAACCGATTATCCACATCCCGGAATCCGAAGTTGTCGTAGGCATCGGACGTAAAACGAACGCCGACCTCAAGAAAGGTGACCTCGTCGAAATTCTTGACGCACGCGCTATCGAAGTGCCCGCAAACAAGGGCAAGAGCTATGATAACTTTGCATTGGTAAGGCTCACGGGATACGCAAAGATTACCGCTATTGGCGATACTCTTTCGAGAGCAAAGATTGTCCAAAGCTTTAGGGAAATCAAGCTCGACCATGCCAAGGCACGTTTAAAACAGCCGCTTAACATTTTGAACGTAACCGGCTACACCGCAGTTCCCGAAGCCAAGATCGAAGAAATGGCAATGCTTCGCTATACCATGGATCCGATGCTCATCATTGGCGCTTATGCCTATGTCATGGTAGACAAAGGTACCAAACAGGGATACAATACCGGCGATGCCATTGCCATCTGGGAAGAAGACAAGTCCGATGCAGGTCTCCCACCGAGACTCCTTGGACGCGGAATCATCGCAAGAGCTACCGACAACGAATCTACAGTTCTTGTTCGTGAAGTCTATTCGAACAGCCGCCGCATTGAAGTTGGCCACAAGGTTTCTATAACCCATCAAGCAAACTTGGCCCAGTGACAAAGAACTTATTGATTATAATCGGCATAGCAATTTCACTTCTAGCCATCCTCATGGCTGGGAGTGTTCTTATTATCCATTATCCTGAGTTGTCGGCACATATTCCATTTTAAGGAAATGGACGCCAATGCGGATATCTCGTAGCAACCTTCTTTTTCTTTCCTTTTTTGCAGGAGGAATTGTCTTACCGACGGCAATCCTCTCGTTCTTGAGTGTAAGGAACATCCAGAACGAAGCTTTCCTTGCTCAAAAGAACTTTAGCGAAAGTGTAGCGACATTCCGCGAAGAATGTGAATCGACCATCAGCAAAGAACAAAGCAAGATATTCCAGGAAGTCAAGTCCGCTTCGCTGTACCTTTACGAACAGCCGCATAGCCTACTCGACTTTGGAAATGCAACGCAGTTCAAGACGGTAAATGGCATCGAGGCGATGTTCCTGTACAACAACGGAACGCTCATCTACCCCGATATTTCGTCCAAGCATTTTTCGAAGACTTCAGACTACTCGAACAGCATCGCCAGTCCGTTTGAAAAAATGCTTTTCCGCGAAGAGGTCAATACCGCCATGCCGCAGCCGGCAAACCTCACGCGCTCCGCTCGCCAGCTGAGATTCTCTTTCGATTCAGTCGACGACCAGATTCAGAACATCTTGGGACTGGTTCGCATTGCCTACAAGACCAAAGACTACGACGAAGCGCTCCGTCTTTTGAATATCCTCGAGGAGCACCCACACCAGCAGGGCTACCTCCATTCAGACTTGACCCGCTCCGTCAACTTGCTGCACTTTGAAATTCTCGTCGCACAAAAGAAGCACAAAGAAGCCGAAGACTACACGATTGCAGTCTTAAACCAGTTCTTGCAAAGCGAGAACATCGAGAACCTCCCCTCGGCAAAGTTCTTCTTCGAAACCGCATTTACCCAGATTCTTTCTTTTGAAAACTTAAGCCAGGAAAAACGCGAAGCGTTCTGGAATTTGCGCGAGAACTTCAACCGCCAGCTCGGCTACATGGACATTTTCTTTAGCAACAAAGATATCGTCCAAGCTCTCTTGAACAAGGAAACGACTTCCAAGAGCGGCATCGACATCATGAGCGACAACAAGTCGACTTTCATCAAGATGAGCTACCCGATCCTCTCAGGCGACCAGGTGGTGCTAGCCAAGGTAAACATCGATGAATACCGCGAGCGCATGCGTTCCAAGCTCAAGACTTCGGCTCAAGGGTGGAAAAACATCCCTTACTCCATTACCGAAGGTTCTGACAAGACACTTATCCTCGGCCATGTTTCGGACAGTTCCGCCGTGATGGCTCAGATCATTTTAGACAAAGTCATTTCTTGGAATTTAACCTTATACGAAAAAGGTCTCAGCGAAATCAAGAAAGAAACGCGCAAGCGCATGTTCCTCATGTATGGGCTTTTGTCGTTCTCGCTGATTACAGTGTTGCTCGGTTCCATCGTGATGTTCCGATTCCTCACGCAAGAACACAAGCTCCTAGCCATGAAGGCGAACTTCCTTTCGAGCATTTCGCATGAACTCAAGACCCCGCTTACCTCCATCAAGATGTTTGCCGAAATGATGGCTCGCGGACGAGTCCAAAAAGTCGAGAAGGTGCAGGAATATTCGGGCCTTATCGGCAAGGAAGCGACTCGTCTGGAAAACTTGATAGGCGCCATTTTGAACTACACCCGCATGGAACACGGCAAAGGCGGTTTCCATTGGGAAAAGCTCGACTTTTCCGCCTGCGTGCAGAAAGTTTTCGATAACGTTGAAGACATTGGCGTCGAAAAAGGACTTTTATTCCATACAAAACTTGAGCCGAACCTATTTGTCATTGGCGATTATACAGCCCTTTACAGCTTGGTTCAAAACTTGATTGAAAATGCGATCAAATACACTAACGCTCCGGGCGATATTACCATAACGGTCGCCCCCGACGAAGACAGAGTCGTTTTCTCCGTGGCGGATACCGGTATAGGCATCCCGTCTTCGGAACAAAAAAATATATTTAATGATTTTTATAGAGTCGGTGACGAAATGACCCGCAGCACAAAAGGCTCCGGACTTGGGCTAGCCATCGTGAAACGCGTGGCAGAAACACACAAGGCAACCATTTCTCTCACCAGTAAACCCGGCAAGGGTTCCACCTTTACCGTACGATTCAAAAAGGCAGAATGATTATGCAACAACACAGAATTCTCATTGTTGAAGACGAAGAAATCATCCGGCTTGGGCTCCAGGACAACTTCGAGCTCGAAAACTACGAAGTCGAAACGGCATGCGACGGCGAAGAAGCTATCGCAAAAACGGACTCGTTCCAGCCACACTTGATTTTGCTGGATGTGATGCTCCCAAAGAAAAGCGGTTTTGAAGTCTGCCGCATCATCCGCAAGAAGCATCCGGAATGCATCATCATCATGCTCACGGCAAAGACCGAAGAAACGAGCAAAGTCGCAGGGCTCGACATGGGTGCCGACGACTACGTGACAAAGCCGTTCTCGATTTTGGAACTTTTGGCACGCGTGAAGGCGTTCCTCCGCCGAATCGACTTGCAGACGCAAGCAAGTCCGGCAAAGCAGCTTGCCTCCGTCGATGCCATTGACTTTGCAGACATCCATCTGGATTTCAAAAAATTCGTTGCCACAAAGGGCGGTGTTCCGCTGGAACTTTCCACAAGGGAATTCCAAATCCTCAAGTATTTCTGGCAGCGCCGTGGCGAAGTTGTATTACGCGAAGACTTGCTGCAAGATCTTTGGGGCTACACGCCGGACAACATGCCCTCCACACGCACGATTGACAACCATATCGTGAACTTGAGGCGCAAACTCGAAGACGACCAGGCAAATCCAAAGATTATCCTTTCTATCCGTGGAGCAGGCTACAAGTTCGATGCATAATCTTGGGCTAAAAGAAAACATATTCAAGGCGTGGATTCTTACAATCCTCGCCCTCTGTTCGCTGTTTTCTAACCAAGCGCTAGCGAGCAAGATGGCTTCGCAACTTCAGGAAGCCATCTACCTCTTCGAGATGAAAGGGGATGTCGATGACGCCATAAGACTGCTCGAAAAGATATCCCGACAGGGCGATGCCGATGACAAGGAATTCGCCTTTTTCTATCTCGGCAAAATTTACGATTTAGGGAGCAACAAAGCTCAGGCAAACCATTTTTATAGCCGAAGCCAGGCGTTTACCCAGAATACAAGCAAATCTTATTGGCTCGCCCAACGCGACGCCGCCACGAGTTTTGCCCCGGAAAGGCTCCTGCAAAAGACCATTCCGCTCCGCAGCCCCATCCGTAAATTCTTCGATGGAAAAAATGCCAACATCCTTTTCGAAAACGGTCATATCGCCAAAATCGAAAGCGGCATGATTATCGAAATCGCCTCAAAGCTCAACGAAAACGAGCACCTGCTGCAAATCAATGCCGACGGGATGTGGTTCCAGAATCCGACTCGTGATTCGCTCTTTTACAAGCCACACAACGCTCCTAATCAAGAAGTTTCTTTCGAAGTCAAGAACATTTCCCAATTTACAGCCACAAGCAATAACGCCATCGCCATCACAGACAAGGGCTTTTCCATAATCGACCGCAAAGGTTCTATCGTCAAGGGAAACACCGATTACGCCTCTTGCCAGCTCATAAACGATCAATTTATCAACGACAACTTTATTTTCAACTGCCCCGATAACGCACTCCACTTTGTTTCTGCAAGTACCGCCACAGAAACGTTTACGATTGCCTTATACGACATCATCCAAAAAGTATTCGTCTTCAAAAACCTCATATACCTGGTTTCCGGGAACGAACTGTTCTGCTATTCGCTGCAAAACACAAAGAACCCGCTTTGGAAAGTTGCCATCGGAAATATCGAAAGCCTCCAGAATTTTGAAAACAACATAGTCACGCTAGAAGCTTCTGGAAAAATTACCCTGTACAACAGAACGACAGGCGCCATTCTTTCAAGCGTCCGTGCAAACGCTTCAAACATATACACACTCGCACAAGGCACCCTCGGACTGTTTTCAAACGAAGGTTCCGTCATTACCGTCGATACTTTGCTCCGCCCGCTATGGGGGTTCAATTTTGCCAAAGCCCCCATGACGCAGCCCGTCGCCAAAAGACGTTTTATATACGTTCCTTTCGACAACAAAAAAATCTACGCCATCGACGCCCATTATTACGGTCAACGCCCACTATTCTCCAGCAAGCTTGCTTCACAGGCTGTACACTTAGCCAAGAGAAATCGTTGGGATAACATTTCCCCCATTCTCGATTCCATCATCAAGAACGAGCCAGGCAATGCCGAAGCACATTTCCTCAAGGCGTTTAACCTCGAGCGGAAAAAGTCGTCCGAAAAAGACCGTCAGAAAGCATGGGCAGAAGCAGTAAGACTCTCTACAGGCAGCCCGCAAATTGCTCGAATCGTCTTAAAGTATTACCGAAAAGTCATCGGAGCCACATTTGCAAGCCAACTCAGCGTTTCCCCGAAAACGCTATACCCTCAATTACTGGGTTCTAAAAAGAACATCTACACGGTAGACCCCGCCACCGAGCAGCTCATCTGCATCAATGCCGAAACAGGCGAACAGCGCTGGAGCAAGTACATCGGTAAAATCGGTAACGCCCCCGTCATCCAATCCGACGAGAATTCCATCGTGATATCAACGGGCTACCAGATGAACATTTACGACATGAACAAGGATTCGTTCAACAAGCCATTACAGCTGCCCGGCAAGGCATTTAACTTTACCATAAGCGGGGACTACATTTACGCAGCCACTTGGAACGGATTCTTGCTCAAAATTTCCCGTAACACCAACAGCATTGTCTGGTCGCGCAAAGTTTATTCCATGCCATTCCATGTTGTCAAGCTCAACCGTACGTTACAACTTTGCAACCTTGATGGGGAACTGACTCGCCTCAATGACGATAATGGGCTTACCATAGATAATACTACAAACAAAATCCAGGTCAATATCACCGCCATGGAAGGTATTGATTCGACACTGGTTCTCGTTTCCAGCACAAACAAGCTATTCTTGCAAAATACAAAACGCAAAGAATTCAGCCCCATACAAGTGCTCATGGAATACCCGATTATCTCAATGCAGGTGCTACGCGACCAAAACGAGGACAAAATCATCATCTCGCTTGCAGACCAGTCGATTCTCCTTTATTCGAACATCGGGACTCCTCTTTGGAAATTCCAAGGGAAAAAATCCATTTTCTCCAAGCCTTTTATCTACGATGGAAAAGCGTGGATTGACCAGGGTAGCGAACTTATCGCCATATCTATCAAAACTGGCAAAATCGTAAAGACATTCAACACGCCAGGCGGCGCGGGTACCCCCTTCATTTTGAACCACACCTTGTTTACAGCCTCCCCCAAGCACGTTCTTTACGCGTTCCCCCTCTAACTTGGAGTATGGTAAACTAAATTTTAGTGGTCATTTTTGCAAAATCTCACTACATTTAGCAAGTTCGTTTTTGCAGGATAACCATGACCGCTAATTTCAAAAAAATAGTGTCTCTAGGCAGCCTTTCCATAATGGCCGCTTTTTGGGCTACAGGTTGCAAAGACGACGTTTCAAAGACAGTCAAGACAAAGTTATCCGATTACCCCAGAAACGAAACTCTCTACGTAGGTGGTTTTGACTGGGCACCCCCAACGACGTTCAACCCGCTCGATCCAGACCCGAATTTCCCAGCGGATGGCAACATCCGACTCATGTACGAGTCGCTCCTCGCCTATAACCAGCTCACAGGGAATCTGGATCCAATGCTTGCCGATTCGTACAGCCAGACGGACTCGACCATTACCGTGCATCTGGACACAAGGGCAAAGTGGAATAACGGAGAAAAGGTCACCGTCGAGGATGTCGTTTACTCCTTCAAAATCGACTCCATTCTCCCGACTGCTCACCATAATAACTGGAAGCATATCAAAACCGTTTCTGCCGACAGCGAAAACCACATCACGTTCCAACTCGCCGCAAACAGAAACCCGCTCATGGTCCTGAATGCGATTGCCGAGACATCGATCCTCCCCAAGTCTGTCTTTGAACCTCTGCTCAATTCTGCAAAAAGCGGAAAGAGCTACAACATGGACAAGATTCTCGAATTCAAGAACGACTACCAACCGGTCGCTTCGGGACCTTATACCTTAGCAAACTACTCGCCCGACCAGATTGTGCTCACGCGCGTCGAAAATTACTGGAGAACGAGCAAATATGGTGGAAGAAAGCCCGCTCCCAAGTACATCATCCACCCGATTTACGACGGGAACGACAATTTCAATAACGCGATGGTCCGCGGGAATCTGGACGTATCCTCCATTTATCTCCCGAGAATTTGGGAAAAGACAAAGGACAGCATCCGCGCCTGGAGCCGTGTCGAACCCTACCACCTTCCGTCAACGATCACAGCCCTTGTCATCGCCACCACGAAAGAACCGTTTAACAATGTAAGTTTCAGACGCGCCCTCGCCCATGCCATCGACTTTGAAAAAATCAAGGCACGAGCGGTTTCAAACTACACCCCAGCTATGCAGCCCGGGTTCATCCTCCCATTTGGTATCGAAAAAAAGTACTTCAACAAGGAAGATGCCGACGAACTTGGCTATAGCTATAACACAGAAAAGGCTCGTGAGATTCTTTCCGAAGCAGGTTATTCCTGGAACGAAGAAGGCAAGCTCCTCGACAAGAAGAAAAAACTTGTCCGCAATATTTCTATAGAATGTCCGCAAGGGTGGACCGACTGGATTGACGCCATCAACGTCATCGCAGAATCTTTTGCAGAAATCGGCATTACGGCAACACCGAGCATCGTCGACTACGGCATTTGGGACATGAACCTCCGCAAGGGAACGTTCGACCTCGCCATGAAGACGCCACCCTCGGAGCATTCCATCGCCAATCCGTGGAACAGATTCTACCAGATGCTTAACAACGCCACCATCAAGCCCGTCGGCGAAGAATCCTACGCAAACCAGGGGCGCTTCCAGAACGATGAAATCAACCAGCTTTTAAACGACATCCCGACAATTTCGAATGAAGATTCTCTTACGCATGCCTACCAAGAGCTCAACAGGCTGTTTATGCAAACAGTCCCTGTGCTCCCAGTCATGTACAGACCGGCGACATTCTACCAGTTCTCGACCAAGCATTGGACGAACTTTCCGACAGAAGAAAACCCCTATGCACCGCCCAATAACCTCATTGTAGCGGCTGGCGTTAGCGCACTTTGGGAAATTGTGCCTGTCGAACCGCAGGATAATCAATAAAAAAGTTCCTCTTTTCCGGTAAAAAAATTATCTTTAGCACACCATTCTAAGGAGTATATCGTGGGAAAATTACGTTTTGTTTTGCCTAATACTTTCACAAGCCTGAACTTTTTGCTCGGTGTATTTTCCATTTGCTGGACAACCGGAGCGTTCGGTTCGTTTAGTACGGCAGACCAGATCCGCATGGGTGCCTACTTCGTCATGTTGTGTGCCCTTTTTGATAAGCTCGATGGCTTTGCCGCCCGCCTCGTGAACGCCAGTTCTGAATTCGGCGCCCAGTTCGATAGCCTTGCCGACTTGGTCGCTTTCGGTCTCGCCCCGGCATTCTGCGTTTTCTTCACCTACAAAATTTACGCACCGGAATGGTTCCAGAACCATGGGCTTCTGATGACGGTTGCACTTGCCGTTTACGTGCTCTGTGCCGCCATGCGACTCGCCAAGTACAATGCTTGCGATTCTGACACGTACCACCACCATTTCTCCGGCCTCCCCTCCACCTTTGCAGGCATGGTCAATGCAACTCTCATCGTGTTCCTCATGACCAAGGGCGTTTTCGCAGACTCCAACACGTTCCTCTTCTGGCTCCCGATTATCGTGTTTGTCGTTACAGGATTCTTGATGGTAAGCCCGTTGTTCCTCCCGAAACTCCAGCCGCGCAAGAACAAGGCATTCAACATTTTCCAGATTGTGCTGATTTTGCTCACCTACGTTGCCGGAATCCTCTTCTACAACCCGAAGGTGCCGTACATTCTCGAATACCTGCTCATTCTCGGTTCGAGCTACATGGTGATCGGTTTTGCAGTAGGCCTCATCTACCGCAAGCAGATTATCGAAGAAGCAAAAGCAGCCAAGAAGTAGGAAGTAGACAGTAGACGGTAGACAGTGGATAGCCGTCAGTCGCTAATTTGAAGTCATGCCCGCCGCGAGCGGGCATTTCTTTTTATGGAGATTATAGAAGCTTTCTAGCGCGACACAAAGCGTTCCAGGAATTCAGCGAACGTGCGACCATAGCGGTCAAACAATTGTTCTAGCGACATGCGCGGAAGTTCAAGCGTCACGCATTCCAAATGGTGTTCACCGCACCACGTCCCGAAGCTCCCTGGCGTTTTGTATCCAATGTCCGGTAGCCAAGGCAAGTTGAACGCATCCATCACGCGCTCAACAAGCGTAGTCTTTTGCGGGGCATCGACGCAGCCCATCGGGGCATGCATCGCAAGTACGCTCGCAGGATTCAGCGTTTCAATTAACGCAACAAGCGCTTGCGTTTCCGGTTCGCTTTCTGCAAATGCACCCGGCGATAAAAGCGTATCACGAGGCGCTTCGAGAATCGAGCGCGAACCGACCTTTTCCGTCGAGAAATTCTGCGTCTTGAAATTGCGGTTCAAGTCCACGCCGCCTGCGTTCCCGCGCGTTCCAAGAGCAACACCGTCCGGATTAGCGCACAGAATAAACGCAATAGATTCAAAAGACTCATCAAAAGCACGGAGCACGCGGCTCAGGAGAAACGTCGTCTCCGGCTCTTCGCCGTGAATCCCCGCCATTACAAGCAACTTGCATTCGCTCTTGCACGGGTAGTACAGCAGCGGCGCGCCCAATACAGAACGCCCATATTCAAGAGAAGGCAACCGGATAATACCGCGAGAATCTGGAGAAAATTTCATAATCAACTTAGCCTATAGTCTTTAGTCATTGGTCATTAGCATTTTTAATGCGGCGAAGCCGCCAAACTTGAAACTAATGACTATTGACAAACAACTAATAACGAAATTTTAGATAAAGTAAGGATAAATGTATTCCTCCGCGAGCTGCGGGAGATTCGCTAGTACAGAGCGTTTGCATTCCATGTCCGAGCGTTCATAGATGCTCCGGAGCGTATCCAGCGAGAAATGCTCCAAGCGCTTACGCGATGTCGGCAAGTGCGCAATGTGCCAACCTTCAGGCTTAATTTTTCCGCGCCCAGGAATGAACACACGGCTAAAGCCAAACGATGTTCCAGCTTCCATCCGAGACGTCAAAAACGCATGGAACTTCGCAAACATGCCACTGCACTCCGCAGGCGTGAGCTCAACCTCATAGCCCTCCGGGCACGCAGCTCCATCGACCACGTCGATGTCCGTCCCCAGATGGTGACGGCTCGCCCCCGGCAATGCCGACCATGTGAGAATCGCATACATCAGCTCTTCTTCGTCTTTCGGACGTTCCATCGGCTCGCCCTTTTCATTCAAGAGCTTGAGTTCACCTCGAGCCTTGCGGTTCCAAATCGAAAGTTGCTTTTCGAACGAGCGGTACGCCGATTCAATGCGCAGTTCAAAACCGTTCGCCTTGGCTTCGTTTGACAAAGCACGCAAGTCATCCACAATTTCGCGGTCTACAAAGTATCCCGGCTGGAATTCCACCAAGTCAGGCGTTCCAAGACCGTAGGGCAACAAATCCAGAGACAACAAGTCCGTCATTGAATCGTCCCTCCCATTTTTTCAATCAAGTCTTTCCACTGCTGTACCGTCGTTTTCTTTTTAGGTTTCGACTTTTTACCCAAAAGCGACTGAGCCAACGGAGCCGGGTTCGCATGAGTCCATGCAATCGCAAGCGCATCCGAAGCATCCAGCGGAAGGTCCCCGCCTGCGATTCCCAAATGCGCAAAAATCATATTCGCCACATGTTCCTTCGAGGCAGCACCATTGCCTGTAACCGCCTGTTTCACGACCTTCGGCGGGTATTCCTCGTACGTCATTCCGCGACGGTGGCACGCCACAAGTATCGCCCCGCGGATATGCCCAAGCACAAGCGCACTCTTCACGTTCTTCGCAAAGAACACGCCTTCCATCGCAAGCGCATCCGGGTGGTAATAGTCCAGGCGCTTTTCCAACTCCGTCACGATATGCACAAGCCTGTCTTCGAGATTTTTAGTGGCATTCGCGTGGAATGTGCCATATTCCAGCACCTGAATCTGGATGCCGGTCTTTTTCAAGAAAGCATATCCGGTCGTAATCGAGCCCGGGTCAATACCAAGAATAACCATAATCCAAAAAATAGATAAAGATGGGCTTATCGCCAAAAGCTTATAAAAAATTCAAGAATGAACTTCATGCGGGCGGGGCCCCAGCTCGGAGAATTCTTAACCCATCCTGGCGCAAGCGCCAACCTTACGGCTCAACCATGACCATACAAGTATGGTCGCGGCCCTCGCCTTTTAAGGTTGTGTCCGACGCTTTTATTTGTTCAACGAAGAATACTCATCCTATTTAAATCAATATCTCACTTACACCTTTAATAATATTCATTCATTAATAAGACCTAATTTTTATCACTAAGCAAGCATGAAAGACTAAAGAATTGCTTTTTTTTCAAAAAAAACGCATTTATGGGGGCGTACTTTATTAGATTTCTCTTATAGGAGGCCGCAATGCTGATTGATCAAGAACATGCAGAGTATATGAGAACCAAAGCTCACCCGAGGCAGCTGGGAATTCCCCTGAGCCGTTGGGGGCGCAACCTTATCGCCTGCTGTCCGTTCCACTCACCGGAAGAAACATCGCTGTTTTTCTACGATGCGCTAGGTTATTGGCGCTATCGCTGTCTCCAATGCGGTGCCGAAGGCGACTTGGTCGATTTTTTGATGAAGAGCCGCTTTAACGGCGTAGACGAACAGACCGCCCGTTCCGAAGCGTTTGAATTCCTCGGCGCACTCGACAAGGACATTGCGAACAGCCAGGATAGCGAACACCCGTGGGTCAAGGAAGTCGGTGGCGAAAAGTCCAAAGTGCTCGAATGCTTTGTGCGATACTGCCACTGGGCAGCCTGCAAGAGTCCCTCCTCGGCAAAGTTCCTCGAAGCCCGCGGCTGGAGCATTGGCCAAGCCCAACTTTACGGTCTCGGTTACTACAGCGGCGACCCGGAACCGTTCATCAGCTATTGCATGCTCTCCGGCATCGAACGCCACCAGATCAGTTTTTACCTCGACAACCTCGAAGCGTACCACGAACCGCGAATTACCATTCCGGCCCGTAATTCCAAGGGATTTATCCATTCCGTTTATGGTAGACTCATCGATGATAACGAAAAGAGCCATACCTACATTACGTATGCTTCCGGCCCGACCGTTATTCCGTTCAACATCCAGGCAGATAGCGAAAACCCCATTATCGTACAGGGATTCTTTGACGCGCTCACCGCTGACCTCGCCGGCATCCCGGGCGTTGTCTCCACGATGTTCCAAGAACTGAACATCAACCACCTGTACAAACTCAAAGCTTGCGGGGCCGAATCGTTCACAGTTATTTTGCGCCGCGAAGAAGACCGTCGCAATCAGGAACTCAAGATTCAGAAGTACTTGAAGCTCGCCGAACAAATGCACATGAGCCTCAAGTCCATCGTGCTCCCTAAGGACGAATCCGTTGATACGTTTGTCCGCAAGAACGGCGCCGACCAGCTCATCGACCTCATCGCCAATACCGAAGTCGATACTATTCATTCGCACCGCCGCTCCATGCTATTGCAGGACATCAAGGAGAACTTCGATACCGCAATGGCATGCCCGCCAGACCAGAGCGTAGGCTACAAGCTCAGCACATTCCCGAAGCTCACCAAGGAAATCGACGGCGTTCAGTCGGGATGTTTCTTTGTATCGTCTCAGCCATTCGGCCTCAAGACATTCTTGCTTTCGAGCCTTACGCTCGACCTTATCGAGAGCAACCCGAACCTCAAGGTCATTTACGTCGCTTACGAAACGCCGCGCCGCCAAATTTTTGACCGTTTCGTTTCCATGCTCATCGGCGAATCAATTTTGAACGTCCGCAAGCAGAATACGAATAACGAAATCAATAAAAAGATTTTGGATGCAACGCGCGAGCTCATGGGTTACGTGCGCAACAACCGTCTCGAAATCTGGGACGATATGCCGTCGCTTGACTTTAACGACTTGCTCAAGACGTTTAGCCAGGAACTCAAGGACCACCCGGACTTGATTCTCGTGATTGACGGTATCGACCACATGAAGATTACCGACCGTCCGGAACTCCCGGACATCCACGAGAAGCGTTCGTCCATCATGCTCGACTTGTACAAGGCGCTCGATATCCCGATATTCCTCGGTGGCGAGCTCATCGATTCCAACATGGGACTCCTTGGCCCGCGTGCATACCTCCGCGATTCTGACGCCATTTACTGGCTTACCGAAAAGGAGGGCGCATTGAATCTCTCCGTAGATTCCAAGCGCATGGGCACAAGCCGCGTGTACGAAGACAAGATTTTGATTGACCCACAATCTAGCCGCATGAAAGAAGCTTAATGTTTACCATTGTCGATTTTAACAACTTCTGGAGTCCGTCAGGAGGCGGAGTCCGCCGTTACCATTTGCAGAAAATGGCGTTTTACGAACGCCAAAACGAAGTCCGTTCCGTATTCGTGATGCCCTCGGCGAGCACTTATACAGAAACGCGAAGCGATGGTTTAATTATCGAACATGTGGAAGCATTCCGATTCCCCGGCAACTGGGAATACCGCTTCATGTGGAAGTCTAAACAAATTCGACCGATTCTTGAGAAGTACAAGCCGGATGTGATTGAAGTGGGCTCGCCCTACATTTTGCCATCCGCCGTGCGCAGCATTGCAAAAAAAGTTGTTCCCAATGCGGCACTGTTCAGCTTTTGGCACGCCGACTTCCCCGTGACTTACGTGGGGCGCCCCATCGCCAAAAAATTCGGCACAGGCGTAGGCGTTCTTTCCCGCAGAATAGCATTCTGGTACGCCAAGCAAGAATTTAAAGGCTACGATTGCGTACAAGCGTCTTCGAAAGAAGCGATGGCTCGCCTCAAGAAGAACGGACTCCCCGACCCGCGTTGGATTCCGCTCGGTTGCGACATCGATACATTCTCGCCAAGCCGCCGCGACGAAGCAATCGTAAACGAACTCAAGGATGGCGATCCGAATCGACTCACGATATTCTTCCCGCACAGGCATTGCAACGAAAAAGGCATTGACCTCGTTCTCGGCGCTTATGACATCTTGACGCAAAAGCTCGGACACGAGCCCGCCATTGTCTTTGCAGGCACGGGCCCAAGCCTCCCGCTCGTACAAGAAGCGGCCGCAAAATACAAGCACGTCAGCTATATCGGCTTTGTGAATTCCATCGACGAGATGGCTCGCTATTACGCTAGCGTCGACATGGGACTTGCACTTTCTGGCTGGGAAACTTTTGGTCTTTCGATTCTGGAAAGCATGGCAAGCGGGAACGCGCTCGTCGGAGCTGCCGCTGGAGCCGCATTCGAGCATGTCACAGAATCAGGCGCAGGCACAATCCTCAAGGAACGCACGCCCGAAGCATTGGCAGATGCGATTGTCGAGCTCTACCATTCCGACCTCACCGACAAGAAGATTAAAGCTCGAAAATACGCTGAAAAATTCAGCTGGAACGATTGCTTCAAGCGCCAGCTCGCTTTGTACAAAGAAATTTCTGGAAATAAGAAATGAAAAACTTTATACAGAAAATCGCCAAGTTCTTAGAGCCGTCCAAGAACTTGGTTTTAATCACTCTCGCATTCTGGGTCACGCACATTCTGCTGCGCGTGATGCTCTTGTTCCGCAGTAACCCTTACGGATTCCCGTTTGTTTCAAAGCCGGACTGGTTTATTTTCCACGCGATTTGCATCGACTTCATGTGGATTTGCAATGCGCTCGTGGTATTTATGGTGCTCGGCGGAATTGCCGCAAAGTTTAATAAAACAAAAATCACGACAATCGCCTACACGGTTTTCCATAGCGTCATTCTGCTCTTTACGCTCCTCGATAACGAAGTGATGCGTTTCCTCGGTGGGCATTTAAGCTTTGGGCTTATGGACACGTACAAAGACACTTCGTCCATCGCCATGTTCTACGACTACGTGGCAAACGACTTGTCCGTTCCGTACTTGCAGTTCGTCGTACTTGTGCTGATGCTCCCGCTCACCTACGGTCTATACAAACTGCTGTACAAGCATTACCGCACGCCTGACGGATTCCGCATGAAAAAGTCCGTCATCGCAATGGTCATTTTCTACATTGCCTCGTACTTATTCGTTTATTTTATCTGGACTGGAAACGCCCGCATGGCAAAGCTCCGTCCAGTCGTATCGCTCGTCTACAACGATTTATTTGTCACTAAAAAAGTTGCAGGTCTTACAGAAAAAGAGCTTGCCACCTACCGAACCTCCTACCAGAATTTGTGGCAGCGCATTGAAGGCGATAGCCTTTGGAAATTCTCGGACGCCAAGGAAGGCCACGGTCTCCCGCTTTACCGAGTCCCAACCGCAGAACTCCAGAACAGCGAAAAGCTCGCCGCCCAGCGCGAAATGAAGCCAAACTTTATCCTCGTGCTTATGGAATCGCATCGAGGACTCAATACAGGCTATATGAATCCGCAGATTCAGCCCTCGCCCACGCCGTTCCTTGATTCGCTCGCCGCCAATTCACACGTGTGGATGCGCATGCACACCAGCGGCGTTCCGACCACAGGCGGCGTCCTTTCGACGCACCTCGGCATCCCGCACCACTCCAGACTCGCGCAAGCCACCGACCTTGCACATGTGACGCTCCCGAGTTTCGTCTCGGTGCTGACCGAGAATGGCTACAGCACGCATTACATGTCTGCCGCAGACCCCGCCTGGGATAACCTTGGCGTCTGGATGGCAAAATGGTACACCGCCGAACATTACAGCCGCGAACGCGAAGACGATTCGACCTTCATGGACCATGCCGCAGAATTCGTACGCGACACGCTTTCCAAAGTTGGTAAGCCGTTCCTCGCCACGCTTATGACGCGCTCCAACCATTACCCGTTCAACTTTGCCGCCGGCATGACCGAAGAAGAAAAAGCGCGCCCGTTGCAAGAACGCATCAACGTCACGATGAATTACGCCGACAGGCAGCTCGCCCGATTCATCCGCGCCATCCAAAACGAAGAATGGTACAAGAACACCTACGTCATCATCATGGCTGACCACGGATTCCCCTTGGGTGAAAACGGCGTTTCGACCATGAACGGCGGCGGATTCTCGAACATCAGCTGGATTCCGTTCTTTATCCACGGCAAAGGACTCGACGCAACACGCGACACAACGACAGCCGCTCAAATCGACATCGCCCCCACCGTGCTTGAACTCGCCGGCTACGCCGTCCCGAACATTTTCATGGGACACAACTTGCTGCGCGACACAGAAACCATTTTCAATGCAGATAGCACGAGCGTTAAAAAGGAACGCGCAGGGCTCTCGCTAGGCGCTTACTCGGGCTACTCCGCACTCGGCCTCGACAACTACCGCGTTGTTTCCAAGACCGCTAGCAACGACGAAGTCTACCTTTTTAACGATGGAGACATGCGTCAGGAACACGACCTCGCTAAAACAGAAGCCGAACGCACTGCCAAAATGCATGCCACGCTCGACACGCTCATCAAAATTTCGGATTATTCGCTCGAACACGGGCTATAATTCGCGAAACGCGCGTACAAGACGCGCGCAATCCAAACGGCACATATCAAGATGCGCGCTCAAAGCTCGCAAGCTATAACGCAAAAAAGACTCGTCAATGACGAGTCTTTTTAGTCGGGATGACTGAATTCGAATCAGCGACCTCTTGAACCCCATTCAAGCGCTCTACCAGGCTGAGCTACATCCCGAGGTCTCTTACAAGAGTATGCCAAAGTTAGTTAAACCACGATATTTTTTCAAGGCAAGCTACCGAAAAAAGCAATAATTAGCCCATTCCGGCACTTCCAGTCCTTTCTAGAATATCGCTAGTCCTTCCAATAGCCTACAATCAGCACTTCGGGCGTTGCCTTCGGGAATTTTTTGCTCTTGAAGCCCACAATCTTGCGGATGCTCTTCTGCTTGAGTTCCCAGCCCGTGCGTGTAAGTCCAGCGGTCGAAAGCGTGACCTTGATGCCAGGCACCTTGCCACCTTCCTTGATCTTGCCCATGTCATCGACATTGAGCATCACGTTCTTGGTCTTGAGCTTGAATTCCTTCTGGGCATTTTCGTCAAGCGCCAAATCCGGGCGCGTCTTCTTGTCCGTTCCCCAAACGTAGAACGTCCATTCACGCTTTTCGTTGGGGGCATAATAGCCCGTATCAAAAAGCTTTTCGCCAAAGAAAATCGGATTTTTCACATAGCCGTCGAGTTGCGCGGCATACGATTTGCCCTGATTATCGACCATCACCACGACCGGGTTGATTTGGCCGTCCATACCTGCAAAATCCATATCGAACTCAATCGTCACCGGAGCATTCGGCGCAATTTTCGTCGGATACTTGAAGTTCGACATGCCAATGCCCTGGCCCATCACAGTTTCAAGAACAATTTCTTTATTCGTAATATTGGCACCCTTGATAACGATATGGCGCACATCGCCCTGATCTGCATAACCAATCGGGTACGGGTCCGGCACAAAACGGATAATATCTTCAGCCATGACTGTCGCCGTAAAAGCGAGAGCCGTCGCAAAAACAGATTTAAAAATTTTTGACATCATGGTGTGAATATACAAAATTTCTAGCTTTGGCGCCATGACTTCACTCGACGAAATCAAGGCACTCATTGCGCAAAAAGAACTGTTCATTTTCGACTTGGACGGTACGCTATTCAATACGCTTGGCGATTTGGCTCCAGCCGTAAACTACGCGATGACGCAATTCGGCCTGCACACGCATTCAAACGACGACGTGCGCACATTCATCGGAAACGGTTCCATGAACTTGATCCGCCGAGCAGTCGCTGCCAATTTCATTCCCGTCGCAAGCACCCGCGACATGGCAAAAGTCGCCGAAACGCTCGCTCGCGAAAACTACAGTGAAGAGAAAATCAAGGAAATCCATAAAGTTTATTCAGATTTCTATTGGGAGCATTGCATAGAAAATACGGAACCATACAAAGGCGTCGTGGAACTACTGCAACGAATTTCAAACCGCGCGGAAAATTTCAATCGAAATGAGGACTGCGCGGAATGTGACAAGAATGGTGCGCAGCCCGTAAACTGCGTCGCGACAAAATGCGCCGAAACGAGATACGCGGCCATGCTCACAAACAAGCCCGTCGCCCCCGCACAAAAGATTCTTGAAAAATTTAGACTCGAAAATTCTTTCGCCACATACCTCTGCGGCGACACCACCCCCGAACGCAAGCCAAGCCCCGCCGGCATTTACGAGATTCTCCGCCAAACCGGAATTGCCCCCGAAAAAGCAATTATGATTGGAGACGACACTCCCGACGTTCTAGCAGCAAAGAACGCAGGCATTGACTGTATCACGCTTTTTGAAGGCTTCGGCAAAGCTGAAAACTTGCTCCCGCTAGAACCGCGGTACACAGCAGGCCATATCAAGGACTTCGCCGAGTTCATTTAACCGCAGAAGGCACCTCCCAATTTTCTATCTTTTTGATAGTTATGTCCTATTTCGACTACACGGCAAACACCCCGGCATGCGAAGAAGCCTTGCAACGATTCTGCGAAGTTGAACGCAGGTTTATCGGCAACGCCAATTCGAATCACGAAGCAGGACATGCAGCAAAAGCTTTCCTCGCCCAAGTGACCGATTCCATCGCGAAACTTTTGGGCGTAAATCCCGGCGAAATCATTTACACCTCGGGCGCAAGCGAAAGCAACAACACCGCCATCCGCGGCATCGTCCAGGCCAAGCGCCATGTGGGCAAGCACATCATCACGAACCCGCTGGAACATTCTTCGGTAAGCGCCACGCTCACGGCTCTGCAAGAAGCAGGCTACGAAATCGAGATGGTAAAAATCGGTACCGACGGGAAAATCGACCTGGAAGACTTACGCAGCCTGCTCCGCAAAGATACGGTGCTCGTAACAGTGAATGCAGTCGATAGCGAACTCGGGACCGTGCAGCCGCTGGAATCCATCAGTAAGATTGTCCGCGAGTTCCCGAACTGCAGCCTTCACGTGGATGCAACGCAGGCCATCGGCAAAACGCCTATAAACCTGAATTTGGCAGACACGGCAAGCATCGGCGCGCACAAGTTCTATGGGCTTTCGGGCAGCGGGCTTTTGTACAAGAAAAGCGGAATCGCCATGGAACCGCTCATTTACGGTGGCGCAAGCACCACCATTTACCGCAGCGGAACCCCGACGCTCGCGCTGGACGCATCCCTTGAAACAGCGCTGTCGCTTGCCATGGAACATTTCGAAAAACGATTTGCCCGCGTCAAGGAACTGCGAACGATTTTGCAAGAAAAACTCTGCGGCTATCCGAAAGTCCGCATCAATTCGCCCGCAGACGCAGTCCCGCACATCTTGAACCTGAGTGTCGCAGGGGTTCGCGGAAGCGTTTTCCAAAAGGCACTTTCGGACAAAGGAATTTACGTGTCGGTCAAGTCCGCCTGCAGCGTGGATGCGCTCCCCTCCCGCGCCGTTTTTGCCGTCAGCCGCGACCGCAAAAACGCCTTGAACTCCTGGCGTATAAGCCTTTCGCACCTCACCACCGAAAAAGAAATCGACGAATTCTTGGCCGCATTCGACAGCTGCTACAAGGAACTTTGCAAATAAACGCAAAAAAGGTAATGAAAATGGCAAGAGAACTTTCATTTGTCCAAAGCGTAGAACGGAGCATTTCGAAAACATACCGAGAAAGGCTCTGGACGCCATTCATTACCGCCATCAAGAACTACAAGCTCATCGAAGAAGGCGACAAAATCGCCGTCTGCATTTCCGGCGGCAAGGATTCCATGCTCATGGCGAAGCTCATCCAGATGCTCCACCGCCATAGCGACGTGAAATTCGACGTGGAATACCTGGTGATGGACCCCGGCTACAACGAAATCAACCGCCAGAAAATCGAAAGCAACGCGAAGCTCCTGGAAATTCCCATCACCGTTTTCGAGACGAACATTTTCGACGTGGCGAACAACACCGAACGTTCCCCCTGCTACGTCTGCGCCAAGATGCGTCGTGGCCACCTCTACCACAAGGCAAAGGACCTGGGCTGCAACAAGATTGCGCTGGGCCACCACCTCTCCGACGTCATCGAGACCACCGTCATGGCGATGTTCTACGGCTCGCAACTGCAGGGCATGATGCCCAAACTCCACAGCCTGAATTTCGGCGGCATGGAACTCATCCGCCCCATGTATTGCATCAACGAGCAGGACATCATCAACTGGAAAAACTACAACGGGTTGCAATTTATCCAGTGCGCCTGCCGCTTTACCGAAAGCTGCACCGTCTGCGACAACGGCGGTGGCGGCAGCAAACGCCAAGAAATCAAGGCGCTCATCAAGCGTCTCAAGCGCGAAAACCCGAACATCGAAAAGAGCATCTTCAACAGCCTGCACTCCGTCTGCATCGAGACTTTCCCCGGATTCAAGGCCGGCGGCGAACTGCATTCGTTCCTAGAAGACTACGAAAATCGCGAACCGCAAAAAGGATAGAACTTCACGACAAGCTACTTGTTCTTTATTGAGGACGAATCATCAAACATCGATGGTTGCGGAAGCATCATGTAAAAGGAAATCGGGAACGAGAAAGTCGCCCCGTTTTTCGTTTTCGGGAATTTCCAATGGCTGACAGATTCCTTGACATCTTCATTAATAGCGCTAAAGGGGCTATTTTCGGCAATTGTAGTCGATTTAATTTGAACTTTTTCAACTTCGCCGCTTGAAGCAATTTTCAAAATCAAGACTATTCTTCCTTCAAATTCACTTGCTAAATCTGATCGACGCCTTACATTCTTATCGAAGATAAAACGTAAACCAGGAACTCGTTGGCGATAAACCTTTAAAAAAGTCTGAACATCAATATCACGACCTTCAACGACAACGTTTTTTGCAGACAAAGGATTAATACGGCATCTAGGAACCACCTTGCCATCACCCCCTTTGTGAACAACATCCGGAAGGACACCATAAAGAGCCACAGTTTGCAAAAGACCGTCCAAACCCTTTGAGATCCGTTCCGAAAAAGTATCGATATTAACTTTAGGGACATCAACCTTTTTTAATTTTAACGGATAAACTATAGCCCTTTCTTTGAGAGTATCAGACTGCTGTTCATTGGCCTTCTCCGCTTTAGGCGTATCAAATTTAGAGGATTCCTTTTTATCAGAATCGTTACAAGCCGACCACAACGCTGCAGCGGTCATCAAAGCGATTTTGCCAAGAAATTTGCTAAAGTTTTTTGCCATACATCATAAATAACAAAATTATCTACTTCAGTCGCGATTTCAGCGCTTCAATTTCGCTCTTTTCCATCCCGAGCGCAAGCAAATACTTTTCTGTAGCGGACGCTAAATCTGCATTTTCGAAATCAGAGATATCAACACCAGTTGTTTTATACGCATTCTGCATTAGTCTTACAATAATCGCCTGAAGCAGCTCAACCTGCTTTGTTGTTAAATCAACATGTTTACCATCGACCACGTTATAAAAATTCTTGTGAGTCGTGGCGTAATCCGCCTTGATTTCATCAGCAGTCGCCCCCATCAACGCTTCGAGCACGGCAATCGTAAATCCGGTTCGATCCATACCATACGTGCAATGCACTAGATACGGGACTTCATGCTCTATCATATAGCGCAAGCCCTTGACTAGCCCATCCTTGAACGGCGTATTCGCAAAAGCAGGCTCCACATTAAGATACACCACATTCTGCGTTGCATAATAAGATTCAGCAAAGCCTTTGTATTCTTCGGCATATTGCAATTCATCTGCAAGGTTCACAAAAGTCTTAACGCCAGCCACCGCAGCCAATGAATCCGCAATGGCATTGCGATAAATTGCAGGATCAATCGGACTTGAAGAACGATAAAGCACACCCTCGCCCATTCCGGTTGTACGCACCATTCTAAAATTCGCAAACTCCTCAATTGATAAGTCTGGATACGATTCTGAATAATAAGCAAACGAAAGCGACTTCAAATTTTCAAGATGGTCCACATAGCCACCCTTTTCCTTCATCTGCACAACAACATCTATCGGGAATGTCAAACCTCGCCCAAGACCAACAATCTCCGCCATTTGGCCGTAACGAGCCTCAAGCTTGATATAGTTTAACCCCTCGGAGACATACAAAAAGAATTCGCCAGGGAAAACATATCCGTAGCCAGCTACCACAGGAACGTCCACTGTATCGTAACCCGCAATCATCACCGTCACGACATCGCCATAATCAAACTTTGTCAGGAACGAATCCGCAACAACGTCAAGTTTCACACCCCCGAATGCAAAAATTTCAAGCGTATCCTCCATAACAGTCGTTGAAATCGAAACTAATCCATCCGCGGAAGAGCTCGATGCAACAACAGACGAGGACAACGCGTAATCCGAAGAACTTGATTCTTCAATGGCAGCGCAACTTTCGCCACCTATAGGATTCACCGAAACAAAACCGTTATCATCGTTGCTACAAGCAGCAACAATCAACGCAAAAGCCAGCGCCCAAAACGCCGCCATCTTTTTTTCTAAAGCTTTAACCCAAAATCCAACCATGACTTAAATATATTTCTTAAGTTTCTAATTTGCGGAACTTTTTAGCATTTAAACAAATTAAAACAGAAATTGTCGCCCCGATAAGGCACATGAACATATCCGTCTGCGTATCCCAAATGTAGCCCTGCGTTCCCAGGAATGCCTCCGTATCCGTCGGATTGCTGAGCGATGCTAGCCACTCAATAATTTCATAAAGCGCAGAAATAGCCTCAGCCACACACACCGACAAAAATCCCGTCCAGCCAGCCGTCTTGATCGGAGTCGTGCGGCGCAAAAGTTCAATCATCACAAGTGCAGGTGTAACGCCCTGCATCAAATGCCCGATTTTATCGTAGTTGTTGCGCGTAAAACCGAACCAATCTTCCATCCAGAATCCAAGCGGAACCTTCGCATACGAATAATGCGCCCCCACCAAAAGCACCGCCATGTGGAGCGCCATTACCACGTAAAGATACGTGGGCATCCTGAACTTTTTGTAGGTAAATACAAGGACCAACAGCCCAACAATCGCGGGAGCCGCTTCAAGAATCCAGGTGAGGTAAGTATCTTCAACTCCAATAACAGACCAAAGCGTTGTCAGGAGAACTAAGCCAAGCAAGAACAAATGAGATTTTGCGATATTATTCATAGTAGGAATAATACAAATTTTAATCGACATACAGTATTTCAGAGTTACTTTCCATTCACCCTAAATACACCTTGAATAATTAATCTTACTTCTGTTTGGCTCAACGGTTTTTCAGAACTTTCCATTGAAATTATGAGATTTTTCCCAGGGACATAGCCGCATTGGAGGTAAGACGATAATTTTTTGACAGACAAAGAAGCATACTCAGGATTATCCATCATTCCCAAATGTTCCCATAACAGTTCTTTACGTGTACGCAAATCAAGACAAGTAAAATCTGGATAAACGCTCCGACCACCATCCGCGAGTTTCAACGGACATTCGTATTTATAAGGGATTCCCAAACGCCCAAGCGTATCCGCAATAATCACCTCTGACTTTGAACGTACTCGTTCGCCCTTTGCAGTCCGCAAATCTGGAACTCCCGCTTCAAAATGTTTTCCCTTATACGGCACAGCAAGCCATCGCCTCGCATATTCTTCATCCGAAAGCAGGATTGGTTCAACCAAAGACTTGCGGACTTCATTCATCCGATTGTAAATGTTTGTCAATTCTTCGGGACTGTATTTTGCAATAAAACCATCAATTAACGAAAGTTCATGTTCCATTTCCCGAAGTGCTTTTTCGTCATAATCCTTCTGCGCAAGTTTTGACATTTGCGAAACATTGTCTTTGGGAATATATTCGCCCTTTAGCGATTTGGCATCAGTCAAATGATAACCGTAAAATTGATTTCCGCGTTTTGCGAGCCTCAAATGCCCCTGCGGAGCACGCTTCAAAGATTTTTTCGTTCTTTCAACAGCACGGAGAAGTTCCTCCGCACGATTTTGTAACGATAGCAACAAAATGTCGGGAGACAAACATTCAAATGATTGCATCGCACCCTCTTGTAATAGTTCATATAATAAACGATATAGCAAACCAAGGAGCGAACGCATCCTACATATAATAAGATAGGTCAGGTTGCATAACCCGACATTTGAAATATGCAAAAATAGTCGCGAAAAAACAAGTGGAGAAGCATATTTCACATTCAAAGAGAAATTTTTGAAAAAACATGCTACAAAAATGAGCTTTTTAACAATTTAGTAGCACAAATTTTACTTTATATTCAACATTTAAAGACTAGGCCGCAGCAATTATGCTACTAAAACGGGCATTTACGCAATTCTGTAGCATACAAAAGAGCTCAATCATGAAATCATGCATTAATTTTAGTTATTTTATTCAAATTTCATGCTACTAAATCAGGTATTTTGGCAATTTTGTAGCACATTTCCGCATTTCCCGCACATTCGAACGGTAACATCCGCCATTTGCGCCTTGCGCACTTTTACTAAATTGGCACGCTTCGCATGCATTTAGTACGGCTCGGACATGCTCATTCAAGCAAACTTGACTCGCGCGTCGCTCGCCTTTTGACGCCTCCGGCGTCCGTGGCGGCGGCTCAAATATGCGAAAGCAAGCTTTCGCGCATTATTCACCTTGCGCACTTTTACTAAATTTGCGCGCATGAAAAAATACCACTTGGCCACATACGGCTGCCAGATGAACGAATACGACTCCGCGATGATAGCGCAGGAGCTAGACATGTGCGGTTGCGTCGAGACGAACAACCAGGAAGACGCCGACATCATCATCGTGAACACCTGCAGCGTGCGTGAAAAGGCCGAGGAAACAGCCATCGTCAACATCAGCAAGCTCAAGTACTTGCGCAAGAAGAATCCCGACGTGAAAGTCGTCGTATGCGGTTGCATGGCAAAAAATCGCGGGCCGGAACTGCTCAAGCGCCTCAAGAACGTGAACTACATCGTAGGCCCGGACCAGTACCGCAAAATTCCGGAACTCCTGTTCGGGGATGCCCAGAGCCCGCTGCACAAGACGCACCACAAGATGTTCATCGACGAAGACCGCGACGAGAACTACCTCGGCGAATACGCCAAGCTGCAGAATGACGTGAGCGCATTCGTCGCGATCCAGCGTGGTTGCAACAAGCGCTGCAGCTACTGCATCGTGCCGTACCTCCGTGGTCCCGAGAAATACCGCGACATGGACGACGTGCTGACAGAAGTCAAGCGCGCCGCCGACAAGGGCATCACCGAAGTGATGTTGCTCGGCCAGACGGTGAATGCCTACAAGACGCCAAACGCTGACTTCACGACATTACTGACAAAAGTTTCCGAAATCGGTGGTATCAAGCGCATCCGCTTTACAAGCCCGCACCCGCGCCATTATACGAACGAACTCATTGACGTTCTCTTGAACAACCCGAAGGTCTGCCATTACGCGCACATTCCGCTCCAGAGCGGCTCCGACGCCATCCTCAAGAAGATGCGCCGCCAGCACAACATGGAACAGTACATGACAGTCATCGAGCAGTTGCGCAGCAAGGATCCGTACTACGCCATTTCAACAGACGTGATTTGCGGATTTGTCGGCGAAACTGACGAAGATTTTGAACAGACGATCAAGGCATTTGAGGCCTGCCAGTTCGACACGGCATACATGTTCATCTACAGCCCGCGCAAAGGCACTGAATCGTTCAACGAAGCCGAAATCCTCACGCCCGAAGAAAAATCGGCACGCCATTCACGCCTCGTGGAACTCCAGAACGCCATCACGCTCAAGCGCAACCAGATGATGATTGGCCGCACCGAAGAAATCCTCGTCGAACACGGCTCCACCCGCGACAAGACAGAACTCGTCGGCAAGACGGACAACTTCAAGAAGGTCATCTTCAAGCCCGAAGAAGGTCGCATCATCAAGCCGGGCGATTACGTCAAGGTGAAAATTGACGATATCCGTGGCTGGACGCTCCGCGGCACTCTCGTGTAGCCCTCCCCTCGCGCAAGCCTATTAGCCATCGAAAAAGCAGACTCCGCACCGAGGTTCATTCACGTAACTTACGGAGTATCAACGACTTACACGCTTTCGCACCTGCCATTTTGTAAATATATTTGTATCTTTACTCTTGAGGGTAATATGGCTAAATATTTTATTCACAATTTGGTTATTACAGGCGCACTGTGCGCATTTGCCACCACAGCATCTTTTGCTGAGGCCGCACCGACTCTCGCCACCGCCCAAAAAGCTTACGTCAATGGCAACTGGAAAGTCGCCGCAGCCGCATACGAGCAGGTTTGCCCGAACGAACCCGAAGCCACTCGTACCGAATGTTATTTATGGAACGTGCTAGCCCTTTCGCAAACGGGTATTGCCGCTGATTTCAGCAAGGCAGGCAAGCGCCTCGATAGTCTCATCGACAAGACGAACCCGCAGCAAGCTATTTACGCCGACCTCATGATGACTAAGGCACAGTTCCAAATGTACCTTGGTCGCTACAACAAAGCCGCCGAATCCCTCGTACACGCTATTGAAACTTCGCAACCACACCAAGTGACTGTGTTGCAGAAAGTCTGCGTCGCCGTTCAAGACCGCGCCCACAGCGAAGAGCTGAATGAAGCCTGCAAAAATCTCGGCAATCCGGAAGCCCAGAAGCTTGCCGCAGCCAAGAAGGAACAAGCTCAAACCGAGCAAGCCAAGAACAATCAAGTCGCAAGTACCGCCCCGCAAACAAGCAGCAATCCATCTGCAAACAATGACGCCGCAAAAGTCGCAGACTCCAAGCCTGTAGCCTCAGCAACCGTCACCGCAGAACCCGCACAAACAAAATCTCCCGAAGCAAAGCCTGTCGAAGAAAAATCCGCATGGCAGCTGCAACTGGGCGCATTTGGCGTCAAGTCCAATGCAGACCTGCTCGTAGACAATCTTAAAAAGCGCAACATCGCTTGCACCATCATCCAGAACACGCTTGAAAGCGGCAAAGTCCTTTATATAGTTCGCACAGGTCCATTTGAGACAAAGGAAAGCGCAGTAGATTACGGAGCTAAAAAGCTTGCCCCACTTAACGTAGAATTCAGGCCGATGCTAGTAAAACAAGCCCTTTAAGCAAATAAAATTATACTCGAAAAAATTTTTTACAGATTTTATCGACTAAAACTTGCGTTTTTTTGCTTAATACCTACAAAAAAAGCAAAAATAGTGCTATATTTGTGTTGCTCCCCCGCCGGGGTGGTGAAATTGGTAGACGCGCTGGACTCAAAATCCAGTACTCGCGAGAGTGTGAGGGTTCGATTCCCTCCCCCGGCATTAAACGTTTAAGAAAGAGATCAAAATGAGTAACATGTTCAAAGTGCTTTCTGCTGTTCTTTTCGCGGGCTCACTAGCGTTTGCTCAGTCTGACGACCTCTTCTCTGACGATTTCCAAGACGCTGCAACTGCAGATTCTATCGCACAAGCTAACGCTGAAGCAACGACTCAATCAAACATTGGTAACGCACAGGCAACTGGTGGTCAATGGGATGGCTTCAAATATGAAGACATGGGTCTTACTCAGTGGGAATATCAGCAGGCTAAGGAACAAGGCGTCACTCGCGAAAAGTTGACGAAGCTCGTCGAACTTGGCATCCGCCCGACAGAATATCTCCAAAAGCCTTGGAACAGACTCGGTGTGAGCGAAGAAGATTGGCTCAGCCAGCGTGCCGAAGGCATGGAAGATGCTGACATCGACCGTTCTTATCGCTATCGCAACGGTGATCAGGGCAGCGCTTATCTTTCTCTTTTAATTCCTTCCTACTATCAGTGGAAAACAAAGCAAACTGCTAAGGCAACCTTCATGGACGTCCTTGAAATCGGTAGTATTGCTGTTACTGTGGTTCTCAAAGTTCAAGACAAAAGCTATTGGTGGTACGGATTCCTCGGAATCGCAGCCGCTCATCTCTGGTCCTTTGCAGATGCCTTCATTACCACTCAGTGGGATAGCAACCCGGATGCAAACCGCTTCAGCTTTGGTGTTATTCCGACTCCGGACCAGGGCGTAGCAAGTTTCTTCAATGTCAAGTTCTAAGCAGCAATGCAGCTAGAATTACTTAAAGCCAAAATTCATCGTGCTACTGTAACTGATGCAAACCTCAACTATGAAGGTTCCATCACTATAGCTCGCGATTTGATGGATGCAGCAGGCATCCTCCCCTTCGAAAAAGTCGGCGTCCTTGACGTCAATAATGGTTCTCGCCTCGATACTTATGTTATCGAAGGTAAAGCCGGTTCTGGCGTGATTTGCCTGAACGGTGCAGCCGCTCGCTTGGTACAGCCAGGTGACCTCGTGATTATCGTAGCTTATGCAACGATGTCTCCAGAAGAAGCCAAAACCTGGAAGCCAACCGTCATCCGCGTCAACGGCAAGAACGAAATCATCGAAAAAATCTAGGCGTAAACCATAAATACTGAAAATTTCGTCAAAACGAGGAGACTTCATTTTATTTCGAAGCCTCCTTTTTTTATATTCATGATATGCGATTCATGTGTTTTACAGTGTTATTCCTAGCAGCGTTCACCTTTGCCGCCTCCCCCGCAAAGGCTGATTCTACCGCGCTCTCAGAAACACTCGTTGCAGCACAAGACACCATAGTCGACACAATCTACGTCATTCAAGAAAGCGGAATCCCCTGGAACCGCGAGAACTTTGACCCAGAGCGACTCATACGCCATGACACATTCGACCCAGCGCTAAAAGTCGCTTACACTTATTCCGTAAGTTTTATCGGCGGTTCATTCGGATCGTTTGCTCAGCAAAGCTTTATGGCTCATTTCGCTTACGAGTTCACCCCTAATTTGCACTTGTACGCCAACGTTGGACTATGGATGCCGCTCTATTCAAGCCTCCATTTTGGCAACCGCATTGCCCGCGAGGACGTGAAGCAAGGAAACGTGGGCGTATTGATTCCAGACATCGCGCTCGAATACAAGCCGAGCGACAAGGTCTCATTCCGTATCATGTACGTCAACGAAAGAGACGCATTCAGAGCCTACGGACCACACCGTTACTTCTATGACGATTGTCCATGGAGAAACCCGCATTATTGTTGGTAGTTAATTTTGCTACTCTCGCCTTGCACACTTTTGTATATTCGGTTTTATGAAACAAATTATTTTATCTGCTCTTTGCATATCAACGTTTGCCTTTGCAAACGTAACCACAAACATCGAACCATCCGAAATGGCATCCCAAGTCATTGCCGAAACATCAGTATCCAAAAGCAATGAAGCCGATGCCAATTACGAATTTCGAAACGATGGCATCCCCTGGAACCGCGAATTTGATTCCGACCGCATGGTCCGTCACCAAACATTCGACCCGGCATTAAAAGTCGCATACACCTATTCACTCAATTTCGTTGCAGGAAGTTTCGGTTCATTCGCAAACCAAAGCTTTATGGGGCATTTTGCCTACGAGTTCACACCGAATCTTCACTTATACGCAAATATTGGTCTCTGGATGCCAATTTACGCAAACATTAGCAACGGTTCGCGCATTGCAAGAGAGGACTTACGCCAAGGCAATGTTAATGTGTTGATTCCAGATGTTTCTTTGGAATACAAGCCTAGCGAAAACACATTAATAAGAGTTTCCTACGTCAATGAACGAGACGCCCTGAAAGCCTACGGTCCACACCGTTTCTTCCACAACGAATGTTCTAGCCGAAGTTCCATCCTCTGCCAGTAAGCACATCTATTCTATGTTGTCACCCCGGATTTATTTCGGGGTCTTTTTTATTTTTCTAAATTTTATAGCAAAGAATGTTCCGCAACTATTCAAAAACGCTCCACCTAAACTTTGCCGTAGGAGTTTCTTCGGCTGTTCTAGCCGCATTCCTCTTTGCAGGCTGTGAAGAAGAAAAGCCGGCTCCTGTTGTTCGCGAAGTCCGCAGCATCAAGGGCGAAGTCGAAGTGCTGAACAGTTGCAGCATGAAGGGCGCAGCCACAAAAATGCAGGCGTTTTTGCGCAACAACGGATTTGATGTCGTCCACATCGAAAACGAACGACTCCAGAACTACGAAGAAACGGTCATCGTGCTCAGAAACCCGGAATGGGAAGGAGCTCAGGCTCTCGCCGCCACCTTAAAGACCAAAAACGTCCTTGTTTTGCTCAACAAGAACGCGACTGTCGATGCCGTCGTACACACCGGAAGAGATTTTCAACAAATAATAGAACCCGATCAGGGAGAACAAAATGACAGCAACAAATAACCAAGATTTTTCTGAAACCGTTAAGCTTGGTGCAGGTATCCTTTTTGAACTTCGCGCCCAAAACGTGCAGCTCATCGACCTCCGCGGCGTAAAAAACGAAGCGGACTACTTCCTCATCGCCACTTGCGAAAGTGAAGCTCAGATGCAGGCAATCTTGAATGAACTGACCAAGGAATTCAAGGCTCGCAAGCTCCACTATGTCGGCGTTGAATACAAGGAAGGTGTGCGTTGGGCCATCTTCGATGCTGGTCTTGACCTGATGGTTCACCTCTTCGAAGAAGAAAAGAGAAACGAAATTTCCTTCGACCGCCTCTATGCAGACGGCAAACTCATGAACCTCGATGAACATGACTTCATCCGCGAAGACGCTAAGAAGTCTGGAGACGACAATGAACTCATTTAATGCAGAAATCGCAAAGGCACTTGCAGCAACTGGAGCTTTTGACGAAGAAGCCGCATTGAAACTTATTTCCGTACCGCCTGATACAAGTCACGGAAACTACACCATTCCTTGCTTTTCTCTCGCAAAGACTCTGCGCAAGGCACCGAAGCTCATTGCCGAAGATTTAGCAGCCAAGGTTCAGCTCCCGGCTGGACTTTCTAAAGTTGAAGCCGTGAACGGCTACCTCAACTTCTTCATTGATCGCGGATTCCTCGCCAAGTCTACACTCGACGAAATCGCCGCCAAGGGTTTGGAATACGGCCACGCCGCATCGAATGGCAAGGTTGTCTGCATCGACTACAGCTCCCCGAACATCGGTAAGGAACTCGCCTTCCACCACTTGCGTTCTACAATGATCGGTAACTCGCTTGCCCGCATCTACAAGGCTGCCGGTTACAAGGTCGAACGCATCAACCACTTGGGCGACTGGGGCACAGCATTCGGTAAGCTCATCGTGATGTACCTCCGCGAAAAGCTCCCGACCGACGAAGCCACTTTGAACGCACTTACCGTGAAGGAACTCAACATCCTTTACGCTAGCTTCTCCAAGGCTTCCAAGGAAGAACCCGGTCTCGAAGACGAAGCACGCGCCGCATTCACGAAGCTCGAACAGGGCGACGAATTCTACCGCAAGCTGTGGACCGCATTCCGCGCCGCAACGCTCAAGGAACTCATGCGCATTTACGACATGATGGGCGTTGGCTTTGATCACTACACCGGCGAATCCTTCTTTGAAGACAAGATTCCGGCAGTGCTCGACGAACTCCGCGAAAAGAACTTGTTGGTGAACAGCCAGGAACGCGACGTGGTGATGCTCGACGAATTTGACCTGAACCCGTGCCTTATCCGCAAGAGTGACGGCTCCACGTTGTATGCAACACGCGACCTCGCTGCCGCCATCTACCGCAAGAAAGAATACAACTTTGACAAGTGCCTTTACGTGGTGGACTTGGGACAAGCTCTCCACTTCAAGCAGGTGTTCCATGTGCTCAAGAAGATGGGTCGCGAATGGTACAAGGACATGTACCACATTCCGTTCGGCGTGATTCTCCAGATGGTCGATGGCAAGTGGGAAAAGGGCAAGACCCGTACCGGTACGGCAAGCCTCCTCCGCGATGTGATCGAAGCCGCCCAGAAGAAGATTCTCGAATTCATTGACGAAAAGAATCCGACTCTCGAAAACAAGGAACTCATCGCACGCCAGATCGGTATCAGCGCTCTTACCTTCAACGACCTCAAGAACAGCCGTTTGAAGGACGTCCGCTTTGACTGGGATGCCGTGATGAGCTTCGAAGGCGACACAGGTCCGTATGTGCAGAACGCACACGTCCGTCTTTGCAGCATTATGCGCAAAGCTGGCTACACCGTTCCGGTGGCAGACGTGGATTACGCACAGCTTACCGATGACGCCGCCTACAGCCTCATTAACATTCTCGCCAAGAAGGGCGAAAAGATTCTCGCCGCCGTCAAGGACGATGAACCGAGCGTGCTCGCACAATACGCACTCGAAATTGCCGAAGCCGCACACAAGTTCATCCACGAAGACCGCGTGCTCGGATCCGCCGAAGAAAAGTCCAGACTCTTCCTCGTGCAGTCTACACAGATTGTGCTCGAAAACGTCCTCGACTTGCTCGGCCTCTTCCCGATCCGCCAGATGTAAAATACGCCGCGCCCTCGGCGCGACGCATTTTTTATGCATATAAAAAAAGAGAGCTTTTTAAGCTCTCTTTTTTTGCGCTCTGCGCAAGCCCTAGTTACCGTTGATGCAGCGGACAGAATAACCGTTGTTCTTTGCGGTTGCCGGGACGAGCTGACGAACCATCTGGTCGCTCATACGACCCATAGCCCAGAGCCAAATGGTTTCGTTACGGCCGTTCTGTGCAGACCAGAAACCAGCGTATTCGCCCATATCTTCATAGCGAACCGTAGACTTGCCAAGAAGCTTACGATAGCCCGATGAGAAAATGGTGAAACCGTATTCATCGGTACCGCCACCGCCCTGCCAGCCAGTCGTAGCCTTCATCTTTGTAGCAAAGTTACCGCACTTGTCCACACCATCGTAGCAACCCGTGAGGCCCTTGAGCATATCGGACCATTCGCGGTCACGCGGCAAGTGCCAGCCTTCCGGGCAAGCCTTGCGGGCACCTTCGAGGTCATACAGACGACCGCTACGAGCGCAGTAAGAGTCCTTGTCTTCGTAGCACCAGGAATGTCCTTCGACATTGTAGTTCACGTTCTGAGCAAACCATTCACGACCTTCGACCTTGATGATTCGGTAAACTTGTCCGTCACGCGGGTCCGTGAAAGAAGTGGACTTGTCGCGGATTTCAGCACGATGTTCCTGTTCAGCCACGCGGAAAGCGGAAAGCTGTTCGCGCTTGTACTTCTGACGGCCTTCGAGTTCTGCTACCCAAGCCTTCTGGGCCTGTGGATTCGTAAACTTTATACGCAAGTCATGAACGTTGAACAAGTCGTTGCCACATGCAAAGTCCACACCGGCAATATTAATGATAAGATCTTCATTGCCAAAGTGACGCGGCTTGTCAAAGTAAGAAACCCATGCTTCCATTGTGTTGCGGCAGTTTTCATAGAAGTTCGGATCTTCCACCATCTTTGCCGGAACCGTCATGTTACCAGCAACGGAAAAATCAAACTTGTCATCAAGAATGCGGAACGAGACCGGCTGGATGTTCTTGTAATGAGTGTATTCACCAAAACGGATATCCCCGTCAATCTTGGCGGCGCCATATTCGCCCTGACCTTCAGCGTTAAAAATGGCATCCCACGTTTTAGGTGGAGCGGCAAAAACCTGTACCGCAGACAAAGCGAGTATAGAGCAAAGTCCAAGTTTGAACAATTTAATTCTCTCCATTTTTCAATCCTTTCTATTTCTTACTGTAATGTTAGTTATTTTTTATCTACTTGGAAATAAAATATTTGGTAACATGACCTAAATTTTTTAATATTATGGTATGTCTATGACTCGTTATATTCTCCAGATCCTTTGCCCCGACCAAAAAGGGCTCATTGCCGGCACTACGCAAGTTCTTGCCAAAGCCGGAGCCAACATTATCGACCTCCAGCAACACACCGCCAAGGACATCGAAACGTTTTTCTTACGTGCCGTATTCGATATTGAAGCGGATGGCATTCCCGAAGTCAAAAGACACCTCGAAACCATCGCCCCGCATCTCCAGCTGAACTGGAAATTGTTCGACACCTCCAAGACCGAACGCGTTGCCATTTTTGTTTCCAAGACAGACCACTGCCTTTACGACTTGCTCCTCAAGCGCCGCGATGGCGACCTTCCCTGCGAATTCAGCTGCATCGTGGGTAACCACCCGGACTTGGGTCCTGTCGGTGGCTCCTTCGGCGTGCCGTTCTACTATGTGCCGTCCAACCCGGACAAGACGATTCCCGAAAACCGTTTCCGTGAAATCATCGAAGAAACCAAGACGGATACAATCGTTCTTGCACGCTACATGCAGATCTTGACCGCACAGTTCACAGAAGAATTCAAGTACCGCATCATCAACATCCACCACGGGTTCCTCCCCGCATTCAAGGGAGCAAAGCCCTACCACCAGGCATGGCACAAGGGTGTGAAGATTATCGGTGCAACAGCCCACTTTGCCACAGAAGACCTCGACCAGGGGCCAATCATTTGCCAAGACATCCAGCGCGTTCCCGAGACAGCAAGCATTGATGAACTCGTCGAACTCGGCAAGGACATCGAAAAGCGTACGCTTTCGCAGGCACTCAAGCTTTGGCTTGAACACCGCGTTTTCGTCCACGCAGGCAGAACGTTTATTCTCTAGGAGTTCCCAATGTCCGAAGAAATCAAGAATGAAGCCCCCGCTCAAGAGCCAACAGTTTCCGCAGACAGCGAAGTCAAGACCGAAGCAACAGCCGAAGTCAACCAGACCCGCACCGAGGTAAACTTCGAGGAAAATTCGTCCAACGAAGAACTCGTCAATCCTCTGACCGGCGAAGTCATTTCGCCTAAGAAGAACAAGGAACCCAAATCGAACTCGCCCTACAAGCAGTTCAAACCGGAAACCTACGTCAACCCGATGACCGGTGAAGAAGAACAGACCACAATCGGTTCCCAGGTCATTGTCAAGAAAGACCGCGGACTAGCCTACTACGTTGGCTTTGCTCTTCTTGTTGTCCTGAGCTTCGCATTCTTTTTCTTGCCGGGCATTACCATCACGTTCGCCGTTAGCCGCCTCGTAGACCTGAACACATCCGCCGCTTGGGTATTCAGTTCTATCTTGAGCTTTGGCGTCTGGCTCATATTTAAGCTGAAAATCAAGGGTTTTGAAAAATCCTTCCACAGCTATTTAGTACTTTGCGTCATATGCTTGGTCGCCATGTTTGCGATCCAGTTTATAACCGACTACAACATCATCTCTGAAGTTATAGCGCTCCTCGTCGGAGCTAAAGCCTAGGAATTTGCAATGAACAATACAGATACTTTTGTACACTTTCTCGTAGAATCGGGCGCCCTCAAGTTCGGCAACTTCGTGACCAAGAGCGGTCGCGAGACTCCTTACTTTATCAACACTGGAGAGTTCCGCACAGGCGCATCCCTTTCCAAGCTTGCTGAATTCTACGCTGCAGCATTCATGGTTCACTTTGACGGCAAGGCTCAGAACCTCTACGGTCCGGCATACAAGGGCATTCCCCTTTGCGCAGCAACAGCCATGAAGCTTTCTGACGTGTACGCCCAGAACCTTACTTTTACGTACAACAGAAAAGAAGTCAAGGACCACGGTGAAGGCGGTTCTCTCGTCGGTTACAAGTACACCGAAAAGACAAACGTCGTCATCATCGAAGACGTGATTACCGCAGGTACATCCGTCAACGAAACGATGCAGGCTCTTTCCCAAATCGAAAACGCCAATGTCGTAGGTCTCCTCATTTCTGTGGACCGCAAGGAAAAGCTCGAAAATGGCAAGTCCGCGCTCCAGACTGTTCAAGATGAATACGGCATCGAAGCCCATTCCATCGTGAACATCAATGACATCATCGCATTCCTCGAAAGCGAAGAAAACCGCAAGGCAATCAACGCCCCCGAAGGAATCCTTGACCGCGTCTATGCCTACCGCGAAAAGTGGGGAGCCGTCTAAGGCATATCCTGCAAAACATAAAAGCGAATGACAATCAGAAAGTCGATACTTTCCATTGGATTTGCAATCTGCATGCTCACCGGGTGTGCAGATTCTTATCATTGGACTGCAAGCCACCCCTCGTACCATAAGGCTCCTTATGGCGGTATTGCAGTGACGGGTATCGAAAATGCATTTGTCATCACGCGCTCGAACTGGTTTGCCAAGCGCCTCGAAATCGGCACAGACAGCATCCAAATTAAAGGAACGCTCCACTGCCGCAATACTTTCGAAACCGAGATGCGCAAGGCTTACGGAAACCTCATCGTCCTCCCCGATACAGCGAACACCAAGTTCCCCGAAGAAAGCTTAAAGCTTGATGAACGCATTTTCATCAAGGGGCATATTCCGGAACAAGGCGTTACGCTCAAGGACTCCGCAGGGAATGTCCCTCCCGTAGTCCTTATTCTGCACGAATTCATCATCGGCACGGACTTGAAGCGCGAAAACTTTTTTGACTACGCGCTCATCCACAACGAAAGTGGCAGCATCCGCAAGCCGGACAACGTCAGCGCGATATTCTCGTACACACTCTGGGACAACTTAAAGCAGCGTCCGCTTTTCAGCGCCGTTGACGAATTACAGCAACCCATTACGACGTACAAGCTTTCGAATTTGACAAACCTCATCCAGCTCGCCGTCCAGCAAATCCGCAAGAACCTATACGAAGGAGTTGTCAAATGAAAAAACTCCTTGCCATTATAATGGTCCTTGTCGCATGGGCTAGCGCAGCCGATGTTTACTTTGATTCGCGCTTTACGCTCTGGAAAGACGCCACAATTTACATTTGGACATTGGATGGAAATTCCCCCATCAACGCCAATGAATTTTGTCTTTCGCTCCGCCGCAACAACACTGGCATCGGAGAACCCAAATGCCGCGAACTCGGCGAATGGGAACGCGACACCATCGCCACACGTTATGGATCCTGGCTTTCGAACAACCTTGAAAAAGGTTTACCGTCAAGCTACTTGAGAGCAAGACACCCCGGCATGGCTGCTAAGATCCAGGCTCTCGAAGACAACATCGTCCTCTTCCTTGCACCTCAGGGAAAATTCATTCAAGTTGCCATCTTTGACGAGACAACGCAAGAACCTAAAGCCGCAGGAATCGTAAAAGCAAACAGCGATAAAGTCGCCCTCAGTGACGAAATAGCCTCCACATTCTTTGACAAGCGCACCAAGCGCCGCCTTACCAAGGAAGAACGCCTCAAACAGCAAACCGAACCCGATGACCTTTACAAAGAAGTCCCGAACCTTAAGATTTGGGCAGGTGTTGGAATCGGTTACTCCCAAGCACATTTCCCGCTCACGCCGGACAACTGGACAAGCAGCCACACCAAGAGCCGCGTACGTAATTACCGCATCACCAAAGATTCCGTAAGCCTCTGGAACTTTATCGAAGACGATGACTCATTCCTGAGTCTTTACGCAGGGCTTACCTGGCATGGATTCATCGGTGTCGAACTCATGTACCGCTATTCCAACCGCGATATGAAAACAGACAAATCAGACACAGTCTATCGCGAACTCGACCATTGGAATTTTGGACAGCACGATATTGGTCTCAACGCGCTCTTGTCCATGACCTACCCCATTACACCATGGCTTGACATTACCCCGCTATTCTTCCTCGGGTTCCAATACACATTCTATTCCGAAGACATCGGCTTAAAAAGCGGAGTCAAGTCGCCCTCCAGAGCTTACCAGTACCGCATCAAGTTCGAAGACGTCTACAAAGGCGCATTGCTCGGATTTGGAGGACAGTTCATCTTTAAAAAGCATTACGGCGTAGACATCCGCGCAGGCATTTCGAGCCGCGGCAGGGATATTTACGAAGCACCCTCGCCCGATGCAGGCGCCGCCCCCACAACCATCGGAAAATCGACCATCGATTGCTTTGTAAGCCTCGGGTTTGAATACCACTGGACTCTATAACCCCCTGCTTTTTCACACCTCTCGTCACTCGTCTCTCGTCTATTTTCTAAATTTGCGCCCCTTGGGCGCATTTAGCTCGGCTCGACCATATCAAAACAACAAGTTGTTTTGCCGCGGCGCTCGCCTTTTGCTAAATTTGGCACCACTATGAGTGACGAAATTAAAGAAGAAACGAAAGAAAGAGTAAATCCGTTTTTAACGCCTGTCAAAATTATCGAGCCCAAGAATAAGCTCCCCGATTATACGTTTGATATGCTCCCCGAAGAACAGAAAGCTATTCTCCGGGAACACGGCTGGACCGAACTGATGCCAGTCCAGCGCAAATCCATTCCTTATATGCTCGCTGCCCGCGATATGCTCGTGCAATCGAAGACGGGTTCGGGCAAGACTGGCGCATACGCCCTCCCGCTTTTGCAGGTCATCGTCCGTGACCATCCGTATCCGCAAGCACTTATCCTCGTGCCGACGCGAGAACTCTGCATCCAAGTGCAAGAAGAATTTGAAAAGCTCTCCAAGGGTACGGGAATCAAGTCCGTCGCTATCTTTGGCGGCGTGAACTACGAACCGCAAATCAAGGCTCTCCGTTCTGGCGTACATGTGATTGTCGCTACTCCGGGCCGCCTCATGGACCACATCCAGCGCGGTAATGTAGACTTACTTTCTATCCGCGACCTCGTCCTCGACGAAGCAGACGAAATGCTCTCGATGGGTTTCTACCCCGACATGCAGAAAATCCGCAAGTACTTGCCGAAGGCCATCTCTTGCACAATGTACAGTGCAACAATTCCGCAGACGGTCAAGAGCCTTGCCCGCGAATTCCAGCGCCCGGGTGCCGATTTCCTTTCGCTCAGCTACGACAAGGTCATCGCGAACAACCTCGAACACCGCTACTACACTTGCGACGTGATGGAAAAGGATTCCATGACCATCAAGGTTCTGGAATACTACCATCCCGAAAGCTGCATGATTTTCTGCAACTATAAGCGCGACGTGAGCTACCTCGAACAGGTGCTCTCCGGTTACGGCTTTGAAGTCGGTGCACTCAGTGGCGATGTCGCCCAGAGTCTCCGCGAAAAAACGCTCAACGCCTTCCGCGACAAGAAGCTCAAGATTCTCATCTGCACAGACGTGGCCGCTCGCGGTATCGACGTGGACCACGTAACGCACGTGATTGTCTATGACCACCCCGCTGACCACGAAGTCTATGTGCACCGCAGCGGACGTACCGCCCGTGCAGGCCGCAGCGGTCTCTGCATTTCGCTCATCACACCAGTCGAAGAAATCGACCTCCGCCAGACGGCAGTCGACTTCGGCATCAACTTCATCAAGATGGATCCGCTCACAAATGAAGAAATCGCGAAGAAGGTAAGTGAACGTACACGCGTCCGCCTCGAAGAAGTCCGCAAGCACTTCGGCGGTCAAAAAGCAACTGAACGCATCAGCCGCATGCTCCCGCTCGTAAAAGACCTTGCGAACGGTACCACCGACGACCAGATGCTCCTCGCCTACCTGCTCGACAGATTCGCATGGAAAAAGTAGGCGCATAAAAGAACTTAAATAAAAACAAGAAGACCTAAAAATGGCTAAGATCAAAGTAAAATCCGCAAAAGAAATCGAACTGATCCGCGATGCCGGCGCTCTCGCTGCCGAAACGCTGATCCGTGCGGGCGAAATGTGCAAGCCCGGCGTTTCCACGCTCGAAATCGATGAATTCATCGGCGACTACACTCGCCAGCACAAGGGCATCTCCGCCTGCATGGGCTACCACGGTTACCCGCGCTACGCCTGCATCAGCATCAACGAAGTTGTCTGCCACGGCATCCCGAACGCGAACACCATCCTCAAGGATGGCGACATCGTGAACATCGACATCACCACAATCCTCTCCGGCTACCACGGCGATACCTCCGCCATGTTCTGCGTCGGCAAAGTCTCTGACATTGCCCGCGAACTTGTCGATACCGCCAAGTTCTGCATGGAAGAAGGCATCCGCGCTGCAGGCGAAAGAGGCGCACACTGGAACGACATCGGCTGCGCCATCCAGGACATCGCCGACGAACACGGCTTTAGCGTTGTCGAAGACTACTGCGGTCACGGCATCGGTCGCGGCTTCCACGAAGAACCGACCGTCTACCACTTCCGCAACTACGAACGTTGCCCGTTCATCGAAGTCGGTAACGTCTTTACGGTCGAACCGATGCTCAACGTCGGACGCCCGGGAACAAAGACGCTCTCTGACGGCTGGACAGCTGTGACCCGCGACGGCTCTCTCAGCGCCCAGTGGGAACACACCGTCGTGAAGACCAAGGATGGCATCGACATCCTCACGCTCCCGCGCTAACCCGCTACATTTAATGCAATTCAAAACGCCTCGCGCCGTAAAATGCACGAGGTGTTATTTTTTGCGTTTTTTTCAAAAAAATATATATTACCATCACAATCGCAAACCATAAAACCAACGACTTCATAATGTCTTTACTTAGTAGTGCACGTGATAAAGCCATCGAAATGTTCGTCCAGCGGCTCGACATCATAAAAAGATTTGGCGAAATTTTAAACATCGATATCGAGTCAGAAGAAAACCGGATTAACATCACAATGCTTTTGAAAGGCGAAACGACGCCAACCAAAATTTGTGCGTACTACTGTTTCGAAGACACAGATCAAAACACTCTGATTGTTATAAACAAAATAGAAAGTGAAAGAGTTTTGATTAATGAAATCGCAGCCTTGTGGCTCAAGGGCGCCCCATTCAAACAAGCGCTCCCCAAGGGAACCGGTCTTTTTGCCAAAATGATGTTTTAATCACCCCAGAAGGAGTATTCATGGAAACCCAGCCTCAAAAGAATTTAAACAACGTCTCCTTCAGCGTCAATGCCGAAAAACAGACTATTGACCTTACAGTCATCCCCCATGGCGAGACCACCCCGATTTCGTTCCACATAAACTACAAACTTACTGAAAGAAACGGAGAAACCGAAATTAGCGTTCAAAACGCAGCATCAGATAGGATCTGGGTGAATGAAATCCTCAAAATAGTACTTGAAAAATACAATTCTGAATATAAAATTCCCCAAAACATCGCAGAAATTGTTAAAATGTTCTTGAAATAGGAGAAAGGAGCTTGCCCATGTTAAATTTCAAAGAATTCAAAGACAAAAAGAACGAATCCATCCAGGAAATGTTCAACTCGATTATATTCAACCTGATTACGGATATCCCGGACTCGCTCCTTTGCCCGAACAACGACCCCGACAAACGCGCCGACGTACTGATCAAGCAAGCCGCCCTCAAAGCAGCCACAGTAAGTACCTCGCTCTCTATCCCGGCAGGTTTCACCGGTGTCTTAACCTCCATTCCTGATATAGCAGCAGTTTGGCGTATCCAGGCGCAGCTCGTCTCCGACATCGCCTGCACGTACGGCAAGTTTGCCATGCTCAGCCGTGAAGCGATGGTTTGGTGTTTGTTCCGCCACAGTGCAGCATCGCTCCTACGAGATGTCGCAGTCCGTACTGGCAGCCGCATTGTCGTCCAGAAGCTGTCATTAACAGCCCTCCAGAAACTGCTCCAGAAAATAGGCGTCAAAATATCCGCGAACTTCCTCGGGCGCATCGCCCTTCGAGCCATCCCGGCAATCGGAGCCATCGGTAACGGAGCCTACACATACTTTGATACCACCGAAGTCGGAAAGACCGCCATGGCTTACTTCAAGGCTCTCGAAGGTATCGAAAAGCCGGAGCTTGTCGAAAATTCTATAGACAAAAATCCAGATTCAAACGAACCTTCTATAGAACAAAGCGCGACTGGAGAAAAAGACGCCGAAGCAACTCCCGACGAAAACGTATAAACAAAAATTTTCTCATTTAAGCAAAACGAAGCAGCCATTTTTATGGTTGCTTTTTTGCATTTTAGGCCAATTTTAGCCATTTTACCCCCCTTTTATACTATCAAATGAAAAACCGCCCTTGAGTTCCCCCCAAAATTTTCTATTTTTGGGCGCAACATTCAATAACATCAACTCCATTAGTGGAATAAAAATATGAAAGACATTCAGCTGCACAGAAATATTGGTATTTCTGCTCACATCGACTCCGGTAAGACTACTCTTACCGAACGTATCCTCTACTTCACAAAGCGTATCCACGCTATCCACGAAGTTCGTGGTAAAGACGGCGTCGGTGCCACGATGGACTCCATGGAACTTGAACGCGAACGCGGTATTACGATTCAGTCTGCCGCTACGTTTGCAAACTGGACTCACACCAAGACCGGTGAACGCGACTCCATCAACATCATCGATACCCCGGGGCACGTGGACTTCACGATCGAAGTGGAACGTTCTCTCCGCGTGTTGGACGGTGCTATCCTCGTCCTCACTGGCGTTGAAGGCGTCCAGTCCCAGTCTATTACCGTTGACCGCCAAATGCGCCGTTACCATGTGCCGCGCGTCGTGTTCGTGAACAAGTGCGACCGCTCTGGTGCAAATCCGCTCCGCGTTGCAGTCATGCTCAAGGAAAAGCTCAACCACAAGCCGTGCGTCATGCAGATTCCTATAGGTTTGGAATCCAATCTTAAGGGCGTGGTCGACCTTCTCGAAATGAAGGCATACTACTTCGAAGGCGACAATGGCGACGACATGATCGAAAAGGAAATTCCGGAAGAACTCGTCGACCAGGCTAACGAATACCGCGAAAAGCTCGTTGACTGCTGCGCTGACTACAGCGACGAAGTCATGGAAAAGGCTATGGAAGGCGAATACGGTGTCGATCAGATCGACAAGAACCTCCTCAAGAAGGTCATCCGCGAAGCTACCATCCGTCTCGACATCACTCCGGTGTTCATGGGTTCTGCTCACAAGAACATTGGTGTCCAGAAGCTCCTCGACGGCGTCATCGACTTCCTCCCGTGCCCGACCGACGTTGAAAACAAGGCTCTCGACCTCGACAACAACGAAGCTGAAGTTATCCTCAAGTCCGAAGACAACGCACCGCTCGTCTGCTACGCATTCAAGCTCGTGAACGACCGCTATGGCCAGCTCACCTACGTCCGCGTTTACCAGGGTACCCTCAAGAAGGGCGACATGATCACCAACATGGCAACCGGCAAGAAGGTTTCCGTTGGCCGTCTCGTCCGTATGCACGCTGACGAAATGGTGGACATCACCGAAGCCGGTGCAGGCGACATCGTTGCTCTGTTCGGTATCGACTGCGCATCCGGTACGACATTCACGGATGGCAAGAACCACTACAACATGACTTCTATGCACGTTCCTAACCCGGTTATCGAACTTGTTATTGAAGCCAAGAACCGTGACGACCTCGACAACATGTCCAAGGCCCTCAACCGCTTCACGAAGGAAGACCCGACGTTCCAGGTCGAAGTTGACAAGGAATCTGGTCAGACCATCATCAAGGGTATGGGCGAACTCCACCTTGACGTTTATATCGAACGTATGCGCCGTGAATACAAGTGCGACGTGACGACTGGTGCTCCGCAGGTTGCTTACCGCGAAACCATCACCCGCCCGGCCAAGTTCGACTACACCCACAAGAAGCAGACCGGTGGTTCTGGTCAGTACGCTAAGGTTGTCGGTGAAATGCGTCCGATGCCAGTCGAAGGCGACCAGGAAAAGGTCTACAACTTCGTCAACTCCGTCGTCGGTGGCCGTATTCCGAAGGAATACATCCCGTCTTGCGATAAGGGTTTCCAGAGCTGCATGGAAGCAGGTTCTTTGATCGGCTTCCCGGTTGTCGGTATCGAAATGGAAGTCCAGGATGGTGCATTCCACCCGGTCGACTCCTCTGATATGGCGTTCCAGGTTGCAGCCCGTATGGCCTTCCGCGAAGCTTTCGCTAAGGCTGGCGCTCAGATTCTCGAACCGATCATGAAGGTCGAAATCCAGACCCCGACCGAATTCCAGGGCGGTGTCGTGGGTAACGTTTCCCAGCGTCGTGGTGCAATCACTGGCACTAGCGAAGAACAGGGCATGACCACGATCGATGCAGAAGTTCCGCTTTCCGAAATGTTCGGTTATGCTACGGACCTCCGCTCCATGACCCAGGGTAAGGCAGAATTCACGATGGAATTCTGCAAGTACCTCCCGGTTCCGAAGAACATCCAGGAAGAACTCATCAAGAAGTACGGCGACAAGGTCAAGGCTAGAGCTTAGTCCTAGAACTTCTCGAAAGTTTAAAAGGCCTGCAACGGAAGTTGCAGGTCTTTTGTTTAGGGTTAACACACACACAGTAATTCGCACAAAAGAAGAGTCCCGTAATGCGTTCACGGGACTCTCGTATAAACGTAACACTAGTAAGTTCTACTCCGCGATTCGATTCGGCTTCCCGTCTCAGAACCAGAATTTACTTGTGCCACAAGAATAATATAGCACACGAATCGAAAGCGCGAACAAAATTTCGCGCACTCTTTTAATCCCGCGCGGAACATTCCAACTTGGAGTAGCGGACAATGACTACTGACCAATGACCATTGACTAATGACTAAGCTTCGCTTCTTTCCACAGCTTTTGCAAGCCTTCTAAGCCCACGTCCTTGATTTCCTTGCCCTGTTCCTTGACGCGGCGTTCTACTTCGCGGAAGCGCTTTTCAAACTTGTTGTTCGCGCGTTGCAAGGCGATGTTTGCGTTGAATCCGCAATGGCGAGCCACATTCACGAGACTGAACATGATATCGCCGAATTCATCTTCCAAGCGATCCACATTTGCATTCTCGGGAGAAATCTTTTCCATCTCGGCACGGAATTCCGCAAATTCCTCTTGCGCCTTGTCGAACACGGGAGCAGCCTCGCCCCAGTCAAAACCGACTTTCGCCACACGGCGGATAATATCTTGTGAGCGCGCGAGCGTGGGCATGCTCTTGCTGACTTTGTCCATAATAGACTCGCCCGCATGCTTTAAGTTGTTCTTTTCTTGCGCCTTGATGCGTTCCCAGCGGCGGCTCACGTCATTTGCCGTATCCACTTTTGCATCCCCAAACACATGCGGATGCCTGCGCACCATCTTTTCGCACAAGCCCTGGATCACGTCATCAATCGTAAAGTTGCCCTGTTCCTTGCACACCTGCGAATGGAAAATTACCTGGAACAGCACATCGCCGAGTTCCTCGCACATGTGCTCCTTGTCGCCATCTTGCGCGGCATCGATAAACTCACAGCTTTCTTCAACCAGATATGGCAACAGCGAATGCGTGGTTTGCTGGCGGTCCCACGGGCAGCCATTTTCCGAACGCAGACGAGCCATAATATCGACGAGATCCTTAAACGTGTATTTCATGCGCCCAAAGATAGAAAAGATAAAAGTAAACGCGCACTCTTGTTTTTACTCATCAAATTCAGTAAATTAAGTTACACCTTTATTAGATCCTTACTTATATCGTTTCTTATATCCCTTAATTTTATTTTCACCAAGTACGACACCCCCAAATACATCCGGGGTACGAAACAGTATGGAAACGAAACTCACTCCCGAAAAATATCCACTCGCATTACAAGCATCCAAATATTGTCCGAAACAACTCTTTTGCAAAGGCTCCCTCCCCACAAACGATAAAATCGGCATCGCCATGGTCGGCACACGCCGCCCGTCCGCGTCAGCCGAAGAGCTCTGTATACGGCTCGTCGATTCACTCCGATCCACAAAAGCCGTTGTTATTTCGGGGCTTGCACAGGGCATAGACAGCTTTTGCCACCGCGCCGCCCTCGATGCAGGGATTCCCACAATAGCAGTCCTCGCACAAGGTCTAGAGGCAAAAATCGAGGGGGAACGAGCCTTACTCGCCCAACGAATTTTAGACGCAGGAGGCGCCCTATTAAGCGAATACGAAGGTGATACGCCAGCCTACAAGGGGAACTTCATCGCACGGAACCGCATCATCAGCGGACTCAGCCAATCGACACTCGTGGTCCAGAGCCGTAAAAAAGGAGGCGCCCTCCTCACCGCACAATTTTGCCTAGACGAAGGGAAACAGCTCCTCGCCTGCCCCGGGAACTTTGACTGCGAGCTCTACAGCGGCACAAACGCGCTCCTCGACAGCGGACACGCCAAAGCAGTCTTTATCCCCGAAAGTCTACGAGCAGTCGCCGGGATTCCACGCCTCGAAGGGGCTAAAATCGAGCAATTGACCACGTATGGGGTACAACTCTCCAGCGGGGCACAAAAAGTCTTTGAACGGTTTAACGGGTTCCGCAAAACTTTTTCGGAACTTCAGCAAGAATTTGACTTTAAGGCGCCTGAACTTTTAGCTATATTGACGGAGCTAGAAATATCTGGTCTAGTTTCATCAAAGGACAACTTCCAATTCTATTTTAACGGAGCATAATAGTTGCACATTCGGCTTATTATTGGAATTGCCACCGTGATTACGTTCGCGTTCTTGGTGTTTCATTTGCTGTTCGGCAAGAACAGTATTCCGGAGCAGCGTAGAATTGCGAAAGAAATCCAGCTTTACCAGATGCAAATTGATTCGCTAAGCAAAGTTATCGAACAGCGCGACGAACTCATCCAAAAACTAAAGACCGATTCCCTCTACAAAGAAGAAATTCTCCGCACCCGCTACGGCATGAGCCGTGAAGGCGAGAAAGTGTTTCAGCTGGTGAAGTAGCGGCGTTGCCGCTACGCCATCTTGCTTGCGTCAGTGCGGGTACCTTCGACCTTTCCGGCGAAGAAGCTATAGGCGGCAGGCACAATAAAGAGCGTCATGAACGTCGCAAACGTGAGACCGCCAACAATCGCAACACCCATTGCAATGCGGCTCGGGGTGCCGGTCAGGATGAGCGGCACTGCGCCCAATACCGTAGAAAGGCTCGTCATGAGGATTGGGCGGAAGCGGCGTTCCGCCGCCATCCGAGCCGCCTCGAGCTTGCTGCAGCCCGTATTCTCGGCAATCTGGTTTGCAAATTCCACAATCAAGATACCGTTCTTCGTCACGAGAGCAATCAACAAGATCAAGGCAATTTCGCTAAAGATGTTGAGCGTCTGACCTGTAACAAACAGGCTTACCAAAGCGCCCGAAAGTGCAAGCGGCACCGTAAAGAAAATCACGAACGGCGCACGGAAGCTTTCGAACTGCCCCGCGAGCACCAAGAACACAAGCGCAAGCGCAAGCAAGAACACCACGTAGAGTCCCGAAGAGCTTTCTTCGAATTCCTTAGACGAACCGCTCAAGGTCGTGCTCACGCTTGGATAATCCTTCAACAACGTCTTTGCAATGCGGCGCATTTCTTCGACGCCATCGCCAATCGTCTTGCCCGGAACAAGACCCGCCTGGATGGTTGCCGCGCTAAAGCGGTTGTAACGCGGGAGTGATGGAGAAGCGGACTGTTCCTTGTACGTAATAAAGTTGTCCAAGCTCACCAGCTCGCCCTTGCCATTCTTGACCGTGAGCATCGAGAGGTTTTCTGGCGTATCGCGGTACTGGTAACCGACAGCGCCAATGATATCGTACTGACGTCCATCTTTGTAGTAATCGCCATAAGTCTGGTCGCTAATCGCAAGTTGCACCGCCTGTGCAATATCGTTCACCGACACACCTTCTTCATTTGCCTTGTCGCGCAAAATTTCGATGTGGAGTTCCGGCTTCGTGAAGCGCAAGTTGCTGTTCACCACGCTAAACACAGGGCTCTTGCTAGCCGCTTCTTCAAATTTCGGAACAAGGTCTCGCAACACTTCGATGTTCGGAGCCTGCAAAACGAACTGCACCGGGAGACCACCGCGCTGCGTACTGATGCTCTGCGGTTCAAACACCATCACGCGCAAATCCGGGTATTCGTTACCGAGCACCTGAATCACACGTGCAATTTCACTCTGCGGACGACGAGCCTTCTTATCGTCATTCAAGAACAAACGCATTCTCGAGTTACCCGCATTCCAAGCACCCGCCTGGAATTCCGTGTATTCATTGGAATCGAGAATCGAAGTCACTTCATCGACAAATTCATCAGCCATGCGCTTGGTGCGCGAGAGGTTCACGCCTTCGGGCATGCTCATATTCACCATAACGGCGTTGGAGTCTTCGGTCGGCGCCATTTCGCTACTCATGTTATTGAAGCAGAAGTACGCCCCAAACAAGAGAACCGCTACAATCGGGAACAACAGCAAACGCCACTTGAGGAATCCGCCCAGCAAACGGGAATACAAAGTGTTCAATCCATCAAAGAACGGTTCCGTCCACTTATAAAAGGCACCTTTTTTCTGGCGTTTCAAGAATTTAGAACAAAGCATCGGCGAAAGCGTCAAAGCGCAAAGCGTCGAGAGGAACACGGTTCCAATCATCACCGCCACAAATTCGCGGAACAAAAGACCCGTCGTACCGCCCAAGGCAAGCACCGGGATAAACACAGCCATCAACACGACTGACGTTGCAATCACCGCAAAAAAGATTTCATTTGTTCCTGCAATTGCCGCCTGTTTCGGCGTCATGCCACTTTCAATCTTGTGATAAATGTTTTCCACAATCACAATAGCATCGTCCACGACAAGTCCAATCGCGAGGACCATCGCCAAAAGCGTAAGCACGTTGATACTGAACCCGCAAAGGTAAAGCACAAAGAAGCTACCAATCACAGATACAGGCACTACGACCATCGGGATAAACGTTGTACGGCCTTCGCGGAGGAACGCAAAGATAATCGCAATCACGAGAATAAACGCAATAAAGATGGTTTCCACCACTTCCTTGATGGACGCGCGAATGTTAATCGAAGTATCGCGACCATAAAGCAGTTCCACGCCTTCCGGGATTTCACGACGGATGTCTTCGACGCGTTTGTAGAATTCGTTTGCAATTTCGACATGGTTACTGCCCGGCTGCGCCATGAGTGCAAGCGTAATGGAATTCTTGCCGTTACGTCTAAAACCGGTACGCGTATCTTTCGGTTCGTAATGGATATCCGCGACATCAGAAATGCGGATTACAGTTCCATCCTCAGCCGTTCTCACCGCAATGTTGCCAAACGATTTCGGATCGATAACTCGGCCAAGCGTACGGATTGAAAGAGTCGTTTCAGTACCTTCAATAGAACCAGACGGGAGTTCCAAGTTACCTTGTTTCAAGGCAGCAGCCATCTGCGCTCCCGAGACGCCAAGCGCCTGCATACGCACCGGGTCAATCCACAAACGCACAACCGGGCGTTTTTCACCCCAGATTGCCACTTCCGAAACACCGTTAATCGTCTGCAAGCGTTCCTTCACGTGGTTGTTCGCAATTTCTGAAACTTCCATCGGGTCGAATTTGTCGCTCACAAGGCTCACCATCAAAATCGGGTCGCTATCGCTATCGGACTTGTAGACCGTCGGTTCATCAACATCATCCGGCAAACGGCGACGCACACGGCTCACGCGGTCGCGAATTTCGTTCGCAGCCGCTTCCAAGTCCATACCCGTTTCAAATTCAATGCTGATGTAAGAGAAACCATCACGGCTCGTCGACGTCAAAGCCTTGATACCAGACGCGCTGTTAATGGAGGCTTCCAAGATTTCAGTGACTTCCGCTTCGACCACGGCCGCGTTTGCGCCCGGGTAAGAGGTACGCACCTGAATCAACGGATAGTCGACGTTCGGGTATTCACGAATGCCAAGAGAGCTGAGCCCAAAAAAACCGAGCAACAGGATGACAAGCGCCATCACAGTCATGAGGACTGGGCGACGGACGGAGAGCTGGCTTACGCTCATTACTCTACCTCGTAATTAATCGAATGGCGGAGTCCCTTAATCTTGACATCGGCACCCGGGCGGAGGCTCACAATGCCAGAAACAATCACCGTATCGCCAACATCAAGGCCCGAAAGCACCTGCACAGACATCGGCGTGCGAAGTCCTGTCGTGATATGCTTGATCTTAGCCTTGCCGCCCTGGCTCACAAACACGTAAGCGCCTTCCCTGTCGAGAATCATCGCTTCGGACGGGATCGTAAAGCTCTGCACGTTGCTAGCTTCCATAGCGACATTCACGCTTACGAAGCTACCTGCAATAAGTTCGCCCTTCGCATTATCGACATCGACCATCACGCGGCGAGTGCGACTGCTTTCAGAAATCACGGCATCGAGCGCAGAGACAACACCGAACTTTTCAACGTTGCGTTCAGAGTCCTTGAGAGAAATCTTGTCGCCCACCTTGATGACAGACGCATAGCGCTGCGGGAGCGAGAACTTTGCCTTGAGGCGGTCCACTTCGCTGAGTTCTGCAATTGGCGTACCGGAGTTGAGCCAGGCGCCCACGGACACATCGACAAAACCCAGCTTGCCGCTAAACGGCGCACGGACTTCTGTCTTTGCAAGTTGCGCCTGGATGAGTTCTACGCTAGCCTGAGCAGACTTGAGAGAAGCTTCTGCCGATTCCAAATCCTGCTTGGTCGCCCCGTTCTTTTCAAAAAGACCGCGTACACGCTGTTCCTTTTGCTCGGCAAGCATCTTGTTCGACTGCGCCTGCTTGAGCTGCGCACGGAGTTCAGAATCGTCAATCTTTGCAAGGAGTGTACCCTTCTTGACTATTGCACCATCTTTAGCCTTGAGGCTTACCAGCCGGCCAGAAGTTGCCGCCGAAAGCGAAACGCTGTTCTTCGGCACGAGAGTCGCCATCGTCTGGAAGTTCTTGCCCTGTGACCCAAGCTCTGCCACATAACCTTCGACATTCAGCACTCTCTGAGCACCACCCTTTTTGCCGCCATTGCCTTTGCCAGCAGGAGCGCCCTTGGCGGAATCGTCTTTACTACCACAAGCCACAAGAAGAAGAGAAGAGAGTGCTATTAAAAGAAGGTGTTTCATATTTTAGTTAGAAGTAGGAAGTAAACAATAAGAAGTAGTTTGATTTTATTCCGTCATTCTGACACCGAAGGTGGAAGAATCCAGGGCTTTTCAATTTCGAATTTTTAGATGCGTGATACAGTTAAAAAGTTGCATAAAAAAGGACATTCCCGCACTGAGGCGGGAATGACAAATTTAAAATTTTACGTTCATCAAAAGCGCGCCGCCGTCTTGATAAAATTCCGGTTCAAACTGCACTCGTTCCGAAAAAGACTTGCTCGACGTTGCGCGGTAAACTCGTATAGCATCAAGCATGGAAACGACGCGGTTCAAAATCAGTGCACCCACGGAAACCTGGAACACAATGCGGCTCACGCGGTAATGGCGCATGCGACTCTTGAATTCATCGATATGCTCCGTAGTTTCCGGATTGTCAGAACTGCCCCAGTCCCACTGGACATCGCTTGAAAATTCTTCATCGACTTTTTTGCCCGAACGGATCATCGCCTGGTTGTAATCTTCGTCCATATCCGGAGAGGAGTTCTGTCCAAAAACACCAGAACGGCTGCGATAAGAACCCACCGTATTCAAGAGAGAGACACTCTTGTTGCCCGTAAATCCGGCATGGCGAACGGCATAATTATGCGCAGACGTCACATAGCGGTCGCCCACGACATAGGAACCAATTGCAGCCACCCACAAAGCAAGGTCAGTCCACACAAACGGGCGAACCATCTTTTTTTCGTTTAGGTATAGCTCGCCCATACCCGGTAAAAGTGCCGAAGCGCCGACAGCAAGGAATACGTTCTTATCACGATTCTTATAGACGTCGGCATCGACGCTTACCACAGTCTGCGAAAAAGCGGCGACTGACGCAAGCAGTATGGCAAGAATTATACGCATTAGAATCCCCAATTTGCACGAACAGACCAGCCAAAGGAATCAGTCAACGAAAGACCGCTATCGAAGCGCAGATGATCGTACCAGGAAAGGTCTTCTTCGTAGAGGACTTTGTTATGGGCATTAGCGGTAAATGCGGCATCCACAGCAGAAATGATATGGTTCAGAATCAAGCCGCCGATAAACCACGCCTGCGTGTCGGCAAAGTCATTGGCCTTGTTACGCATAGAACGATACGTATTCAAATTCTCGGATTCGCCAAGAACTACAGTCTCGGAGTTCGGGTCTTCGAGATTGAGATTGATTGCCTGAGCTTCTTTTTGAACATCATCCCAGCCACGGACATACGCCCCTTCCGAAATCAACTGGAACACTTCGGATTCATTATTGAAGGAACGTCCAAAGTTAGCCATTTCAACGCCCAGATTCGTCACCTTCTTGTTATCCGGTTTCGGGAATTTGCTCAAGTGCTGAGCATCATCCTTAAACAGAGCGTCATCCTGATAGCAACCGCCATAATTTGCGTTTCCATAAATCGCTTCGCAGAACGATTTGCGGGAACCCATATAACGCCTATTAAATTCATCACCATAAAGGTCAGCATCCGCATTGTAAAGATCATGCATGACGCTTTCGTACAAGCCTATAGAATAATGTTCCTTAGCAAATTTCTTGTACTTGTCCACCTGCTTGTTATACTTGTAGACTGAGAAGTAACCCCAGCTGCTCCACAAAATCACTTCCAAAGCCATGTAAGCGCCACCGCGGACATAAGTCGCCGTCGTACCGCCAACATACAACTGGCCTGCACCAGGAAGCAAAAGCGAGAGGAACAAAGCCTTGCGCGGATTCTTGTAACGGCCCTTCATTTCATCAATGCCATTGACCTTGGAAACTTTGACCGGTCCCAAAAGGTCACGACGGCTTATGCTATTGGAAGATGCGGCAACAGAACTGCTACTGACATTCGTAAGGCCTGCAGCCTGAGCCTGCGCAAGAGAATCAGCACGTCTCGAAGAATCGGCTTGGGCACGAATCCTTTCGGCTTCTGCAATAGCGGCTTCGCGCATCAGCGAGTCACGAGCGGCAGAATCCAACACCGACGTATCCGTAATCGCCACTGCAGGAGCAATATCTGCAGCTGAAGAACTCGATTCTATAGGAGCAACCGATGGCGAACTGATTGCTGCGGAACTTGCAGGCTCGCTAACAGCCACAGAAGAAGAGCTTACCACCACCGAGGAGCTCGAAAGCGGTACAGCCGACGAGCTAGACACAGCCTTACTGCTGGAGGACTTCGCCTTGGACTTTTTAGAAGCAGAACTCGCCGGAGCCTTAGCAGAAGAACTTACCGGAGCAACCGCAGCAGAGCTTGCGGGGGTTGCCGGGGTCTTCACTTCGGGTGTCGCCTGCGTTGCCGGGGCGGCAGCTTCTTCTTCGAATTCAGCGAAAAGGTCTCGTACCTGGGCAAAAGAAACCTGGGCTAGAGAGAGACCAAGAAACAAGGGTAAAAGAGCAAACTTGCGCATATATCTCTAAAATAGCAAAAAATGTTGTCAAAACAAAAAGCCTCGGACATAAATCCGAGGCTTTATTTGTCAAAATTTCGAGTTAAAGGCTACTTGACACGAATTCGCGCAGCAGAAGAGCCAACTCGCACCATGTAAACACCAGCATTCGTCACAGGGATTTCAAAATTAGCAGCATCGACAACGCCCGAGCGAACAACTCTACCCTTCATATCGTGGACAGAATAACGTTCGCCCACCTTGGAACCGCTTACCTGAATACGGCGATTCATGGAAGAAAGCCTAAACGTTTTGACGCCCTTTACAGCAGCCAATGAGATTTCCGGTCCCTTATCGTCGATAACGAGGTTACCGTCAATAGAAAGAACAAAGCTCACATACTGGAAGTTTGGCGAAACATTGACAAAGTCAGCAACGTCAAGTCCCATGGGGTAAATGCTCATTTCTGTTCCAGATACTGTCGGTTCGCCCTTGTAAGCGACAAAGTCCTTAGAATACGTATATTCTGCAGACAGCGTACAATCAAGAGACGGAATAAGGGCGACATCAAACTTCTTGTCTACGGTAATTTCTTCACCCGTATACTTCATGACGACATCTTCACCGAAAATGGCAACCGTAATCTTATTCGGGTACGGCAAAATCGTGAAGTTGCCCTGTCTAATCTTTACCTTGTAATTTGCACTCGGTTCAGAAGCAAACGTTGCAGAAATACGGTACGTGGAATCTTCACCATCGACATCCTTAAGCACGTTTTCACCCGCTTCACGAGCAAGAGTCAGCACAGGCAATTCGTCACCTTCGATAAGGCCCGTAACTTCGTACAAGAACGAAGCCGGATCCGGATCACCATAAACCTTCTGGGCATCGGCAATCTTAACCGTCACAACCTTTTGTTGCACCGTAAGAGAATTCGTTTCATAGCTACTTACAACATAATTTCCATTTGTCGGGCTCTGGGCATCAAATGTAAGCGGATAATCACCAGCATCGAGGAGTCCGGTCTTATCAAGCGAAACATGGATGTTGTCCAGTTCGTCACCTTCCAAAAGGCTATCGGCAACCCACTTGAACTCCGTCGGCGTTGCATCGCCATAAGTAATCGTATCTGCCAAAGCCGTAACCACCAAGGATCTCGGCTTCACAAGCAAGACACCATCCGTGATGTTGAACGTCACATTAGGATAGTTAACGGAAGTATTCTTGAAGTTCGAGGCAGAAAGACCCATCAAGTATTTGCCAGCATCGGTTCCAGAAACAACAGAATCACCGGTATACTTGACATACGAGAGGGAGTACACTTCGCTATTGGAGGTAATGTCAAAGCCCTGGACGATTCGTTCCTTGCCATTGTATTCCACCGTATCAGTATGTCCCTTAATCGTAACGACAATCTTATCTTCATTTGCGGTAATTCCAAACGAACCATCAATGGTGGTAACGATGTAATTGGGGTTAGATTCTTCATCCACCGTAGCCGTAATTGTGTACAGACCAGCATCTTCACCCGGTTCACGAGACAGAGCTACATCCTTCAGGACATCTTCAACGCCATCAAAAGTAGCAAGTCCTTCAACTGTGTATTCCAGTTCCGGATCTTTTTCGCCAAACTTCTTAAAGACATCAGTTACAGTCAAAGTAACTTCTTTCTGTTTAATCGTCAAAGTAGAAGGCGTTACAGTCAACGTATAATTGGAATTGGAGCCTTCGGCAAACGAAACAGAGACCTTGTAAGTACCGACATTTTCACCTTCGGCACGAGTAATTATCGGGAGTTCAAGTTCTTCACCTTCGCTCACAAGACCGTCTACATCAAAAGTAAAATCCGGGTCCTTATCGCCATAAGTCTTTTCCGCTTTATTTACAGTTACCTTAGCAGCCTTCGGAGTAACCGTCAAAGTACCACCGGTGGTCGTCACCGCGTAGTTCGGGTTGGAAGCTGCCTTCACGCTTGCCGTGATGTCATATTCGCCAACATTTTCAAGCCCAGTCGAGGAGCACTTTGCACAAGACAGAGTCACACCCGAAAGGACATCCTCGCCGATAAGTCCAGTGACCTTATAAGTAAATTCAGGTGTTGCCTCGCCATAAATTTTAGAGACATCGTCTACAGTAAGCGAAACCGGGGCCTGAGAAATGGTGAATTTACCCGGAGAAGTAGAAACGATATAATCTTCCGTTTCCATGTTTTCTACAGAAACTTCAATATCATAAGAACCAACCTTTTCGCCATCAACTCGAGACGGCAAAATTTCACCAAGCTTGTCGTAATCGGCTTTTTTGATGTTACCTGTAATGACATATTCAAGCTTAGGATCTGTTTCGCCATAAACCTTGTTTGCATCCACGGCAGCGACAACAACCTTAGTCTTTGTAATGGTCAACTTTCCTGTTTTCACAATGATATTGTAATTGGGGAAAAGTTCAAGAAAATTGACTGACGGATCCTTGATAATATCAAAAGTGGATCCCACTTGTTCATCACCATCACTTAAAACCAACTTTATATTCTTTTTAAGATCCTTTTGAAATTTTACCAAAGTATCGGCTTGCAATTCATCTAAAGCACTATTTTCATCGATAGTCCAAGTAAATTCAGGATTTTCAGCTCCTAATTCCTTTTCAGTATCATCAACTAGTATGCGGACACCCTTTGGATAAATTCGAAATGTTTTTGTAACAACAACATCATTGGGTAAAGTTACAGTCACAGAGCCTGCATCAGTACCTGCATTGATGTTCTTACCATAAACAACACTAGCCAAATCGGATTCGGCATATTCATCATCGCCACAAACGACTTTTGTGACGGACGGTTTTATCTGATTACCGGTAAAGGTCAAATCATCATCCGAAATCAAAACTGAGCATTCATCAGCAGCAACAGCATTCGAAAACGCCGCCGAAACGGCAAGAGCAAACATTGCAATCTTTTTAATCATAAACCACTCTCTTTTTAAATTAATCAGACCCAATTATTCAAACCCAATGAAAAATATATTTTTTTGCTTACGATTTCAACTACGCAAGCCGTCAAAACGTTGTAAAATAGGGCATAAAAAGCAAGAACCGCCCCCGATTGGGAGCGGTCCGTAAGATTTTCAGTGGAACTGAAGAAAATTACTTCGTTAGAAGTTACTTCTCAGCGACCACCCAAACCTTGACCTGTGCTTCAACGTCGCTGAAGACCTTGACAGTCACGGTGTAGACACCGAGCTGTTTGATCGGTTCAGCAAGGTCGATCTGAGCACGAGAAACCTTGACACCAGCCTTGGTGATTGCTTCAGCGATGTCACCTGCGGTCACAGAACCGTAGAGACGTTCGCCTTCAACAACGCGGCGTTCGAGGTTGACAGAAACCTGAGCGAGCTTTGCAGCAACATCGCCGGCAGCAGCGAGTTCCTTCTGGAACTGAGCTTCAACAGCAGCGCGGTTGTTTTCGATTTCAAGCTTGGCTTCCTTAGTTGCGCGAACAGCGAGCTTACGCGGGAAGAGGTAGTTACGAGCGTAACCATCCTTAACCTTCACGACGTCGAGCATCTTGCCCAAGTGGGGGACGTTAGCCTTAAGAATAATTTCCATAGTCTAGTTCCTCCTATTAACGCATGCTGTCCGAAACGAACGGGAGAATAGCCATCTGACGGGCACGCTTGATAGCTTCGTTCAGCATACGCTGATACTTAGCGGAAGTGCCAGAAATGCGGCGCGGGATGATCTTGCCACGTTCAGAGATAAAGCGACGAAGAGTCTTTTCGTCCTTGTAGTCAATGAACTTGACGTTGTTCTCGGTGAACCAGCAAGTCTTCTTGCGGCGGATGCGAGTAGCCTGCTTCTTATCTTCAAAAGCCATTATTCAGCCTCCCCTTCTTCTGCGTCAACCGGAACAATTTCTTCGGTGGACTGTGTCTGAGTCTGATCGTAGACGATTTCGCTCATCGGATAATCAGCGAGGGTCATCCAACGGAGAACGTTTTCGTTCAGCTTGAGAGCGGCTTCCATAGCAGCGACCGTTGCAGCTTCTGCCTTGTAGTAGAAGATGACATAGTAGCCGTGCTGGCGCTTGTTGATAGTATATGCGAGCTTGCGCTTGCCCCAGTCGTCACGGCGGAGAATTTCGCCGTTGCCGCTGGTGATGTTCTTGCCGATGGTCTCGACTTCAGCCTTGATAGCGTCGTCAGAGATCATAGCGTCGATGATCACCATCGTTTCGTATTGTCTCATAATGAGTCCCTTTGGTCTATCGCCCGGAAACCGACATTGGCTCCGGGAGGGTTCCGAACAAATCGGTGCGCCTAATATAGAAAAAAATGATTTGCGTTGTCAATCCGCAGGGGGCAGTCGAGGCTAAATTCCGAACTGAAGACCGATAAAACCGCCAACAGCCCACTCCCCTACACCGCGATTGAAGTATCGCTGGAAGATCATTTCGAAAGACACCCACGTCGAACGGAGGTTTTTCATTCCCCACGGCCAGATTTCTTGTACATTGAACGCGATTCCCGGACTGAACGTGACTAGCTGCGCCCACGAGAAGTTGAATTCGTAACTGGCACTACCCAAAATGCCCAAATAGCGGAACAGGGCGACACCCATGCCGACTTCGACACCTAGAGTAAAGCCATCCAGCGAGAACATCTTTTCGCAATTTTTCTCGGCTATCGCATTTTGAGAACTTTCACTGTCGCTAGACAGGCTGTCCGATTCTGCAACTTTACTCGTATCCACTCCTGTTGAACGATCCCTGTAAACGCCATCCTTCAGTTCTTTGCGGAATTCCGAAAGGTCGGTCGTTTCGAGTCCAAGCACAGCGCCCGCATAAAAGTCAGCCCCCGAAAAGGTCTTGTGGATCTTGACATTCAAACGATAACGCTGATACATGAGCATCATTTCTTTGTCAAGAGTTCCACCAAAGAAGCGGACATCAAAACCGCCTGTAATGTTATCTCTATAATGATATTCCAGTTGCCCCTGCCAGATGCCAAGACAATCGCAATCCTTGGACGCATTGAAAAGCCCAGCACCGACGCCCACGGAAATGCCCTGACCTAGGAATGCAGCCTGGTGCGGAAGCGGGATGTTATAGCATTTTTTACTTTGTTTTGAAGCTGCAGTATCAGGCATGACAACGTAAACAGTATCGACAACTGTATCTCGCACCACGATGTAATCATTTGCGGAGTCCGCCACAGAAGATGCCGAAATCGCAGGGTTCGCAAAATTCGTAGAAACATCAGTTGAGTCGGATTGCGAAGCGGATTCTTGAGCTGCGGTTTCGAGATTTGCGGATTTTTTCGATGATTTGCGAGAGGCTGTTTTGCGAGACTTCGCCGATTTGGACGTTGTGGACTTTTTAGCGACCACCTCGGACTTTGCTTTTTTTGTCTTGGAGCTAGAACGAGTTGCACCGGAGCCTTTGGCTTCGGCATAGACGTTCAAAATCAGCAATAGGACTAAAAAAAGAATTCGCACGCTTGTAATTTAATAAAATCAATTGAAAAACGCAAAAGCTCCCGGAGGAAATTCCGAGAGCCTTGTAAAATGATTTTTAGAAAGGTTTAGTATGTACCAAGCAAGTGGCGAACTTTATCCATCATGACCTTGGCCTTAGCGCGAGCGCGTTCCTTACCATAAGCGAGAATCTTTTCGATTTCGTCGGTATGGTCGAGCAAGTAGAAATACTTTTCGCGAGCGGCACCGAGATGTTCTTCGAGAACGTTCTGGAGTTCCTGCTTGGCGTGGCCCCAGCCCATGCCACCTGCACGGTAGCGTGCTGCGAGAGCTTCGGTCTGTTCCGGCGTTGCAAAGAGTTTGTACAACTTAAACACATTGCAAGTATCCGGATCCTTCGGTTCTTCAATGCCCTGGGAGTTCGTCACAATCTTGCCGAGACGCTTCTTGAGAGCCTTCGGTTCAAGGAAGATGTCGATGTAGTTGTCGTAGGACTTGCTCATCTTGCGGCCGTCAAGACCCGGGATAACACCGGTGGATTCCTGGAAAACCGGTTCCGGGACGGTGAACACGTCTTCGCCAAAGTGCTTGTTGAACTTGATGGCGATATCACGAGCAAATTCAACGTGCTGCTTCTGGTCCTTGCCCACCGGCACGATGTCAGCGCTGAACATGAGAATGTCGGCATCCATAAGGCACGGGTAGCAGTAAAGGCCCATGTTCACGTTGGAGTCCACATCAACACCAGCAGCGGTGTTGGCTTCGACCTTAGCCTTGTAAGCGTGGGCGCGGTTCATGAAGCCCTTCGGCGTGAAGCAGCTGAGAGCCCAGCTAAGTTCAAAGATTTCAGGAATATCGCTCTGCTTGTAGAACAGGGATTCTTCCGGGTTGAGACCGAGAGCGAGCCAAGTTGCGGCGACCTTGTAGATGTTCGCACGCATTTCGGCGCCGTTCTGCACAGTCGTCAAAGCGTGATAGTCCGCAATGAAATAGACCGTGTCGTAAGTCTTCGTAAGTTCAAGAGCCGGGCGGATTGCGCCCACATAGTTGCCGAGATGGGGGGTACCCGTCGGCTTGATACCGGTAAGTGAAATCTTTCTCATGGCGTGCAATTTAGGAAAATTTCACTGTGCGTTACAGCACACTTGCGCGGGGAAAGTGCTGTGTTGGGGTAAATTCGGGGGAAAAAGAGCGCGCTATCAATTTCTTTTATTACATTTCCTTGTCAAATGATTAAAGACGAGAAATACATATTGGTAGATAGTGAAGAATCGCTCGCAAACTTGCTTGCTGATTTGGAGCTTTATGACATGGCCGCTGTCGACACCGAGGCGGATTCCATGTACCATTACACGGCTCGTCTCTGTCTTATCCAGATTACCATTGGCGAGCACCATTATATTGTGGACCCGCTTTGTGGGCTGGACCTTGCACCGCTGTTCAAGGCACGTGCAATGCAGACGCTGATTTTCCACGGTGCAGATTACGACCTCAGACTTTTGTGGCAGACTTACGGCTTTTCGCCGAAGAGCATTTTCGACACGATGCTTGCCGCAAAGATTCTGGGCGAACAGCACCTCGGGCTTGCCGATTTGGTCAAGGAATATTTTGGCGACGAGCTCAAGAAAGAAAACCAGAGAGCCGACTGGACGATTCGACCACTTTCGCTGGACATGTGCGAATACGCCATCCACGATACGTTCTACCTTCACGAACTTTGTGCCATTTTAGCAGAAAAGCTGCAACAGGCCGGTCGCATGAACTGGCTCACGGAGCAGTGCAACACGCTTATCGAACACGCAAGGAACCCGAACGTCCCGAAAAAAGATCCGTGGCGCATTACGGGTTCCAGCATTTACGGCCCCTGCGCATTGAACATCCTCAAGCACTTGTGGGAATGGCGCGAAAAGCAGGCCGAAGAACTCGACCGTCCGCCTTATAAGGTGATGCAGTCCGAGCTGATGCTTGCGATTGTGAATGCCCAGAATTCACATTTTCCGGAAGTCAGCGAAACGTTCCTGCCAAAGCTCCCCCGCAATTTCAAGGGAGACCGTCTGGATTCGTTCCTGAACATGTTGCGCACAGCTGTGGCCGTCCCGGAATGCGATTGGCCGATGCGCCTCCCGAAGGCTCCACCACCGCCAGTCATCCCGCATTCGGACTTGCTCAACGCACTCAAGACGTGGCGTGACGAAAAGGCCGAAGAGCTGAAAATTGACGCTGCGCTCCTCGCAAACAAGTCTCAGTTGATTTGGCTTGCCGCTCCGGGAAACATTCCGTGGGAAAAGCGCTACGAAGAAGCACACTTGATGCACTGGCAGCAGTGCCTCTGGAACGAAATTCTGCGTGACAAGTTGCCAACGGCAAAGCGCATTGGCGACGAAGAATAGAGCCTCAAAATAAAGGTTTTTAAATGGCCGCGTCCATCGTTATTGTAATCTTAGTGTTGCTGATTTTCGGCAGCAGCCCCATCGTCGAGATGATATTGAAGATGCGTCGCATGAAAAAGGGCGATGACATCATCAAAGAACCGTGGCAGGAAATCCACGACATTCCGGGCTACCACGATGCAAGGAACATCGCGGCTTTTTACCCCATGAAGGGCGAGCCGAATATCATGCCGATTCTTGAGGAACTCGCCACCGAAGGACGCCTTTTGCTCCCAAAGTGCGAGGGCGAAGGCATCATGCACTTCTACAAGATTGCAAACCTTAAGAAGGACCTGGTCAAGGGACACTATGGAATCATGGAGCCCCGCGAAGGCATCGAGAAGTTTGAAGGCGACATTCCTGTGTTCCTGGTCCCAGGCGTAAAGTTCAACTGGGACGGGAGCAGACAAGGACACGGCAAAGGATACTACGACAGGTTCCTCGCCAAATACCCGAACGCATTTAAGGCAGGAATCATGACTCCGGCGCAACTTTCCAAGGAACCGCTAGAGCAGAAAGAAACCGATGTGAAAATGCACACGGTCATCGCCTGCCGAGAAAAGTATTAACCGACTCAACATTGGCGATCCCGGAATAAATCCGGGATGACAACGCAAAAGAAAAAGTCTTTAACAAATCACGGAGATTCACAAAATGAGTTTCAATAATGACGACAGCCGTCGCGGTTTTGGTAACGATCGCAAGCGCCACTTTGGGCGCACAGCACGCCCCACTTTCGATGAGGCGAAGTTCAACCGCGAACACCCGGACGAACCTGAACGCGCACCCGAACGTCGCGAATTTTCACAGGAACGCCGTGGTGGCATCGGTAGCCAGGCACACCTCCGTCGCGACCGCGACAACTTTGCAAACCGCCCGAGCCGTTTCGACAGTGACCGTCCGAGCTTTGGCGACCGCCCGAAGCGCTTTGAAGGCGAACGCCGCGAATTTGACAAGAGCCGTGCTAACCAAGAAAACTTTGTGCCTGCAGTCGGTGATGCCGATGCAGCCCCGCAGGTTGCCGTCGGTGGCATCAAGGAAGTTGAAGAACTCCTGAACAAGAACCCGCTCCAGGTCCACCGCGTACTCTTCATGCACAAGTCCGGCAACCCGAAGCTCTATGAACTCCAGAAGCTCGCCAAGCGCGCCCATGTACACGTGCAGCAGGTTGATTCCAAGATTCTCGACAGCTACGCCCGCCCGAACCACGGCGTCGTTGCACTCATGAACGAGAAGGAACTCCTGAACTGGATGGACGTCCGCGAAGAATTCTTCAAAGCCCGTGACACGGGCGAAAAGAAGCTCATCGCCGTTGCCACAAACATCGAAGACCCGCGTAACCTCGGAGCTTGCATCCGTAGCTCGCTCGCCTTGGGCGTTGACATTTTGCTCCTCCCCGCAAAGGGCATGTGCGGCATTACCCCGAGCGTCGCCCGCACTTCTGCAGGCGCACTCGAAAAACTCCGCATCTGCCGTCCGGACAACCTTGAAGGCGCTATCGGCGAACTCAAGATGGCTGGCTATCAGATTCTCGGGCTCGATGCCGATACCGAAACAAACCTCGCCGGATTCGACTTTGCAGACCACGTGGTGCTCGCCGTCGGTGGCGAAGACGTAGGCCTCCCCCCGTTCATCAAGAAGCAATGCGACGCCGTACTCCGCATCCCGATGAAGCCCGAAGCTCATTCGTACAACGCATCTGTAGCCCTTTCGCTCGGCCTTTACGAATACGCTCGCTTGCGCATCAAAGCATAATTTGCACAAAACGCGCGAAATTAGCCGTTGTAAAGTTGTAAACACAAACAACGTGTAAACAGAAATAAACGCACCCTTTCAACGAGGGTGCATTTATTTTTAGAAGAGATGGATAAGGAGTGTGGATACATTATGCTAAAAAAAGCCCTATTATCGTGTTGCTTTGCGGCAGGGATGTCCCTTGCGCAAACGTACGACTTACCGATTGTTTTCGTTGACACCAAAGGCGAATGCCTTGACAAAAATGTCACTGAAAAGATTCCTGCAACAATGCGCGTGCTCGACGGGAAAACAAATTCCGTTGCAGACAGTGCCAAAGGTACGCTTTATGACATTGGCATCAAGGTAAGAGGGCAATCATCCGCCTTGTTCCCGAAGCCAGGCTATGGCGTAGAAGTCCGTGACGAAAAAGGTGAAGGTCTTGACGTCAGCCTGTTCGGGCTCCCGCCTGCTGACGACTGGGTTTTCCATGGTCCTTATGTAGACAAGAGCATGATGCGAAACGCTCTCGCCCACTGGCTCTTTAGACAAGCAGGCCACTACAGCCCACGCACTAAGCATTTTGACTTGTACATCAACGGCGTTTACCGCGGCGTGTACGTGCTTATTGAAAAAATCAAACGCGGCAAGTATCGCGTGAACGTGAGCAAGCTTAAAGAAACCGACATCGCAGGCGATAGCCTCACCGGCGGCTACATTTGGGCTTTTGACAAAACGGGCACCAACACCGGTGGCGCAGGCAGTGGCCCCATCGAAAAGGAAGGCTTTAACACTTCTGACGGTTTAAACGTCATTTTGCACTACCCCAAAAAGGAAAACATCCAAAAGCAACAGGAAGATTACCTAAAAAAATACCTGAACAATCTTGAAGGCTTGTTCAAGAACGGCAAGAACGGTCAAGGCTATGAAAACTACGTAGATATGACATCGGCTCTGGACTATGTCTTGCACGAAGAAGTGACAAACAACGCGGACTCCTACTGGTGCAGTTTCTTCTTGCACAAGCCAAAGGACAAAACCGACAAGAACGGAGTCAAGACGGAAGGCAAGGTAACACTTGGCCCGGCTTGGGACTTTAACCTCGCCATGAGTAATGGCAGCCAGCCCGAAAATGGCGGAGGCAATAACGGCGGTGGCATGTGGGGCGGCGGCTTCGGTGGTGGTTTCGGTGGTGGCGGAAACGGCTTCGGAAGTTCCGGCACAAGCGGCTGGCAAATCGAAAACAGCCAAAAGTCAGGCAATGGCGGCATGTGGGGCATGGGTAGCTCCCTCAAGGCCCCAAACTGGCTCCTTGGCATGTGGAAGGACAGTCACTACCAAAGTGAATTGAAGAAACGCTGGGCAGAACTCCGCAGTGGCGTTTGGCACACCAAGACTTTGGATCTCTACCTCGATTCCATGAAGACGTACCTCAAGAACGCAGCTGACAGAAACTTCAAGCGCTGGCCGAACTTGGGCAAATCAAGCGGTCAGAACGATGCGGACCCGCAGCCAATGAAATACTGCAATAGCAGCAGTGGCGGTGGCTTTGGCATGCCTATGGGTGGCTACAACGCAACCACGTGGGATGGAGAATTTGAACATCTCCGCAAGAAGATGAAAGAAAGAATGCAGTGGATGGACGAACAGCTTGGATTCAAGGAACCGGCCTCCCCCATTGCCATGGCTCCTGTAGATCCGTCAATCCATGAACCCGATTGGCAAAATGACGACAAGAAGAAAGACTCGATTCCGCTGAACATCAACTACGACGATCTCAGCAGGCTCTCGCCGACAAACTTCTTCGTGGTCATCGGTAACTACCTCGAAATCCACACGGATATGGGAGGCAAGTTTGCTCTAGTCGATTTGAACGGTGCTGTTTTGTACAAGACCCAGATCAAGGCGGGAACGACCAATATCGAAATCCCAGCCAGGGCAAGAGACAGGCACTGGATAGCAACGCTTAACGGCAAAATGCTTTCTAAATAAACTTCTTAATGAATTCCTCACTTAATAGAAATGCCGGCTCACGGGAGTCGGCATTTTCCTTTTTAATGTCTCGCGCAGTGGCGATTACGTGTTCCAGAGCCAGGTGCTGAGGTAACGTTCGCCAGTATCCGGGAGCACTGCGACAATGCGCTTGCCCTTGAATTCCGGGCGCTTCGCGACCGTGAGCGCACATTCGAGAGCGGCACCCGACGAAATCCCGACGAAAATTCCTTCTTCGGCAGCGGCAGCGCGAGCGGCATCACCCGCTTTTTGCGTGCTCGTCAAATAAACTTCGTCAATCACCTTCGGGTCGTAATTCTTCGGAACAAAGTTTGCGCCAATACCCTGAATTTTATGCGGACCAGCAACACCCTTAGAAATCATTGGAGAATCGTCCGGTTCAATAGCAATCACGTAGATGTTCGGGTTCTTTTCCTTGAGGAACTTCGCCGTGCCAGAAACGGTTCCGCCCGTGCCTGCAGTTGCGATGAACACATCGACCTTGCCGTCCGTATCGCGCCAGATTTCAGGACCTGTCGTGCGGTAATGCGCTTCGGGATTTGCAGGATTGTCGAACTGCTGCGGAATGAAGCTACCCGGATTGGCAGCAGCGATTTCATTTGCCTTCGCGATGCAGCCAGCCATGCCCTTAGCGCCCTCGGTCAGCACCACTTCGGCGCCAAGCGATTTCAAAAGCATACGGCGTTCCATACTCATAGAATCCGGCATCGTGAGCACCACCTTGTAGCCCTTGACTGCACCGACATAAGCAAGACCAACGCCTGTGTTACCGCTCGTCGGTTCGATGATAAGCGCACCCGGTTTGAGTTTGCCTTCTTGTTCGGCACGATTAATCATGTTCAGCGCCACGCGGTCTTTTGCGCTACCGAGCGGGTTGAACATTTCGAGCTTCACATAGACTTCGGCATCACCCTTGTTGAGCTTATTGATGCGGACGAGCGGCGTATTGCCTATCGTTTCGAGAATGTTGTTATAAATAGCCATAAAAAAAGTTCTCCGTACTGTACGGAGAACAATCTAGAATTATTTGCGAAAGCGCAACTTGACCACAGAATTATTTTATCAAGTCTGCGCGGTACCATTCGCCGTAGGTAACTGCTTTCTTGGTTGGGCTACCCAATGTTTCGCAGGCCCAAGTTTTACTTGTAAATCGATTGTACGAAAGTTCTGTGTTTTCGTCAAGGAGGCCGTCGCAATCTTCGACAAGGAATGCAATCGGGAAGTACATTGCCGTCTGCATGCATGGTCCTCCCGGATTAACAGATGATATTTCGATGCTCCCTTTGGAAATTTTGCTCAACACGTGTCCTGTGGGTTGCGCTCCATCGTGACTCAAAACAAGGAATGTTTTGCAGTTTTCCTTTGGAGTTCTGTTTCCGACAATGGCTGCCGTCATTGGGAAATAGTTGCCGATATCAGAAACGTTGATTTCTTTCAAAAATGGATTGATGCTGGAATGATTCTGTTCAATGTCTTCGTCTAAATATGCCGTTGAGGGAAGACCTCCGTTGTAGGCTAGTACATGTTCGTCGAACGAAAGCTCGCTCGGATCATCTGTAAATTGCACCGTATATTTGTCTAGTGTGAATGCAGCTGTGTCGATGGGGGTAGTGTCCCTAGGTATGGCAATTACGTTCAATGTATCCGGATCCGGCGGTTCAGTGCTCGAACTAGACATATCGCGAGATGTCGAAGACGGAGTTGTAAAACGCCCCGTCGTTGAGCTCGCACCTTTGGAAATAGCGTTGCACACTTCACCCGAGAACTTCGAGAAATCCTTAAATAATTCGTTGAAATCAATGGTGGTTTTCGCAGGCTTTGTTGTGCAAGTTCCAGGAACAGTCTCTGTACACACAGTCATAGCAACAGCTCTATCATCAAAACAATAGGCCGTCACATCGCCATTTTCATCACAGGATTCTTTGTTATTACTACCATTGAAAACAAGCGCCCTGGATTGGCACGATGCGACAAATTCCGCAAGCACGCTATCACAAGAGCTTCCAAAGTTTTTCATTTCTATGGAGTTTTCAACAAGGCCATCATTCACCTTGAGTTTTGCCTCATAAGATTTTTCATCTGCCGTACAAGCGGCCTCAGCACCATTTTCTTCACCATAGACAGAAATATCGACATTGTCGACATTCATCACCTTTGTCGCTTTGGTGGAAAAGACAATCTGAGAAGGTCCATTCATCGAATTGCTACTGCCGTTTGCTTTCGACGAACTGCTGTTTTGAGCAACAGCATTACCCTCAATCGCAGCACCACTGACATTGTTGTCGGTGCAACCCATTAAAGCGAGAACTCCCGCAGCCATAGTGAATTTAATGATGTTATTCATGAGATTCCTCCTGAACTTTTTTTGTTAAAGGGAACAACTGAAGGTTCAGTCGATAAACTTGGTTGATGTTTTCATATTCGGCAGCGATGTTTGCCACCTTGCGTACAAACGCGTCCAGCTCCTGCGAAATGCGGGCGTAGGCTTCTTCGCAAAGCCCAAGCGTTGCACCCGTGAAATGACGTTCTTCAATCGGGAACTTGTCGATAGCCGTTCTCGCAAGCGATGCCATTTCTTTGTGCATGCCGCGAACCGCAATGGGGAGCGACTCTTTTGTGCCGATGACAGTCTTTTCCGTCTGCACGTAAGTATGCTCGGCCTCACGTTTGAGAAAACCTGTCTGCACAAGGAACGCAAGCGAGTCACGCACCTGTTCTGCCGAAATCACCTGATGGCAAGTTTTCGCCATTTCGAGCGGGCGCTTTCCGGGCATCATCGGAGCAAGTTCACGAATCGTCGGATTTTTCCACGATTCATAGAATTCAAAAGATTCCGCATCGACAACGCGCACTTGATGCTCGCGAGCAATCTTCTGCATTTCAAGAAGCGCCTCTTTTTTCACGGAGTCCTTCGTTGCATTGCCGAACTTGACCATTTGCGTGAAGTAAGCAAACTCGTGCCCCACAAGCCCCATCGCATGGGCGACCTGTTCCATCTTGACGAGACTCAAGCTGCTCTTGCCTTCGCAAACAAGCTTTAGGTAAACCGGCGACTTGAACCCCGCCAGCTTGGAAAACTCACGCCACGAAAATGCGCTCGTCCTTTTACGCTCTTCGTAAAAGTCCTGCATGTACAGGCGGTAATCCTTATATTCTGTTATCGGTTTCATAAGCAGTCTTTAGTTATTAGTCAATAGTCATTGGTTATAACATTCGTTCTTACATGTATAAATTTAAGTTTTTAGCGAACTGCACGCAATATTCAAAATGATACAAAATAAAAGAAAATTGCAAATTTTTAATGATTTTTATAAATATTTTTCAATTTTAAAATCTAAAAGATACACAATGTATCATTAATAAAAAAAGTCACTGGATCCTTCGACTCCGTTACACTCCGCTCAGGATGACAAAACGGAGCAATATCATCAATAATACAATTACTCCAACTTATTACAAAAATGCGTCATAAAAATTTCCACACAGCAACAAAATGAGGTATATTAGAAACAAAACCTATCAAATAAGGGAGTTTTTTATGGCAAACAAATACGCAGGAACCCAAACCGAAAAGAACCTTGAAGCAGCATTCGCAGGCGAATCCCAAGCCCGCAACAAATACACCTACTTTGCAAGCCGCGCCAAAAAGGACGGTTTTGAACAGATCGCTGCATTGTTCCAGAAAACCGCTGACAACGAAAAGGAACACGCCAAGCTTTGGTTCAAGGAACTCGAAGGCATCGGCGACACCGCCCAGAATCTGAAGGCTGCAGCCGAAGGCGAAAACTACGAATGGACGGACATGTACGAAGGCTTCGCGAAGACCGCTGAAGAAGAAGGATTCACCGCACTCGCCAAGAAGTTCCGCATGGTCGCCGCCATCGAAAAGATGCACGAAGAACGCTACCGCGCCCTCCTCAAGAATGTGGAAACGGCCAAGGTCTTCGAAAAATGCGAAGTCAAGGTTTGGGAATGTCGTAACTGCGGCCACATCGTGGTCGGAACGAAGGCCCCGGAAGTCTGCCCCGTCTGCGCTCACCCGCAAGCCTACTTCGAAGTCCACGAAGAAAATTACTAAGAGCCGAGAGTCGCGGCGGCGTGTTCACACGCCGACATGACCGAGGCGAAGAGTAAGGCGCTTGCGCCATTACTAAGAGCCGAAAGCATCAACAAGATGCGCGAACTCAAAAAAGCAAAATTGGCACCGGAGAAATCCGGTGCTTTTTTAGTATCGCCCCAAACAAGTCAAGGCGGCTAAAACCAGAATCCCCCACTTTCAGAGTATTCCTTAATCTTATCCGCGTTATCAATGACCTTCTGTTCCACAACCATCCCCGCCTCAATCTTGATATGAAGCTCCTTTTCATAGATGGATGAGAAACCCATGTGAATATAGTGAACCATTTCCCCTTGCGGAACAACGATGGTCCCAGTAACCCATGTAGCATGAACAGGCTCATCTTTTAGCAGCTTGTATTTTCCTTCAAGCTTAATCAAGTAGAACTTACCATCCTTGATTTCCCATGTACCAACATACTTTCGCCAGCAAGCGGAAGTGAAGAGATACATTCCAAATTCTTGCCCCTTCGCGGCCTCGTAAGCCTCTTCCTCAGACAATTCAGCGACAAGAGCTGGATCATTTGGAATCGGCGGGCAAGCATGCATGCATTCCCTTTTGGCATTGAGAATGAGCTGTTCTGGAATTTGCGCTGTCATATTTATACCTCGGACTTAGTTTTTTCATCCATATTGCAAATATACAATCACAGAACGTCAAATTATGACAGTTCGAAAATTTTAATTTTTTTTGTCTATTTTTTACCGTTCTATTTGCAACTGGATAATTTTACCGTTCCGGAGTCTTTGCATATTTACATCGGAGCTTGTGTTTTGGCGACCTACTAGCGAGCCGTTAACGCGATAAATTTCAATAGGCTTTGAGACTGAACGGCGATTTTCTCTCCTCAAATTTTTACCCAAGCCAACTTCGCCCCCGTTATCGAGAGTCACCGCTATAGAATCGGTCGAAACCGTAAAGTTGTCAAATCGGATAAAATTGTCGTGTGTCGGAGCCCATTCAGCACTACTCCCGCCATGGAACGTGGAAAGATAGAACTTGTCCACATGCAAAGTATCGTAATCGCGGAGCCTGAGCGTATCGACATCAAGCACGAGCTCGCCATCAAGCCACGCCTGCACACGACCGTTCTTGTCGCCCGCGCCAGGAGTCTTGACCGTATTCATCGAGACTTTATTGACTATGCGATGCCATTTGCCAATCGTGAATTGCGCTTGCGGATTTTTACCGCCGAGATCCCACTTGAAATCATCGCCGTATTCAGAATGTTGCCCCATGAAGTAAATCAGCTGAACAGCGTTCCCGCCCTTGCGCCACATAATTCGCGCACTCCAGCCATCCCCCGTTTCGGGCATCGCGTTCCCCGTGTAGCACTTACCGCCACATAGCCCCGGAAGCTTGCCTCCCAACTGGAATTCAAAACCTTCCTCGAAGAAAATATCGTACGCACTCCACATCGTATCGGCAGTTTTTACAAGCGGCTGTATGATTTGCGCCGCACATGCGGGAGTATCATTGTCATTCGGACCAACGCAACCCTTGGGATACTTAAGCTGCAGCACATTGCCGTGTTCTTCGCCATCATAGACGATTTTAGAATTTTGGCCACCATTCTTGTCCATCGCATACCACCAGCTTTTATCCGTGGTGTTGCGCTTGAAATCTTCCTTAGCCTCTGCATTGCCGTAAACGCCAACTTCGCGATTTTCGAAGTTGACAAATGAGACCGTGTCGGAAACGGTTTCAGCAAAAGCGGCAGAAGCGCAAAGCAAGAAGAACGCGTACTTATTCATATTCCTAAGAATGAATTTAGGATTTTTTCGTCATTTTGCCACCGGCGATAAGCACTAAAAAGGCGGCACCGCCTACACCCACAATTTTCTTGATATCGCTCCAAAATTCGCGACGTTTTTCGCTACAAGATTCGCAAAATTTTTCAGAATCCGCGGCTTTATCGCAGCCGCATTTTTTGCATTTGTTCCACAATTTCTGAAGCATAGCCAAATTCCTTAATCGTTGAAGGTGAACGAGAAGTCTTTTTAAAATACCATTTTTTGTTAGGAATGGGAGTAACGGGAATCACAATTTTTGGGAAAGGGCGCACCACCTATAGTTGACAAAATGAACGTTTTTGCAAACGGTTGATTGCAAAATTTGCAAAGTTTCACTTTTTTGAAATTCGCCGTTGTAGATTAGAGCCTCTAAACTTATCAGGAGGCTATTCTATGACTCAAAAATTCTCTCATGACTCTTATGTTCGCTCGGTGCTGAAGGACCCCGCTCGAACAGCAGAACTTCTTCGCCTTGCGTCTCGAAAAAACAGTAATCTCGCCCAATTCCTTGCGACGGTAAATTTAGATACACTACAAGAGATTTCTGAAGCGTTCAGCGATACCGCAACTCATGGCGATGGCGACCTGGCATTTACCGTGAAACTAGAAAGCGACGAACCCAAGCAAGCCGAACTCCTCGTCGGGATTATTGAAGAACACAAGAGTTATCCAGAAACAGGAATTATCCCGCAGTTGGTCAAATACTGGTTCCAGATTATGTTTCGCAATCAGAAAAATATTCCGACTGTTGCCATCGTATTGTATAATGGAAAAGATCCATTTCGCATAGAAAAAGAGGTGATGTACCCCAATTATCCTGAATACTATCACAAGATTGGATTGCCGTTCTTGTTGGAAATCGTTGACGTAAGTGAGATCTTTGAAGACTTTGAAATTCCGCTGATTTCGCCTAAGATTGCGCTTGCGTTAGTTGCGTTGAAGTACGTTTTTAACGGAGAAAAACTAAAAAAATATCTGAAGCCAGCCATGGCGGGTCTCAAGTCACTTCCCCGAGAAGAAGCGGAAGACTTTCTCACTCAAACTTTTATATATTTAAGGCACTGGTTTAAAGGCGAAGCCAAGGAGCAGTTCAAAATGGATTTCAAGAAATGCAGCGAAGTTTATGGATACAAATCCATTGCCGAAGTCGAGGAGGAAGAACTTGAAGCCAAAATAAAAGATACCAAGCTCGAAATGGTCGACGCCATGCTGGCAAATGACATTCCCATAGAAAAAATTTCCGTTATTTCAGGTTTTCCGGTAGACGAAATCCAAAAGCGTAGAGCACAACACTAAACAATTCATTTGAAAAGTCCACGGTGATAAAGCCGTGGATTTTTATTTAGTTCATCTATGGTAAAATTTCAACGAAATGCGGAAAATGTTTAGATATTCCGAATTTGGTTGAAAAGTTTTTAGAGAACAACTACAAATTTGAATATTTGTAGTCGTTTTGTATAGAAACTTTGCGACATAGCAAAATTATTTGATTCGCTATTTTTTTACCAGCATCGTAAATGGCTTACTTGTCAGCAACAAAACGACTGAATTCAGACATAAAGGATTCTGCGCCCTGTCGAATGTCATCTAAAATCTCCTTGTGGGACATCTTAGAATGCTTCAGGGAATTGTACTCGCGCAGTTTGCGGATGTCTTCTGCATCAAAGCGGTTACTAATTTTGGGAACATCCATGCTTCACTCCACCTCCACTACAAAATCTTCCCGTTTTAGCCCGTATTCCGCATAGGGGTTTTCGTCAGGGTAGCCGACTGGATTGCAGAGCAGTAGGTGCTTTTTGCCGAACCTGTCGGTGTACTCGCGCTTGATGGCGGTGTGGGTGTGGCCCGCTTGCCAAATGCTCCCATCATCTAAGTTTTCGAGGTATTTGGCTCCGTGGAAGTAGAAAAAATTTGAGTAAGGATCGTGCTTGTAACGCTCCACCATTTCGAATTCCAGTGGCAGAAAATGTGACATCATGATTTTCGGGCGTTGTGCAGTAAGTTCGCGGAACGCACGGTCGTAATGTTGCCAGAGTTTGTCCGTGTTGTTCCGCATGTAATTCCAATGGCGACCATCGAACCAGCGTGTAGCCCATAGAATTTTATTCTCTATTTCGGAGGCGGCGGGAGTGTGCTTGTACTTGAAATCGCACATGCCCATACAACCGGCAACATCGCCTACGATGCAATTTTCGAGCAGCTGGATGTGCAGGATTTTGTCGGCTTCTTTGATGAAATAGGCAATTTTGCTTTCGGATGTGGTGAAATCGCGGTCAGAGCCGAAACGCCCCATGTATTCGGTAATGATGTCGTGGTTTCCAAGGCACACATAGACTGTGCGATATTTTTCGGCAATGAATTTCAAGAATTCCACGTAGGTGAAGTAGTCGTTCGCGATATCGCCTGCAATGCAGCAAGCGTCAGCCGGCAGAAAGTTTCGCTCGAAGAATGGTTCAAAATGTTTGTGCAACACGGCTACAGTGCGTGTCATCGGTGCATAGAAATCGACGTGCAAGTCGCTGATAAAATAGTAGGTCATGCCCTATAATCTACACACGCCAATTTTGGCGGTCAAGGGGGCGGACTTCGGGCGGCCTTGCGATATAGCCCGACCTTGCCCAAGGCAAGGGAACGCCCAACACAAGTCTTGCGCAAGGAGATTCCCCATCAAGTGAGGAATGACATGAAAGAACAGGCGCGTTATGCGCTCCGCATGCCCCTCGACGAAAAAAATTTAGGATTAACCTACTTTTTCGGTTTTCCCATAGGCAACTTGCCATCAAAACCGATACCAATATAAAAGCGATTCATCACCCCAACTCCATCCCGGTTTTTCATATGATCGGTATAGGAGGGGACCACTTCGATTTGCCACTGAACTTTTGGTATAATGTCAAACATGTCCCCAATCGGGAACCTCTTAAAAAATTGGACTCCGGCAGAAAAATACACAAAGGTATTTTTCATTTCCTCTTCTTTATCAAGGTTGTCGTTCTTATACTTTATTGTCTCTTCGGCTAAGGATAAACCACCAAAAACATCGAGACCGTACGATTCCAAGTCCATCAAGGCGTAGCCTCCCATAAGGCCAAATCCACCCCACACCCAATTATCTCCAAAGAGAGCGTTTATATGTATCATAATCAGCGCTGAATAGATTTGGAGCCTCGCCTGAGCCATGCACGAGAAGCTTTCATCGACAGAACTCATTGTCGAATTGAAAAGGCTTCGACCAATCATGTAAGTCATGCCAAAATGAAAATTCAAACGTTTGCGGTCGCTTTGTAGCATTTTGTCAACAGATGATTCATTAATCAAAGTATTCACAAGTGTATTATACTTGCCTTCGGGAAATGACTTTAAAAACACATCGCGCATCACAATCAGCCATGAGTATCCAAAATCGTAGTCGCTATCGTGTTCAAACGGATTATCTTGACGAATCCACAGATATAGCCATGAAGGAAGTGCGTCTGCAGCTAAATTAGAGACTACCCCAATAGGTGTTGGATTTTTGAATGCAGCGGAAACAACAGAAGAGCTTATATCAGCGAGTTCCGAAAGCAATTGAATTAATTTATCAGAATCATTCTTGGATTTCGTTTCCTTATTTTTTTCAAAGGCATATCCCGAATTGTATTTGGCTAGGGCATATTCAAAGAGCAAGTTCAAGACAGCGACATCTTCATCTTCTAAGTTCATTGAATTGAAATCAATATTCTTTACAAGACGTCCGTTGTAAGTAAGAAATGATGATGCTTCAACTTGACGTTTTTTAAGGCGGTCTCCCAAGCAATCACCAGAATCGACTTGCAATTCTTCGTTTTGAATAACTTCAAGGAGCGAATGCACGGCGCTATCGTTTTGCGGATAAATTTTGACAAAGCCATCTAGCAGTCGTTCGTCCATATCGCAAACGTTCATCGCTTGCGAAGAACGGATTCCAAGGAGGACAAAAAGCAGTGCAAAACAAACGCAATTCAATTTCATTTTGATACAAACCACTCTACAGCGATAATATACAAATTTGTTTTGCAGCGTTTTTTTGAGTTGCGTTAGGGATAGTGACCACTGTGTGGCGGAGACTTGCGCAAGCAAGGCTCCGTTCTAGGAGGTTAGCGGCGAGCGTAGCGAAGACGGTTGCCCCTAGAATATAGCCCGACCTTGCCCAAGGCAAGGGAACGCCCAAAAACAAGCATTCGCTCGCAACGCATTTTTACAGAATCACTAGATCCTTCGACTTCACTTCGTTTCGCTCAGGATGACACGTCGCTTTTCACCCATATTTTTCGCACCCGTCCGAACATTTTACACCCCATTTTCTACATTATACTCAGTAACATTCTCTACCGGGATCGCCATCCCGATGGATTAACTCTCAACAAATGAGGAACAAACAAAAAATGGCAAGAGCATTGATTATCGGTTGTGGCGCCGTTGCCACAGTTGCTATCAAGAAGTGCTGCACCTGCAGCGAAGTTTTTAGCGAAATCTGCATCGCCAGCCGTCATCGCGAAAATTGCGAGAAGTTGGCTCAGGAACTCCGCCCGAATACGAAGACGGTCATCACGACTGCCGCTGTGGACGCTGACAAGGCCGAGAACGTCTCTGCTCTCATTAAGCAATACAAGCCGGACCTGGTGATGAATATCGCTCTCCCCTACCAGGACCTCACCATCATGGATGCATGCCTTGAATGTGGCGTGAACTACATGGACACGGCTAACTACGAGCCGGAAAATATCGACGATCCGGAATGGCGCAAGGTTTACGATAAGCGCTGCAAGGAAAAGGGCTTTAGCGCCTACTTCGATTACAGCTGGCAGTGGGCTTACAAAGAAAAGTTTGAAAAGGCTGGTCTCACGGCTTTGCTCGGTTCCGGCTTTGACCCGGGTGTTTCTCAGGCATACTGCGCCTACGCCTTGAAGCACCAGTTCGACACGATCGAAGAAATCGACATTCTCGACTGCAATGGCGGCGATCACGGTTACAAGTTTGCAACGAACTTCAACCCGGAAATCAACCTCCGCGAAGTTTCTGCTCCAGGCAGCTACTGGGACACGGACGAAAACGGCAAGGGCCACTGGGTTGAAATCCCGGCCATGAGCATCAAGCGTGAATACAACTTCGCACAGGTCGGCAAGAAGGACATGTACCTCCTCCACCACGAAGAAATTGAATCCCTCGCCCAGAACATTCCGGGCATCAAGCGCATCCGCTTCTTCATGACGTTTGGCCAGAGCTACCTCGACCACATGCGTTGCCTCGAAGATGTGGGCATGCTCAGCACTCAGCCCATCAAGTTCCAGGGTCAGGACATTGTGCCTATCCAGTTCCTCAAGGCTCTCCTCCCGGACCCGGCAAGCCTCGGTCCTCGCACAGTGGGCAAGACGAACATCGGTTGCATTTTCAAGGGTACTAAGGATGGCAAGCCGAAGACTTACTATCTGTACAACGTTTGCGACCACCAGGAATGCTACAAGGAACTCGGCAGCCAGGCTATCGCCTACACGACTGGCGTTCCGGCTATGTGCGGTGCCATGATGGTGCTCACGGGCAAGTGGAACAAGCCGGGTGTGCATACGGTCGAAGAGTTCGATCCGGATCCGTTCATGGAAGCCCTCACTAAGTACGGTCTCCCGTGGAACGAAGACTTTAATCCTGTATTAGTCGACTAAAAAAGTCGGTCATTAGTAGTTAGTCATTGGTTATTAGTTGTTATAAAAGCGACAAAGTCGCCTAGTATAAACTACAGACTAATGACTATTGACTAATAACTAAAATTGACACCTGATTCTTGAGACTAAACAATGAAAAAATGGCGCATTGACGATTCCCGAGATCTTTACAACGTAAAGGGTTGGGGCGTAAGTTACTTTGACATTAACGACAAGGGTCACGCGACGGTTTCGCCGATCAAGAATGGCGGTCCGAGCATCGACCTTTACGAGCTCGTGCAGGAACTTTCCTTGCGCGATGTTTCGACTCCTGTGTTGTTGCGCTTCCCGGATATTCTGGACAGCCGCATCGAAAAGATTCACGAGTGCTTCACGAAGGCAACGACTGAATATGGCTACAAGGGTGGCCATTACAGCATCTTCCCGATCAAGGTGAACCAGCAGCGTGCAGTCTTGGAAGAAGTGGTGAGTCACGGTTCCAAGTTCAACATCGGCCTCGAGGCAGGTTCCAAGCCGGAACTCCATGCGGTTCTTGCAAACATGCAGAACCCGGACGCGTTGATTATCTGCAACGGCTACAAGGACGAAGACTTTATCGAGCTTGCTCTCCTCGCACAGAAGATGGGCAAGAAGATTTTCATTGTCGTCGAAAAGATGAACGAGCTTCACTTGGTTGTTGACTTGTCTCGTCGAATCGGCGTGCGCCCGAACATCGGCATCCGTATCAAGCTTGCAAGCTCTGGCAGCGGCAAGTGGGAAGAGTCCGGCGGATACCACAGCAAGTTCGGTCTCAACAGTTCTGAACTTTTGGAAGCTCTCGACTACATCAAGGAAGAGAAGATGGAAGACTGCATGAAGCTCATCCACTTCCACTTGGGTAGCCAGATTACGAACATTCGCCATATCAAGAATGGACTCCGCGAAGTGTCGCAGTTCTATGTCCAAATTAGAAAGATGGGCATGGGCCTTGAATTCGTGGACGTGGGCGGCGGCCTCGGCGTCGATTACGATGGCACGCGCAGTTCTAACGCAAGTTCCGTGAACTATTCCATCCAGGAATACGCAAACGACGTTGTGTACGCGATGTTCGAAGCTTGCGAAAACGCCGATGTTCCTCACCCGAATATCATTGCGGAATCGGGCCGTGCACTTTCGGCACACCATTCCATCTTGGTGTTCAACGTGCTTGAAACGGCTGGCCAGGCATTCTTTGACGAGAGCGTTCATGAAATTAGCGAAGACGCTCCGGAAGCACTGAAGGACTTGTACGGCATTTACAAGAGTCTTTCTCCGAAGAACTTGCTCGAAAGCTGGCATGATGCCATGCAGATTAACGATGACACCTTGAGCGGTTTCAAGATGGGCGACGTGGATTTGCAGACGCGTGCTATGAGCGAACGTTTGTTCTGGAGCATTGCCCGCAAAGTGGATTTGCTAGCACGCGACTTGCGCCATCCGCCTTATGAATTGAGCGAACTCCCGCGCTTGCTTGCCGAAAAGTACTTCTGCAACTTCAGCCTTTTCCAGAGCCTCCCGGACAGCTGGGGCGTGGATCAGGTGTTCCCGATTATGCCGATTCAGCGTTTGGACGAAGAGCCGACGATTGAGACGACGATTCAGGACGTGACTTGCGATAGCGATGGCAAGATTGACATGTTCGTTCGCGGTGGCGAAGTGGCTCGCACCATTCCGCTCCACCCGATCAAGAAGGACGAGCCGTACTTTATCGCGGTTTACCTCGTCGGTGCATACCAGGAAATTCTCGGTGACCTCCACAACCTCTTTGGCGATACAAACGCTGTGCACATTGTCTGCAACGACAACGGCGGCTACGACATCGACAAGGTGATTGACGGCGAATCCGTGGAAGACGTGCTCGACTACGTGAACTTCAGCGACAAGGCTCTTGTCCGCAACATGGAAAACTGGGTCACGCGCTCTGTGAAGGAAGGAAAGATTACGCTTCAGGAAGGCAAGGAATTCTTGAACATCTATCGTTCCGGACTTTACGGGTACACGTATCTGGAATAAAGTTACTAGATACTAGTTAATAGTTACTAGTAGATTTGCGGAAGTCAATGGAACACAACAACTACGATATTGCGGTTTTGCTAGCCACTTACAATGGCGGCAAGTACATCTGGGAACAGCTTGAATCGCTGTTCCAGCAATCTTGTAAACAGTTCCATTTGTATGTTCGTGATGACGGCTCCTCGGACGATACGATGAAAATCGTCGAGGAATTTCGTCAAAAATATCCAGAAAAAATTACGATTTTAGAAGACTCGCAAAAGCACAGAGGTGCAGCGAAGTCTTTTATGTATTTGCTCGAAAATGTGGATTCCGAGTATTTCATGTTCTGCGACCAGGACGATATTTGGTTGCCGGAGAAAATCGAAAAGACGTTTGCTCGGATGAAGGAAGCCGAGGGGACAGCGCCGGTTCTCGTTGCGACGGATTTACGTGTGGTCGATGAACAGCTCTCCCCCATCAAAGAATCGTTCAACGAAGATTTGAAAATTGACGTTTTCCGCAAGCACCCGGAATTAATTTGTGTGCGTCACGTGGTCACCGGTTGCACAATGATGTTCAACCACGCCGCAAAATTGGCAGCACTCCCGATGTCTCTTCGCGCGACCATGCACGACGAATGGGTTGCCCTTTGCGTCCACTTTAAAGGTGGAGTCATCTCGATTCTTGACGACGCGACGATTCTTTACCGTCAGCATACCAGCAATACGCTTGGCGCAGAACAGGCCCGCAAAGGATTTTTTGCACGAGCCATCGCCCGCACAGGGCAAAAACAGTTCTTCCAAGTCGCAAAATTGCTCCACAAGGATTTCGGATTATCGTACTTAAAGTTCTTGATGTACAAAATTTTGTATAGTTGGTTCTAGGTATGAGAAGAAGCATTTGCATGGCGACCTACAACGGCGCCAAATACATCAAGGAACAGCTGGATAGCATTATTCCGCAACTTAGAGAAGATGACGAGCTCATCGTCTCTGACGACGCTTCGAAAGACGATACGTTGAAAATCGTCCAGAGCTACAACGATCCTAGAATCAAGATTTTCCACAACGAGAACCACGGCGTTGCACACAATTTCGAAAATGCCATGCGCGAGGCCACGGGTGACCTGATTTACTTTGCCGACCAAGACGATGTATGGCTGCCGGGCAAGCTCGACAAGATGGAAAAGTTCCTCACGGAAGGCGGCTACGACACGATTCTTTGCAATTGCTCGCTCGTCGATGCCAACTTGAACGTGATCAAGGAACGTCATTACGACGAAAAATGGCCGATGAAAAAATCGCTCTTGCGAAACATCATCAACAATTGCTGGCTTGGCGCTTGCATGTGCTTTACCAAACAAGTGAAAGACGCTTGCATGCCGTTCCCGCCAAAAGTCGTCGCACATGATTTGTGGGTCTCGTATTACGCCCAAAAGCATTTCAAGTGCGGCTACCAAGACGAAGTTTTGCAGCTTTACCGCCGTCACGAAAACACAGTCTCGTTCACGGGCGGCAAGAGCACGAACAGCCTTTACTTTAGAATCGCATACCGCGCCTACCTCGCGTGGCATATCCTTTGGCGTTAGGCATTAAGCATGAAAATCGGCATCACACTTGCAACTTATAACGGCGAAAAGTATCTTGCGCAGATGCTCGATTCTTTGGTCGCGCAGACAAAACCTGCCGATGTTATAATTGCAGTGGATGACGGTTCCAAAGATTCTACATGCGAAATTTTGGAACGTTATAAAGACAAGCTCCCGCTAGAAATCACCAAGTTTGAAAAGAACAGAGGGCACCGCGCATCATTTTCAACGGCATTGGAAAATGCAAGCGAATTACTCGCTGACGATGATTTGATTTTCCTTGCCGACCAAGATGACATTTGGCTCCCGAATAAATTGGAAGTGATGAGTCAAAAGATTGGCGAGCACTCCATGATTTTTGGCGATGCCGAAATTATTGATGGAGAAGGCAAAGTCACGGATTCGTCTTGGCGAAAAAAAGCCAAAATTGTTGAGCACTTGAGCCAGCAAGCGCTTCTTACAGGCTACACGAATGTAACCGGTTGCATGGTTGCTTTCAAGGCTAGGCTTTTGAAGACAGTGCTCCCGATTCCGCAAGACGTGCCTGTTCACGATCAATGGATTACGCTTTGCGCAACCGTAGAAAACGGTTACCGCGCTATCGCAGATAAAGTTATTCAGTACCGCATTCATGGCAACAACGCCATCGGCGAAGGCAACAAGACTTGGAGTGAAAAGCTCCAGACGAATTTGCAATGGGCAAAGGCAGTCAAAGGCTCGAACCTTTTCGAGAAACTGCCAGACGAAAGCCGCCGATTCTTGGACAAGTTCATTCTGTTCTTGGAATTACGCTTTAGCCATGCATTTTTATCGCCGCTATGGTTCCCTTGGGTTTTGAAGAACGCACGCAACATTTATCCGCAGGTTCACAGCGCCCCCAAAATGATTGCACGAATTCTGTTCTCGTTCGTGGGCGTCTCGACCGCCAAAAAATTTTTCAATAAGAAATAAAAATCCTATGATTCACGAAATTACTCCGCACAAGTTATATAACGAATTTAAAGACATTGCACCGAAGCCCACCGATTACTTGATTTTTTTCAATGGCGAACAAACGCTTTTCAAAAAGGCTGGCGACAACTTCGCCATTCCGCGTGTGAGCGAATTCCCGCAATGCGAATGCCATTACTTGATTAGCATCGACGGTGACGCTTATTTCTTGTGCAATTCTAACTTGCCGGAAATTCCGGAAGGCTACGAATTTCGTGGCAATCGCACATTCCGCACACTCGAAAGCCATTTGGAACGCCTCGGCGGTGCAACTTCTGCACACATTGCCAAGTGGGAAAGTTTGAACAAGTTCTGCGGCAAATGCGGATGTCTCATGAAGCGTGGCCTCAAAGAACGCTCCATGATTTGCCCTAGCTGCAAGAACACCGTCTATCCCAAGATTTCACCGGTCGTGATTGTCGCTGTTCACAATGGCAACGAGCTTTTAATGGCTCGCAATTTGGACAATCCGGACAAGACGCGCATGTTCCTCATTTCTGGATTCGTTGAAATCGGAGAATCGCTCGAACAGGCAGTCAAGCGCGAAGTCCTTGAAGAAGCGGGCGTCCGCGTCAAAAACATCAAGTACTTTGGCAGCCAGCCGTGGCCGTTCTCGGAATCGCTCATTTCGGGCTACACAGCCGAACTTGATGGCGATTCAACCATTCACATGCAAGAGGCGGAACTCGCCTGCGCCACTTGGGTCAAACGCGAGGACATTCCCGAATACGACACGAGCGTGAGCATCAGCAGTTGCTTGATCGAAAACTTCCGCTCGGGATATACGATTAAGGAATAAGGATTAACGAGAAGTGCGGCTGAGAAGCCGCGCATTTTTTTCAGTTACTTTTCCGAAGCTTTATCGGCTTTCTTTTTCGATTTGCTCGGAGATGCTTTGGGCGTTGCTTCGGGCTTACTCGCGAGCACGACGTATAACGTATCGTGAATCACGACGGTATCACGCACGACAAGTGTATCGTGCACAAAGACCGTATCGCGAGCGCAAACAACATTTGCAGCACTGCTTGTGGGAACCGCAGAAGAAGAAATCGGCTTCGACGCACTCGAGCCTGCCGTATTCAGCAAAACACTAGAGCTAGACTGCGCAGCGCTCGAAAGAGCGGCACTTGATTGCGCGACGTTCACCCCAGACGGCATTTTCTCAATCACCGTAATCAGCGAATCACGGACATTGCGGAGGCTATCCAACTGCTTGCGGTAGCGCGTCTTATTGCCCGGACGGCGTTCTCTAGAATACTGAACTTCAATCTTATCGATTTGCGTTTCGACGCCCTTAAGTTCATCAAATATAGGACCTTCGCCTTGCACAGAACCACTCGGCGTAAAGAAGTTTACGAAACTATCAAAAAAGCCACGTTTTGAACCGCCCTCGCTCCACGCAATGTTCGTCGAAACAAGACAAACGAGCGCCACTACGCCACAAACAGATTTAAACTTGAAATTTTGCATATTTCAATAATAGAAAAAAAGAAGGCATACCTTTACAAGCCCCCTAATTTTACTAAATTAAGACTACCCATGCGGGAGTAGCTCAGTTGGTAGAGCGCGACCTTCCCAAGGTCGATGTCGAGGGTTCGAAACCCTTTTCCCGCTCGAAAAAAGAGAAACCACCTATCAGGTGGTTTTTCTTTTTTTATATGGTAAATGGAGGTTGAGAACCCGAGAAGAGGGTTCGACAAAATTCGGTCATGGACGAAGTCCGAAGAGCGAATTTTGGACTTATCGCGCAAGTTTGGTTCTTTTTCTTCAAAACATTCCAACTTGGAATATTCAAGTTTCGATACAATTTTCTTACACTCATTATTGACCTTCTCACCCAAAAAAAATGATTTTTCAATCATAATGCACTCAAGTGCCTAAACATTTCCTAAGAAGGAGGGGTAATCATGAATTACTCAAATACCCACAAATCTTCTGTGGAATTAACTCTCATATGCGCCTTAACCGCAGGTCTAGTCGCGTGTTCAGACTCTCCTAGTGGGGGGAACGAAAACTCCATTGCAGTCGAAGTGTCTGGCAAGACTGTCGGCGACACGTTGATGTTGGACATGATGGACAGCACCTACGATTTCAAGATCGTGGCTGACGGAAAATGGCGCATCGAGGATGAAACAGGATTTATTCAGTCGATTAGCAAAAAATCCGGTAGCAGCGATGCGACCGTTAAAATTCGTTTAACCACAAACGATTTGGACGAACGTTTTGTGGGCGATCTGCACATTGTGTTCCCTGAAGACACCTCCCTGAACAAGACCATTACCGTAGTGCAGAAGTATAGCGGCGACTACGATGATAATGCGGTGACTGAGCTGACGCAGAGTAACAAGGTTTATGCTATTGGCTATGGCTATAATGCCATTACTGGGGGCTATCCCGACTATGAAGCTATCAAGTGTGAAATTTTTGATGTCAAAAAATTGAATGAGGATGGAGGCGTTTCTATCGGGCCGACGAAGGCAAGCCTCAAGACTACAAGTATTACGGGGTCGACAATTTCCGATATAAGTTTCCAGTTGAGTTCCAAAGTTAATGTTGAGGGCGGAATAGCAGGCTTTTCGGGAGAAATCGGAGCCGCATTTGATATGAACACATCGAATAAGAGTAATTATGAATATGCATTGACCTATCTGGACCTTGCTGTAAAGACTGCGGGTTTTGATCTTCCTTTGGAATTGCTCAAGTCTGAAGAATATATGAAAAAATTCGCCTACAATTCCATTAATGGATTGAATACAAGTTACCCAAGTACTAATGAAGGGTTCAAAAAGCTGGTTCGTGATTTTGGAACCCATGTGGTATGGGGTTCGAGGCTTGGCGGGCGCATTCGTCAATCGATGACGGCAGATGTATCCAAGATTACATCCAAATACGATATCAGTGCTTTCGCCAAGGCTGCGTACAAGGGCGTTGTTGACGCGAGTGCCGAAGTGAGTACGGAAATGAAATCGAGCTTGGAACAAAACCTTTCGAATGTGAATATCGATATAGATGTTCTTGGGGGGGATGATGGTTTAGCGCTTAAATTGTCGGATTCCAAAATTCTGAATAATGAAGATGTGAACAAGTGGAAACAGTCTGTTTCAAAAAATACCGGCGCAGCAACTCTTATCGGTTTTTCGGATGGAGGCTTAATTCCACTTTATGAATTGATTGACGAAAGCCTTGGCGAAAAGGCCAAGGAACGTAAGCAAAAACTCAAAGATTATTTGAACGGTAAACAGGTCGCTTCTGATTTTGAGTATGGCTATGACTGTGGGACCGTGACCGAAATCGATGTACCGAAGATAGAAGACCTGGACACCAACACCTTGATTAAGGATATTTACTTGGGCGGACAACTGGTGGCGAAGGCCATGTTGGAATTTGTGCCGCTCCTGAACCTCAAAGAAAAAGTGATGGTTATTTACCCCGTCATCAACAACAAGGTCCGCTTTAACTTGGGCTTCTACATTGGCGACAAGGACCACAAGCCGGCCCGTGTCAGCTGGGATGGAACCGATGCCGCCATAGTCGAATATGAAAACATGAACTTCGGCGCGGCGAAGAAACTCTATATTCGAGGAGCTTCTGTGACGAGTGTAGCGCCTGAAGGCACGGAACATCATGCAGGCACGGTTGAAGACGCTTATTTAGCTTCGAAGATTTACGTTCCTAAAAAGTATCCTCCCAATAGTGAAAATGATTTAAGAGATGGCAAAGTTCAGAATCATAATTATCCCTTGGTTAAGGTTTTCAATCGTATTTGGCTCCGCGATAATTATGCTAGCACCATTGATAAAACAGGAAAAGAATATCAATATGTAGCTGTCGGTGAAGGAACTTTTAATGTTGGCCACGGTTTAGATAACAAGCCCATTCTCATTTACAAAGTCAAAGAGAAGGATAAATTTGTTCCATCAGGATGGAGTATTCCTACTAAGGAAGCATTCCAAGAAATTGAAAAAGTTTTTAAAAACAATAAGATTACTAACTTAGGTGCAGCCATGACGAGAAAGAGCGAATGCGACTCGAAGGATGTTAAAGGAAATATTTGCGGACTTGTTGGGTTAGGATTACGGAAAGATAAGAATGGCTATACGAGTTATTATGCAATAAATAATGGCCAGATCGGTGTGGAAGATGGTGCTAGCACCTTTAATATTTTGGAGGCGGCCGCATATGACGCGCTTATATTCTATCAGGAATAAAATGATTTATCAATAAATTTCACGTATAACAAAAAGTTCCCCCGCTTGGGGGAATATTTCTGCATATAGACTATTCTAAGTTGGAGCGTTGTTCGAGTTTTTTTTATTGAATTCATGTTGAAAAGAATTATTTTAAAATAAAGTATCCGTCAAAGAAGGAGAAAATCATGAGCTTTGCAAAAAGTTATAAATTCACGATGATCGCACTTGCTTTGTGTGCGGTCGGTTTCATTGCCTGCTCGGATTCGGACAGTTCTAGTGACGCAAACGGTGAAGACAACGTGCTCTCTATCAAATTGGGTGAGACGCCTGTCAACGGTGGCGTGCTGTTGCTTGGCAAGGGGGAGAGCTTCTATGAACTAAATCTGGAATCCAACGGTGAGTGGCGTATCGAAAATAATTCCACTTTTATCGATTCGGTCTTGCCGGAATCGGGTTTGGGTAATGCGGATGTGAAAATCCATGTGAAAAAGAATGATTCAGAGGGGCAGCGTAAGGGGGAATTACGTGTCGTTTTTCCCAAGGACACTAGTCTGAATACAGTCATTGATTTGAGGCAGATGTATAGCGGAGATTATGAAGATAATGACGCTTCTTTTGATTCTCTTGAAATGGGTGCGATTTTCGCTTGTAGTTTTATGGGACTGTTTAGCAAGGAGGCTGCGTTACAGTGCCTGACGGATGCGTTTGAGAAGAGTGAAAATTATAGGGTTGATCCCCGTGATGGTAAAATGTATAAATTGGAAAAAATCGGCTCGCAACTTTGGATGGCAGAGAATCTTCTGTATGAAACACCGAATAGCTATTGCTATGACGACAATGCGGATAATTGTAAAAAATATGGTCGACTTTACGAATGGGATGCGGCTATGGAGGCGTGCCCCAAAGGGTGGCACTTGCCGAGTAAGTACGAATGGAATGAATTATTTTATGGAATTGTAAAAAATAAGGGCAAGGCTCTCAAATCTACTTCAGACTGGCTGCGCGATGGAAACGGAAGTGATGACTACGGCCTTAACGTTTTGCCTGCAGGTTACAAGGATAGCGAGTATCGTTCCTTAGGTGATATAGCACGGTTCTGGACTTCGACAGATGATCACGGCTATACTGCGTTCTTGGTACGTATAGAAGCGCTTAAAGACGATGCCTATCTGAACGAAGAGGTAAAGTACAACGCAAACAGTGTTCGTTGTCTAAAGGATTAGTTTTTCAGAACAACAAAAATATTCCCTCGTTTGAGGGAATTTTTTTATCATTAAGGTAATGATGTTAAGGCTGTTTTTTGGATTCTTTCTACTATTTTCGCTGTATGCCTGTTCCAACAGCGAATCTGTTTTTGATGCTGTGCAAAATCGCCCGGGCATAGCGAACATTACGCTTGTGGCAAGCGTCAACGGCATTGGCGATAATAGCTATAATGACCAGATATTGGCAGGACTATTCCGGTTTAATGAAGATAGTGGAGTGCCCTTCCGTCTGCTGCAGCCGGAATCTATGGACGAGGCCGATTCACTTGTGCAGGCGTGGCTCAAGGAAAATGCCGACACGGATTCCTCGTTGCTTATCCTGGCGTCTTCGGCGTATGCCGGGTTGGCGCAAAAACTTGACATCCGTTTTTCGGGTGACGGGAACAAGGTCCTGTTGTTTGAGGCCGACTCGGCGGGCTTTCCGCAAGACGTTTATTCATTCTCGATTGACCGCTATGGCGCAAGTTACTTGTCGGGGGCAATTCTGGGCATAAATCCCTGCATGATTTTGGCGGCGGCACCTGGTTTTGCGAGCCTTGAAACATCGATTGATGGCTTTAGGAAGGGCTACGATGCGCATAAGACGATAGCAGATACTTTGGGGGTGGATTATCTTACTTACAATGAAAATGATGAAACGGCTTTTAACAACATTGAATTTGCCTACGTGGCTACTTTTTCGATAACGAATTATATTCTAGATGCGGATAGACCTTCGGCTATTTTTCCTTTGTTGGGGGGCGCTATCAAGGGCGTGCGTCGGGCCTTGATCGATTATCCGAATACGGGACACTTTATGATTGGGATGGATGTTGACCAAAGCGGCGTGTTGCCAAAGGTGCCGTTTACTTTGGTCATTGACATTAAGGGGATTGTTATTCGCTACCTGGAAGAATGGGCTTTGGGTAAGGATTGGCCTCGGTTCCGCTCTTTTGGCTTGGGTGACGGTGCCGCGTCGATTGTGTTTAACAAGAATTTTGACGATACGAAAGAGTTCGAAGCCCGCTATGAAAAGTATTATGACGAAGCGGTTCGCGAGGAGGCTCGCCATGCAAAGAAGTAAGCCTGCTCTGCTTTTGATATGGATGACGGTAGCAATACTTTGCCTTTGCGGCTGTTCTGATAATTCCGCTTCTGCCAAGGCCGATGCGAAAACGCGTAAAATCAGGGTCGCCGTCATGGCGAAATCTTCTGAAATGGCCCGTTGGAAACGCAGCGCCGAATGGGCTTTGGAAAATATGGAAAAAGCTCAGGACGGGCTAGACCAAAAGGTAAAACTGCAACTGGAATTTAAAAACCAGGATGACGCCGATATCGACGTGTATATGGAAAAGGTGGCTCACGATACGGACTATGCGGCCATTGTGGGGCCCACGCGATCGGACAAGGCGTACCGCATGGCGGAACTTTTGAAAAAAAGTACGAAGCCGATTCTTTCGCCCAAGGCATCGAATGTAGAATACCAACGGTTCTTTGCCAATATGCCGAATTTGTGGAACTTGGTTGAAAACGACTTTATGCTGATAGAATCAGCTTTCTCGCATTTGGCTAGTTCTTTTGCGGCTATTTTTAAGAATGAACTGGAACTTACTCTTTTGGCTCCGTCGAGTGAATTGAATGGCGGACTCGTAAGTTCTTATGTCGACTGGATCGGCTTTATGGCCGAAGAATTCGGACTTAAAATTGACAGAATCTTTTTGTACAATGACGAAGCCGAACTGCGGATGCTTACGCAGACTTATTTGGAACGTAAGAAACCGTATAGCGTTTTGTTGTTTGAACCTTATGACGACAAGATGGCGCTAGCTCTTGATGATGAACTGTATCAACAGGGGGTGGCTTCTCGCGGTGGTGCTCATATCATTTGCTCCAGCAATTTTGTTTCGGATTCTATCGTGAAATATCTTCACTATGATTTCTACCGAGGCTTTGATTTGTACGCAAGGCCGGAGTCCGGTTTCGCGCAGGCTTATCGTGAACACTTTAACGACGATATTCTCAATGGCGAGGCACATTTCTTTGATGCCCTGTATATCTTGGCGTATGCCGCGTCTTATTCCATTTCGTCAGGATTGGAGTTGAACGAATCCATTAGAGCGGTGCTCGAAGGTAGAGATGGCGTCGGTGGCGATTGGATGATTGCCGGAATGCAGGAAAACTTCAAGGCGTTGCAGAATGGCCGCTTGCCTGATTTAACGGGTGTATCAAGCTCGTGGACTTTCCGGAATCGGGACAACAGCGTGAGCGGCTCGGTGTATCGCGGATGGAATATTGCCGACCACAAATATGTGACGAATGATTATACCAGCAACGATAATTCGAAACATTCGGTGAATCCGCAGGATAATTGGTTGGATTTTTTTAAGGCCGACGTAGATACGAGCTTTTTCGATAACGCAGATACGAATATTTCTTACAATGACGTTTCAAAACATTGGGCTCTTTTGGTTGCAGCCTCATCGGGCTGGGCAAATTACCGGTTTCAGGCGGACATCTTTGCCATTTACCAGAAACTCAAGAAGATGGGGTACGACGATGACCACATTATCGTGATTGCAGAAGATGACATTGCAAATCATCGTCGCAACCTGTATCCGGGGGAGCTGTTTATCCGTTTGGATGGAGACAATGTCTATGAAAAGGGTGTAGTTGATTACAAATTAAGTTCCGTAACGGCGTCTGACCTAGGAAATATATTAAGGGGAAATTCAAGTGATAAGTTGTCAAAGGTTCTCCGTGCAAAGTCGACCGACAATGTTTTTGTCTTTTGGAGTGGACACGGAATGCCGGGGTATTTGGAATATGGTAAAGACAAGGTTAGTTATGAGCAGATTGTTGCGCTGATAAAAGAAATTCCGCACCGCAAGGTGTTGGTTGCCGTGGAGGCCTGCTATAGTGGTGGACTTGGTGAAACGGCGGAAAAGGCGGATATTCCTGGTATCGTTTTTCTAACAGCGGCGTCGCCTTATGAAACGAGTAAGGCGGATGAACGAAACGAAGAAATGGGCGTATACTTGACGAATAGTTTTACCCGAGGTTTTACGAAGCTGCTTGATGAAACACCCGACGCAACGCTGAGGGACATGTATGTCGAAATCGCAAGTAAGATTTCGGGTTCGCACGTGCAGTTGTACAACGTGAACCATTATGGAAATATCTACAAAGAAACGATAGGTGAATTTTTTGTAATAAAATAAAAACGCAAGCTTGGTTCTTTTTATTTTACGGTTCCAAATAATAATCCGGGCGAATACCGAGAGCCTTTTCGTCAGCTTCTAATTCTGCGGCAGGAACATTTCGACCGACAACGAGCGCCGAATCAAAGCCCGCAATTTTCGCACCATACACGTCTGTTCCAAGCGTATCGCCAATCATCAGCACGCGAGAGCCCACCGGAAGCGAAGCTTTGACACGCTCCCAAATCTGCGGGAAAGGCTTGCCCAAGTAATAGGTTTCACAACCCACGCCCCCATTAGCGTCGCACATGGAATCACGGCGCAAACGTTCCGAGAGTGCGCCCGAAACAGGCTCGCGTTCAGTCTCGCCATTTTCATCAGGGGCTTTCGGAGCCCAAGCATCCGAATTCAGCACGAGAAGGATTGCACCCGGTTTCTGCAAAATCTTGACCGCGCGCACATAAGTTTCTGGCGTGTCTTTCGCAGACGAAATTGCCACAATCGGCTCGGCAGGTTCTGCATCCATTGCAACTGCGGTAATTCCACAAGCTTTCAAAACATTCCTGCCCGATTCACGGCCGATGTAATAGACTTCGCGCAATTCAAGCGGTTTCGAGGAAGTTCCACCCGCGGTTTCGTTCACAATTCCGGCAGCCGCATTTGTCGCGACACCCGAACGCAACTGTTCCACGAGTTTCGGTAGCAAGCTTCCCGACGAAATCGTTTCTTCCGTCGAAAAGTCAAAGCCACGCTTTTCCGCAGCACGAGCCAAAACGCCGTCCACATCGGAAGCGGCATTTGTCACTAGGCGAAGGATTTTACCCGCATGGCGGAGCGACTGAAACCAATCCATCGCACCGGGGTAAACAAATCTATCACGATTGTAGAGGGTGCCGTAGCCGTCAAAACAAAACGCATCGTAGTGGTCCAACAAATCCGCCATGTGAACATGGCGAGGGACTGCACAGGAATAGCTCTGGATCCTATCGGGCAGAGCCCTCCAGGATGGCAATTCAGTTTTGCAAAGAAATGGAGATCCCGGAACTAGTCCGGGATGACATTTAAAGGAGCATGCCTTTTGCGATTCAATAATTTGCTTGTAACGCAGGTAGATTTCTGTTTCGAATTTATCCATAGCGATTATGCGTCGCTACGGAGGATGCCGTAATCGCGACCTTCCACGGGAATCACGAGCTGTAACTTCGAAAGCGTATCGATATGCTTTTCAAAGACGACCTTGAAATCTTCGCCAAGTTCTTCTTCGTCATCGTGATCGAGATTGTAAGCAACGTAGCTGCCATCCGCAAAAATCGATATGCAGCAATCCCACGTGATGTCGCCTTCCTGCGGTTCTTCGTCATCGGCGCGGTCTTTGCTTTCAAGCATCAGAATCGGACGCGGTGCAGGAATCGGTTCCGCATGTCCATTTTCAAAAATAAAGTAATTGCGGCCAATGAGTTCGTGTTCAAGAGCCATCGTACTCGGAACGCGAGCAAACTCACCACGCAAGCGATTAATGTTTCCGAGGTCGTCTTCGTACGGGTCCTGAAAATCTTCGGGCAAGACAATCTGATAGTAATCAAACTTTTTACCGCTAGATGCATAGTTGTCCTGCCATGACTGCGGCGGTTCCGGGCGGATTGTCAAGAAGTCTTCGAAGGCATCCAGAATATCGTTCAAACGGGAAGTCCAGGGTTCGTCCTTCAACTTCTGCACGAGTTCCATAAAACTGCTCAGGCTTTCTTCGCCCGTGATAGACTTCAATTCTTCTTCGTTTTCTGCCATATCAGACCTTCTTTTTGCTCAATAAAAAATCACTGGATTCTTCAGCCCTTTGCAAGGGCTTCAGAATGACGTCACACTAACACTACAAATGTAGAAAAGTATCTGCAATTCAGGATGTGGAGGGAGGTGCCCGCTCAGTGGCCGGCATGACAATGCGAACTTACCACTCTTCCACGGTTTTCACGGTGAGGCTCATGGCAATGTCTTTTTCGTAGTACGCGGGTTCGTTGATGAATATCGGGTAGACCGAGCGGCCGTCCGGTTCGCCCTCGAACAAGATGTCCTTGCCATCAAACGTGCGGAAAAGCTTGTCGCCTTGTCTGAGTTCGCGGTAATCGTGACCGTCCAATTCCGGGTGGATCATCGCCAGTATGGCGCCACCACCCTGCGGCTTCGGGTAGCCCAAGTCACGCAATTGCGTATAAACATCGACCTTAATCGGAGCACGCTTTTGCAACTCGCCACGATTCCATTCCTCTGCGAGTTCCAAATAACGTTTCACGAGCTTTTCGGAGCGTTCAAAAATGGCGGCATTCAGCGTTCCATGCTGCTGCGGACCAATTTCAATGCACACGTCCGCCTTGGCAACCGTTCCAAAGTACGGCGAGGCGCTACGTTCTTCGGGCTGGTAATAAATCCAGGCATCCTCAAATTCTTGCGTGAGCACAGCCGAAGCCTTCATCGTAAACGGATCGCGAGTCGAAAGAATCAGGCAATAGCCCATGTTCGAACCCGTATTGTGCACATCCAGAATCAAGTCCGTGCGCGTGTTCGCACCCTTGGGACCATAAATCTTATTGAGTTCACGAGCGCGGCGGAATTCGTACTGCGCAGGCTCCACAGACATATCCAAGCAAGTCTGAGCAAATGCGCGATTCAAGTCATGGTCACGGTAACGGCGGTTCAGGCGAACCGCTTCCGGATTTGCAAGCACAACATCAACCGTTGCCGATGTACAAAGCGTATTATAACATTCAGGATGAGCCTTCCACTTTTCGACCAGGCTCACGCCCGTGCGTTCGTTGCCATGCGTTCCACCAGCAACGACAATTGTGTTGATTTTACTCATAAATCATCCTTATTTCTTTTCACCTTTTTTCTTGAGCCAGGAGCCACAAAGATACATCGAGAAGATGACACTTGTCACGAGGAACATGAAGATTCCCATGCAAGCGAGGTGCCCAATGCCCTGCAAGCCACGGTGCGTCGTAAAGAGGAAGCCGACAAAGCCTGCAATCGTCGTCATGGAGCTAGCCATCACGTTACGACCCGTCGTGTCAAAGAGCTGACGAAGGGTCATCCCTTCATTGGATTTCGAACACCAAGACGTAATAAAGTGGATTGTCGCATCAATGCCAATACCCAGCGTCATCGGAATCACAATCACGTTGTAGATGCTGATTTTTCCGAATTCAAAGAAGTACGTGAGCGCACCCAAAAGTCCAAGCGTGAGAAGCGCCCCCATGCCAAACGAAACACCTCCCGCCAAGAACATCGAAGGTTTGCGGAACGAAACAATCAACGTGAGGAAAATGACAAGCACAATGACCGATGCCAGGTTAAAGCTATCCGCCTTCACCGATTCAATCACGTCCGAAAGGATGAACTGCGACGAGAACGTGCGCAAGCGTTCGCCATCAAAGTTCCAGTTGCCATAGCGTTCCTGGAAGCGGTGCAAAGCATGGGCATCCCAGCTCGGGAAGTCACCGTAAATAAAGCCAATCTTACCGTAAGAGCCATCCTTTTCACGGAGCAAGTCGAGCGTCCATGCCGGAACATCTTCGGCGGCAAACGGCTTTTCAACTTGAGCAAGTTTGCGGAGCGTCGAGACGTTTACGGAATCATCGCCTTCGGCCTTGTCAAAGACTCTCGCTTCGACCAAGTCACGGATTTCTTCGATGACTTCAAGGCGCTTTTCCTGAGAATCTGCAGGCGGCACAAAGCTCTTGAGCGTGAGGAAGCTACCAAGCAGAGGATCCTTTTCGTCATGGAGTCGAATCATCAACGTGTCATAAAGTTTGTCAAGCTGTTCTGGCTTAGAGCCCATCACCGCCGCAGGCGTCGAAGTCACGGCACGGTTTGTCGCACGAGTAACCTTGGTCGAAATTTTCTGTTCAGCAGCCGGAATCACCTTGTCCTTATGCACACGACGGAGGTTCTTCAAGTTGTGTTCAAAGTCCACATTCGGTGCAAACCAGAGCGCTACGGCACCGAGCACAAAACCAATCAAAGCGGCATGCTTGAAGAAACTGAAAATGCGCTGTTCGCTCCAGGAATCCGGCAACAGAGACTTCTGCGGAGCCGCAGGAATACCGCCCATGCAAGCGACAAAGACCGGCAAAACGAGGACAGACGTCATCATACTGAAGAGCACACCCATCGATGCCACAATGCCGAATTCATAGAAGCCACGGAAGTGTGCGACCAAGAGCGTGAGGAACGCGGCAATCGTCGTGAAGCTCGCCAAAATGAACGGCTTGAGCATCTTGCGCTGCGTTTCTTCGAGAACTTCTTCGAGAGAACTGTACTTGTTCAAAAGTTTCTGCGCATTGCCCAAAATGTGAATAGAATAGTCAATGCCGATACCCAAAATAATCGATGCGACAAACACCGTAAACGGATTCAACTTGCCGTAGAAAAGTGCGGTAAAAGCAAGCGTCGGGAGGCAAGCGTAAAGCACAGAGCCGGTCACTAGAATCGGGCCCTTCACACTCCTGAAGAAGAATGCGGTCAAGAGGAAAATCAAGACAAGGCTAATGCCGAATGAGAAAATACTGTCGTTTGCAACTTCATCAACTTCCTTCAAGCCTTCGTAAGTGCCTTCCACCGTAAAGCGGGTCGGCACCGGGTATTGCTTGCTACGGAAAAACGCCAAAAGTTCATCCGTCTTTGCCAAAATTTTCGTCACAAATTCATAGTCCGTCGAAGGCTTAATCAACTTCGCGTTCACGACAGCGTTAAAGAGAATTTTGCCTGTGCTATCGGGTTCCGGACTACCGATCAAACGATTCTTCAAACTATCCGGAAGGTAAGCCTTCGGGTTCCATTCCTTTTTACCCGTTTCGGTTTCAGCAGGAGCATTTTTCTTGAAGAACGCATCGAATGCACTTACCGCTTCTTCGGGGAGACCGAGTTCCATCGGCAAATTTGCATCGAACCAGACGCGTTCCTTTTTCGAAGTAGCTTCGCCGTTTGCAGAGCTTGCAGAATCCGCCGAACCATCGCCAAGCAGGTCCACAACAAGCGGGCCATTCTTTCGACCGATTTCAAGCTGCAAATCTTCAAGATTATCGCGGATGTTTTCAAGGTGCTTGACCGGGAGGTACAAAAGCGCATTGTCCTTGAAGAACTGGTTATCGTTATCCACCTGCGTCGAGACAAAATCGCCCTGCCAGTTTTTGTGGATGTAATCCTGAATGGAATCCTGCAAAGCGGCGGCAAGTTCCACGCTTTCGCTCTGGATGGCAATCATGAATCGGTCGGTACTGCCGAAACGCTCATAAGATTCTTCGAGAGCCTTCACACTCGGCGTATCTTCGGGCAAGAGGTGCGAAAGGTCAGCGTCGAGTTTCAACCCCGGCTTCACGAGAATCGGAAACGCGAGGAGGAGCGCTAAGAAGAAATAGAAGGTAAGAGCCTTATACTTATTTTTGCAAATGAGTGGAATGTACCACTGCGAAAATTTTTCCGCAAACGATTTTTTTGTATTCATGCGTAGAAATATATTAATAATCTTACAACACACGCACATCGCCATCGGCAAATTCCGACGAACTGCCTAAAAACAGGACTAGTGGGGCAACATGTTGTCGTTACGCAAAAGCGAACGCACAACTTTGCTCGTACCCACAGCACGAGATTTCCAATAAAGCGAAAGCGAATCGGAAACAAGCTCGAAATTGCCATTCTTGCCTTTATAGACTTCATCGGATTCGAGACCGCCCGTGAGCACGGAATCGCGGAAACCGAGATAATAGGCGTTCTGCGTGTAAAATAGCGCAGGCTGTTCTGCCGGGCGTTTTTCGGTCAGCAAATCGTAACCCCAGAAATGATTCGGAGCGCGGACTTGCGCCAAATCGAGAATCGTAGGGCCTATATCGAGCTGCGATGCCACATCTTCGCGGATTTCAAGACCTTTAAACAAGTTCGTATCGGCAGAGAAAATGCCCATGAAAATCTGCGCAGCTGCAACGCCAAGCGGCTGCGGGACCTTGTAATCAATGGAATCGACAGGTGTATCGTGGTCGCCAAGAACCACAACCACAGTGCGGTCAAAATCGGGGCGTTCGTAAAGCGCTTCAAAGAATCTGCCCATCTGTTCGTCCGTATAGCGGAGCGCATTCTTGAAACGCACCATCGCGTCTTCGGGCTTGGCAGCGTAACTATCCGGGTAGCCGTAGAACGGAATGTGGGTTGCTATCGTATTCGCCGCCAAGAACCAAGCGCTATCCGTCGGCATTGTCTTAAGCATTTCAATCGCCAAATCCATGCCCAAGCTGTCCGAAGTTCCCAGAATTTTCGGTTCTTCGGCGACACGCCAATTATCGCCGTAAAAGCGTTCCACAAAAGGCAACGTATGGTCAAACACCGGATTCGAAACGGTCATATACGCGCGATGATAATTTGTCAGATATTCCTGGAATCCCTTGAAATGATTCGAGGCATAGAAAGCAGGCACATCGCGGTTCGGGTGTGACGGGAATCCGAGATAAGTCGAAGTTGTCCCACGCACCGTCGGGTAGCTCCCGCTGAACGCATTCTTGAACCAAAGCCCACCCACATTCGCCATTTTCCACAAAGCAGGCGCTATCGTAGTATCGCCTTCGAGCATCTGGTTCAGCACGCGACCCTTGTAAGATTCACCGAAAATAAAGACGATGTTATACGGCCTTGTCGCCTTGAATTCGTGCTGCGAAGCATCACGATATCCCGGGTAATTTTTGTCCGAGCGAGCACTAGCAAAATCGGCAGGCAAAAAAGCATCCAAATCTTGGATAAGTTCATCTGTAATGGAATAGCCATCTCGGAAAAATTCAAAAGTTTCAAGGCCTGCAATGTGCAACACCGGAGCCGTAAGCGTGTACTTTCCGAGCGTAAAACGCCAATCGATTTGAAACGGGAAATTCGTAACGCCACGAGCGCCAATAATGAACAAAAGCAACGGAATCAGCGAAAGCGTCAATCCCGAAGAGAGCATCGTGACTGCAATTCTCTTGTTCGGCTTTTGTGCAATCGCAATTTGAGCCATCGTCATGCGCTTTTGACGCATGGAATACGTCACACAAAATGCGATGCCACCCGCCAAAATGAGGAAAATAAGTCCAACCCACAAAACCGTTCCAAAACCATCGCCACCAAGCGTCGAGACCGTCGTAGCATCGGTGATATTGGAAATATGGAAATAGGTACGGATAAACGAATACGAAAGGCGTTGGTGATTAAAGCGGAAGACCTCGTAATCGGCGATTGCAAAGAAAAAGTAAAATACGTAAAATACGGCAAGCGCACGCGGACTCTTCAGGAACGTGAAGATGGAAGACATCACGAGAATAGCGCCGTACGCCATGAAAATCTGCCAAATCGTCTTGCCCGCAAACATTTCGGACATCGAAAGCCCAAGCGGATCCGGCAACGCATAGAACAGGACAAGCATAACCGTCTGCAACAAAAAAGCCACAGACGTAATCAAGATAAACGGATTTTTGAAAAGCTGTTTAATCATCATACCAACGCAGAAAAATTCACATAAATAATAACAAAAACCACCGCACTTCATTTGTTCATTTGTGCAGTTTTTACTATATTTGGGCGCATGGATTTTGGAAGTTATGGTAAGACATGGTGGGCAAACAAGTGGCTAAACTCGATTCTTGCAACGGCAAGCGAGCAAGCTATTTTGCAGGGAATCAAGTTCGCCACCCGTGGTCAAGTCACAAGCATCGATATCGTTGACAACCGCGTGATTTCTGTGGTAAAGGGTCCGAATGGCGGGCTCCACAACAACTACATCGTCTTCCCGAAATTTTCTAAAGAATCTTCCGAAATTTTCGTGAACTTTTTGAAGCAGCAGCCTGCGGAACTTTTGGCGTTGAACAACAAGGCGCTTAGCCCTTCGCTTGAACTCCTGATGAGCAAAAGCGGTCTCCAACTTTTCGATGACCCCGCCAAAGTCAACATGGGTTGCGACTGCCGCGATGAACGCCCATGCAAATACCTCATTGCCACGTTTTTGAAAATCGCAGAACAGGCAGACAAAGAGCCTAACGTCCTTTTCAAGATTCACGGACTCGACCTGGAATTTATCAAGGACTACAAGCCGGACGCGATGGAAATGGAAGCGCCCAGCGAAGTAAATCTCGTGAGGTCGTTCAGCAAGGCCACTAGACTCGTTGGGAATGCTGCAAGTACGGATGCTGCGGGAGCTTCGGGAAATGCCGTCGGGAATGCATCCGCAAACGGGAATGTCGCAGGAAGTAATGGGGAAAGCGCAGATAGTGCTGTTGCGAGAAGCGCCGGAGAAAGCGATGAACGCGAGGCCCAAAACGCCGCCGAACTTTCTCACGCAGAAGACGCGAGCGCAAGTCTATTTGGTGGATATAAAGGCTCGGGCCGCGAATCGCAAAACAGCATTCCGCCCAAGCAACTGCCAACATTCGATTTCAAGAGCTGGAAAGACTACTCGCACATTCTGCCCGCGATGTTACAGAACTTCCCGAAGTTCTGCCCCGCCGGAAATTTCCGCAAGAGTTTTACCGACGAACTAGAATCGTGCCATAAGTTCTTTACCGACTTCGAAAATTTTGACGCATTCTCGGAACAGTTCCGCGTGAATAACGCAAAGACGTTCCTGATGGAAAACGAACAACTGCGACTGTTCCACAAGCCCGGATGGCATTGGAATTTTGAGCAGTCCATGGCAGACAAGGTCATCAATAGCAACCTCACCGTCACAAACGTGATGGGCGCACTTTGCTGTCTCAGCGCCGGGAATTTTTCGTGGCACCATTACTCCGTGCGTTATTTACACTTGATGTTGCAAGTGGCATTTTATCTTGTGCGCACCGGAGCGATTTATCCGCAAGTTTTCTGGATCGGGAAAGACGTAGCACAGATGCGCTGGCTCCCCGCCGAAATGCTCCCCGAGATTCTGTACATTGTCGCAGACCTTGAAGTCACCGCCCCGAGAGAACTCGCGTGGACAAGCAAAGAAGAAGCCTTCTTTGAAATTGCGGAGCCCGCCGAGCACATTCTTTCGCTGTTCATCTCGCAGCTTTTAAAATTCGCGCGCAAATACAAGACACCGCTCAAGACGAATCACGGCAACTTGCTCTCGTTCTTTTTCGATAGCGTTTCAGGAAAGCTCGCAAACAACGCACATGCCATTCCAGGAAAAATCCAGCAATGGCTCTCGGTGTATTCTTGCCTTGGTTGCCGCACGCAGATTCTCTTTGTCTGTAGCGAAATGGATGAAGATGTGGCGCTGGACGTTTTTGTGCTAGACGAAGACGCTGCGAGTGCTGCCGGAAATATCGCAAGACGCACGCCGCTTTCGGAACTTTTTGAAAACAACGACTCGCGTTTGCTCTCAATTATGAGCGTTCTGAACGGCATTGCCGATGGTTTCAAGCCGCTTGATGCATACTTGGAACGCCGTGCGAGCGAACCAATTTTGATGCGAGGCGCTGAACTTCTCGACTTTTTACAGGATTGCCTCAAAAAACTCCAACTGTTCGGCATCCAGACGGAAATTCCAAAGAATTTGTTGAACATCGGTAAGCCAAAGCCCAAGATGCGCTTGCAAGGCAGCATGAGCTTTGGAGCTTTTACTGCCGGCGACCTGCTCGACTTTGATTGGGAAATCGCCATCGGCGATGAAAACATTTCGGCAAAGGAATTCTTGGAACTCGCCGAACAAGCGGACGGACTTTTAAAATACAAGTCCAGTTACGTGCAAATTACCGAACAGGATTTGCAATCCATCCGCGATAAAATTGAAGGAAAGTCCAGCGATTCCGCGAAAAACAGCAAAGGCAAAAAAGCAGCTAGGGATGATGCGGGAACGTCTTCTGAAAATGCCGCGGAAAACGCCGCGACCTCCACAGACGAAATCCTCGAAGAAGATTCCGCTCCGGAAATCACGCAAGCCAAACTCGTACAAGCGTGCTTCACCGGCGAATGCGACAACATCCCGGTCGAAATGGCGAGCGATTTCAAGCAACAGTTCGACGCCTGGCGCGCCGAAACAGAAATTCCGTTGCCCGAAAATTTGAACGCGACACTCCGCCCCTACCAAATGCGCGGCTACTCCTGGATGTACAAGAATCTGGAAATCGGATTCGGTTGCATTCTCGCCGATGACATGGGCCTTGGCAAGACGCTACAAGTCATTACGTTCCTCCTCAAGATGAAACAAGAGGGTAAATTTGCGGAGAAAAAAGCCATTGTCGTAATGCCCGCTGGCCTCCTTTGCAACTGGCAAGTCGAAATCAAGAAGTTCGCACCGGAGCTCACGTTCTTTGCATACCATGGAGGCCGCCGCGACCTACAAAAGTTCAGCGCCGACGTATTGCTCACGACATATGCCACGTTCCGCAAGGACTTTGCCGAACTCGACAAGCACGAATGGCAAACGATTATCATCGACGAAGCACAAAACATCAAAAATGCCGATAGCGAACAGAGTAAATTGCTCCGTCGCATGCGCGCCCCGATGAAAATCGCGATGAGCGGCACCCCGGTCGAAAACCGCCTCATGGAATTCTGGACCATCATGGATTTTGCGAACCACGGGTTCTTCCCGAGTGCAAGCGAATTCCGAGAAAAGTTCGAAACGCCGATTCAAAAGAACGGCAACCAAATCGTTGCCGAAACGTTCCGCAAAATCACAGCACCGTTCATGCTGCGCCGCCTCAAGACCGACAAGAGCATCATCAGCGACTTGCCCGACAAAATCATCCAGGACGAATACGCCGAACTCACGCGCTCACAAGCTGCCCTTTATCAAAAAACGCTCGAACACTTTATGCAAGAGCTTGAGATGGAGCAAGCCCTCAGCGAAAAGGCAAACGATGCCCACGCACTATTCAAGCGCAAGGGCATTATTTTGCAGATGATTCTTGCCCTCAAGCAAATCTGCAACCACCCCGCCACATTCCTGAAAGGCCTCGCCGCAACCTCAGCACAAGACGCCGCGGCAGTCCCTACAGAAAGCGCCGCGCCCCAAAAGTCCAATAAGCTCGAATCCGGCAAGATGCAAATGCTCTTGGACCTTCTCACCTCCATCCAAGAGCAAGGCGAAAAGACGCTCATTTTCACACAATTCGCCGAAATGGGCAACCTGCTGAAATCAACCATCGAAAGCGAACTCGGCCTCCGCACGCATTTCTACCACGGCGGTTGCACACAAACGCAGCGCTCCGAAATGATCCAGGATTTCCAAGAAAATCCAGACTGCAAAGTGCTCATTCTCTCGCTCAAGGCTGGTGGCACCGGACTCAACCTCGTCGCAGCCTCGCAAGTCATCCATTATGATTTGTGGTGGAACCCCGCCATCGAAGCGCAAGCCACCGACCGCGCCTTCCGTATCGGGCAAAAGCGCAACGTCCAAGTCCACCGATTTATTACCAAAGGCACCTTCGAAGAGAAAATCAACTCTCTCCTCGAAACCAAAAAAGCCATCGCCAACTTGACCGTGAACGCCGGCGAAACATGGCTCGCCGACATGGACGACAAGCAACTCGCCGAAGTCTTCTGCCTGGACAATACGATTGTGTAGAAATTTCAATCGAAGCCTATATTATATTTAAATCCAAACAGCAAAAAGTTGAGGAAAAATGCGGCGCAAGGACAGAGAAGTTTTAGGCGACGAAAACATCGCAAAGATTATCGAACAATGCACAACTTGCCATGTTGCATTGATGGACGATGACAATGCAAGCATGCCCTACGTGATTCCATTGTCATTCGGATACAGCCTTAACAGCGGTGTTCTGGAACTGTATTTCCATTGTGCACATGTCGGCAAAAAGCTCGACTGCATCCGCAAAAATCCGAATGTCGCATTCAGCATGTGCGTTGAAAACCGCATCGAAATTCACGAAGACGTTTATTGCAAAAGCGGGCGCTTTTATGCAAGCGTTGTCGGGCAAGGCAAAGCTGAAATCGTCGAAGACATCGCCGAAAAATGCCGTGGACTCTCGCTCCTAATGAAACGACAAGCCGCCAAAGCGCCGCAATCCGCAAGTTTCACGCATTCCATGCAATCCGCCTCACCACACCAATTCGAATTCACACCCGAACAAGCCGCCACCGTGACCGTTTTCAAGATAACGAGCACTAACTTTACCGGAAAAGCGAAAAACGACAAGGCACAAAAGTGCTAGAAAAATCCTAGCACGCTACACATTTAGTCCTTGACACAACGAACAGAAAAGCCACTGCTCTTGCCGAAGTCGAATGTGCTTATTGCCGCGTTACCGTATTTGGACAAGTACATGTAGTACGCAGTCAAGTTATCGACCTCTGTAGAACTCCAGAAGTACGCATAGTCGCCCGTGCCCTCGTGATTATAACAGTCGCCCGAGCCATAGGGACCAACACTGATACCGCTGTAGCCAACAGGCAACGCCGAAAACGAGAAATCATCCGTATTGCCGTAATTATTCCAATCGGTTGTGGACTTGAGTCTTGTATCGATGTGTGCCAGTGGGTCGCCGAGTTTGACTGCATTGAATAGGGTACTCCACTCGTCTTGGCTTGGCAGGTGCCAACCACTAGGGCAAGCCGTTGTCGCCACATCCCACGTGTACAGGCGACCACCGTACTCGGCGCATTTTGCGCAGTAGCTCTGGGTGAAGTAGCCACCTGGTGCGTAGTTCACATTTACGGTCTTCATCTCGGCGCATCTAACGCAGCAGCTGCCTTTTGTTTCGTAGTTCAGATTTTCGGCCATCCATGTCTGCGAACCGATGACAACCGTTTTATAGACCTGCCCATCGCGAGAATCAGTGAATGGGATTATTTCCGCAGCCTGAATTGGAGACGTGCCCACAGAATCTGACGAAGAATCCCCACACGCCCACAGCAACAGAACAGGAGCAAATAACAAAATTTGTTTGGTCATAACACTACACCTTAGCCAAAGCACTACTAAATGTAAAAAAGAGCGATACATTGTCAAGTTTTTATTTTCGCTCATGTGTTTTACGATAGCACATGTTCCGTTTTGGAACATGTGAAAAAAAGGCAACTCGTAAAGATTATTTACAAGTTGCTCATGATGGAAAACTCTCTACTCCGCCCAATGGTTTCCGTTGTAATTCTTGGCGGTGTCCGCATCCATTCCAATTTGGCGCACCAAATCTTCGATGCTTGCGAATTTTTTTTCGGGGCGCAAGAAGGCGAGCAAGTCCAGCGCTAAATGCTGGCCGTAAATGTCTTCGTTAAAGTCAAGCAGATACGCTTCGACCGCAAGGTTATGCGTTCCGGGCGTTGTCGGTTGCGTTCCGATGTTCACGACAGAGCGGTAAATGCGACCATCCGAAAGTCTAGCGCTTGCAACATACACGCCGCCTTTCGGCAAGAACTTGAACTGTTCCATCTGCACATTAGCCGTCGGGAATCCGATCGTATGTCCAAGGCGTTTGCCGACCACAACCGTTCCTGACAAGCGATACGGGCGTCCCAAATATGTCTGTGCGCGGTCCACATCGCCGTTCAAGAGCGCATTGCGCACCGCAGAAGAGCTCACGCGTTCGCCCTTGTGCAACACCATCGAAAGCATCTGCGTCGAAAGTTCCGGGAACGCAGCGGTAATCGTCTCGTAATTGCCCTTGCCGCCAGCGCCAAAGCAATGGTCATGACCAAAGAACATCGAAACGACTTCACGCTTTTCAATCAGTTCCGTGCGGACAAATTTATCAAACGGGAGTTTAGCCAATTCACTCGTGAACGGCAGCACCAAAAATTCGAGGCCAAAGCTTTCGATAAATTCACGCTTTTCTTCGGTCGTCGTGAGGAGCAGCGGATCGCCCGGCCCACGCAAAACATAATTGGAATGGGGTTCAAAGCTGATGACTGTCGGCTGCAAATGGTTCACTTCCGCAACCGCCTTGAGCGTGCGAAAAAGCGCCTGATGCCCCAAATGGCATCCATCAAAATTACCCATTGTCACAGCGCGTTTCATTTAATCATCACCTAAAAAGAACTTGGGGCAAATGCGGCCCGGGTCATAAACGCCAAGCCCAATCACAGCGCCATCTTTATCGGCGGTAAAGACAAACTTTTCCGCCCCTGGCGTCGTGCTTAAATTTTCAACAGGAGTGCGCCACGGCACCCAATTTCCTAAACGAATTGCTTTCACCTGGTCGTCATTCAAGCGGACAACCGGGAAATCAAGCACCTGGTCCACAGGGAGCAAATGTTCCGGCGTGAGAGCGTCCCCGCGAACAGCACGATCCACAGTCACATCACCAATGCGATGACGACGGATCATCGAGACGCAGCCGCACGTTCCGAGCGCACGAGCCAAATCACGCCCGAGCGAACGGATGTACGTTCCCTTGCTGCAGTTGCATTCCAAATCAAACGTAGCAAAGCTCTTGCCCGTGCAGCCTTCCGTCACAAGCCCCTCGCCCACGACTTTGAGCGATTCGATATGAATGCGGCGAGGCTTGAGTTCAATCTCACGACCACGATTCGCCAAGTCGCTTGCGCGATGGCCGTTAATTTTCACTGCACAGTAATTCGGCGGAACCTGGTCAATGTCGCCAATGAACTGCGGCAAAACCGCTTCGAGGTCCGCACGGTTTACTGTATGGATCCTATCGCCTTCGGCTCCAGGATGACAACCCATCTTATCCTGTTCCACGACTTCCCCGTCCCATTCCAGGGTGTCGGTTTCGTAGCCAAGGTGGAGCCTGAACGTATAGCACTTGTCCTTCGCCTCAATGTAGGGCAAAAGGCGCGTTGCACGACCAGTGGCAGCAATAATGAGCCCGCTTGCACGCAAATCGAGCGTACCCGCGTGGCCCACGCGTTTAGTACAAAAGACCCTTTTCAGAGGGAAAAGGGCCTTAAAAGATGTTTCACCTGCAATTTTGTCCAAGAGGACGAAGCCGGAAGAGGACAATTAAAGTTCCCCTTTCTGCTTCAGTTCTGCAAGGATTTCTTCAATGTGCATGGCATGTTCGAGATTTTCGTCAAGAACGAACTTGAGCTCCGGAACCTTGAAAATCTTCAAGGCCTTGCCCAAGACGCCACGGATAAAGCCGGCGGAATTGTTGAGTCCGACAAGCGTATCGCGCTTTTCTTTATCGGAACCCATCACCGAGACGAGGGCCTTTGCATAACTCAGGTCTTCGGTAATGTCCACACGGGTAATGCTCGCGAGAGTGCTCACGCGCGGATCCTTCAAGCCCTTCTGGATGAGCTTGGAGATCTCTTCGCGGAACTGCTCGCCTAATCTATCGGTTCTACGAGTCATTAAGCGTTTTCCTTCGCTGCGGCAGCTTCTTCAGCAGCCTTCTTTGCCTTTTCTTCAGCTTCTTCGCGGGCAACGTCTTCCAACGTACGGGCAACCTTGACTTCCTTGAAGAAGATGAGGCTGTCGCCTTCCTTGATATCGTCGTAACCCTTGAGGCCGATACCGCACTCGAAGCCACGAGCGACAGACTTGACGTCGTCCTTCATACGCTTCAAGGACTGAACCACGGTCGTACCGAGTTCGATACCATTGCGGTAAACGCGGACATGGCTCGTGCGGTCGACTTCGCCATCGGTAACCATACAGCCAGCGATGAGACCAACCTTCGGGACCTTGAACACCTGGCGGATTTCGGCTTCGCCAACGAGTTCTTCGCGCATGATCGGCTTGAGGAGGCCTTCCACAGCGTTCTTAATATCTTCAATGCAGTCGTAAATCACGCGGTAGTTGCGGATTTCGATGCCTTCCTTCTGGGCCATTTCGCGGACAGCGAGAGACGGCATAAGGTGGAAGGAAATAATGATTGCCTGTGCGGTCGTTGCAAACAGGATATCGGATTCCGTAATCGTACCCACACCCTTGCGGATGATGTTGACACGGACTTCCTTGTTGGTAAGCTTTTCGAGGGAAGCGGCAAGAGCTTCTGCAGAACCACCCACGTCGGCCTTGACGATGAGGTTGAGTTCGGAGAGCGTACCTTCCTTCTTTGCGTTGAAGGAGTTTTCGAGAGAGACCGTCTTACGGGCGCGAAGATCGCGTTCACGAGCGGCCATACGGCGCTTGGAAGCAATTTCACGTGCGGTCTTTTCGTCTTCCACCACGACAAGTTCGTCACCGGCCTGCGGAGTACCGTCAAAGCCGAGCACCTGACACGGAGCAGACGGAGGAGCTTCCTTCATCTGTTCACCGCGTTCGTTAAACATGGCACGGACACGGCCAGCGTAGATACCGCAAACAAACGGGTCACCCACATGGAGCGTACCGTTCTGCACGAGAATCGTAGCCATGGAACCCTTACCCACGTCGAGCTTGGATTCAACGACAGCGCCACGGGCGTGCGTATCCGGATTGGCCTTAAGTTCAAGAATTTCAGCTTCGAGAGCGAGCGTTTCGAGGAGGACATCCATGCCCTGACCTGTACGTGCAGAAACTTCGATACAGCTGGTCTGACCGCCCCACTGTTCGACTTCCACACCGCGTTCTGCGAGCTGGGCGCGAATCTTGTCCGGGTTTGCGGTCGGGAGGTCCATCTTTGTAATGGCAACGACCATCGGGACATTTTCGCGCTTTGCAAGTTCAATACATTCAACCGTCTGCGGCATCACCATGGAGTCTGCTGCCACGACGAGAACGATAACGTCGGTCACCTGGGAACCGCGAGCACGCATAGCACTGAAGGCTTCGTGACCCGGAGTATCGAGGAAGGTAACCTTGCCCTGCTTGGTGGTGACTTCGTATGCACCGATGTGCTGCGTAATGCCACCCGATTCGCCGGACACCACGTGGGTCTTACGAATCCAGTCGAGGAGAGAAGTCTTACCGTGGTCAACGTGGCCCATGACGGTAACCACCGGATGACGCGGCTGGAGATTTTCCTGAGATTCTTCCTCAATGCCGAGAGCTTCTTCTTCGTATTCTTCCATCAGCTGAGCTTCGTAACCGAATTCATCAGCCAAAATCTGGATCGTTTCGAAATCAAGGCGAGCATTAATGGTCACCATCATGCCCATTTCCATGCACTTTGCAATGACGCGTGCCGGCATCTGGTCCATGAGACCTGCGAGTTCGCCCACGGTAATGAAGTCAGAAGTCTTGAGAATCTTCTTTTCTTCACCCGAGTTGTTTTCGGAATGTTCCTTGTGATAAACTTTCTTGACCGGGTTCTTGGAGAGAGATGCCATCACGCGGGAAACGTTCTGACGAACGGCTTCCTGCTGCTGTTCCCTCTGCATTTCCTGACGGTCCTTAGTATTGCTACGGCGGTTCTTGTCGTTGCCATGACGGCCGTTCTGACCCTTGCCATTGCCCTTACCGTTCTGGTTGTTCTGACCGAGAGACTGGTTATTGTTGTTGGAAGCATTGAAAGCTTCCTGCATGGAACCGCTGGAGAAACCACCGTTACGACCGGTATAGCCGCGGCTACTGCTGCTAGCGTTACCGCCGTTCGGGCGACGATTATTGTTGTTATTGTTGCGGTTATCGTTACCGCCATTGCCGTTGTTCGAGAGACGGCCAAACGTACCCGTGTAACCCTGGCCATTGCCGCCATTGCGGTTTCCACCATTCGGGCGATGGTTGTTGCGAGCGGCCTGAGCCTGCTGGCGAGACTTTTCGATACGGGCAAGGATTGCTGCATCGGGCTTGAAGACCTGAGCCTTCATCGGCGGCTGCTTGAGTTCCGTCGTAGCAGACATCATAGTCGGCTGCGGAGCAGCGGGCTTTGCGACGGCCGGAGCGGCAGGCTTTGCAGCCGGAGCAGGAGCAGCGGGCTTCGGAGCGGCTTGTGCAGGCGCCGGGGCGGCAGGCTTTGCCTGAGGGGCCGGGGCCGGTGCGGGAGCGGCGGGCTTAACAGCCGGAACAGCAGGTGCTGCGGGTGCTGCTGCAGGTGCTGGAGCCGGGGCAGCCGGCTTCGGTGCCGGAGCGGCAGGCTTTGCAGCCGGAGCAGGTGCGGCAGGCTTCGGTGCAACTTGTGCAGGTGCCGGAGCAGCCGGTTTTACAGCAGCCGGAGCAGCGGGCTTTGCAATCGTGGATTTCAATTCCGGTTTAGCAGTAGGCTTCGGAGCCTCCTTGCGGGGACCCGGGCCTTTCTTGAGGCTCACCTTCAAGCCAAGTCTGTTCGTCGCAACCGACGTTTCCTTCTTCTTTGCAGGAGCGGAAGCGGAAGAATCAGATTCAGAAGCGGTAGGCCTCTTGAGATTCTTGTTGCGGGCATCCTGCTTCTGTTTTTCGGCAGCGGCAGCATCCTCGATTTTAGCAAAGTCTGCCATATCCAATTTGGACATATGGGTACGAACTGCAACGCCTGCATCGCGGAGCAGCTTCATCACCACATCAACCTTCAATCCATGAGCATCTGCCCAATCCTTAGGTTTCATTTGAGATTCATTCGTCATGAATAGCCTATTCAATTCCTTTTCTTATTCTTCCGTTAAACTATTTGCCCTGCGCAAAAGTTTTTAAGCGTTCACGTCCTTCTTGACAGCTGCGGCCTTTGCCTTTCTGTCTTCGTCCAAACGCTTCGCTCTCATTCTTCTTTCATCCTCATAGTTCGGAGCGAGGATGTTGTTCTTGGCTTCTTCGTCCATCTGAGACCATTCCTGTTCTCCATGAACGTCAAGTTTGCGATCCACCAAGCGACCGGCGAGTTCCACGTTCTGGCCACCCTTACCGATAGCCTGTGCGAGGTTTTCGTCATCCACGATGATCACGATACGGTCCGTATCCGGAACCGGGAACATCTTGAGGACAGATGCCGGAGCCAAGGAACGCTGAACGAACACGTCGAAGTTTTCGTCCCAGTGAACGATATCGATACGTTCGTTGCCGAGTTCGCGGACAATCGTCTGCACGCGAGCACCCTTCATACCGACGCAAGCGCCAACCGGGTCAATCTTTTCGTCACGAGAATAGACGGCAATCTTTGCACGGCGATTCTTGGAGTCACGGGCAACAGCCTTGATTTCGACAGTGCCTTCGTAGATTTCCGGAACTTCCTGACGGAGAAGCGCCTTGAGGAAGTCAGCGTTGGATCTAGACAAAATAACCTGAGCACCGCTCTTCGTAGATTCTTCCACGCGAGCAATCACAGCCTTCACAGAAGCGCCCTGAGTCAAGCGTTCGTGCGGGATCTGTTCGCGAGCCGGGAGTTCAGCTTCAATCTTGTTGCCGAGATCGACGATAACGTTACGTTGTTCCAAACGAAGCACCGTACCATTGATGATCGTACCGATGCGGCTGCGGTAGATGTCCATGATGCGCTGGCATTCGGCACTGCGGATGTGCTGGGTCAAGAGCTGCTTTGCAGTCTGGATTGCCTGACGACCAAAGGAGGAGGTCGGGAGTTCCATATAAAGGCTGTCGCCTGCCTGAGCGTCTTCGTTGAAGTCGCGAGCTTCATCGACGAGCATGTAGCCTTCGTCCATTTCAGCCACTTCGTCAGCAGTCATGTTCGGGTCGTAGTCCGGATAGTCATCAACAACTTCGACGTTCAAGAACACATGGACTTCGTTGGTTTCCATGTCGATATCGACGTTAATCTTCTTTTCGATGTGCAGATACTTGCGGGCCGCAGAAATAAGAGCCTTCTTGAGGGCGTCCAAAATCACGGAATCATCGACACTCTTGTCTTCAACGACTTCCTTGAGTACGTCGAGCAAGTTTACTTTCGGTTCGTTCTTCATATAGTTGACCTTCCTATTTAATTTCTACTTCGACCTTGGCCGAAAGCACTTCGGACCGCGGTATGACGATTTCGCCGGCATTGCCCTTGAGCTTGAGCGTCAGATTTTCTTCGTCGGCATTCAAAAGTTCACCAGTCACTGGCTTGCCCGTCGAGCGTGTCACACGGAGCAGGCGCCCCTTGTTGCGTTCAAAATCCGCCATAGACTTGAGGGGGCGGTCTATTCCCGGAGAAGAAACTTCAAGCGTATAAGCGCCCTCGATCAACTCGGGATCCAGGTCCAGCGCATCCGAAAGGAAATGACTCACGTTCGTGCAGTCATCGATAGTAACTCCTTCGGGCTTGTCGATAAAGATTCGCAATGTCTTGCGTTTGCCAGCACGGAACACATCAGCTTCCACAAGCGTAACAGATGCGGACTTGCATGCATCGGCAATGAGAGAATTCAGTTTTTCTTGGGCGACCAAATAAACCTCTTACAATAAACGGCGTTCGTATTCGGGTCCGAATCCGGCTCGTTCAAGCCAAATTTGAACCCACGAACGTCAGTACATACCAAATAGAGAAATTTTTTTGCCCTTAGGCAACTCTCCTAAATGACTTTAGCGTCAATTAACGCAATTTTCGTCATCATCGCCCTTCTTACCCGATTCACCAGAACCTGCAATTTCTCCAGGATCAACAGCAAAAGACGAAGGTAGCGACATCGAGAAATCAGAGATTTCGGTCTGACGGTTAGCGACAAAGAAATGCAAATGGTGCAAGGATCCATCCGCCCAGCCCGTCACATCAGAAGCCCCCTCACAATTCGAATGCTGCGCTAACGGTTCTCCGATATGGCAACCATGATTATTTTGGGCTAGAGTCTGTATTTTTACACTACCCGGAGCAGGCATGTGCGTACCGCCCAAGTCAATCACCAAAACACCATCGACAAACACCCACAAGTCTCCACTACTAACAAACTTCAGTTCTTCTGGTTCCGGCAACTGGTTTGACGCCTTATACTGGAAACTCATGTACCCCATCATGGTAAAACCATAATTGCGCAAGTGTTGCAAACCAAGTTTTCCATTTGCTATTGCGGCCTGCAAGGCGGCGCTATGCCCAGTACCATTAGAATTTACAGCACGCGGACCACCCGCATTCAACCAGTCTGCACAAAGCTTATAGGTGTTCTGACCAGACAGATCTTCCTGAGTTCTTGCATACTGATAATCATAAGGCGGACAGAAAATGGAAAGCGACTGAGGTTCAAAGACTTCACAAGAACCCGTCGGCTGGATAAATTCAATACAAGATTTTGCACTTACCCATTCATGATTCACCGGATTCACGCTATCTAGCGGGAAGAACCCTCCATTATTGGAATTAAAATTGTAAACAAAGTCATTACTTTCGTCTGTGGACTTCGGAAGTTCAAGAACCATATTGACGCGCTTGTTTACAGTAGGGTCATCCACAAACCACTGGTCAAAGTTCTTATTGTCACAGCGTTCATTCAGCTTTTGAACGGCAACATCATACATATCAATGGTCCCATCATTGCTTGTATTCTTAAACAGCAAATAAGGATTCACCATGCCCGGTGTATAAACAACCGGTTTTGCCCAATTATTTTTTTCATCAGAGCACTTATCGCCATTCACGTTACCAAGAGCATTTATGTAGCCGCGTAAAAACTTAATCCCAGATTGTACATTCACAACCTGAAAGCACTCCCCATATTCCAAGACCGGACCCGCAGAAACCTGCTGCAAATACTCTGGCAAAGCAGGATTTTTCTGCATCGGTAAGCCATCTACGCCAATTTGGATTCCAGTACCATTCTTTTCAAAAGAATACATATTGCCACATGAACTATGATAAACCGAAGCTGCATACCAATCTTCACCAAAACCAAAAGCTTTCATGGCAGCGCCGGTTGTACTCTCATAGCTATAGATATCATCCAGATGTTCAACCGTTTCTTCCGAGAAGTTTTCAAAATCTGAATGATTCTGCTGAAAATCGCGAATAACGACATCTAAATTAAGCGAAGAAATTTCAGCACTACTCCCCTCTTTCGCAAGATGTCTAGCCCCATCCGTAGGGCAGGTCGTTTTTTCTGGAGATCCACTAACGGGATCATCTGGCGCCGGGTCAACTTCTGAGCAAGCGGCGCAAAACATCATCATAGGCACAATTAGTGCCATCTTTCTTTTATTCCTATTCATTTTTCCTCCTTACTATAGCTATAGCGACAAAAATCGCACTAGCACCGAATAAAAGTTTGTTCTTAAAATATATTATTTTTTGCCAATATGCTATATGGCACTACGTTGGAGTGCATATAGCTCAGCTCGGTCATGCCAACAAGTAAACTTGTTGTCGCGACGCTCGCTTTATGCTATATTTAGTATATGGCTTACGTATTACTCATCCTTATCAGCATCGGCGGGCTTGCGCTCTGCGGTTTTTATCTCAAAAAGAACATTATCCGAATCAAGGATAAGAATAAGGATGAACCGAAAAAATACAAGCGCATACTGAACTACGTCCCGACCGGACTTTGGTATGGCTACTTGATCCTATTCTTCGCAGGACTTACAATCAACAATACGATTTTCTAGTCATTAGTCAATAGTCACTAGTCATTGGTCATTAGCATAGTAACTGCGGCATAGCCGCCTAACTTCAAACTAATAACTAGAAACTAACAACTAATAGCTAATAATACACTTTCTGGGCTTCGAGCCAGCGTTCGTACAAGAACAACGCAATCAGGTTCTTTCCATCAATGAACTTGTGAGCAGCTTCTTCGTACGGCAAAACTTCCGTACGGATCCATTCGTTCTCGTCGGTGTAGGTCTGGTTCTTGCCATCCATCGCTTCAAGTTCTTCGCGCGTCACGCTACGTTCAATCGCATAAAGGCGGATGCGCTCGTCCAAAAGTCCGCAGCTTCCAGCAAAGCCTTCGCTTGAGCCCTTGTACCAGAAGTCCATCAAGTCAATCAGTTCAGAATCCTTAGCCTTGATTTGCGCTTCTTCTTCAAGTTCCGAGAGCGCCACCTTGCGGAAATCGCCCGACCAGTCGAGAATCCCCGCCGGGATTTCAAGCGACGCCGTTTCCGAGATTGCAAATCGCGGTTGGCGCACCAAGAGCAAATAGCGTTTGCCTTCGCAATGGAGCACGACAAGCACACCCACGGCATGGCCACGCACAAGCACAATCCCATGCACCGGCTTGCCGTCCGGCAAAAAAGCGGTCGCATTCAGCTTGATGAACAGCGGTTCGTGGCGCTTGCTAAAATAGTCGACCGAAGCAAAATGCACCTTCGTGATATTGAATTTTTTTTCAGAAGCTTCAAGCCACTGCTTATAAATCTTGCTTTCAAGAATTACAGGCTTGTCTTCTTCGGCAATTTCAGCGGCAAAGGTATATTCAATCATTTTGACTCCGTCGAATCGGTGCGGAGCGTATCGTTTGCAACCGTCGCCGACTTCCAAATATTATACAAACTATCTATATCTATAGGCGATTCTTCGTCATCTTCGCTTTCGAGTACGAGTGCATTTTTATCTAAGCGATAAGCCACCCAGTCTTCTTTTGTCGAAGGTCCACAAGAACGTTCGCTTTCATCAGGCACAAAAAGCTGCCGTACAAACGTAGTTTTAGCACCATAAGTAAAACCTGAATACAAAAAGCCATTCATCATCGCGCACTTGGGAATTTCTTCGACGTAATACGTGCTCGTATGCCAAACCGTATCCAAGCGTTCCATGATCTTACCCAAAGATGTCGAATCGTATTCCCATTTAGAACTCAAGCAGTACGTGGAATCCGAAGATGCGCAAGCATAACGTACCGGCACAAGCGCCGTATCATTTTCGCTCCAACTCGACGGATAAATCGTATCTGCAACAACCTCATCGCACATATCCACACGCATGGTGCAGTTTGCACGGAGCGTCCTCCAATGGAATTTCTGCGGAGTCAGAGAATCCAAGACTCGCAAAATCGAAGGAGATTCCTTCGTGCGTAACGGAAGTGAAGCAGGTTCAGCAAATGCAGAATCCACAAAGATGCGGAACGTATCGAGTTCAATTTTTCCACGACGCAGCATAATGGAATCCAAAAGCGAATCCACATCATTTTTCACAACGATCTTCGTGATATTCGAAGACACACTATTCGTGAGCATCTTGAACGTCGAATCCGGGCGGTACATCGGCGATGGGCAATCGTCCGTATTAACCTTGATATTCACAGTCGGCGCAAAAACGACAACCGAATCTTCAAAGGAATAATTCAAGTCAATCGATGTAAGCGAGCAATTCGAAAAAGACCAAATCTTCGAAAGCGTAATATAAAGCGTATCCGAAATCAGATGAATCGTCTTGCCAGAATCAAGTGATGCCGCCTCAAAAAATCCCTTGCCTTCTACAGATTGTCCATTAGGCATCACATCCAGCGGGCCATCGCCATCCTGAGCACAAGACGCGAAAAAAGCTACCAGCAGGGAAAATAGACAAACAAGAGAAAACTTGACAGACTTAAGGTTCATACAAACTCACTCAAAAAGGCAACTTCTTTTTGAAACTAGCAATTTGGGCGGAGTCCACCGGATGCGTCAACTTGTAGAAATCTTTCCAACGCACAAACAAGCCGTTCTGTCGCACCGTCAAGAAAAACGAGGAACTGTCCTGCGGAGAGAGGCGCCCCACGGCATCACTAACATTCAGCATTTTACCCACCGTAGGTGCCATCTTCCAGGACCCGATGCCAAACATGCGCGAAGTAATCCCGTTTCCGTGATTGAGTTCCACAAACATGCCAAGAGAATCGCGCCCTGCCTCAAGCACAATACCCGGAAGCACAGGGTAAACAGGAGCTTCCCCAAGACCTTTAAACAAGTCCGCCGACAAGAGCTGTTCCAAGCCTTCAAAGTCAAAGTTGTCTACAATCGCAAGAGCAGACCATCCGAGCGGCACGTGCGGGCACGGCCCCGGGAAAAGGCAACCCGTCTTGCTCGAAATCCAGACTTTCGAAGAATCCTCTCGCATCATGTGTAAAAAGACATTGCGCGTTGAATCTTCAAGGACCACCAGGAGAGCATCGCCAAAATCTTTCTTGGATGCCACCCAATGAATTTTCGACCCGTCCGACGCCAAATTTTTCACATAGCGCAAGAACGTGTTCGGAAGCGCCAAGGAGTCGGTTACAATCCACGAACACTGGGCATAGTCATTCTTGAGTTCAAACGGAGTCCCGTCATACGAAGTACACCCCGCAATCCAATCCTCAACAACAGGAGGTGCAGGTTCTTCGTTCCCAGGCAGCGGGAGTTTATCCACCAACATACGGAACCACCCATTGGTATAGGCGGCAATAGTCAATGAAAAGACTATAATAATCCTAATTAGCGGAAATTTACGAGCTTCCCGTTTTCTTTTCCGTTTACCGTGATACTCTGAAAATTCAACAGCCATCGGTTACAAGACCAAATAAGATACAACCGCTATGAGAATCAGCAAAAGCACCAAAACCGCAACAAGAGTTCCCTTCGAAGAAGAAGTCTCGTCCACTAGCGGATTTGTATCCATGATTTTCGGAGCGACCGGAGCTTGCGGAGCAGGGCTTGCCTGAAGAATAGCATCTGCGGGTTTCTCGACCGCAGCAGTTTTTGCAGGCTCAACAGCAGCTTTAGCAGGTTCCTCAGCAGGAGCCACCCCCTGTTCGACCCGAGGATACGCAGCCATATCCGCTTCACTCATGAATATACGGATAAAGCGTTCAAGCCCCACCTTTTTTAAGCTCCTGGCTAGCGATTCCCTATCGGCAAGAACCGCAAACGTACCATTACGTTTGGAAAGTTCCTGATGGAACTGCATAAAGGCATTATACGCATCGCTATAGACAAAATCGAGTCCGGACAAATCTACGCCTATAAACTTGGCGTCAGCTTTTTCCGTCATCAAAGAACGGAAATTCGCCTTGAACGTTTCGGCATCGAAAGCTCCAATCGGATTGAGTGGAGCGGGAAGCACAAGGAATAAACCCACATTTTTTGTTTCAGTCATCATGTAGCCCTCTATTCCAAGATTTCATCATCAGTTTCAATAATCGGAGTTGCTGGCGCCGTAGGTGCAATCGGTGCAGCAGGCGTTACCGGAGTAGTAGCTGTCGGAGCTGAAGCCGGAGCTGTTGCAGGAGCCGTTTCAACCTTTGGAGATTCCTCTTTTTCTGGAGCTTCATTCAAAGCAGGCTTTACCGGAGCGACAGGAGTTTTCTCCACGCGTTCTTCCACAAATTCATCCGCTGGGAATTCTTCTTCCGTCACAAGCTTCTTTGCGGCATCAGTCTTGCTCAAGTGTCCTTCTTTCTTCGGCTTGTGGCCAAAGAGGTACGGGCTAAAGCTTACACTCACGCGATGCACCGGAGAGAACACCGGATGCGATTCAAACGCGTAATCCACCACAAGGAAATTTGCAATCGTAAGACCGGCACCAGCCGTCACGCTCTTGAATGTCGTAAAGCTGCTGAGGCCGACTCGCAACTTGAGTCCAAAATCAAACGCAAATTCGACGCCACCACGACCGCCAGATAACCAATCCAGCGGATCTTCCCAAATGCGATCGCCACCATGGGTATCTTCGTCAAAGTCCAAGTCTCTTGCATCATGATGGAAAAGCCCAGCACTCTGCCAGTAAAAATTGAACTTGCCATACAAGTACTGGACGGGCAGCCCATAGCTTAAAGCCAAGTAAAATTCAGGAGCGGAATATTCAAATTCGCCAGATTCCCAAGAAGTCGCCGAAGAAGTCCAGCCTTTCAAAAGACCCGCTACGTAAAAATCATCCATGATTTGATAACGAGCGCTAGCATCGCCGCGGAAGCCCCAACCGGTCTGGTCCATATCGCGATAAAGCACATGGAACGCAATTCCCAAGTCCAAGCGGTCTATAATGCGACGCCCCCAGGCGACAGAAAATACCCAGTCCGCATAGGAGAGCGTGTTGTAGTCCGAGCCTTCAGGCACCGGTTCCCCTTCCCTAATGTACGGGATATCATCGGCACCAAACCTTGAGAAAGAAACACCTAACCCCTGGTTTTTAGGGAGAGGGATGACCATGGATGCATAATCGTACTTGGTATCTTCGTAATAAGCCGTATGCGAAAACGATGCCCACATGTATTTGGCTTGAGATAATTGGTACGCATTGGTCAAAAGTCCAAGGTAATCGCCCTCAACAGCCAGAGTTGCAGAACCCAAAGCCGCAGAGCGTGCACCCGGTTCCATATCAAGAGTCGCATTCGCACCCACAACGCGGTCAGCAGCAAAAGCCGATGACGCAAACGCACAGGCAAGGAAACAAGTCCGCAGAGATATAAATTTTTTCAAAAAAGACATTTGGTGACAACTAAAATAGATATTTTTCTTTTTGAAAACACTTTAAAAAAATGCTTTTAGACGATTACATCCAAAATTTCTTGATATACCTGCAAACCCAGCGCAGGTATTCCGAAAGAACAGTCATTACATACCGCAAATCGCTCGAAAAATACCTCGCGATGCTAGCCGGGAATGCACAGCGCAGCCCCAATGCACAGCAAGCAACCGCAACCAAGACGGCTGCGCCTCTTGAATCGTTCTCTGAAACAAACGTCAAGAATTTCGTGTGGGACATGAAAATCAAGCAGAAACTTGCACCCACAAGCATCTGCGAGCACCTCGCCGCACTGAAAAGCTTTGGCAAATACCTCGTGCGTTCGAAGATTTTGCAAAAGAACCCCGCCGAAGCAGTCCCCATGCCCAAGCGCCCCAAGCGCCTTGTGCAATTCCTCGGGCAAAAGGACCTCGCCGAAGAAAAATTCCCTGAATTACCTGAAAATCCGACTCTCCCGCAAGTCCGCGCACGACTTTTGCTCGAACTCATTTACGGCTCGGGACTGCGAATTTCGGAATGTCAAAGCCTCTGCTGGAACCAATTACAGACAAAAGAAAAACTTGTCCGAGTCATCGGTAAAGGCAACAAGGAACGCATCGTTCCAATTACTGACGTGCTCATTTCTTGGCTCGAAAAATTCAGGGCTGCTGAGATTGAAGCCGGACACGCCCCAACAATTACAAGCTACGTTTTCCTAAGCGAAAACGGAAAGCCCTATGACATCCGCACATTGCGAAACGACATTCACGACCTGCTCCGAGAAATCGGCTGGGAAGGGAAAGCAAGCCCGCACGTGCTGCGCCACAGCTTTGCCACGCACCTGCTAGAAAACGGCGCCGAAATCATGAGCGTCAAAGAAATGCTCGGGCACTCAAACATTTCCACCACACAAATCTACACGCACGTGAATGCAGAACGACTAAAACAAGCCTTCAAGAAGACGCACCCGCGCGCGTAGCCCTCTAACTAAAAGAAGCTTCCCTTAACGCCAACGGCGATAGTCCACTGCTGACCGATATCACTCCAGTCCGGAGCGTTCCACTTCTTCATCGGCTTTTCGCTGTATTCATTCATTGCATCAGCGCCACCCGCCTTGTCATGGATCGGGAGCGAGAACGCAAGGAACACCGGGAAGTCCGGGTTCGAGAATTCCAAGCCATACACAAGCGAAACAGACCAAGCCTGGTGATCCGGATCCGGCCTTGGGTCGTAAGTTCCTTCGGATTCAGAAGAAATCCAAGCCACGCCAAGCGGGATCGAGAAATTCAAGCCAAACGACTGGACAATGCCCGTACGACCACGATAACCATAAGCGACAGAACCACCAATCGAAGGCGGAGTAAATGCACCAAGGTCATTTTCGCCATATGGCTTGAAGCGGTACTTGAAGCGGTCTCCATGCTTCTTGATATTCTTCCAATAGCTGTCGTTAAACTCATTTTCGCCCGAGAACAAGTGCATCGCAAACGGGTGCGTGTAGCTCAAGCTATAGAGCCAGATGCCCTTGTCCGTATCGCGGCTGTAGTCCCATCCAAGCGTCAGTGAATAAAGACCGCTCCCCTTCTGGAAACTACTCGGCAAGATTTCCTTACCGCCATCCTTACCGCGCTTGATATCGTACTGCCCCGTCGGAATCGAGAGCGATGCCGAAAGCGATGCTGCACCGCCACTGCCAATCGTTTTCGAAAAATCAAACGAGATATCGCCAAGACCGCCCGTAGTGCGGTCAGTCGGAGTCTGGTTGCTGCGATACTGCACTTCGCCCTGATGGCTCATGAACGGGATCGTCACACCAACCTTCGTATCCCACGTTGGCTTGATCGAGAAATGCGGATTCACCGTAAGAGCGGAGAAATTCTGCCCCACGTTGTACTTCGTAAAGACTTCAGCTTCGAGATAACCGCCCGAAACGCCCTGACCAATCCACTTGATGCCATCGCCGGAACCGCCACCGGAACCGCCAGCACCGCAACCGCCAATGGACTCCCACGGAGTCGCAGGCGTCACAGGGGAATTAAAGCCAGCATAAAAAGCAACCGCAACAAGTGCGACAAGAGAACAGCCTTCAATCAAAAAATTCTTCTTCATACCGCACCTCACGGAAGCTTAAGCAAATAAGCGTACTTATAGCCAGTCGACAAGAACTTGCCATCGGGAGAACGCCCGCCAATCATCGGGATCGGCGCAAGTTCCACATTATCGTCTACCCATTCCACTAGTTCACTCTTAGAAGCACCCGTTTTCAAGCGAACCTCACGCATTACCGTACGCCCGGCAGAACCGTCCTGAGCCGAAGCATTATCTAAATGGATCTTGTTGTAGTATGACGTTTGAGTAAATTCCGTCCAAACCACAAACAGACGCCCATCCGATTCAAACCAGTGCGGCTGAGCCGGTTCAGACTTCATGTCCTTCGTAAGAGGGATTTTAACACCTTCGGCATCTTTGGAAAGTTCCTGGATATAGGCTTCCCAGTTATCTTCCGATTTCGTCATCAAGTTATACACGACAAAATTACCATCCGGCGAAATCATCGGGCTTTCAACTTTCCAGTTGCTACGATCCGTAGGCTTCTTAAGCTTAATCGCCTTCGACTTTCCGCCATTGGCATAATCGATAAATACGATATTTTGCGGATCTCCATCCGTTCCGTCCGCATAAGTCAGACGCACATTTTTCGTACCAAAGAAGCCTTCGACGGTCGATTCATCCCCATCGGCTTCCGCTTTAGCCGTAGGATCTACCCACACATGCGGAGTCGCCTGTTCAATAATGCCTTTGTCAAAGAACCAGAACTTTTTCTTGTCCGACGTACGGACCGCAAAAATGCCGTAATCCAAGACGTCACCACATGAACCACCATTGAGTCCCTGACCGCGCAACGAGACGATGAAATCAGGATGAGTACTCCATTCCGGGTCCTGGAACTGGCATTCGCCCTTATCCTTATCAATCATCAAATACCACTTCACGTTATTCGCGGTATCCGAAACGGTCAAACGATCATGCTGCTTAACATCTGTAACGGGGAATTCGTCATCATGTTTATTGACTTTAATCTTGCTAAAGTTCAACCAAAGCATCGAAGCCGGGAAATTGACCGTATCCTGCGAGATGGACGGGTTGCAGATTTGCTCACTTCCATTGACAGAGTATATCGTCCCCATTTCAGAACTACTCTGCTTTTTGGAATCATCATCCAAAGATTCAGCCTCGAATGGTTTGGGGCTATAGCACGCCAAAAACGTAAGGGTCGAAAGACCAAGGAGTAAAAGCTTCTTATTCATCAGCATGCAATATAAAAAGAATTAGAACTCAGAAGTTTGAGCAGAGAGCTGAAAAGCTAGTTTTGAGTTACTAGTTCTGAGTTACTAGAGAATTTTATATCAAGATTTTCTAATGACCATTGACTAATGACCAATGACCAACGACTAACAACTAACCACCCTTGCGCGCTTTCTTGAACTTTTCACGGATAAGCTGTAAATCGTGCTGATAGGGATTTCGCACAAAGTCATCAAACGCCCAGGCGGTCGGGTGGAATACGCCCTTCGCATACGTCAAAAGCATATCGAGCCATACGCCCTTGCCCGCATAAAGCTTGAACGGTCCACGCTTGTAGCTCGGGAGCACCACCTTGTCCATATCCATGTAGCCAATGTCAATGTTCACATGGCGCAGTTCCGGGGTTTCCGCCGATGCGGTCGTGAGTTCTAATGCGTTACTGCGTTCCTTTTCTTCGGCAATCGTCTCTGGCGGGATTTCCTTTTCAAAAGAGACCACCCCACGATACAAGTCATCACCCATTTCAGGCTTGTAATAATCCGTCTTATCAAATGCAAAAAGGCGCCCCTTATGGCGGATAGGGCCCCAAGTTTTTTCCAAAAGCTCAATGACGTTTGGGTCCCATTCAGACCCTTTTTGCAACACAAACGCAATCAACTGCGCATTTTCAGAGAATTGAGAAGCTTTCATTTTTTAGTGCGGGATAATCGACAATGTCGATCGGATTATTTCCATCTGCTGTTCCGAGAACGAGAGATCCTGAGCACATTCTACCGTTACCGGGAACATAATGTTATTTAAATCAGGACAAATATAAATAGACGAATAACGTTTGCGGTCTGAACAGCTTTCGTGAATCGCCCTATAAACAAAACCTGAGGTTTCAAAGGCGGGTTCTTCAGCCTGCTTGTATAAATTACTCCTTAAAATTTCTTCACAAAACGGCGTATCCGTTAATCCATCATCAATATTGGACCAGTCGCCGACCAAAACGCCAGTCTTTTCATCACCACCGAGATATTGCTTCATATCGAGCTTCGTCGCCGATGTATGCCTGAGCCCAAAAGAATGCCCAGTTTCGTGAATCATCGTCATCACAATGTTGTACGACGACTGCAATTCAAGTTCGCCATCTTGGTTATGGACATATTCTCCAATAACAACAGCATTTTCCTCGCCCGCACCAAGTTCCCCGGCAAAGAGACGCGAGAGCCCCATGACATTGTTTCCCGCAATACTATGCATGAAAAACACATTCAAGGTATTGCTATGCTTTTCGTCAATCGAACTAGCAAGGTCCCCCAAAAAGATATCTTCGGAACTCGTCCCAGCCTCCCAAGGATAATCAGCCGTATACTTACGCCCTAATGTAGGATGCTCGTGGGCATAGAGGACATATAGAGTATCAATCGTTACACCATAATACTTTTCACGAAACGCTTCTAGCATATAATGCGACAGTTCATCGATATCCATGCCATCTTTCGTTTTCCCGACAGCACCAACAACAATCAGATTCAAAGCAAAATGATCTTTATAAGTTCCAGTCCCGGTAAAGCTAATATTCTTAACTTCGCCTTCGTAATACTTACCATTGTTACCGAGCGATGTATACCACACCGTCATTTCATTTTCTTCGCAGATAAAAGAATAGACATATCGCTTTCCGACAACTGTAGGCGTCAAAGTACGGACCTTACTCAACCCGAAAAGCCCCGCATCGATGCTATAGGGGCGGAACAACTGCAATTCCGGAGCCGGAACAGTAGAATCGATATCAAAAGAAAGCTTGTACGAAGCCCCAGGATGCACAGCGAGCATGATTCCGTGCGCAATATTTGCGGCTGCCGAATCGTTTCTAGCCAAGTCATTCGGATAAAGTTTATGGACAATATATCGACTTGTATCGGGTTTTAGGATTATTTCACCATCAGCCTCAACTGATGTCGTGCATGCAGTAATAAAAAACGACAACAACAGAGCCAAAAAACCTAAAATCCACACTTTTTTACAAAAATTTTTCATAAATACCCGAAACAAACACTCCTCAAATGCGTGTATAGAAAGTAAACACCACATATAAAATACAAAAGAAAAAAGAAAATGAAAAAAAATAGCAAAGAAAAAATATTTAACGCATTTAAGGACCTTATTGCTCCCCTTGACGGTAAACCCGCCTTGGTGAGTGCAATAGTCGTTGCAACAACGATAGCCTCCCTAGATGAGCCCAAATTTGCCTTTTTTATGCTTGGATCGCTGATTTTACTCACACATTTCTTCAGAAGGCACATCCAATGGGTGATTTTTGTGTCTTTAGCGGCAGGAATTATCGCCCATGAAGGGGTGGTCGAAATAGCCGAAACTGTTCGCAAAAATGATGCCATCAGCAATACCGACTGCGGGAAAGTCGAATCCAGGCTCCCACGGCCTAAAGGGACGGCTTTTATCATCAATGTTTCGGGAAATGCCGAGGAGACGGCTATTGGAAATACTCATGAGAGTGCGCGCGAGGGGTATAAAGTACGTCTGACTGAGAAGCGGAATTTGCCGGACCTCCCCTTGCCAGGGGATTCCATCTGTTTTGAGGCCACATGGTACCCCGAGACGCCACCAAGCGTGCCTGGCGCTTTTGACACACAAAACTGGCTAAAATCGCAAGGACTCGCCGCTTACGGCAAGTTCAAACAGTGGACGGCTTACCCCGGCGACTGGACTTTCGAACGGAGCTTTTTTAAGTTTAGGCAATTTATGCAGGCGAGATTCGCAAAGTTCCTCGACCCTGCTGAAACGGGACTCTTGATGGGGCTATTGGCGGGTGACCGCTCGGGGATTCCAGAGGTGTTACGTAGCGATTTTCAACGGTCGGGGCTTGTGCACGTGCTTGCAATTAGCGGTTTTCACGTCGTTTTGCTTGCAGGCATGCTCATGATTTTCTTGAAAGCGACGGGCCTTCCGCATAAAATCGTCATCATCATCGCCGTGACGCTTCTCGCGATTTACGTTCCCGTCACGGGAGGCTCGCCAGCCGTGCGCCGTGCGGTCATGATGTTCGCCATTCCGCAAATCGGCACTTTATTCGGAAAACCTGCCAATACGCTCAACAGCTTGGGTGTCGCATTGCTCCTAATCATCTTGCCAGAGCCAAGCGTCATCTGGAATCCGGGATTCCAACTTTCTTTTGCCGCCACCGCAGGAATTATCATCGGCACACCGCACAACCCGACAAAGCTTTTGCCCGACAGTATCAAGCAAAACAAGCTTTGGCAAAAGATTCAATCGTTCGCCATTGACCCCACATATGTGACGCTTTGTGCAACACTCGCCACAGCACCATTCCTCATATACCATTTCAAGACACTATCGCCGTTCGCATGGTTCGGGAACATCATCATCGTGCCAGCCATTTCGCTAGGCATGCAGGCTGGGCTTTTCGCACAGCTCTCGCCTGTAGACTTTATCTGCGGAACATTCTGCGCCGCCGCGAGATTCTTTTTGCGTTTGGCATCGCTTTTGACGCGAATTCTTTCGGATTCTGCGGCCGCCTCGATGACCGTCGGACCATTCTCGCCTGCGGTTCTGCTAGCACTCGGAATCTTGATTTTACTTTTGCCGGTTTGCTACAAGAACTACATCGCCCGCAAGTATGCATTTTTATGCGTTTTAGTCGCCGCCGCTTTATTCGCGTTTGAAAGTTACTGCGAAGTTCTGCACCCGTCGTGGACGCTCACGACCATCGATGTCGGGCAAGGCGACAGCCATCTCATCAAGGCGCCATCCGGCAGATATTTTCTCGTGGACGCTGGCGACAACAGCCGCCAAGATTCCGGCAAAGACATCATCGTTCCGTTCTTGCATCACATTGGTGTGAGCAAGCTCGATGCGCTCATCATCACGCACCCCGACAAGGACCATTTCGGCGGAGCGCTTTCGCTTTTGAAAATGTTCCCCGTCAAGGAACTTTGGGCAAGCGATTGTTCAATGAAAGAACGTAAAACCGATTGGCAACAAGTCCTCAGCGAAGCCCGCAAAAGGAACATACCTATCCGCAACATCCATCGCGGCTTTCTGTGGAAAGAAAACTTCTTCGAAATGCGAACGCTCCACCCGCGAAACGACATCTGCGTCGAAGCGAACGAAGGGAGCATCACGCTTCGGCTCAAAGGACTCGGGCATTCTGCGGTACTTACCGGAGACCTCACCGTCAAAGGCGAAAAAGAAATTATGAAGACAGACGCTTATCTGAAAAGCGATGTGCTAAAGCTCGGGCACCACGGTTCCAAAACATCCAGCAGCGTGCCGTTCGTGACAGCAGTTTCCCCCACGTACGCCATCATCCCGAGTGGCCGCAAGAACAGGTTCCGCCACCCGCACAAGCAAGTGACTGACCGCCTCGATTCGCTCCACATTCCCTACATCAACACCGCAAAAAAAGGGACGATAACATTCACGTTCGTCCCAGATTCAGTAAGCTATACAACGATGTGGTAAAGACCAGCTATTTACTTGTTCCAGCTCCCCCTATCTGGAAGAAAAATTTGCACTTAAAATCATCTGCAAAATTTTTCTCCAAACGAACGCCGGCTTCAAAATAAGTTGTTCGCATTGGGGACCACCGCAAACCAATATCATTCACATATGTAAAACTGCGCAAATGAAATCCTCGCTCATAAATAACATGAGTGATAATATGACTTTGATCCGTCAATCCCAACCATGATTTAGGAACTAAAGGGATATAAAGGTTTCCGCACCAGGCATATACAGGGACTCCTAGAAGTATATAGCCCAACACTTCTAGAACCTCACTTGAAGGAGTATATCCATCAAACGCCCCTACAATCAAGCCCACCACTAAGGCTCCACCCAAAGAAAATAGAGCCTCGTCAGAAACTTTATTTGGGTCAATGCTAACATGAAGCGGATCAAATCCAAAATAGACATCAAATAAATTGCCTATATGGAAAGCGTCCGCTTCAGTCCCAGATCGAATATCAAATAGAGATACTTCCGCAGTAGTCGGATACACATAAGAAGCATGAAAAGTCATTCCATAGGGCAAATAGCTTTCTTTGACCGGTTCTTCGCCCATGCCATTACAGCAAAGAACAAGAACTAGCAAGACTGCAAGAATTTTTCTCATACACCTACAAAAACAACTTTATATGCGATAAACCTTACTTTTTCAAGCAATCGAGTGCAACATTGTGCAACAGGCCGTTCGTTGCGATGCTCGTGAAGCCTTCGTAAATCGGAGCCGTCGGCTTGCCGTTTGCGTCGAAGAGTTCCGTCTTGCCATCGATGGTACTGAACTTGCCTCCCGTTTCCTTCATCAAAAGCGGGAACGGGGCAATGTCCCACATCGACACAACCGGATCCACCATGATTTCGGCACGACCAGCAGCCACGAGGTAATAGCCGTAGCAATCGCCCCAGCCACGGTGCAAGCGAGCGCTGCGGCGGAGCTTCGTAAAGCCTTCGCCAAAACCCTTGTCTTCCATCGTGTTGACCGTACCCGAAAGCACGAGCGCATCGCTCAACTGCGATACCTTCGAAGCGCGAACTTCGCGACCGTCCAAAAAGGCGCCGCCACCATTCACCGCCCACACAGCGCTCTTCATTGCCGGCAAGCGGATCACACTTGCAATCGGAACGTTCTTATGCCACAGCCCAATGAGCGTTCCGAACAAAGGCACACCGTGGATAAACGACTTGGTGCCGTCAATCGGGTCAATCACCCACTGGTATTCCGCATCCGGGCTTTCAATGCCAAATTCTTCGCCAATGACGCCAAAGCCGGGAGTTTCCTTTGCCCAGAATTTGCGAGCGAGTTCTTCCGTTCCCTTGTCCGCAATCGTCACGGGAGTCTTATCCGCCTTCCATTCGACGCCAACATCGTTCTGATAGAACTTGAGGATGTTCTCTTCGGCAAGTTCAGCCGTCTTGAGCGCAATCTTCAAAAGTTCCAAATTCTCGGGAGCGACACCAGCCTTTGCAATTTCGCGATTTTCCATAACAAGCTCCTAGCCAACCCACTTCTTGACAAGCGAAACGAGGAGTTCGTTTTCTTCGGGCTTGCCGACCGTGATGCGGATATGTTCCGGCATGCCAAAGCTCGTAAGACCTCGAACGATCATGCCATTCTGTTCCAAGAACGAAACGAGTTCCTTGGCGCGCTCACCGATGCGGACGCAAATAAAGTTTGCCTGCGTCGGGAGAACCTTGAAGCCAAGCGCACCAAGTTCGCGGTTCAGGTATTCAAAGCCAATAGCGTTGTTCTTGCGGGTCGTTTCGACGTGAGCCGTATCAGAAAGAGCAGCCACAGCAGCCACCTGGGCAGCCTGGTTCACGTCAAACGGCGGCTTAATTTTCCACATGGCGCGGACAACTTCAACACTTGCCATCGCATAACCCACGCGGAGCCCAGCTAAACCGTAAATCTTACTGAAAGTACGGTTGAGGAACAAGTTCGGGTATTCCGAAAGCAGCGGAGCCATCTTCGGATAATCGGCAGCCGTTGCAAATTCAGCGTAAGCTTCATCCAAGAACACGAGAACATTCGATGGCACTTTTGCAAGGAAACTGCGAATTTCAGCTTCGGTGTAATAGTGACCGGTCGGGTTGTTCGGGTTGCAAATGAAAGCCACGCGAGTCTTTTCGTTAACAGCAGCAGCGAGCTTATCAAGCGTTGCCTTTTCATCGCCTTCGCCAACGCCAATAAAATCGGCACCGTTCGAAAGCGTCGTAAACTTGTACACGGAGAACGTCGGCGTAATGCCCACGCAATTGTCGCCCTGGCGGATAAAAGCCTTGCCCACCATGTCGATGATTTCATCGGAACCGTTACCAATCACAATCTGGTTGGTAGAAACGCCATACATCTTTGCAATGGCATCAATGAGCTTCGGAGCATCGCCGCGCGGGTACAAGTGCAACGAATTTGCAATTTCGTGGAACGCTTCCACCGCCTTCGGAGAAGCACCCAACGGATTTTCGTTAGACGCAAGCTTTACAACATTCTTAAGACCATAACGTTCACGAATTTCGTCGATGGACTTGCCTGGGACGTAATCGGAAAGTTTTGAAAGTTCTGGACGCGGTTCGACCACAAATACCTCCATTTTAACGCGTGTAAATTTAGCTTTTACCGAGCGATTTATCTAACTTTGATGGACATGAAACACATTCTTTGCCTGCTATTTGCGATTTTAGTAACAAATGCTTTTGCAGTGGACCATTTCTGGGACATGCGCTACAACTTTGGTCCCGAAAGCCGCCCCTCTCCAAAGATTGGCGTCGGTCTCGGCATCCGCTCGCCGTTCAATTCCGATGTGCTTTTTCCCATCAACTTCACCACTAGACTCAACAAACAATTCGACGTCGGTGCAAAGCTCGACATCAACACTTACGGTCAGCTCGAAGAAATCAACACTGCCTTGGACATCGGTGTCCGTTACCGCTACAGACCAAGTTCATTCATCGCATTTGACGGCTACCTCGACTTGAGCGAAACAAGCCAGAGCGCATTGGCATTCACCATCGGCACACAACAGTTTATCGCGAAGTGCTTCGCAAACTACTACGAACTCCGCGCAGGTTTCCTTGACGGTGCAACCGGCAAAGACGGCTACGTAAAGTTCTCGGCATCCATGATTCCGACACTTGTTTTTGGACAAGTCCTCCGCATGTTCCTTGAAGTCACATCATCGGCTAGCGTGGGTAACCTGAAGGAAGATTTCATGGTCGACATTATCCCGAAGATTGAACTTACCTTTGGCGGTACGCACGTCCGTATTGACTTCGACGTGGGCGTTATGCAAGAAAAGAACAATGATCGCAAGACCATTGCTCTTTACGTTATGACAGCTTTATAAGTAGGAATTACTTCACCACAAACATTCCGTCCTTGTAGTCCACGACAGCGGGCTTTGCCGCACTCACGGTTCCCGAGAGAATTGCGTGGCTCAACGGACGTTCTATGTTGCGTTCGATGTAACGCTGAATCGGGCGAGCACCGAATTCCGGCTGGTAAGCACCTTCCGCAATTGCATCAAGTGCCGCATCCGAAAGCGTAAGCACCAAGTCCTGACGAGCAGCGCGGTTCGCCAAATCCGCAAATTTGAGTTTCACGATTTCGCGAATTTGCTTCTTCGAGAGGCTCTGGAACACAAGCACTTCGTCCAAACGGTTCAAGAATTCCGGGCGGAAGAATGCATGCAAGTCGGCTTCGACATCCGCAAGCGCAACCTGCGGCGGTTCACCGTTCTTGGCGTTAGCCGCACTCAAGCGGAACTTCTCGGCACCCAAGTTCGAGGTCATCAAAATCAAGGTGTTCTTGAAGTTCACCGTACGGCCCTTGCCGTCCGTCAAACGACCGTCATCGAGAACCTGCAACAGCGTATTGAACACGTCCGGGTGCGCCTTTTCGATTTCGTCGAGCAAAATCACGCAGTACGGATGCGTACGCACAGCTTCGGTCAGCTGACCGCCTTCTTCGTAGCCCACGTATCCCGGAGGAGCACCGATCAAACGGCTAACGCTATGCTTTTCCATGTATTCGCTCATGTCGATACGGACAAGAGCATTTTCGCTATCGAAAAGTTCCACAGCCAAAGCCTTTGCAAGTTCCGTCTTACCCACGCCCGTCGGGCCCAAGAAGAGGAAGCTTCCAATCGGCGCATTTTCACGGGAGAGGCCGCTACGGTTACGCAAAATCGCTTCGGACACGGCTTCAACAGCTTCGTCCTGGCCAATCACGCGAGCATGCAAACGTTCGTCCAAGTGCAACAACTTTGCCTTTTCGCCTTCGCAGAGCTTTGTCACTGGAATGCCCGTCCAACGGCTCACCACAAGCGCAATCGTCTCTTCGGTCACTTCTTCGCTCAAGCCGCCTTCTTCGGCACTCTTGCGGAGCGCTTCGGTCTTTTGAGCCAATTCCTTTTCGATGTTCACAATCTTGTTGTACTTGAGTTCCGCAGCACGGTTCAAGTCGTAACGGGCTTCGGCCTGTTCCATCTCGTCCTTTGCAGCCTTCAAGGATTTCTTCAAGTCCTGAACTTCGGCAAATGCGGCACGGCGGTCCTGCCAACGTTCCTGCATCTGCTTGACGGCAGCATCAGTCACAGCAAGGTCTTCACGGAGTTCTTTCAAGCGCTTGACGCTTGCTTCGTCCGTTTCCTTCGATAGCGCCTGCTCCTCGATTTTCATCTGGAGTTCCTTACGCTGCAACGTATCGAGCGCTTCCGGGACTGTGTCCATCTGCGTTTTCACAAGGCTTGCCGCCTCGTCAATCAAGTCAATAGCCTTATCCGGGAGGAACCTATCACTGATGTAACGGTTCGAAAGTTTCACTGCAGCGACGAGCGCGTTATCGTGCAAACGCACGCCATGGTGCGCATCAAAGCCATCCTTAATGCCACGCAAGATGGAAATTGCTTCGTCTTCGCTCGGTTCCGAAACCTGCACCGGCTGGAAACGACGTTCCAAAGCAGAATCCTTTTCAATGTACTTGCGGTATTCCTGAGTCGTCGTTGCACCAATGCAATGGAGTTCGCCACGAGCAAGCTTCGGCTTAAGCATATTGCCCAAGTCCATCGAGCCTTCGGTCTTGCCCGCCCCCACAATGTTGTGGAGTTCGTCGATGAACATAAGCGTGTTGCCATCTTCTTCGATAGCATCAATCACAGATTTGAGACGTTCTTCAAAGTCGCCACGGTATTTTGCACCCGCCATCAAGGCAGACAAATCAAGCGCAAAGACCTTCTTGCCCTTCAACGCATCAGGCACGTCACCGCGGTAAATACGTTCGGCAAGGCCTTCGACAATAGCGGTCTTACCCACGCCCGGTTCACCGACCAAGCAAGGGTTGTTCTTTGTCTTACGGCTCAAAATCAAAATCACACGGCGGATTTCTTCTTCACGGCCAATCACCGGAGAGAGCTTTCCGTCTGCCGCCATTTCCACGAGTTCACGACCGTAGAGTTTCAGCGGGGACTGTTCCTCGGCATTCGCAGCACCCGCAAATGGGTCCGAAAGCCAAGTTTCCACCACTTCGGTCGAACCAAGGGCATCTTCAAAAACCTTGGCAAGTCCACGGTCGCCCGAGAACTTCATCAACGCCACGAGCAAATCGCCCGGCGTTACCATACGGCTGACCTGACGAGCCGCCTGCACAGCGGCACGCAAAATACGGTTCAAGTCGCTATCCGGTTCCACATCCGGGTTTACGCCTTCCATGCGCGGGATTTTCTGCACAAACGGTTCCAAACGGCCTCGGAGTTCGTTCGTCTTGACGCCCTTGGACTTATAAAGTTTCTTCAGGGTTGCATCGGGGCCTTCAACAAGACCAACGGCCAAATGAGCCGCACCCAGATAAGAGTGCGAACAGCGGTCGCGCAAGCTCTGCGCCTTGGCCAAGACCTTTTCTGCATCGTTAGTAAAATCTGACATAATAGACCTTCTTTCTTTTTTTACGCCTTACCCTATGCAAATGGCGTGCCAAAAAGAAGAATTTTCCGTTTTTGAGCTAAAAACGCAAAAAAACAAAAAGAATGTCGCATTTTACTGCGACATTCTTTTCAAAATAATACACTCAAGTGTTTACTGCGGCAACGTCGTTCCGCCCAATTCCTGGCAAGACTTGCCATGAGCATTCAGAATCTGGACAGCATCGCCACTCACCACCGGACGAATAAAGCGCCACGGCCAGAAACCAAATCTCTGAGAACCTCTATAGTTCGCGACAGCGTTACCACCACGAGCCTTAGCCTTCGCTTCCAACTTCGGCAAAAGACCAGCAGCGGAACCATAAGTACCACCACCAACCTGAACCTTGCCCATGACCTTAAATGCAGCGCCATTCGGTTCGGTTTCAAAATAGCAGAATTCTTCAAAAGGCACGACTTCTTCACCTTCAACCAGCGGGACTTCGTTATAAACACGAGCCTGGTAGTTAGAACAAGCCTGCAAAGCTACAGCAGCAAGCGCCAAAAAACAAATTTTCTTTATTTGCATAAAATACTCCTTGAATTTTCACGAAATATAATAACAAAAGAGTATTCTAGTTCAAATAAATACTTTTTTTACTGAAAAATTAAGCAAATACCAAATAAAAGAGCAAATTACAACTAAACGAGTCGCACCGTTTCATCGCACATTTCACACACAGCAGTCCTGTGCGTCACGAAAATCATCGTTTTTTCCGGGAATGCTTCAAACAAACGGTGATAAAGTTCCGACTCGGTCGCCTCATCCAACGACGAACTGATTTCATCCAAAAGCAAGATATTTCCCGGTCGCAAAAGTCCTCGGGCAATCGCAATACGCTGAGCCTGACCTTCGCTGAGACCGTGTCCGCGTTCTCCAATTTCACAATCCAAGCCCTTCGGCAGTTCGTTCACAAATTCAGCACAAGCGATTTGCAAAACCCGCTGCATTTCATCTTCAGTCGCATCCGGTTTTGCAAGCTGTAAATTATAGCGTACGGAGCCGTTCATCAAGGTATTGCCCTGCGGAACATACACAAAATTCGATCGGGTCGCCTCCGAAACAGACTCCATTCCTGCGACATTTTCGCCTTCCGAATAAAGAACCATTCGACCCATGTCAGGCTTTATAAAGCCGAGCAAAAGCCGGAACAAAGTCGTCTTGCCCTTGCCCGTCTCGCCCATGACGGCATTCTTGCTACCGGGCTTAAAATCGTGCGAGAACCCACAAATGACTTCGCGGTCTCCACCCGAATAGCCAAAACTTACGTTGTCCAACCGCAATCCGAGCCGCCCGCGCATTCCCGAAAGCTTTTCCGCACATATTTCAGAAAGCATTCCCGAAAGCTTTTCCGCACATATTTCAGAAAGCATTCCCGAGCGCGATTCGCCCAAAGTCCCATTAGCGTCCTTTTCCAGTTCATCCAAGCGGTCTATGCTCGCCGTAGAATGCACTAGCTGCGGCACCAAGCCAAGCAAAGTCAGAATCGGGTGCTGGATTTGCCCCACCAACTGCAAAAAAGACGTCATCACGCCAAACGTAATCGTACCGTCACGAAGCCCAAGCCCGCCCCAAACAAAAGCCAACAAGTAACCAAGTCCAAACGCAGAACCAATCGCAAAACGCGCCACCGTCGTAAAGCGGGTCCGCCTCATCACATCATTTACGAGTTTATCCTGTTTTAACCCAAGCCTCTCCACCACCCATTTTTCGCTTTCTAGCGAGCGCAATACGGCATTGTATTCCACGCCTTCCTGCACCTGCATCTGGATGCGGCTTTCGCATTCACGAATTTCCAGAGTCATATTGCGGAGCTTACGAGAAATCAGCTTCCCTACCACAACCATCACAGGAGTAAGTAGCAACAACGCCCATGCCAATCGCGCATCGAACCAGCGCATCAGCAAAAACGCCCCAACAAGCTGAATTCCAGTTACCGCCATCTGCGGGAGCGTATCAATCACAGACGTCGATACCGTTTCGATATCCTTCGAAAGTCTCGAAGACACATCGCCCGAATGTAACTCATGACCGTCAAAAAGACTACGCTTGAACAACGTTCCAAAATAGAACAGCCTAAGTGCATTCGTCATTTTCACTGTGGCAGAGGCAGTCATGTAGTAATACAAAAGCCTAAGAACAATCGACCCCACCACTGTGAGCACCAAAAGTAGGATCATCCGCACAACATCGTCTTGCGACCCGGTGCGAATCGTTTCGTCAATAAATCGCTTGCTGAGCCATATCATCAAAAGGCCGCACACCACGCGTGCAGACCCCGCCAAAATGCGGGTGACGATATTTACGCGAAAGCCTTTCGTCCCGCGCCACAGCCAAGCGACATACTTCATTCGAGCACGTTCACCTTTAGCCATTCGCCGACAATTGCAGCAACATCGATCCGAGCCTGTTCTTCGCTCACTTCATACTCTTCGCAAAGAGCAACAGCAAGCGCTTCCACAGTAAACTCGCCCATTTCCTCAGCCTTTTTCCAGAGCCACGCGGCCGTTTCGTTCAGGCACAAAAGGCGGCCAAAATCCAGAGCGCCAATACCTTCGCCCATAATGACCTGTTCGCCACACACTTCGCGCAATACAAAGCCTTTCTTGATTTTCATTTTTTTACCTTCTTGTATATCCAAAGTAAATAACGCCTAAAGGGTAACAGAATATACCAAATTTTCGCTGCGCACCTTTCGGCAAAAGTCCCTTGCAGGCTTTTTTTCCCATTGGGTCTGACCACGCCAATTACCTTGGCATAAACATCAGTTCGTTTGCAGTATTCTCGCTGCACTAGGTTTCCATCCCCCATGAGGACCACATTTTCGCCCGAGAACGTAACGATTCTATGGATAACATAATGCTTTTCGACATTTTCCAGATGAAGAACTTTATCCGGGATTGTAAGCGCCAATACCACATCGCCTACGCACAAGTCCACAGGCTTTTCTAGAATCACGCTATCGCGACCGCCCACAATAAAAGGCAACATGCTACACCCGTTCACGGGGAACGTTACACTCACGCCCTCGTTTACCAGACGAATGGCTTCCGCCATAATCAGCGCATCACTTTTTTTTGCGGAATCCATCATTGAATCTCACGTACCACCGTTTGGCAACACAGCCTTGCCGCGTCTTCGTCCGGCAAGCATTCCAAGAACCACACAGGGACACACGAAGCAAGTCCATTTTCAGTTTGGTGCAATCCATCGGCAAGATTCTTGTTCCAGCGCATTCCCGAGATACTCGGCATTATCGCCGCATAGGCAGAAACGCCCCTAAGCGGAGAAATCTTGTTAAACGGAGCTTGCGACAAAAGTACAAAACCGCCCAATTCCATTTCAACATTCTTGTAGCAAGGGGTCTTTCCACTCCACGGCGATCCATAGACTTTTGCAAAAGACTTGCCATCGGGCGTTTTGAACAAACGCACGACAGGATTATCGTCATTGAACAACTCCGAGCCCTCATTGTACTTGAGCCACAACCGTGCGTGCGTGCTTTTGCCAGTACCACTTTTTCCCAAGAACAAGTAGCCCAAGCCCTTGTATTGAATTCCTGCCGCATGGAATAAAGCCGTTTCAAAGCCCGCCGTAGCAAGTGCATACAAGACCATCAATGCATTGTTTACCGCAAAATTGCTCGATTCAGCAGGGATTTTTTCCTTACCCAATAACAACACCGCATGCTTAAAATCCTTTTCACAAACAAGCACGCCCATAGGCTTTCCAAAAAGCCAAAAATCAAACGCAGGCAAACCATCAGACGTTCGCCCGCATATAATCACCTGCCCTTCTTCATCCTGTCGAATATCCTCGGTATATTCAGGAGCGACCTCGTTCTGCACATCAAGCGAGAACACAGAATTTTTGCAAGACGATTCAGCACCCGAGTCAACCGCAAAAGGCGCATAATTACTCATTTGCGACAAGATTTCATCGCAGGCATTGACCTCAAAAATATGCTCGGCAACTTTATAGAACATTTAAACGCCCCAATTCATTTCGTATTTTTCAAATACCATAGCGACAACCGTCTAAACTTGATTCGAATCCAAATCGACTTGATAAAACCGAACCAATAATTCAATTCGCAGCCCAAGATTTCAACGGGAGAAAACCAAAACTTGCGTATAATATGATACCGGCGCCAAAGCCAAAGAACAGCCCAATGTTTACTTTTACTGGACTTACAATACATGCCAAAATTTCCGCCAACAAATATTTCGTCAAGCATCTTTTTTCCAAGTTTTTGATTCGGCGAACAAATCATCTTAGATGCATCAAGTCCAAAGATACGCTCCAAGATCCACATCAAGGCTCCCGCAAACCTTAAAAGTCCTAAAGAAGACAACTTGGCATTTATTTCTCGACGATTTTCCTCGGTAGCATGCTTCAGCAAAATAAAATAATCGATAATTTGCTTTAAACCGATACCATCCATCAAAAAATGATGCTGGATATGCGAAAGCTGCATCGCAAGGGCAAATGTCATCGAAGGAATATTGAATCCTTCAGGCAAACGCTCCACATTCTGAATTTTTTCTTCCAGATAACGCATCAGTCGCGCACTCGAAAATGGACTCCAGTTCTTGGAAGAGGGCTTATAATGGATTTCAACAGAAACGTCTCCCTCCGGTCGCAATTGAACATGATGCGCCGAGAGCAAGTCCTTTTCGAACAATTGATAGCCCATTTGCTTAAGCAAGGCAATCACACTATCTCGACCACCTTCAACCCACAAGTCGATATCTCCTGCTTGCCGCATATTGGGGTCGGGATAAAGCCTCGCATTGGCAGGTCCCTTAAGCACCGCCGTTTTGCGCCCCTGAGCTTCAAAAAGTTGCGTAAGACGAGATGCTTCTGCGTTCAAAAGACCATTATGTCCTTTAACAATTTCAGCCTCGACTGCCCACTGGAACATTAATTTCGAGGGAGGTTGCTGTTCCGCCGGCAAATGGGAAACGGCTCGATAGACAACAGCACTAATCTGCTGCTTGTGGCACATCGACCGCAATGACCGCCATTCTTCATCATTCAGCTTGCGCGTAAAAAAACGCGGAGAACAGTCGTCATCGACCGCCATTCGCAAAAGATCGAACAAAGCTTCATCTTGAGAAAATTTCATCAGCTTGCAAACTAGAAAAAATGTGTTTTAAATGACACCTCTCAATGAGACGCGCCTCATCTTGATGCGTAGAGGAATAAATTTGAAAAATGTTTTCCAATACGCCAATTCACAACAGACAACATCAACAGGAGCAAACCAGAACATCCGAATCATACGCCAACGGCGCTTTAACCAGAAAATAAAAAAATGATTACCCTTATTGGATTCACAATGCCTGCCAAAATTACCTTCGGACTGAATCATGGAAAGCACCTTTTGACCATTTTTCGCATCGGGTTTGCAAATCATTTGAGACGGAGCAAGTCCCCAAATATATTCCATAATCCACATCAGCGCACCGCCCATTTTCGAAAGTCCCAAACTCGAAAGTAGAGCAGACACATCGCGCCTATCCTCCTCAGAAGCTTGTTTCAACAGAACAAAATAATCGACAACTTGCTTTAAGCCAATCCCTTCCCACAAAAAATGATGCTGGATATGCGATAGCTGCATCACAAGGGCAAACTTCATCGAAGGAACACAAAATCCCTCGGGCACACGCTCCACGTTCTGGATTTCTTTTTCCAGGTAACGCATCAGCCGTGCATTCGAGAACGGATTCCAATTCCCTGAAGATGGCTTATAATGTATTTCAACAACAATCCCCGATTTTCCATCCAAATGGACATGATGATCCACTTTGAGATGTTCTGCAGAAATTTCATAGCCCATTTTTTTCAGCAATTCAAGCACACTATCACGCCCGCCATCAACCCACAAGTCTATATCACCAGCGTTTCGCATATAAGGGTCAGGATACAGCCTAGCATTTGCCGGACCCTTGAGCACCGCCGTTTTCCGCCCTTGAGCCATAAACAGCTCTGTAAGCCGGGCAGCTTCGGCATTCAACAGCTTATTATGCCCCTTGATAGCTTCCACTTCACTAGCCCACTGGAACATCAACATTTTCGGAGGTTGTTTACCGCAAGGCAAACGACAAATTCCACGATAGATGATTCCCGCAATCTGCTGTTTAAGGCTTTCCGAATGCAAATATTGCCATTGAGCATAATCAAACTCTTGCGCAGGCACTCCAAAAGCGATTCGCAAAAGTTCAAAAAAATCATTTTTTTCAGCGTGATTCATTGTTGTGAAAGTTAGAAAATATAATTCAGATCAATTATTGGGGCATTATTACAATATACGGAATACAAAAATCGCCGTTTTTCATCAAATTTCGCCAATTTTTCATAAAAAGCCTGTTGTAAGTGTTGTAAACCTTTACATCAGAAATGTTCTAAAAAGAACCACTAATACTCCAATTTAAACTATTTTATGGATACAAAACCAAACATCCCATACACCAAAACAACGGCACCTCTCACGAGATGCCGTTGTTTCTTTTTTACATGCTTTTCTTGTTTTATTCGAAATGGTTTTGTACTTTACTTGTATTGACAACCCATAATACTCCAAAGCCCTCTTGCGAGGGCTTTTCCATTTTCATGGGAATGTTCCAATTTCGTTGGGAGCGCGACTACCGTCCGCCGACGAGGATTTGATCGACCTTAATGGAGGGCTGACCAACAGTCACCGGCACATGTCCCGAAGAGGCTCCGCAAACACCTGCGGCCTGCTCAAAGTCTGAGCCGACCATGCTAATGCGTGGCATAATCTCGTGACCTTTACCGATAAGCGTTGCGCCACGAACCGGTTCACAAATCTTGCCATTACGAATGACGTATCCTTCATCGACGGCAAAGTTGAATTCACCCGTTGCCGGGTTCACAGAACCGCCTGCCATGCGAGCCGCATAGAGACCGTTGTCCACGCTTGCAATCATGGAATCGAGCGTATCCTTGCCCGGAGCGATAAACGTATTGCGCATACGGCTTACAGGCGCGTACTTGTAGCTTTCACGGCGGGCACTTCCGGTGCGTTCCACACCCACTTCCATAGCGCCCACACGGTCGCTCATGTACGTTTTCAAGATGCCGTTTTCAATCAGCGTTGTGCGCTGCGTCGGCGTTCCTTCGTCATCGTACTTGAGACTACCCCAGACACCGTCCATCGTGCCATCGTCAATGGCAGTCAAGCAAGGCTGACCAATCGCTTCACCAAGCTTTCCGCAGAACGGGCTTGCATTGCGACGGATAGATTCCGTTTCAAGCGGATGGCCGCAAGCTTCATGGAAAATCACGCCGCCAAAGCCATTGCCCATCACGACCGGCATCTGACCGCCAGTGATGTAGCCGGCATCGAGCATGCGCAGCACGCGCTCGCCACATTCCGTTGCAAGCGCTTCCGGAGAATAATTTGCTAAAAGTTCATAGCCACCGAGCGCACCCGGTGCTTCGTGCGTCGTCAAACGTTCCGTGCCGTCTGTTGCCGTCACGTTCACGTTTACACGCAAACGACCGCGCGTCATTTCCAGATGCAAGCCTTCGCTATTCATAAGCGAAATCGAAGTGCAGCTGTCCGTCACGCTAGCGCCCACTTGAGCGATCTTCGGCGAGAGCGCACGAGCCGTCTTGTCCGCACGGAACAAGAAGTCCTGCTTTATAGCCTGACCGAGCACACGCGGATCCTTGTAAGCGCCAAAATTATAATCGCAAATGCGCTTTTCCGGTGCAAATTCAAACGGCCTTGCAGCCGAGCCTTCCGCCCCCGCTGCGGCGGCGATGCGCCCGAACGCAAGCGTCTTCACAAGCTTCACGAGAGCTTCTTCGCTGTCGTCGCTCGTGAATCCGTACAGGACTTCCGTCCCGTACAAAAGGCGAACGCCGATACCGTACTCGGTACCCGCGGTCGCCGTTTCAATCTGGCGGTCCTTCAAGCCGAGGCTTGAACTGCGGGTCTCTTCTTCGAAAATTTCAACAAAGTCAGCCCCGGCACTCTTGCCGGCTTCAAAAATCTTGACGGCAACTTCCGGATTCATCTTACACCTCGCCGTTCATTTTCTTGCGTACCGGGATTCCCGCAGCAAGCATTTCGCCCTTGATACCAGGGACCGTATAATCGCCAAAATGCACCATCGACGCGACGAGTGCCGCATCGGCGCTCGTCTTGCGGAACAAGTCCACGATATGCGCCGGAGTTCCAGCACCACCACTTGCAATCACAGGCACCTGAACCGCCTTTGCAATCATGTCGGTAATCGTGAGTTCGTAGCCGTTCTTGACGCCATCAGTGTCAATGGAGTTCAAGCAGATTTCGCCAACGCCGAGTTCCTCGGCGCGTTTTGCCCACTGCAAAGCGTCGATGCCCATCGCCTGGCGACCACCGCGGATAAACACTTCGTAACCGCTCGGAATCTTGTCCGAAACGCCCACGAACTTCGCATCCATGCCAAGCACGACGCACTGGCGACCAAACGCCTTAGCACCTTCGGCAATGATTTCAGGATGGAGCACAGCAAGGCTGTTCACGCTCACCTTTTCTGCACCCGCGAGGAGCGCTTCGTGCATGTCGTCCAAGTTACGGATACCGCCACCCACTGCAAACGGGATAAACACGCGCTTTGCAATCTGGCGAATCATTTCCATGTCGCATGGGCGGTTCTCGGCACTCGCCGTGATATCATAAAAAACAAGTTCATCGACACCTTCATCGCTATAGCGTGCGCCCATTTCTACGGGATCGCCAATGTCGATATTACCTTTAAACTTTACACCCTTCGTGACCTTGCGGTTACGGACATCCAAGCAGACAATTAAACGTTTCGTGAGCATATTCCAAATGTAGAAAACTGGCTAAAGCCGTCAACAAACAAAGAGCCCGGCACATTCCGCCCGAGCTCTTTCAAACGCCTTTTTCCAAGCGATTAGAGATTCTTTTCGATAGCGTTCTTGAGCGTGTTCTTTGGCACGGCACCGACGACGTTACCCACTTCGACACCGTTTTTGAACAACTTCATGTTCGGGATGTTCGTGATGCCAAAACGAGCGCAAATGTCCGAAACACCTTTGTCATCGACGTTGATCTTTGCAATGATTGCGCGACCGTCAAATTCGTTGGAAAGTTCTTCAACCACCGGACCCATCATCATGCACGGACGGCACCAGGTTGCCCAAAAATCAACGAGCACAAGCTGACCCGAAGAAATAACTTTGTCAAAGGATTCTGCAGTAAGATTCAATGCTGCCATAAAAATTTCTCCTATTTACCGATAGATAATATAGCAATTATTAAACCATTTTTCTCATCTTCGCACAATAGATGGGGCCACAACCATGAGCTTTGTCCGGCAGAATGTGAACGCCGAGTTCCGTGCGATCCGCCCCCTCCGGCAAGTCCTCAATTCGAACAAATTCCATCATCTTGCGTTTCTTCAGGATTTTAGCGACCACGGCATCGTTTTCGAGAGGCGAAAGCGCACAAGTTCCGTAAATCAATTCGCCGCCCGGTCTAAGCGCATCCACCGCCGACGCAAGGAGCGAGCCCTGTTCCACCGACAAGCGCTTCACACGCTTTACCGACCACACTTCCAAATGCGAAGGAGAATTCAGCACATGCCTATCCGAAGAGCACGGTGCATCGAGCAAAATGCGATCGTAGCATTCCTTCTTGTGCATGCCGAATTTCACGCCATCATAGCCCGTAACGTTGATAATCGAGCGCCAGGACTCCGGCAAGGAATTTTCGAGCACATGCTGCAAGCGGAGACGCCTATCCGGCGAGCGGTCGTTGCACTGGAGCGAACCTTCGCCCTTGAGCATCGAGGCAATCACGAGCGATTTACCACCCGGAGCGGCACACATGTCAAGCACATCCATTCCCGGTTCTACAGCAAGAGCCTTAGCCGCAAACACCGAAGCTTCGTCCAAAAAGTACGGTTCCAGAGCATCATCAAACTGGAGCTTCGTTGCGCAGCCTTCGCCCTTCAGCGATTCCAGCAACGTAGGCCAGCGCTCGCCATAAACCTCTTCAAAGTAATCGAAAAATTCCATGACACAAATTTAGTCATTAGTCAATAGTTCTTAGTCATTGACTCTCCAAACTCAATAAAAATGCCCTTTAAAAACCGACAAATCAGCCAGTATAAACAAACTAAATCATCTATAAAAATCCAAATTTTTGAAAAATGCCCCAATTTACGTGAAACTAAATCCATATCATCAAATTTTCACGTAATTTTTCAACTTTATCTGTAATATTTTTTGATTTTTCCCAAATTTAGCCCATACTCAAGTGTTTTCTTCAGTAAAAACATTACAAAACACCCGCAAAAAGCACCCTCTTTATTCAATTTCGCTTAATTTATATACAAAATTACGTAAATTCCCGCATTTTTCCCTAATTTTTCACGTAAAAAACGCACTTTTTCCAAATTTCGCACATCCGGCGGCATCTCGAGGCATTCTGCCGCCGCACAAAAAAAAAAACTCTCTGCTCAGGAGTAAGAGCAAAGAGTTCTTAGTTGAGCTACCAGGATTCGAACCTAGACAAACAGAGTCAGAATCTGTTGTGCTACCGTTACACCATAGCTCATCGGTGCGCACCAATTTTAGAAAATAATTTTCAGCTTGGCAAGGGATAATTGAAAATTATTTTTCGTTTTGTAAAGTTGGCGGTTCAAAAGTCATCCATTGCTGGTCAAGAGTATCATTTTTCGGCAACTGGACGTGTGCAATTCTCACATAATCCTCAAAAGGAACGTCAGCTTCCTGGAGCGTCTTGACCACTTTCGGGTCACCCGAGTAAAGCACAATATCATGACCACCAGCCGGAAGGTCACCAATACGCAGCATATTGCAAGTCACTTCTCTCACAAAATGGCTCGTACCCTTCAGCCCCACAACAACGCTATTCACCATAGACATGCAATTAGTCGTCTTCGTGGTATCCGTATCGTCAATGGCAAGCATAACACCACTGACAAGCACAGACGGCTTTACAAGGGTCGTATCGCCCACATCAAGCGTATCCTTCAAACCTTTAAGCTTCGAAGCACGAATGTAACGGCTCACACCTGCGAGTTCAACCTTTCCATCTTCTCCCAGCAAGCGGTATTCCATGCGAAGGCTATCATACGGAACTTTTTCCGGAGCAGGCAAGACCCAGCGGCCAGAATCATCTGTCACCGTCTGCATCATAAAGCCTACGGAATCGCCTTCAACAAAGTCAAAGCCGTACAAATCCGTAATCATCTGCACCTGAACATTCGAGCAAGCGCTATCGCCGCACTTCACAGTACCAGACAAATACGGCTTAGCCCTCTTCTTTTCTTCAAGCTTGATCAAGGAATCCACCTGCATCGTCGGGCTCCAGATAAACGGTCCCTTCGAAATCGTATCACCAGACTTAACCTCACCATCCATGTTCCATGTACGATAAATTAACGTATCGGCAACACCGGAATCGGCAAGTCGAGCCACAATCTGCGGATCGCCCGGGCAGAACCCAAGCCACCATTCACCGGCAGGAATCAGTATCGAGAACGAATCCCCAGCAAACACGCTCTGCGAGAACGGCGTACCCGGCACGTAGACCTTAAAGTGAGAGCCAACTGCCATCGACGGTTCGACGACGTCTTCGTAATAAAGCACGCTACTGAACACGGCAGCCTTTTCAAGCTTGATGCTATCCAAAGAGCCTGCACTCTTTGTTGCACGCGGCTGGTACGAGATTTCCTTGTACTCTGCATCGACAACAGCAAGCTGGAAAGTATCTGCAAATACAGAGTCAAACGAGAACACACCCTGCGAGTCCGTCACAGTCTCGATATATTCAGATTCAGTAAGAGTATCACTTGCAGAAGGTTCACGGGCAACACGGACCATCGCCGCAACAGCACGAGAACCATCGGTACGAGTCACCACGCCACCAAGCGCAATCGTATTACCCGTATCCGTAACAGTACCTGCAACACCACCATTTTCACTTGTGCAAGCATACATGCAAGCACAAACTGCAACCAGCAGTCCAACATACGACTTAGCAAATTTCATGTTCATCCTCCTCGACGTCCGTCTCAGGTGGAAGATTCATCTTTTCCTTGCTCAGCGGGAAGAACTGGATGTTCAATTCACAAACCATGGATTCACCCTCGTCCGAGCGCACGATATCCACGATTTCCTTGCGGAACAAATCAATTTTGCTAATGATACGTTCCAAACCCTGCGCCGACACACTCATCGTCATACAAGATACATTTCTGCGTTCCGTACTGTAGTGATCCAACGCATCTTTACCCAAATCAATCATCTGCTTTTGGAACTGATGAACGAAAAGCGGGGCGATTTCACTGCCATTCGTAATTGCCTTGTTTACGGAATGGTAGAATCCATCTTCGCCGAGCTCTATAAGTCCCAAGTTGAGAAGGAGCTGGATAGTCTGTTTAGCCTGCGGGAGTGAAATTTTCGGATTCAAGAAGAGCGCGAGTTCCTGAATGTTCTTATCGTTAATCTTCAAGACGGCAAGAGCTTCACGAGCCACAACGTAATACCACTTGCTGTAGTATTCCTGTTGGTTCTTGGTCAAGTTCTTGATGGTTCGCGGAAGGAGCGCAGACATCTGGTCAAAGATCTGCTGCTTCGAAGACGCCGTAGTCGCATGCGTGAAGTCCACCATCAAGGCGAAATATCGACCTTCCCTTTCGTTGAGCCCGAGAGCTTCGATAAACTTCGGGATCATCTGTTGTGTGAGCGACTTGCGGCCGCGAATCAAATCCAAGTAAAGACCGGACGAGGAATACCCAGCCTTCTTTGCAAAAGACCGGTACGAGAAATACCTCTGCACGGACTTACGATACTCGTAGTAGTCCTGGAGGTACTTTCGATAATTGTAGTAGGCATAAACGTTCATCGGAAGGAAATCTAATTTTTTTTGAGTTTTTTGGGAACACCTATTTTTGAAAACATCCCGTAAAAAAGCCCTATTCCATTCTGAAATCGACAAAAAAGAACACCTTGGGAACACTTTTTATTTTTGAAGTGATACGCTTTCAAAAAAAATTGCTTAATTTAAAGGAACACCCAATCCCATCCCTCGGACTTCCGGTTGTACTCCACCGGAAGTCCTTTTGCGTTATACGGCCGAAGGCCTATAACGCCAAATGCTTCGGCTCGGAAATGGGCCCGCAAGCGGTCCCGCTTCGCTCGCCTTACGCATTTGTGTTTTTTGCCCACACCATCCTCTTTCGCGACTCTCGCCTTACGTGTTTGTGCGTTATAAATCAGCGACTCTCGGCCTACGCATTTGTGTATTTTGGCGCAGCCCCCTTTCTAGCATCTCTCGCCTTAGGCGTTTGTGTTTATTCGCATTTCGTCATGCTGAGTGTAACGAAGCATCCAGTTACTTTTCATCATCAAACAAACTTCACGTTCGTTCAGGATGACAATTCCTAATTCCGACTTCCTAACTCCTAACGTTCAACCATTCCCCACAATCTTTTCTAAATTCACTACTAACTAAAAACATTGACTAGTAACTATTGACTAAAGACCAATAACCAACAACCATTAACTAATCCATGAAGATAAAAGAACTCGCCCTGGGAACACTGAGCCGCATTTTACGTTACGCAGGAATTCTTCTCCTTATATATATCAGCATGGTCTTTTACCTTGCTTTAACTGAACGCCGCAACGCCTTCCCTCGTGCCATCACACACAACGAAGCACGCACCGCCATCACAGACAAGGCAAGAGCCATCAACTGCACACTCGATGACGGAACAAAGCTCGAAGGTTTTGTTGTCGGAAACGAACAGAATAACGTTCTTCTCTACTACCCCGATGCAGACGAAGATGCAGCACAGTTCCTCGCCGAGCTAGACAGTCTTCCAGGCTTTGCCGCAGCCACATTCAACTACCGCGGAAGCGGCGAGAACAAAGGCACGCCATCACAGGAAACTTTTGAATCCGACGCAAAAATGATTTACGAATGCGCATCACAGATAAACGGAAACGCTCCAAAAGTTATTGCAGGTCGCGGCACAGGCGCCATTTTAGCAACAAAAATGGTCAAAAAGGAGAATATTACAATCTTGATTGACCCAGTTTGGAGCATTGCCGATGCGATTTCTGACAAATACCGTTTCCTTTACCCCAAATTTCTTGTTCGTGCAGACGTAAAGATCGAAAAAAAGGATATTTCGACCTCAAATAACATAGTAATCCTTTCAGATAGAGCCCGTTTTAATGACCGAACACAAGCAATTTCGCAAACTATAGTGGGTGTTAACTTGTCAAAGCGAGACTCAAAATCCCTTTCTGAAGCCATATTAGACGTGATTACGCGCAAATAAAGAAAAAATTTTTTCATTTGTTGCAACATTTTACTTTTTTATTATTATTTTTTATACAACAAATGTTATTGGTTACGAAAAAGCTATTTTTATCATTTGTACATGCTTTTTTCGTGAAATTCTTTGACATTTGGACTTTAAATTTTTATTTTATCGTCAATCAAAAACAAACAAAAGAGGTGTAAATGGAAAACGTAATCGTTAAAATGGATGTTCGTGGATTCATCAGATTCCCGGAAGAAGCTGTCAAGGCTCTTAAGCTCGACAAGCTCGCCACTCAAACAAAAACTGAAGACGGTCGCACAGTTGATGTTGGTCCTTATGTAGATGTCGAAGTCGACCCGGTCGGCAAGCGCGTCGCAATCACTCCTATCAAAACTCCGAAGTCCACTTCTTTCCGTTTCATCAACGGCATTATCGGCTCCAAGTCCAAATTCCTCTATTTCAAGGGCGCATTCAACGCCATCGGTCTCCAGGTCGCCACTGGCGCTTACACATTGGTCAAGGAAGGCAACAAGTATGTCTTCACAGCAAAGGGCGCAAAGAAGAAAGGCGAATGGACGACTCTCGCTTGCCGTAACGCAGTGGGCAACAAGACTATGCTTTCCATCGATACCCGCGGTACAATCATTTTTGACCACAACACCAAAAATGCATTGAACACCAAGGAAAACAAGACGATGGTTGCTGAATACGATGCAGCCAAGAAGACCTTCAAGCTCACATTCAGCAAGAACAAGGGTTTCATTAACGTCCGTACAATCGCTAGCCATGCCAATGCTTCCTTCATGGGTACGCTTTCTTCTCACGGCATCGCTCTTCCGCTCAAGAGCTTCCGTACTGAAAGCCAGGTAGACAAGAACGTCCTCACGTTCAGCGTCGCCGCCCTTGTCGCACAGCAGAAGGCAGCAAAGAAGAAGTAATTCTTCGAGCTAGAGGGGAGATAAAATGATTGAAGTATTCAAAGTATTTTATCCGACTCATTACAACTTCGCCGCGCTCACTATATTATTAGTTCTGCTTTTAATATATCTGCTGACGAAGAAGAACTTCAAGTGGAGCATCATAACCTTAGTCCTGCTTGTGGCGTTCAATCTCGCTATTTACAAGCGCACTGCAGACAGGACTTGGACGATCACCATTGAACCGGAAGCATCCTCCGATCCTTATTATACCCCGCAGGCAAAGAAAATGACCTTCTCGGTACATAAGGACTGGACGATAACCGACGAAAAAGGCGAAGTCCACCACTGGTGCTGGGTAGAAGAATACTGGCAAGAATTTGCAAGCATCGACCTTGTCGCAAAGCTCTGGGGTGAAAACTCGAGCAAAAAGATGGTCAAATCCACCGAAGGTCGAGCAAGCGATATCAAAGAGTAGCTTCTACTTACAAAAACCGCTTAAAGAGAGATCAACTTTAACCCACCATTTTCCATAGAGAGAATGGTGGGCTTTTTTATAAACTCGCCCGGAGAAGCAACGATTCCATTGGGCATATTCCAGATTCCCGAAATATGATGATGTCCATGGATACAGTAATCGCAGTGTTCCTTTTCCAACATGCGGTTTCCCCATTCCAGGTATTCATCAACCTTAATGACCCTAGTTTGACCATATTTGCGGCTGTTACGCCCCACAAAACGCGCAAGCCCCATTCCCCAATCAGGGTGGATTTGCTTGAAAAGGAAACGGTTTAACGGCAAGTCAAGGACTTTTCGCATAAAGCGGTAACCGTAATCAGACTTCGGAACTCCATCGCCATGGGTCAAATAAACACGCTTGCCCTGAATTTCAAGGATCAGGGATTTATGTACAGCCACGCCAAGACGCTTCGGGAAAAATTCTCCATACGCAAAGTCGTGATTCCCTTGCAAGACGTGGACTTCGACACCAGATTCTACAAGTTCCGCGAAGGCACGGTACAAATCCAAATGGGCAGAAGCAACATAATAACTATACTCGTACCAAAACTCAAAAAGGTCGCCAATGACAACGACATGGCTCGCCTTGCCTTTCCATGAGGAAAGCAACTGGATTAGTTTTTGTTCCCTGTCGGGGACCGCTCCAGGAGGGTCAATTCCCAAGTGTGCGTCACTTATAAAATAAGCAGGTAATTCCATAGCTCCAATCTTAATAAAATCAAGAGCTTTCGTTTTTTTATATCTTTGAGACATGCGCTCCATCGTCAAAATTTTGTGTTTCACAACTGTTCTGGCAGCCATTTTTTCCGGTTGCTCCATGAAACTCACACAGGGCGACCTAGAGGGGATCCCGCTAACAGACGAAAAATTCAGCTTTTTCGGGAACATCCCATTTATTTATGGAGGCGATTCACTAGAACTATCCCACGACCTGCTACGAGCCTACACAAAAGCTGCCAGTGAAACGGATTTTCCAAGAAACTCCTGCCGCGGAGAAGCAACAATCAAGGCGACAGTAAAACAGAACGAGCCAAACTCCGCTTGGAATATTGGCGTACTCATTCCGCTTTGGCCCATCCTCCCCGTCAACGAATCCTGGACTTATGAACTTTCGGCACGCGTCTTTTGCAATGGGACACTCGTACGCCACGTGGAATTCATTGAGCAACAAGACGTTAACGCCATTTTATATGGGCGTCTCCGCACCGATCTCGTGAACAAGGCTTCCGACGAAATGCACCGCAAGCTCGTACAGCGCTTGGCGTTTGAACTCAACGCAAACAGACTTACCGATTTAAACAGCGTGAGCGACTATTAGCACTTAGTTATTAGTCATTGGTCTTTGGTTATAAATCTCTAGTTTAAAAAATGAAGCCCATATGCAATTATAAAACTAATAACTAATGACTAACGACCATTGACAAATTCTAATTACTATCTTTCGTCTATAGTCAATAGGGCAAAGCCCGTTCTTTCGTCTTAATCTAGTATGTCATACACTTTATACATCGTAGCGACTCCCATCGGGAACATGGAAGACATCACCTACCGCGCTGTGCGCATCCTTAAGGAAGTTCCCCTCGTCCTTGCCGAAGACACCCGCCATTCGAGAATTCTCTTTGACAATTACGGCATCACGACGCCCATGGAAGCCTACCATGACTTCAACAAAGAAAAGGTCACGCCCAAGTACGTCGACTTTTTGAAGAACACCGGCGACATCGCCCTCGTAAGCGATGCAGGAACGCCCGGCGTTGCAGACCCGGCATTCAATCTCGTACGCGAATGCGTCCGCGAAGGCATTGACGTTCGCGCCATCCCAGGACCATGTGCGATGATTACCGCACTCGTCTCTTGCGGCATGCCGACCGACCACTTTACGTTCCAGTATTTCTCTCCCAAGAAGAGCGCCCAGCGCATCCACTTGCTCGAGAAGTTGAAAGACGAAGAAGCTACTCAAATTTTCTACGCCAGCCCGCACAACATCGACAAGTTCGTCGAAGAAATCAAGCTTGTCTTTGGCGATATCAAGATTGCACTCATGCGTGAACTGACCAAGAAGTTCGAGGAACACCTCATCGGAACGCCGACGGAAATTTCTGCGCACTTCAAATCGCACCCGCCCAAAGGCGAATTCGTACTCGTGTTCAATCCCCAAGACAAAAGCGGTCTTTAAGTTCTACCGACTAACGACTAATGATTATCGACCAGTTCCTAAACAAGCTTAAAGCTCTTCCGCGGGCTTACAAGATTTACATTGCAGTTCTTGTTGCAATAGAATTTGTGTTGTTCCTGTTGCGTCCGGACACGCCCGGGCTTTACACGCAGATTCCGCAGCTGTTGCCAATCATTGCCGCCCTCCCGTTCTTGTTCATAAAGAACGTCCGCCGTCCTTTTGCGCGGTACATGAACACGTACGGCATCATCGTCTTTGCGTTCCTAGCCTTGGATTACCTCACGCGCAGCCATGCGGGGCTTTACCAGATTGTAACGACATTTATCCCGATGATGCTTTACTGGTTCGCGCTTTTTGCACGCTGGAACGTGAAGCTCTTTAAGCAAAAAGAGGCACGCATCGCACTTGCACTCGCTACGATTTCCTGGGGATTTGTCGCATTCGCCTTCCCGCCTTTGCCGCTTGGTCCCGCCATGCTCGTGCTACTTGTTCCGTGGTTCATCATGCTCAACAAGTACAATCGCGAGACTGCAGTCTTTGCGACATTCTGGGCAAGCATGGTCTACAACACCGTCAATTACTATTGGATCCGCAATGTGATGAACGTGGAAACTGCGCCTTCGGGACTTATCTTCCTTGGGCTTATCCTCCTCATCGCCTACTTGAGCTTGTTCAACGTCCTCGCCGCATTCGCTTACTCTACTGCAAAAAATTTAAAGATCAAGGGCAAGGCTTGCTTGTTAGCCCTCTTCCCGTTTTTCTTTGCGGGAATCGAAATGGTGCGCACAACAGGTGACTTCGCCTTCCCATGGAACCACCTCGGTTACACATTCGGTAACCACCTCGAACTGATCCAGGCACTTTCCATCATCGGCGTATTCGGCTACACAATTCTCATTGTCGCCTCGAACCAGATTGTCGCTTACGCCTTCTTGCAGAAGGGTCGCAAAAAGCTCGCACTATTTGCAATCCCGTTCGCGATTTTCATGGTGCTACTGACATACGGAAGTAGCGTACTTTCGGCACAAGAAGCAGCCCCGTACTACAACGCAAACGCCCCCGAAAACCCATCCATTGCAATGGTGCAGCCAAGCATTGCGCAAGGTGCCAAGTGGAGCAAAGCCCGTTTTGATTCCATCATCACCAAGACGTTCGGCATGGCAATGGACAGCACCCCCAGCGGAACCAACCTGATACTCCTTGCCGAAACCGCTATTCCGGACCACCTCCGCAGGCAGCCGCAAGTTATCCGACGCTTGCATGAGATGGCAGACAGCAAGAATGCAAGCATCCTTACCGGAGCGCTAGACTACAAGCGCGTTTCAGCCGACATCAACAACCCTCGCCGATTCGATATATACAACGCGTCATTCCTCTTTACACCTAACGATCCCTATTTCCCGAAACGCTATATCAAAAAGCATCTCGTGCCCTTTAGCGAACGCATCCCCTTTGATGATATATTCCCCATCTTAAACTACGTGGATCTCGGGGAAGGCGACTTTGTCCCCGGAAAAGAAACGCCTGTTTACGGACCTTACAACTGGACGCCCTACATCTGCTACGACGCCATCTTCGGAGACCTTATCCGAGAAGCGATTCAAGCAGGTTCCCGCCTGATGGTAAACATCACCAACGACGGCTGGTTTGGACGGAGCACAGCCCCCTTCCAGCACCTGAACATCGTCCGCCATCTCGCCGTGACTTACGGTTACCCAGTCGCACGCCTTGCAAACAGCGGCGTTTCAGCATTCATAGACCAGTACGGGCACTACGACCAGAACACCAACATTTTTGAAACGCGCGTCATCCAAAGAAAAATGCCTCTCAAGACGAGAAGCACCTTCTATACATCTGTAGGCGAATTTGTCGAAAAAGCTTTGCTCTGGTTCTTTGCGATTTATCTTGTCGCGCTGTTTGCATTATCAAGAATTCAGAAAAAATTTAAATGAGTTATTAGTAGTTGGTCATCAGTCAATAGTTTAAAGCTTGGCACCGTTGGTGCGACTACTCAAAGCAACAGCATTGGGGGCCAGTGGCCCGCTTTGGGACGTTCCTTGAATTCCGCATTAGGCAAGAATTCCTTGAGTTTTAACGTCCATTCCGGCTGGACTGTCGCATCCAGTCTCCCATAAAGAACCTGGATATTCTCGCTGTTCGGAATAACAGATTCCACCTTGTGCGATGCCAAATACATAAGTCCTTTAGCTAAAGACGGAGCATCATACTTTTTGGCTTCATCGAACCAGTCGTCCTGCCAATCGCCAAAATCTTCCTCGAACAGTTCCATAAAAGCCTTGAGCGCAGGCTCCGTAGTCGTTTCGAGCTGGTGCGCCATAAAATGCAGATTCGGCACCGTCCAGTTGCCTATTTCATCGCAAAAATCAGCATATGGCGAAAGTAAAATCCACTTTTGTCCCTTTTGCGGACCCGCCGTAGAACACATTAACGACAAAGCACCGAGCCCCCATGCCACAACCGTAGACGCCTTCTTAAACTCCGGAATATCCTCAGGCTTTTCCAAAAATTCAGCCAACTGGCTATATTGCACATAATTATGGTTCGCTGAAGGAGCTACGTCCATCAGATCATCTTCCCAAATACCGAGATTCGAGGCCCAATCAGGCAGCCAGATCCATTTTTCGCTCATATTCAACCTCACTTATGTGAAGAGCCTACTAAACACACTCGAAACTACAAATAAACGTAGCTCTATAGGTATATATATCCAATTTTCGCTTTGATAGCAACTCCTAAAAAAAGTATTTTACAATTCGTATTATTTGTTTACTTCTGAAGACAAAACATTGTATATTATCCGTATACAAAATGTAGGAAACCTTTAAAGAGATTTTAGAACTATGAGACATTTGATTCCTTCTCTCTGCTTAGCACTCCTTCTGGCGGAAACGGCCTGTTCCGCACCCAATGCGGTAAAACGCAACGATTCCAACACTCGTCAGAAGAATGCAGCCACACGCCAAAGAGCAGAAAGCGCCTACAATGAATTAGACGGTTTCGGTTCCACGACGGCGTCTACCGCAAAATCAACCACAGTCTCTGCACCTACTGCATTCAATGCCAGTGCACCGTCACAGGCAGTAAGCAACAAGTCAGCGGCAGTCTCTGAAGCTACCACGGAAACTTATGCCAACGCAAGCGCCATTCAGGATATCGGTACGCCGGTAATTATGGTCTCGCCCAACCTGACTCTGAAAGACGGTGTTCCTGATCTCTCTAGCGAAAGCCCTTACTCCCGCACCACAGCAGAAGCCATTAACGGCTACCTCACCAAGAAGAACTACGAAGTCAAGTCCGTTAACGGTCAGGCAGAACTGAGCAGCATTCTCCAAATGCAAAGCGACATCGCCAACACCGAAGATGACTTGTCTTACCTCGCCAGTATCGCTCTTGATGCAGATATCTATATCAAGTACTCTCCGGAAGTCACAAACGACGAAGTTTCTGTCGAAGTATCTGCATACGAGACATCGACCGCCCGTCTCCTCGGCTCGCAAACATCAGTCGTACGCAACAACGGGCATACGTCTAAAATCAACATCAATTCAAATATCGGTGCCGCAGTCCGCAAGGCAATGCCCGGACTTGAACAGAAAATTCTCGGCTACTGGAAGATGGACCTCGCCAAAGGCACTCAGTACAAGGTCGTAGCCAACATCAAAGGCGAATACTCCGATAGCCAGACCGAAGACCTTCACGATGCCATCATGAAAGGCCTCAAGAGCAATTTCAGTTCCGTAAAGGTCAACGTGATGACCGCCAAGACACTTGATTTCGTCATCTACGCCAATCCCTTAAAATACAAGGATTCCCAGGAAGTCTATACCAAGATTAGACAGATCCTGAAGCCTATTACGGAAACCAAGAAAAACAACATCACTCGTAAGCTGATTTTGATGGAGCTGAACTAGTAATGAATATTAAAAGCCTTATCCTTTGCGCTTGTCTCGCGGTAGTCCCGGCTTTGGCAGGGAAAATCGTCACTTATACCGCCACCTCGACAGTTTCTCAGGAAGACGCGAACAATTCTGCCATGGCAGGTGTCGCAAAGCAAATCAAGTCGCAGGTTAACGCCACTCAGACTCTTACCAAGTACGAAGACATCAACGATGGAAAGAGCGTCCTTGGCGAAACATACAGGTCCAAGAGCAATGTCAAGAGCAACGTTGTCCTCAAAGGCGTCACGGTAACTCCTATAAAAGTGGATAAGGGATTTAAGGCAATCGCAACTCTCGACATGGACGAATATACGGCAAGCCTCCAGTTCCGTTTAAAGACTCTCCAGCAAGAAATTGCACAACTCGAAAAGTCTGCACGCAAGGCAATCGACACCCGCATTTATGTCAATGCAGCGACGGATTTGGAAACAGCCGAAGACAAGGTCAACGAATACAATTTCTACTTGCTCCAGCTCGCAGATATCTACCCTCTCAACGACAGCCATCGCTTGCAACATGGGCTCCCAGAAATCGAAAAGCTTCTCGAAGCAAGGCTTTCGAGCATTACGATTACAATGACTTCTGAACAGGATTTTGAACTGACCCGTGCAGAAATGCCGACTTGGAGCGTAATCGTCAAGGACTCTATTGGTCCAGTGCCAAGTTTCCCGCTCATTGCCCGCCAGAGCAAAACACTCTCCGAACGCCGCACACAGAAGAACGGTACCGCCACATTCAACCTCCGCAACGTGAACTTTGAAAAAGGTCCGTACGTGATTGTGGTAGAACCGAACCTCCCGCTTGAACTTCTGAAAAAGACCGGTTTAAGAAACACTCTCGAAGTTCCTTACCGCGTGCGCCAGTCTCGCTGCTACGTCAAGATTGATTGCGAAATGATTGCAAATGCCTGCAACGCTCTGGAAAACGCCCTTTCCAAGAAGTCCATTTTTGTGACGACAGAAGAAGACTCTAATGCCCCAGAACTCAAAGTGGATATCGAAAACACCTTTAGAGGCAGACTCGGATTCATTTCGTCCTTTGACTTTACCATTTCCATCAAGGGCGACAAAGTCAACTTCTTCACAACAGCAAAGGGTGTCGGCAGAAACGAAGTCGATGCAACAGTCAGCGCTCTCCGAAAGACGGATTTCACGCCGCTCCAGAAGCAGCTGATGCCGATTTGCGGAAAGTAGTCGGTATGACACCAAACTAAAAATGTATCTTTACAAAGCCGCTGGTTAGCGGCTTTTTCTATGTCAAAAAGAATTTTATCGATACTGTTCATTCTGTTGCTCGCAATACCTGTTGCGGCAAGTTTTAAAGTAAACAAGGCGGGGCTCCCAAAGCGCCCGCAGAACAGTTACGTGTACGATGAAGACCGTTTGCTCACAAAGCAAGAAGTGCTATTCATCAATACACTTTCTGAAGAGCTTTACAAGAAGGCAGGCTTTGGGCTTGCGGTAGCACTCATCCATGATATCGGCTTTGCGGACTTTAGAGATTACGCTTTGAACATTGCCGAAAGCTGGGGCGTTGGCGGCAAATCGAACGAAGGTGTCCTGATTTTTGCGGCGATGAAGCAGCACAAGCGCAGTGTCGAAGTCGGTTACGGCGCCGAAGGTTACTTGCCCGACGTACTCGTGGAACGGCTCCAGCAAAAGACAATTGTCCCTGCATTTAGAGTTGAAAAATACGGTCAAGGAGTCATATCGCTCGCTTGGGAAATTGCGCAAGTCGTCGCCAAAGAAAAAGGTATCACGCTTGAAGTCAATACCGACCAGCTCCCGCAAGAAGAAGAAAACAGCCCATTCGGACTCGCACTCATTATTTTCGTGATTCTGTTCCTGCTTGTTTCGAAGAACGGCGGAGGACGCGGAAACGGTTGCCTCTGGTTCTTGCTTGGAAACGCCCTCAGCAACAGCAGTCGTGGCCACCACCGCGGTGGTTTTGGCGGAGGCTTTGGAGGATTTGGCGGAGGCGGCTTTGGTGGCGGTTTCGGCGGTGGATTTGGTGGCGGCAGTTTTGGCGGAGGCGGCTCCGGCGGAAGCTGGTAATTTAGAGGTTCCATTATGAGAAAGATTTTAAGCGTTGCAGAATTTCAGAATTCAGAATGGCCGAAGCTTTTTGAAGAAGCGCTCGGCGACAACCTCGTTTCAGCATTCATTCACGGCGATTGCCTTATGGAAGGATTCTCCTCGCTGGAATCCACGTGGACCGTCAGCTTTATTCTAAAGTCCAATTCCGTCGAGGACTTGCTCCCGTTGCAGAAGCTCACAGCAAAAGCAAAGCGTGAAAACATCGAGTTCAACCATGTGTTTACCCGTTACGAAATCAAGACTTCACAAGACGTGTTCCCACTGGAATTTTTGCACATCAAGAGCCGAAATGTAACGATTTGTGGCGAGGCGCCGCTTGCAGACTTTTACCCGAACCTCGCAGAACTGCGTATGGAATGTGAACGCGAACTACGCGGGTTGCTCGTGCATTTACGCCAATTTTTTCTTTACCTCAAGGAATACCGCAATCCGCACGAGATTTATGTGCGTTCAACAATAACGCTCCTCCCCTTGCTTTACGGAGTCTATTACCTTTCGACAGGCAAATATCCCGAAAATCACGAACAAGTTTACGAGATGTTTCCGGGCGTGCGCATTCCAAACATGACCGATGACAAAAACGTGATTATATCAAACATCAACAAGCACATCGAAGCTGTGATGACAATCGTCAATCAAGTCGATGCGATGAAGGTTTAATCCGTCGTTTTGCGGTAGGCTTTGGGCGAGACTCCGACGAGGCGCTTGAAGAATTTTCCAAAGAACGAGACGTCAGGGAAATTTAAAATCTTGGAGACTTTCTGGATGTCTCGGGACGACGAGCGCAACAGCACCTTTGCATCGAGAGCGATGTGTTCGTCAATCCAGCGCTTGGCATTCTTGCCAGTCTGCTCTTCGGCAACGGCTGAGAGATACTTCGGGGTAATCCCAAGTTCATCGGCGTAAAACTTCACGGAATGCTGTTCGCGATGATGTTCGACAACGAGGTCAATAAACTGCGCGAATAGCACCTGACCACGACTTTTGACCACATCCGTAGCAATAGGCTCGTCTACAATTCCAATGCACTCATACAAAAGCGCAATCAAATGATTCTTGAGAACCTGCAAACGGCAAGCGTTCGTTTCCGTCGTTTCAAACTTTTTCTTCAAGAATTCAAAGCTTGCATTCAATTGATCAAACTTAACTTTATCCAGCTGCTGTAAAGGATTTTCACGATAGCGCAAAATAAGCCGCGTATTATCGTCAAAACGAATGATCAGTTCATCAATCATGTTCTTGGAGCAAGCAATGCACACCGGGTCAAAATCGGCAGAAGCCATCTTGGCCCGTAACACCTGTTCCGGGAACACGACAAACAAGGCTCCCGCTTCAAGGTGATAAGTCTTAAGATCGAGTTCAACATCCACAGAGCCGCGTTTCACCAAGAGAAGCACCGCCGCCTGAACTTTTACATAATTTTCAAGCCCGAATTCCTTAAGACTGGTAAACATGGCAATCTTATCGGGCAACACGTTTGCTTGACGCAGAAAATTCAACATCGAAAAATCCGCAGTGCGGATATTCGCATTTCTATGAAAAGGAAGGTCATTCATTATATAAACATCATAGCAAAAAGTAGAATGAATGTCAATGGATCCCCTCCCTAACGGTCGAGGATGACATTTCTAATAACTAGTAACTAAGGACTAATAACTCCATTAAAACAGTTTATAGCTGAAGTACAGGGTGTACGCGAAGACGCCTCGGCTCATCGGTTCAAAAAATTCGGAGGAGTAAGCGGCGACCTTGGCATAAGTATCCAGGCGCCCACCAATAGAAATCTTATCCGTCAAATCGTATTCCATCGTAATATAGTTCTTCAACAACATGTCCCAGCCGTCAGCACCATAGTGCGGTAGCGAGCCCGGAATGGTATGCAGAGCATCAACCACGGTTTTCGTCTTTACACGGAAACGGTTTCCAACCAAAAGTTCCAAGCCCAACACATATTTCGCACCCATGTTGTACTGGTAATTGTCCATATCCGACTCATATTCTGGATGCACCGCCCGGATCAGGTCATCATAGCCCATGTCCGTTGTACCAAGCAATATGAAATAAATCTGGTGATACATGCGGAATCTCAATGACGGCAAAAGCCAAAGCGAAAAATCGATACCTGTTCCAAGAGAAATCGTCCCAACCGTCGCGAAGTCGCCGTAGAACGTGCTGTAATCGAGATATGTCGCAAAGTCGACCCAGTGACCACGGCCATGAACACCTGCATTCGTGAGTTTGCCCGTCACGTCAAGCTGGAAAAGCGTTCCGTCTGGACCAACTTCACCTCGAGTGTACAAATTAAAATAATCGAACGGACGCTTGACTTTCCGGAACGGCTTGCCGTATTCAATCTCCGCGCCGTACATGATATGCTTATCATCCCAGCGTTGGTCCAAGTCATCTTCGTTGCGGCCACCATAGCGGTAGATGTTACCAAAGTGCGAACCTGTTCCTAAAAAAATGGACATGTCCACCGGCGTATTCCCCGTAATACCATCTCGATTGCCAAAAACTTTTCTTTGTAAGTAAGCCGAGTGAGCAAAGCCAAATGCGGCAACTTGCTTGTACCAAGAAGATTCATCAACGCCGTAGAATTTTCGCGAAAGCCTGTAAAGAACTTCACCATACACGGCACCACCAATTGATGTAGCAAGCAAGTCATTAATGGACGGGTATTCCGTTTCAGCAAACATTTCCCATGTGTAGCTTCCTAGCGCCGTAAACAACAAACTTCCATAAAATCCGTAGCCTGCGCCACGTGCAAAGTTGTAATAAGTTGCCCCTTGGTAAGGATGTCCGTAAAAGTTAATCGCCCAATGGTTGTGGTCCCATTCCCACCCTTCTTTAAAATTGCGTTTCCAATAGCTCGGTCCTGTGCGTGCATAATTTTTATCTAGCACATAGCGGTCCCATGCCCAAATAAAGCCGTTAAAACCAAATACCTCGCCCAAGACGATAAACGGGGAAACTTCATTAGGCTTGTCCAACGCATCGATTTCTAGCGTGTCTTCGAACGTCGTGTTCGTTATCGAATACATGACGTTAATGGAATCTTCGGGAAGCGTTTGAGACGGGACAGAAAACAAAGGAATCACGCCCTGCGAGATATCCATGCTCAATGCGGTTACAGACAAAAACAATAGCGATGACAACAGTTTGCGAAACATATCACTCCCTCTTTTTTCGCAAAAGCTAAAACTTTGTCAAAAAATTTAAAGAGGAGTCTCGACGACTCCCCTAAAGTAGAGAATGAACGACAAATATTTAAGATAAATGGTTACTTCGACTTGAGCAAATTATCGAAGTAGACGATTGTCTTTTCGAGGCCCTGGCGAAGCGGAATGGTCGGTTCCCACTTGAGGGCACTCTTAGCAAGCGAAATGTCCGGACGGCGCATCTTCGGATCGTCCCCCGGGAGCGGCTTGTAGACAATCTTGCTCTTGGAACCCGTAAGCTCAAGCACTTCCTTCGCAAGTTCGAGCATCGTAAATTCGCCTGGATTACCGATGTTCACCGGTCCGATAATCTTGTCCTGATTCATCATGCGGACAAAGCCTTCGATGAGGTCGTCCACGTAGCAGAAGCTACGCGTCTGGCTACCATCACCGTAAATGGTAATGTCTTCGCCATTGAGCGCTTGGACAATGAAGTTCGAAACCACGCGACCGTCGTTCGGGAGCATGCGCGGACCGTACGTATTGAAAATGCGAACGATGCGGATGTCGACCTTGTTCTGGCGGTGGTAATCCATAAAGAGCGTTTCGGCGACGCGCTTGCCTTCGTCATAGCAGCTGCGGATGCCGATGGGATTCACGTTTCCCCAGTAGTCTTCGGTCTGCGGGTGTACAGCCGGGTCACCGTAAACTTCACTTGTAGAAGCCTGCAAGATGCGGGCTTTCACGCGCTTTGCGAGACCGAGCATGTTGATTGCGCCCATGACGCTTGTCTTGATGGTCTTTACCGGGTTGAACTGGTAATGGATCGGGCTTGCCGGGCATGCCAAGTTGAAAATGCGGTCCACTTCCAAAAGGATTGGCTCGGTCACATCGTGACGGATGAGTTCAAAATTGCGGTTGTCGCGCAGGTGGGCAACGTTAGCCATACGGCCTGTGAAGTAATTATCCAGGCAAATGACTTCGTGACCGTCATTCAAAAGTCTTTCGCAAAGGTGACTTCCTAAGAATCCAGCACCACCAGTAACTAAACAACGCATAAAAACTCCCATAAAGCGTCTAGATGTAAAAAATATAGTAAAGGAGATGCCCGCTCAAGGCGGGCATGACAGCTAGATGGCGGGGCAATCCCGCCATGACAAATTCGAATTAAATTCTCATCGAAATGTCGAGAGCCTTGACGCTATGCGTGAGGGCACCGACAGAGATGAAGTCGAGACCGAGCGTTGCAATCTGCTTCGCACGTTCGAGCGTCATGTTGCCAGAACCTTCCACAAGCACCTTGTCGCCACTTTCCTTGATAATCTTCAAGGCTTCGGCCATCATTTCGTTGCTCATGTTGTCGAGCATGATGACATCGACACCCTTGTTGAGGAGAGCACGGAGCTGGTCGAAGTTTTCGACTTCCATTTCAACCATCAAGCCCTGCTTGTTGTTCTTCTTGACAACTTCAAGAGCTTCAAGCACGCCACCGGCGGCTGCAATGTGGTTGTCCTTCACGAGCACCATGTCAAAAAGGCCCATGCGATGGTTGGAACCACCACCGACGCGAACGGCGTACTTCTGCAAAGTGCGGAAACCCGGAATCGTCTTGCGGGTATCGAGCACCTTGGTCTTACCGCCCTTCAAGGCTTCCTGGAACGTGTGAGCAACCGTTGCCACACCGGAGAGCTGCTGGATGAAGTTCAGAAGCGTGCGTTCACCCGTCAAAAGTTCGTGCGTTGTGCCATCGAGTTCAGCAATCAAGTCGCCCTTCTTCACGACGTCACCATCTTTCTTGTGGAGCGTCACCTTGGCGTTTGCCTTGAGTTCCTGGAACACGAGTTCGATAATCGGAAGGCCGGCGAGCACGCCATCTTCTTTAGCGATGAGACGGGCATGCTGTTTCTGGTCCGCGGGGATGGTCCATTCACTGGTCACGTCACCCGTGCGAACGTCTTCCGCCAAAGCGAGGCGGATCATGGTCAAAGCATCTTCGGTTGGGAATACTGGAGTAGAATTATCGCCGTACATTACTGTGCGCCTTTTCCGGTTAAAACAACGTAAACTGTTCGTACAAGAATCTGGAAGTCCAAAAGCAAGCTCATATTCTCGTAGTAGTACATATCGTACTGGAGCTTGATCTGCACATCTTCGATGCTCGTATCATAATGGTGGCAAACCTGAGCCCAGCCTGTGAGGCCCGGTTTCATCTTGAGGCGGCTGATGTAGAACGGGATCTGTTCACGGAGCTTGCCGATAAACACAGCGCGTTCCGGACGCGGACCCACCATGCTCATGTCGCCTTTCAAAACACAAAGAATCTGCGGAAGTTCATCAATGCGGGTCTTGCGCAAGAAGCGACCAATTCGCGTGATGCGCGGGTCCTTCTTGGTGGCCCACTGGGCACCGAACTTTTCAGCATCGGTACGCATCGTGCGGAACTTGTAGACCGTAAACGGCTTGCCATAAAGACCAATACGTTCCTGCGAATAGAAAACAGGACCATGGTCATCGAGCTTAATCGCAATAGCAGCAAACAAGCAGACTGGGAGCGACAAAAGCCCGAGGAACAAGCCAAAAGCAATATCGATAATGCGCTTGACACGCACCTGCCAAAGCGGCATCGTAAACGCAAAAAGTTCCTGCAGTTCGAAACCGTAAACAAGGTTTGCCTTGAAACGTCCATTCACAACGCTATACAATTCAGGAACAATATAAATGTGGAGCGGGAGTTCACAAATCCAGACGAGCACACGCATAATCTCTTGCGGAGACGTACTTTCGTGCGCAATGATAATGCCGCTGACCTTGTACTTCTTGACAAGAGCAGGCAAATCGGAATACTTGCCGAGAACCGGAACCTTCGCAAACTTTTTCGGCAAGACTTGATAGCGTTCATCGACAAAGCCCACAACACGCTGACCACGAGCCGGAGTCTTTGCCAAATCTTCAGCAATCTTTCGGCCCGCTTCTGTAGCGCCAAGCACGAGGATGTTGTTCGCCCCATAACCCTTACGGAGCAAAGCCCGCAAGAAGATGTAGATGAGCATACGGAACAGGCCAACAAGCAAAATAGCAAGGCCGCCATATATAAATATCCACGGGAACCGAGATCCATAGAGATAGCCCTCGCTGAGCGGTTGGTTCGTGAAGACCTTCCCCATGAATTCAGCACCAAAAAGACAGACAATCACCAAGACCACACCAATCACGACAGCCCTGAGGACGCGCAAGACTTGGTGCGTTCTTGAAAGCAACAACCAGGAGCGATACAATCCGGCAAAGGTAAATAGAGTAAGCCACCCGATATTCAAGACTAGTCCGTACTGCCAATAGCTTTCGAACGTCTTGGTCGGGTCAAACTTATCTACAATCCAACCACTATGGAACTGAACCCAAAACGCCAAGGCGAAACAAATCGACAAAGCGGCAAAATCCGAGAGGATTAAAAGAATTCGTTCCAAAGTAGTTGCGCGAATCATATACGACCTTTAATTAAGCGAGAAAGCGGATGACCTGGCTCTTCTCAACGATTTCGGAGAGAGAGTTCACTGCATCGACAGCCTTGGAGAGCTTGCTATCGAGAGTCTTTTCCGTAATGACGACGATGGACACCTTGCCCGGGTCGTTCACGTTCTTCTGGATAATCGTTTCGATAGAGATGTTGTTGTCTGCAAGGATCTTCGTGATCTTGGCGAGCACACCGCAAGCATCACGGGACGTGAAGCGGAGGTAGTAGCGGGCGCTAGTTTCGGAGATAGGAACGAGCGTTGCAGAGTTTTCGACGTTGAACCAGCCCATCGGGAGTGCCTTGCGGCTGCCCTGGTCGGTAGAACGAGCGAGGGACACGAGGTCGGCCACGACTGCAGATGCGGTCGGGAGGCGGCCAGCACCGGCACCGGTCTGAACCGTTTCGCCGAGGTTGTCGCACTTGAGGTAAACAGCATTGATGACGCCGTTCACGTTAGAGAGCAAGTTCGTGTTCGGAACGAAGCACGGATGGACACGGGCGTCCACGCGGTCGCCATCGCGGTGGTAGATGCCGAGGAGTTTCACGCAGCAGCCAAGTTCCTTAGCGAATGCGATATCCTGGGCGGTAATCTTGGAAATACCGGTAACGTGAATCTTTTCGAAGTCCACGCGCTTGCCGCTGCAAAGGCTGGCAAGGAGGGCGGTCTTGTGGGCGGAGTCGATACCTTCGATATCAAAAGTCGGGTCAGCTTCAGCAAAGCCGAGCTTCTGGGCGTCCTTCAAGACGACGTCGAAGTCGAGACCTTCTTCGGCCATGCGGCTGAGGATGTAGTTGCAAGTACCATTGATAATGCAGCTGAGGCTTTCGACCGTAGAGCCAACGAAGCCTTCCTGGACGCTGCGGATGATAGGAATGCCACCGCCAACAGCAGCTTCGAACAGGACATGCAAGCCCTTCTTTGCGGCGAGCGGGAAAATTTCGTGACCGTACTTGGCGAGGAGAGCCTTGTTGGCCGTCACCACATGCTTACCGCTTTCGAGAGCAGCGAGGATCCACTTGCGCGGCATGTTGTAGCCACCGGCGAGTTCCACGAGCACGTCGATATCGTCGCCAGCAATCATTTCGTCGGCATTGGTCGAGACCTTGTAGCCCTTAGCCTTGTACGGGGCAACTTCTTCTTCGGACTTAGCGCAGATGCAAGCGAGCTGCAGTTCAACGCCAAGCTTTTCCTTATATTCGGCAATCTTCTGTTCAAGAATCTGAATGACACCACCACCAACGGTACCCGTGCCAATTAAACCAATACGCAACATATAGCGTCTCCATTTTAAATTTTACGCGCTATAATGTAGTAAAAAGTCACTCCAGAGTTTTTAACAGAGAGTCCAGACGATGGGTCATTTGCATGGCACCAGCACGGCAGAGGTGATCATCGTCATAACTCATCCCTTCCAGGTAATCATGTTCCCCCATTTTATGCTGGTCAAAGAAGGTAAAATTGCTGTATTTCTGGGTCAAAGCATCGAGTCGTTCTAGAATTTGCGGAGCATCGCTGTTACGGAGCCCATATTTTCCGTAAGCATTCGATTCCTTGTAATTGGGATTCTGCGGGAACTCCACACCGATAACCTTGATATTTCTTTCAGCAGCCAATTCGATAATATCGGTCAAGTAACCCAGAGTTTCTTCAAGACGGACAAGCCCCGTATCAAGCCATCCAATATCCTTTTCGGCATGTGCACTCGACCTCCAGTCGCTACAACTGTTCAAAGGCATATACCCCCGTTCGGTCAAGTTAGCTGCATACGAGGAAACCTTGGGCACATCATGCGTCATATCCTTAAGACCTTCAGGAACGCCAGACTTCCAGAAATCGTGATTGGCATCGTAGACATACCCTTTGATTTCTGGACTATAAAGGTAAAAGAAACTGTTGACTTTGCCAAGCCAGAGCCTATCCAAGCTTATGCCAACGATTATATACTTCAACTTCTTAAAGTGAGGCAATACGTAATTGACCGCAATATAATGCGTACTGTGAAGATTGCCATGCGCACTAGCTAAATTTACCACGTAGAACTGATCGCTAAACAATTTGGGAATAACCCCATGATGCGATCTGGACGATCCGAAAACGACGACATCCGCAGTATCCCAATAAGTCCAAACAAGCTCCATCTTGTAGCTCCAATGCGCTTCCTGGAACTCATTGTTTTTGGCATAAAAACCTGCGCTATCCTCATCAAGTTCAAAGAATTCCACTAGTTCTTCCGAAGAACTGCTGAAGAAATCACTTGAACTACTCGATTCTCCTGAGCTGCTAGAATCATCGCTTGAAGAGCTCGATTCCCCGGAGCTACTGGAGTTTTTACTGCTGCTTGATTCTGCGCCGCTAGAACTCATTTTCCTGGAACTGCTTGATACACTAGAACTGCTAACAGCCTTACTAGAACTGGAGATAGCCTTCGTTTTCCCCTGAATCCAGAGGCTCGGGTGCCATAATTCTTCGCCTTCAACAAGATTTGTAACAGAACTATCCGCCAAGTGGACAAGAACAATCTTCGTGTGAGCTCCATCTGCATTTGTAAGAGTCGCCACAAGATTTTGGTTCACACGACCCGTTGCCCATTCGGAATGATCAAATACAAAACCCGAAGGTGCCCTCACGCTTTGAACAAGATTTCCAGAGCTGTCCGCAATAAACAAATACTCGTGGACTCTGTATTTTTCGCCCACAAAATTTTTGCCAGTGCTACCACCAAAATCAAGAAAAGCCGTACGCTTACTATAATCCTTCGCAAGCGATACATTACACGCCTGTTCCTTATTATACCAGATTTTCTCTTTTTTATGGACACGAGCACGGAGAATTTTCGACCCTGTAACCGCAAGCGACTCGTCTTCACTGATACCGCCATGGAACGAACCGTCGAACAACTTTACCGGCGTTCCGAACTTTCCATTCATAAACGGCACTTGCCAAGTACTTGCACTTTTGAAGGTACTCTCGTTAGAATTATCCCCTGCTTTGGTCACGTAGGTAATAACAGTATCTCCATTAGCGAGCACGCTCCAGCGAGGGATAGCAGCACTCTTGACATCAAGTTTTACAAGACCGGAACCCTTTGGATCCAAATTTCGGACGTAAAGCCGGGAAGCTTGGTCGATACCTTCTATACCCGTACAGAACGCCACTTTTTTCCCATCCGGAGAAATATCGGGATGATAAGCAGGAATCGTATCCACAATTTCCACTATATCTTTTTCATTTGTATAATCTATATAGTTGAGGTTGCCCGTAACCTCGTTTTTAAAGACAAGCTTTACTTTAGAAGTCTTTGTGTAATCCCACAGTTTCAGCGCTGATAAAACAATTCTAATCGGAGAACTTACTTCCTTTCCGTCTTGGTCTAAAAAAGTCGCATTAGGGATTGCGCCAAGCGCCAAACGGAACCCAACATGGTCATCATAAGTAGACGGACTTACAGGATACGTCCCCCCTCTTGAATAAAGGTTTGACGAAGATCCACCCTTGATAATACGTTCATCGGCGCCATTTGCACTGGACGCACCCGCAAAATTTGTCACGATCTCATTTTTGAAAAGACCTTTGTAGTCGTTGACAAACTCCTTCTCTTCTTCAAAACAATCCGAACATTTATCATCTTCAGAAGCTACCTTCACCCATTCAGCTTCGGTCGGGAGCCTATAGCCCATCCTATCGAGATGGAACGAAAAACCTGCAAGATTCACACAATGTCCATCTCTATCAAATTCCACACTTGAATATTCATAGACCGTATCCAAATCATCCATTTTGCTTTTTTCATTAGCAAAGAGAACAGCATCAAAAAAAGTCACATTGACTACAGGCACGCTATCCGAGCCACAATCGATGCGTTTTTCAGCAACCGACTTAAATTCACCACAAGTTACCTTATGGACATCCATCCAAAAATCATAGTCCAGCAAGACCTTCATTTCCGGAGATTCGTCTATTTTGGCACCACTCTTATTTGTTCCTAGTGTAACGGTATCTTTTGACCCTTCGACAAGCAACATTTGCCTATGAACGTCCGAAGACGGAATACCCTCGGCTGGATAACTCCCTCCATCCGAAAAACACCCCCAAAAAAATCCAGCAAAAATAAGCACCCAAAAAAGTCTAACGGTCATTTTCAATCCTTCTATGAAAAATCTAATAAAAAAACATCGTATTGCAAACATTGATTTACAACACCTAAAAAATTGGCACTTATTGAAAGCAATCCCCATTTTTTTATATTTAGGCGCATGGAACAGGAAACCGTCAATCCCGCAATTGGTTCGATTCTTAACGAACAGAAATTGAAGAATATTGTGTATCCAGCCAAGCTCTTCAAAGCTAGGTTGAACGAAGAGTTTTTGCGCGCGAACCGCACCCGCAAGCCCTTCCTCTTCATCAAGATCTATTCGCACCAATATGACGTGCTTGGTTGGGGACGTCCTTCTAAGATTGTCGAAAATACTTGGAAAATCAGCGTCCTCACGATGTTTTCGCACTTGCGCTTTATCGATGTACTTGGTTACCTGAGCGACAATAGCGGTATCGGCATCATCCTTTTGAATTCTGACATGAGCACACTCGAGAGTATCCGCAAGGAAATTCTCCACAAGCTCAACGATGCAGGTCTTATCCAGGCACTCCGCCACAAGCCCAAGAGTCCGATTTTCCAGGCATACCTTTACACAGGCTATCAGGAAAAGGACAACCTCGAAATGGACGATAAGCTGAAGGAATTCAACAGCACAAACGGAAGTTTCTTCACGCTGAACAGGTTGAACCTTTCTGACATCTGGGTCCACCCGCACAAGATCCGCTTCAGGCACATCATCAAGAGGATCGTAGACATCACCTGCACTTCCGCAGCATTGATTGTCCTTTCTCCGCTCCTTTTATTCTGCGCGCTCGCCGTCAAGATTAGCGATCCGAAGGGACCGATTATATTCAAGCAGACCCGCGTGGGCAAGAACGGAGCTTTGTTCACCATGTACAAGTTCCGTAGCATGTATGTGGATGCCGAAGAGCGCAAAAAGGAACTCATGGCACAGAACGAGACTGGCGGCAAGACCTTCAAGATGAAGAACGACCCGCGTATTTACCCGTTCGGACATGTTCTCCGCAAGTTCAGCCTCGACGAACTGCCCCAGCTCATCAACATCCTTAAAGGCGATATGTCCATCGTCGGTCCGCGTCCGCCAATTCCGTCTGAAGTGGCTGAATACGAACCGTGGCACCGCATGCGCCTTTCCGTGACTCCGGGACTTACCTGTATTTGGCAGGTCAGCGGTCGCAGCAACATCCCGTTCGAAGGTCAGATGCGCCTCGACAACGACTATATTCGTCGCGACGGCAAGCTCGGGGACGACTTCAAGCTCATTTTGAAGACGTTCAAGGTCGTGTTCAAAGGCGACGGCGCGTACTAGGCAATAGGGATTAGGAAGTAGGAGTTAAGAATTCTGATTCGTCATGCTGAGTTCGAAGAACGAAGCATCCAGTTAATTCTAGTCATAAATTGACTGGGTCCTTTCCCTTGCAGGGTCAGGATGACGCAGGGATAAAACATTCTTGAAACTCCTTGTTACTTTTAGTATCTTTCGCTCTCGGTGTATGGTTAATTATCCGGTGTGATATAAGGAGCGAATATGAAAAAATATTTGATTTCGACGGCGTTACTCGCAGCTAGCGCCTATGCCGCAAGCGTAACAGTCGATCCAAGCGCAACAGCCCAGAAAGTTACGGGTTTCGGTGGCGCAAGCGTTTACTACCAAAGCTGGATCAAGAACCTCCCCGCAGCAGACCAAGAAGCACTTTTCGATACCGCATTCACGGGTCTTAACATTTCCTTGCTCCGTGTGGGCAACTGGTATCAAGACGAAGACGCCACGAAATTGCAAGACGATATCGACATCGTCAAGGCAGCCAAAAAGCGTCTCGGCGACCACATGAAAATCCAGATGTCCAGTTGGTCTGCCCCGGCAAAGCTCAAGCCGAGCAACAGCCTGAACGGTAAGATAAACGGCCAAAAGGTCAAGAGTCAGAACACGCTCAAGACCTCGAACAGCGACCCGTATGGCAAGTATGTCTACAGCGATTTCGCCAACTGGTGGAAGAAGAGCCTCGAAGCCTACAAGGCCGCAGGCATCTCTCCGGACTACATTTCTCTCCAAAACGAACCGGACATGGAAGCCGATTACGAAGAAACCCTCTTCGAACCGACAGAAACAAATGAAATCGCCGGTTACAAGGAAGCCTTGAACGCCGTCTATGACGCCGTGAAGGGACAGACAAAACTCCTTGGACCGGAACCGCTCGGCATTGGCTACAGCAACTTCGAAAAGTACGCCAAGGAACTCGATGCCAACAAGCTGGACGGCTACTCCTACCATCTTTACAACGCCGGTGATGGTAACGACAACTCCGGTAACAACTACCTGGACCCGGAAAACTTCCGCAAGCCCATGAAGGCCATCGCCGACGTGTATGGCAAGGGCGACAAGCCCATCATCATGACGGAATTCTGCCCGATGCTCGACGAACCGCGCGAAAAGGACATGCTCGGCCTCGCCCAGATTATGCAAATCGGCTTTACCGACGGTCGCCTCTCCGGTTACATCGCCTGGCAGCTTTTCTGGGGTTACCACTCCCAGATGATCAGCGTCTGCCCGGGTGCAGGCTGGGACCTGGACGGCAGCGGCAAATTTGTTTGCGATGAAGCAGGCTACAAGATTCACCCGGAATACCACGCCATGCGCCACTTCTCCAAGTTCGTGAATCCGGGTGCAAGCGTTATTGCAACATCCACCGCCGAAGCAAACCTCAAGACTGTTGCTTTCTTGAGCGCAAACAGCGACTCCATCACTACCGTTCTCATCAATACAGGTAGCACGGCCATCCAGCTTGACAATCCGGCCATCGCAGGCTACGGACTCATCACCGCAGTGCAATCCAAGGAAAACGGCCTCAAGAGCAAGAACGTGACAATTTCAAACTGCACTGTCTTGCCGGCACGCTCCATTACAACGCTCGTTTATAAGAAAGGCGCCACAGTCGATTTAGTCGCCAACTGCAAGGACGAAACAAGCGATTCCAGCTATACCGAACCGGTTATCGTTCCGACGGATGACGTTGTGATTGTCGACTATACGACAACGACCGACGTTTCCAGCTGGCAGGCCATGGATGACAAACTCTCCGCAGTCACCTACGGCACAACCGCTATTGACGGCATCGCCGGTTATGCAAGCGTTCCGCTCGCTGGCTGCGACCAGTCCGAAGAAACCTGCGGCTACCAGAACCAACTTTTGAACATCAGCGCCGAAGGCGCCAAGGCACTCGCCTCTTGCGCAAGCCTCGTAATCACGATGCGCAGCCAGGGCACTTCTGACGCTTACGTGAACGTGGGCGGCGCCGCAGGCGGTAGCTGGGTCGATTACGAATACGGCAAGCCGGCTTCGGCAAGCAAGTGGAGCGAAACAAAAGTTTCCCTCAAGAAGGAAGGTGAAAACGGTTCTACCGCACTCACGTTCAACAGCGAATCTGCAGGCATCTACATTGCAAAGATTGTCGCCACGGGCTGCAAGAGCGCAAGCGCCATCAAATCGTTCCGTCAGCCGGTCCTGAACGACAGCAAGACATTGGCAATGATTTTTGACATGAACGGCAACCTCGTTTGGAAGGGTCTCAAGAGCGAAGCTCTCAACGAAAACGGAACGCTCAAGCCGAGCATCCGTCAAGGCGCCTACATTTTGAAAACAAAATCTAATGTTCAGCGCGTCTTCAAGAAGTAACGACAAACGCTATTAAAACTTAAGAACGGTCCGCGAATGCGGGCCGTTTTTCATTCATGCTTTAGCTCGAATTTATACCCGAGCATTATATGTATTGAGCTTGAACAAGATACGCAAAAGGCACCTGGTGGCGAAACCAGGTGCCTTGGAGCTGTATTATGTGAGAATTTCTATTAGCTAAGATTCTCTAGCTGATTATTTAGCATCAACTGCAGGGTCAGTGTCAGAGACGCAGCGGACCGTGAAGGCGTAGACCTTGTTAGTCGTGTTGACTTCACTACTTGCCTTGTCCATGACAACCAAGCCATAAGCCTGCTTCACTTCATCCTCATCTTCAGTATCAGACCAGAAGTAAGCGTAATCATCCTTCATGACCTTATTGTTGTTAGCGTCGTAGTAGCCTACCGCCGTGAAATCGAAACCAACGTCATCGAAACCATATTCGTTCTCAACATTGGCACCAGCAGCCTGGAGCAGATCAAGTTCGTCCTTAGTCGGCAATCTCCAACCAGCCGGGCATGCACCAGAAGTCTGATCCTCAACGTTAAGTTTCTTGATTTCGCCTTCTGTCATGTTATTTCTGAAGTCACCTTCACCCTTTGCAGATTTCCAAGTATAGTAACGGCCTTCAGTAGCTTCGAAGTTTTCAAAGACCTTTTCTTCGAAATTAACTTCACCCATAACCTGGTCGATAGATTCAACATCATCCGTCGTAACAACCTTAGGCAGCTTGTATTCGAACGCGAGGTTTTCATTCATCCACCAGATACCGTCTACGCCCTTGAGCTGAGCATACTTATAGATACGGTTGTCACGAATATCGCAGAACTGCTTAGTCTTGTCGTACATTTCGTCACCGCACCACTTAGCATACTCGATACCTTCACAACGGTTCTTTGCGGCTTCAAGCTTTTCATAGAACGTTTTCAGCTTTGCAGCATCATAAGCGTCAAGAGCTTTACCGACCAAGTTGCCATAGAGGCTTTCCTTTTCTTCGGCAGGAGCCGGTTCGTCACCTTCAACTGGGCGAGGAGACAACTCTACACCGAGGGTACTGTAAGCATCAGCAACAGTAATTCCGCCTTCAGCATAAGAATTATCGCAGTACGACAAGACAACGTCAGTCTTTCCGTCCTTGTCCTTACCGCAGTATTCATGCTGACCGAATTCCTTGCCACCGCACTTCGGAGTAATGATGCCATTCCAGCAGAATTCACCATCCTGAATGCCACGCTTGGTAACAAACTTATAGTTACCATTTTTCAGCAGCTGGTATTCCAAGCAGAGCGGAACGATCTTATTATCGATACAGGTTTCTTCATTAAGGACATATGCCTTTCCATCGCACTTGTCATAAAGCTTGCCAAAGACGCAGAACTTATTGGCAGGATCGTAGAAATCTTCACCGCACATAGCCTTGAAGATGGTGATCGGATCCGCGTCACCGCAAGTCACTTCCACCATTCCGGTTCCTTTGTCCACACTTGTGCAGCTTACACCATCGTTACCGTCTTCGCCATTCCATACGGTACCAACAAGCGTTTCACCGCAGAACATTTGGATACCTTCCTTACCGTTCTTTTCGTCCTTGATGGTCTGAGCAGTACAGCTGGTACCATCTTCACCGTTGATACCGTCGGTACCATTGGTACCATCGGCACCATTCTTACCGTCCCACACGACACCGGAGGTTCCGTCATCGCACTCCATCTGAAGGCCCTTTGTGCCATCCTTGGCTGCGGTTTCCGTGACAGAGCACTTCTTATTTCTAAGAATGGTTTCGGTAGATCCGCAAGTAATCTTAATGCCGTCAGTTGCTTCAGAAGTCGTGCAAGATTCACCGGCAACACCGTTTTTCAAGACACCAACTTGCTTGCCACCGCAAAGCACAGAATAGCCATCGGTAATAGCTTCTACAGTACAGCTAGCGCCGTCCTTACCTGTAGCACCGGTAGCACCTGTTTTACCAGTTTTACCCGTTGCACCGGTAGCACCAGTAACACCCTGCTTACCCGTTGCACCATTCTTACCGTGTAACAAGACGCCTACAGAATCCCCTCCGCAAAGCACCTTATAGCCACTGTCATCTTTCAATGACTTGACTTCGCAGCTTGTACCATTCAAGCCGTTAGTTCCATTAACACCGTCTGTTCCATCTTCGCCAGAACATGCGATGAGACCAAACATGAGTGCGGCACAACCCGCAACACTGAGGTTCTTGTATTGCATAATATGCTCCCTTGTTAATTTTCTCCAATCTTTGTGAAAAACTTTCACAAAACAAAGTTTACATTAATTTTTCGAGAAAGTTAAGTTTTGCTTACAAAAAATTATTTCAAGTTGGAATAAGTTTGCAATTTTACGTTCGTTTTCTTATAAAAATATCACACAGCAAATAAGTAAACTTTTAGCAATATTTGCCAAAATTTGAGTAAATTGGGCATTTTGGGAATTTTAGAGATTGAATACAAGAGAACGAAATTAGAGCTTGATTTTATAAAGTAAAATTTTATTTACAATTTACATTTTTTGCGGGATTTTACGTTTTTCTGTTTTGAGAAGGTTTTTTCCGCTCGTAGGCGGGATGATAAATAATAAAAAGCCCGCGGTCGAACGATCGCGGGTTTGACTTTAAATTATTTTGTATTAACTAAGCCCAGTTTTCAGCCTTGAGTTCGCGGCCCCAGATTTCCTTGACCACGTCTTCGACCTTGCGGTTTTCGAACAACATCTGATAAACGGCTTCGACAATCGGCATTTCAACGCCAAGCTTCTTCGCAAGAGCGCGCGTACTACGGCAAGTCGGGACACCTTCGGCAATCATCTTCATGCCAGCAAGCACCTGTTCGAGCGTTTCGCCCTTACCAATGTGTTCGCCCACGTAGCGGTTACGGCTGTGCTGGGAAAGGCAAGTCACGATGAGGTCGCCCATGCCGGCGAGACCTGCAAACGTTTCGGGCTTTGCACCGAGAGCCTTGCCCAAGCGGCACATTTCAGCCTGACCACGCGTAAGGATGGCAGCGCGGGTATTGTCACCAATCTTGAACTTGCCACTAGCTTCGAGGCCATAGAGCACGCCGGAAGCAATTGCAATCACGTTCTTCACGGAACCGCAGAGTTCCACACCGACAATATCAGTCGAAGTATAGACGCGGAGGTAAGAGCAGCTCATTGCCTGCTGTACAACCTTTGCAGAGTCTTCGTTCACGCAAGCAGCGACAATAGCGGTGAGCACGTGGCGGCTCACTTCTTCGGCATGAGACGGACCGCTAAAGGCAACCATCTTGTCTTCGGTCAGCCAAGGCACCTTTTCGAGGATGACTTCGCTCATGAGCTGGTCAGTGCCTTCGAGAATACCCTTTGTGGCGCAAACGACAATCGGTTCCTTGCCCTTTGCAGGGGTCCAAGAGCCAAGATTTGCGGCAACACCAGCCATAAACTGAGACGGAACAACGATAAGGACCATGTCACAGCCTTCAAGAGCAGCGTGCATGTCGGTCGTGTACTTAAAATCAGCCGGGAAAATAACGCCAGGAAGCTTATCCTTGTACTGGTGTTCGGTGGAGAGAAGGTCAACTTCTGCTTGGGAATTGGTCCAAAAAGTGAGTTCGTTCTTGTTTTCGTAAACAACTTGACCGAGGGTCAGGCCCCAGCCACCGGTACCTAAAACTGTAACTTTCATAATATCGTTCCTTAGTCAATGGTCATTAGTCATTGGTCAATAGTTAATGGTTCGTAGGCAATGCTCAACATTGCCAAAAATCATTGCCGCATATAATCTACAATATTTAAATGTGTCTAGTCACATTCAATCGAGAAATTTACTGGATTCCAGAAAGGTAATCCTAGAATGGTGACCCCGGACTCCGTTCCGGGGTGACATGCATGAACAAAAGGATTCTTCCTACCGTCTACTTCCTACTTTTTTCGCTTAGAGCCAAAGCCGTTCTCGGTGCCGTTGAGGAGGCGCTTGATGTTCGACTTGTGCTTCACAATGACGAACACGGCGACAATCACGGCGAGAATCATCTGGCCAAGGTTGATGCTTTCGAAGTAGTATTCTGGGCAGACATAGCCAAAGATGGAAAGAGCACCGAGAAGACCGCACCCGAAGATGCTACCGACGGAGACGTACTTCGTGGTGACCGTGAGGATAATCCAGAGGGCAAATGCGCAAAGAACCGTCAAGGGCGAAATCGCAAGGAACACGCCAAGTGCAGCAAGCACGCCCTTACCACCGCGGAAGCCTGCAAAGCAGGTGAAGCTGTGGCCGAGAATCACGAGGAGACCTGCAACAAGCGGGACCCATGCGCTGTAATCAGCGCCGCCAGCAGCGACCTGAGCTTCGCACATCTTTTGAGCGATAAACGGTCCAAAGAAGCCCTTCAAAAGATCCATGAACACGACCGGGAGAGCAGGCTTCCAGCCGAGCACGCGGAATGTATTCGTGAGGCCCGCATTCTTGGAGCCGTAATCACGAATGTCAAAGTCCTTACCTTTCGCGAGTTTTGCGATCCATATGGCGCTGGGGATCGACCCCAGCAAGTACGCTATTGGAAGACTCAGTAAACTGTTCAAGTTCTTCATCCTTTCTGAGGGTTAACTTTCTATCGAAATTCAGGCGGAGCGGAGCGCCCTGCAACTGGAATTCGTCATAAAACTTTTTGAGCAAGTAGCGCTTGTACGATTCGTCGACAAGTTCCGGCGTGCGGGTTTCGATGTCGATGACCGGCGGTTCCACCATGATCTGGCAGGCACGGGTAAGCATGACGACACGGCCGTTGTGGCTCGGAGGAGCTTTTTCCTGCAAGAAATTCGCAAAGCTTTCGGCAACGCGGTCACGGCCAAGCACACGGCGGCAGTTGGCATAGACGGTCTGGATAGCCTGAATCACGCGACCTACGCGCTGGCCTTCCTTGGCACTGATCGAAAGAATCGGTACAAATTCAAGCATCGGTTCGCGTTCGAGGAGTTCCTTGACCATGTGATCAAAAGACTTGTCGTTCTTGTTCGGGAGGATATCCCACTTGTTCAACACGACGACGAGGCCCTTGCCCGCCTTGCGGATTTCCGTGATGATGCGGTAGTCCTGGATTTCCATGCCGCGCGTGCAATCGACGACGAGCACAGACAAGTCAGAACGGCGGATGCTTTCGAGCGTACGCATGTTGCTGAAGACTTCCACTTCGTCTTCGACGCGAGCCTTTTTGCGGAGGCCTGCGGTATCGGTAACGACAAACTTTTGTCCGTCAACGACAAAGTCACAGTCGATAGAGTCGCGGGTTGTACCCGGGATGTCGGAGACCACAGCGCGGTCTTCGTTCAACAGGCGGTTGAGGAGCGTACTCTTGCCTGCGTTCGGGCGGCCGAGAATGGCAAAACGCACCGGGCGTTCTTCGCGGCGTTCGCCACGCACCGGAGTCGGGAGCACGGAGACCACTTCGTCCAAGAGCGAGAGGCAAGCGTAGCCGGTCAAGGCACTGACGGTACGCGGCTGACCAAAGCCGAGTTTGAGGAATTCGTAGCTTTCCTGGCGGTCGCCCTGCAATTCGCTCTTGTTTGCGACGAGGATAACCTTCTTGTCGAGCTTGCGGATGAGACGCGCAAACTGCTGGTCGAGCTTGGTGATGCCCACGCGGATATCGACCATGAAAAGCACGAGGTCGGCTTCGTTCACGGCGTTAAAAATCTGGGCGCGGACGCTGTCCGCCAAGACGTCAATAGAATCATCGGGCAAGAATCCACCCGTATCGACGACTGTAAATTCGTGACCCTTGTAAATCGCATTCTGGTAATGACGGTCGCGGGTAACACCATCGCGGTCGCTCACCACGGCGGCACGACGGCCAAGAATGCGGTTGAAGAGGGAGGACTTTCCGACGTTCGGACGTCCAATTATGCAAACAATAGGTAATTTCATCGGGCACAAATATAGAAATTGTGTCTAGGGGGCGTTTAGACTAAAGACCAGCGACTAATGACCAATGACTAACAACCAATAACAAACATCTTTTTTCATTCTTTCTCGCAAGAATAATATATCTTTGTAGTGTATTATTTAGAGTTTTTCCCCACAGGTGGGAAGGACATACGAGGTTACTTTGGCTTCCATAAACGGAAAGACGGAAACTCTTTGCATATTCGGGCATCCGGTTGCACACAGCAAATCGCCCGCCATGCACAACGCCCTTTTTGACGCCCTTGGCATCAATGCGGCTTATCTCCCCTACGCACCCGAACCCGAAAATTTTGCCAAAGCTATTGAAGGCTTCAAGGCGATGAAGTTTCGCGGAGCAAATGTCACCATTCCCTACAAGACGGAATTTTTCAATGCAGACGGAACAGCCCGCCTGGTCGATGAACTTTCGGAAATTTCGAAATTCACCGGCAGCGTGAACACGCTGTACTGGAAGGACGGCATTGTCGGTGGGACGCTCTGCGGGACGACGACGGACCCATACGGCTGCGTGCGAAATCTCGAGGAGAATGGCGTAAATCCGTCTAACAAGAAGATTGCGCTCCTCGGAAACGGTGGCGCCGCCCAGTCGATTGCGTTTACGCTTGTGGAACAAGGAAACGAGCTTACTATTGTTTGCCGCACCAAGGAAAAAGGCGAAGCACTTGCGGGTTCTTTGAACAAGTTTTTCCAGTCCGGCAATGCTGGCGATAAGAATTTCAAGACCGTTCAAGTCACGACATTTGGTGAATTTGCAAATATTTCCGCAAACTTTGACATCATCATCAATGCGACCTCGGTCGGCATGAGCCCAAACATCGATGCTTCCCCCATTACAGACGAATGCCTGCACAATGGTCAGGTTGTCTGCGACATTGTCTACACGCCGCCTCACACCAAGCTTTTGCAGATGGCAGAAGCTAAAGGTTGCAAGATTGTAACTGGCGAAGGCATGCTCGTACACCAAGGCCTCGAAAGCTTTAAAAAGTGGTTCCCGAAGGAAACCGAAAACAAAACAAACGAAGAACTTACTGCGATTATGCGCAAAGGAATGCAGGGCTAAAATGAAGAAGCATCTCTACTTTACCGGATTCATGGCCAGCGGCAAGAGCCGTACAGGTCGCGCCCTCGCAGACCGCCTCGGACGCCCGTTTGTCGATACAGATAACGTCATTGTAGAACGAGCAGGCAAGTCCATTAGCGAAATTTTTGAACAAGAAGGCGAAGCCGCATTCCGCAAGATGGAACGCGACGTGATTGCCGAAATTGCACAGAGCGAAAAGCCTCTCGTCGTTTCTCTTGGCGGTGGCGCTCTCACGCAGGCAGAAAACTTGAAAGTCATCCGCGAAAACGGAACGATTATCCGCTTGTGGGCAAAGCCCGAAGTGCTTTCGGAACGCATTGGCCGCAAGAACACGCGACCGCTCCTCGCGAACCTCTCGGACGAAGAACGCCTCGAAAAGATCAAGCAGATGCTGAAAGACCGCGAAAAGAATTACGCCAATGCGGACTTTAGCGTCGAAAGTTCCAACGACTATTCCGAAACGCACGTCACGGAACGCATCATGCACATGCTCAAGTTCTGGGAAAGCCATGCACTTGACGTGCACCCGAGTGAAGGTGGCCGCTACCCGATTTTCATCGGCAAAAACATTGTGCCGGATGCAGCAATTATGCTTGAAGGCTTACGCCTTGCTCCGACTTATGAATTCTTGATTTGCACGGACACAACGATTGCCAAGGAACAGAACACGAAGCTTTCGGAACTCCGCGGCCAGGCAGGCCGTTGCCCGATTTTCAAGTTCCAGGCCGGCGAAGGCCACAAGACGCTCCACAACTTGAACCAGCTTTACAGTTTCATGTTGCACCGCGGTTACACCCGCAAGAGCTGCCTTTTGCAGTTCAGCGGCGGTGTCGTAGGTGACATGGCTGGCTTTGGTGCCGCCACGTACCAGCGCGGCATTCCGTTTGTGCAGTTCCCGACAACGCTTTTGTCCATGGTCGACAGTTCCGTGGGTGGGAAGGTCGCCGTGAACCATGCCGAAGGCAAGAACATGATTGGCGCATTCTACCAGCCGAAAGCGGTTGTCTGCGACATTTCTGTGCTGAACACGCTCCCCCCAACCGAATACTTAGCAGGTCTTGCCGAAATCGTCAAGTATGGCGTGATTTACGATGAAGAATTCTTCACCTACCTTGAAAATAACGTCGAAAAGATCAAGGCTCACGACTTTGACGTGTTGAAGCACATGATTTTCCGCAGTTGCCAAATCAAGGCCGAAGTGGTCGGTATCGACGAAAAGGAAGCAGGTCTCCGCGCCATTCTCAATTACGGCCACACGTTCGGACACGCGATTGAAAAACTTACGCATTACGAGCTTTACAGCCATGGTATCGCCGTTTCCTTGGGCATGCGAGTAGCTGCACGCGCTGCCGTGCTCCTCGGAAAGCTCTCGAAAGAAGATGAACAACGTCAAAACAAGTTGCTCGACGATCTCGGATTCCCGAAGACATACAACACGGATGTCGAAGCGGCTTGGGCTGCAATGGCTGTCGACAAGAAGGCTGAAAAAGGCACAAGAGTTTATATTTTGCCTACAAAGATCGGAAAGGTCGAAAAAGTTTGTAATATTGATAAGGGTATTATTGCAGATGCCTGGAAAGCCATCCAGGCAAGTGAGGTTTAGATGAGTATATTGGTTACCGGGGGAACGGGATCACTTGGGTACAGTATTCTATCTAACTTAAGCGGCACCAATCACGAGCTGTACAGCTTCAGTGATGAACTTCCGCAGCCGTGGCAAAAGGTCGAAGGAGTACAGTACCTGACCGGTGATTTGCTGGACTTCAGGAATGTGCTGGAAATGATTCAGAAAGTTTCCCCGACGCACATTTACCATCTGGCAAGCCAATCCTCTGTGGGGCTCAGCTACAAGAAGCCTTACGAAACGCTCAACATCAACTTGTTGGGTACACAAACGCTCCTCGAAGCGGTGCGACAGGTTGTGCCGAAGGCAAAAGTCTTGCTCCTCAGCAGTAGCGAAATCTATGGCAGGACGGAACAGCAACTGACTTACCTGCACAAGGAAACTGACCCTCCTAACCCGCTCACTCCGTATGCCACATCCAAGGCATGCATGGAAATTTTGGGAAACCAGTTCCGCAATGCAAATGGGCTCCACATCGTGTTTGCACGTCCGTTCCATTTTACGGGTCCGCATCACAGCCGCCGCTTTGTAATCCCTTCCATCGCCTACCAGTTGGTGAAGATAAAGTATTACGGAGCAGAACCGGTCATTTATTCGGGAAGCCTCGACGTAAGCCGTGACGTGGTTGACGTGCGTGACGTTGCCCGCGCTGCCATCCAGATTTTGAACACCGCCGAATCCGGCGAAGCGTTCAACATTTGCTGTGGAAAGTCCTACACGTTCCGTGAACTCGTGGAAATGCTCGTGGACATCTCCGGCGTGAGCGTGGACTTCCGTTTTGACCCGGGTTACGACCGTTGCAATGACATTCCACTCTTGATTGGCGACCCCACCAAGATCATGAATCTCGGCTGGAAACCCATGATTTGCATGGAAGATTGCCTCTCGGATTTGTTCAACGAAATGGTGGTCCGCCGCCGCGTAGAACTCAAGATGGGCATGGGTCGCGACTTGCGTCTGTAACTTGTTCCATTTATCGGCAATTCATTCCGCAATAACCGCCGTTTAGCGAATTTCTACAACAAAGCTGTTCCACATGAACAGCTTTTTTTTATTTTTTCGAGTATGAGATTACAAATAAAAAATATTGCTTTGGGGATTTGTGCCCTGTTTGCTTTGTCTGCGACAACACACGCCGCAGAAGTTGTTGGCCCGCAGGGTGGCGATAGAGCCCTCACTGTTAGCGACTTTATGCCTCACAATCCCATTTCCAAGGAATTTAACGAAACCTGGAGTTACCAGTTCGTATTCGACAACGGCACACGAGCTTTTGTAAACTACTCCCTCCTTAACGTGCCCGGTTCCGGTCGTAAAATCGGCTGCGACTTGAACTTCTGGAATTTCAAGGGAAAGACCTACTCTGTTGGCCGCCAATACCCGCCAGAACGTCTCGTTGCAAGCAAGGAAAAGGCAACCATCGATATCAAGGGCGAATACAAGCTCGAGAACAAGCCGGGTAAAGGCCATCGCGTTCTTTATAGCGCCGACAAGGGCGGAAAATTCCTCCTCGACGTGACATTCGAAAGCGCAGTCCAGGGCATGGTCCCGGGAAATGGAGTCTGGACTTACGGCAAGGAAAAGATGGGGCAGTTCATCCACATTCCTTACGGACGCGTTACGGGTAAAATCGCCTACAACGAAGACACTTTGACAGTCAAGGGTTACGCCTACATGGACCAGATCTGGCAAACCGCACAGGCAACAGATATGGCAGCCCGCACCATCAATTTTAGCACAAGCGACAAATCCCCGATGCACGCAGGCCGCATCACCCTCACAAAAGATGGTAAGTTGATGGGTTACGCCTTATACAACGGACCGCAGGGCATGAAGGTAGCCATCCCGACAAAAGTCAAGGAAGGTGGCTCCGAATACAACGGCAAAAAATTCCCGACAACAACGCTCTCATTTGAATGGAAGAACGGCGTCCCGGCTATGGTGTTCCCCGTGAACAAGGTTTTGCAAAAGGCATCGCTTTTGGATAAGATTGACGGCTGGTTTGCAAAGAAGGCTATGAAGATTGCCGCAGGTGGCGAAGTTTTGTTCTACCGCGGTAGAAGCCAGAACGGACTGGGCAAGAAAATTGACTGGGCTATTACAGGGGTCAAGGACTAATGACGAAGTTTAGACCGTGCATTGACTTGCACGATGGCAAGGTAAAGCAGATCGTCGGCAGTTCACTCTCCGACAGCGGAGCGGGACTCAAGACAAATTTTGAAACAGACAGATCATCCGCATGGTTTGCCGAACTCTACAAGAAAGACGGCATCAAGGGCGGACACGTGATTATGCTTGGCAAGGGAAACGAGAGCGCGGCAAAGGACGCGCTTTCGGCGTATCCAGGGGGCATGCAAGTTGGCGGTGGCATCAACGCCCAGAACGCTTTGGAGTACATCCAGGCAGGCGCTTCGCACGTGATTGTGACGAGCTGGATTTTTCCGGATGGAAAGCTCGACCGTACACGCCTTGACGAGCTTGTAAAGACTGTCGGCAAGGAACACCTGATTTTGGACTTGAGCTGCAAGCGCACTGGCATGGTCGATGGCAAACCGCAGTGGAAGATTGCCACTAACCGCTGGCAGACGATTATCGATATCGAAATCAACAAGGAAACGCTCGAAGACCTCGCCAAGAGCTGTGATGAATTCTTGGTTCACGCAGCCGATGTCGAAGGCAAGCAGCAAGGCATGGACGACGAACTCATCAAGTTCCTCGCCGAGAATAGCCCGATTCCTGTGACGTATGCAGGTGGTGCAAAATCGCTTGAAGACCTGATTCATTGCAAAGAAATTTCGAATGGCAAGATTGACCTTACCATTGGTAGTGCTTTAGACTTGTTCGGTGGCAAAGGAGTGAAGTATGACGACTGCGTCAAGTTCAACAAAGCTCAAGGCTAGCGACAAGCTCGATTCTCGCCCGGCCATCTTTGGTCGAAAGGTCACGAGCACCTTCCGCAAGATTTTCTCATTTGACCACAGACCACCCGGAAACATCCGCACTTGTTGGATCCCGCCTCTGGTGTTTTTTACGCCGATTATAAACTTGCCGAAGCTCTTAAAGTTGCGTTTTTATTTGAAGAAAGAACGCCAAAAGAGAGACCCGGACGATGTGCGCATTTTGTTTTACTCGGACAATCTGGACGAGACAAACGGCATCGCGAACAACTTGAGAAACGTGATTCCGTACATGCGTGCACACGGCATGAAGGCTTACCTCGCCGGTAGCGCATTCAACACGCGCCCATGCGGTGTGATTGAAAACAGCTACTGCATTTTGTTACCGCGTTTGTTCAGCATGGAACAGCTCGGGTACGCGAACAGCGAACTTGCCATTCCGCGCATTTCACCGGCATTGCGATTGCTCAAGCGCTACCCCATTGACATGATTGAACTTGAGACTCCGAGCCCTGGCGCTTGGGTCGTTTGCCTATGTGCATGGATTGCAGGCATCAAGGTCTTTAGCCACTACCGCACCGACGTGCCGACTTACGCCAAAACGCTTGTAAAAGCGAAGTGGATGCACACGTACGTGCTCTGGCTCATGCGCATTTTCTACTGGATGGCACGCCCGGTCATTAGCCCTTGCGATGACTATGCAGACATTCTGCAAAAGGACTTGAAGGTCCCTGCAAACCAGGTGCAGATTCTCCCCCGCGGACTCCCGCTCGATCGTTTCTCGCCAACATTGCGCGGTAAAGGCGCTTGGGAAAAGTTCGGCAGCGACCGCACCAAGAGGCCCGTGCGATTTGCATTTATCGGTAGAATTTCCAAAGAAAAGAATCTGGAATTTTTGAACTCCGTGTGGAGCAAGTTCTCAGCCAAGCACGACGACGTGGAACTCATGTACGTGGGCTACGGTTGGTATCTCGATGAAATCAAGAAGCAGTTCAAAGACAATCCGAGTGTTTGCTTTGCAGGCGAACAGGGCGGCGAGATGCTCGCAAGCCTTTATGCGGATGCGGACTTTTTCTTGTTCCCAAGCACAACGGACACGTTCGGAAACGTTGTCGTAGAAGCGATGTCTACAGGCACACCCGCAATTGTAAGCAATTACGGCGGTCCGCACGACATTGTGCAGGACGACAGCTGCGGACGCATTTTGCCGATTGATGAAGCAAAGTGGTTGGAAACGCTCGAAGAATGCCGAACCATCAAGCTTGAGAAGCCGGAACTCTACGAACAGATGCGCATCGACAGCCACAAGCGCAGCGAACGCTACACGCTTGCAAGCTCGACCAAGACGCAGTTCGAGTTCTTTAGAAAGCTCAAGCGGGAAGTGTACGGGATTTGAGCGCCGGAGGCGCAGTTACTAGTTAATAGTCAGTAGTTATTAGAATATCCTAATATAAAATTCTCTAATAACTCAGAGCTCTTAACTCATTTTTTGAAATGCACAAACCCACTATTGACTAAAGACCATTGACTAACAACAAATGACTCCTGATTCTTTGAAACGTTTGCGCGAATGGTTTAGGGCGAACGCGGCAGAATTGCCGTGGAGACCTGCGGACTTGGATGCGCCCCGTGATCCGTATGCGGTATGGATTAGCGAAACGATGTTGCAGCAAACGCAGGTTTCGACGGTCAGGGATTATTTTACGCGATGGATGAAGCGGTTTCCGGATGTGGAAACGCTAGCCCAGGCAGAAGAAGCCGAGGTGTTTAAGTACTGGCAGGGGCTTGGGTATTATAGCCGCGCTAGGAATATATTGAAGACGGCGAAAATGGTTTGCGGGGAAAATTTACTGGATTCCCTACGCTCCGCTTCGAGGATGACGGGAATGCGCAAGATGCCCGAGACGCGCAAGGAATTGGAAGCGTTGCCGGGAATTGGAGCGTACACGGCGGGCGCCATTTTAAGCCTCGCCTACCACCAGAGAGAAGCGATTCTGGACGGGAATCTCGTCAGGATTTTTAGCCGATTGTACGAGCTTGATTTTTTGCCGACGTCCCGGAACAGGGTCCGGGATGATAGAACGGGCATGACAGAAAAATCAGCCTCCGAGATTTATTGGGAATATGCGCGGGAGGTTGCGGATTCGCCAAAGGCGTATATGCACAACGAAGCGCTGATGGAGCTCGGGCGAACGGTCTGCAAAACGAAATCACCGCTCTGCGAAACATGCCCGCTCCATAAAGAATGCCGCGCATTCTTGGATGGCCGCACGGCTGAATTTCCTCCCGCTAAAAAACGCACTGAAAAAAGCTGGCATGGAACCGTACTCATTATCGAGAGTGCGGACGAAAAAATTTTAGCCGTAAACGGCGGGCAAAAATTCTTGGACAAGCAACTGGCGCTACCGCATTTTGAAAGTGCTCGCCATGCAACCGTTGCACTCCCCGCCAAAGCAGAAGATTACATCAACGCCGACGATGTCGAATCGTTAAAGCATTGCGGAACATTCCGCCATAGCATCACGGTGCATAAAATCGAATGCGATGTATTGCACGTGCAACTTTCAACAACAGCAAAAGCAACACACTTGCCAAAGCCAACAGCCAATAGTGACAAGCCGACCGCATTTGAATGGATTGAAAAAGCGAAAGCCTTGGAGACTTTCGCTAATTCATTCAGCTTAAAAGCACTAAAGAAATGTCTTTAGGAGATGCCTGCATCCTTCGACTTTGCTCAGGACAGGCTCCGGCAGGCATGACAGGTCGGAATAATTAGTGCTAGTTAAAAGTTCTTCTTTGCAGTGCAGAAGAATCGGATGCGGCTATGCCCGCCATTCGGTGCTTCTATAACTTCTTCACCTAAAGCTTGGATAATCGAGCCTGCTAAAGACATTCCCCATTTCGGGAAACGCTGTTCAAACGTAGCGTCCCAGAACCAGTCTCCCTTTACGACATACGGATTCCTGGTACGGAGATTCCACTCAGCATCACTTCTATAACGCAATGAATGTGAAATACGGAACGTCTTGTTAATAAGCCAATCCGCATTGAACGAAACATAAAATTCCGCAGGATTGACCTCAAAACGTTTTTCATCGCCGTCAATACGTTCAAAGCCCGTAAGCGCTGTAAAGTTGAAGAAATCTTTAAGCCAGAGCTTTAACCAAAATTCACCCGTTACGCCTTTAATCCATGAATTTATGCGAGAGACATCGCCATGACGGTACGTAAAGATTTTGTCTTTGACAAATGATTCTGCGTCAAAAGTTTCAGCACCATATTCAGCCCAAAAACTTCCACGAAGACCAAAGCCGAAGAAATTCGTCAGAGAATCTTCAAAACGGACGTAGCCTTGCAACAAGTTCATTCGACCCGCTGCAGTCAGTGAAATGGTATCGCCGTCGAAATATTCATGCGTATCGGCAATCGGATTCAAGCGCGTTCCGGCAATATTCTTGGCACCGACTGTAATATTCATTTTTTCGAGAGCAGGTATCAAATATTCAACGCTATCTTGAACAAGCCAATCTCTATCATTCACGCCAAACATCACATCGAACTTGAGGTTGTCCATCGGGCGAACGCCCATTTCAAGGAATGGCCACAAGACTCGATCGTCAGCAAGACCTGTATAAACAGTACCCTCATCATTAACAAAACGGAATGCAAGACCTGCAGAAAGCTGCAACATACCACGTTTACACGTTTCGCTACAGCTGTAGACAACAGAGCCGTTCACTTCTTTGCGTTCACCAGTTTCCTTCTTTCGTTTGTCCTGATATTCCGCATTTTCATAAACAAGCGTGGTCGAGAAATTACCGATTTCTGCACGTGCTTCAATTCTCGGCTTGTACTCCACAGGGATCCATCTGGAGCTTTCGGTAAAGATCCACAAGTATTCCTTGCCGGCGAGAATGGATGCATCTATAAAGTCATTCGTATAACCGATTCCACCATAAGCCGAACTGAAAAACGGCCAGTTTTCGCCAAAGAACGAGAACGATCCGTCAACTTGATCCATACGATATTTGCGTGCCGTATAGAAGGCATAATGGTCATCCTGGAATAGACGGAACGTCGCCCATAAGCCATGGAACAACGGCGTACGGAAACCGCCTTCCAAAATCGGAGTTCTATTAATGGGGCGATCTTCAGCATCCGTGAGGAAGTCATGATAAATTAAATCACCCAATTCATTACCCGTCTTCATCCAGAAGGATGGCGTAGCGATTGGAGTCCAGCTCGGCAAAACGGACATGCGATTAAAAAGCAGACGATAGCGCAACTTACGCGGAGTCCACAATTCACTTTCGGAATGAATTCCGCCTGCGCCAAGAGTGCGGTCAAAATAATATGTCGGACCCGCAATTAAGAACGTACCGTCATCGCGAGAAACAACTTCCATGCCTTCCATTTCGGCATCAACGGATGCGAAAGCGGAACAAGCGGATATTGCCAAAACAGAAAATATCTTATTTACAAAGGAGTTCATTACCAGATGCTCCTTTCAAGAGTGAGTCCAGCAGATAACATATTAGAGCGTTTGGGAAGAGTCCACAGCTGTTCCCATGATATGTGGAAACCCGCACTGTATTCTTTAAACTTAAACACAGGCAAACTAATCCTTGCATACCAGCCAAATTCAGTTTCGTTATCGGTCAAGGTTCCACCGCGTTTTTTATAATCCATTTTTTCGGTATCGGCACGAGTCCAGTTACAAGCGAAACCACCCCCAAGAATAACGGGACTGATAACATTCCATTTCCAATCCACACCGACACGTCCCATAAACTGGTGAACGCCATCATAGTAAATATCGGTATTCGGCTTGAAATACGTGTATTGGAACATCACGATTCCATCAACATTTTCCCAATAAGTGTAGCGGACACCGACACCGCCATACAAGGCATTTTTCACAGCATCCATCAAGCGCCCCATCGGGTAAATTTCGCCACCTTCGATGAACACGGACAAATGCGAGAACGAGATATCGTTTTCTACTGCGGCAGAGTCATTCGAAAATGGGAATGGATCTTCAGCATGTAAAAGCGATACCAAACTTAAAGCTAGAATCGTAATGAGTTTTTTCATTTTTTGTATTCCAAAGCTTGTGCGAAAAAGCCGTCGAGGCGGGAATCCTTGAGGCCTGGCAAAACGGGTTCGCCAACTTTCACAAATTCAGGATGAGCCTTGACGAAGCGTGCGATGACTCGCGTTGTTTCCGTCGGATCGGGGCTGCATGTGGCATACACGAGGCGCCCGCCAGGAGCGAGTGCGGCAGATGCGTTTTCGAGAATCTTGAACTGGAGTTCAGCAACTTCGTTGATGGATTCTGGAGTCATGCGGTAGACGGATTCCGGACGGCGAGCGATCACACCCATGTTGCTACACGGGACGTCGAGGAGAATTCTGTCGAATTTTGCTTCAGACGAGAGACGAGAGACGAGAGAGGAATGCTGCGGGGAGGTCGTGGGAGCTTGGGCTGGGGCAAGGTCGATGACTTCGGTCTTGATGTTTGTAAGGCCGAGGCGGTTCATCAGGTCTTGCATTTTTTCGAGGCGCGAGGCGGACGAATCGCTCGCGAGAAATTCGAGCGAACTATCCATTTCTGCCATGAGTGCAGTTTTGCCGCCGGGGGCGGCGCAAGCGTCCCAGACTTTCAAGCCGGGCTTCAAGTCGAGGAGTTTCACGACTTCGAATGCAGACGGATTCTGGAACGAGAATTCCCCCTTCACAAATTCCGGAAGCGCAAGCAAGAGCTTCACGCCCACGTCACGCGGGATTTCAATAAAGCGGTCGTAAAGAATCGAGGCGCCCGTAATGCCGATTTTTTCGGCAAGCACCGGAGCGCTCGTCTTTTGCAAGTTCACGCGAATCCATTCAGTTGGGCGCTCCAGCGTCGCCTTCGCCAAGGCTTCGGCGCGGTCGCCTCCGTACACATCGAACCAACGACGCACAAGCCATTCGGGAACGGAATTCTCGACACTCACGCGGCAAACGCGCTGCGGTGGAAGCGCAGGCTCGCCTTGACGGCGAGCAGTGCGAAGCACCGCGTTCACAAGACGCGCAGTACTCTCGCCAAGATTTGCAGACTTTGCAAGTTCCACGCTATCATTGATTGCAGCGTAATCCGGCACGTCCATAAAGAACATCTGGAAGAGGCCCATTTCAAGAATCACGCGGGCTTCGAGCGATGGCAATTTCTTCGTGAGCGACTTGACGAAATATTCAAGGTACAAGTGCCTGCGACAAACGCCCAAAGCAAGTTCCATCGCAAATGGAGAAAGTCCACTTTCCTTGATGAACGAGCCATCTTTTAGCCAAAGCAAAAGGACTCGATAGGCTTCTTCACGTTCCGTTAGCAAAATTGAAGTCCCTCGCGCTTTTGAATGCCACGCATAAAGTCTGCTACAGGCATCGGCTTTTTGCCTTCAGCCTGAATTTCAATCACTTCGAGAACGCCTTCACCAGTGCCAACAAAGAGTCGGTTGTCCTTAAATTCAACAACGCCCGGAGCAAGCTTCGGACCGTTTTCGGGAGTATCCGTCTGGCGCAAGTACACCATGCGACCACCGAGCTTTCCATAGCCACCCGGCCACGGATTGAAGGCGCGGATGCGATCGTGAATCGTGCGTGCCGGCAAATTGAAATCGATCAAGCCTTCTTCTTTCTTGATTTTCGGAGCACCACTTGCCTGAGCGTGGTCTTGCGTCAAATCCTTTTCGCAACCGTTCTTGAGCTGGTTCAAAGCATCGTCCAAGGCATCGCAACCCGGAGCGACCATCTTGTCGAGCAAGCTTGCGGTTGTGTCCTGATGGTCAATCACGACCGTGCGCTGTGCAAGAATCGGACCATGGTCCATCTTTTCGTCCAGGCGGAAAACAGTCACGCCCGTTTCCTTGAGGCCATCGGCAATGGCACGCTGCACCGGAGCGGCTCCGCGGTACTTCGGGAGCAAACTGCCGTGAACGTTCACGGCACCAAACTTCGTGATGCCCAAAATGTTCTTGGGCAAGATGGAATACGCCACGACGACATAGAGGTCGGCATCGTACTTGCGGAGGTCTGCTTCGAATTCAGGAGACTTCAAGTCCGTCGGCTGCAAGACCGGCAAATTGTGCTTGAGCGCAGCCTCTTTCACGGGCGGAGGCGTAAGTACGCGGCCACGGCCTGCCGGGCGATCGGGCTGTGTGACAACAGCTAAAACTTCGTTATCGGAAGCAACGAGGTGCTCCAAGAATTGAGCCGCAAACGCGGGCGTTCCCATAAATACAATTTTCATACCGCAAAATATAGCTATTGCAAACGTGAAGGCGTTTTCTATCTTTGGGCGCATGCGAGTATTTTTACAACTAGCCCTGATTTTGGGGATTTGCTACGCAGGCGACCTCATTCATGATTACACGGGCATTCCCGTCCCCGGCAACATTCTCGGAATGCTCATCCTGCTCTTGTTACTTTGCCTAAAAATCGTGAAACTCGACCAGATTCGCGAAGTGAGCGATTTCTTTTTGAAACGCCTTTCATTCTTCTTCTTGCCACCTGCAATTGGACTTATGCTCGTCGGCGATGACGTTAAAAGCCAGTGGCCACTGTTACTGTTCCTCTGCATCGTGATTACAATCGTGACCATGGTAACGACCGGCTGGACCGTTCAACTTTTAAGCAAAAAGAACAAAAACAAAAATTGATTTTAACGCGCTATGTTTGGAATTATTCTTACAATCATCGCTTTTGAGCTTGGCGTCACCATCCGCAACAAGTGGCGTAATCCGCTCCTCAATCCAATCCTCATCGCCACCATTCTCATCATCGGATTTTTGACCGTCACGGGAATCAAATACGAAACATACAAAGTAGGTGGTGATTACATTTCGTTCTTCCTTGGACCTGTAACAGTTCTGCTTGCCGTTCCTTTGTACAGACACATCCAGGCACTCAAAAACAACTGGCTCCCAATTTTAACAGGGATTCTCGTGGGCTGCATCACAAGCATTGCCTGCGTAATCGCTTGCGCCAAGATTTTCAACATCAGCAAGACTCTGATGCTTTCGCTCATTCCTAAGTCCATCACTATTCCGATGGGTTCTGTGGTATCCGAGCAAATTGGCGGTATTCCGTCAATCACGATTGTGGCAATAGTCATTACGGGAATTACAGGCGCCGTGACAGCACCGCTCGTTTGCAGATTTTTCCGCATCGGGAATCCTGTTGCACAAGGTGTTGCCATTGGAACTGCAAGCCATGCGCTTGGAACGACAAAGGCGATGGAAATTGGTGAAGTTCAGGGCGCCATGAGCAGCTTGTCCATTGGCGTCGCAGGCGTGATGACTGTGTTCGTGACACCAGTGATGCTCAATATATTCGCTTAAAAACAAGAATGGCGATGCCGGAACGGAGTCCGGCATGACAGAGAAAGAGTTCCAATCACTTTACCAGGCTTTTCCCGATGAGCACGGTCGAGATGATGCTTTCGGTTTCGGGAATGTCGAGAAGCTTTTTGAGTTCGTCGTGGTAGAAGAAATGTTCTTCGCGGGCGGTCTTGTTGAGCAAGCGCGCGGAGACGTAAAGCGATTCAGCGAGCACGCCCGCATTCAGGTTCATGTAGCGGTAGCCGCGGTTTCCAAGCACCTGGCAAGATTCATTCAAGTTCGAAGTCAGCACCACTGCGAACATGGAATTTTGAACTTGTTCGGGAACGGCAAAGCACTTGTTAAACTTTTTCGGATTGGCAGAACCGCTTTGCATGTAGATGGACTTGCGAACAGGGATGTAGCGGTACACGCCCGCATACACGAACATCACATCAAAAACCACCACCCAAATTTTTATAAGCCCGGCGCCAAAAGCGTTCAACTGCGCGAGTTCCAGCCAGCGCAACAACGACGAGAAATCATCCAAGTCTAGCGTTCCGTGAACAAAAGGCGCAGCGACTTTTTTATCCGTGCGCAAATACCACAGTTCACGCAAATAATACTCGTTCGTAAACTTCGACGGCGTCAGCGGAAATTCATCGCCCGGGAGCGCCTGCACATTCAAACGGCGCACCTTCATGCAAAGGTTCAAGTCATCAATATTTTCGAGATGATTCTGCAGCATGAATCGTGACGGGTAACGCGAAATTTCAAAATTGCTCTCCGCCTCGCCCACATACGCACTCATCTCCGCATGGTTCGAATACGCAAGTTCACCGACGCCATCATCGACGGAATTGAACGCGACCATGCTCTTTTCCGGAAACACAGCAATCGCCGCCATCGGCATTTCGGTCGCCCCAAGCTTAAGCGCAACCGCAATAGAATCATCGACAAACCCGCCAAGCGCAAAGACTTTTTGCCCACGCGACTTTGCCAAAAGAATCGTGTTTGCGCAAGCTGAGCCCACATCCATTTGCACCTGTCGATACGCCGCCTCGCGGAATCGCCAAACAGCACGTTCCAAGAGCCCTGTGTAAATGAAAATCGTCTGCGCTTCGGTTATAAATTCCTGTTCCGGAAACGATGCAAGAATCGCCTTGCGAGCATCAGCACCACCGAGCTTGACGAGCTTCGATTCTTCGCGGTCCACGTAGTAAACGCCATCGGGAACCTCGCCCCCATGCACCACGGCATAGACGCAAACCGGATTCAGGTAATCCGCCGAAACCGGCTCCAAAAGAGGCATGAAAGCGGCCGTCAGAGGGTAACGATTGCACCCCTCGTAGCGCTTATCGGCATACGCTTGCTTTTCCCAGTGCATAATGACGGGATCCCCACTTCCATGGGGAATATACTGGGTCGATTCGTGGTAAATTTCCGAAAAATAGCGCATCCAAAACCAAAGATAAAAAGATTAACGTTTGTCAAAAGCACCATGTCAGTTAAATAAAATATTTTTTAACGTTTTTCGTATAGAAAGTGGAGTTTTCGACCAAAACACTTATTACACTTTTTATCCCGATATATCATTTTACATAGCATAAATCAAAGCCCCAAATATATCTTTGGTAAAAAAGAAAAATTACTTTAAGAGGGTTTTATGCAACTCAAGAATTTCTATCCCAAAATGAGCATTCTCGGAATCGCAACCGTGATCGCTCTGACCGCCTGTAGCGACGAAAATCCCACACTACCGCAGGTAACCGACCCGAACGGAGGAATTTTCAATCCGGCGCCGGGTTCCAGTAGCGACATGACTCCGACCTCTAGCGATGCCGTCATTGATCCGACGTCCAGCTCCGCAGTAGTTGTAGACCCGTCCACCCTCCCTGCAGAAGGTCCGATTACCCTGCCGGCAGGTCTCGGCATTTTGGTCGACGACTTCGAAGACGGTGACAACTTGAGCAAAATCAACGATTACTGGTACACCTACAACGATAACGACAACGGTGGCGCATCCATCATCACAACTCCGCTGAACGAAGAAGAAAACATCATCCCGGGTCGCGTCAACAACGGTTCCAACTACGCTTTGCAAGTCAACTACACACTTGACAGAGGCGAATACGAATACGATCCGTACGTGGGCTGGGGCGTTCAAGTCGCACCGGACGAAGCCAACGGACGTTTTGGCGGCCTTACCTACTGGTACAAGGGCGGCGCCCACGAAGTGCATGTCGAAATTACTGACGTCGAAGACTATGACGTGCATCTCGCCAAGTTCCCGGCATCTCGCACTTGGAAGCAGGCAGTTGTCCGCTTCAAGGACCTCGTACAGGGCGGCTGGGGCAAGGAAGTCCCGTTCGACGCCAAGCACATTAATGCAATCAGCTTCCAAGCAAAGGGAAGCAAGAGCAAAGTCATGACCGATTCCCTCTTCATCGACAACATCTATTTGCAGGACTCCTCTGAAGTTGAAAAGGACCAGCCGGATATGGAAATCATGGATCCGGTGATTCCGACGGTCGAATTTACCGCAGCCGAAATTACCGTGACAAACCCGTTGCAAGAAAAGGCAATGAAGTTCCTCAACAAAGGCGTCAACTTTACCAACTGGCTCGAAAATGCCGATGGCAAGTTCAAGTCCTTTGAATTGGGCGAAAAGGATGTCCAGATTCTCGCAGAAAATGGTTTCAAGAGCCTCCGTTTGCCGATTGACCTTGACCTCTATGCCACAAACCGCGATGCATTTATCGCCGGCACCGATACCGAGCTCAAGTTCGATGACGACACCTTGTTCCTGGTTCTCGACTCCTTTGTAGAATGGACAGCCAAGTATAACATGTCTCTCGTCATCGACTATCACGAATATGACAACAGCTACAACGCCACCAGCGCCAAGAACGCCAACTACATCAAGATGATGGCAGAAGTGTGGAAGCACGTTGCAGCCCACTACGCCGAAAGCCCACGCGAAGACTTATTCTTCGAACTCCTGAATGAACCGGACATGAGCGATGGAAAGGTCACTGCAGCAACATGGACAACCGCAGCCCAGGCCATGATTGACGCCATCCGCTCGGTCAATACCAAGCACACCATCCTCTTCGGTGATGCCCAGTGGTACTCCATCACGCTCCTCGCCAAGCGCACTCCGTTCACCGATGACAACATCATCTACGTAATCCACACCTACGAACCGTTCGCCTTCACGCATCAGGGCGGTTCCTGGACGGACTACGCCACCATCCACGATATTCCGTTCCCCTACGATCCGGCTAAGTGGTCTACGGTTTCTGGCGACTTCGGTGTCAACAAGAGCACAAAGTCCTACGTGAAAACCAACATCAAGAACTACTACAAGACCGGCAGCAAGGAAGCCATCTTGGAACAGATTCTCAAGGCCAAGAAGTGGGCCGCCACCAACAACGTGCCGGTGATCATCAACGAATTCGGCGCATTGAACCTCCGCTCTACCGCTGAATCCCGCATCAACTACCTCACGGCTATGCGCGAAATCTGCGACACGCTCCAGATTCCTTGGACGCACTGGGGCTACACCGGCAACTTCTCCGTGATTGAAAACGGCAAGTTGATCGAAGGCCTCGACAAGGCTCTCGGCGTCGGAAAATAGTTTCTTTCCTTAAAACCCCCTCAAAAAAAGGCTACGCAGAAATGCGTAGCTTTTTTCTTAGTAGGCGGTAGGAAATAGACAGTAGGAAGAATAGCGCAACAAGTACAGTTGATACAGACTTATCACAGAATCCAGCATTCCAACATTTTTGTGATAGGCTTATTACGTATCTTTATTATCGTAATAATAAATCCTCATCTCCTCCAAGCAACCGCATGAGCAATCATGCGGTTTTTCTGTATATTTTTATTTTTCTAAGCACATACAAAATTCTAAATTACAACCATGAAGATTAAGATAAAGAGCATTTTTGCAGTCTGTTCCGCATTGTTAGCGGGAACAGCATGCGCCGCCGGCTTTTACGGCAACCAGAGCGATATCAAGTGGAAAACCGCAGGCACGGAACATTTCCAGTTCATCTACCCTGTTGAATATTCAACTCACGCCGCTAAAGTTTCCGCTTACGCCGAAGCCGTTTACGATTCCGTCACAAGCCGCTACAACAAGCCGCTCCCACGCATCAATGCGGTTTTGAACAATGCCCTTTATAGCAACGGCAGCGCCATCCCGAGCGAAAATGCACTGAACCTCTGGCTCACCAACTGGGATTTTAAAATCCGTAGCAGTCACGGCTGGATTTCAGACGTCGTAACGCATGAATTTAGCCATCTTGTGAGCATCGAAAGCGGTGCCAAAATTGTTCCAAACCTTTACGGTTTCCAGTTCAGCTATACGGACTATTATAACGAACGCACGAGAAGCGATTTTCTCACGATGATTCCGTTTACGTTGCAGCCGCTTTGGCTTGCTGAAGGTACTGCTCAATACGAATCTTCACGCATGGGATTTGATGCCTGGGACACGCACCGCGACATGCTTCTCCGCACAGCCGCCTTGAACGACAGCCTCATGACGCTCCCATACATGCACGACTTTTCGGACAATTCGCTGTTTGCAGAACTTGGCCCCTACACGCAAGGTTTTTCACTCGTCCTCTACATCGCGAAGCATTACGGAGAAGATGCAATCCCCAAAATTTGGCATGAACTTGGTAAACCCTATCGCGCCACGCTCAATGGAGCCATCAAGAGCGTACTAGGTATCAACGAACAGCAGCTTTACGACAACTGGAAAAAAGAAATTACCGAGCATTACCAGGCGCAAAAAGATTCTCTCGGCACACTCGTCGAAGGCACCAAGATTACCAAGGACGCGTTCTGGAACGACTTCCCTGTCGTGAGCGGCAAGAACCTCTACGGCGTTTCGAATTTTGGCGGTCCGTGGTTTGACGGAAGCGTGTTCAAGATTTCGCTAGAAGATACATTAAAGACGAGTGACAGTAGTACGGCGGATTCCGCGAAAGTCGCAGAATCTAAAAGCACCGATTCTACAAAAGTTGAAGTTGGCGATATCGAAGTTGAAGGCGCCGACAGCACCCTTATCAACATCGCTGATTTTGCAAAGTCCGGCTTCAAGGCAAAAAAGCCCTGGTTCGACAAGGGCATCGACATTTTCGACGACAGCACGCACGGTCCAATCCTCACTTACATCAGCTACCAGAATCGCGACAAGGATGGTCACGCCCACTTTGACGTAGCCGTGAGCGATACGAACAAGAACGAAGTCGCCCTCACGTACCTTGTTGATGCCGTTTACCCGTCATTCAACAAGCAAGGGACTTTCATCGTCTTTGCAAGACGCGACGCATTTAGCACTCGTTTCAGATTGAGCAAAATTCCTTTCTCGAGCAATTTGAAAAACGCTTCCTCCGAAGAGCCCATTGACGTTTTCATTCCAGATTCTTCGCTCCTCTACTATAATATTTACAGTCCGAAGTTCAGCCCAGACGGCAAGCGCATTGCATTTAGCTTCTTTGACGATGTGCAACGCGGGATTGCCGTAATCGACACGAACGGAGCAAACTTCAAGATTGTAAGCACCACAGGTTATGACGAACGCGATGTCAACTGGATTGACAACGACAAAATTATTTTCGCCAGCAACCGCAACAACATTTTCAACTTGATCGAAAAGGACCTGAACACCGGCAAGGAACGCGCGCTCACAAACGTGGTCGGTGGCGCATTCACGCCGACACTCGCTGGCGATACGATTTTCTTTACGCAGTATGACAAGGACGGTTTCTCGCTTTACAAATTGCCTTACGCAAAAGAAGCAGAACCCATATTCCGCGATAGCGTTGTCGTGACCGTCCGTGATAGCGTTTTGCAAAAAGCCGATACCATCCAAGTCGCATGTGCCGACACGACCCAAGCCACAGATTCGACAAAGGCTGCAGCCGCAATTAAAGTCGCCAACACCAACGATTCCACGAAATGCACGCAAGTCGTTTTGCACAAAGACGTGATTCAGGTGGAACACCGCGACACCATCAAAGTTGCCGTCAAGGATACGACACAGCGTGAAATCGTCTTGCATGGGACACTCCCGCAAAAGCCGCATAAAGAACTCGAACTCATTGACCGTGAATTTGCAGGTGCCGAACGCAACTACAAGCCTATTCCGAACACACCGCTGTTCGTCCCGATTTTAAGCATTTCTGAAAACGCCCCGAGCTTGACGGTTTTTGGCGAAGGAGAAATGAAAGCAAAACTCGGAGTTGCCGTTGTCATCAGCGACCCGCTCAAGAAAAACACAGTGCAGCTAGGGCTGTTACTTGAACTCGGCAAGGGCATCAACTACATCAACGGCGACGGTCTCAATCCCAAGCAAGAAAAGGAATTCTTTATCGCGTGGGATAACCATAGCACACCACTCGATCTTGGAGTTTCGTACAGCTACGCGAACTACACCAACAAGGACACCGTCCGTTACGAAGACGTTGGAGCCCACGGCGGCGATAGTATCGGAACCACACATTATGCCTATGCCACACAAGCCATTACAGGTACCGCAGGCTATAGCATTTTCAAGAGCATCGATACATTGCAAGCGGCCATCAGTTACGACTGGGCAAATGTCAACTTCTACGACGAGAGAATCGAATGGACCTACCAGAAACGCTTTAGCACAACAATTGGGCTTGGACTTTACGGTGACCACGAAGGCGAAAGCGGCTCGGGAATCTCAGGACAGGGGAACGGCCTCTTTGCCTATTACCAGTACGCCAACAGCGACCTTAGCCGCCCCGGTTCACTTTACGTCACCGAAAACGGCAGAATCGAAAGCCATTACAGAAACTTCACGTTGCACCAGTTTGGCTTGAACCTTTACGGAAGTGTGCAAACTCCGCTTCTCCATGCAAGACTTGCCGCAGGCGGTAAACTCACAACGTTCTTCTGGAACACCGACGACGTAAGCGATACACTCGATTCATACTACCTGACTCCAGTGTTCCTCGATGGTTACCCGTACTTGCGCAGCAATGAAGACTATACGCTTGCAGGTATAAAAACAGCAATGGCGGAACTCCATTACCTCTACCCGATTTACGACGACTGGCGAAACAACCTTTGGATTTTCTCGACTCGCAGTTTGTATGTAGACCTGTTTGCTCAGATTGGTGCCGCTTGGGATGGCAAGTTCTGGACAAGCAAGCTCACAAAGCATGAGTTCTGGGACCGTTCTGTTGGCTTAAGCTTCCGCATGAGCAACAAAATTTGGGATAACATTCCGTTCGACATTTCGCTCACGCTGGCACGTGGTTTAAGCCGCATCGGTGAGGACAAGGATTTGCGCGGCGGAACGAAGCTGAAGCCAATTGACTTGCCGCTGTTGCACAAGAACATCTGTCCCACGAGAATCAAGTTTTCCATTGGGATGGGGTTCCAAAATAGTTGGCAATAAAAAATTGCCAATTATAAATCAAAATAGTACTTCACGCGGGCGGGGCCCCAGCTCAGAGTTGCGAAGGCCGCACGGGCCCCTCCCTGCACCCTCCCCATCCTTGGCCGACGCTTATTGCATTATAAAACGTATCTGCAACTATAATTGTGTATGCAGTTCTAGATTAGCATAAACGAAAGGCGGCTTAGAGCCGCCGTTTTTTTTTATGGTTTAGTAATTAAAGCTTTTGGTATTTTTTTCGCCGGGGAGGAGCTGACCGGGGCTGGTGCGTTCGGCTTCGCGACCCTTAAAATTCGGATTGTATTTCTTGATTTCGCGGGATTTCACTTCTGCCTGGACATCAATCAAGTGGCGTTCCCATTCCTGAATGGCGCCATCGAGTTCCACGCGAGCGTTCAACATGAGTTCCTTGAGCTGCATGAGTTCAAGCATGCGTTCGCGCTTCATCACCCAGAGTTCTTCTTCTTCGGGCATGCGTTCGATATTGAACAGCAAATTCAAATACTTTTCTTCGGCTTCACGGTACGCTTTGTACGTATCTTCGTAAACGAGATTGCGGTCTTCAGCCATGGTCTGCTGAGACGAGACATGAGTCGCGCAACCGATGAAGTTCATCGCGACAGGGAGAAGGAAGAAAGGTAAAATTCGCATGCTATTCAAAGTACAAAAATTTACTCGGCGGCTTCGGGGATATCACGCTTGGTGTTGTAAAGTCTTTCGTACGAGACGTGGCTCGTGAACGTGACGGTGTCCTTTGTTTCGGGGTGAATCATCGTATGCGTTCCGACCTTGACTTCGCGTTCCTGGCACGGGAGACCTGTTTCCGGTTCAATCATGACTTCGAACTCGGTGCGGTATTCGCCTTTGAGTCCAGAGGTATAAGCCTTAAACTTGTCCGGCACGATTTTGCTGCCCACGTGCTGTTCCCAGATGAAATACGGGAAACTTTCAGTTTCATGCAGATAGACGACGTAGTCCAAGCACTTGCGGTGGTCGCGATTCGTAAAGCCCTTCGTCACCACAGAATCCACCTTGATAAGCGCAAAGTTCAAGCGTCCCTGCTGCTTGAGGAGTTCAGTCACATTGCCCTTGACCGGCACAACACCCTTGAGCAAGTGGTCCATTTCCCAGCGGTGCTTTTCCAAGCGCTTGAGGTGCGGTTTGAATTCAGGATTCAAGAGCTGATCACGCCAGCGGCTCGGCATCGGGACATGAGCCAGCAGCGTATCATAGCCATCGTCAATGCCGGTAAGGCTCGTCACATTGCGGTCTACTGCGGCAAGGTTCACTTCCTTGATGCGCCAAGCGAGTTCCGTCGGCATAAAATTCTTGAGGTATCCGCGAGACTTGTCAATCACGTAATTGCGCTTGACAAACGTCGTATCGCCTTTTGAAGAATAGTTCAAATCGGCATACGTCGCCGTAATCGTCCCCATCTTTTCTTCGCCCTTCAAGTCCAGCGTCGCATAAAAGCTTTCGGTGTACATTTCGAGCGTGACGGGAGCGTTTAATTTATAGTCAACGGATACTTCAGATTCGCCACAAGCGGTAAGCATTGCAGCGACAAACATTCCACTCAAGAATTTTATTTTATTCATCAAGATAACCAATTATTGATTGACAATAGACAACTGTTTTTCAGCGATCAAGCCCCTTTCAGAAGAGACTTCGACAACGACAGTTCCCGGCGCCTTGAGCTTCGTCATTTCACGGGCGGTTGCATAGCCACCGCGACGCGAGCGGGCTTCAAGCGTAAATGCTTCCATTTTATTAGAAACATGGAAATCGTGTTCCCAAAGTTTTTCACCCTTTTTAGTGAGCGTTCCTTCGTAAAAGGCAAACTTCAATGTATTAAAGTCGAAACCCGTTCCATAACGCAACTGGATGATGAGTTCATCAGCCATTCTGAATACGCTACCCGTATCGGCAACATAACCCACAGCCGGATTCCATTCACGACCACAGGCGATAATGGGTTCGGATTTTGAGCAACCTGCAAAAAGCCCACCCAAGGCTAAAGTTGCAAGCATAACGACTTTCTGTTTTTTGTTCATTGTATCCCTCTCTTTTTTGCCCAACAGCACTTTCCAAAATAGCAAAAAACTATCTGTCAAGTACAAACATCATCTCAAGATGGGGCGTTTGAGGGTAAAAAGCGAAGCCTTCGGCGTGAGAAAGGGTAAATCCGGCCTCGGAGAACTTGGCAAAGTCGCGTGCAAGCGTTACCGGGTCGCAAGAAACGTAAATCAGGCGTTTAACAGAGCTTTTCACGATGGCGGTCAAAGCTTCTTTGGGGAGGCCTGTTCGCGGAGGGTCAACGATGAGGGTGGCGGGGACATCAACGACGTTTTCGACGAGCCAATCTTCGGCAGGGGCCGAGACGTTTTCGATTTCCGAGGTGCGAGAAGCCACGCAATCTCGAAATGCCGCGGAATCTTCGGGGAACGCCGCAGGGACAGACAAATTAACTTTCGCATGTTTAAGGCAACCTTCTTCGCGTTCGACAGTCGTAATCTTCTTGAACTTGTCCTGCAAAATACAGGCAAAGAAACCGACTCCGCTGAACAAGTCAATCAGCCAAGCGTCAGAGGACTTGCCACTCGCCAATCCTTCATCTACAGCCTTGCGGACCGATTCGACAAGTTCTGGCAAAAGCCCCAAATTGCTCTGGAAAAATACGGACGCATCCGCTTCGATTTTGCGGCCTGCAATTTCGACATGGCTCACGGCATGAGCATCGAATTCAGACTTGTGCATTCCCGGGTAATAGAACGAGATTTCGCCTTTGCCGTTATCGAAAATGTTCACATCGATATCGCGAGAATACCTGTGAAAGTCGTCGCGACCGCTCGAATTACGATTAGAATCGCCCGCGAGAAGCGTCGCGGCAGGTCCACTCAAAAAATCGTTCAAGCCGTCCGTAAGCACGGGGCATTTTTCAAACGGGACGATGTTATTGCTTTCTTCGCCACGGAAACCAAAGACTGCGTGTTTTGCCGAACCTTCACGATTTGCCGCACCGAAAGCGGAATTGCCACGGAGCACGACACGAGCGCGGTTTCGATAACCCCAGGCATTCCCTGTGTGGATGACAAAATCTTCAGGCAGTTCCGCATGAGCAAGGCGCTTGAAATTTTCGCGTTCGACTTTTTCGAGATATTCCGCTTGCTTTTCAGAGGCAAGATGTTGCAAGCTGCAACCGCCACACTTGCCGTACAGCGGGCAAAGCGGCTTTACGCGATCGGGGCTTGCTTCCAAAATTTCAACAACGCGGCCCTTGGTAAAGTCCTTTTTCTGGAACGTCAAGCGAACCTTGCAAAGTTCACCCGGCAGCGCCCCCGCCACAAAACACACGCGACCATCCTCCAAACGAGCCATGCCCTCGCCCCCCTGCACCATTTTTTCGATGCGGAGCGTCAAGCATTCTCCACGCGGTTCACGACTAGAGTCGCGGCGGTCATTATTGCGATTCGGACGAGAATTGCCGCGGTTAAAGCGGTCTTGTTTCGAGCGGTTGTTTCTGCGGAATTCTACCATAATTGCAAAAATAGAATTTTTACGAGGCTCTCACGAGAGGGAGATGCCCGTTCACGTCGGGCATGACAAAGCAAAGACATACTGATGACTTTACCGTATTTTTGCATTTCATCACGTATATCTAATAGTCTGTCATTATTACCATATTCAAATTGCATATTTTTTCTAAATTGTCGCCCAATGGAAACGACATCGATAGTTTTGCCTAGTGCTCTCACTGCCGCGAACAGCAAAAAGCTGCTTTCGAGTTGCAGGAGTGCCCTCACCAAAGGGGAGCTTCATCTGGACGGATCAAGCCTTACCTCGATGGACTATAGCGCCGATGCCTTTTTTGCACTTTTAGCGGAACTTTCCGAAAAAACAAGCAACAAGCTCGTTCTTGAGCATTTTCCGCCCGAAATCAAGCAGCATTTGCAGAACCTCCGCAAGATGGTTCCGCCCGAGAAGCCGCAGCGCGAGACCAACAACATCCTCGAAATGATGGGTGGTGCCGGATTTTCGCTGCTCAAAGAAGTCTTCGAAGTCCTCGTCTTGCTCTTTACAGCGATTTACTGGACCATCGTCGGACCGTTCGACAAGGGTAAAATCCACTTTGGCGGTATCACCAAGCAGATGTTCAAGTCGGGCAGTGAAGCCATGGGCATTTGCTTCTTGTTCGTGGGACTTATCTGCCTTACGATGGCTCTCCAGAGTTCCGTGATGCTGAATGCGGTCGGCGGCGGATCTTACCTCGCTTCGGGGCTTGGGTTCCTCATTTTTGCAGAAATTGGCCCGCTCCTCACGACAATTATTTTGGCCGGGCGTTCCGGCAGCGCCATGGCGGCAGAAATTGCAAACATGAGCGTCTGCGAAGAAGTCAAGGCTTTGAAGTCCATGGCTATCCCGCCGGTGCAGTACCTCGTGGTCCCGCGTTTCATCGCGTTAAGCATCACGACGCCGATCCTCTCGTTTAGCGCGTCCATCGTCGGCAGTTTCGCCGGCTTCCTCATTGCGTATTTCTTCTGCGATATTTCGTTCTCGAACTACATGATGGGGCTTCGCGACGGCATCGACCCGATGACGTTCCTCAAGAGCACTATCAAGGCGCTTGTATTTGGCTGGATTGTAACGCTTATCGCCTGCAACAAGGGACTCAATGCCCACGGCGGTGCAGAAGCGGTCGGTAAGGCGACCACGTCCAGCGTCGTTGCAGCTATTTGCACGATCGTGATTTCGGATACCCTTTTCGCCTTCATTTTCTATTAGAGGTCAATATGGACGAAATTCTAAAAGTTGACCATCTGAAAGCGAGCTACGGCAACGAGACTATCCTCAAGGATATTTCGTTCGGTGTACGCAAGGGAGAAATCCGCATGGTGCTCGGCAGCTCCGGTTGCGGTAAGTCGACGCTCCTGAACAACGTGCTCAAGTTCATCAAGTCCGACGAAGGTACAATTACGTACTTCGGAAAGTCGTTCGGTCCGCAAGAAGGTCTCGACAGCGAAACGCGGATGCGCACCGGAGTGCTCTTCCAAAGTGGAGCTCTGCTTGCGGACTTGACCGTCGCCGAAAACGCGATGCTCCCGCTCAAGCGTAGCATGCCCTACATGCCCAAGAGCCAGATGGAAGCGATTGTCGCAGACCGCCTCGAAAAGGTACACCTGCTCCACGCATTCCACAAGTTCCCCGGCGAGATTTCTGGCGGTATGAAAAAGCGTGCAGCCCTTGCTCGCGCGATTGCGCTCAAGCCAGAACTTCTGTTCTGCGATGAACCGTCCACAGGCCTTGACCCGGTGACCGCCCGTTCGCTCGACGAACTGCTCCTCGAACTGCGCGACACGCTCGGCGTCTCAATGGTGATTGTGAGCCACGAACTTGAGAGCATCAAGATTGTCTGCGACCGATTTGTGTACCTCAAGGACGGCTACGTCCTGAAAGATGCGACTTTGAAAGAAGGCATGGAATCTGACGATCCCATCCTCAGGCATTTCTTCAATAGGCAGTGCCCCAAAGAATACAATGCCGAAGACTTTTACCACTTTGATTTTATTGATTGAGTTGGAGAAATAATGGAAACCACCCGATCCGAAAGAATAAAACTTGGCGCATTTATGCTCTTTTGCGGAGTACTTATTTGCGTGTTCCTGGGTTACGTGCTCAAGCGTTACCTGAGCGAGCAATACGACAACTACTACACCATTTTCGACACGGACGTGAACGGACTTTTTGTCGATGCCAAGGTGAAGTTGAACGGTATCGCCGTCGGTAGTGTCACAAGCATCACAATCAACGAACAGGACCTAAACCAGGTCGTCGTTGCGTTCAAGGTGACGCAAGGAACACCGATCAAGATTGGCACTCGTGCAGGACTTACCGCAGGCATGAACCTCACCGGCGAAAAGCAGGTTATCCTCTCCGGCGGAAGTTTCAATGAACCGAACGTCCCCGAAGGAGGTCTCGTCCCGGCAGCGGCCTCGATGTTCGACCAGATTACAGGCCAGATGGGCGACCTCTTTGGCAAAGTCAATCCGATTGTTGACGGGCTCGTCCGTGTGCTGAATCCAGATAATGCAGAAAGCATTTCTCGCACACTCCAGAATCTCGAAAAGACAACCGCAAACTTGAGCTACGTGACATCAAACCTCGGAAAGCCGCTCAGCAATATGAGCAAGTCCGCCGCTTCGCTGCAGAAGATTCTTGCAGAAATCGAAGAAGCAAAGCTCGCCGCCAAGACAGAACAGAATCTCACAGTGCTCAAGGAAAAGCTCGAAGCGATCGACACCAAGGGCTTGAACGAGAACCTGATGCAGACCGCCGAATCGATGAACAAGCTCGCCCAGCGCGTGGACGCCATCGTTTACAAGAACGAAGACCAGGTCGGAAACGCCATGGATGAACTCAACACGATTCTTGAAAACCTCGAAGAATTTTCACAGAAAATCAAGAACAACCCGTCTGTACTTATCCGTTCCGAAGGCAAGAGCGGTCGCTAAAAAGGAGAAACCAAAATGTTTAAAGCAAATCGTTTTTTGGCAGTCGCCGCACTCCTTTCTGTTTTCACGCTCACGGGTTGCGTTGGCGGTTCGACCGAACCTTCCCGCTATTACACCGTTTCGGCTGAATCCATCTCTGTTGCAGGCGCTACTAGCGATGCCCGCGTGCACGTCAAAAAATTTACGATTGACCCGTCATACCAGCGTACGAACATCGTCTATAGAGAATCCCCTTACGACTTCAGCTTCTACAGTCTGGACCTCTGGGCAACGCGCCCGGAACAGATGCTCACGCAAGTCGCAGGCGAATACCTGGTCAAGAGCAACATGTTCAAGTCCGTGGACTTAAAGCCGATGGGCAAGCCGGACTTTGAATTGCTTGGCAATGTCGATGCCATTGAAGAAATCGACGAAGGCAGCTCGCAAGAAGCTCACCTCGCTGTGCAGCTCACGTTCCGCAAGGTCGGTGAAGATGCTCCGCTGTGGGAAAAGCGCTACGACGAGCGCCAGAGCATGAGCAAGCGCGATGCACATTCCGCAGCCGAAGCGCTCTCGAAGCTCTACGCCAAGTACATGCAAGACGCACTCGAGAACATCTCGAAAGTGAAATAATAAATCGCGGGCCTTGAACCCGCTTTTTTTTGCAATTTTATACTACTAAATTTCAATTTTTATGGCTTTAGTAGCACAATTTTTACTTTATCTACATCAAATTTGTTAAAATTTCAAGATCTTATGCTACTAAACAAGTCATTTACTGCTTTTTGTAGCATATTACACCTCGGCAAAACCGAATTTTCGCTCAAATCAGATTCGTTTATTTAAAATTCATGCTATAAAAAGCAACAATTCTGAATTTTAGTAGCACATTTTTGCAAAAATAACCTAGTACACTTCCATTTTAGCACAACAGATTATTCTCGTCTAATAGTCGGGACGCTTGCGAGCAATTTTTTCGTGTAATCGTTTTGCGGATTCGTGAGGACTATATCGGCGGGGCCATGCTCTATGGCATGCCCAAAGTACATGACCAGGACTTCATCGCTTAACGCGCGAACCACTTGCATATCGTGGCTGATAAAGAGGATGCTGAGCCCAAGCTCATTACGCAAATCATCGAGCAGATGCAAAATCTGCGCCTGCACGGACACATCCAAGGCACTCGTCACTTCGTCACAGAGCAACACCTTCGGGCGCACCATCAAACTGCGCGCAATGCACAAGCGCTGGCGCTGACCGCCCGAGAATTCATGCGGGAACTTGTCCATAGCCCCCGCCGGGAGCGATACGCGTTTCAAAAGTTCTACCGCACGGGCGCAAGCCTCGTCATACGGAACGCCACGGGCAATCACAGGCGCCGTCAAGATTTCCGTCACCGTCTGTCGCGGGTTCAAGCTGCTGAACGGATCCTGAAAAATCATCTGCACTAGGTCCGAGACACGCACAGAATCCTTCCCGGTCCCCGCCTTGCCGCTATTCACCGGCAATCCAAACAAATTAACTTTACCGCTAGAAATCGGCACCAGCCCGACTAAAGACTTCACAAGAGTCGACTTTCCGCAGCCAGACTCCCCCACAATCGAAAGAATCTTCCCTTGCGGGAGCGTGAACGAAACGTTATCTACGGCAGTGAAATAATCCTTGACCTTGCTAAAAACGCCCCCGCGAATCGGGAACTTGACCGTAAGCCCGTTTACCTCGATAGCCGGCACCGTTTTATCAAAATTTTCGGTATTCATCAACCATCCAATTCAGCAAGGGCGTCCTGAACATTCTTTTCAGTCGCAATCAAAATCTGGCGGCACTTGCGCAAAAGCTGCGTAGCCTCTTGAACCTCAACAGCAAGTTCATCAATTTCCATCTCGGAATTGTCGATTTTCGAGAGAATTTCTTCCAAACGCGTCATTGCGTTTTTATATTCAAAATTTTGCGCACTCATGTTCACGAATATAGTTAGATTTAAACCAAATGAATTTGTTCAATCGCTCCAATTTGCCTTTTTTTGTTATCGCCACCTTTTTAGGCGTAATTTTTACCGGATGCCTTGATGCCCCCGGCTACCCGCACGCACTGCAACCCGTAGAATCCATCAGCATCATGGTCCAACAAAAAACGGATTCGTACTCCACCCAACTCAAAGTGAACCCGTCCGATACAGCGACAATCAAGGCTAGCGTTACCCCTGAAAAATTCCAGGACGATATTTCATTCGAATGGTTTTACACCAACGACGGGAAAGACAGTCTGTTAAGTCGCGAACCCGTTTACTCTTTTTACCCGAGCAAAAATGAAGGCGCAATTCCCAATAAGCTCATCGCGATGGACAATGACGGCAACCAGCAGATTTATGATTTTACAATAGCCATCAACACGCCGCCCGAGCTTTCAGAGTCCACAATTCCAGCAGATGGCGACACGCTTTACGGTTCAGAATTCTCGGCATTTCTTTTTGAATGGTACAGCTTTGACCGCGACTTTAGTTCTGGCGACACGCTATTCCACATTTTAGAAATTGATGATAAAAAATACGATGTCGGAACACTCCTGCAAGTCAAGCAATCCGGTTTCAAGGCTGGCGAACATAAATTCCGCATTATTGTAAACGATATCTATGGCGATGCGGATACATCCACCTACAGGAATTTTTACATTGTCGATACGCTGGAGGCTAAATGAAATTCATAAAAAGTTTCATCGTAGCATCGCTCGCCTGCTTACTCCAAGCCTGTTTCAATTCCGAAGACTACATCTTTGACGAAGCTGAAACGACAGACATCATAGTCGAAGCAACTCTCGCCAAATCCATGGGCGACTTTTCGAACATTACCAAAGCAGACACATTCCACATTAGCGATACCATCTATTTTTTAACAACCGTTAGCCCCAGCAAGTCTATCAAAGTCCAGGACTTCCACTGGCTCATGGATGGCAAATACTGTTCTTCAGAATACAATTTCAAAAAGCAAATCAACGAACCCGGTCATCATGAATTCACGTTCGTCTTGAAAGATTATTATGGTGACATGCACTATGACACCTTAAATGTCTGGATTGCAGACAAGCCGATTTTGAACGACACAGAATTCACACCGGCAGAAGGCACTCAAGCCATCGATCCCTATGAGTCTATTTACTTTACATGGAGTGCAAAGACAGAAAAGATCAAACTTGCACATCGCTACCATTTCACGTTGAGCGAACAAAATTACGCGAATACAGAATCGAAATTCAATAGCATCGATACCATTTTAAACGAGCCGCACTTTATATACCACAACAAGCTCAACCCCTTCAAGAAATACAACTGGACCGTACAGGCGATTAACGAATACGGTCTCACATCCGACGAAAAAATCGAGTCCTTCTTTTTCACCAAAGGGCTTCCGGGAGAAGGCTCCCTGCAAGCAACAATCGATATAGGAAACGCAAGTATCGTACCGGTTCAACTTACGCTTTTAGACAACAACAATAACGACAAACAATTCAGTTACAATTTCAATATTTCAACATCGAAAAATGAAATTTCGCTCGGAGCCATCCCAGCAGGGAACTACCAGCTAGAGTTTCATTCAGACCATCCTGATTTCGGGACTTTCCAAAAAAATGTAGACATTCACGATGGTTTCGTTACCATCATGAAAAATTCCAAGCTGACAGACACCATTCCCCCAACAATCGTTTCCGTTTCTGCACACGACACACTCTCCTTTGCCGACACACTCCAGTTTATCATAAACGATGGCGGCAGACAAATCGTAACATCGAAAACGAAAGTTTCACTTGAGAACGAACAAATTCTAGAGAGATTCTACAACGACAGCATTTTGACCGTTATCCTCAAGGAAACGGACAGGAGCTGGGCTTATAGGATTCTCACGATCGAAGCAACCGACGGGAGCCAAAACACAATAAAGAAATCGTTCTACATAGTCCCAAGCATCCTATGGTTTACAACAAATAGCGATACAACCATTGCAAGCAATGAAATCATCAAGTTGTTCATTCACGACAACAACCCGTATGACTTTGAACTGGACTTTTTACAATTCTACAACGTGACCAAAGGCGAAGTCATCGTCTCCGTTTCAGAATACAAAAGCAACACATTTACCGCAGAACTAGAAGCCAGTTTTTTTGACGCCGAACAGACAATCGAATCAACTGTCATTTACAAAAACGGTCTGAAACAGAGCAAGACATGGACACTCCGTGTTAAGCCCGCCGAAACAAAGGAGGAAGAATAATGAATAGCAAAATTCTCCGACTCCTAGCGATTCCTGCATTTTTACTAGCGATTGTTTCTTGTTCTGATTCCGAAATCAATTCATCGGATATTCCTGAAATTTCGCAATCCATTTTCGTTGTCCCTGAAAATTTGCGGGGAGAACCTTACAAGTCGCAGTACACGTCTTCGGATAAATTCTTCGTTAAAATCAATGAAAAGATTCGCATTAGCGGAGTCTACTCAATTAACGGAGCATTTATATCAACAGACGACGCAACACCATACTACAACTCCCACAGATGGACCATCGACAACAACGAAGTCAACACCTCATCATCTGTCTATTATAGCTTTGACAAAGCGGGGATTCACGAAATTTCGTTCGAAACAGTCGACCACCTGGGCGACACACTCGTATCCCATGCTCAAATTTACGTAAACACACCAACTACAATAACACTACAGTCTCCCGCCAACAATTACAACCAAGTCGATGGGAAAAATGAAAACGGAATTGAACTTTCATGGAGCATTTCGGGAATTGACCCTTGGGAAACTTCAAGATGCATCGTTTACGCCAGTTACGATCGACTAGCGGTTTGGAACTCGCCCCTAGGAGAACTAGATTGCGCAGGTTCTGTCAATTTGATGGGCGAACTGGATGCAGAAATCAATGACCAAGGAGACCCTATCAACCATAGCATTGACAACTCCACTATATATTGGAGTGTTCAAGCGGACATTAAAAATGAAAATAAAGTCACAGAACATGCATTTAGTGAAATATTCAGTTTTTCCACAAAGCTAAAGAACAACGGATATTCCGTCGTCGAAATTCCAGTTTCGTGCAAATTCAACCAGTATCCTGAAAAATCCATTTTGACAGGGGCTTTCATTTCATCCACAGGAGATACACTTTTTAAAATTCGAGGTGTAAACTCCAATACGGTTATCCGCAGCACCCTAGATCCGGGGTCTAATATAAAGTTTGTCATTTGCGATACCATTCGAAAGGAATACGGTTGCGAATCAACTACGTTCGATTTGGCTGCGAGCACCAAAAACGTATTGGACACTTTATTCCTGCTCGATAAAGTCAAGCCCAACATGCAACCCGCCAAAACAGAACTCCCAACCGCTTCAAAAATACAGTTCTTTATTCTCGACAACGGTTCTGGAGTCAACGTTTCAAAAAATCAGGCAATCATCAACAACGACACTCTTGAAACTAAATTTGAAGACAACGTACTATCATTTGCAAACACTTGCAAAAAAGAATGTAACCTCATCATAACCGCCGAAGATTACGCACACAACCGCGTCCCCGATGTTTATTGGAAAATCAAAGTCAATGGTTCCGAGACAAAAATTTATGGGCCATTTGCAAGTTCAGAGGAGGATCTATAATGTTTAAGACCTCCATAGCCTTTATCATTTTACTATTTGCATTTTGTGGGAATGCTTTTGCAAAGCAAGACTCGACACAAAGTTCCCCCAAAACACGCTATTTGCAGATTTCGACAAATCCGTCAACAGTAGACTTGTTCATTGGCAAAGCATTGCCCGACTTTGCAAGCAAGCCCCATTATGTTTCGCCCGCTTTTATCCCCGTCCCCGATGGGAAAGATACCATTACCGTTTCATTTTTCCACCCGGATTACGCGGACACGACCGTCAATATTGCGCTATCGAAAAAAGACACCTCATTCATCATCGTTGCACTCCGACAAACTTATGACGATGACGAAATCGCCCGAAAACAGGATTTAATAAAACACAGAAACAGACGCATTCTCGGTGGCTACCTCAAATGGGCATCCATCGCGCCCTTTGCCATCAGCGGAATTTCAGCCATCGTTTCGCTTTACAACATCGGCAAAGCAGAAGACCACAAAAAAGCCATAGAAAACACGCGCTTTTCGACTGAAAAATACGAAGCCCACGCCCGAGACTTTACGGACCATCGCGAAAGCGCAAAGACCGCCAAAACAGTTTCAAAAGTTTTTCTCGGAACAGGTTTAGCCATATTAACCGCAGGATTCGTCCTTTCATTTTAGGTAGAATATGAAAAAGATTTTCTTACTAATTGCAATCGCATTGACCGCAGCCTTCGCAAACCCCGAAGGGATTTTCGTTGACGTCGAGCTCCTTTCCGGAACAAAGCAGCGCGCCCAACTCATGGGCATTGAAAACGATACCGTAAGCCTTGGCGGATACATCCAGAACAAGTTTACTATTGTCAAAATTGCCAAAAAGCAATTCAAAAAAATTATAGACGAGAAAGGCAACGACTTGATGAAGGTTAAAACAAAAGTCGTAGTCAAACCAACAAGCTCATCCCAAACGTCAGCACCAGAACCAAAGTCTAGCTCCAGCCACACCGTTAAGAGTTCCTCAAGCTCTTCTATTTCAAGTTCCTCTATTGAACACGCTACAGCACCAAGCTCCTCTAGCGAAAAACAACCCGTCAAGACGGTCCTTATCGCTTACAATGCCGATGGCATCGAACAAAGCGTCGCAGACCAGTTCACTGCACTTACAACACGTCTTTTGATGGAAGCTGGAGAGAACCCGCAAATCATTCGCAAAAGCGATATCAAAAAATGCGATGACAACATCTGCATTCAAAGCGAACTTGCCTCATACGGCTACAAGTCCATCTACTTTGGCGAAATCGTTCCAGACATAAAAACCGATAGTTTAACATTAAACCTCACCCACGCTTTCTACGAAGATTCGCTCCCGATGTTGCATCGGGCGAGCATAAACCTTTCAAGAAAAGCCTCTTTTAGCGATGCCATCACGAACAACAAATTAGAGAATCAACTTTTGGATGCTCAGGGCAAAGACGTCATCAAGACCAAAAGAAATAGAACTTACATCCACATTGAAACAGACCCTGATGGTGCTACAATTTCACGTTCCGAGAAAGACGCGATTTGTAAATCCCCGTGCACATTTGTCACAGCGGACACGGCAAAATTCACAGTTTATGCATATTGGAATGTCGATAGGCATTTGTGGGGTGCAAGTACAAACATTGTTCCGCTCCCAGGCGATACGGTCCACGTTTCACTAAAGCTCAAACGCGTCACGCCCGAAATTCGAATTTTAACATACCCCGAAGGCGCAAGCATTTACAAGGCAAGCACTCCGATTACCAAGCGCTCCAAAGCCATAGCCCAAACGCCCGACAAATTTCCGTTATATAACATGGGCACAGACAGCCTCATCATTCGCAAAGCAGGCTACCGCGACACGCTCATCAACTTCTTTGCAGCACCCGTTCCGCAAATTGACTTGAGCATCAATCTCGAAAAGCTGACGAACTTCGATGAAATCGAAATACAAAAAAAGTGGCTGCACGACAAAAAAATGCAAACGCTTGGCGAAGCTATGATTGGAGGCGCCGCAGGAACAGTTCTCATCGGTTCATTACTGATGTACTTTGCCCATTTAGATTATAGCGATGCCGAAGACATCAAGAAAGAACTCAAGATTCCAGGAGCGTCCAAAGGCAAGAACTATCAGGACAAAGTCAAAAAGAACAAGAAACTCGTGGACCAAGGCGATAACAAAGCCATTGCTGGAGGCATTTTGTTAGGTACAGGCGCTGCCCTCCTCGGCGTTGGACTTTACTTCTATTTCTAACATCAATAACAGCAATTATTATTAAAAAAAGCGTCGGCCAAGGATGGGGAGGGTGCAGGGAGGGGCCCGTGCGGCCTTCGCAACTCCGAGCTGGGGCCCCGCCCGCATGACATACTTTTTCATATAAAAAAAAACGACTTTTATAATAAAATCAAAAAATTTATTTTTTTAAATTTCTAAATTTGTCCCAATGAAAAAATCTATCCTTAAAACAACCATTGCTTTAGCTCTCCTCCTTACCGCATTTACCTTTGCAGCCGATACGCTTTCTGTAGACGCTGGCGCAGTCGCAAGCACTGCCGCCGATACCGCAAAATCGACAGGGATTTATAACCAGATTATCGATTGGTACAATGAAAACTTGAACTACGGAACCATCACACTTTTGATGGCCATTGAAAGCTCATTCATTCCGTTCCCGTCTGAACTTGTCGTGCCGCCCGCCGCTTACAAGGCTTTGCAACCGGGTTCCGGCCTCAACATCGCACTCATCGTCTTGTTCGCGACATTAGGCGCACTCATCGGCGCTTACATCAACTACTACCTCGCGAAGATTCTCGGTCGCCCGATTATCTACAAGTTCGCCGATAGCCGTCTCGGTCACTTCTTGCTGCTCGATGTCGAAAAGGTCGAAAAAGCAGAAAACTACTTCCGTGAACACGGCGCCATCTCAACATTCGTCGGTCGCCTCATCACGGTGATCCGCCAGCTCATTTCTATCCCGGCAGGTCTTGCCAAGATGAAGCTCGCTCCGTTCACGCTTTACACGTTCCTCGGTGCCGCCATCTGGAACTGCGTCTTAGCGCTGCTCGGCTACTTTGCCCACGGACAAAAAGACATCATCGAAAAGTACAACTCCGAACTCGCCATCGCATTGCTTGGCTTCGGCGTGCTCTTCATCGGTTACATGGTTTGGAACGCCATGAAGCCAAAGAAAAAGTGAGGGCAGTCATTAGTTGTTAGTCGTTAGTTGTTAGTCGTTAGTTGTTAGTCGTTAGTTGTTAGTCGTTAGTAATCAGTTTTAAGTTTGGCGCTTTCAGCGCACTTATATAACTAATGACCAACGACCATTGACCAATGACTAAAAATCACAATTCTTGACGCAACGGTTATTCTGAAATTCCGCTTCTAGAGTAACCTTGCCAAAGGTGTAGCGGTGGTAAATTCCATTGCGGATGCCACGGACAAAATTCATATCTTCGGCTAAAAGTCCCATCTCATCGTAGAACTTGACGACACCGTGAATCTGTCCATTTTCGTAAGGGATTTGGCGACGGAGCTTACCATTTTCAAACCACTCTTCGGACACGCCATTGAGCACGCCGCGACGATAAGATTCGCGGCTTTTCTTTTTGCCGTTTTCGTAATAGATAATGCTAAAGCCTTCTTCTTCTCCATCCAGATAGCCAATGGTTTCGTGCAGTTTTCCGTTTTCATCAAACGAGCGGAATACGCCATCCAACTTGCCGTTTCTGTACGGAGCTTCGACTGCCAACTTCCCGTTCGGGTGGTAAGAAAGCGCCACCCCTTCGCGAATGTCAGTCCCCTTTTTGACCGTGTAAATTCGAGCCACACGCCCGTCATCAAACGTCGTGCGGACCGTATCTAGCGCCACATTGTTAGACTTAGGCGCTGCAGAGGCCGATATTACCGTGCCCCCCATCACTATACACGCAAAAATTGTAAAAAAACGCTTTTTCATTGCATTATAATGTAGCATAATCCATTGAGATTATGTATTTTGTGAGCGTCATGAACGTTACTTTTTTAAATCCCCCCTTCCACCCGATGTTCAGTCGGGAATCTAGATCCCCGTGTGTTACAAAGTCCAGTACGCTTTACTGGCCCATGTTTTTGAGCTATGCTGCCGGCGTTTGTGAAGCCGACGGTAACGAAATCCAGCTGATTGACAGCCCCGCCATGGAACTCGATCTTCCGCAAACGCTCGAAGGCATCAAGAAGTTCGGTCCGGAACTCGTTATTTGCAGCACTAGCACCCCGAGTATTTTGAATGACCTCAAGGTCGTCCATGCGATCAAGCAAGAAATGCCTAACGTGAAGGTCGCCATCATGGGTACGCACGCGACTGCAGAGCCGCTCGAATCCATGGAAATGGAACCGTCTTTGGACTACGTGGTGATTGGCGAAGCCGACTACACCTGTAGGAACCTTGTCCGCGCTCTCCGTGGCGATGGCGCTCCTGTCGGTCAGTTCGCAGGTCTTGCTTACCGCACCGCCGAAGGTAAGGTGGACTTCCAGCCCGAAGGCCCGAAGATTGAGAACCTGAACGAAATCCCGTGGGTTTCCAAAGTCTACCGCAAGCACCTCTACAGCTGCTACAAGAAGTATTTCTACGGTGCAAACCTGAACCCGCTTATCGTGATTTTGTCTGGTCGTGGTTGCCCGAACCACTGCAGCTACTGCGTGATTCCGCAGACGCTCAACGGTCACAAGTTCCGCCGCCGCGATCCGAAGGACGTTGTCGACGAACTCCAGTACATCAAGGAAAACTTCGAAGATTTAGGCGAAGTGTTCTTTGAAGACGATACGTTTACGGCAAGCCACGAACACGTGCGCCAGATTTGCAACTTGATTCTCGAACGAGGTCTCAAGATTACGTGGAGCTGCAACGCCCGTGCTGATGTGCCGCTCGATTTGCTCAAGCTCATGAAGAAGGCCGGTGGCCGCGAAATGTGCGTGGGCTTCGAAAGCGCCTCCCCCGAGGTTCTCGAAAAAATCCACAAGGGCGTGAAGAACACGGACAAGGCTATTGAATTTACGAAGAATGCCCGCAAGGCAGGACTCCTCGTTCACGGATGCTTCATGGTCGGTAACCCGGGCGACACGCCGGAAACTCTCCGCATGACGCTCGACTACGCCAAGAAGCTGAACCCGAACACAGCCCAGTTCTACCCCATCATGGCATACCCTGGCACCGAAGCTTACAAGGAAGCTCTCGCCAGTGGCGCTTTGAAGTCGAAGGATTACAGCCAGTGGCTCGACAAGGACGGCTTCCACCGTACCACAATCCAGCGCGGCGAACTCACAAGCCAGGCTCTCGTGGACTTCTGCGACAAGGCCCGCCGTGAATTCTACCTGCGTCCGAGCTACATCTTCCGTCAGGGCATCATGGCGCTCAAGAACCCGCGTGAACGTTACCGCGTTCTCCGTGGATTCGGCACGCTGGTGAAGCACCTGTTCCGTAAGCATGGTGAACTCGCCCCGGTCGCAAGACAGGCTCCGACTAATAAGACGTAGGGGAAAACCTAAGTTTTTCCCCTAGACTCCTATCCTTTACTGCGGCTAGGAATGTTTTGATAAGTCGTAAAGGGAAACCCGAGGTTTCCCTCTAGACTACTTTCCTTGGAATCATACGTCATTCTGAGAGGCGAATAGCCTCGAAGAATCCAGTTAAATTTCAAAAGCGACCCGCAAATAAGCGGGCCGTTTTTTTGCAGCCATCATTTCAGTCGGTCGAATTTTTTCATTTCTTTGTCCAAAAACGTATCAACGTATTTTGCATAAATGAGCGTCGTGTCCAAGTTACGGTGGCCGAGAAGTTTGCTCGTTGCTGGTAGCGGGATTCCTATCGTGATGCATGTTGTTGCAAATGTATGCCGCGCCAGGTGGCAATGGATATGCTTGTAATGTCCTAGCTTTTTCGCCCCCTTGCGTAGTGTGCGGTTGAACGTCGAATTATCCACGACATGAAACACGCGTCCAGACGTAAGCGGGTTCGGGAGCAACAGTCGTGCCTGCACAGGAATCGGAATGTACACAGCCTCGCCCGTCTTGTGCATTTGCTTACGGATTTTCCAGTCAAAAATTTCTGAGGCATCCAGCGAGCGCAAGTCTCCGTAACGGAGTCCCGTAAAACAGCTGAACAGGAAAACACGCATCACATCATCTTCTGCCCGAGTCAAAGCATAACGCGAATCCATGTAATTCAAATAAAGTTGTTTCAGTTCACGCACCGTCAAAAATCCACGGCGCGAGTAAGCCCGCCCCACTTTCACATTTTCAAATGGGTCACCCTGAATCACTCCATCAGCCTTCATCTTGTTGCAAAAAATACGGAACACCGAGAGCGCCTTGACCACAGTCGCCTCCTTATGATGGAGCGTTTCCAAATGACGCTTGTAATTCCGCACCGTCTCGGAAGTCACATCTTTGCATTCGAGCCCCGGCTCAAAAAGCGCTATTTTTTTCAAATTCCAATAATACGTGCGTACCGTCAAAGGCGCGAGTTCATCAGCATCCTTCTTTAAATAGTCTAGCGCACAGTCCAAAAAACGCATAAAGCCTCCAATAGTTTAAATGAAGGCTGAATTTAATCACGTTTTTCAATTATTTCGACTTCTGTTTAAAACATCCCATATTCATAGATTATATTTATACTAGCGATTTATTACACATTTTTTAATGGAGGGAGCCATGAACGATATTATCCAGGCGGTAAACATCTGTATAGACTTGTTCAGCCTTTCCATATTGTTCCTCATTTTGGTTCTCCTCTGGGTCGGGCATTGGCGTAACGACAGGCTTCAGTACAACTTTACAGGCATGATAATCGCCTACCACGGCGTGATTATCACGTACGCCATCATCCACTTTTGCGACGGTGAACTTTCGGCCCCAGTTTATACCATTGTCGATTTAGTCAGCTTTGTTTCAAGCGCGCTGTGCATATACTATTTATCTCAATACGTCATTGCATTACTCGAAAACAAGAAATGCGAACTGCACAAAAACATACACTACATGATTTATGTGCTTTGCGTCCTTGACTTTTTGCTGAACGTCGGCGTAGACATCTCTACAGGCGACATTACCCGCGACTGGACTTCAAACGAGACAATCGTTTCTTGGCTTGCCACAGGCGTTTGGGGCATTCTCATGACGGGAATCATCATTTATTACCGCAAGCAGTTTGGACTACGGACTTTTATCTTCTTTATCATCTACTTTATTCTGCCCTTTATTGCAGGCTCGGCAGCTCCGTTTGTCGAAGGGATCCGCGTGGATATCGTCAGCGTGGTCTTCGTAATTGTCTGCCTTTTTGTCGGTGTTCAGGTCAGCGAAAACACATCGCATAAAATGTTCGAAAAGCTGAGTTTCAACGACGCCATGACGGGACTTTTCAACAGAAACTACCTTGTGATGCACCCCGACGATGTGAAGCGCAAGCTCCCATGCAGTTACGTGATGTTTGACCTAAACCACCTCAAGGAAATTAACGACAACTACGGACACAGCAATGGTGATGAATACATACGAAACTTTGCCGAGATTCTAAAGAAGATTCTCCCCGAAAACGCCGAAGCCATCCGCACCGGAGGGGATGAATTTTTGGTGATTATCCCCAAGTTCAACCGCACCAAATGCGAAGCTTTCTTGAACCGTTTCGTTGAGGAGTCTAGGCAAACTCAGGTTCAGGGAATTACGGAAAGCGCGGCCTACGGCTTTGCAGTCCGCACAACGGGCGTACAGACCGAAGACGAAGTCATTGCCGCTGCAGACAAGCAGATGTACCTACAAAAGAAAGCGTCACGGGAAGGGAGATAGTAGGTAGTTAGAAGTAGACAGTAGGCGGTAAGAAGGATTTGCTATAGGAATGCGCGCGGAAAGCAGCGACGCGCCGAGCATACAAAAAGACCTGGAACTAAGTCCAGGTCTTTTTGCAATTTTTCGAGATGGCGAGTAAGCATTTCAGGTTTTATCTAAATCAGCCTGAATTGCTAAAACATCAACTTCAGAAAGCTCCGTGAATTCAATAATTTCTTCGACGGGCTTCTTTTTCAACAGCATTTTTTTCGCAATTTCGCGAGCTTTTTGATCGGCGCCTTTTGCAAGACCTTGTTCGAGACCCTGTTCGAGACCTTGTTCGAGACCTTGCTGCAAGCCGCTATCAATAGCCGCTTTATGGATTGCATATTTATCCCACTTGGCTTTCTGAGCTTCGTCGATCATTTTCTGTTCCTCTTTCGATAATTTAGCCAATTTCGCTGTCGAAAACAAGAGTTCGAACACCGTATTCACATACTGCTTGGGCATCTGCGTCATGTTTTTCATATTCTTAAGAGCATAAAGCGCCTTGTCGAGCGTCGTTTCTAGTTCGTCCAAAGGCTTGTTGAACTTCGGGAGTTCTACAAACACAAAATTGAGAGCATCGCTGATGCAAGATCCATTGATTTCGCGAAGTTTTGCCCGACGGATGTAGCGGTCATCGGCAAACACATTAAATTCCATGAATACGACTGTAACAACAGGGTTCAATTCGTAATTGTACTTTTTGCCGCGTTGCCCCTGAGCTATGATCGTCTGCGAAGCGTAATAAATCGAACGATTGACTATGTTTTCCTGAAAAAGAATCTGCACTTCGATGATGAATCTCCGCTGAGCCGAATCGATGCAGTGCAAGTCGAAGATGGAAGTCCGATTTTCATTCGAACCGTCGCTGTATTCCTTGTTACGAGACTGCACATCCACAATCGGCGATGCAATTTCTCCTTCAAGTACAGCGTTCAAAAGCGCAATCAAACATACTTTGTTCTGCGAGTCAGGATTGAAAGCCTTCTTGAAAGTTCTGTCGAGAAGAAGATCCGCAAAGACGCCAGCCCCTTTGTATTCTTCGAAAGTCTTTGCCTCGCCAATCATTTCACCATGGCCATTTTTTGTTTCGGTCTCAATATTATTTCCCATATTTTTCCAGTGTTAAAACACCCGATAATGTCGGGATCATAGACAGAAAACCGCTCCCCGTCCATTATATTAACACGCTTTTTTGAGCGATTTATTTCACATTTTTTTGAATTAAAATGAATTTTTACAATTAGTAATACACAAAGCATACAAAAAGACCTGGAACTAAATCCAGGTCTTTTTTCAATTTTTTCGAGAAGGCCGCGCGGATTACTTCGTTGCCGTAGCGAATGCCGCGTCAAGCTTAGCAAGAGCTTCGTCGCATTCGGCGGCGGAGACGTTCAGCGGCGGGAGCAAACGAAGCACGTTGCCCTTAGCGCTGAGAACCATCATGCCTTCGTCGCGAGCGGCAGCAATCACGTTACCGACCGGGAGCGATTCGTCGAGAGCGAGGCCGAGAATAAGGCCTTCACCACGCACGCCCTTCACTGCCGGGAACTTAGCGGCGATAGCTTCAAGGCCAGCCTTGAGCTGAGCGGAGCGAGCTTCGACATTGGCGAGGAATTCCGGCTTTGCAATCTGGTTCACGACAGCGAGACCCACTGCGCAAGCAACCGGGTTACCGCCAAACGTCGTGCCATGATCGCCAGCCTTGAGCTGGTCAGCAACCTTCTGGCGGAGGAGCACTGCACCGAGCGGGAGACCGCCGCCAAGAGCCTTGGCAAGCGACACGAGGTCAGCATCAATGCCATGCTTCTGGAGGCCAAGGAATGTGCCGAGACGGCCCATACCTGCCTGGACTTCGTCGACAATCACGAGGCAGCCGAATTCTTTCTTGAGGCTGTTGATTGCAGCGACCATTTCATCGGAAACGGTCATCACGCCACCTTCGGCAGCGAGAGATTCGAGCATGATAGCGCAAGTGTCGTTGTTGACTTCGGCCTTGAGGGCAGCAACATCGTTCCAAGGAACGTGAACAAAGTCACCCGGCATGGAGCCAAAGCCTTCGCGAATGGCCGGCTGACCCGTTGCAGAAAGGGCTGCAAACGTACGACCGTGGAAGCTGTTGATGAACGTCACGATCTTCTGGCGGTTCTTTTCGCCCTTGCGATCGAAATACTTACGTGCAAACTTGATGCAGCCTTCGTTAGCTTCGGTACCGGAGTTGCAGAAAAATGCCTTGTCGAAACCCGTTGCAGCGAGGAGAGCCTTAGCGAGGTTCACCTGCGGGAAGTTCGGATAAAGGTTCGAAATGTGGAAGAAGCTGTCCATCTGTTCTTCGACAGCCTTCTTGATTGCGGCGTTCTGGTGGCCGAGAGCGTTCACGGCAATGCCAGCGACAAAGTCAAGATACTTCTTGCCGTTCTTGTCGAACAAGTAAGAACCTTCGCCACGGACAAATTCAATATTGGCCTTGCCATAAAGCGGGGCGATAAACTGCTTGTCTTCTTCAAAAACGGAATTAGCCAAGGATTGTGCCATAGTTCAGTTCTCCATTAATTTGTTTTACAAAGTGGTCGGCATCCTTCCAGCCGACAATGTGAATGCTCTTGAGGCCGCGTTCAATGCTCTTGAAGCTTTCGCGGACCTTCGGGATCATGCCGCCGTTGATGACGCCAGAAGCGATGAGGGCTTCGCTTGCATCTTCCGTGAGTTCCGGAATGACGGTCTTGGTATCGTCCATCACGCCCGGGACATCGCTCACCAGCACGAACTGGTCAGCGTGGAGTGCCACAGCCAGTTCGCTTGCGGCAGTATCGGCATTCACGTTCCAGCTCACAGCCTTGCCGTTTTCGTCCGGACCGATAGAGATCGGGCTTACGACCGGAACAAAGCCTGCAGACCAAAGTGTTTCCACAATCTGCGGATTGACCTTCTTGACTTCGCCCACGAGGCCAAGATCCACCTTGCCCTGCTTCTTGACCACTTCAAACAACTTGCCATCGACGCCACTGAGGCCGACAGCGTTGCAATTGTTTTCGAGGAGCATTCGCACGAGCTTCTTGTTGACGTGTCCCGAGAGCGTCATTTCGACCATCTTCATGATAGAAGGCGTCGTGACTCGGAGACCGTCGATAAAGGTGGGTTGTTCTCGGAGCAAGGAGATGTTTTCGTTGATGTCCTTGCCACCGCCGTGCACCACGGCTACTTGGCAGCCCATAGCCGGAAGCTTGCTGACTGCCGCCACAAAATCGGCCAACTTGGCTTCGTCGATTGCCAAGCTGCCACCAATTTTTACAACCACTTTTTTCATCGCTTACGATGTCCTCATAATTCTCAGGCGAAAAGCGAGCACCATTGCCCGGATTAGCCCGAAAAATTTACCGCAAATGTAGAAAAAGGAACTCTAGGCTTACCGCTAAGGATTAATTTTTAAAAGAAAAAAGCACGACTTATTGGTTAAACCTTTTTTTCCCAATTTCTTTCACTTTTTCACTCTTCAAGCGTAATTTTTTTATATCTTTTGGGAAAACCTAACCAATATAAGAGGTATTTTATGGCAATTACGAAAGTTTGGCTCGATGAATCTAGCGACGAATGCGTCTCCTGCGGCGCTTGCGAAGCAACTTGCGATGCAGTCTTCTCCGTTCCGGAAAAGATGGTCGTTAAGGAAGGCGTTGACTTCAGCGCTTACGAAAACGAAATCAAGGACGCTGCTGACAGCTGCCCGGCCGGCGTGATCAAGTTCTCGTAATTCGAGCATTTAGGCAAAGTTATCGCGGAACCCCGCGATGGTACGAAGCTTTGCTTATCTTGTAAGATTGAACACAAAAACAGCACTCGATTCTATCGAGTGCTGTTTTTGTTTGTTTTGAAAGGGGGATGCCCGCTCGGCGGCGGGCATGACACCATTAAAATCCCTTCTTCATAGATTTAAGAAGAGCGTTCAGCTTGGCGGGTTGGGCGGCCTGCGGCTTCTTCTGAGCAAAGCCCGGGCGTTCCTTACCGGCAATCTTGTTCTTGAGGTCGGCAATCGTTGCATGTCCCTGAATGCCACCCTGCGGGCGAGCACCACCGTCGCGATGACCGAAGTTACCACGCGGACCACCCACGCGCTGACCGCGAGGACCGCTCACACCAGCGCCGGCAACACCGTCCGTCTGTTCCTGCTTCATGGAAAGACTGATGCGCTTCTGGTTAGCATCGACTGCAACCACGCGGACCTTCACCACGTCACCGACCGTAAGCACGTCCTTAGCGTCCGTCACATACTTGTCGCTGATTTCAGAAATGTGAACGAGACCGTCCTGATGCACGCCGATGTCCACGAAAGCACCGAAGTTAGCAACGTTCGTCACGACACCTTCCATCCAGCTACCCGTCACGAGGTCGTTGATGGTCTTGATGCGGTCATCGAACTTAGCATAACGGAATTCCTTACGCGGGTCGCGGCTCGGCTTCTGGAGTTCCTTGAGGATATCTTCCAAAGTAGCACGACCGACTTCGTCGGAGAGGAATTCGTCGAGCTTGATGCCCTTCACAGCGTCTGCATTGCCGACCATTTCCTTGACCGGAACGCCGACCTTTTCAGCCATCTTTTCGACGAGGGCGTAGTTTTCAGGATGCACGGCGGAATCGTCGAGCGGGTTTTCGGCACCCGGGATACGCATAAAGCCTGCGGCCTGTTCAAAAGCCTTCGGGCCAAAGCCCTTGACCTTCTTCAAATCTTCACGGCTTGCATAAGCGCCGTTTTCTTCGCGGTACTTCACAATCGCTTCAGAGAGCGTGTTGCTGAGGCCTGCCACGTGAGAGAGGAGCGGAGCAGAAGCGCTGTTCACGTCGACACCGACCATGTTCACGCAGCTTTCCACAACTTCGTCCAAACGCTTCTTGAGTTCGCGCTGGTTCACGTCGTGCTGGTACTGGCCCACGCCAATGGACTGCGGATCGACCTTCACAAGTTCAGCGAGCGGGTCCTGCAAGCGGCGGCCAATAGAAATAGCGCCACGGGTCGTCACGTCTTCCTTCGGGAATTCGGCGATAGCGATCATGCTTGCGCTATAGACAGATGCACCAGCTTCGGAGACGATAACGCGCGGCGGAACCTTGCCCTTGAACTTGAGAGCCATTTCGCCACAGAAAGCGTCCGTTTCGCGGCTTGCCGTACCATTACCGATAGCGATGAGGTCAATCTGATACTTGTCGATGAGGCTCATCAGATAAACTGCGGCACCGGCCTTGTCGTTCCACGGTTCATGCGGCTTGATGATGCCGTGATCCATGAACTTGCCGTTCTTGTCGAGCACAGCGACCTTGCAACCCGTACGGAAACCCGGGTCAAGGGCGAGCACAGCCTTGTGGCCTGCCGGAGCGGCGAGCAAAACGTCCTGGAGGTTCTTGGAGAACACCTTGAAAGCTTCTTCTTCGGCGGCATCCTTGAGGAGGAGGCGCACTTCGCTTTCCATGCTCGGCTGGAGCAAGCGTTCCCAAGCATCCTTGCACATATCTTCGAGATACGGCTTCCAGACAGAGTCGTGCTTGATAACCTGATTCTGGAGGTAACCGACCATTTCTTCGTTCGGGACTTCGATGGAGAGGCGGAGCACCTTTTCCTTTTCGCCACGGCGGAGAGCGAGCATACGGTGGCTCGGGATCTTGGAGACCGGTTCGCTAAAGTCGTAGTAGTCCTTGAACTTGGTTTCTTGCTTTTCGAAATCCTTCTTAACCTTGGAAACCATGACGCCAGTCTTTTCGACCTTGTTGCGGAGGTACTGGCGGAATTCTGCGTTGTCTGCAACTTCTTCGGCGAGGATGTCAGCAGCACCCTTGAGGGCGGCACGCGGGTCGGCAAGACCCTTTTCTTCGGACAAATAAATGCGTGCAATTTCTTCTGCCGTGTTTCCGGTATTTTCCTGAGCCCACATCAGGCGGGCGAGCGGTTCCAGACCAAGTTCCTTTGCAATCGTTGCGCGAGTACGCTTCTTCGGCTTGAACGGAGCGTAAATATCTTCGAGAAGAGTCTTGTCCTTGCAAACTTCAATCTGAGCCTTGAGTTCCGGCGTGAGCTTGCCCTGTTCCTCGATGCTCTTGAGGATCGTTTCCTTGCGGTCCACAAGTTCCTGGAGGTAGTCGCGACGGTGGCTAATGTCGCGAAGTTCAATTTCGTTCAATGTACCCGTCTGGTCCTTACGGTAACGGGCGATAAAGGGGATCGTGCCCCCCTGGTCCATAAGTTCGAGCGCCTTACTAACGCGCCACACTTCAAGATTCAGCTCTTCGGCAATAATCGCAGAAAAATCCATTTGAGATTCCTACTTGTAGATTCCGTTTCCGGATTTGGGGTCCACCGAGCCATACACCCCTCATTGGATAGCACAGCCCGCACGGCCCTCGGTGACACAAGCCTGGCAACCACCGCTGCCAGACACCCCGTTCGGGGGTCTAGTGAATATAGCAAAAGAAAGTGTCAAATTTTCGACACATGGGGGCAAGGCTCAAAAAAGCCGTCAGGAAACCGCAGAAAAGCGGCCGTGACGCATCAAAACACCTGCAACACTTTTAAAATTTTAGTTCACCAATGGTACCCCAACCACCCCATTAAAAGTTACCTTTGGAGTATAAAAAAAGGGATGTTTTATGAGAAATTCGAAATTTTTCGTTTTGAGTCTTGCCGTTGCGTTTGCCACAGAAGCCTATTCCCAGGATTTTTGCAACACAGCAACTCACAGCGGCGAAAGCACGGTCGTCACCTCCAACGACATTAACGATATCGGCAACTACAGTTACGAACTCTGGGCCGACATCGGCAACAACTCCGCCACATTCTACACCGATGGTTCGTTCTCTTGCGAATTCAACAACGTGAACGATTACCTCTGCCGCGAAGGCATCCGCTACGGCATGAACAGCGGGCTCAAGTACACTGACCTCGGACACCTTTACGCCGACTTCAAGCTGACCGACCCGTCCTTCAAAAGCTATTCCAACGTGACTTACTCGTACATCGGTGTTTACGGCTGGTCGCAGGACCCGCTCATCGAATGGTACATCGTCGACACCTGGAGCCCGTATCGCCCGAACTGGATTGGCAAATCTACTGCAAACTGTGACGAATGCGGCTTGCGTGGCACAATCACCGTTGACGGCGCCACATACGAAGTCTACGTTGACAAAGTCCAACGCGGTTCCATCGAAGGCGACAACACTCCCTTCACGCAGTACTTCAGCGTGCGCAAGACCAAACGCGCCTGCGGCACCATCGATATTACAGCCCACTTTGACGGTTGGAAGAGCCTAGGTCTTGAACTCGGCAATTCCATGTACGAAGCAAAGGTTCTCGGCGAAGCGGGCCAATACCCCGAAAACGGGAACGCCTCCGGCACAATCGATTTTGCCTACGCCAAGGTCTACACAGGCGAAGCAAGCTCCACGGTCCTTCCCCAATTTGCACCGAAAACAAACACAATCACTAGCGCACAGGTTTTCGATATGCAGGGTAAATTCCTCGGAAGCGTGAATGCCACAAGCGATATCCAGAGCGCCATCAAGAACAAGTTCCATAGCGCAGGTATTTATATGGTAAAGCTCGGTTCTGCAATGAAGAGCGTCTCCGTAAAATAAGTTTCTTTTCTAAAAAACCACACTCTAATCATCAAGCTTGCGATTTCCCCAATCGCAGGCTTTCTTATATTTAAAATAATGGAACAACAAAACTTATCAGTCGCAAAGCAATTCAAGACCGGGTTGGCCGCATACATTAAGGCATTCCGTCTCATACGTGCAAACAAGCTCACTAAATATTTGCTCATTCCCGCCATTTTGAACATCATCGTCGTGGTCGCTTTTATATTCTCGGGCGTCGGCATTAGCGACTGGATCAACGGCATCATCGAGCGCAGCACCGAAAACATGAACGGCTGGATTCACGCCGGCATGGTCGCCATCAAGATCATTCTCCCCATCGTATTCTTTGCGCTGTTCGTTTTCATTGGCGGAACGATTGTCAACATTTTGATGTCGCCCATTTACACGTTCCTCTCCGAAAAGACCGAAACAATCCTCACCGGGAAAGAATTTCCGTTTGACATGAAGCAAATGCTCAAAGACATTTGGCGCGCCATCGTGATTGCCCTCCGCAATACTGCAAAGCAACTCGTCTTGACCGCCCTTTGCCTGCTTTTGAATTTTATTCCTGTCGCGGGGAGCATCGCATCGCTTGTCCTAATTTTCATCATCAACGCATATTACTTTGGCTTTGGATTCATGGACTACACTTACGAGCGCTGGCGTTTATCGCCTAAAGACAGCCGCAACGAAACACACAAACTAAAATTCGTCGCATTCGCAAACGGGGCGGTTTATTCGTTACCGCTATACCTCATCTGTGGCTCGTTCATTGCCGCATTTATCGGAGGCGTTTCGACAGTTGCCGCCACGCTATCGCAATTAGAATTGAGCGAAAAATCGCCATCTTAAATTTCTATCTTTGCGACATGCTCAAGAACTACATTTTTGATTTAGGCGGAGTTCTTTTGGACATCCGCATGAAAAACGCTTACGAACGATTTGTCGCACTCGGCTTGCCGCCCACCGAACTTGAGCCGGGCAGTTTTGTCTACAAACTGATGGAAGATTACCAGCTTGGGTTTGTGACGACCGCAGAATTCTGCCAGCAAGTCGCAAGCAAGTGCGTTGCCGATTCTAACACCAAATGCGCAGCAAGCCTGACAACGCCGCGCGATATCGAGGAAGCATGGAATTCCATTTGCCTGGGCGTTGCAGACCGCAAATTGCAAGCTCTCCGTCGCTTACGCAAAACAAAAGGCGTCGCAAGCGTTTCGCTTTTAAGCAATACAAACGAGCTTCATTGGGAATGTAGTTGCAAAAACTGGTTCAATGCGAACGGCAACAAGCTCGAAGACTTTTTCGACAAGATTTTCTTGAGCCAGGAGCTCCATTTGCAAAAGCCCGACCCCGAGATTTTCAAGACCGCCATTCGCGAACTCGGAGCCTCCCCCGCCGAGACGATATTCCTCGACGATAGCCCTGTCAACACCGCCGCCGCAGCAGCATGCGGATTACAGACTCTTACCGTAACAGCAGACGTTGACTGGGTGGCAACGCTTTTTTCGCAAAAACCTTGAACTAACGTAAACATTTTCTTATTTTTACGCTACATAACGAGTACCTGCAACCGATTTTTGGGGCATTTGGCACCTTGAATTCTGTATAGCAGCCTCGTCTCAAGGAGTTAAAATGAGAAACAACATTCAAGCGATTTTCGCGTTAGTTCTTTTACTAACGGTTTCGCTTTTTGCACAAAACATGTGCATTGAACTTTGCACAACTTGTCAAAATAATACAGATCAAACTTGCCAAAAAGTTGAAAATAGTTGCCATTGCACAGCCCTCCTCGACAGCATCAACGCAGTCCAAGCAAACAAAGATGAAGCGATTGCTGAAGAAAAGCCTGCTGAAGAAAAATCAATCGAAGAAGCCCCCGTCGACAAGTCCCAAGACACAAGAATCGTCTCCGCGCAAAACAATAATTTTGGGTCAATTTCCAACGAAGTCACCCCAAACAACCTAGAAATACGTTCCAAAAAGAAATCAAGCAACTACTTAGGATTTACACTTGCATATGAATCGCCCAAAAGTCGCGATTATTACGGAAGACCATTATACGACTATTATAGCGATAGCGAATTCGGTCTAGACGCAGGCTTTGTATTTAGGCATTACTTTAATCGTTTTATATCATTTAATTCCGGGATTAATGTTGTATATCATACCGGTGATTACGGTATTTTTTCTTTAAATGATTATTACCACGACATTTCTATCGCATCTCTCGAATTCAATACAATAATGGCAGAAATCCCTCTCGGTTTCCGCTTTGGCATTCCATTGGGTTCATCCCCAATTTCACTTTTCATCAGCGCCAATTTCCATATTCGCAAGCCCATCTATCAATGGCTTGAGCTTGATGTCCTCGACTATTGGTGGTATGACGGTAGTTATGATGATGTCGCTGCATCTTCTGATTGGGAATTCATCCATCTTTTGGGATTTGGCATAGAAATAACACGCCATTTTTCATTTGAAGTCCAATGGTTCGCAGGGAACTTCCGCGTCTTCAAAGATGGTTACTGGAGTAGTGTAGAACAGGGCTATACAAACGGTGATAGTTGGCGTCTCAAAATGGAAGCAGCATTCTAAAAGGAGTTCAAAATGACACATAAATTCAATTTACTTTACATTACATTGCTCCTTTTGATTGCTTGTGCCGACGAAAGCCCCATGGAGTCCGTATACAGAGATGTCAGCGCAGCAGAAAGACAATACGCAGAAGACCAAGAATATCAAAGAGAAAAACAAAAAAAACAGCAACAACAACAACAACAAGACGATTGCTATTACGGAACCAGCACCAAATCTGCATCCTGGTGCTGCTCCAATTATGGCTACCAGTGCAACACCGCCAAAAGTTCGTCTAGTTATTACAACTACTATTACTCTAGTTCCAGTTACAAGAGCAGCAATTCAGGCTCAACTTCGTACAATTACCTCACCCAATATAAAACGATGAAGTTTACGCTTACATACTATAAGCAATTAACTTCTGCTTGGGATGGAATTTCAGCAGGAGGTGCATACTCCGACGGCGATCCAACTATCAGTTTTACCATCTATTTTATCGCTTCAGGCGGACAATCTGATTCAGAATCAACAGGGACTTTACTTTCTCTGCAAGATCAGGGTTCTTGGAGCGGAACAGCAATAACCACAATTTTCGTCCCTAATGGAACTCAGGATATAAAGGTTTGCCCAAAGGTTATAGATAAAGACGCATTTAGTAATGACGACATGTCATCAGGGAAATGCTATACAAAAACCAATATTGGAAAACTCGCCAATAATTCCAAAGTCGAACAAAGCGATTATAACGCAACCAAGTACGATCTCGAATGGGAATGGTATTTGTACTAAAAATTTAAATTCAATATAAGGAGAAGTCATGAATAAACTATTTAAAGGCATCATAGCTTTTGCTATCGTGCTGTGCGCCTGCTCGGGAGAAAATGGCGTAGACGGCAAAAACGGAAAAGACGCAGAAGTCAACATAGACTCTCTTGCAAACGTCATCCGTGAAGAAATCACAGGATCTCTTTGGGATACACTTTATGCCAAGCCCTACATCGATACGGTTTATAACGCCCTTTTCGATAACACGTTCGCATCCAAATGGATGGATTCTGTTCGCAACGCTTTGTTGGACAGCCTCAGAGATGCCGACTACGAAGATCTCTATACCAAACTCTACGACAGCGTCTACAGCGACATTTATTCACAGACAACCATCCGTTCCCTTGACGGATTTATCTATTACGCCAAAGAAAATATCTATGGTTCCTTCGCCAATCAATACCCCTTGATGTATAAGACATTCAAAAGCGGCAAGGACAGCAATTTCGTCCCCCTTTCTGTTAGCGTTCGAAATCAATGTCTCAAATCCACCAAGAATGCCGCCCCCTGCAACTACAAAAAAATCATGGTGCAGGCATGGATTCCAGGATTTACCGACACCGCTAGCGTCACTAGCTTTGTCAACCCCGATACATCAGCCAAGTTCTCTCCGAAATTCAAATTTGACAACAAGGCGCTTGCTAAATTAACAAGCTCTGAAAAGGCTCAATACGAAATTCGCGCTTACGCACTCGAAAACGACCACCAGATACTCTTCTTCAACGGTTCTTCGCCAGTGACCATCCACCCGATGCAAGTTTTTGGTACTGAACTTGAAGGCGTAAAAAACATCAACTGGTGGTACTCCGTCTGGGTAACTCCCAATGCAGATTCCATCTCTCATATTTTGACTGAAATTTCTCGCACATTGCCAGACACCACACTTAAAGTTTATCAGAAATACACAGCAGACACAAGCATTGCCCAAAGCTCAAGACGAGTCGTTTCTGCTCTATTCAGCGTTTTGCAGAAGAGAAAGATTAAATACGTGCAAAACGAAAGCCTCGGTAGCGTCGGACAAAAAATTCAATACCCCGTCGAAACGCTCCGCAAAAAGCAAGGCATCTGTATCGAAACAAGTACATTATTCGCCTCAATTCTTGAAGCTATGGGATTCCAGGCTGTATTGGTTATCATTCCTGGACACTCTTTTGTCGGTTGGCACTCTGAAAAAGATTCAAAAGTCTACGACTTCATTGAAACAACCATGATTTCGAACAGCAAGGCAACGGCAGCAGACGCAATCAACTCAGCCATAAAGACCTATAACGCAGAAGTCGAAGCCAAGAACTTCTCCACAGGAAAATCTGAAATCGTCGACCTGGCAACTGTACGTAAGTACGGCATTTTGCCAAACGACGTTCCGTAACGGATTCTTACTTTATTATCAAAAAAGGGGGCCATTTGTGGTCACCTTTTTTTGTATAAGCAATTTTATTGCAAGCAACTCTTAGATGCTCTTCCCGTCGCTAAAGGCATTGCCCACGCGGCGTTCCATCACGTAGTAGCCGTGACCCGCGGAATCGTAGCACACCGGAGCAAGCTTTTCGACGGAAAGTTTTCCGTCTTGATCAAGCACGGATTCGTCGGCAGTGACGTTCACGATTTCGCCGAGCAAAAGTTCAGAGTCCTCGTCGTAGCTCACGAGCTTGCATTCAAGCGTAAGCGGCAATTCAGCAACAAGCGGGGCATCGACATTTTCGCTCTTGACGGATGTAAAGCCAGCCTTCGCAAATTTATCAGCCACGCGATTACCACTGGTAATGCCCAAATAGTCGATAGCCTTAATATGATCTGCCGTCGCCATGCTCACGGTAAAAGCCTTGCGAGCAAGAATGTTCGGGATGGTCTTGTGGGTTTTAGCCACGTAAATTGCAACCTGGTTGTTGTCGCTGATAGACCCCCAAGCGGCCACCATGGCGTTCGTCGAGCCATCCTCGTTATAGGTGGCGATGACCAAAGTCGGCTGCGGATACAGATAAGTTTTTACTCCGAGATTTTTGCGCATAGACGCTCCTTTTTTATTGAATTATAAAATTTTAATGACGGTCAAGATAGACTCGCGCGCCATTCAGCTTATAAAATTTCCGCAATTTTCGCGAATTCTTGTTTAGATTGCGCGACTTTTTAAGCCCGACCATCTGCGATTTCCACTTTTCAAGCGAATCTAGCCCGGCATTCCCGAGGACAGCCAAATCATAACCGATGACATTCACAGCGCCCGCTACACGCGCCGTATCCAGTTGAGCCGAAATTCGCGCACTATCCGCAAGTGCTTTAGAATCATCCGTGCGGAACAATTCCGCATCGACCCAAAATTCAATTCCGTATTTTGCACAAGCCTGTGCTACCGCACGTTCGTAATTTCCGACTGTCGCAATATCTGCATGAGCCTTCCCAGCATCACTTGCCCCAATGCCATCTTGAACCGCAATCACATCAGGCTTGAATCCCGCTGCAAAAAGTTTTTCGAAAAACAATTGCAATTTTTCGGGAGATTCCAAATTCTGGTTGTAGAACGGAGCAGTCATAACCTTCCAGCCTATTACCTTCGCTGCATCCACAAGCGGTTTCAAAAAATGAGTCACTAGCGATTCTACGGTCGCATCATCGCGAAGTCCATCCCAATAATAGCGCGCAATTTCTTGCGGGATATATACACCCTCAATTACAGTCTCATGCCCATACAATTCATAAAGCTCATTTAAAACGTGAACGCTTCTCGCAGACAAAGTATCAAGTTGTGTAATCGTCGGTGGAGCAAACCAATCATTTCCATTGTAATAAAGCCCAAGCCAAATTTTGGTTCCTGCAATTTTTGCAGCCTCTATACTCTTTGGGAAAAGCTGATTGTTCTTATACTGCGTATTCTGCAAAAAATCGAGTTGCGATGGATAATACAAATGAGTCGCTTCAACAGCAGCATATTGCAACACGACATATTCCATTCCGAGTGATTGCAAACGCTGATGCATGTGCGTCAAGGAATCCAGCGACTGGTACGCCGTTGTCCACCCCGCATCAAATACACCATTAAGTTCCGCCGCACAAACGCCTTTATTTGTAAACAAAGAAATACAGCACAAAAACGTGACAGAAGTATAGTGCAAAATATGACACAACCTAGACATACTTGAAATATAACATCGTTTCCTTTTATTCGTAAAAAACATTTATCCATATTAGGCTTTTGTTCGTTGGTTTTAGCCACATGGAATGTGCTAGTTTAATAAAAAAAAGGAGTACATCATGAAAAACATATTCTTTTTATCAACAGTAATCGCATGCGCTTTCATGTTCATCAACTGCAGCGACAACACCAATAAAGAAACCACAGAAATCTCAGAAGATGATGAAACCAGAGTCGAAACGGTTATGACCGTTTCTCCATCAATATCACACGAACATAAAACCAAAGGAGAGCCCAAAGCAAAAGCATCTTCACTCCTCGATAAAGGATCGGTAAAATATTTGGCAGCATCGCCAAAGACGTCGCCATCTTATTCAATGGCGGATGCCAAATTTTCAAAAGACATCAGTAAAGTCTTAAAAACCGTAGATGGCTTACACACAACCGGGAAAACAGTTCTTGGGGGAAGACGTGGGAAATCTGCGGGCTTTTCCGAAGGGGCCGCTGGTTCAGCAGGAGTTAGCGACGGTTTGGCAGGACTGCTCGGAGGTTCCGCATCCATGCTATCCACATCAGGTTCCAAAACGTACGCCAAGAAATCATCAGTCGTAGCCAAAGCTGCTCCTAGAAAAAGTTCAGAACGTTCAGTTTCATCAAAAACTGTATACCTCGCTTCTGACAGCGACGAAAGCAGTTCTTGGGACGATGATGAACCAGTAACAAGGCGCAAAAGAAGAGCAAGACATTCCGATGAACAAGCATCGGGATTGCTCACCGCCGGTGAATGGAACGATTTGGAACATTGGAAATTCTGGACCAACATCATCAACGACAATGATTACAACGGAAAGATGAGCTACTGGAAATTCTACCCCCAGCAACTCGTTGCGGTAAAAGTCGTAGATGGAAACGACGTTGCCATTGCGAACGTTCCCGTGACGCTCCTCAACGGCAGACAAGTAGAATTCACGACCAAAACAGATAATGCGGGTTACGCTTATTGCTGGATTAATTTATTCAATAAATACCAAAACCAAAAAAATGATTTTTGGCTAATTGTTGACGGAGTTGTAATCAATGGGCAACTTAAAATTTCATCTAGGAATAACCGCAAGCTCAACATCAATACCGTTGTAGACAAAGATGCCCAACCCGCCAAAACAACAGCTGACATCGCATTCATCGTTGACGCCACAGGTTCTATGAGCGACGAAATCAGGTTCCTCAAATCCGACCTCAATTACATTATCGACCATGCGAGTTCGGAAAGCAATGTTGGCTTACGCACTGCAGCTCTCTTCTATCGCGACGTAGGCGACAATTACCTCACTCGCCACGATGACTTTACCGATGACGTCGCAAAGACCCAGGAATTTGTATCACGCCAAAGCGCAAACGGCGGTGGCGACTATCCTGAAGCTGTACACACGGCGCTTGAAGCCTCGTTGCAAAACCTCTCTTGGGACGAAGGTGCTCGTGCACGCATTGCATTCCTCATCCTTGACGCCCCCGCCCACTACGAAGAAGACATCATCAAAAGTCTCCAAAAGTCTATCCGCCTCTTCGCCAAAAAAGGCATCAAGCTTATCCCTGTAGCGGCAAGCGGTGTAGACAAAGAAACTGAATTTATGTTAAGATTCTTCGACTTGGCAACAGGCGGCACATACGTATTCCTCACCGACGATAGCGGCATCGGCAATTCACACATCAAGGCAACCGTTGGCAATTACCAAGTGGAAAGCCTCGCCGAACTGATGATCAGGCTCATCAAGAAATACGTGGAATAACAATTTTAGACACGACAAAAACACCTCACGATTACATCTCAAGCCCCGGCAATTGCCGAGGCTTTTTATATACAATTCGCATTTCAAGAAAGACATTCACCAAGACTTCTTGACAAAATGCCATTCCGCATTTATTTTAATGAAAAAAATTAGGGGAGAATTTATGCAATTAATAAGAACGTCTTTCAATTTACGAAGTGACATACCTTGGAATGAAGTTTACCGCAACTGCATTTACCCCTGGATAGCTAGTTACAAAGAGCCTCGCACAAATAAAAGACTCTATGACAAGCTCCTCCGCAAGCTACCACTAAGCATAGATTTCAAAGTCAACGCCAACGATAAATTCGAATTCGCAGGCGACAAGCTAGAATACAACTCTTTCACCTGGGACCACTCCGATTACATCGGATTTACCTTTACCACAAGAAATGCGTTCACAAGCCGTATCTGGAAAACGCTAATTGCACTGAAGCGAACAAATTTACATGTTTTATGTTTTGTATCCCAAGACTGCGAACTTGGACGAGACAAACTAGTGCCTAAAATCGAGCGCCCCTACATCATAGACCTCCTCACCCACCTTCAAGATGGAGACGGTTCTATTGAAATCAAGGAAAAAGCGCACATTCTTGAGCCCCACGAAATCAACAAGGCGAAAAACGCCCTGACAGGGAAACTGCGCAACATCCTCCCTATCGTTTATTTAAGCTGTTCAGAACGAACTCATTCGCTAAAACCAAGCATCCTTGCCGAAAACCTTTTTGGCATTGCACACGTCTTTGCAGAACAGGATTCTTCTCTAAAAGACCGCCTAGCCCAAGAATTTAAGGACAAGCGCTTTCCTCAAGGCGGTGAAATCGGCATCTGTTACGCAGACAAGCCTATTACCATATTCAACCGACACGATGCCGCCAACTGGGTTAAAAATCCAGAAAGTCTCGTTCAAGACATTTTCCTCAAAATTCTAAAAACCAACCTCTCACTAAAATTCAACTTTACGTGGGACGATTTACTCTCTGCGCAAGAAGATTACGAGAAAGACCTCATCGAGCAAGAGCGCATTAAGAAAATCAATACACTAGCAGAAATGCGCAAGGAATGGCTTGAGGCAAAGCAACAAAGCCGCGACATGTCCGCTCTTGTCGAAAAACTGATGAACGACCTCGACCGAGTCACCAAAGAGCGCGACCAGTATAAGGACGAACATGCAAAATACGATTCGCTCAACAGAAAATACATCAGCTGCAAAGACGAACGAGACACATGGGAAAATCTAGCCCTAAAAGCAGACAAAGATCGCGAAATTGCAGAAGATAATCTGAAATTGGCAAAAGAGGAATTACACGAAATATCCACCAAATCTAGCGCACTCAAGCAGAATCTGAGCTTAAAAAAAGATAAAGACGCTCGCTTCTTGCCGCTTTTACAGCCTATAGAAAGCGAAATGTACCCCAACGAATACATTTGCCAATTAATTCGTGTGCTAAAGCTCGCACAAGCTAATGTTCCAGAGACAAAGCGTTCCCCAAAAACACGAACAAAACAATTTATAGAAGACATCCTCGCTGCCAATGCCGAAGCAATGAGTATATACAGCAATTACGACCAAAAGAAACGCGAACTCGAAAAAATTGCTATTCAGGAAGGACTCCAAAGCAGAACCGGCGCAAAAGCAATGCAACCGTTCAACATGGAAATCATCACCAAGGGGAACAACCACGGAAAAATCCGATTCAAGGATGATTCGCAAGAACGATTCCTAGGAACCGAAGCGTCTTCAGGCAGTGACAGCGTCCGCGGCGGAAAAAATGAGGCAAGCGACGTTACCAAAGCCTTACTGTGGTAAGCAGGGAGCCAAAATCGCGCAAAACGCATAAAAAGTGTAATTTTTACATCAAAATTCACACTTTTTTGTGTATATTTTAAACATGAAGCGCAAAATCATTGAAAAATTGGTCGAATGGAAGAATTCTCCGTCACGCAAGCCACTAATTCTTCAAGGGGCCCGTCAGACAGGAAAAACATACACCGTTACTGAATTCGGAGCAAAATATTACTCCGATGTTGTCTATTGCAACTTCGAAAGAGACCCCGATCTTTCCTCCATTTTTTCGAACTTGGCACCAAGCCATATTTTGCCAAGGCTGTCTGCCATCAAACAAAAAAAAGTATTCCCACGCGAAACACTCGTCATTTTCGATGAAGTGCAGGCATGCCCCGAAGCACTCACTTCACTCAAATATTTTTGCGAAGAAGCCCCGGATGTCCACATCATTGCATTAGGCTCACTTCTCGGAGTCGCCGTCAACCGAAACCAGTACTCCTTCCCTGTCGGTAAAGTCGAAATCATGAACATGTACCCGCTCGATTTCGAAGAATTTTTAACCGCACGCGAAGACAATTTTCTCCTTGAACAAATCAAGGAGTGCTATACAGAAAACAAGCCGCTAGAAGAAGCATTGCACAAAAAAGCACTGGACGCCTACAGAGAATACCTTTTTATCGGAGGCATGCCCGCCGCAGTCAGTAACTTTGTACAAAACCACAATCCTCTCCAAACGGACATCATCAAAAACGACATTCTCACCGCTTATCAAAACGACATGAGCAAATACAACAAGCAAAGCGAGATTGCCAAAACTCGACTCGTTTACGCTAGCATCGGAAAACAGCTCGCCAAGGAAAACAAAAAATTCCAATACAGAGGATTAAAGCCCGGTGCACGAGCTAGCGAATTTGAAAACGCACTGGAATGGATAACCCTCGCCGGAATCGCATCAAAAGTTTCTCGCCTCGAACATATAGCATTACCGTTCAAGGCAAACGTATCCGACTCCGATTTTAAGCTGTACATGAGCGATACCGGACTATGCTGTGCATCGCAAAACGCCACATACGAAGACGTTGTCTACGAAAATCCGCTATTCAACGATTTCAAAGGTGGCCTTGTCGAGAATTATGTTTACACACAATTAAAGACCAACCATCTAGAAACATATTATTGGAATGAGAACAATCAAAACGAAATTGACTTTATCACTCGACTGGACAATAAAATCATCCCCATCGAGGTCAAGTCCTCTACACACAACAAGTCGCAAAGTCTCAAAAGTTTCGTTTCAAAATACGAGTCGCCCTACAGCATCCGGATATCCGCAAAGAATTTCGGCGTTGAGAACGGAATCAAGTCCGTCCCGCTTTATGCAGTATTTTTGATTAGGTGATAGGGAAAGATCGAAGGACGCCTTATACAATCGGCGTCCTTTTTCATGGATAAAATGCCATTTTTGTTAAAATTTCAGCAGTTTAATAGCTTGAAAAATTTTTTTGAACATTCTCCCCTAGAAATCCTCATAGATTTTTTCTTTTTTTGACACTGGATAAAGAACTAACAATATTTATAGAGCAGCCTTGCTGCAGGAGCAATAAAATGTCCGTAAATAGCTATGAAGAATTTCTTGAGAATCCATTGAAGTTGGACGAACGATTTCCGACCATAGAAGAAGTCCTCCTTGCAACGGGGCATTTCTTTATTAAGACCAATGTTGAATTATTCAAAGCATTAAAAGATAAAATAGAAGATGCAAAGGATGGTAAAAGAAATTTAGACTGGTATGACTTACCTGATTTTATTTCATGTTTTGATTTGGGCAATCTTGAAAATCCATACATTTGGTGGACTTATCTAGATGTACATGAAAAATACTCACAGCAAAGCACATACAAAAATGTATTTATATGCACAATCATGATGAATGTTTTCCTGAAAAGATGGAATTTAGAAAACGGCATTCACTGGTTAAAGGATCCTCCAAAAGAAGCAAAACCGTTTACCCACTATTTAAAAAGTGAGCTGGCTCCAAAAATACAAAACGCAAGCAATCGGGTAAAAGACAACTACCGAAAATGGATTGAAAATGAATCAACCCCTTCTATCGAATCATTTATTGATTTCTGGAACTCCATTGCAGAATCTATAAAAGACGATGTTATTCCACAACGAGAAATCCTATTTGCATATTGGTTTTGGCAAAAATTCCAAGACGATTTCAATCTTAACTATAAGGAAAAAGATTTTGATGAAGACGCATTTAGTAATAAAATTCACGAAATAATAATTCTATTAACAGAACGAAAAAAAATAGACTCTCTTGAAAAAGTAGAGATACTTCTATGTGAGCTAAAAAAGGAAAATATTCCGGGCCTATATCCCTATTTTCTATTATTTAACATATTCCACTTAATATATCAAAGAAAATACAAAGAACTACTACCATATATTGACTGCATGTCAAAAATATTTTTTGTTCTGCCCCATTTTTTACATGAACCATTCTATAGCAGACTCATGTCTTGCATAGCCTATCTTCATCAAAGTGATTGCATTGACAAACATGAGAAAAAGAAACTAGTCGCAATATTTAAAAGATTATACGAAACGGGGATCTATTTTGGATTACTGGATTCAAGCCCTTTATCAAAGAATCCCAAAGAGAATATAGATGCAAATATACATAGATGGTCTAGGCGTTTTGAAGAACTCTTCCCAAGAGAAAATTTTTATGGTATGCAACATAAAATTGACGATTCATTAACATTACCAAAGCCGAATCCTAAAAAAGCGGATAGTTTTTACATAAATTTTGGTGAATGTATTAATTCACCACAAATATCCTTCTTTGCCAGATTAAATGATTTGGATGCAGTAAACAAATTACTAAAAAACAAAACGATTCAAGTTACAAAAATAGGTGAACAAAACGATTCTGCTATTTTTTGGTCTTTAGTAAACATGAGTCTAATGAACCCATATGGTTTTAAACTTCAGACAATTTTTCCTCCTACTGCAAAATACTTCAAAAGAAAGGATGTTTTAAAACTTCTAGCGCCCTATACGACAAAACATTTTAATGAACAAGAATATAAAGAAGCATACGCACAACAAATTGACATTGCAACGCACATTTTCTACAAGCTCGTAAACCGCTGCAAAAACGCCCCTTTGCGAAATAAATCCTTAGATGATTTTGAAACTAGCTTTAGCATAACCAAGATTGGAAATGAGTCCATTCTTCAAAACGCTATGTATACAGCAAATTTTGATATTGTCAAAAATATCATTGAGCTTTACAAGCATTTCGTACCCAACAAAGATCTTGTTAAAAAATGGATTAACGAAAAAGCTGGTTTTGCCCCAGCACCGGCTATATACCATATCGTAAGAATTTTTTCCAACAAGCAACATGTTGACCTTCATTTAGAAGAACCTCTTTTTCATTATAATAGGCTCGTTGACAATGGTGTAAATGCAGAATATCAACAAATTCTTTATCCAACTTTAGCCACTAGCATGCCCGAAAAAATACGCGAAATAGAACAGCAATGGAATATCACGAACAACACAAGAATCATGCCAGTGATAGCAAGAAATCATTATATCATAATACAGAAATATGTACATGAAGCAGAATGCTTAAAAATTTTGCAGCTTTTACTTGAAAACGGAGCTGATCCTCTTATCGAAATAAATATGGAACATGAGGACAATGGGCCTAAATCATATAACGCTCTTAAATTTGCGACCGAAATCGGATGGTTACAGGGCGTAAAACTCATGTGCGAGCATGTCAAAAAGACACATTTCATGACACAAGAAATGATTGACGAATGGCTGAAGGTGGCGGTTGGTTGGGAGGACCAATGGTTACGATTGTGGAAAGATGTTCCTTATAGTGAACAATATGCTCAAAAATGTCATGAAGTTGTTGATTATTTGCAAGCACTGAATCCAACTAATTGATTGTTTTTATGACGAGAAATTTTTTCAAAATTTCTCCCATAGGAATCCAATTGATTTTTAACAATATTTGTAGCGTATCCCTGATGGGATGCGCTTTTTAACATTTTACATAAGGAAATCTATATGGTAAACAAATCCCAATCTCAGGCTAACCTGAATCATCACGCAAATCAGATGAACCCGAACAACAACCAGTATCAGGCCCGCATGGATAACCATGCCAACCAATTGAATCCCAACCACAAGCTTTACCAAGGAGGGAAAAAGTAGTATCTAAATTCACTTAGATAATAGCAATTGCGCAAGTCTGTTATCTAAAGAATCATCTTTCAAACGGAGTACACCATTCCCATAGAAATATAAAATTTTTTCTATAGCAAAGCCCTTTTCCTATTAGCTATACAAAGTATAGGCATTGGAGTCCATTTCAATAGAATGGGCGGTGTACCTTTACAACCTTCAAAAGGAGCAAAATCAATGTCTAACCTCTCAAACGACACCAAAATCAACGAAATGTGCGATGCAATGCTGAAAAGCGGTCGCTGGACACTTACCCGTCATTCAAAGCACCCTATTCTACGACACCAAACTAAAGGAGCGAGCAAGTTTTTCATCGTTCCCTGCACTCCAAGCGACCCGCGTGCCTTTGCAAACTTCCGACGCGATTACAACCGCTATATTCGCGCATTTCTCATTCAAACCGGCGTCATCTATCCACAACCGGAAACAATCAACTAGGAGGAACACCATGAACTTAAACAAGAGCATTGTCATCAACTGGCATGTTACCGAAATATGCAACTATGATTGCAAGCATTGCTTTGCCAAATGGGGCAGGCAGCACGAAATTTGGAATGATGTCAATCAGATCGAGCATATTATCAAAGGAATCACCCACCATGTAGAAACAACCAATATGAGTCCCAAACATTTTCGCCTCAACATTGTTGGTGGCGAGCCTATCATGTCACCTGACAATCTGTGGAATGTCGTGAAAACAGCAAATGACTACAGTGTAGATGTTTCGATGATAACTAATGGTAGTCAGCTCGAAGTCATCCGTCCGTTCGCACATATGATTTCACAAGTCGGGATTTCCATAGATTCTTTCAAACACGAAACAAATCTAAAAATTGGTCGTGTTTGCAACGGAAAGACCTTGTCATTCCAAGAAATCAACGAGAAAATAAAGTTCGTTCAGGAAACCAATCCTAAACTTAAGATTAAAATTAATACGGTCGTCAACAAGTACAATTTTTCGGAAAGAATGTTGCCTTCGATTATGACTCTCAACCATAACAAATGGAAAATTCTGCGTCAAATGCCGTTCGGAGACAACAAAGGAATATCTGACTTCATGTTTTATTCTTTCATCCGTAACAACTACAGGGAATCCGACCGCGCTAACGAAAGTTGCGAAATTACCATCGAAGACAACAACGCCATGACGGAAAGTTACTTGATGATTTCTCCGGATGGGCGCCTTTTTCAAAACGGAAATACGAGCTACAGCTACAGTCGCCCGCTGACAGAAGTCTCGTTTACAGAAGCCTTGAGCGACATCAAATTTGACGAGAGCAAATTCGATGGACGCTACGATGGTTCTTTCACTCAGCAGGCTTCCAATTCTATGGAGAAATTTTTCAAATTAGCTCCTGAATCTTGTTTCGAATCGATGTTCGATTATCTCTAACAACAACTACGTTCACAACAAAAAATTGCCTAAAATAGGTAACCTATTTTAGGCATTTTTTCAATTTTACCTTAACCCTACCCTTTATACTTTATCACAAGCATGGTAAGGTCGTCGCTCTGCTCTGCGCCATTCACAAACTCGGACACTGCATGCGACATGGTATCCAGCAATTGCTGCGGTCCCGCAAACGCAGGTAACTCGCGATTTTTGTCATCAGCATTCATTCCACCGTCGCCACAAATTGCGCTTTCGACTCGCTTCAATCCAAACAGCTTTCCATTTGCGTTCATCGCTTCGGTTAGGCCATCCGTATAAAGCAAAATCATATCGCCCGCAGCGATGACCGTTTCCTGGATATTGTATTTTTTTTCTTCCATGACCCCGATAGGGATATTTGCGGTAACATCGAGATATCGCATATTACGTCCAGTAATGATAATGGGCTTTTCATGGCCGGCATTGCAGTAGCTCAGGCGCCCCGTTGCAAGGTCTAGCACACCAACAAAAAGCGTTGCAAACATTCCCGTCGTATTTCCACGACTGGCCATCGTGTTCATTCCCATCACAATGTGAGATGGATCATCGACTTTAGTTGCAATCGTGCGGAACACGGCCTGCGTCATCGACATGACAAGTGCCGCCGGGATTCCCTTGCCGCAGACGTCACCGATATTGAAGAACAGCTTTCCATCACGCACAAAATAATCATAAAAATCGCCACCCACTTGTTTTGCCGGGACCTGACTACCAACGATATTCAGGAATTCGCTTTCGGGCAGCGGTGGCGGAAGCATCGCCGTCTGGATAGCGTTTGCAATGCCGAGTTCCCTATTCATCAAATCTTTTTCGGCACTGACTTTGCTCAGCTTACGAACGCTGAGAATGCTACGATACATGATAAAGCCAAGCACCACAAGTCCAATCAGCTGGAAGATTATGACCGGAATAAGCGAGCGTTGCTGGTTATCGTAGAGTTGCACTGCCATCGAAGAGAGTTCGCGCATCGGGACATCGGCGCCAATAACTGCAACGACACGTCCTTGAGGATCGTGGACTGGCCGCGAGAATGTAGACATCAGCGCCACGTAATAGCGGCTCATGTACGGTTCACTCCAAGAACCGTTGCCATGTAAGCCCTCGCGATACCAAGTGCGTTCCGTATAATCAAACCCAATAACGGTGTCCTTAATTTCGTTGGTCGCATCATCCCTAAAAGTAAAGTATCCATCGCGAAGACCATCACTCCCCACACGGTAGGCAAAATCGACGCCAACAATTTCAGGATGGTTCGCCACAACTCGTTGCAACGCCAAGTGCAAAGAATCTTGCTGTTGCGTATCGACAAAGCGTTCGACCTCAGGTAGAACTGCGGCAATGGCTGCTTCGGCAATTTCCTTGACTTCAAAAGTTCGATTTGCAGAAGTGAGATCTTGCTGAGCCATTTCCTTAATTTGTGCGGTAATGGCACGGCGTGTAGAAATGTACTGCACAGCGGTCGTCAGTTCGAGCAACAATGCAGCAACGACGAGGACCGTTACGCTCCGGATTTTTGTATGGCGGGATGTGTTCATAATACTGCGCCCCTCAACATGCAATTCTTGTAGTTTTATAATATATCTTATTTAGGGAAAAATTGTAATTTGGGTCCCAATTTTTATTATAAATGCTGATTTAGAACACACTTTTTGGCCCCAAAACGCCATTTTTACGATTTTTTAAGCTAGTCCAAAAGCCCACTATTTTGACGTTGGAACACAAAATAATATATCAAACTCCAGGCGCCCCACACGACGCAAAGCGCCATACCAATATAACCCACCGCATAAACAGCGGAGGCAATTTCATCGCATTTCAAAAGCAAGCCCGTTTCTGAGAGGATAAAATTCCAGTCGTGAAATCCGTAAGGGGCTTCGGCGCCGGTGCCACCGCTAATAAGCATAAGCTTCATGGGGAGAGCATCTTCGATGTAAGGTGCAACATCAATCAAGTTTTCGAACGCCCACCAAAGAGCAATGGAGGCTCCGAACAAATCGCGGGGCTTAACCCACAGCGCCAAGCAGAATACGAGCGGCATGACGGTCTGGAACAGCGAGCCGCCCAACGATATAATCACCTCGCTCCCGAAAATTCTAAAAACAATGTGGCCAGTCTCGTGAACGGGAAGGTTTAGGTTGTGCAAAAACTGGACTATCCACGACTGATAACCGCCGAAAAACGCCTGCAAAGTAAAGAACGCCATCGCAAACAACAGAACGACGCGAACCGCGAAAAAATTATTGCGCCCGAGCGGTCGCGGCAACAAGAAGAACTGTACCCAGACAGGCCATTCATCCGGCTCGTTCAGCCAATCCAGGATTCGGGCAAGTAACGGTTTCTTTTCGTGTGGGACAAAGGTCATAAAAGTAACGATAGTAATCTTTGTAACAAGATGCGCCGAGGACCCTTATTTATTATAAATTTCTGGCGACTGGCTGTAGAATCGACGATGCGTGAAGCTATACCAGAGATTTGGATTTTCGCGAATTCGTTCTTCGAGCCACTTGTTGAATTGCGAGTTGACCACGCACGAATCCGTCGAAGACGCGATTTCGGACTGCGCGCCACCTACCTCAATAGCATGGAGCACACGAACTTTTTTCGAAGACGCATCTTCCGGAGATGCGCCGCGCTCCTCCATCCAACAGATAAACACCGGCGTTTGCGGACGATGCTTGAGCAAAAAGTCCGGCAGCGGATTCACATTCGCCGGTTGCCCGAGCAATGTTCCGTCTATTGCACTCGGGATACGGGAATCCTGATCGGAGAGCAAGCAGAAAAGCTTGCCATCGTTCAAAATGCGTATAAAGTCACGAGGTGTCCGGGCATCCACGGAATAACTCCGGCCATCGACCGCACGGATTTTGCGTTCAAGAATGTTGTTGAGCCACTTGGGCTTCACGGGTATATAACTTGCGACAAGCGGAATTCCAAGTCGGCAAAGCCACGGTCCCATCGCTTCGTAATTGCCATAATGCGCTGTCAAGAAGATTCCGCCACTCCGCATTTTTTCAAGCACCGGAATGGCAGCCTCGTCAAGCGAAAAATTCCAGCCATCCACACGACACGGGTATGCAGTAAAATCGTGCGGTAACTTTTTGAAAGTCCCGAAGCGGAACAAGAGTTCGCTCGCATGGCGTGTCAAGTTTTTCAAGAGGGTATTATAGTCAGGCGAGATTTTAGAATCCGCACCAGAAACTGCGTCCGACGGAACTGCGCCCGCCACGTGTTTTGCATTCGCCAAAACCGTTCCCCGCTTCCACCCCACAAGTTTTAGCACTGCATAGGCTACGCGTGCAAAAACCGGAGCGATTATTTTACCCTTAAAAAACATAACGGTTTAAAAATACGAAAAAAATCACTCGCAATTCCCGTCCGCACACATTTTACTATTTTGGAATAAAAAATGGAGACATCTCGATTATGAGTGAAAATTGCCTTTTCTGTAAAATCATCAAGGGTGAAATCCCGTCCAAGAAGATTTATGAAGACGACGATGTGTTCGCCTTCTACGACATTGCCCCGCAGGCTCCGGTACACTTTTTGGTCGTGCCGAAGCGCCACATTGCAACCATCATGGACATGAAGCCGGAAGATTGCGAACTCGTGGGTAAGATGCTTTACCGCGCACAGCTCATCGCGAAAGACCTCGGTCTTGAAGAAGGCGGTGCACGCTTTGTGTTCAACTGCAAGGCTGATGCCGGTCAGACCGTGTTCCACATCCACCTGCACGTCGTTGGCGGACAGGAAATGGGTTGGCCTCCGTTCCCAGCGAAGTAATCACGGCATAAAAGCCGCGAACTTATGATCAAAACTCGCGCTATAGTTCTGCACCGCTTTCCGTACAGCGATTCTAGCTTTATCGTCAAGGCGCTTACGGAAGAAAGCGGGATTGTCTCGTTTATCGTGAAGGGCGGAAAGAAAAAGGAATCTCCGTTCCGGGGAGCCCTTGATCCGCTTGCGTTAAGCGAAGTCGTTTTTCGCCAGAATCCGAATACCGATTTGCAGTTCATCAAGGAAGCAACACTTTTGGACTGGCGGAAGAACTTGCGCAACGATTTACTCAGCCTTGCAAAAGCGCAGGTCATGACCGAAATGATTTTGCGCTACGCCCCGCAAGGGGTGCCCCTGCAAGAAGAATTTGAACGCCTAGAGCAAGCCATCAGCGAATTCGATTCCGATTCACGGCAAGATTCGCCAACTCCAGAAGGTTCCGCGCACTCGTCAACATCGAGTGTTCCTGACAAGTCGCGCATCTTTGCGCAGTGGCTACTGGACACTTGCGACATGTGGGGCTACAATCTTGACCTTACCATTTGCAGCCGCTGCGGTCGCACTCTCGAAAAGCCAGCCGCAGACTTTTTCCCAGAAACAGGCGGATTCGTATGCCAAGCATGCCTCGGTGTCGAGCATCCGCGTGCACGATTAGAAACGCTCAATGGGCTTTGGGCGCTGCAAACAGGCGACAAAATCGAGCATCCCGAATTCACCGAAAACGCGCTCCTCACCTACCTGCGCCACCACATCGGATTTTTAAAAGAAATCCACTCCATAAAATTCCTGAACGAGACACGAAAGCTGTTTGGTCAGTAGCCAATGGTCATTAGCGATTAACCATAACCAATGACTAACAACCAACAACTAGCTACTAAATAGCCATAACTTTACACTATTTGTATATTTGCCCATAGTTGAAAAAGTTTAAGTGAAGAGGTCATCATGTTAACACCAGAAGATATCAAAGCAAAAAAATCCAAGCACGAAATGATTTCCATGATCACCGCCTACGACTTCGCTTTCGCAAATATTGCTGAAGCCGCCGGAATTGACCAGATTCTCGTAGGCGATAGCCTTGCAAACACAATGCTCGGTTACAAGAGCACGCGTGAAATCGGCATGACCGAAATGCTCATCTTCACAGCAGCCGTCTGCCGTGGCGCCCCAAACACTCACGTAGTCGCCGACATGCCCTACTTGAGCGACAAAGATCCGCAAACCGCTTACGACAACGCCCGCCGTCTCATGGATGTGGGAGCCTCTAGCGTAAAAATTGAAGGCACACCCGCTGGCGTTCTCGAGTTCTTGCACGAAAAAGGAATTCCCGTCTGCGGGCATCTTGGACTTTTACCGCAGACCGCAGAAAACTTCAAGCAGAAAGGCCGCACCGAAGAAGAAGCTCGCGCCATTGAAGAAGCCGCCAAGTTTGTGGAAGGGCTTTGCTTCGAAACCGTTCTCGAGCACATTCCCGAAGAACTCGGCAAAAAAATCACCGACGAAATCAGCATTCCCACCATTGGCATCGGTGGCGGCAAGTTCACAGACGGTCATGTTCTCGTGATGCACGACGCTCTCGGCATGCACCCGAACAAAATTCCGCCATTTGCCACAAAGTTCGTAGACATGTATTCTGTTGGTGTTCAAGGAGTTAAGAAATACATCGAAAGTGTCAAGGCAAGAGCTTAATTTCGAACGAACTAAAACCTAAAATTCAAACAACATAATTAATTTTATTACTGGCAGAATCGATCTCAGAAGAGGTCGATTTTTTCTTTACATACAATTTCAATCCGACCGATTTTCCATAACAAATTTTTTCAAGAAAAAATTGAATTTTTATAAAATAATTGTTGATTATTTGTGAAAAAGAAGTTATTTTTCAGGTATCAACAAATAAATAACAAAAAAGGAAGAAAAAAAATGGCTACCGAAACAACCGCTACTAAAAAGGCAACAAAGAAACCCGCTGCTGCTAAGAAGCCGGCCGCTGCCAAGAAACCCGCTGCCGCTAAGAAGCCGGCCGCTGCTAAGAAGCCGGCTGCTGCTAAGAAGCCGGCCGCTGCTAAGAAGCCTGCTGCTGCTAAGAAGCCGGCCGCTGCTAAGAAGCCGGCCGCTGCTAAGAAGCCGGCTGCCGCTAAGAAGCCGGCCGCTGCTAAGAAGCCCGCTGCCGCTAAGAAGCCGGCCGCTGCCAAGAAGCCGACTGCTGCTAAGAAGCCCGCTACTGCTACAAAGAAGCCGGCTACTGCAGCAAAGAAAGCTCCGGCAAAGAAGTAATCTTCTTTTTGACCCAACGATTTTGACCCGCAGACCTCTGCGGGTCTTTTTTTATATTGGCGCCACGCCCCACGTTTACTATTTTTGTGGCATGATTTCAGAAAATGATTTGACCAATTCGCAGAACATTCCCTTTGAAGAACGCATCGCCCGCATCGAAAAGATGATCGAAGCCGAAGCAGAACCGAAAGCATTTGAACTCGGACTTTTGCTCGCTCTCAAGATGGGCCAGGAAATCCGCGAAAAGAAACCGCTCGGCAGCACGACTGGCGACATCGTCGCCGCATGGAGTTCCAAGTACCCGGAATCCGTCGTCGAAGAAGCAATCGCTCACGCCAAGCAGTTCCTCACAAATCCAGGCGCCCTCGCTGAAAAGATGAAGAACATCATGCTGAAAAAGATGAATCAGCAAGAAGAAAAAACGGACGAGGCCGAAAGTGGAAAATAAACTACAGGCAACCATCGACATCGGGAGTCACAGCTGCATTTTGCTAATCGCAGCGTTCGAAGACGTACCCGCCGCAGCAGCGGTTGCACCCGAAACGACTGAAACACCCGCCGCATCAAGCGAAGCGCCTGCAGCCCCACGCAAGATTCTCGTGCCAAAACTCCAGAAGGTCGAAGTCTGCCGCCTCGGCGAAGACATTTACGAACACGGGAAAATCACGCCCGAACGCATCCAGGAACTCGTCAACATCATGACCAAGTTCCGCATGGACTTACACGCTCTCGGCGCAGACCTCAAGGCAGTCGCCATGACCGAAGCCATGCGCAAGGCCACAAATCCGGACGAAGTGATTGAAGCTGTCGAAAAAGCAGTATGGGTCAAGCCACGCGTCATCACCGGCGAAGAAGAAGGCAAGCTCACCTACCGTTCCGTCAAGGAATGGCACGGCGAAGGAAACGTCACGATTGACATCGGTGGTGGTTCCACAGAACTCAGCAACGGCGAAACGACTTTCTCGATTCCCGTTGGCGCTCTCAAGATGTTCAAGGCGATGGGCCCGATTCCCGGTCCGGAATACAAGAAGTTTATCAAGGAAACGTTCAAGGACTTGTCTTTCAAGGGTATGACGAAAAAGCCAGTCTACCTTATCGGTGGTACAGGCACCGCACTTGCAATGGTCTTCTTGAACAGCCAAACGTTTGACTACAAGGCGATTGAAGGTCTCGAAATGAGCCTTGCCGACCTTGAAGCGGTCACCACGCGCATCACGAACCTTTCGAAAGAACTCCGCGCGATGCTCCCGGGACTTGGAAACGGTCGTCACGAAGTTATCATTTGCGGACTTTTCTGGTTGCGTTCGCTCCTCGAAAAGCTCCGTGTAGAAACGTTCAAGATCAGTACGGCAGGACTCCGCTTCGGTTTGCTCTACCCGCCTGAAAAAGAACCGGAACCCAAACCAAAGAAGCGCCCGGCATTTTTGAAAAGTTAGTTGATAGTTATTAGTAGTTAGTCATTAGTTATTAGTTGTTTGTTGTTTGCGATAGCTATTGACCATAGACCAATGACTAATGACCATTGACAAATAAAGGAGATGCTTGATGGATCCTATCGCCTCTACGAGGCTCCAGGATGACAGAGCAAAAAGATTATGCGTATAAACAAGTACATTTCTCTCAGTGGTTTTGCTAGCCGCCGTGCCGCAGACGAACTCGTCGCCGACGGTCGCGTACAGGTGAACGGAGAAACGATTTCCGACCTCGGCCATCAAGTGGACGAAACCAAGGACCAGGTGACGGTTGACGGAAAGTTGCTGAAGCTCCCGACAAACAAGAAAACAAAAGTCATCATGCTCCACAAGCCGGCTGGTTGTGTTTGCACCAAGGACGACCCGCAGGGCCGCCGCACAGTTTACGATTACTTGCCACCGGGATACCATAATTTCAAGTACGTTGGACGACTCGACTTGCAAAGCCGCGGTCTCTTGCTTTTCACCGACGACGGCGAATTGCTTTACCGCCTCACGCACCCGAGTTTTGAAGTGCCGCGCAGCTACTACGTGTGGACAACGCGTCCGCTCAGCGAATCTGCCGCCCAGCGCTTGGTCGATGGCGTGGACATCCGCGACCCGGAAGATCCGGACGCACGAGAAGAAATCGCATTTGCAACAGACGTCTATCTCGAAAACGGATTTGCAGAACTTGTGCTTATCGAAGGCAAGAACCGTGAAATCCGCCGCATGATGCGTGCCATCGGTTACGAAATCCGCGACCTCAAGCGCGTAAGCTACTGCCAGATTCAGCTCGGCGACTTGCCCGCAGGCGAATTCCGCGAACTCACGCCCAACGAGCTCAACAAGTTAAGACAAGCTGTACACTTATAACGGCATCGCCGCACTTCCTACAGTCTACTAATAATGAAACGTACTTTATATATCGGTGATGTTCATGGTTGCGCAGACGAACTCTCTGCGATTATCGACCAATTCGGCTTTGTGCGCGGTAGCGATACCATTTACCAGACCGGCGATATCATCAACAAAGGTCCCGATATGATGCGCGCCATGCGCATTGTCGAGGAACTTGGCATTCTGACCGTCCGCGGGAATCACGAAGAACATCTCATCCGCATGATGGAAACGCCCAAGAGCAACTGGACCGAGAAGCAGAAGAAACGCTTCAAGGCACTCTCGCTTGACGAATGGGTTTACATCCGCGATACCGTGAAGAACTGGCCGCTCTGGCGCGACACGCCGCACGCCCTCCTCGTGCACGCAGGCCTAGAACCGGGCAAGACGCGTCTCGAAGACATGAGCCCCGAAGTGCTCCTTTCCATCCGCTACTGGAATGACAAGCCCTGGTTTGAACAGGTCCAGTGGAACAAGCTCGTCATCTTTGGACATTGGGCCAAGATGGGCTTCGTGAACATTCCCGGATTTATCGGTCTCGATTCCGGATGCGTCTACGGCAAGGCTCTCACCGCCTGGTGTCCCGAAGAAGACAAGTTCTACAGCGTCCCCGCACTCCGCGAATACACGCCCGTCAAGGACAAGGCAAAAGAATCCGAAGCCGCCCCCTGCAAAGTGCTCGGCGACAACTCCCCCGATTCCGTGCCACCCAAGACGTTCGACGAAATCAAGGAACGGATTGCAAGTGGCGACATCGCCTGCAAGGAAGAGACACCCGAAGAATCGAACATCCGCAAGGCAAGCCCCTCCATCAGCGCTGAATGGGCCGGGTATTAATTTACTATCTTTTAACTAGGCAATAATCTAGGTAACACAATGACAGCAGAAGAACTTTACAATCGTCTCAAGTCCGTCAAGCCGGGCGCAGCCCTTTGCACTTACACCATGGAAAAGGTGGAAAAGATGCTCCCGCTCATCAACGAAATCAACGAGCTCAAAAAGCAGCAGGATACCGTTATCCTCGCCCACAGCTACTGCGCTCCTGAAATTCTTTTGGGCGTTGCCGACTTCACTGGCGATAGCTTTAAGCTCAGCAAGGACGCTACCACCGTCCAGCAAAAGACGATCCTCTTCTCTGCCGTGCGTTTCATGGGCGAAACCGCCAAGATTTTGAACCCGCAGAAGGACGTGATTATCCCGGGCCCGCTCACGGGTTGCAGCCTCGCCGATTCCATTACCGGCAAGGACGTCGAAGAACTCCGCAAGCAGAATCCGGACTACACGTTTGTCTGCTACATCAACACGACTGCCGACGTGAAGGCAGCCTGCGACGTCTGCGTGACTAGCGGTAACGTGATGCACATCGTCGAAACGATTCCGTCCGACAAGATTTTCTTTGTACCGGATGCCCTCATGGGTCAGAACATCATCGACGAAATGAAGCGTCGCGGTGTCAAGAAGGATATCAAGCTCTATAACGGCTGCTGCTACGTTCACGAAAACTACGACCCGGATTTGATCCAATTCTTCCGTAGCCAAAACCCGAATCTCAAGGTGATTAGCCACCCGGAATGCAACCCGTCCGTCGCCATGCTCAGTGACTACGTCGGAAGCACAGGTCAGATGGTGAGCTACATCAATCAACAGCCCAAAGACAGCTGCATCTTGCTCCTCACGGAATGCGGTCTCAACGCCCGTATGCACTACGAACACCCCGATATGAACTTTATCGGTAGTTGCTGCATGTGCAAGTACATGAAGTCGAACTCGCTCGAAAACATCTTGGAAGCTCTCCGCCACCCCGAAAAGGCAGAACACATCTCGCTCGACGAAGGCGTGCGCGTGAAGGCAAAGAAGTGCATCGACGCCATGTTCAAATACGCTGAATAATTCGCATAAGCCACAGCGGTTCACAACAAGCGACTTCAAAATTTCTATCTTTGCGACACTCGGATTGTGGGATGTCAAAAACTCTTGGAGGATAAAAGATGAAGAAATTTTTATTAGCTTTAACCTTGTTGTGTTCCGCTATTTTTGCACAACCCGAAGACAGTGATTTTACCTACTGGCCACGCACTTATTTCGCCAGCATCGGTTTTAATGTTATAGCCAATCGCGGTGACCTTTTTGACCGCGCCATGGTCTTGAAAGACGACGGTATCGATGAAACCGTCCATTTGCCCAATACCAAAGTTATCGTTTCTCCGGACTACAATATCGGTGTAAACATTCGCGAATTCACCCTTGCCGCCTCTTTCCAATACTGGACCATGCAAGGCTCCATCCCGACTTTGCCCGCCCCCCAAAACGAACAGGACATGCGCTTTTGGAGATTCGGACTTGAAGGGACATACAACTTTTTCTATCCTGACTTTTTCCAGGTAGGTGTCGGTCTCGGGTATTCTTTCTCAAAATTGACTATAAAAGATAACGTTTCCAATGCCAAAGGATTTTTCGATTCCGAGCTGAACGGTTCTGCAATTGCATTTGTGACTCAAATACGTTATTTCATCACAGATAACTTTGGGCTCACTTCTGCTTTACGCATTTACGAAAACTGGTATAAATCAGTCCATACAAAGAATAGTGGAACTGTCGATTTCCACGAACTCGATATCAGCTACTATTGGCAAACCTACATAGCCGTTTCCATCGGAGCCATGGTTCAGTTTTAATTAAAAACTAAAGAAGGCACAAAAAATGATAACATTCCTAATTGGTGTTGCAATCCTCATCCTTGGATATTTCACCTACGGCAAGTTCGTCGAACGCGTGTTCGGACCTGATGACCGCAAGACTCCCGCGCTCGCAAACCCGGATGGCGTTGACCGCGTCCCGATGCCGCACTGGAAAAACGTTCTCATTCAGCTTTTGAACATTGCAGGCATTGGCCCTGTGATTGGCGTGATTCTCGGCATCAAGTTTGGCGCCATCGTGTTCATCTTGCTCCCGCTCGGAAACGTCCTCGGCGGCGCAGTGCACGACTACTTCAGCGGCATGATCAGCATGCGCAACAACGGTTACAACGTCCCGGCACTCTCCCGTAAGTTCTTAGGCAAGGGTCCGGCAAAGCTTGTGATGACACTTATCTCGGTCGCGCTCATTCTCGTTGGCGCCGTGTTCACCAACACTCCGGCAGCACTCGTGAATACGCCGATTCTCGCAGGCAGCCACGTTTCGCCGACTCTTTTCTGGATTGCCGTCGCCGTCATTTTTGCCTACTACTTCATCAGCACCTTCTTCCCGATTGACAAGATTATCGGCCGCATCTACCCGGTTTTTGGCGCCCTCCTGATTCTCGCCTCCCTCGCTATTTTCGTGGGCATCATCCCGAACTTGAACGTCCTCGATGAATTCTGCTTTGCAGACATCATGAGCAACTTCCACAAGCATCCGGCTGGCCAGCCGATCATCCCGATGCTCTTCGTGACGATTGCTTGCGGCATCATCAGCGGATTCCACAGCACACAAAGCCCGCTCGTTGCCCGTACGGAAGTGACCGAAAAGACCGGTCGCCAGACGTTCTACGGCATGATGATTATTGAAGGTTTGATTGGTATGATTTGGGCCGCAGGTGGCATGTTCATTTATCACCAGATGCCGGAACTTTTGACAGGCGCTTCGGGCGTGAAGGTTTTGAGCGTTCTCGTTTCGACCGTGATTCCTTGGGCTCCGATTTCGATCCTCGTGGTCGTGGGCGTAATTATCCTTGCTATTACAAGTGGCGACACAAGCCTCCGCAGCCTCCGCCTTACGATTGCTGAACTTACGGGCCTTGAACAGACCTCCGTGCGTAACCGTTTGATTCTCACGATTCCGATGTTCGCTCTCTGCGCTGTGATTATCTTCTGGAGCAACTTGAACCCCGAAGGTTTCAATATCTTGTGGAACTACTTCAGCTGGAGCAACCAGCTCATGGCCGTTTGCAGCCTCTGCGTGGCAACCGTTTATCTCCGCAGTAAAAAGAAGAACTTCTGGATTGCGCTTATCCCGTGCATGTTCATGACGTTCATTACGGCTGATTACATCCTCTGGGTGAGCCCGGAAAACCTCAAGGGCGCTCCGCTCGGCTTTGGTCTCGACTACAAGACTGCACTCGTGATTGCACTCCACGATGCCGCTATTCTCGGATTCTTCCTCTGCGTTCGCGGCAAGGAGCTTACCAAGATGCCTGGTTTCGATGCCGATGTTTGGAGACCGGAACTGGACGAAGGTAAAATTCCGAAGGCTCAGTAAACTAGAGATTCGTAAGCTTTACAAGCGCCGCAAAATTCGTGCAAGTTAAAGGTTCAATCAAAAGCATCACGTTCCATAGCCAGCAAAATGGCTTTACCGTGATGCGCCTGAACGATATCGAAAGCAAGAAAGTCGTTGTCGTCACGGGTACTTTCCCCGCTTTGCAGCCTGGCGAAACCATCTCTGTAGAAGGCGACTGGGGTTCGCATCCGAAATACGGTAAGCAGTTCCAGGCGACTTCTTTTGAATACCTCGCCACCGAAGACAACGATATCCTTGAATACTTGGCAAGCGGTCAATTCCCGGGTGTGGGGCAAAAGATTGCCGAACGCATTGTGGAAGCTTTTGGCGATGCAACCGCTGACATTCTCGACAACGATCCGGACAAATTCCGCGAAGTAAAAATCAAAGGTTTCCCCGCCCGCAAGGTGGAAGCTTTTTTGGCACGTTGGCAAGAAGCGCGTCACAGCCGCGAAACGATGCTGTTCTTGTACAAGCACGAAATTGTCGGCAGTGTAGCTAAGCGTCTTTGGAACAAGTTCGGGCAAGCGACAATTGAACGGATCACGCAGAACCCATACATGCTCTGCGAAGAAGTTTGGGGTATCGGATTCTTGAAAGCTGACGAAATCGCGCAGAAAGTCGGATTCCCGAAAGACAGTCCCGAGCGATTCCAAGCAGCATTGCTTTACACATTGCAAGAAGCGTCGGTTAGCGATGGACATGTGTTTTTGCCGAAGAACGTGCTCCTGGAACGCACGTTCCGCAACTTGCGTTTAATGCAGGACGACGAAGGCGCCATCAACACGCTCCTCGACGAATTCGAAAAGGCAAGCGAAAGCGGGCGTATCACGCGCGAAGGTGACGACTGCTATTTTCCGCCTCTCTACAAAGCCGAGCAGCGCATCGCAGACAACATCAAGCTCCGTTTGCGATACAACGAGCTTTCAACGGAAGGCTTCGAAGACGCCCTGGCGCAGTGGGAACGCGAACATAAGTTCAGCTTTGACCCCATCCAGAAACGCGCTATCCAGATGGCGCTCTCGCGAAAGATTTCCATCATCACAGGTGGCCCCGGCACCGGTAAGACAACAATCCTCAAGGGAATTTTGTACCTCGCCCGCCAAATGGAAGAATGCGTAAGCCTCACCGCCCCGACAGGGCGCGCCGCCAAACGCATGGGCGAATGCTGTGGCGAGAAAGCCCGCACGATCCACCGTCTGCTTGAAGTGGACCCGATTTCGGGCAAGTTCCACCGCGATGGAGACAACAAGCTCCAATGCAATTTGCTCATCGTCGATGAATTCAGTATGGTCGATACGTGGCTTGCCGCCTCGCTCCTCGAAGCGACGCCACTCAATGCGAGAATCGTTCTCGTAGGCGATGCCGACCAGCTCCCCAGCGTGGGAGCTGGCAATGTGCTGAACGACTTGTTGCGTTGCCCCAAGATTCCGAGCACCCGCCTTCAGCACATTTTCCGCCAGGCCGGCGGAAACGATATCGCCGACAAAGCATCTAAAATAAATCAGGGCATTAGCCCCTCGCCCATCGAAGGAACGAACTTCCACTTTTTGCCCTACGAGTCGGCCGATGAAGCTAAAGACATCATCGCCCGCCTCGTCACGCGCGGCATCAAGGAAAAAATTGACATCGATACGCAAGAGATGCAGCTCCTCACGCCGATGCGCAAAGGACCGCTCGGCATTTACGAGCTGAACAACTTCTTGCAAGACCTCCTGAACCCCGGCAAGGAACGCATCAAGATTGCAAGCGGCAACTGGAGTACCGGCGACCGCGTGATGCAAATCCGCAACAACTACGACAAGAACGTGTTTAACGGAGACGTCGGTATCATCTACAAAATCGGGAAAGACACGAAAAAAATTACCGTCTTTTACGACGACAAGACCGTCGATTACGAACCCGACGAAGTCGATGAACTCATACTCGCCTATGCCTGCACCATCCACAAAAGCCAGGGCAGCGAATACCCCGCCGTCATCGTGGTGCTTGATTCGAGCCACAGCATCATGCTACAGCGTAACCTCATCTACACAGCCATCACACGTGCTAAAGGCCATGTGTGGATTTTATCTGCACCGGGAGCGTTTTACCAAGCCGTGCGCAACAACCGCAGCACAAGACGATATACAAGACTTACTGAAAAGCTGGGTTAGCTCCGAGGATGACGAGTCGCAAAATGCGCGAGCATTTCAGCACAGGCATGCGACGATTTTCATCATTATTGACTAATAACTAATGACTAACGACCAAATCTATTTCGGCCAGTAGCCGGTTGGCTTTTGGTTCAGGTACACGAGCCTCGCCCATTCAGAACCTTTCGCCTTATTCATAAAGTAAAGTTCATCAAGCGAACCCTTGAAAACACGGTCCACCTTCCCACTGGACTGCTTACGGGCGCCAATGATAAACGAGCCATCCGATGTACGCTTATCATCCGTATGGTTGCGGCTAACCATAGTTTCTTCAAGTTCACCGTTCCTGTATATCGCCGTTGAATCGCCCGACTTGACGACCGTAAAATGAACCCACTGCTTGTAATCCACTTCCGGCGCAGTCGCGATGCTAGCCTCATACCAATGATCCAAATCCGATTCATCGAGTTCCTTGAACATCCAACTCGACCTATCGCTATCACCAGCCTGATACTTGAAGTGGTATTCCGCTTCGAACTTGCCCCAAATGAATCGAGATGTCGAAGTATCCTCAACATTCACCCAGAATGACGATGTAAAGCTAGACGTATCCTTCAACGCAAAGCCCCAATAATCTGCGGATTCCTGAATTTCAATAATGGAAGATTTTCCGTTAAATACAAATGCTCCGCCAACAATTCCATCGCCAGTAACAACATCAGTGACGCGTCCCTTGAACGGATTATCGCCAGAAGTCAAGACTGATGAATCCGGGAATTCAGATTCATCAAAGTTCCACGCCGCCACAAAGCCATCTGTGAAAGAGAACGGATCTGCGGCGCGAATCAAGGCCTGCGCATTTCCGGCAGTACCAGCATCACTTGAACCGGCGACATTATCCGAGAGTTCCGCCGCCCCAGCATTCCACGCGAAAACGAGCTTCTGCGTTTCGCGTTGCGGGTAAAGCGTCGACAAGCGAACCCACAGCCCCGTCGGGACAGAATCCTTGTCATAAACGACCTTGAATGTTGTCCAGTCCGAAGCAGGCTCCAAATAAACTTTTAGCGAATAAAGATTCTTGACAAGCGACTTGCGGTCATCTGCATTCAAGTCACTCAAGCGGACATACAGCGGGAATCCTTCGATGGTATCGTGTAAGTCAATGCCCATCGCCGCCGTGTTGAGCGGGATTTCCAAAGTGCGAACCGACTCATCATAGAAAAGCGTCGGAACAGCATCCGGACCACCAACATAAACAGCCTTGATGCTATTAGAGCCCTCCGAAGTACTCACTTGTACCGAATCATAGTACGATGCCGGCACATTGGTAAAAATCGCATACGCCCCAACGTCATCCTCAGCAATTTTTGCAGTCGCCTTGTACGTTGAACCCACGATAGAAACACTCGCCAGCGAGTCCTTGGATTCAGGCAAATAAACCTTAATATCGCGGCTTTGATTCATTTCCAAATCAACAGATTGCACAGAATCTGTCGCAATTTTCAGCCCCGACTCACGAAGTGCAAAAGACTTTCCATCCGGCACTTCATAAAACGCTTCCAAGTTGTAAACGCCCTCAGGCAAGTTATCAAATGCAAAATGTCCCATCGAATCCGCAGTCGTTGTGTAGTACGACGTGCTATCTTCTTTTGCAGGATCGAAATCCGCCGGGACGCAGTAAACTCGGGCGTAAGACGCAACTTTCGCAGAAACTTGCGAACCGTCCATAAACGCAAGCGTACCCATCAATTCCGGGGAACCAACTTCGGAACTGTTCCCGCCCGCCACCTTATTGTCGGAGCAAGATACGAGGAAAACCATTGCAAGCAACGCCTGCAACGCGAACAATGCAGAAACCGCCGATTTAGCCAATCGAGTATTTCGTTTCATTGCATCCTCACTTGGACAACGGGAAAATCTGGATATTCATCTGGAAAACGCGGCCACCGTCCTCGTCCTCATTAGCAATCATAGAAATTTTTTTGCGGAACTCATTGATGCACTTGACAATTTTCTTGTAAGAAGCCTCCGAAATGCCGAGAGTCACACTGCTCACGTTCCTTTCTGTCGAAGGGACATTGGTAATGGACTCCTTCGCCAAATCAATAAATTCCTTGTGGTAATTGATAAACGCCTGCTGGATGACCTTGTCGCCTGTGCTAATCGCCGGATTGTTCAAAATCCAGTTGCCCTTGGCGTCCTTCTTGATCAGCCCAACGCGTTCCAGCAAATCCACCGCCTGCCGCGCCTGCTCTCCAGAAATCGGCGGCATCAAGCGCGCCCCGAGAGCATCGTAATCGCCATCAAAACCAATCATCCCGATAATCGAGCGGATCGCGGAATAGTACCAATGCGAATAAACTTCATACTGGTATGCGCGAGTCAAAAGCATCTGCTGCGTGAAACGGTAAGTCGCCGTAATTTCTTCCATGCGCTTCTTGTAATTTTCACGCTCGTCGTCGTTGGACGCCTGGCAGAACAGCACCATCGCCTCAAAATACGCAGCCTCGCTTTCATCGAATTGCAATCCACCGACAATTTTTGCAATGCTCGCCGGTGTGAGGCTCTTTTCGCCCTTCATCACACGCGAAATAAAATCCTTGGACGAAAATCCAAGCTTGTCCGAAAAACTCCGCAGCGAATAACGGCGGTTCAAGGCTTGCGCACACTCAAAATAGTGCCGCAAATAAGCGCGGTAATCATCAAATTCAAAAACCGACATGCGCTTCGGAGGGATAGAACCGAGACGCTCTTCAGGCTGCAATTTTTCTGCACTGGATTTCATACTCTAAAAATATATTGTAAAGCCGATATTCGGTAAAAAAGCCCTAAAAACATCCCCTAAATCGTTGTCTGCCGAGGACGCTTTGTTCCCACGACACCAGTTTTCCCTCGACATTTAGGGCACACACATCTATCTTTATAGAAAAAGGAATTTTGCTCTGGCATCGGATTGAGCTATAAAAGCCCCACACCAAAACAAGCTCTAGCGGTGCTACGAGAACAGGTCCATCTCTCAAACACATAGGGAACGACTCCGGTCGTTCCCTTTTCAGTTTTAGCGTTTTCTATAGACCTTCTGGTGCGATGGTCCGCGAGCATTCAAAACACGACCTTGAGCGTCAAAGCGTTGCACCGATTTAGCCATATTCGCAACACCCGCCGAATTTTCGCGAGCGATTTCACGAGCACCTGGCTTCAAGGCAGTCGTCTTTTCGACTTTCAACGGAGCCGTCACAATCCGCGAAAGCGTCTTTTCGTCCACCTTCACAGAAACCTTGTACTCGCCTACTTCCGAAACCTCAAGTGTTTCAAGCGTTTCGCCATCAAGCAGTTTCCCGTCTTTGTACCACTGGTAACCAAAGCCCTTCGGAGCTCTGAGCGTCGAGCCATCCTGCGTTACAAGCAACGTATCCATCTGCAAATGCGCATACACAATTTCTGCCAAGTGCTTTGCGCCCTCGACAGACGGATGCACCATATCTTCCAAATACCAGCTCGGATTTTCAAGGGCGCTAAAACGTGAATGCAAGTCAATCACGTTCACACCCTTTTCAAGCCCAGCCCGCAAAATAGCCGGATTCACGCGCTTTACGACAGCCGTATCAAGGATATTCCATTCAACGTTGTTCACATAAGGCGCCAAGCAAATAAAGACATGCGGTTTCGACTTCACCTGGAACGTATCAATCAACGCTTCAAAATCTGCCGTGATTGCAGAATCCACCGCAGCATCCTGCTCCGGAGTATTCCAAGTCGTGTACGATTTCGAATCGTTCGTTCCCAGCTCAATGATAACCGTATCTGCAGCGAATTCTATCGCCGGCGCAAAGCGGTAACCTTTCCAGTAAGAAGCCTGATCGTCCTTGCGGACCGTAAGCCCGCTCACACCAAAATTTTCGACCGTATCGCTCGGCGCATTTTCGCGAAGCATCCCCTGCAAATGATGCGGGTAGCTCGTTTGGTCCGGCCAGGACTCAATCCCGTAACCATACGTGATGCTATTGCCAACGCAAGCGACCTTGCCCGCCGCAAACGCCGACGCCACCATTGCTGACGACACAGCAGCCGCAGCCAAAACAATCTTCCCAAACATATTCATAACCATGTGATAAATATAATCAAGAAAGAGGGCAGACGAGATCAATTACAACCGGAATTGGTCTATTTCTTCCTTAGTCAGTTCGAACATCGGCTTTCCGATTTTTTCTGCATAACGAGACAACTCCAACAAGTTCACATGCATTGAAGGAGCATCTTTGTACGGATCAGGAGTGGCCCTATACGCCTCCATGGATTCCGCCAGAATGACAGGCCCTTTAGTTCCATTCATAGGTGTAAGTCTCCAAAAGATGTTTAGCCGCGTTTTCGTTCACGAAAAATTGGTATTCGTGCAAAGCCCCTAAAAATATGGCTCCTAATACTTCAATATAGTGATTAAGTAGCTCTCTGTTAAGGGCAAAGCCGTGAATTGCGCCTTGATATCCCCACTGAATTGATTTATCAGCAGCAATAGCAAATAGATGTCCTCCTACCCCAATGTATTTTTGCGATCCACACAATCGCTTATTATTACGAGGAGCAGTACAAGCCCAATGGATAAATGCAGCCACGGAATTCTTGTCATTTTTTACTCCGATAAGACCCTGAATTTCGTTATTTTCCTTTAGCGCTAAAGCAAAGACCTCAACATTATCGGGAATTTCAATCCAATTGATTCCCCAACCGTTCTTTTCGTTGAATTTTTTCAGGAATGAACGACTTTCGATTTTAAATACAACCGTTTCCTTGATTTCGCCAGTTTCGGTATCCCTGAGACAAGGAACAATTTCATCAAGCCAAATGCTGACGCCACCATTCTTCACATCATTCTTCATTTTTAACTCCTCCCCGCAGACATGCTGAAAACAGCGGGGCTTTTATTGTTTATAGAGCAACACACTTGCTCATCCGTACACTAAATATAGACTATCGGAAAACTATCGTCAAGAGGGTTGTACATTTTTGCCGAGCAATTTTACATTCGCACCATACCGAAAAACTCCACCAGCATGGTAGAGAATTTGCAATCGAAAATTTCGACCGCAAAACCAAAGACAACGCCTAAAAATGCGAAGTCCCACCGTGGTACGCATTGTTAAGAGGCGCGGTGGGAATTGTTATTAACAAATATAGCTAATTAACTTTTGTCAAGCAATGCTCCCTTCGTCCAACGAAAATTCGCTCAACAACTAATCTTCTTTCGCCTTATTCGTCATCTTTGACGCAACGAACAGAGTAAGCGTCTTTTTTGTACTGACCACCCAAAATACTAGCATATTTAAAACCAGAACTCAGTCTCATATCATAAGCAAAATAATCTTCATTGTCTACACTCCAAAAATAAGCTAACTCTTTTTCATAACAAAATCCATTACCACCACAATTCTCAACCCGTCCTCCCGCAGGCATAGCCGAAAAACCATAGGTATCCTTACCATTTGGCTCAGGTGTATACCCATTATTGAACCAACCTGAAGTAGACCTAAGTTCCTCACTGGCGGAATTTTCAAAATCTCTCTGAGTATTCCATATAGAGCTTTGATTCGGATCTACATTATTTGCTAATTCAATCCATTCATTCTGAGTTGGCAAATGCCATCCATCAGGGCACACCCCCTTCACTCTATTTGTGAAAGAACAAAGCTTTGCATACCCACATACTAGCCCTTGATTAGCCCAATATACAGAATCTATAGCAGCACTCCATAAATACAATCGTCCATACGTCTCACAAAAATCAATAGAATTATTATAACAAAAACTACTAGAATCTAAGCTTTTTGTAGGTTGCAAATAAGCATAATTCAGATTTTCAGCCATCCACATTTGCGATTTAATTCCAATAGTTTTGTATTCGTGTCCATCACGTTCGTCTATCATAGAGCCTTGATTTAGTTTATCAGTTGTAAAAATCCAACCATTTTCAGTACATTTGTAATAGGAGTAATTGTTCTTACCATCATATTTTGACAAAATGTAATATTCATTTCTGTTATAGCTCGTACAAGTAGAATCCGCCTCAACTTCAATTTCGGTCGCGGCCCTAAACACGCTATTATCACATACGTATTTTGTTGTCGCGTTCACGTTGCCATTAAACATTTTTCCATCTTGAAAACACTCTCTTTTATAAGTATCATACTGCAAAGTTGTCGCAACATTCCACTTGCGTGGATTGCAGATATAATACACATCACCAACCTTACCAACGGAATCCTGTATTGCACTCACGCATCCGCCTAGCACTTTTTCAATATCATCAGCAGTACGCCACGCAGTCGCATCAAATACGTAAATAGAGTCTGTTAATGAGCCCTTCTTTATTTCGCCATCAACACCATCAGCCCAACCTTTATTGTTCTTATGGTCATAGGTATCTTTTTCTAATGTGGTTGCATTTCGCCATGCGTTCTTGTTAGTTTCATAAATGTAGTAGATAGCCTTGTTAATTTGCCCAGAACGAACTTCACCATTCTTACCAGCATTCCAGCGATAAGTATCGTATTCAATCGCAGAAGCTTCAACCCACTTGTTCGATTTGCAGATGTAGTAAGTCGAACCAACCTTTCCAACAGAATCCGCAATTGCACTTACGCAGCCACCAAGTTTTGCCTCTACAATGCTCGTTGCTCGCCAAACGGTTTTATCAAATACATAGATGCTATCGGTCACATAGCCTTTCTTAATCGCACCATCGGTTGAATCCTTCCAACCGAAGGTATCCTTTTCGTAAGTCGTCGCGTTTCGCCAAGATTTTGTATCACATTTATGCCAAACATTATCGCTACCTTTACCAACAGTATCTTGCCTTAACGCAGTACAGCCGCGTAATTTCAGCGAACAATCACTTGTATTTCCTCTGCGCCAAACTTTATTTTCATACACATAGCAGTTCTTCGTATTTACACTACCCCACTTACTATCTCCATCCTTACCAGCATTCCATCGATAGGTGTCATATTCAATCGCCGATGCTTCAACCCACTTATTTGACTTACAGATGTAGTAAGCCGAACCAACCTTCCCAACAGAATCCGCAATTGCACTTACGCAGCCACCGAGTTTCGATTCAACGTTGCTTGACGCACGCCAAATGTTCTTGTCAAATACATAAACCGTATCAGTAACATTACCTTTCTTAATTGCGCCACCGGTAGAATCTTTCCAGCCGAAGGTATCCTTTTCGTAGGTGGTCGCATTTCGCCAACTCTTTTTGTCACAAATATGGTAAATCTTATCGTTCCCCTTGCCCACTGTATCTTGACGCAAAGCAGTACAACCGCGCAGTCCAAGCGAGCAATCCGAAGCATTTCCGCTACGCCACACTTTATCTTCAAATACGTAACAGTTCTTTGAATTTACAGAACCGTATTTATCATCTCCATCCTTACCAGAAGCCCATTGATAGGTATCAAACTCCAAGGCAGAAGCCTCTTTCCACAAACCATCTTTACAGATATAATATGTTTGGTACTTTTCGCTCTGTTTATTTGCATTTTGCAAAATTTTGCCATTATGGTCTTTGTCACAAGCAGCGAATCCATAATTATTCCACCAAAAATTATTGATGTATTTTTCAAAATTCGGCACGACATTCGACAGTTTCCATTTTTCAATATTTTCTCGAATAGATTCGATACGTCCACTTTGAACAATTTCAGCAGCCCAATCAGCAATTTCATTCCGCTTAGAATCATCATTCCATTCGCCGTCTTTTTCCATATCAATAGCAATCTTTGTCAGGAGTTCGCTGAGCTGACTTTCGCTTCTATCACCTTGCAACATAATAGAGATCGCAAGCAAAGCACCATCTTCATCACTTGATCCGGCAATGTTCAAATCTTCGGAGTTACTGAAATTTTTGTTGTCAATATCAAAAATCTTAAGAATCTCTTTTTGTGCCTGTTTTTTAGCCTCATCGACTTTAGCATTTTCTTCAGTCACCAAATAATTAACGCGTTCATATTCCAAATGAGTAAGCAAATTAATGTTTATCGTATTACGGTCTTTTACATCTGAAATTGCAAGCAAAGTCAATTCTGAATTAGAATTTTTCCCGGTAATTTCATTGCGATAGTACCCGCTTGCCTCAAGAACAACATACTGGCTAACAAGCTTACTACCATTTATTTTAAATTCACCCTTGTCATTCGAAATCTTTCCATTAAAAGATTTACCTGTTTGATTGAGGGAATGTCCATTGGAAATTTCAAACATTTGAACTTTGGAACCCATTAGGAAAGGTCCCTTCTGAGTGACACCAGTAATCTCAGTTTCCGCAACAGATACATCGTCTGCATTTTGTTCATCAATCGGATTTCCTGACGAACTGTCGCCAGAACACGATAAAAGCGTACTGACCGAAATTGCAGCACCAGTCTTTAAAAGGTTTGCAAAGAGTCCTGCGAAACCTGTAAACGAAAGCTTATTTTTGAACAATACCATAGTGACCTCAATTGTTTATACACTTATGGAGTTTCTCCCCTGCCTAGCAATAATTTTGCCAATTTTGTATGGATACAAGAAAGGCGTAGATCGTTGCATTTACCAAAGCGAGGCTCTCGAATGCCTTTACACGATAAACGCAAACGACCCACGCCCCAAAAGGGCTGTTGCCCATTGGCCATACGACCAAAGACCGACTCCAAAGCCGGTACAGCAAACTGAAACATACCATAAATACGGCATGCCTGCGTGAGCGTTCACCTTGTCCTCGTGTAAATGAAATTTTCGAGATTTCGCTTTGAGAACAAGAGCTAAACTCTTCTATACTAAAAAGATAACTTATAATTGATGAAATTGCTCTATTTCAAGCTAAAAATTTGCTTAATTGAGGGAATTTACCCCCCTAAAAATGGCGATGCCCGCTCGGAGGCGGGCATGACAATTCAACACTTACGTATTGTATTCCCTGTCGGGGTGTTCCGCCATCTCGTCCAGTTGAATCTGGTGGATGACCACATGGCCTTCGACAAGGCTTTTTTGCACATCGATAATGCGCTGGTTCCAAGAACCTCTGAACTTGATATCCAGGGACTTTTTCGCCATGACAAACGGGCCGTCGATGAGGATGTCCGCGAACGAAAGCAGTTCAAAGAGCTCCGGCTTTTCGGGCGTGAGCTTCATCAGCTGTTCGTACGTGTATCCCGTGAAAATCACGAGATTGAGACCGCGTTCCTTAATTCCGCGGGCAAGCGGAATAAGTGCCGCCGCCTGGTCCATCGGATCGCCTCCGCTAAACGTCACGCCATCGAGCAGCGGATTATCCTTGATCATCGTGATAATCGCTTCGCGCTCGATAAAGTGTCCGCCCTCAAAATCATGAGTCTGCGGATTCTGGCAACCCGGGCAGTTGTGGTGACAGCCCTGGGTAAACACAGTCAAGCGGATTCCGGGACCGTCCACGAATGATTCGGGCTCAATCCCTGCAATCCGCAGTGGAGGATATTCATCCATCTTATACGCCGTGCTTCACGCGATCGTTGACTTCAGCGCGCTTGGCGTTGTTGAAGCGGTCGACTGTACCGACGAGGTAACCCGTAATGCGGCGGATGCGTTCGAATCCGACACCTTCACCATACTGAGACATTTCTTTTTCAGACATTTTTTGCACTCCTTGTAAAATCATCTGATCCCTCTGAATGCGGGCATTCCAGGGAATTTCTTTCTAAGTTCTTCGATCTTTTCGCAAGAGATGGCATGGCCTTCGCTACGTCCGCAGCGCGGGCAAACATCGCCAATCACACCCACAAATCCGCAAACCGGGTCGCGGTCCACCGGATGGTTGATGGAGCCGTAACCGATACCGACCTTTGCCATGTACTTCACGATCTTTTCGAAAGCGTCCAGGTTCTGCGTCGGGTCGCCATCGAGTTCGATGTAGCTGATGTGACCTGCGTTCGTGAGCGCGTGGTACGGAGCTTCGAGCGAGAGCTTCTTGAAAGCAGAAATCTTGTAGTAGACCGGCACGTGGAAAGAGTTGGTGTAGTAATCGCGGTCGGTAACGCCCGGGATTATGCCAAACTTCTTCTTGTCCATGCGCACAAAACGGCCCGAGAGGCCTTCAGCCGGCGTTGCAAGCAAGCTGAAATTGAGGCCAAGGCGTTCGGATTCCTTGTCGCAGAATTCGCGCATGTGGCCGATAATCTTGAGGCCGAGTTCCTGAGAAGCTTCGGATTCACCGTGGTGCTTGCCCGTAAGCATCACCAACGTTTCGGCAAGGCCGATAAAGCCAATCGAGAGCGTACCATGCTTGATGACTTCGCCCACGGTATCTTCCCAGCCGAGCTTGTCGGAATCAATCCACACGCCCTGTCCCATGAGGAACGGGAAGTTCTTGACCTTGCGGCGGCTCTGCACGGCAAAACGTTCCATGAGCTGATCGCTCACGAGTTGCATCATGCGGTCGAGTTCCTTGAAGAACAGGTCCACGGACTTCATCTTGATAGCGATACGCGGGAGGTTAATCGAGGTAAAGCTCAAGTTGCCACGGCCATAAGAGATTTCGCGGCTCGGGTCGTAATGGTTGCCAATCACGCGGGTACGGCAGCCCATGTACGAAATTTCGGTTTCCGGATGGCCCGGCTTGTAGTACTGCAAGTTGTACGGAGCGTCCTGGAAGCTGAAGTTCGGGAACAGGCGCTTGGCACTCACGCGGCAGGCGAGCTTGAACAAGTCGTAGTTCGGTTCGCCCGGATTGAGGTTGATACCGTCCTTGACGCGGAAAATCTGGATCGGGAAGATAGCCGTTTCGCCACCGCCGAGGCCTTCTTCGGTCGTGAGGAGCAAGTTCTTCATGACCATGCGGGCTTCCGGTTCCGTGCACATACCATAGTTGATGCTAGAGAACGGAGTCTGGGCACCAGCGCGGCTGTGCATGGAGTTCAAGTTGTGGACAAAAGCTTCCATGGCCTGGAACGTTGCCTTGTCGGTTTCTTCATAAGCCATCTTTTCGGCAAACTTTTGGGCGTTCTTTACCGTTTCGGCGTCATAAGTTTTGGAAAGTTCGTGGACTTCAGTTGTCTGGAACTTTTCATTCGGCACGAGCGTTGCGACCATGCCCATTTCAGCCATTTCGCCGTGGAGCTTTTTCACCACCGGCAGGACTTCTTCTTCGGTCTTGCCCGTCAAGAGCATGAGAGCCTTGACCATGTTCGAAAGGTAAGCCTTACGATACGTGATGCGCACGCCGTTAGCCATGGCGTAATCGAAGTTCGGCACGGACTGTCCACCGTGCTGGTCGTTCTGGTTACTCTGAATAGCAATAGCGGCCAAAGCGGCGTAGCTGCGGATATCCTTCGGTTCGCGCAAATGACCGTGACCTGTGTTGAAGCCGTTCTTGAACAACTTAATGAGGTCAATCTGGCAGCAGGTCATCGTAAGAGAATAGAAGTCAAGGTCATGGATGTGAATGTCGCCATCCATGTGGGCGCGGCTGTGTTCCGGCTTGAGCATCATCATCGTGTAGAAGTGCTTAGCGGATTCGCTCCCGTACTTGAGCATGGTGCCCATAGCGGTATCGCCATCGATATTGGCGTTTTCGCGCTTGAGGTCGGATTCCTTGGCAGAGCTGAACGTAATGTCGTGAAGCGTCTGCATGAGGCGGGTGTTAACTTCACGTACGCGGGTACGTTCGGCACGATACAAGATATAGCTCTTGGCGGTATCAGCGTAACCGCCTTCGGTCAAAGCTTTTTCAACAGCATCCTGGATTTCTTCGATGTCCGGCTTGGTCTTATTCTCGGCTTCGAGATGACCCACAGCTTCGGCAGCAACCTTAAGAGCAACGTTTGTCAGAAGGTCGTCGTTTCCAAGCAAATTCATTTGAGCTTGGGCGGCCTTAATCTGTTCATCCAACTCGCCAGAGGCTCTAAAAGCCTTGATTACGGCATCAGCAATCTTCTCAATGTTGAACGGCATCTCGCGGCCGTCGCGCTTTTTCACAGTAAAAATCATCTAAAAAAAACCTTCAATTCCCGTTTCCTCAAATATAGTCAAATTTCTCCGATTTTACTATATCTTGTGTCCGAGGTCGAACCACACCCACAAGATGTAGGTCGACATCAATACAAGTATAATAAATCTTAGCCTTTTTTGAAAGACTTTTTGCATGTTAGATGTAATTTTTTTATAATATATCATCAACTTATCAACAAGAAAAAATAATGAACAATCAAATCACAATTCTTCTATCGCATCCGAACATTTCTAACTCAATGTTTAACAAACACTTAGTGGATATCAACAGAAAAAATCCCAATTTTGTGTTCCACCACCTTGACAAAATCAGGGTTAATGGTTATTTCGATCTCGAAGCCGAAAAAAATTTGTTGAGGGAATCCAAGGCGATTGTGTGGCAGTTCCCTATATATTGGTATAACTCCCCCGCAAGTTTGCGTGACTGGCAAGATCAGGTCATGAGTCCGATTGTGTACAGCGCCGACAACTTCTTGAAGGGCATGCCCGTGCGCGTTGTATTTACAGCAGGCGCCGCCGCAGAACATTACACCCACGAAGGACTGAACCGCTACACCGCAGACGAAATGCTCATTCCATTCGAAATGACGGCAAACGCCGCCGGGATGAAGTGGTTTAAGCCTCTCGGATTCTACGGTTGCAGCCCGGATATGACAAAAGCCGCCCTCGAAAAGGCGGCTCAGGAATACGAAAAAAGCCTGTTAGAACTACTTTAGTTCATAAACGACGCGGACCGAAGCGCTTACCTCGACGGAGTCGGCAATCGCCGTTTCGTCGGGAGCGGCGGCACCGTCCATCATGGCATTTGCCGCAAGCATAACACCCTTGGCTCGATAGACGCGATTGTACTGGTTGTAGATGATTCCGCCACCTTCGCCATTGATTTGAAGAACGCGGCCAAGCTTGGCTCCAACGCCTTCGGCATAATCGTTAGCCTTGGCGGTTGCCTTTTTGCCCGCAGCCTTGATGACCGTAGACTGCACGGCATCGACATCCTTAAGCTGGGCGGATGTGCGCTGGATTTCAACATCCGGTTCCGAAGAAAGCGCCTGCACGAGAGCGGCGGCATCAATCTTACGATTTACCGTAATCACAAAGCTCTGTGTCGCCACATAACCGACGAGTTCGCGCTTGCTATTGCGATAAGACCACTCCTTGTGCATTTCGACGCTGTTCTGTTCCACGTTGGACTGCGGAATCTCAAGCGATTTCACGTTTTCGAAAATCACGGAACGGCGTTCTGCCAGGCGCTTTGAAACAGTCTCCTTGTCCTTGCCGCGGATTTCGAGGCTAAAGCCCATTTCAAACTTGTCGGCGGCAAATTTCTTGGTTTCAGAAGCTGAAACTTCGATGCGCGGGACCTCGAGCGCAACCGAGCCATTGGACGTAGCCACAGGAACAGCAGCCGGTTCACTTTTAACGACGCGAATGAGAACGCACACGCAGACGATTAGCAGTACGAGATAGATGATATTGAGCAATTTTGAGATCATCAAATGACCCTCCATAAAAAATCTGCTTTTAAATTAAAATTTTTTGCAGCGAGAGACCAACACAGAAAAAAGTTTTACACCAAAACAACAAAAGGCAAATCCATTTGGAATTGCCCTATCTTGACGATAACAATAATTCAGAAAGTATGATAGTTAGTCCATTACACAACGGAGATATGTAAATATTGATGTTTTGCTCTCCGCTTCGACCTTTATCGGTTTAGACGGTTCTTCACAATAAAGCACAACCGCATAATTTTTTGTTGAATTAGCTTCATCAAGCGCCAGGAACTCTGGGATATTTTCTTCATCTTCATTAGCGGCGTTCAACGATAAGCCATAATCATCCGTGCCAACAAAATAACGCATTTTCCAGTCAGTCGAAAGGAGCTCTGTTAACGGAGCGGCATTAAAAAGTTCTTGCCATTCATCAATTGAAGGAATATGCCACCCTGTTGGGCAAAGTCCTTGATGGGGCTGTTGAATTTCCGATTTAGCCAACTGTTCTTCGTACTTGCATGAGATCTGCATCGCGGTCATCCAGCCATAGTGATGACCGTACTTTTGCAAAACAGCTTCATCTTTTATAGTGTAATCGTAATAGTTGCTAGAGCAATCATCTAAAGTATTGGGATTTTCCAAACGCAGATTCTGAGCCATCCAAATCTGGTTTCCAACCTTGGCGGTCTTATAGACATTGCCATCGCGTTCATCGGTCAGCAATCCCGTTGCAGGATCGTAGTTGGATGCCATTGTTTTCGAGTGGCTGGACGCAACCGAAGAGCTGCTGGCAACATTATTTTCGGCAGAGCTTGACTGTCCATTATCAGCAATGGACGAACTAGAAGCTACAGAAGCAGAGCCATTATCAGAACTTGAAAGCGGGGCAACCGCAGAAGAATTCGGAGTATTTTCGGTAGCAGGTCCCGAAGAACTATCATCACCACAAGCCGCAAAAAGAACAGCAGCCCCCAAAAGCAAGTATTTGCACTTCATATAAAATCCTTTTATTTTGTTACACTTCGAATATAACAAAAACTAAAGGCAAAATAATTCTTCGCCGCAGAAAACCAATAAAATTACTGGATCCTGCTCCTACGAACCTAATTCAACTAAGGCACTAAAGTGCCAAGTTTCATATATCGACTCAGCTCAGGATGACGCGACTAATCCATTCTTATTTGCGTTTTGCGCAAACAGCATTCGCCACGAAGTTCACGACAAGCGCTACGACAATGGTGGTGGTCATGCTGATAAAGGGCAACCACGGCCAGCTAAAGACGCCGTCGAATACGGCGTTCACGCCAAACGCAGGGATTCCCTGGAACAAAACGAGGCTAGCCATGCCGCAAAGCACGGCGACAATCACAACCCACGCGCGTAACGCTTTTTCAGCAGTTCCAAAAATTTTGTCGGCAAAGAACGCAAGGAGGAACATGCCAAGAAGCGGTCCCGTGAAAAGTCCCGTAAAGAAGATGGCGTTCTTGAGAAGGCTTCCCTGCTGCGTTGCTGCAAAGAGCGCAAAGAACACGCCGAGCACACCCCAGACAACCGTCCAGATTTTCGCGCGCTTGAGCCCGCCCATTCCCGTCGATTCGCCCCAACCAAGGAAGTCGCGCTCGGACGTATTGCTGAGAGAATTGATGGCACTAGAAAGGCTACTCATCGCAGCCGCGCAAATGGCGGCGACAATCAAGCCCGTCACACCAGACGGAAGGCCGTTCACGATGAAATACGGGAACACGTCATTTTGACCAAGGTTTTCCGGAAGCGTAGCGACCTGAGCCTTTTTGTAAAAGACAAAGAGCGCGGCTCCGACCCAGTAAAAGAGAATCGAAACAGCGCAACCGAGCACCATAGAAAGTACACTTGAACGGTTCGCCGCCTTCACATCCTTGCAGCTGAGGTAGCGCTGAACAAACTGCTGGTCGCAACCACGAATGGCAATTTCAAGAATCGCATACGCAAAGCCCGCCGAGATGAGCGTGCGTGCATCAGAAATGTCCATCGACGGATTCCACCAGCGCGTTTTGCCCGCTTCGCTAGCGAGTGTCGCCATTTCGCCAAAGCCACCCACCTGACTTGCGATAATCAAGAGCACAAGCACGCCACCGCCAAAGAACACGCAGAACTGCATCACGTCCGTCCAGATGACCGCCTTGATACCGCCAAACCACGTGTAGAAAATGGCAATCGCCGCCGAGACGATAATCGCGAGTTTCAAGTCGATGTGCAAAATCTGAGCAAGCACAAGCGAGGGCGCATAAAGCAAGATGCCCGTGCGGAGGAGCAGATGCAAGCAGTAAAAGATAGCCGCCAAACGGCGCACCGAACGACTCCCAAAACGCACTTCGAAAAGTTCATAAGCGCTCGAAATGCCCGACGAGCGGAGCCTCGGGATAAACACAAAGCCCACCACAAAAATGCTAAGGAGCGCACCGATCTGGAACATCAAAAAAGTCATGTCATCGCCGAAGACATCGGCAGGTGCGCCAAGAAACGTCGTTGCACTCACGGAAGTCGCAATGAGGCTAATACCCACAGCCACCCACGGCATCGAGCCGCCGCCGAACATATATTCTTTGAGGTTCTTGTTGCCACGAGAAACCCAGAGCCCAATCGCCAAGGACAAGAGCAAGTAAGCGACTAAAACGATCCAATCGAGAGCAGTAAACATAAGCTACGCCGTTACGGCTTCAGATTCTACGGTTTCAAAACGCACGACCTGATTGCGACCGCCATCCTTCGCCTTGTAGAGCGCCTGGTCAGCATTGTTCACAGCCTTCTTCATGTCCGTAAATTCCGGTTCCACAAGGAAGGCGCCAATGCTAACCGTCACGCGGAGCGGGTCCGTCAAGTGCACGTTGAATTCGAGCTTGCCCACCGCCTTGCGGATGCGTTCTGCCGTTTCAATCATGCCTTCCGGAGTCGTATCGATAAGCGCCACCACAAATTCTTCGCCGCCATAGCGAGCCACGACATCAATTTCCTTGCGGATTTCACCGCTAATCGCCGTAGCTATTCCCTTGATGACTTCGTCACCAACCGGGTGTCCATACGTATCGTTCACGTTCTTGAAGTGGTCAATGTCCATCATCAAGACGCCAATATTATACTTCTTGCGGTCAGCGCGAATCTTTTCGGTGCGGAGCGTTTCTTGCAGAGAGCGATGGTTCATGAGCCCGGTAAGGCCGTCGCGCGTGGCAAGGTCCTTGTCCTTTTCAACCTGACGGGCACGGGCGTAAGCAAAGCCTGCGACACCCGCAAATGCCTTGAGGAGTTTCTTTTCGTGATCCTGATAGCGGTTCGTGTAACGGCTTTCAAGGCAAATGGCAAGTTCAGCCGTTTTCGCTTCGGGTTCCGAAGCCACCGGCATTACAAACAACTGACGCAATTCCATATTGCGCTTTTCAGAATCGTTCAAACGAGGCACGTAATCGGTATATCCCGACGTAAACGAACGGAACACCGGACGGTTCCTCATGAGAGCAAGAACAAAGATGCCCTTATCGGACAACGTAAATTTCTTATTGGCAAACTGCTCGGAATCCACACCCACGCAGTAGACCACACGACCGACACCTTCATCCAGCCTATCCATAGCGAGAATCGTCAAGCGGTCAAACGGAATGTTTTCCTTGACGTATTCGAACATCTGCTTGTAAATGTCCTTGACCGTCATCGTCTGGAAGAACTTACGCTGGTAGCGGTAAAGCGTACTGAACTGTTGCTGTTCGATGTAGTTCTGCGCCGAGGCATAGCTCTTGAAACTGACCATGTACATCGCATGCGAAATGAACGTAAGAGCTTGGGCTTCTGCAGCAGTAAACGCATTCGGGTGCAAGGAGTCCACCAAGATGATTCCCAGGCGGCGTTCTTCGCGATCCAAGAGCGGCACACCGACCAAGGAGCGGATCATTCGATTTTCAATGTAGTACGGGAGGCGCTTGCCGACAAGCAAATCGCCTTCCAAAATGCGAGAGACTTCCGGGCGCAAAAGCTGGCTCAAGATGCCCATGTTCTCGGTAATCTTAGCTCCCGTATCGATGCAGTTCGGGATATCGCTCTGGAACGTTCTCAAACGGAACTCGGTTGCACTACCGCCATTCGTAAAAATCGTAATCGTGTTAGCCTGCGGCATCAACACCTTGAGGCAACGCAACATATCGCCAAACGCCTTGTCGACATCCGCATTAGCACGGGACCAGATCTGGTTCACACGGAGCGAGGAATTCGGTTCATTGGTATCCATCTTGACATCGTTCGTAAACTCGTTACGAATATCCGGAGACACAACCGGAGTAAGCGCCGTCGAACGCTTGTTCTTGATCACAGGAATAACAGTCGTGCCATTCGGGAGACTTGGACGGTTCATGATGGCAAGTGAAAACGCAACGACAGCAAAGGGGGTAAGGAAAAGGAACATGCCCCCCTGAAAAGCAAGACCTATTAACGCACCAGCGACGACAAACAATATCTCAGATACGGACATACAACCCTCTACAAGCGGAATGATCTATATAACATGACAAATGCGAGACTGGCATAAATAAAGTGACTGTTCCACGCCGCCCAGAACGGCGACAGAGCCCCGTTTTCACCCATTTTAAGTCCAATCCTCTCTAGAATATAATAGCTAAAAACAAGCAACAAGCCAACACCAAATTTCTGGGAGAGGCCCCCAGAACGGCTATACCGGTGGCAAAGCGCAGCCCCTATCAAAAGGACAATCAGGTTCATCCAGTGTGCAGAATACTTAAACTGGAGCGCCGTCTCCATCGCACGGGTATCTTCACCTGAACGGCGAAGCACATTGATACGGGCAATGACCATCTTGGAGTCCATTTCGTCGGCAAGCTGCCTTTCGTTAATCAAGTCATTCGGGTGCGTACTGACCTTGCCCTTCATGTTTGCAAAACGGACCGGGAAAACCTGAACGGAACCATCCTTTTTGAACTTGCGGTGGAACCCGTTTTCGAACCTCCAGAATCCATCACCAGTCACAGAATCTTTTACGATCCAGCGGATGGCACGAACATCGTAACGTTCGACCAGACGCCCTTGCTCGCGGATCAGGAGAACCACATCTCGCCCGACTTTACTTTTGCCCGAGTAATGCTTGAAGAACCAGCTATTCTTTTCACTATCAATAAACGTAAAGTCCTGTTTTTCCTTGATGCGCGGGTTCTTACGCTTTTGCGCGTTGGTTTCCATGATTTCAAAGCGCTTGTGGTTTGCATCCGGGAGCCAATGTTCACTCATTTCGTACGAGCCAATCGACATGAGGATGCCCAAGAAGAATATCGGCATTAGCGTCTTGAACGGACTTTGGCCCGAGCTCTGCATCGCACACATTTCGAGGTGGCGCGCCATATTGCCCACCGATGCTAGGACCGCAATAAACAGAGCGACCGGGGTGATCAAGTACAAAATATACGGAAGGTAGCTCAAGTAGTAATCGGTCACCGCCTTCATCTCTCGGGCAGACCAGGTCTTGATATTACCGACAAAGTCAATTACCACAAAGATAAGGACTGCACCGCAGACCACGATGAGGAACATCTTCAAAAAATTCCAGATAAGGTATCTTGAAAATTTCATCCGAACCTCTTCGTGATTTTACCAAAGAATCGACCAATCTTCCTAAAGAAGCGGGAAATTTTGGAATCGCCCGAGAAGCGGTCGCGAATCATCGCACGCGTCAGGAATATGCCGAATATGCCGATAATGATATTCGAAATCCACATGGCAAGTTCCGGAGAGACCACCAGGCGGTCGGCAAGGTTTTCGCCACCGATAAGGCAAATCCAGTAGATGACAAAGAACGCAAGGCTATAGAGAATGCCTGTGCCAATGCCACCCTTGCGCGCCATGATTCCAAGCGGAGCGCCGATCAGCACGAACACAAAGCATGCAAAAGCGGTGCTGAACTTTTTGTGGATTTCAACCATGTACTGGGCGGCACGCTTGAGTTCGCCTTCCATGCGCCCCCAGGCACGTTCTGTGGCACGGAGCGAAGCCGTTTCCTGCACGCGAACTTTACGGAGGCTCTGCACAATCTGCATCGAATCGCCCAAAGGAAGTCCCTTGACGTCAGCCGAGAGAACGCTATCGCCATCGACAAAATCACGGATGCGAAGGAGAGTCGGCAAGCGGCGGGTCTTGGCTTGCACTGCTGCCGTATCGTAGTTCTTACGGGCTTCCGTCACCACGTCCCACATCATTTCGACAGGCATTTCGCGGTCACTGCGGTAACTGCGGCTGCGGCGTTCCAAGCGGTCATCCACATTCTGCATCGCAAGATCCTGCGAGAAGAATCGGATGCGGAAGTAGTTATCGGCATCATCCGGATCGACGAGATGCGTTTCGCCACTGCGGAGGCGGAGCATGAGAGTCGCACCGTTGTCCACATAGTCCATCGAGGCGCTATCGGCATAGACAATACGCGGAGCGCCCTTCTTTTCCATTTCGAAAATCTGGATCCCGTACAAGGTTCCCGACACGGGGTCAATTCGGTTTACCCAAAGTTGCACGCCGGGGAACTGCGTAATCAGGCGCCCGGCATCAATAAACACGTGCGGTTTCTTGCGCGACACCGCATTCATGAGTTCCACAGACCTATGGTTTGCCTCCGGGAGCACCCAGTTATTGAACACGACCATCAAGACAGAGAGAAGCAGCGCCACAAGCAACACCGGGCGCATCAGCGACAAAGGCGATATGCCTGCTGCCTTGACCGCCGTAATTTCCTGGTCGCCAGACATTCTGCCAAACGTCATGAGGCTTGCGACAAGCACCGCCATCGGGATCGACAGCGAAAGCATCCACGCCAAGTTGAGCACAAAAATTTCAAGAACTGTAGATGTAGGCAATCCCTTGGACAACACATTGTCCAAGATTTTGACCAAAAAGTCAACTACAAACAAAAAAGTAATGCCAAAGAGCGACGCCAAAAAAGGGGCAATTAGCTCTTTCAAGACATAGCGGACTAAAATCATTTTTCTCTAGAGTCGTTTTTTTCTACTTTACAGCGTGAAAGTTAGAATTAACCAAAGAAAAAAAATGAAAAAAGTTTTCAAGTATACCCTGTTCGTTCCTTTTTTCCTTTATATGGCAACTGTGATGGGTTGTTCTTCGACCTCCAACAAAAAAATGACCCACACGGAATGGTGCAAAACGCGCTACGAAGCCGCCGAAGAACTCTACAAGGCAAAAAAATACGGCAGAGCCACCGAAAAACTCGAAGAAATCCTTTCTACCTGCGCCGGTTCCGGATACATGGAACAAGCCCAGTTCTTGCTTGCCGAAAGCCGTTTCAACCTGGAGCAGTGGATTGAAGCCCGTGGCGAATACGGAAGCTTTATCGTAAACTTCCCGGGTTCCCCGTTTGCTGAAACCGCCGAATTCCGCAAGGCAGTCTCTTCGTTCAACATGGAATACAAGATTGACCGCGACGAATCCAACACGACAACCGCCATGAAGGATTTCGAACGCTACTTGGCAAACCACCCGGAAACCCCGCTCCGCGACTCCGTCAACTACTATTACAACCTCCTCGTCGACCGCGTTGCCGAAAAGGAATTCCAGACGGGCCGCCTCTACTTGCGCATGGAAAAGCCGCAGGCAGCCGTCATCTACTTCAAGGAATTTTTGGAAACGTACCCCAAGGCAAAACGCCGCCAGGAAGTACTCTTCCTCATCTCCGACGCTTACACGGACCTCGACCAGTTTGAACCGGCAAGGCAGTACCTCGCCATCGCCCAGAACGAAGCCAGCGATGATCAGGACATTCAAAAGCGCGTGAAAAAGGCTGAAGCCAAAATCGCTAGCGCCGAAGAATCCTACGAAAAGCGCCTGAAGAAAGAATCTGAAAAGAAGCGCCTCCAGAAAGAAGAAAAGAAACTGGCTGAATAAGGCAACAGGATGAAATCGAAATCCGGAAAGATATTTTCACTTTTGGCATCTTTGCTGTTCTCTGCAAATGCCTTTGCTGCAAGTGAAGAAAAACTGGATCACGACAATTCCATCCTTTCTGTATTTGTACAGCCGTCGATTTCGTTCATCAGCTTTGAAGAACGAAAATACTTCCAGGAAGCCATCGATACCATTTATTACGGATTTAGGGCAGAAGCCGTTACCAGCGCCGAAACTCTAAACGTCGCTAAGCAGGATTTCCAAAAAGTGAACTTCTGCTTCCCGATTACGGCAGGTATCCAGTGGCAATTCATGGAAGACCAGTTTTTAAGCGCGGGCATCGGATTTATCTACGACAATGAATCAGTCGTCTTGACCGACCGCCGGAGCGGCACCCACAGTTACGAATACACGCTGCAGGGCATTCCGCTGTTCCTCGAATACCGCTTGGCACTCCCAAAGAACTTCATCACGCTCAGCACGGGCGGGCTCTTTAGCATAGCCGTCCGTTGGTACTGGGTGCTGCCGGGTACAGAAATCTACACGACCTGGGGCTACCTCGGTGCAGAAACTCCACTCCTTGGAGCAGGCTTTGGCGTAAGCGTGGGTTACCTTTTTGCAAGCTGGAAAAACTTCAAGCTTTATGGCGATATTGGGTTCAATTCCATTTCGGTGAAGTCAGACAAGAAGTTCTCGGACATCGTCCCGAACGGTCCGGAAGAAAAAGCTAAGTGGAACTTGGGTGGGATTCAGTTGCAAATCAGAGGTTCCTTTGGTTTCTGGAACAAGCCGGAACCCAAAGACGATGAAGATGATGACGACGATGACGATGGAGACAAGAAACCCAAAATCAAATTTATCGACGATACGAAAAAAGATTCTGTGAAGGTCGATTCAGTGAATGTCGCCGCACAGGATAGCGCAAAGATTGATACGAGCGTAGTTCGTGATACATCCGCAACGAAAGATTCCATTGGAATTGCAGATTCACGGAAAACTGCAGTGCAAGATTCAACTGCTGCACAAGATTCTTCATCTGCTGCTCAAGATTCCGCAAAAATCGACACAAGCGTTGTGCAGGATTCTGTTGGAACTGCGCTGGGAAATGCGCCGAAAAATACGCCCGCACCTCAAGACGCGCCTAAAAAGAGCGCGGATCCTGCAAACGTAAAATCAAAAGGTGACTGATGAGTTTTTGGCCGGGGGAAAAATTGCGTTATGCAGAAACGCATTTTAAGTTCAAGCTACCCTGGTCGCTCCTTTACAAGCCGTGGCCCGAAATTATTTTCGATGCGCCGTTCCAGTTTGTGCCAGGCATCGAACCTTACCTCTGGATTGTCGTGCGCGATGCAGACCATTTCCCGACAACCATTAAAAGTGCGGAAATCGTTTTAAAAACGCGAGCACAAGATGCGCAACAAGATGCGTTGCAATTACAAGACGTGCCACAGCCGGACATCATCATTTGCAAAGAATTGAATATCGAAGTCCGCGAGCAGATGAAATTCATTCCGCTTGCGCTCGGAAAAATCCCAGCAGGCTTGTACGAAGCCCATTGCAAATTGACCGTCGAACGCGAAGGCAAATCGCAAACGTTTGAACGTTGGAACTTGCCAAGACTCAAGCATGTTCCGCTCCGCTTTAAAGTCTTGAACGAGATGCCACCCATCGCCCCCGGCTACGCCGCGGGCGAAATGCACTGCCACACGCATTACTCCGCAGACCATGTGGAATACGGCGCCACGCCCGAAGTCTTGCAGCTCGCCGCCAAAGCAGTCGGACTCGATTTTGTAAGCTGCACCGACCACGCCTACGATTTCGCCTTCACGCAAGAAGATTACACCAAGGAAGCGGACTCGCCAGTGCCTAGATTCCAGAAATTGCGCGAAGAGATTGCAGCGCTCCCAGTGAAAGATGAAAACGGCAACGACATGCCGCTCATGCTCGCAGGCGAAGAAGTATCTGCCGGGAACAGCAAAGGAGAGAATGTACACATGACTGTCCTCGCCCCCGAAGGTTACCTCCCGGGGCTCGGCGACTGCGGCCGCTATTGGCTTGAAAACAGACCAACGCGTAGCATCAAGCAAATCCTGAACATGACCGAAGCGCACTGCTTCGCAGCGCACCCGTTCCAGCAAATGGGAATGTTGGAAAAGTTCGTGTTCCGTCGCGGTTACTGGAAGCCCGAAGATTTGCAGTTGAAAAACAAGCACTCTATTCGCGGACTGCAATTCTGGAACGGCATCCGCGATGAAGGTTTCAAGCTCGGTCGAGAATTTTGGATAAATGAGTTAGGCAAAGGCAATTATCTGCTCCCCATCGGCGGAAACGATGCCCACGGCGACTTGAACAGCATGACCGCCGTTGACTTACCGCTCATTTCGCTCAAGCACACCCGTGCGCATACCTTCGGAAATGTCCGCACTGTTATAAAGTTAGACGAGAGAACGGGCGAAGCCCTACAGACGAGAGACGTGCTCTCGCTTGCAGACATTAACGCAGCGTTCGCCGCAGACAACTGCTACATCACGGACGGTCCTGCCCTCTGGTGGGAACGCGACAACAACGGAATCACGTTCCACGCCCGCAGCAACAAAGAGACCGGCGGTGGCTTCCGCTACGTCCGCATTTACGGTCGCCGCATACAGCCAAACGGCAAGCTCGCCCCCGAAGAAGAAGTCATGATCGGGAGCCAAGTCGCAACTCCCGACCACGCCGACATTACGGTCGCGACACTCGGCTTTGCCTACGTCCGCGCCGAATGTGAAACGGCAACCGGCAAATTTGCGCTCACCTCGGCAGCAAAGTTGCTCTAACAGCGTTTCAAAAAATTCCTTAAGTATTTGTTTTTGAAACGTTTGTATGTTATCTTTTGAATAGATAGCGAATCTATTTGAGCTAATTTTAGCTCTCTGGGTTTGTTTGAGGTAAATTTCCTTTTTTGGCACGGAGTTTGCATTTAAGGAAAAGTTTCCAAAAATCAGGAAGGTTGCCATGCCACACTTTATGTCGCCCATGATTCGCCGCAGGCCATCCGCCGAAGAATCGCGCTCAGCCTCTGCAAATCAAGAGTCCGCGCAACCTTCAATTGTACAAAGCATCGATTTTTCACAGCCAACACAGCCTTCGACTGAACAAAGCGCCGAGCAATCCGCGCCGTCCAAAGAACAGCAACAGATTCCGCCCGATGTCCGCGTGAGCGAAGGCGGTTTCAGGCAAATCCGCGACGAGAGTCTCGTGCTTTTGTCGCAAGGCATTACGCACCGCATCGAACGCTCCGAAGAAGGTCCGTTCCAGATTTTTGTGGAGCCCGAAAAACGCCGCATGGCACAATTCCAAATTCGTCTTTACCACCACGAAAATCCACCGCGCGACGAGAATCCGCCCCTCCCGCTAAAGCTTACGCTACACCCGCTTTGGGTGCTTGCCATTCCCATCATTTGCACGCTCTTAGATTTTTCTGACATCTCCGTTCAAATGCACAATTCAGGCATTGCCGATGCCTCCAAAATTCTACGCGGAGAATGGTGGCGCACGATTACTGCCATGACGCTCCATGCCGACAGCCGCCATCTCGGGAGTAACCTCGTATCGGGATTTCTCGCTTTGAGCCTATTGCACTACCGCATCCCACTTGCAAAGCTCGTGCCTTTCCTAGCGGTCGCCAGTGCCGTTGCCAACTTCTTCGTAGCGCTTACCGTGCAAACAAGCTTCCGTTCGCTCGGCTTTTCCGGCTTCGTTTTTGCAACCATCGGTTGCCTCGCCGTCATCGAGTTCCGTCTCATGCCGCGCGAAACGCACGGCATGCTCCGTCGCTTTGCGCCGCTCTGCGGCGCCGCCTCGCTTGCCGTATTCCTCGGTCTTGGCGAAAACGCAGACATCCTCGGTCACTTTTACGGTTTTATAGCGGGCCTGCTTTGCGGATTCATCCCCACAAAAAAGACGCTCCGCTGGGGAGCGCCTACTACAGCCGCCGACATCTTTGGAGTCCTCGCCTACTACGCATTGTTCGCCGTAGGCTGGGCACTCGCCATTTAACAACAGACCTACAGTGTAGGCACAGCTTTTGCATTCTTGTCGTTTAGCTTTTTCAATTCAATAAAGAACTTTTCAACGACCTGTTTCTGGATGCGTTTCTGTTCTTCTTCAGTAAAATTGTGATTGCGCGTACGAAATTCTACAGCGAGCTGATCGCACTTCGCCTCGTCGTACTCGTGCGTTTCGCACTTGATTCCGCTATCAACCACATCGTTCACAAACTTTTCCGGGGAATCTCCACATGCAGTGAATGACACAGCAGCAACGGTTAAAGCCCATAAAAAGAATTTCATGGCGCACCCTCCCTTTTTAGGTTGTGTATAATATCAATATACTCTTTAAAAGCGCGCCCGTTTGTAAATTGATTTTTAAGGAATCTAAAACCATAAAAAAAATCCGTCCCCAATAAGGAGACGGACTTAAATTTTTCAAAAATCAGCGATTAGAGAGCGGCGAGGAACTTGCGAGCCTTGTCAGCAAAAGCGCGGTTGTCGCCATAAATCTGGAGGAGACGTTCGGCAGTAGCCTTAGCCTTGTCGCTTGCACCAAGCTGCTGGTACACGAGAGTGAGCTTCCACATGGCATCTGCAACCATCGGGACCTCGTCAGCCGGTTCGTCCTTCTGATAGCGGTCTTCCTTGTCGCCGGTGCGCTTGCCGTATTCAGCAATGTACTTTTCGAGGAAGTTTGCAGCAGCGGAGAAGTCACCCTTTTCCATCTTCACAGCGGCAAGACCGTGCATGGCAGCCGAACGGACGAGAGCCACGGAACCAGCGTTGTCAAGAGCATTCTGGAAGAGGAGAGCAGCACCATCAAAGTCCTTCTTTTCAAACTTGATGTTACCAGCGAGGAGGGATGCCTTAGCGAGAGCAAGACCTTCAAGCTTGCCAGAAGCAATCTTGCCTTCGAATTCCACGAGAGCGCTATCCTTTTCGTTCGCATAGAGATAGGTAAGACCCACGCCGATAAGTTCGCTCTGTTCGGCAGCAGCGACCTTGCGAGCTTCCTTATACTGGACAATGCCAGCAATAATTGCGAAGAGGACGACAAACGCTACAGCGATCTTGGTGCCATGGTTGACAAAGAACGCTTTAAGTTCAGAATTATTGTTATTAGATTCGTTAGCCATATGTTAAGCTTCCATGTTTAAAATTTTCTCGTAGACCAATCATAGAAAAAAAAATAAAGGTTGTCAGTAAATCTTGACAAGAAATCATTGTTTTACTATCTTTGTCTTCGCTCGCCGCTCTAGCTCAGCTGGTAGAGCAGCTGATTCGTAATCAGCAGGTCGGCAGTTCAAATCTGCTGGGCGGCTCGAAAGACTCCTCGGACACAAGTCCGGGGAGTTTTTTTCATGTCATTCCCTCCTCCGAGCTCTTTGACTACTTGCAGCTCTGCTGCTTAGTAGTCATGATCCGCGTATGGGGAGGGAATCTCCTTTTATATACCAGAGCCTTTTTGTAAGATTTTCAGCAAAAATGCGAGTCTTGCGAAATGCGCCCTAAATAACTAAATTTGTCGCTCTATGAATCCGAATGGCGCAATCATTGTACAAAGTAACCTCGAAATTATGGTCGAGGTCGATAATCCTAACTACACCACCGCACGTGATGCAATCGCCCCTTTTACGGAGCTTGTCAAAAGCCCGGAGCATCTGCACACTTATAAGATTTCTCATTTGAGCTTGTGGAACGCCGCCGCAACAGGCCTGCGCGCTCCCGAAGTCCTCGAACGCTTGGACAGCCAGAGCCGTTACCCCGTGCCGCCGACCGTCGTGACCGAAATCGAAGACTACATGGCTCGTTACGGTTTACTTCGTTTGAAAAAAGAAGACGACCGCTTGTTGATGGAATCTGATGATAAATTAATGTTCCTTGAAATTTGCAAGCTCAAGGACGTTGAACCTTTTATTATCGAGCACATTGACGACACGCACGTCGTTGTTGACCCGGAACGCCGTGGTCACTTGAAGATGGTCCTTACCAACGCAGGTTTCCCGGTCGAAGACTTGGCTGGTTATACCGTTGGCGACCCGCTCCCCATCCAGCTCCGCGAAACAACCGTTTCCGGCAAGCCGTTCAAGCTCCGCGATTACCAGAAGGACGCCGCACAGGTGTTCTACGCAAGCGGTAGCGAAAAGGGCGGTTCCGGTGTGATCGTTCTCCCCTGCGGTTCCGGTAAGACTGTGATTGGCCTTGCCACGATGGCTTTGGTACAAACTAAAACTTTGATTTTGACTCCGAACATTTCGTCTTCCCGCCAGTGGATCCGCGAAATCTGCGACAAGACAAACCTCACGCTCGACCAGGTCAAGGAATACTCCGGTGAAGTCAAGGAAATCGGTCCAGTGACGGTTGCCACTTACCAGATTTTGACGCAACGCAAGCGCGCCAAGAAGGGCGACGAAAACAAGGAAGGCAAGGAACCGGAAATGACCGAAGAAGAGGTCAAGAAGGAACTCGCCAACTTCCCGCTCTTTAGCCAGGAAAAGTGGGGCCTCATGATTTACGACGAAGTCCACTTGCTCCCGGCTCCGGTGTTCCGCTTGAGTACCGAAATGCAGGCCACTCGCCGCTTGGGCCTTACGGCAACGCTCGTCCGTGAAGACCACAAGGAAACTGAAGTGTTTAGCTTAATCGGACCGAAAAAGTTCGACATTCCTTGGCGCATTTTGGAAGCCCAAGGCTGGATTGCCACCGCTGACTGTAACGAAATCCGCATCCCGATGGATCCGGAACTCAAGATGAAGTACGCTCTTGCTCCGGTGCGCGACAAGATCACGCTCGCGAGCACGAACCCCGAAAAGACGGACATTGTCGAACGCTTGCTCAAGTACTTCAGCAAGCCGGATGACCGCGTACTCATCATCGGCCAGTACATCGACCAGCTCGAAGCGCTCTCCGAAGACTTGCAGATTCCGCTGATTACCGGCAAGACGCCGAACAAGGAACGCGAAAAGCTTTACGGAGCCTTCCGTTCGGGCGCGCAGAAGAACCTCATGGTCTCGAAGGTCGGTAACTTCGCTATCGACTTGCCGGACGCCAACGTACTTATCCAAATTTCGGGTACGTTCGGTAGCCGTCAGGAAGAAGCCCAGCGCCTCGGCCGTGTATTGCGCCCGAAGAGCGACGGCGGCGCCGCCCACTTCTACAGCATCGTGACGCAGGATTCCAAGGAACAGGAATTCGCCATGAACCGCCAGCTGTTCCTCACGGAACAGGGCTATGCCTATAAAATCATCAAGCGTGGCGACTGGGATATTCTTATGAGATCTCCCGAAGAGCTCGCCGCACGCCCGTAGTCTCGTTTGAAGCTTCGGCGTCATTCCTTTTCAAGGCTTGACTGGGGCGCCTCGGTAATGAGAATGCAAGCATTCTCGCTACTCTCGGCTTCTACGTCATTCTGAGCAGCGAATAGCCGCGAAGAATCCAGTCCAAGTCTCGCATGTAAAAAGGCTCCGCCACTGCGGAGCCTTTTTTGCATTGCCAAGTCTTTACTTCACAGCGATTCTTGCGATACGAACCATGCTGTTGCTTTCGACTCGTACAAGGTAATTACCCTTGTTCAAATGAGCGAGACTAATGCTCTTTGCGCCATTCACAGATTCTGCAAACGTTTCGACCAGATGACCGGTCAAGTCGAACACTTGCACACGCACCATCGAAGATGTGGGCACCGCAATCGTCAGCGCATTGTTTGCATAGCCAAACTTCACGCTGTTCATCGCCACAGTCACAATCTTAGTAGTCTTTTCGCTCGAAGAGGATTCGGCCTTTTCGCTAGAGCTGGACTTTGCAGAGCTAGACGAAGACTTCGCGGAACTCGAAGAGGACTTGTCATTCTTGCCGGAGCTAGAAGACTGAGTCTTTGCTGAACTAGACGAAGACATCGAATCGCTAGACTTAACCGAGCTGGAGGACGATTTATCATCCTTTTTGCTAGAGCTTGAAGACTTCACACTGGAACTAGATTCTTCGACAGAGCTGCTAGACTTTGCAGAACTTGAAGAGGAAACCACAGAGCTCGAGGAATTATCGGTCGATGCCAAAACGTTAATTTTACCGCTTACAGTCGTTTTTTCTGAATGGACATCCGTTATTTCAAACGTATAAACATATTCTTTGGCAGCCATTCCAGATTTCACAGTTCCATAAATCTTAACTTGCTTTTTTTCTTTATCTTGTTCCACTTTCAAATCTTCGGGAATGCCGCTCCCTTTCGCAGAAAGCATGTGGTCATATTGATAAACAATCGGGGTAATCGCTTCACCGGCAACAACCGTTTGGTCATCACTACCTTCGACAAGTTCAAACTTCAGTTCCACAGGAGTGACATTAATTGTCGCCTTTGCACTCGCATTGTTGTCGGCACCAGTGACTGTAAGCACAACTTCATACGGACCCTTAGCATTTTCTTCAACCAGCCCTGTAATAGTCACCGTATTACCATCTTTTTTAAGCCCGTAACCACCCGGGAAATTCGTAAGCTCAAGATTAGAGCCATGTTCTACCTTGAAAACAATCGGCTCGATCGAATCGCCGGCGGTCACCGTCTGCGTTTCATTTTCAACAACAGATACACTCGTCACGACAGACTTATGAATCACATCAACGTTTGCAAAAGCGGTATCATTGTTATTTTCACCAATTGCAATAACTCTTATCGTGTATAATCCACCCTTCAAATTCTCATCGACAGTTCCACTGTACGTGAGCTTATTTTCTTCTACACTACGCGCAAACGATCCTTTTAACGATCCTTCGAACTTAAATGAAGATAAACTTTCATCGACATGAACATTTGCAAACTCGAACACGACAGGCTCAATCTCATTGCCCGCCAGGACTTCCTGTCTTGCTTTTTCACTAACAAGTTTTATTGATGTGCGAGCCTTGCCACTTTTCACAACAATCGTTCCCGACAAGCTCTTTTCATCGCCTTGGTCGTTCTTAACAGTGACTTTGTATTCATAATCACCAGACATTACATCGCTATTTACAGAGCCGACAATCATGATTTTATGTTTTTTTTCATCAATATTCTTTACAAGTCCAGACGGGAGTCCACTCACGCTATAACTTGTTAATCCCTCGTAATCGAAAACGATAGGTGTAATAGACTTACCCGCAGTGACTTCCTGATTCACGTCACCGCTACTTTTATTCCATTTTAAAGATAACGTTTCTTCTTTTTCCAGCACAGTGAACTTGAACTCAGTCTTGGCGAACTTGCCATCAGCGTCTTTGACGACGATAAAAGCAGTGTACGTACCAGCGGAAATATCATCCCTCATCTCTCCCGCAATTTCACAAGCGGGCCCCTTAATCCACCTTTTCGACAAGCCAAAATTTTCCAAAAAGTTCGTCGATGAATATTCTGGTACAGCATCTTCGGCAAGGCCAGTATTTTCATATAGAATCGTAATCGGCTTAATTTCATCGCCAGCATACACGGTCTGGGTAAGTTCCCCTGACAGAACCTGTTGCGTGATCTTTTCCGAAGCTACGTAAGTTTCAGCGGCATTTGCTACCGCAAAGAACAAGGCAAAAGCCAACGCCATGATTTTTTTCATATAGCCCTCCATTTTTCGCCCCTAAAAGGGCCAAGGTCACCTACTAAATTGCAAATATAAAAATATTGAAAGAGCCGCATTCCCTGCGGCTCCATTCCGATTACTTTCCGAGCAATCTGTGGTTCACGTGCGCTTCGACGACATTCACCACGTAGTCCCCCAGCTTTTCGCAGTCGTTCACCACATCCATGTAATGCACGCCAATCTGGTAGCTGTAGCGCTGCGCATTGATATCTTCGATATTCAAGTCCTTGAGCATCTTGCGGTAATCGTTGATTTCAAATTCAAGCGTCATCGTATTCGAAGCCTTCGTATGCGGCTTGTCCTCGATAACATCCACCATCTGCACCAGCGCCTGGTCGCAAAGTTTCATCATGTTTTCTATGCGGCTGTACTGTTCCTCGGTAAAATCTTCCTCAAGATGGAACTTGCGGTTGATGGCGCGAGCCATGTTGTAGCAAGCATCGCCGATACTTTCGATTTCAGATATTTCCTTCTGCATGCACTGCAACATCGTCTTACTTTCGATACTCAAGCGACCGCCGCTGACCTTGTTCAAGTATTCACCAATTTCAATTTCAAATCTGTCGCTGATACCTTCGTACTTTTCGATGCGGGCAAACAGCTTTACAAAGTCCTCTTCATTTTTCATCTTGAGGAGGTCCGGCAAGAATCGGAACATTTCAAGGGTGCGTTCTGCAAAAACATTAATTTCCTTGCGAGCTTCAAAGAGCGAAAGTTCGGCCGTACTCATGAGGCCACCGCTGATAAACTTGATGCGGAAATCTTCGCCGTCTTCCTTGTCCTTGATAATCTTGCAGATGAGCTTTTCCATCGGCTTGATGAACCAAATCAAAAGGAGCACGTTGCAAAGGTTGAATGCCGTATGGAATCCGGAAAGCGCATACGTCACACGAACGCTCGCCTGGGCGATTTCTTCTTGAGTTTGCGGCACAAATGTCGGATCGAAGCCAACCACATGGCAAACCATATTCACGAACGGGTTAAATACAATGAGAATCCACACCACGCCGAACACGTTAAAGAGCATGTGAGCCAAAGCCGCGCGCCTAGCCTGCGTACTTGCCGAAAGAGCCGCCAAGTTCGAAGTCACCGTCGTACCGATGTTTTCACCCATCACAAGTGCAATGCCCTGGTAAATCGGGAGCACGCCGCTACTGCAAAGGATAAGCGTAATGGCCATGATGGCTGCCGAAGACTGCACGCACATCGTGAGGATGCCGCCGAGCAAGAGGAACAAAAGCGTACTGAAAATGCCCCAGCCACCCGTCGAGGCAAAGAAGTCGATAATCGCCTGGTTGTGCGACAAATCCATCGCCACGGCGTTTTCGCGGAGCGTCGTAAGGCCGAGGAACATAAAGGCAAAACCGAAAACAAATTCACCAAAGCTCTTCACGCTATTTTTGCGGACATACGTGAGCACGATTCCAAGCCCAAAGAACGGCCAAACAACGCTGCTCATGTTGAACTGGAATCCGAAAATCGACATGATCCACGCGGTCGCTGTCGTACCGATGTTTGCGCCCATAATCACGGGGATAGCCTGTTTCAGCGTCAAGAGTCCCGCGTTCACAAAGCTCACGGTCATCACAGTCGTTGCCGTCGAAGACTGCACGGCGGCGGTCACGAACGTACCGGTCAAAAGTCCGCCCACGCGATGCTTTGTCATAGTCCCAAGAACAGTACGGAGGTGTCCACCGGTAAGTTTCTGCAAGCCTTCACTCATCGTCTTCATGCCGAACATGAGGAGAGCAAGGCAACCTATCATTTTTAAAATAGCGAGTATCATACGACCTTAGTTGTTTTAGAAGATTTAAAATCAATTCTGACTTCGGTGCCGAATCCGACAGTCGATTTCAGATGTATTGCAGCATGATGGACTTCGGCAATGTGCTTGACAATGGAGAGTCCAAGGCCCGTGCCGCCAGTTTCCTTGGAACGGCTCTTGTCCACGCGGTAGAACCGTTCGAATATGCGGGACTGGCATTCTTCAGGAATTCCAATGCCCGTATCTTTCACGACAATGGCGTTTTCTTCAACGACGACAACGACCTTTCCGCCTTGTTCCGTGTAGCGGATGGAGTTGTCCACCAAGTTGAAAATCATTTCGAAAAGCAATTTCGAATTTCCTGTAATTTCGGAATTGCGGTTGCCGTCAAGCGAAAGCTGGATATTTTTCTTGTTCGCATTCAGCATCAAGCCTTCGATACAGCTCTGAGCCAGATTCCAAAGGTTGATTTCTTCGTTGAGGTCCAAAGGTTCGCTTTCACGGTCATTGAGCTTGGAAAGTGTAATGATATCGTTGGCAATCGACTGGAGGCGTTTCGCTTCCTTGTGAATCTTGCCTGCAAAAATCTTGACGTCTTCGGGTTTCGCCATGCCGCTTTCAATCAGTTCCGCATAGCCCGAAATGGAGGTCAGCGGAGTCTTCAGTTCGTGCGAAGCGTTCGCAGTAAACTCATCCTTCAAGTGCGAGATTTTCTGCTTTTCGTTCGAAAGCTGCTCAATCGTCAATTGCAATTCGAGATCCTGCTTGCGGATAGTATTGACGAGCGGCTCAATTTCCTTGTACACGTTCTCGATATTCATCCATTCGGGAGTGCCTAACTGGTCCACGAGCTTCCGAAGCGGGCTGATAAACGCACGGCTAAGCCCAATCGCAATCAGAATCGCCGCCGCGACAACCGCCGCAAACAAGGCAATCAGGTAAGGCATCGTCTTTGAATAGGCTTGCTGCAAATTCGCCTGACGCATCCCCAAGCGCAAGACATTGCCGTCTTTCAGTCGCTTTGCAAAATAAAACGCCTTGGCCTGCAAGGTAGAAGAATAGCGGAGGTCTTCGCCAAAGCCCTTTTCCATCGCATCGAATACTTCTTCGCGATTGTAATGGTTTTCCATTTCGGCGGCTTTCGCATCGCTATCGTAAATGATTTTACCGGTCGAATCGATCAACGTGATTCGCAAGTCGGCACTAGCAAACCGTGCCAAATTTTGCGGTTTGCTTTCGAGCGATTCGTCAATGTAGGCAGTTTCGATCAACCGCAGGTTTTCACGCAAGTGGACCTTGAGCTGGTCCGCCATTTCGTCTTCGAAGACTCGCACCGTAAAAAATACAGCCAAGAGGGCGGCAATGACACCCATATAAATCAAGCTGTATCGTATACGGTCTTTCATTGCGCTTTATACCCGACGTTACGTATAGTTTGAATGATTGACCCTTGCTCGCCCAGTTTTTGTCGGAGCGTCTTAATGTGCATATCGACGGTCCGCGTGTCCATCTTGAAATCGATACCCCAGATTTTTTCCAAAATCTGTTGCCTTGAATAGACAACCCCCGGGTGCGACAAGAGCAATTTCAGAAGTTCGTATTCCTTGTACGTCAATTCCACATTGTCGCCGCCAGCCACCACGGTGTGTTTTGCCTCATCGAGCGTAACGCCATCCAGCGAAATAACTTTCGATTCTTCGGCTTCAAGATTTATACTCGATCGACGGAGCAACGCCTTGACACGCGAAACAAACTCCAAAATGCCAAAGGGTTTTGCAATATAGTCATCGGCCCCCAAATCAAGGCCCTTGACCTTGTCCAGCTCGGAGCCCTTGGCCGTCAGCATGATGACCGGGACGTTCCTAGTGCTTTCCTGAGCACGGAGACGCTTTAAAATGCTAAGACCGTCTTCGCCGGGGAGCATAATGTCCAAAATGAACAAATCCGGAACGCAGACTTTGACCTCTTCATCCAGCTTTTTAGCACAATCGAATGCACTAACTTCAAAGCCACTGCTCCTAAGTGCATAGGCTTCCATTTCGCGGATTTCAAGATCGTCTTCTACAATGTATATCATACCTAAAATATACGATTTTAGCAAATATCAAGATAAAAAGTCCATCGAAGGAATGCAATGGCAAAAGCAAAGACTTCGCAAAGGTTTTATTTACACTTTACACAGATTTTACAAACGGAAGACGCCCAGTCGAGGCCGGACATGACAACGAAAAAGCCGGCACTAAGGCCGGCATGATAATCATCTTCGTCATCCTCACGAAGGTGAGGACCTAGCGCAATTACACAGAGAGTCTTCTGTTGGCGTGGGCTTCGACCACGTTCACAATGTAGTCGCCCAGCTTTTCGCAGTCGTTCACGATATCCATGTAATGAACTCCAATCTGGTAGCTGTACTTCTGCGATTCAATATCCGCCACGTTCTTTTCCTTGAGGAGCTTGCGGTAATCGTTGATTTCGTTCTCGAAATTCAGCGTGCGGTTCACATCGATTTGCGGGACATCGTTCAAAACGCCGATCATGTGCGTCATAGCGTTGTCGCAGAGTTGCATCAAATGCTTGATGTGTTCGAGCTGGTCTTGCGTAAATTCGCCCTTGCACCTGAACTTGCGATTGATAGCACGAGCCATGTTGTAGCAAGCGTCGCCCATGCTCTCGATTTCAGAAATTTCCTTAAGCATGCACTGCAAAGCGGTCTTACTTTCCGGGCTCAAGCGGCCCTCGCCCACCTTGTTCAGGTAATCGCCAATTTCGATTTCCATGTTGTCGCTGATGCCTTCGTACTTTTCGATGCGGGCGAAGAGCTTCACAAAATCGTTCTCGTTCTTCATGGCCAAAAGGTCCGGCACAAAGTGGAACATCTTCTGCGTACGCACGGCAAACAAGCTGATTTCCTTGCGGGCTTCGAGGAGCGAAAGTTCAGGCGTACCCATCAAGCCAGAGCTAATGAAGTGCAAGCGGGAGTCTTCTTCTTCATCGGAATTCTTCGGTTTGATCACGCGGCACACGAACTTTTCGATGTACTTGATGAACCAAATCTGGAGGAACGTGTTAGAGACGTTGAATGCGGAGTGGAACGTGGCGAGCACCACGGAAATCTTCGCGAGGTTAGCGGCATAGCCTTCGTCGCCCGGACGGATGCCAAGATCAAAGCCGACCACATGGCAAACGGCGCCGAGGAACCACTTGAGCACAATCACCACCCAAATCACACCGATAACGTTAATCGTGAAGTGAGCGAGAGCGGCACGGCGGGCCTGCGTATTGGCCGAGAGTGCCACAATGTTTGCCGTAATCGTCGTACCGATGTTTTCGCCAAGCACAAGCATAATGCCCTGGTCAATATGCAAAACGCCGGTTGAGCAAAGAATCATCGTAATGGCCATGATAGCAGCGGAAGACTGCACGCAAAGCGTAAGCACCGTACCCATCACAAGGAAGAACAACGAATTGAAGAAGTTCGGATCGCTAAAGCGGGCAAAGAAAGCACTGATCGAAGCGCTTGCCGCCGGGTCCTGCACCACAGCAAAGCCAGTTTCCTTAAGTGTCGTAAGGCCCAAAAAGAGGAATCCAACACCGAACAGGAAATCGCCCACAACGCGTTTCTTGTTCATGTACACAAGGATAATGCCGATGAAAAACGCCGGGTAGACAAAGTTTGCGATGTTGAACGAGAATCCAAGGCTCATGATCCATGCAGTCACGGTCGTACCGATGTGGGCACCGAGAATAATCGAAATCGCCTGCATGAGCGTTAAAAGCCCCGCATTTACAAAAGAGACCGTCATCAACGTGGTGGCGGTCGAACTCTGCACAGAGGCAGTCACAAACATACCGGTGAGCATACCCGTAAAACGGTTCGTGGTCATCGTGCCGAGAACATGTCTCAGCTGCGGACCAGCCATTTTCTGCAAGGCTTCGCTCATCGACTTCATGCCGAACATGAGGAGAGCCAAGCAACCCAACATTTTAAGAGCCATCCAGGCCATATAGTTTTATTCCTATGTTGCGCCACTACCGGATCATCGTCGCTGCCGTTCAGCTAGTTCGGACTCATGGCGGTGAATTGTTATTTGTAAAACAAATGTAAAGTATATAAAGACGATGTAAAATATAGAAAAAGCAATGTAAAATTCGCGGTCAAAAAACAAGAGAGCCCCGGTCGTGTTGAACCGGGGACAACGAGCAATGAGCGGCGGAACCGCAGTTATTAGTTGTTAGTTGGTAGAACTTAGAGCATAGAAGGTGTAAAACACCCTCCAGAGCGACAAAGTCTTTTTCCTCTACTAATGCACGCTCACAACATGCACAAGCGAGCCGCAGCGGACGATGTATCGGCCTGCCCTCGGGACTGCAACATTCACCGACGGACCATGCGCACGGACGGACTTCACCAAGCGCCCCTGCATATCCATCACGAGCACCGGTCGATTTTCAGAAAGACCAGAAACCGCAATGTCACGGGCAACCACCTGGACATTCAACGGAGCAACCTTCGCCATCACCGGAGTCGGAATCGCCACGGGACCTTCGCCACTACCCGAGCCCGCCTCAGCAAGCACAACCGTTTCCTTATAGCCCACAACATACGGCACATCCGAATCGCCAAAAGAATCCTTCACCACCGATTCTGCACAAGCCGAAGTCGTATCGTAAGCAAATACCGGCAAACATCCGTTATCCACCCACGGGGCCGACAAGTATCTCGAGGATTCCTGCGAAATTGACGCAAACTTCATCTTTTCAAAGTTCAGCGCCTTAATCAAAGTGTCACGACGAATTGCATTTTCTGCCACAGCCCCCAAAGCCTGATAATCCGCAAAATTTGCGCCATAGAAAATATCAGACAAGTCGTTGGAGCCCGTCACTTCATAAGCCACATTGGCAACTTTATCCCCCGACAAAACATCCACATACGAATACGCATTCGAAATAATCGAAGTATCCATTGTAGCAATAAACCCGCCCGTTACCGATTTCGGAGACTCGTTCTTAACTCCGCCCCTATTATAAACGGTCTGCAAGACAACACCCTTGCTCTTACCGACAATACCGCCAGCATAAGCCTCCTCAGCAGCCGCCTTCACCGTTACCGGACCGTAGTTAAACAAATTGGACACTGAAGTCGTCACAGAATATATCTTCTGAGCCGGAACGTAATAGATATACCCGTAAGCACGACCTTCTATACCACCGGCGTAAACCGTCTTTCCAGAAAGCGCATGCACGCGTCCCCAGTTACCGCTATCCGTAACCCTCGTCGAATCATGGCTACCGATAATACCACCCACAGAGAGGATCCCCGCCACAGAAGCTCCTTCCACCAAGCCCGTATTGAACACGCTGCTTACCGTCGCCTTATGCGAGTAACCTGCAATGCCGCCACCCGAAACAGAACTTTCCCCGGAAACAAGAACCATGCCCGTATTGGTATTTTTACCAACATACGCCGGATCGCTATTTAAGACCTTATAAGCATAGCCCACAATACCGCCAGCAACGCGTCCGTAAACTCTACCCGAATTGTTCAAATTCTGTAGCACGCCATAAGATTCGCCTGCGATACCACCTGCAATATTCGTAGACATGACTGTCGTGTTCTCGTTCTTGGAATTCATCAGAACTCCATACGACATGCCCTGATTGTAAGCCACGATTCCACCGACAGATTCTCCGCCACGCACAAGGCTATTGCGGACCGTCACGTTCCTAATGCAACCGCCATTCTTAATTGCAACCGCAGCCGCAGATGTTCCATAATCGTTTTCAAAACGGCTATTCGCAATCGTCAAGTTTTCAACAATCGAATTCGTATCCACGCAGAAGAACATCGCACGCGTCATGTTGAGTCCATAAATCGTGTGATTCTGACCATCAAAATTCATCTTAAAGCAACGACCGCTCGTATCGATAGAGGTCTTGCGCATCGAAAGGTGCACAGAATCCGCCCCCATCACAATATCGTTTGATAACTGGACCTTGAACTTCTTGTAGCCAAAAGACGTACCCGCCTCAAGCAATGTCGTGAGTTCTTCCGCCGTTGAAATCGTGTAAACGACAGTATCATCTACAACCTTCGATGTCGGGAACGCATATTGTTGTACATCAAAGTAAATCGAATCATTTTTGTACAAGCTATCAAACGAAAGCACCGGATACCCGCCACGGCGCACCCACAATTTGCGGTCCGCAACGGCGCCCGCTTCCGTATTCAAAAGCACAAGCATCTCATCGCTTTGCAATTCAGAAGTTTTCTTTTCGCTCTCCGGATAATCTAGTTTTTCATTGTAATTTTTGCCCGCCGCCTTAACGCCAACAAGAGTCTTGTCGAAATAAGTATTACGCGGAGCATCGATATCAAGAGCATAACCAACGACACCGCCCACAGAATCGCCCTTAAGACTCGGAGATGCGCTATACGCATTTGCCACATAAGCAGACGGATAACGGCTGAGTCCTAAGATTCCGCCAACATAGCTATCGCCATAAGAAAGCTTGCCCTCCGCCAAAAGTTTTCCACGGTTGTAGACATCGCTAATCACGACAGCATTGCAGTATCCGGTAATACCGCCCACGTTCAAAGCTTCGGATTCACTCGACGTATCGGCAACAACACCCGTTACATCACCATAGTTAAACGACTGACGCAATCCCGGTTCTTTCAAGAAGGGGCCTTCCATCGAACCGACGACACCGCCCACATGCGTACGGAACGTTCCACTACCATAGACGTCACCGCGATTTCTGAGTTTAGTCAAGCCATTCGAGTAAACATGCAATTCGGTCCAACCGATATTACCGCCAACATACGTTTCGGTCAACTTGCCAAAGCCATAAGCCGTAACAGAGCCACGATTAAGCGCATTCGTCAGGCTCGCCTTATCGGACTCGCCCACAATACCGCCGACCATGAGTTTGCCCTTTTCAATCCTGTTGTCAAGAACACCAAGCACATTCCCTGCATTCAAGAAATCGCGATTGTCGCTAGACTGATCCACATGCAGCAAGTGCGCCCCCGCAATGCCACCGACAACAGCAATCGAAGACCAAAAAGATTTTGCAGTATCTGATGCAAAGAGCACCTTAGCCGTAACTTTTCCATAGTTCTGGAGATTTTCCATGTTTCCAAGAACAGAGCCCGCAATGCCACCCGCATATGTCTGCATATACGGAGATTCAATTTCAACATCGCCATGGTTGACGCAACTTGCGATAGCCGTACCACGACCCGTTTTAGAGTAACCTGCAATACCGCCAATGTAGACATCGCTATTAGGGTCATTCTCTTTCAGCGAATCATTCGCAAAGTAAACACGAGCTGAATTAGTACTGCCCAAGATTCGCCCTGCAGCAAAACCTGCAATACCGCCCACGTAACCATTTGCACTAACAGAACCGCCAACAACATTGCTATTGAGAATCATGGCATAACGTCCGTCATCTTCAGAAACGCTCGACATGTAGGCCGCAATGCCACCCGCATAATAAAGCGCCCGGACATCCGTATTATAAACATTCACGTTCCAGATGCGGGCATGCAAATGTTCCGCAATCGCAGCTGCAGACACCGCCGAATCACTACCGAACGAGCTATTCGCCACATTAAAATCGTGAACAGAACCCGCACTCGTGCCGACCAAGCCAAACAAAGCATGTTCTGCATTTACGCCATAGACCGTATGCCCACGGCCATCGAAATCGCCTACAAAATATTCTTCTCGATCGCGATTTTTCCATCTTTTATCACTAAGCTTGGATGTATCGGCACCAAAAACAATATCATTTTTCAAATAAGCCTTGATATTCTCTTTGCCCGTATTCGCAGTAGTCACAGAATCCAGGAAGCCAATCAATTCTTCAGGGGATGTGATTTCATAAAATTTTTGACCATTCTCGGTCACAACTTTCGGCACCTTCGCCGAGCCATTCCACGCCGCGAACGAAACTTGAGCCAGAACAGCAACCCCCATGGCTACCGCAGTATAAAACTTTTGGTGCATAAACACTCCTGCCAAATTACCTATAAGCTATAATATACAAAATATATTACGGACAAAAAAAGCCCGACCAGGAATAAAACCTAGTCGGGAATACACTCGTGTCATCCTGAGCGGAATCGAGGGCTTGAGTAAAATTACAGACTGCGCACCATCGCAACAGCTTGGCTGGCAATGCCTTCGCCGCGACCCGTAAAGCCGAGTTTTTCCGTCGTCGTCCCCTTGATGCCAATCTGCTTCACATCCAGACCGAGCACGCGAGCGATATTTGCCTTCATCTGTTCCTTGTGCGGGTTTACCTTCGGGCGTTCGCACATCACGATGCTATCGATGTTGATGATTTCGTAGCCCGCCTTCTTGACTTCTTCGCCGACCTTGCGCAAAAGTTCCAGGCTGTCAGCGCCCTTGAACGCCGGATCCGTATCCGGGAAGTACGTGCCGATGTCGCCAAGACCCGCAGCCCCGAGCAAAGCATCGCTAATCGCATGCAAAAGCACATCCGCATCGCTGTGGCCGAGCAAGCCCTTTTCGTACGGGATATCAACACCACCGATAATGCACTTACGACCTTCCACCAGCTTGTGAACGTCAAAACCAATACCAGAACGATAAATCTTATCCATAATAATTCCTTTTTTTGCGCTTGGAAAAATAAAAAAATACAAGCAAAACCATTTAAACCATATTTGAAATTTTCCTAACTATTTCAAAAGCAGTAAAACCAACCATAAACTCGCTAACCCACACTAAAATGCGGATATATAAATCAGATCTTTTTTTCACAAATAGCAATACTATAATTAACCAAAGAGCAATAGATAGTAATGCCGCTCCAAAAAAGCCAAGCATTGGATTGGACGGGAATGCTGTTTGAAAAAATTTTGCAAGCCAAAAATTCAAAAAGACAACATTAGGCAAAACAATAAGGACATACACCAAAATTTTCGGAATTTCCTTAAGCACTAATGTCAATGAAATTCTTTTTTTCGGCATTGCTTCCATTGACTTTTCTTTAAAATCTTCTGTAAGGACTATTGACGGCTTCTCATTCAAAGCATTTTTTATTTCATGAAAAGCCGTTACCGAAGTTTCTTTTAGTTCCTCCCAATTATCATGTAAAGTAAACTGTTCCGCTTTTTCTTCAGCCCTCAAACGTTCCATAACAGCAGCATGATCCGGATTCGGAGCATCGCACCAAAGGCAACGAGGCATATCATCTTCGTACTTTTCACCACATTTCGGACAAATCATATTTAGTTCCTCTTCAAGAACAAAATACAAAAAAAACATCCCGACTTTTTCAGCCGGGACGTTTTTTAATTCGTTAGATCCTTCGACTCCGCGCATTGCGCTTCGCTCAGGATGACAAGTTTTACTAGCCAATCAAAGCAAGTGCCGGGCGAGCGCTAATCACGAGGAGTGCGATTGCGGACACGGCAACAGCAAAGCGGAGCAAGTAAACGTATGCGTAGTTTGCCTTGCAGCAGATATGATCACCACCGCAGCACTTGTCGTCCTTTGCCGGGGCAAAGAGCACGTAGGCAATGCGGAGGTAGTAAACTGCAGCCACCAAGGAGAGGCCAAAGCCGATAGCGGCAAGCCAGCCGAGGTCAGCATTGAAAGCTTCGGTGAACAGCGTGAACTTGGCAAGGAAACCTGCAACCGGCGGGAGGCCAGCAAGCGAAGCAAGGCACACGGCAACGCCAAGAGCCACAAACGGACGGCGACGGCCTGCACCCTGGAGGTCTTCGAGATTTTCCTTGCAATCATCCTTGCCCGACATGTAGGCAATGCCCGTCAAGGCTCCCGCAGAGGCAATCGCATAAGTGATGAGGAAGTAGAACATCGGGCCCATCTGGATTTCGCCCTTGCCGAGGTAATTCGGGACCAAGAGACCAATCACGATAAAGCCAGCGTTCATCACGGCAGAGAATGCCAAGATGCGACGCACAGACTTCTGAGCAAGGCCGCTAAATGCACCAATCACCATGGAGAGGATTGCAACAACCAAGACCACGTAGAAGAGCGGCTTGGACGGATTTGCGATAGTCACCTTTTCGGCGAGGTTCCATACCGCTTCGGCACCGGAGCGCGTCACGAGAACGCTTACCCAGACCGTACCGAGAGCGGCAAGAGCACCGACCTTCACGACAGCGGCCATAAAGCCCGTCACGGCGACAGAGGCGCCCGTATAGACATCAGCCACCCAGAAGTGGAGCGGAGCAGCGCCAGCCTTGAAGAGGAGGCCTGCTATCACAAAGAGCATACCAACGCTGTAGATTGCCATACGGCCTTCGAGCACGTGACCGCAGAAATGCGTCGAGCCCGTTGCACCGTAAATCAGCGAAACACCGTAGAGGAAGATGGCACTGAAAACAGCACCCGAAACGAAGTACTTGAACACACCTTCGTTTGCATTCACATCCTTACGACGGATGCCCACGAGAGCGTAAATCGGGAAGCTCGTGAGTTCCATAGCAATGAACAAGGCCACAAAGTCGATAGCCTGAGTCATGAGCATGGCACCGCTAGTAGCAAGCATCATGAGGCCATAAGCTTCACCGCCCTTGAACTGTTCACGACCAAGAGTCCACTGGAGGCCCGAAATACCGAGGAAACCGCAAAGGAGGATTGCAGCGCAAAGCACGCGGCGAACTGGGTCCATCGCGTAAAGGTTCAAGAGAGCTTCTGTCTTTGCGTAGTACAAAGCGGCAACGCTAAGAGCAATGAAGAAAGCAGCCACCCAAGGAAGAACCTTGTGCTTGTTTTCGTCGCGCAAGAACGGTTCAGCAGCGAGAGCCACCATGCCGCCCAAGACCACGAAGATCACCGGCAAGAGATAAACAAGATTACTTAGCATCGGAAGCCTCCTTCACAGATTTTTCAGATTTTGCATCAGCGGAAGCGTCGCCCTTCATCTGAGCGATGATCGAAGCGCGTTCGTCATCCTTGAAGCCGGCTGCGGCAAGCGTCGAATCCAGCTGGTGGATTTCTTCGGCTGTCATCGGAGCTTCGCCGTTATTGAGAGCAGCGCTGTTCAGCACCTGGACTGCAGCCGGATCTTCGTTCACGTCAGCTTCGTTGAGGGTATCCGTCACGTATGCCGGGTGGAAACCGAACACGAGGAGGAGCAAGAGCATCACGGCGATGCTAACGCCTTCGAGCGGCATCGTGCGACGGCCTTCTTCGTAATCACGAGCCTGCTTACCGAAAATAACCTTCTGGATGAAGCGGAGCATATATGCAGCGGAGAGAATCAAGGTGAAACCTGCCACGAGAGCCGGGAGCGGGCCCATGTCCCACAAAGCGAGGAGCACGGAGAATTCACCGACAAAGCCTGCCGTACCAGGAACAGCGAGAGCCATCACGCCGGCAAAGCCAAAGAGCGTCGAGAACACCGGATTCTTGGAAGAAAGACCGCCAAGCTGATCAAGTTCGCGCGTACCCGCCATGCGTTCTGCAATACCCATGAGGTAGAACTGAGCGCCAGCCGAAATGCCGTGAGCGACGAGCAACACGAGCACAGCCGGAAGCATAGCTTCGGAGAGGCTGAACACGCCAGCCACAGCGAGACCCAAATGGCCCATGGAGCTGAATGCGAGGAGCTTCTTGCCATCCGTTGCGCGGAGAGCCATGAGAGCGCCATAAACAGCAGTGAAGAGGCCAAGCCACATCAAGCCAGAGACAGCGTTCATCGAAAGCGGGAAAATCGGGAGGATCCAGACGATAAAGCCAAACACGCCAGCCTTACTCATTGCACCCGTGAGGATTGCAGAGAGCGGAGCCGGAGCTTCGGCGTAAGTGATCGCCTGCCAGCCGTGGAACGGGAAAATCGGAGTCTTCACGAGGAATGCCAAGAGGAAGCACACGAGAAGCACGTTCTGGGTTCCTTCCGGGAGGCCCTGGACAGCAACAGCGAGCGAGATGAGCGTCGAGTTATCGGCAATCGTCAAGATGTACCAGAGAGCGACCATCATCGGAGCAGAACCGATCAACGTGTAAATCGCAAACGTCATCGCAGCCTTCATTCTGTCCTTGCCACCGAAACCAGCGATGAGAACCGCAGCCGGAATCACCATAGCTTCGAAGAAGAAGAAGAAGAGCACTGCATCAGCCGCAAGGAAGGTGCCGTTCATGGCGCCCATCAAGGAGAAGATGCCGATAGCGAAGTTGCGATAGCTTCTGCTAGTAATTCCACGAGCAGAAATCAAGGACACGAGAGAAAGACCGCTGGAGAGGAACACCATCCAGGAGGCAAGTCCGTGACTCGTGAGGTAGTAGTAGACAGGTCCCTTGCAACCAGGAATCTGGAACCATTCAATAGCATCCGTCGAAACGCTACCGCCTGCGATCAAGGCGACAGACATGGCGGTAAAGCCGATGCCCATCAAAATGGCAAGGCGGGAAGAAGACTTGGAGTCTTCCTTGGACGTCATCACCATGAGGATGGCGGCAACGAACGGAGCGAGGACAAGGAGATGTAACAGCATTAGAGAGTACCTCCAGTCAAAATAACAATAGCCAACAACGCCACCAGCCCAAGAATGCTAAGGGCAATCTGGAGGCGAACCTTGCGCACCTGGAACGAGGCGGCGCCGTCACCGAGAATCGTTGCGATTGCACCAATCGTCCACTGGGCTGCCGCGAGAATCTTGTCGACAACGACATCGCAGATCCATGCAAGCACGTTGACCGGGATGATGCCTACGTACTTGTGGATGGAATCGAACAGGAACGTCCATGTAGCCTTGCCACCTTCAGGAGCGGAGCTACCCTTAGCAGCCGGGATACGGGCGTTAGCGTAAATCTTGTAAGCGATGAACATACCGAGAAGTGCTGCCACCGTACCGAGAGCGGCAAAGACCACCGGATTCACGTGAGTAACCACAGCCGGAGTGTTGTAAGCCTGGGCGGCGCCAACGACCGGAGCGAGCGTTTCAGCAAAGAACTTGATGCCGATGGAATCAGCCCAAAGGTAACCGGCAAACACGGCACCGAAAGCGAGAATCACCATCGGGATGAGCATGACAGCCGGAGCTTCGTGGATGTGTTCTTCACTTTCCTTGGAACCGCGGTAGCTACCGAAGAACGTAAGGATAATGAGGCGACCCATGTAGACAGCGGTAATCACAGCCGTAATGAGGCCCACGACGTAAACAGCCTGGCCCATCGTGCCACTCATGAAAATCTTTTCGAGAATCAGGTCCTTAGACCAGAAACCGGAGAAGCCCGGGAAGCCGACAATCGCGAGGAACGCAAAGATCATCACGCAGGCAGTCACCGGAGTCTTCTTCAAAAGGCCACCCATCTTGCGCATGTCCTGTTCGCCCGAGAGAGCGTGAATCACGGCACCAGCGCCTAGGAAGAGTGCAGCCTTGAAGAAGGCGTGCGTAAACACGTGGAAGATAGAAGCGTCAAAGGCGCAAACACCAGAAGCCATGAACATGTAACCGAGCTGGCTAATGGTAGAGTAAGCAAGCACCTTCTTGATGTCGTTCTGGAAAAGACCTGCAACAGCAGCCCAGAAAGCAGTGAGCATACCGACCACCACGATAATGTCGAGCACCACCGGGAGGAGGGCAAACATGCTGCCGAGACGGGCGAGCAAGTAGACACCAGAAGTCACCATCGTTGCGGCATGGATCAAGGCAGAAACCGGAGTCGGACCCGCCATAGCATCCGGAAGCCAGGTAAGGAGCGGAATCTGAGCAGACTTACCCGTGCAACCGATGAAGAAGAGGATACCAGCGATAGAGAGAACCGGGATAACCAGGTCAACGTGGTTACCGCTGATGACCATGCTGATGAAGTTCGTAAGCACATCGTAGTTGAGGATAGCAGAGCCACCGATTGTCACGAGGCAGAGCATACCGAGCAAGAAGCCGATATCGCCCACGCGGTTCACGATGAAAGCCTTGTTAGCGGCATGGCAGTTCTTGATATCCTTGTTCCAGAAACCGATGAGGAGGTAGGAGCAGAGGCCCACGCCTTCCCAACCGAGGAACGTGAGGAGCAAGTTGTCCGAGAGCACGAGCACGATCATACTGAACAAGAAGAGGTTGATGTAGGCGAAGTAACGGGCAAAGCCGCGGTCGCCGTGCATGTAACCGATCGAGTAGAGAGCGATGAGGGAGCCGATGCCTGTCACGAACAGGAGCATGATGCGGGAAAGACCATCGAACAGGAATCCGATATCCACGCGGAACATCGGGATGTCGATCCAGTTGCAGAGCATTTCACGGACGCCGCCTTCCGGCATGTTGAGCGAAAGGAGAGCAACACCCGCAAAGGAGAGTGCCGGGAAGAGGACTGCGAGCGTTCCAACGAAACCTTCAGCAGGTCCCTTCTTGCTACCCGAAGAAATGACGGCGATAGCACCGAGGATAATGCATCCCAACAACGGGAAGAGAGGTATCAAACCAAGAGAAATCATTGCTTATTACCCCTTCATGTTAGAATACGTGTCGGCGTCAACGCTTTCACGGTTGCGGAAAATGAGGATGACCATGGCAAGACCGACGCAAGCTTCAGCTGCAGCGACTGCGATGGAGAACAGCGGAACCACCTGGCCCACAATGCTTGCATCCGCAGGCAGAGTCTTTGCAAAGCCCACGAAGGAGAGGTTCACGGCGTTCAGGGCAAGTTCAACGCCCATCAGCACAAAGAACACATTGCGGCGAGAGACCGCGACCATGAGGCCGATGGCGAAAATGACCAGGGCCAAAATCTGAACATATATAGCTTGGAGTTCCATTAGTGTTTATCCTCCGTTTTTTCGGATTCCACAGAACCAAGGCGCTTCTTGGCGAGAAGCACTGCGGCACCCATGGCAGAAAGCAGAAGCACACCGAGGACTTCGAAAAGCACGAAGTAACCAGGGCCGCTCTGAGCTACATCAAAGAGAGTCTTGGAAGTGATTGCCACAGAACCGCGAACCGTTGCAGCATCAAAGGCGATCGGGGCGCGGACGAGGGCAAAGCCCACGAGACCGGCAAGCACGATGACGGCAGGAATCACAAAGAGCGAAACCTTGTCAAACATCGGCGTGTGGGAGTCACGGGCGCCATTCAAGACCATGATCACGAACGTGAGGAGCATCATGATTGCTCCTGCGTAGACCATGATCTGCACGACGCCGAGGAACGGGCTTCCGAGAAGGCCGTAGATACCGGCAAGGGACACCATCGAGGCGACCAGCGAGAGGGCGCCATAAAGCGGGTGTCTAGAGAGGAGCACGCAAACGGCACTGCCGACTGCGATTACTGCGAGGACAATGAAATAAATCAATGCAAGCATTATTTGACCTCCATGCCCCAGACCTTGCGGGCCTCGGCATTCTTTGTACCGCCCGGAGCCATCTGGCTCTGTTCGTCATTCGGGTAATCCTTCGGATCCCAGTTGGTGAGATCGTAAAGGTGTGCCACGAAGTCTTCGCGGGAACGGTGTTCGAAAATGATTTGCTTCGTATCCATGCGGAGGGCATCGACCGGGCAGGCTTCGGCGCAAAGGCCGCAGAACACGCAAGTCAAGTGATCGATGTCAAAGCGCATCACGCGCTTTTCGATACGCGGGTCATCGCTCTGCGTTGCCTCGATGAAGATGCAGTGGGCAGGGCAAGCCGCAGCGCACATGCCGCAGGCCACGCAGCGAGGCGTACCATCCGGGCGAAGCATCAAGCGGTGCTTGGCACGGTAGGTATTGCGGATTTCGGGCTGACCTTCCGGATAAGAAATCGTCGGAAGTTCTTCATAGCGGAACAAGCCACGAGCCGCATGCTTAAGGGTTGTCCACAGACCGCGAATCGCCTCGAAAATGTAAAGGCGTTCGATGACGGTCATCGGTTTTTGCTTAATAACGCGCATTAGTTACCCCCTAAAAGTTTTGCAATGACCGCAGTCACCACGAGGTTGATGAGGGCGATATTCAAGATAATCTTCCAGCCGAGGTGCATCACGTGGTCATAGCGGAAGCGCGGGAGCGTCCAGCGGACCCAAATCCAGACCCAGCAGAAGATGAGGCTCTTTGCCACAAGAACGAGCAAGTGGATGAGTGCCGTACCGACTGCGGTTGCAAAGCTACCGACAGCGAGGCCGTTCACCACGAAGTTTTCAGGATTGTAGAAGAACCAGGCGGCAACACCGAGAGCTATGAATGCTGCGGTTGCAACCCAAGCCACAATCTTGTAAAGCTTGTATTCCTTGAGAATTTCAAAGCGGTTTGTAAGATTCGTTGCCTTGAGCTTTCTGGAATAGCGGTAAATCATGTGGAGGAAAGCGAGAGCGATGAAAGCGAGCACGCCACAGAGAATGGCAAGGGAGCCGCCCATGTGTTCCTGCATCGTTTCGGTCGTCACGAACGGAACTGCATAACCGCCAAGGAACAGCGTTGCAATGAGGAAGCTGTTGATGCAGATATGCGAGTATTCGCCCATGTAGAAGAGACCAAACTGCATAGCGCCATATTCCGTATGGTAACCGGCGACGAGTTCAGGTTCACCTTCGGCAACGTCGAACGGAGCACGGCCCGTTTCAGCAATGCTTGCAATGAGGAAGCAGAAGAATGCGACCGGCTGGGCGACAATGCCCCACACGTGATTTTCCTGCCACTGCACAATGTCCGTGAGGTTGAAAGAACCGGCGAGGAGCAAAATGCCCATGAGCGAAAGTCCGAGGCAGACTTCGTAGCTGATGGTCATGGAGCTCGTACGGAGAGCGCCCAAGAAGCTGTACTTGGACTTGGAAGCCCAACCAGCGAGCATGGCACCGTAAGCCGAGATCGAGGAGAAACCGAAGAGCAAGAGCACGCCCACATCGGAATCGATGATGGAACCTGCAATGCGAACCGTTTCGCCACCCCAGTCAAAGATCATCGGTCCAAACCACGGGATCACGCACGGAGAGAGGAACACTATAGCGAACGGGATTGCCGGAGCTACATAGTAAAGGAGCTTGTTCACGCCAGCAGGTGCAAACATTTCCTTGAAGAAGAGCTTCGTACCGTCGCACATGTTCTGCACGTAACCGAGCAAGCGGATCTTGCCGAAGTACGGGATCTTGATGTAGGAGCGGTTCGGGCCCTGACGGTCTTGCATGAAGCCAGCGCCACGACGTTCCATCGGGATTAAAAGGAGGATGTAAAGGACAGGTACGAAGCAGAAAGCGAACTTCGCAATCGTAATTGCCCATTCAATCCAGGTTTTGGATTCAATAATATCCATTATGCGTTACCTCCCAGGAGCTTTCCTGTGCTCTTGATGGCATCATAGGTAATGTCGGCGAAAGCCGGCACGTATTCACGAGCCTTCTTGAAAGCTTCGCAAGCCGAATTGAACTTGTTGCCAGCCAAAGCGGAAATCACTTCGTAAGCCGGGGCAAGCTTTTCGTCCGGGCAAGTCGGAGCAGCAGAGAGCTTCTGCAAGATGTTGAGGCTGTTGACCATCGTACCCTGGACTTCGCTCCAGTGGCAGATACCGAAAGCGACCTTCGCCTTCTTGGCGGTAGCGTCATCGAAAGCGGAAAGAGCGATGCGGTTCGAAATCTTGTCGAGAGCCTTCGCTGCAGCAGCGTCTTCGCCGTAGAGGTCAGCGTTCACCGTGATGAGGTTGCTGAATTCGCCTGCGCGCTTGAGGAGTTCTGCAACATCTGCAAAACCCATGAGCTGCATGCCGGCACGGTTTGCCACCGGGTCACCGCTTTTTGCGATACCGTCCGGAGCGTTCACCTTGAGGAGGGAACCACCGAAGAGTTCGGCACGGTCACCGAGAGCTTCCTTGAGCATCTTGAGAGCGGCGAGGTCTTCGTTCGTGCAAGCGCCACCAGCAACGAGAGCGACCTTACCGCCAACCAGCTGGAGTGCAGAAGCGTCGATTGCCGGCAAGCGGTTCTTGTCGAACTGCTGGAACGCAAGACGGCTCGTGTTAGAGAGCCAGCTGCGGTTCACTTCCGGGTTGCAACGCGGCATCACGCGGTAGATGCGGCCATCGGCGTGGTCAAGCCAGATGTTTGCACCGAGGGAATCGTCCATCGAAATCGTCGGCGTGTGGGCAAGGAGCCAAACGCGCTTCTGGAAGCGGAAGTACTTTGCCGTCATGGCGCCCGTCGGGCATACATCCGTAACGCAGAGGTCGTATTCATGGTCGAGCTTTTCGCCCGGGAAGGTAGTAATGTAAGTATGGTCGGCACGGCCAGCAAGCTGGAGCTGTTCGTCCTTCGCGATGCTACGCATAAAGCGTACGCAACGGTCGCACTGCACGCAACGTTCTTCGTCGAGCAAAATGCGCGGACCGATGTCCACATGCTTACCGCCACGGAGCTGACCCTTCGCATCAATGAACTGATGTTCCGGATTGCCGTGGTAATTCTTGCCGTATTCCGGACGGAGGCGGCCTTCGTTCTGGCCTGCTTCCATGTAGTTTTCCTGCAAGGTGCATTCACCGGCCTTGTCGCAAATCGGGCAATCGAGCGGGTGGTTCACCAGCATGAATTCCTGTGTGGCCTTGCGGGCGTTCTTCACGCGGGCGCTAGATGCCGGCGTATAAATCTTCATACCCGGAGTCACAGGAGTATAGCACGAAATCACGAGCATGCGACCACGCGGGCCTTCCTGCTCTACCAGGCACTGACGGCAGTTACCCGACACCGGCAAATACGGATGATAACATACGTGAGGAGTTTCAATCCCGACAGCCTTCAAGGCTTCGAGGAGGTTGGTATCGCCAGGAACCATCACGGCCTTGTCATCCACGAAGATTTCCACCTTCGGGCTTGCTTCGGTCGGGAGTTTCGGCATATTGTAGTAGTTACTCATATTATTACCAGAAAATTCCAGGACGACTTGTTTCTTGAATACGCGGTTTTGCGTGTTCGGGGTTCTTAGCGATATATTCATCAAAGTCCGCACGGAACTTTGCAGTGTAGCTCGAAACCGGGCCACCCAAAGAAATGGAGAGCGGGCAAATCGTCACGCCACCAAATCCGCTAGAAAGGCTCTGCATCAGTTCCACATCGCCATCGTGACCGTTGCCGGCCACCATCTGGTTCAAGATGCGGTGCAAGAGGCCTGTACCTTCACGGCACGGTGTGCACTGGCCGCAAGATTCATGGCTGTAGAAGTTGCCGAGGCAATTCAAGAGGTCTGCCATGTTGTGCGTATCGTTAATCACAATCATAGCGCCAGAACCAAACATCGTCTTCATCGAGGCGAGGCATTCGTAGTCCATCGTGGCGACAGCTGCTTCTTCTGCAGTGAGCGGAGCGCACGAGGAACCGCCCGGGAGCACAGCCTTGAGCTTGCCACCCACAACGCCACCGGCGTAATCGTTAATCATAGTCATCATCGGAGTGCCGAGAGGAGCTTCGTACACGCCCGGGTTCTTCACGTCACCGGAAATGCAGAACACCTTCGTACCACCGGCGCGCGGCGTACCCATCTTGGCGTAGTCGCTCGGGTCGTGGCTCAAAATCCACGGAAGCGACATGATGGTTTCGACGTTGTTCACGCAAGTCGGGGACTTCCAGGCACCGCAAACTGCCGGGAACGGCGGCTTCAAGCGCGGTTGACCCTTCTGGCCTTCAAGAGAGTTAATAAGAGCAGTTTCTTCACCGCAAATGTAGGCGCCAGCACCGCGATGCACAAAGATATCAAAGCTGAACTTCGTGCCGCAAATGTTCTCGCCGAGGTAGCCAGCAGCATAAGCCTGGTTCAAAGCCTTGTTCAAGGCTTCGATGCACGGGAGGAATTCGCCACGGCAGTAGATGTAGGCTGCGCGAGAGCCAAGAGCCCAAGCGGCAATGATAAGGCCTTCAATCAAGCGGTGCGGATCTTCGAGCATGAGGAAGTGGTCCTTAAAGGTACCGCCTTCGCCTTCGTCAGCGTTTACGACAATGTAAACCGGCTTGCCCGTACCACGCGGCACAAAGCTCCACTTCATGCCAGTCGGGAAGCCTGCACCACCGCGTCCGCGGAGGTTAGAACGTTGCACGTAATCGATGAGCTCAAACTGGCTCATGTTGAACAAGCGTTCAGAAATGTTGGAGTAGCCACCCAGCTTCTTATAGACTTCGATGTCCTGGGCGCCCTTGCCAAAGTTCTGCGTACAAACTTTTACACATTCAGCCATAATTAAACCGCCTTTTGTTCCGGTGCGGGCTTCTGCTTAGTCACAGCAACAGCCGAGGGTTTAGCAACACGTTCACCGGAGGTCGCAATCATACGGTATTCGTCGCCGACCTTTCCGTTCGGGTCCACAAAAGCCTTGTCCTTCACACCCGGCTCGCCCACGGCAACCCAGTCATTGCCGTTCTTCTTTTCAACGACAATCTTCGTGAATTCCGGAGCGCCCTTCCAAGTGAGGGTAGCGCCCGTTTCGTCAGCTTCGGACTTGACATTCAAAACCGGAGAAGGAGGAGCGTAGTCAGCAACCTGCGGCTTTGCAATAGCACCCGGAGCGCCCGGATGACCGCAGTGACCCTTCACCGTACCGCCGAGCACATCGTGCTTCGGGATGTTGTCTTCATGAGCATAGCACCACTTGAGGATGCGGTCGATGCTGTCGGTCGTAAGCTTTGTACCCGGCTTCATCGTGAGCACGTCGCCATCAGCGTCTGTAGCGAAGTCGTCGTTCACGAGCATCATCGGGCCGTTACCGCAAGAACCGAGGCATTCCACCTGGAGGATCGTAAAGAGACCATCCGGAGTCGTTTCGCCCGTCTTGATGTTCAAAGCATGTTCCACATAAGCGATAAGGCTCGGAGCGCCCTTGATCGTGCAGCTGATGTTACGGCAGAACTGCAAGAGGAACTTGCCCTTCGGAGCGTGGTTGTACATTGTGTAGAACGTAGCAACGCCAAGAGCATGAGCCGGAGCGCAACCGCAGACGTTTGCAGCCCAGCGGATACCTTCACGCGGCACCCAGCCAAACACGCCCTGCACAAGCCAGAGCACTTCGAGAAGTGCTGCCTGACCGACCGGATAGCGGCTGAGCAAATCAGCGCAGCGTTCCTTGATTTCAGGCGTATTGAGCTTAGCGAGCACTTCAGCCGTAGGCGGCTGCGGCACAGGCTTGTTCACATAGCCAAACTTCTGGCCCGGATCCGGCAAAGCATCAATCGGCTGCGCCGGACGGTCGAACTTCAAATGATTGTTCGAGACAAATTGGACAGCGCCAGTAATATGTTCTCTCATCGGTCAAGTTCTCCAGCAATAATGTTGAGACCCGAAAGCACGGCCATGGAGTCAGCCAAGAGACCGCCTTCGACGAGTTCATGGAATGCAGCAAACTGCGTGAGGCAAGGCGGACGCACCTTGATGCGGTACGGATGGCCAGAGCCGTCAGAAATAATCGTGAAGCCAAGTTCACCGTTAGCGCATTCGGAACCGCAGTAGTATTCGCCTTCCGGAACGCGGATGCCTTCGTAAACGCTCTTGAAGCGACCGATAAGGCCTTCCATATCCTGGTAAGCAAGCTTGTGAGCCGGCACGCGGATACGCGGATCGACGATATCGACCGGGCCCGGAGCGAGGCGCTTCAAAGCCTGGCGCACAATCTTCACGGATTCTTCAATTTCAGCCAAACGAACCTGCAGACGGTCATTGCAGTCGCCCTGAGTGCCGACCACGACTTCCCAGTCGTAGGTTTCGTAATCGTAATACGGTTCGTCCTTGCGGAGGTCAGAAGCGACACCGGATGCACGGAGGCAGGGGCCCGTCCAGCCATAGCTGATAGCCTTTTCAGCAGAGATCTTGCCGATGCCCACCGTACGGTCGAGGAAGATGCGGTTTCTATCCAAGCAGGCGTGCAAGTCCTTCAATGCCTTTTCGGTAGAATTGAGGGCTGCGAGAACGTCCTGTTCAAAACCTTCGTAGCTATCGCGGTAGAGACCGCCAATGCGAGCAAAGCTGTTCGTAAGGCGTGCACCTGTGAGCTTTTCCCAGATGCACATGATTTCTTCACGCGGGTTGAAGGCGTACATGAACGGAGTCGTACCGCCCAAGTCCTGGAACGCAGCAGCAACGCACACAAAGTGGTCGTTGATACGGGAAAGTTCGTTCACAATCACGCGGAGCACCTTGCAGCGTTCCGGGATTTCAACACCGAACATGTTTTCGACTGCACGGCAGAACGCAATGTTGTTCATGATAGCAGAGCAGTAGTTCAAGCGGTCCGTGTACGGGACAACTTGCTGCCAAGTGCCGCGTTCGACCATCTTTTCGAACCCGCGGTGCAGGTAGCCGATTTCTTCGACTGATGCCACGATGGTTTCACCATCCATAGCGGTCAAGAATCGCAAGCAACCATGAGTTGCCGGGTGGCTAGGCCCAACGTTCAAGGGCATCAAATTCAGCTTTTCGCCATTCGGATCTAATACGATCATGCCTTGATACTCCCTTCCAAAAATTCATTGTCGTTCGTTTCCACTTCCTTAGAGCGCTGGATGACCTTGTAGCCAAGTTCTTCGAGACGCTTTTCGAGTTCCGGAAGCAGGTAGTCGTTTGTCGAGAGCCACTGGCGCTTCTGGGCAGGGTAATCCTTGCGGAGCGGATGGCCAACAAATTCAACGTGGTTCAACAAGCGGCGGAGGTCCGGATGACCTTCAAAAATCACACCGAACTGGTCATAGACTTCGCGTTCGTACCAGTTCGCATTGGCGTAGAGGTCGCTAATCGTCGGGACCTTGAGGCTTTCTTCGGACACCAGCACCTTAAGACGGATGCGGGCACCCGGATTCTTCATGCTCTTGAAAGCATAAGAAACAGCAAAGCGCGGGCCTTCGTGATTCGGGTAAGTCAAGTAGTCGATACCGGCAATGTCCACGAGCATATCGAACTTGATGCCGGATTCTTCCTTGAGGAACTGGACTGCGTTATGCAGATAGGGAGCAGCAACGACAGCCGTGATGCCCCACTTGTCGAGCGGTTCACGCTTGACGTCAAACTTTCCTTCAAGGGCGGCGAAGATTTCTTCAACAGTCATTCTTCTACTCCTTCCAGAACTGGGCTTTCTTTACAAGATTTTCTTGTTTTTCTTTCATGAAGTCCTTGATGTCCACGACCTTTTCGCGGGCGCAGGCGGCCGCTTCACGCTTTGCTTCGGCAGTCTTCACCTTGATCAATTCAAGCTGTTCCTTGACGCTTTCGGCACGCTGCTTCATGAAGGATTCGTCTTTGACCTTCTTCTGCAAGTCAAACATGGCATCGAAGAAGGCTTCCGGACGCGGAGGGCAACCACCGATATACACATCCACCGGGATAATGTGGTCGATACCAGGAACCGTGCAATAGCAGTCGTAGAAACCGCCAGAGCAAGCGCAAGCGCCCATGGCAATCACCCAACGGGGTTCAGCCATCTGTTCGTAGATGCGCTTCAAGATCGGAGCCTGTTTGTAAGTGATCGTACCGGAAACAAGCAGCACATCGGACTGACGCGGCGTAAAACGCACGTATTCAGAACCGATACGTGAAAGGTCGTAACGACCCACTTCCGTACTCATGAATTCGATTGCACAACAAGCCGTACCGTAAGGGAACGGCCACAAGGAATTGGAGCGCCCCCAGTTGACCAAAAAGTCAAGCGAGGACGTAATGATATTCGGCTTTTCTGCCTCATTACCCATAGGAGTTACCTCATAAAATTCGCGCCTAAAGATAGAAACTTTCGTGACCGAGCGCACAAAAAACGTAAAGCCAACACACAGGAAAAGCACCATTCCCCGCCCAATCTTCAAATGCAACAAAAATGTAAGAAACGGACGGAAGGCAAGAGAAAGGAGGAAAATCACATTTTAATGTTATTTCTCAAAAAATGTTCTCATCTTAGTTCTCATAAATATTATATTAAGCACGTGGAAAACTATATCGACATTTACCAATTTACGCACTTCCGCAAGTACTTGGAAGAATACCAGGCGGCTAGAGTCCAGTCCGACCCGGAATTTACCCGTACCGGAATCTGCAATATGCTCGGCCTCCCCAAGACACGTAGCTACTTTGCCGATGTTCTCAGAGGGAAAAAGGTCAGCCCCCGCATGACAGCCAAGTTTATCGAAGTCCTCGGCCTCAACAAGAAAGCCGCAAAGTACTTCGAAACGATGGTGAAGCTCGACCAGGCAAAAACCGAGACAGCTCGTAGCGCTGCCATGGAAGAACTCCTGCACCTGCACCCGAATCCGCAGCATATCCTTGATTCGAACACCTACGAATACTATAACCATTGGTACCATAGCGCAATGTTTGCTATTCTTGATGCTATGGACGTTACAGATGACTTAAACCCCGTACAAAAGAGAATCTTCCCGAAAATTCCACTAGGGAAGCTCAAGGACTCGCTCGCCCTTCTCGAAAAGCTTGGACTCGCCCGCAAGAACGAATCCGGTTTTTGGAAGCCGACCAAGGAATCCATCTCCAGCGGTCCGTACAACAATGCGGAACTCATCAAGCAGTACCAGCTGCAATGTTTTGAACTTTCAAAGCAGGCGCTCATCACGCGCCCCAAGATGCCGACCGTCATGAGCACGCTCACGTTCAGCATCTCGAACAACGCCTACAAGAAGCTTGAATCCGAACTCCAGGAATTCAAGGCAAAGGCAAGACGCATCATCAGCGAAGATAACGAAAAGGCAAATGGCGTTTACCAGATGAACCTGCACTTGTTCTCTAACCTCGATCCGGAGGTTAAGGCATGATGAATTTTAAGATTATAAATACAGCAGGGATTTTTGCCCTCGCATCGATTTTCTCCGCCTGTACCGACGAAAACCACGCCGGCGTGCTCACGGAAACTGAATCCGGCACGACCATCGCAAGTATCGTCATCGACGGAAATGGCTCCCCTGTCGTAAGCGCAAGAGTTAGCCTCCTCTCGGCAAACCACGTCGCCACGCGCATGGCCCCCATCAAGACAGCCACGACGGACAAAGATGGCAAATACACCATCGACAGCGTCTCTGCTGGCGAATACGCCTTGCAGATTAGCAACACCGAAAACACGCAGTCCGCCTACCAGACGATCACAGTCGAAGAAAACAAGACCGACTTGCAGACCATAAACGTCCCCGAAGCAAAGCTCGAAGAGAACGCAAGCCTTGAACTCGACCTCAGCACGTATGACCTCGTCAAAGGTGACACGCTCTGCATCACGGGTACACTCAGCTGCACAGGCGTGAGCGAAAGCGACATCAAGTCTGGAACCCTTACCATCGACGAGATTCCGCCCGCTGAATTCACGAACATCATTCTCATCAGAGGCTCCGGTCGCGACACCACGTCAAAGCACGTCAAGTGGGACTTTGTCCCTGGCGAAAAACTCGAAGTCTCTTCAGAATTCGTAACAGTCAACGTTGCTGAAGAAGCATTGAATGCCGCAAAGAAGTTGAACGGCAACAAGACGCTCGAATCCATGATTGTTCCGGTAACGATCCCCACGAAGGTCAAGAACCCAGTTCTCATTGACAACAACGGAGACTCGCTCGCAGTCTTTAAAGCCGAAAACGATGCGGACTCGTCGCTTTACTTCACGGCAATTCCAAGCATTGACGCAGGTACATACAAATTCACAGTCACATCAAGCGAATCCGTTTACAAGACTTCGGAAATTTCCAGAGTGTTTGCCGAATCCAAATCAGGCTTGTCCGTCACCGAAGGTGATTTCATGAATGCGTTCATCACGGACACGTCAAGCAACAGCCTCGGCATCAGCTTCTGGATTGAAGAAGACGGCAGCAAAATCGCAGAAAGCGATTCCTTGTTCCTCGATTCCAAGGAAAACGACGTCACGTACCGACTGAGAACAGGTGAAAAGCCGGAACAGCTCTGCGCCAACTTCTACAGAAGAGTCTCAAAAGACACGACGTATACGGATTCGTTTCCTGAACTCGGTAACTCTTACTGCCACGATGTCTTGGACGGGGAACGCCATCACTACGCCTTGTACATCAAGGCAAACCATGTCGTTATCGCCATTGACGGAAAGACCGTCGAAGACACCAAGATGAAAAACGCCTTCATCATATTCCCGGGCTTCGTCACAGGAAACCACAAGCTCAAGAACCTGACCGTATTCTCGCTCAAGCAATCCGCGATTGCCCAAAGCAACGACAACGGCTGGGAACGCCTCCAAGCCTGGCTCAACGCATACTACACAATGCAGAAGTAATCAAAACTTCGTCATCCTGAACGAAGTGAAGGATCCAGTTACAATATTCATTATGTCATGCCCGCCTCCGCGCGGGCATCTCCTTTTTATTGTCATCCCGAGCAGTCATCCTCAAAACAGTCATTCTCGACCGAAGGGAGGGAAACCATTATTTCTGGAAAGTCACTTGTCGAAGGATATAAAAAAAACACCACCCCCAAAAAATCTGAGGTGGTGTGTTAAATCAGCGAAGCTGATTTCAAGGACAATCTACTTTCGTCTCCCCGTTAGTCCTTGAGACAACGAACAGAAAAGCAGTCGTTTTTGTCATAGTCGACCAGTATCACATTGTTGTCGTTGTAAAACAAGTCAATGTAGTACGCGAAGTCGCTATAGGTCTCCGTAGAACTCCAGAAATACGCATCATTCTCCTCGTCGTTGTATTTTCCTTTGTAGTCCTTGAAGCCAGCAGGGAGAGCCGAGAACCCGAAAGCATCCGTGCCATTGCCACCACCAGTCCAACCAGATGTAGACTTGAGAACCTTGCCCGCAATTGATTCTCCGCCAACAGCAGCGAACAGGGTGTTCCATTCTGTTTCAGTCGGCAAGTGCCATCCACTGGGGCATACCCCCTGTATATTTCCTGATGGAAGAGAACATAAATTGCCATAACCACATTTCTTCTCTGACTTACCAACAGCAGCAGCCCAAGTATAAAGCCGTCCATACTTAGTGCAATTTGCCGAATTGTCGTTGTAGCAATAGCTATTTTCTGTTTTGTAGTTTAAGTTTTTAGCCATCCATATCTGTGAGCCAATTTTGACAGTCTTGTATTTTTGACCATCACGAGAGTCCGTTATAGAGCCTACAACTACATCAGCAGGTTTAACAACCTTGACTGATGATGACGATGACTTTGGAGCACTGCTAGAAGATGTTTCATTTTGTCCTGACACAACATCCTTTAGACAACGAACAGGAACTTTTTCATTTTTTTGCGATTCAGAAACCCCACACATATCTTTTTTTAAATTGACATCTTTATTAGAAGTCGAAGTCCAGAATATAGGATAAGTTCCCGGAGCATTCAGGCTGGAACCAGAAAGATTCGCGGAAAAACCATATTCATCAGTTCCTTCATCAATTCCGTTTATCATCAACGCTCTGCAATCCCCGGTAAAAGAAAGCATCTTATTCCATTCCGATTCGCTTGGCAAATGCCAACCACTCGGGCACGCCGATTTTGCAGCACTTTGCGTGTAAAGACGACCATAATTTGCACAATTCGAAACATTGTCATTATAGCAGGAACTTCCATTAGAATTATACTTCAAATTCTCAGCCATCCACACCTGCGATCCAATAGTCACAAATCGATAAGTCTGTCCATCGCGCGCATCAACAAAGACATCTGAAGGTAAAACATTCTCGCATTGAATTTCACCATTCAAAACCCAAGCATTCCCTGAACAAATATAGTTTGCAACACAACCATTTTCCGTTACGGGAATTGTCACACCTTCTTCACATACTCGCGGAGCCACCTCCAAGCATTGCATTTTGCCATACTGAATCCAAGCATTTCCAGAGCAGATATAGTTTATTGCACAATTATTAGCGATAATAGCCGTCGTAGACCCCTCAACGCAAATTTTTTTAGTTTCACTTTGACATTGTGGAGTTCCTTTAATAACCCAACTATTATTGGCACAAACAAAACTGGTAGAGCAGCCATTCTGATTGATGATAGTCGCTTCACCTTCATTACAAATTCGGATTTCACCATTTGCAGCAAAGGAGTTTTCATACTTACTATCCCAATCGGCGACGTAGTCAGTGCAGTTCCACAAAGCGGCGGCAGACAGCAACAAAAGAATCTTTTTCATACAGCAATTCTCCTAGAACAAGATAGAGAAGCCTAGCGCCACAACCCCTGCGGCGAAAAGACCCAGTGAAAAGTTTCGAACATTCTGATTTTGCTTGCCTTCGTCATGCCCTTTTTTGAATTCCTGTTCGTTGGTCGGCGGAGTCGCCGTTGCGTCTTTCGCCTTTTTATCGAACACCAATGCAGCTACACCACCTCCAAGAACAGCCGCAGAAGAAACAATAATACGGAGTAGTTTTGTCGTATTTATTGTAGATTCATCTTGCTTTGCGGATTCAACGGCAGCATTTGCAGATTCCTGCTTTTGATTATCTTCTGCATCAATCTGTCCCTGATCTTGACTTTTTAGGCTAGTCGAACGTTGGTCTTTTTCATCATCAGCAGTGGAAGCCGTTGCAACAACAGATGGATTTTTCTTTGCAGGAACAGAAACCTTTCCAAGATTGCTGACAGACTTGACACAACGAACAAAATTCAAATCATCACGGCAATGGCAACGGTTAAAATTCAAACCTTCAATATGAACCTCTTTTATTTTTGTAAAGCTATCAGCTCCATAAACGAAGGCTTCTCCATTTGTCCCCATACCCCAATAACGATTAGGATGAACATCATAATATTTCACCCGTTTACCATCATCTGAAAGAATATATGTAATATCACTAAAGGATGTTATGGATGTTGTAATTACGCACAAAGAAGTATCCCTCTGAACGCTATTCCCATACATATCTATGCATCCACGCTCATCATTACCAGTAGGGTCTTCATATGAATAATTAACATAAGGAAATACCGCTTGCTTGGAATCGATCTGTCGCTTAATTTCTTTTAAATCAGATTCATTCGGAAGTCTCCAACCATCAGGGCAAACATTATGAAGATCTGACTTTCCATATATATGTCCCCAATTTTGAGAATATCTATTCCAAGCTTCTATTTGATTTTCTTCTTCAAAATACATATTTTCATATGTAAACGTTTTTCCACCCACATCTAAATTATGAGGAGCGACTTCAACATTTCCTATCCTGAATGCATAGGTATCCCACTGATGGTTTTCTCCACATCTAAATATTCTACTAGAATCTAGTTCGCTTCGCTTTAGCTCTCCAATCCTATCATCAGTACAGGGGTCAGCTCCCTTCCCCGCTTCAACGGAATCGATCTTATGCCACCCATTTGCATCTCCATCACATTTATAATACGATACGCCACCTTGACCGTCAAGGCGGTTTTTCGCAACAATCTGCGGTGTCGTACCACATTTATCAGAATATAAAGCGAATATGTCATCACAATTTAAAATATTCAATCCTTTTTCTTCGCTAATTTTCTTGTCTATCCCAGGATGGACGCGACAAGCAAACCGAGCTGTTTCATCATAAATAAAGCCTTTTTCTACATAAAGATTCGTAATCAGTTGCGCATAACAAGGCATGTTGGCAAAACAAGACGATACTCCTTTTCCATGTTCGCTTGAAGAAATAGTTTTTGCCTTTTCCATCAAAGACAGAATTGAGGAGGGCCATGAAAAAGGATTATAAAATTCATAACCGTCTATAAGAAAAGAAAACGCTTTCTCCATTTCCTCGTTAAAATACGGACTTTCATTATACACTTCGTTTTCAATAATTTTCTCCAGCATTGGGTTCCATTGCCAGATGTTCGTTTTACCCAATATGGCTTTACACAGCTTGATATTTTTTGGATTTGCACATGATTTCACAGCAATTTTTTCAATAAATTCTGGACTGCAATTTTCCATTATCGTCTCAGGAGCATTTCTTAGTTCATTGCGATAAAGCTTTACCGCGTCTCCTGAAGAAAGTGATGCGGGACAGTAGATGTCACTGACTCCATTACGTCTTAAATTCACTGCTGTGGTAATATCACCATTGTCAATAGCCTTTTTATAACCAGGATGAACCGAATTCGGATTTACCTCTCCAAATGCAAGCGATACAGCCAGCGAAGTCAACAAAAATGAAACAAACAACATTCTCATTTGAATTTCTTCCTTATATCAAGAGTTTTGTCCTTCATTCTTTCTTTCAACGCAGCATCGCAATTGGTCTTGCCAGGAATATTCCATGAAACTCCATCTAGGACCATTCCATCAACCTTCTCACAATCATTCCAAAAATCACACTCGTCAGCAACTTTGTCCTGTTTGCCGTTTTTAAATGATGTTTTCAATAAAATTTTCATTCCCTTTTTGCAAGAAGATCGATTTTTTTCAAATACAAAGCAACTTCTAGTTCCTGCATCTGTCAAAGAAATTTCTAATCCTTTCCCTTTACCAATATCCTTATAAGAAAAAAAATCAAAGCAATTGCCGGACGAATACTTATATGCATTAATAGAATCCCGTCCGCTATAAAAATCAATCTTATCAATCAAAGGTGTATTTTGACCATTCACAAGAAATTCATTTACTTTGTCTATGTAAAATTGACCTATCAGTTTCAAGCATACAGACATTTGATAAGCTTGACCTAAATCACACCTTTTTCCCTCTTCTCGAGCGTACGTTTCATAATTTTCCGATTGCCTTTTTTTTCTTTCATTATTCTCTCGTCTTATTTTTTCATATATAGCGTTACAATTTGGCATTTCGTTATACAAGTCATTCACATTTTCGCACGAATATTTGAAAAACCTCGTTGAGCCATTTCGATAATAACCATCACTGCATATATAGAAGCATCCATCTTCATGATCACAGTATTGAGTCCATATGCATTCAACCAGTTGCGACATAGAAGGTGCAGTCATTCCTAGAAACACTAATAACGGAATAATTTTTCTAACCATTTTTTCTAGCCTTTTTATCCTACGCTATCCAATATTTCTTTTAGTTGTTCTCTATATTCGTCAAATTTGGGAGTTGTCGCCGAGTAATGGGACAAGAAAAAAATTTTGTAGCCCTCTTTTTCAAGAGACTGTCTTAAGAAATTTTCCGTATCACGACCAAGAGCTATCAAGCACGGCTTTTTCTTACCACAAAGAAGTTCTATCTCCCTTTTTAGTGTATCAATATGTTTTTCAAGCAAGGCTCTATTTTCCTTGTATTTATTAACCCTTTCCTTTGCCGTCTTCGATTTGTCATTCTTAATTAAATCCGTAATGTAAGCACCTTCTGCAGCACTTCCTAGAACTGCATAGCGGAGTTTATGATCCCTGCCATATTTATAACCACTATGAAAATTTGACCAAGAAATTTTCTGTTCATGACCATTTTTTCCATTATGTTGTGAAGACCCATTAAATGCAACAAAAACAAATTTCGTTTTTATTTTCTTTATCAAGGCTGCTTCATCACTAGCCCATTCCATAGAGCCAACATTTTCTCTTGATTTTGGATTTCCGCTTGCTTTATCCCAAAGAGCCCAACTAGCAAGACTCCCAAATTTCTCTTTCAAAAGTTGGTATTTTTCCATTGATATGCTCATAATATTACCTCATTGCCTTCGCTATACAGCTTGATGTTTTTTTATTTATCCATTTCAAAACTGAACAAACGTCCAAAGGGCGGTTCCCTTCTCGGAAATCGCCTTGTCCTCTAACGCACGAATTTTGTAAACTACAGTTACCTGGGGGGGGGTAACGACATTTAACGAATCATTTTTCAGATTCGCTCCACATATCTTTTTGTTACCCATAATATTCATATAATACAAATATATATCAAAAAATTTACAAAGCGAGCAGCAAAGCAAATTTTCGTTAAAAATGTTCCTTCGAAGTAGGCAACAAACACAACCCGACTTGAATGGGTAGTGCGAAGCTTTAATGGAACCGTACAAATCCATTTTAAAAGAGGAATTCCTAACGGAGCTCCTCTTTTTATATCAACTTAATTTTTGACATTTACTTATTTTCGCCATAAAAACCATGTTCCGAATATTGCGACCACATTTCGAACATCGTCAAATAGTTGTTCTTGATGTATTTCTGGATAGTCGCAAGTTCCTTGTCGGAAAGTGTCCCGCGCTTTTGAACAATCGTATCACCATCCGACTTTATGAACAACTTTGCGGATCCCGCTTCAGTCAATTTAGTATCGCTTGCGTGGGCGTGGATACATTCGACGACACATGCCATCGTGAAATAGAGGTAATAGCCCGCAATCTTGAATGGAAAATACTTTGGCATTAATCGTTACCAATTAAATCCTTGTTTTTCAAATAATACGCCTGAACAAGAGCAAGGCGCGCATCATCCATCGAGGATTTAATCATATCGCCATCCTTGTTAAGCACACAAGCTTGATCGGGATTGCTCAGGTAAAGAATCTTCACGTCACCATTTTCCGTAACAGTGAACGAATAATTAGCGATAATCATGTCAGCTTTGTCGGCGATTTCTTTAAGCTGCAGCTCGGACATTCCCCTACCTCGACTGATTTTATCGGTTGCAAGAAAATTTTCGGGTCAATGTAAAGGTCCTCTAGTATCGGGACCAAGTCAATGTAGTCCTCGACAAGTTCGTTCTGGCTATGCTTATAGATGGCATCAATCACCAAGTAGCCATTGTCCCATTCCTTGACTTTCGCAATTTTGACGAGACTATATGGCCCCTTGAAACGGATTGTCCGCCCATTAAACGAAAACGATATGTATTCTCCATCGTTCGACAGGAGCGCCTTTGAATTGACCATACTCGTAATATACATTATTTTCAACCCAAAGCTTTCGCCTTGCGGTATTTATTCAGGAGTTCGATGTCACGAAGCTTTTGACCGAGTTCGTCGTCAGCAGCAATCTTAAGCAAGTCTTTATCCAAGCCGTTAATGGCATGGAGAACAGCAGCGTAAATGCCGATAGCGACCGCCGCAGAGCCTTTTTCTACAGCCCAAACAGATGCACGGCTGACTCCCGCACGTTCCGCAACTAGCGCAGCCGGGATTTTACGACGCATACGAGCAAGACGGATTTGCACACCCATCTCTTCAAGAATTTTGCCTGTTTTCGGCATGAATAATACGCTTTTTCTAAAAACTAGCAACAAAAAAATCCGACCTCGCATGAGGTCGGATTTTTTAATTACAAGAGACTCTAATAGGAGATTCACGCTCGGAGGCGGGAATGACACTACTTGTCTTCTTCCTTTTCCTTGTCGTGGCAATGGCACGGGCAATGATAGCAGTCACCCGTTTCGGCGTAGTCCTTGCCAGTCCAGCAGTAAGTGCAAAGGTCTTCTTCCGGGAGGCCGATAGCCTGGATCAAGTCGTCAATGCGCTGGAACGCAAGCGACGTGAGGTTCAGCTTCTTGCGGATGTATTCGACCATGTCCTTGTACGGCTGGCCATTCGGATCGGTGTACTTGTCGAGATCGGCGTTTTCACCTTCCTGGTCGCGAATGTAACGGCGCGTGATGAGGTCGTATTCATTCTTGGAGCGGGAGAAGTTGATGAACTTGCACGGATAAACGAGCGGCGGGCAAGCGATACGCATGTGCGTTTCCTTGCAGCCCATCGAATAAAGCTTTGCAGCCTGCTTACCGAGCTGAGTTCCGCGAACGATGGAGTCGTCGCAGAAGACGAGGCGACGGTCCTTGATGAGTCCCGGAATCGGGATGAGCTTCATCGAGGCGACGTGTTCGCGCTGGCGCTGGTCCTGCGGCATAAACGAACGTGCCCAAGTCGGCGTGTACTTCACGAACGGGCGGGCAAACTTGATGCCTGCTTCGTGAGCGTAGCCCAAAGCGTGAGACGTACCGGAGTCCGGAATACCGCAAGCGGCATCGGCTTCGGTCGGGGTGCGCTTCGCAAGAGCGGAACCGCAACGATAGCGAGTCATTTCAACATTACGTCCTTCGTAGCTCGATGCCGGGTAACCGTAATACACCCAGAGGAACGAACAAATTGCCATCTTCTTGCGTGGCGGAACGAGCGTTGTTTCGCCATCCGGCGTGAGCTCTACCACTTCACCCGGACCAAGATCACGGACGTATTCGTAACCGAGGTTCGGGAGTGCACAGCTTTCTTGCAAGGCAATCATAGCGCCATCCTTCTTACCGAGGATTACAGCCGTACGGCCCCACTTGTCGCGGCAGGCATAAAAACGCCCCGCGCTATCCATAATCAGCACGGAGCAACTTCCCTTCACCTTGTCCTGAACGTACTTGAGACCGTCAATAATTGAATCCTGCGTAGCGATAAGCGCTGAAACAACTTCGGTCGGACCGACCATGCCACTCGTTGTAGAGAACTGGAGCTGCATGCAGTTGTTGCGGAAAAGTTCGTTCTTAATATCTTCGATGTTCGTGATGAGGCCAACAGTCACAATCGCGAACGTTCCCAGCTTGGAGGTCATGACGAGCGGCTGCGGGTCCGTGTCAGAGATGACGCCTAAGCCAACCTTGCCGGAAAAATGGGTTAAATCGTGTTCAAACTTACTGCGGAACGGAGTGTTCTGGATGTTGTGAATCGAGCGATGGAAAACACCATCCGATTTCAAAACAGCCATACCGCCGCGGTGAGTGCCAAGGTGAGAATGGTAGTCGGTTCCGTAAAAGAGATCGCAAACGCAATCTTCTTTGGAAATAACACCACAAAAGCCGCCCATATAAGACTCCTGGATAGAAAAGGATTTTCCACGTACAAAAATAGAAATCTTGCGCCATCTGCAAAGACTAAACCTGAAAAATTTTTCTTTCAACCGCCGGGCAACCCCCGTAAACGCCCATATTTTTTGCTTACCAGCCCTCAAGTCCGCCACATTCCGCAAAAAATCCGATTTGGAATATTGCCTTATTTTGATTTGGGACCTTTTGAGTATATATTGGTATAAAAGCATACATTTTCAGAAGGGGAAGCATATGGAAATTAAAGCCGTACGCATGTTTGACCATGGTTTCATGAACCAGGCGTTTGCCTTTGGCGGTGAAGAAGGCAAGGACAAGTTCGACGAACAGATCATCTACCGCAGCAGTCTGCAAAACTTTCTCATCGACACCGGGAGCGAAGTCATCCTTGTCGATACGGGATTTGTCAACGACTTCGCAGCACCCGAAAAGAAGCTCGGCGCTCCGCTTTACATGGGCGAAAAGCTAAAGGACTACACCCAGGCTTTTGCGGAACTCGGTTACAAGCCCGAGCAGGTCACTAAAATTCTCATCACGCACAAGCATCCGGACCATTCCGCAGCCATCCAGTATTTCCCGAATGCAAAGGTTTTTGTCTCGCCCGAAGATGCCGACGCCATGAAACTCGAAGGCGCAAACATCGTGCGTTGCACTTACAAGGACGGACCTTACCACAACTTCCCGAAATGCGAAAAAATCGCAGACGGAATCTATTTCATTGAAGCGAAGGGACACACCAAAGGCAACAGCATCATCGTCGCCGAAAACGACGGACTCTTCTACATGATGCATGGCGACGTAACCTACTGCGATGCCGCCCTTAAGGCAAACAAATTAAGCATCGTCTTTGAAGACATTGCAGCCGCCCGCGAAACGCTCGACCGTGTCCGCGAATTTGTTGCCAACAACCCGACCGTCTACCTTTCGACACATTGCCCCGAAGGCTACGAAAATCTCGAGATGAAGCGCGTGATGAAACTGTAGAGAGTTACTTAAAAACTTTCTTCAGGAGGCGCCACCAGTTGCCAAGCGTTCCCGGTTTTGTCCCGCGATTCAGCGGGACATCCTTGAACGGCGACTGCATATAGCGGCGCCACCATTCGTGAGCCAAGAGCACATCGTAGTATTTCCAGGGCTTGCCAGCACCCGTCCAATGGATCACGGACGGGTCGTCAAACGCTTCGCGAACTTCTTTGGCTGAATAGAGCGCCGTCATTCGCTTTGCATGTTTGATGTTGCTCATCGTCACGTTGTAGCGGCACGGGATAAAGCCGATTTTGCCATAGCACACGTAATTCAAAATCAGCTGGTCGGCAGGATCAAGCGGCGCAAATTCCTTTTTGCCCACAAGCGCCAAGCACTTGCTTTCAATACCATCTTCGCGCATGGCCTTAAGGTTCATTAAAAGCACACCGCTGTTCACGTAAAAGTCCATGCCCGGAATTCCACTCTGTTTGAGCCAGCGATTGCGATCGCTCTTTTTAATTTGCGCCCAAACGACAGGCACGCCCGCCATGTAAATTCCGTCCATCGGCGTTTCAAAAAGTTCTCGCAAATCCGTGCGCACCATCGTATCGGTATCGAGGTACAGAACCTTATCCAAAAGCGGCAATACCGACGGCGCTTTTAAGCGGTAAAGTGCAGGCGTCGTCACGGAATGCACCATCCCGACCTTTCCACTGTACTGGATTGCATTATCCTTGAAATAAGGCGACATGTCCACAAGCGTCACGGAACAATTCTTTCGCGGGGTATCCGCACATTGCGATAAACGATTTCGATTTTCTTCGGTCACATTATCCGAAAGGAAACAGTAAAAATCGTAGTACGTCCCCTCGCCCGCCGTCTCAATAGCAGACGTCATAACAACAGCCATGGCATTGATCTGATTGTTATCGCTCGAAAGGATAATCGGAATGTGAACGTTTTCCATGTCGTTTTACTCCAAGAATCTTTAGAAAAGCTTGCCCAGGATTTCCAAAGGCTTCACGAGGAAAGGCATTTTCTTGTACAGCCAGGCGAGCGATTTTGCAAACGCGTAAGAGCGGATGATGTAAGCGCCAGCAGCACCGACCTTGTTCGTCTGGTACATGAACGCATCCTTTGCGTGCGCAATCACGTCATCGTAATACTCGTTGATGTGAATGGACTTGTCCGCGTTTACCGTCACGGGGAGGGTCTTCAAGTTCGTGTAAAAATCCTTGCGCAAAATCTTCGGCAAAAAGATGTTCATCGATTCCGGCACCTTGCGGCCACGCGTATCGATAATGCGCGAACCGAAGAAGTGCAACACCTTCGCCGTCGGCAAGAAGCGATTGCCATAAGCAAGCTGGCAGTTCCAGCCGCCATCCATCTTCTTTGTCACGTAGCCGAACTTGAAATTAGTTTCAGCAAGCGAAGCCATATCGTACGGGAAGTTCTTGGAAACGCAGTAAAGCCAAAGTTCGTGCCAAGTCTTGAAGAACTCGCGGGCTTCCGGCGTATCGGCGGCAAACATCACGCCCCCGTTGAAAATTTCGTCGTTCAAAATCGGCGAGAAGCCCATCATCTTCGCGTTGTTCAAGACCTTCTTACGGTTAATCGCCTTCGAGAGATTCGTGTGGAAGTCAAGCACCGCATAAATGCCACCGCGCCATTCGTCCGGAATCGAGAGGTCATCAACAATCGCGATGTCCGAATCCATGTACAAGAAGTCGCCATCGACCACATTGCGCATCACCGTCTTGAGGTAACGAGAACGAAGCATCGGCGTGAACTTTTCATCAAGCGTCAAGACCTTGAGTTCATCGACAGCGTCCTTCAAGACCGCACGCGGTCCCGTCAGAGTTTCAGCCGTCTTGTCATCGGTCAAAAGCGTCACGAACGCATTCGGGTTATGGACGCGCAGCGAAGCAATCGCCACAAGCGTCTGCTCGCAGAAAAAGTCCTTCGGGGAACTCGTCAACACAAAAAGATATTTCACAGAAGGCATAATTACCCTTGAAGCTTAAGAGGTTCCTTGTTTTCGTAAGCAGCGAGTCGACTTTCGACAGAGCCTCGCGGGGCGTTCCTGAGAAAGCCCTTGATACGCTGCCACAGCGGGCGCCAGCTGCCGTTCGTCACGTGAATTGCAAAAGGCTTGACCTTGGATTCATTAATGCTCGGCAAGAACACATCGCCTGGGTAAATCGTAATCCCTTCGGAAAGTTTCTGCATTTCGTTCTTGTACACAAAGCCAAACTGCTGGGCGGCATGGGCATAAACGCACGGCGAAATATTCTTGATATTCAATTCGCCATTCGGCAAAATGAACTTTTCCGTCTCGTAATATTCCATGCACTTTTTAAGGAACGGGTGCCCCGCCTCGCCACCGAAAATTGCTGCCTGCAAAGCAATCCCCGGAATTACCATCTGGTTCGGGTCTTTCTTGGTTCCGTCTTCGTTCAAGAATCTCCAGGACCTGTTTTTCTTATAGTGCGAAGTAAATTCAATGCTCGAAAAATAGCGGTTGTTCAGGAACGGATCAAAACTCTGGTACATGAAAACGTCTGTATCGCAGTAAATTCCACCCTCGTGGTAAACCGCATAAAGACGGATGTAATCGCTAATAAAAGCCCATTTGGAAACGCTTTCCGCTTCACGGAGGTACGGAATACTTTCAATAATATCCTTGCACTTATCAATATCCCACTTTACGATTTCGTAGTCGGGGCAATGCCTTTTCCAGCTAGAAACGCAAAGTTCCGAAAGCGGGGAAAGCGGGGCGTTATTCTTAGAAAACCAAATCAGATGTAATTTTTTAGGAATCATTGCCATAATTTACGAAATTACGCTCCGCAATGTGCAAGGCTATACATTTTTTGGCGGTTTTTCGGCAGCTCGCTTGATGACCAGATAAACGAGAGATGCGGTAGTCACCACAAAAATGGCGATTTTCTGCCACATTTCAGGTTCAAATCCAGTATTCAGGAGCACAAACAGGATAAGCAGAGCAATCGCCCACGCAAACTGCACCCACAATCCACGGCGATAAGGCCAAATTCCGTTTTTCAAAAGCTCGGCGTTCATCCAAATGCCTTGGAAAATTTGGAAACTGAGTGTCGAAATCGCAGCACCAACCAAGCCAAATTTCGGGATTAGCAACAAGTTCATGGACACCGCCAAAATAAGCGAATAGACATTCAACTTCAGCAAGAACTTGCTCTTGCCCATTCCATTGAGCACCATACCTGTAAAGCAGAACGACCCATCAAAGAGTCCTGCAAAAAGGAGAATTCCAAGAACTTCCGGGTTTTGAACAAAAGATTTACCGGCGAGCATCAAGGTCTCTTCCGGGAAAAGCACAATAAAGAATCCAATGCCAATCTGAATCGTCGAAATCAACGACACGCAATAAGAATACACATGCGGAAGTCCCTGCTTCATTCGTTCCGGTTCCATTCCCGCCACAACCGGGAAGAGGATGGAATTGAAATTCTGGCGCACCGTCTTAATCGCATTGGAAATCGTCACCATGATGGCATAGACACCAGCGTATTCAGGACCAAGCAACACGAGGACCATCCAAAGGTCAGCTCTCAACAAGAACGCGACGACAAATTCAGAAAAGCCAATCGGCAGAGAAAACGAGAGCAGCGCCTTGGGAATTTTTTCGGACGAGAGCCACTTCATTCCAGGGAACTGGCGCGGCATCAAGCGCATATAAATCAAGACCGCAATGCAATTGGCGCACAGCAAGCCGATCGGAAGCGAATAGACCTTGTCACCCGTAATAAAGTAAATAATCAAGGCAAAAAGCGGAGCAAAGGTAAAAACGGCAAAATCGTTAATGAATATGCGATACTGCGGTTTACGATTTCCTTCCGACGCCCCCGCAAAAATCAAGTTAAACACCCACGGGACAATGGACATGATGTACAGGATTATTTCCGTCGAAGAAAGCGATTCAAGCCCCGAGAATATCGTGTAAGAGCCCGTCAAAGCCATCACGACAATCACCGCAAACACAAGGAGCGCATAATAAAAACCAAGGCGAAGCGACTGAGCAATCCCTTCATGAGCCACTCGGTTATAAAGCTTGTTCTGCGGAACGTACCAAGTCAAGCCCTTGTCCAAGCCAAGCACAGCTGCACGGCTCATCATCGACACCCAAAGCTGGGTGGATATATAAATACCAAAAGCCTCTTTCCCAAAATAACGCGCCACCACAAAATTCAACGCCGGGCCAGAAACCTTAAGCACAGCGCCGATAATGTTGAGGATGGAACTTTTCAGCAAAAATTTCTGATCATTCTCAGCAGAAGACATTAATGCACCTTTTCAATATCTTTCAGAACGTTCAGCAAGACTTCAGACGAAGCTAGATAATTTGTATAGACAAATATTTTCTTTTTACGGGATCCCTTGCAGACCGAATTCGTCGATGCGTTTTCCATGTGGTAAATCTTCAACGCCGGATTGTAAACCATGAGCATCTTGTCACGGAGCATTTCTGCGTAAAGGATATCTTCTTCCTGGTACATGAACGTTCCCGAATTCAAGCCGTCGTAACGGGCAACATAGTCGGGCGAAAACACAAGGCAACAGCCGTGCAATTCCACATTGACTTGGCGGCGGTCATTAGCGGGTTGGTAGCTGTTCGGCCCAGGTCCCAGGCGATCAGCAATGAACGAGTACCAAGTGTCTAAAAAGCCCAAATGCAAAATGTTTCTCACGCGGATTCTACGCCAGCGCGCCCTTTTGCGCTCGAGTTCTGCAACCGTCATCAGCTTGTCTTTGACAGGGTTTGCGTTAATCCCGTTCGGGCAGTGGATTTCAGGACCTAAAACGGCAAAATGGCTTCGCTCATATTCATCCAGAATGACCTTGTAAAAATCATCCTGAATCAAGTACGTATCGTTATTCAACATCACGATAAAATCGCACTTCTTTTCGTTCTTCAAAAAGCGGAAACCCACATTGTTTCCGCGTGCAAAGCCTAGATTTTCTTCGTTCAAAATGACGGACACATGAGCTTTGCCTTCAAACAACGCCTTTACTTGAGGCCCAGACTTATTCGGAGAGCAATTATCGACAACGACAATCTCAAAATCATCGGTATCAATCCGTTCCAGGATCGATGCGACGCACTTTTCTGTTTCAGCGACAACATTATAGTGAAGTACAACAAAGCCTAGACGCATCTCTGTCCTTTTTAGAAAACATAATTTTATGCAAAATTAAAAAAATTTCGGTATAAAAACATAATATTCCCGTTTTTCCGTTTCATCTTTTACTACATTATACGGCATGGTAAAATTCAGTCAAACTTCTTGGCAATACGGCACTCTTTCGGACACGCTTGATATTTTGCGTTATGCGCCAATGTCCTTGTCCGTCGGAACGAACGCCGTTTTATACTACACGTTGCCCAAGAACATTGAATCTGGCGAGTTTATCCGCTACACCATTATGGCGGGTTTCAGAAAATTAAGTTGGACTGGCATCATTGGAGCGGTCACACCGGGCAAGACGAACAACGTCATCGAAATCGCAGTACGCCTTGGTGAAGGCCCATTCCGTGGTTTTACCGCCACGCACAAGTTTGATTCCGTCAAGGGAATGACGACCTGCTTTGACGACCTCTCGTTCCAGGGATGCAAGGATTTTGCTGAAGATACGTTCGCAATTGTCATGAACAGCGCAAGCTTGGTTTACGCCATGAAGGCTAGAGAAATGGCTCGCGAACAAATCGCATTTATTGAAGCAAAGAAGAAAACGCAGGCTTTTGAAGCGTTAGACCAGTCCGCAACCGCCGGATAACATCATGTACAAGTCCCTCGAACAGGCCCTGCTGGATTTGGAAAAAGCAGGAATGCTCAAACGTATTCACGCCGAAGTCGATCCACACTTGGAAATGGCCGAAATCGCGAGGGAAAATTTTAGGCAAGGTGGCCCAGCACTTCTTTTTGAACATGTCAAAGGGAGCAAGTTTCGCGCCGCCTGCAACATTTTCGGAAGCGACGAACGATTCAATTTTCTGTTCCGAGATGGCTTTGAGCAGACAAAAATCGCAGTCCAATTCAAATCAAATCCGGTCGAATTTTTCAAAAACGCTTTCAAGCACCCGCTACAACTGTTCAAGGCGGGATTCGCCGGAATAAATTCTTTGCCGAGACGCTCCGGCAGCATCAAGGACTTCGAAGAATGCAGCCTTAGCGACTTGCCACAGCTGGTCAGCTGGCCGCTAGACGGCGGAGCGTTTATCACGCTCCCGCAAGTCGCCACACGCCCGAGTGAAAATGCAAGCATCATGCAAACGAACGTGGGCATGTACCGTATCCAGATTTCAGGCAATGAGTACGTCCCGAACGAAGAATGCGGATTGCATTACCAAATCAAACGAGACATTGCAAGGCACCACCAAAAGGCTCTCGAAGAAGGTCGCCCGCTCAAGGTAAGCGTTTTCATTGGCGGACCTCCATCGCACACATTTGCAGCCGTGATGCCCATGCCCGAGAACCTCTCGGAGCTCTTGTTTGCAGGCATGCTCGGCAACCGCCGTTTCCGTTACTTTGAACATGACGGTTACCTTGTCTCTAGCGATGCCGATTTTTGTATTTTAGGAGAACTCGAACCCGGTTTAAAACCCGAAGGTCCATTTGGGGACCACATCGGCTATTATTCCGGCAAACACGATTTCCCTTGTATGAAAGTCACAAAAGTGCTTTGCAAAAAGAACGCCATTTTCCCATTCACGGTCGTTGGACGCCCGCCTCAAGAAGATACGCTGTTCGGGAAATACATTCACGCGATCACAAAGCCAATGGTTCCCGCTTCGCTCCCGGGCGTTTACGGGATTCACGCGGTCGATGATGCTGGCGTACACCCGCTTTGCTTAGCGCTCGGTTCAGAGGCGTTCCGACCCTACGCCAGCCCCGAAGAACGCGAGCCGATGGAACTTTTAAAGACGGCGAACGCGCTGCTCGGATTCAACCAGGCGAGCCTTACCAAATATTTGCTTATCGCGGCAAAAGAAGACTCTGCTGACGGGAATGCCGCGGGCATTTCTACTGACGCGAATGCCATAGCAAAAGAAACCGCCGCGAGCCTCGATGTAAACAACATTCCAGCGTTCTTCGGACACGTTCTTGAACGTGTCCACTTCGACCGCGATTTACATTTCCAGACGGCGACGACCATCGACACGCTCGACTACACCGGCACAAGCCTCAACCACGGTTCCAAAGTCGTGATTGCAGCAGCAGGCGCCAAAATTCGCGAGCTCCGCAACAATCCGAGCGATTTAAAAACTCTTGCACTCCCGCAAGGTTTCAAGAAAGCGACCATCGTGATGCCCGGCGTGCTCATGATCGAAGGTCCGGCGTTCAACGAGACGCCCGCGACTCTCAACAAAGCCGAGACTTTCTGCGAGCTCAAAAACGCCCTCGCCCACTGGGAATTCCGCGAGAACTATCCCTGGATTTCCATCATCGACGAAGACGCCCGTAACGCATGCAATGGTGCAAACAACATTTTGAGCGATTTTCTCTGGCTCACGTTCACGCGCTCCGACCCCGCACAAGACATTTACGGTCTCGACGAAGTTGTCGAAAACAAGCATTGGAAATGCAAGGCGCCCTTGATTATCGACGCCCGCATCAAGCCACACCATCAAAAACAGCTGACGGTTCCCGCCGAAATCACCGCCAAGGCAAAGCAAATTCTCAAAAACGCAGGAGTTGTATAAGCAATGCGTTTAATTCCATTTCACAACATCTTACAGGCACCTCTTTTTTCTCTCGCCATCACATTAATTTGTGTGTCAGGCATCGCCTATGCTTATGAAAATGGCTGCGGAACCGCAAAAGTCATCGAGAATCTGATAAAATATCAAAAAGACCCGCATTATGCCGCCTCGCTTTACAGCAGCGAAAAATGTAGTCCCGAAAGTTATTACGATTCCATCTACACAATCGAAACGCCACATTTTCAGGTGATGTACGTCTTGACGGGTCCACATGCCACCACCAAAGCGTTTGCCGATTCTACCGCAGCAAGTTTTGAAGATGCATGGGAGCTTTACGTCAACAACATCAAGATGCAAGCGCCCAAAGGTCCAAGCAAGAGCCACCATTTTCAGCAAGATGTTAAAGCCGGTCTATACCCCGTCGAAATCATCGATGTCGACCAAGTCCGAGACGGACAAATTTTCTTTGGAGGTTCAAGCTCATGCGGTGCCTGCTTTGCAGTGACTGTTCCCATGAACAACGGTGCAACCTCACAAATTTTCTTAGACAACGATTTCAATTACGGCGCGACTTACAACATTTCAAAAGAGTCTATAATCGTCGATAAAGACACTTGTTATTATTCCAAGGCTGATATTCCTCTGTATAACAGCACCCACGATTATTACTACACAAATGAATGGGCAAAAGGGATCCGTCTTACAGCATTCCACGAATTTTACCATGCTGTACAGCTAACCTACCTCAACATGTATTCCAATTCTACATTCTGGTTCGAAGCTTCAGCCACGGGCTTTGAAGAAATTACCAACCCCGAAGTAGACGATTATCTCAGATATTTGCCATCCTTTTTCGACAAAACAGGGAACCCGCTCTCCGCAACATTCCGGAATTACGGAGCATCTACTTTGTTCCTTTATCTATACTACAAAGTTTCAAAAAATCTTGACAAGTCCATCTGGGAAAACTTCTCCAAGAACCCCAATAAAAATTTTGAATCGCAGCTCGAAGCTTCTTTAAAAGCACACGAGCTTGACGCCGACAGCGTTTTCCATGACTATGCAGTTCGACTTTCGTTTTCTGGAGCACGCAGCAAGAAACTGCAAAAGAAGGAATGGATTAACGAAGATCAATCGCAATGGGCTTCCGCCAGATACCGTTTAGACGACTTAATAAAGCCTGAACTAGAAAGTCTCGCTTTTGATTTTTTCAGCAAACAGCAAAACACCCAAGATGTAGAACTTTCTAATTTTGTCGGTAAAGCCACAGTCATTGCTTACCACGATTCAGAGGCAACGATCCATAGAATCAGTAGCAACAAAACACTGGATAGCTTAGCATCATTCTTTTCTACATGCGATTCAACCACTTGGGTTTTCAGTCGTTTCGGAAAATCCGAAAGCATCCCCATCACCACTAGCACTTCAGATCCGCATGCATTCCCCGTTCCCTGGAAACATGGCGCACTCTGCTTCGGTCCACTCCCCAGCGACAAGAAATTCTTTGAAATCCGTAACAGGCGCGGTGATTTAGTCACTCAGCAAAAGTATGAAGGAACAACATTCTGCCTGCAAGAAGACCAAGTCAAAGCGATTATGGCTCCAGGCATTTACCGCTTCCGCGTCGGGAACAAAAGCAAAACGGAAAGTTTTATTGTGATTTACTAGTCAATAGTCATTAGTTATTAGAAGATGTCATGCCCGTCCCGGCTCAGAGGCCGGGATAAACTCCAGCGGGCATCTCCTTTTTAAAAACTACAGGCACTCGCCTATGAATGGGAACAAATTGTTCTTCTGCTCCAGCTTCTTGAGCAACTTGGTATCGGGATTTGCCTTGACCGCTTCTTTATAAAGTGCACTGAGATTTTCGTAATGACCATTCAATCGGGCACGTGCGTAATCCGCCGCCGAATTGTTATGAATCATGAAAGCCCAGTCCGAAGCCTGGAACAGCACGAGTTCGCGCGCCATCTGCGCCAAGAAACGCTTCACCATCGTAGCCTTTGAACCGCGCGCAGTCCCAACAGCATTCCCTGCATTAGAAATGCGCGACTTCAAATCGTCCATCATCTTACGCATTCTAAAAAACATCGGGTACTGGAAAGCAACTTCATCGTTCATCCAAACGTCACCAAAGCCGCCCTCGCCCCAAGACGAGAAAATCGGATTGTGAACATCTGTATCCGCAGGTTCGCGCATCGATTCTTCAAAAGATGCCATCTCGACCACGCTCGAGCTTGCCGCGCGTTCAAACATTTTCTCGATGAACAGCGGACCTTCAAACCACCAGTGTCCAAAAAGTTCCGCATCGTACGGACAAAGGATCGAAACCTTATTGCCATCCATGTTCGGAAGCAAATTCGACACAGTCGCTTCGCGATTGGCGACAAAAAGTCGCGCATGGTCTTCCACCAAGCGGAGCGCATTCCACGGGCGATAAATCTCCTTATTTTCGCTTCCCGTGATGCGGTAGTACTTGAGACCCGTTTCAATAGGCGTGCCCGCCGACAAGAAATAATCGCCTAGATATTCGCTTTCACGTTCGTGCGCAATATCCCTAAAGAACTCGCGATATTCAGGATGCCCCGGGTAGCCCGTTTTGCGGCTCCATACTTCCATGGAACTGCTCTGTTCACGCCCCATGCAATAAAGCCCTGCCGGAGTCTTGATTGGCGAGAACACGCCATACTTCGGTGCAGGCTTTGCCAAGAGCACGCCATGCGTTTCCAAGAAGAAATACTTGAATCCGAATTCTGCAAGGATCGCGTCCAGACCTTCAAAATAGCCACATTCCGGGAGCCACAGCCCGCGAGGCTTTTTGCCAAAAGCGTCTTCGAATGCGCGGACTGTAATCTTCAGCTGCAAGCGGATCGCTTCGACATCGTTCTGGTACGCGGGCAAAAACGGATGCGTCCCCACGCAAGTGAGCAAGTTGATTTTTCCAATCTGCTCCAATCGCTTTAATGCAGGGACAATTTCGCAACCGCAATCGCGCTCCCACGTATTGATGAGCGCAAGCTGCCTGCGGTAATAAAAATCCACCACTTCCATAAGCTCGGAATTGCCCTGGAAGCGGACTTTTTCGCGTTCAATCAGTTCAAGCTGTTTGTGCAAATGCACCGAAAAACGGGTAAGCAATAGCTTATCCGTAAGCATCGAGAGCAGCGCCGAAGAAACGCTCAAATTGAGAGTGCCCGGCACGCCCTTTTCTTCCAGACGGTTGAGCATCTGTATGACGGGCAAATAAGTCTCCGCCATAGCCTCAAAAAACCAGTTCTCTTCCAAGAACCGGTCAAAAGAGGGTTCACGCACAAAAGGCAAATGTGCGTGAAGCAAAAGATGTAAGCGACCAGGCTTTGCCATTATTCCGTGCGCTTCACCACGATCGGGACGATTGTCGTCGGGAAATCACCATCCTTATCGGTTGCAAAGACAGGGATAATCTTCGTCACGTCCGGGAGGTCTTCTTCAAAGCTGAAGGTGCCATCCGGGTTGAGCGGGAACGGTTCGCCACGCACCTGCAAGTGTGCATCCGGACGCGTACCACCGTAGACGATCAAGCGGGTCTTCACCCACAAGAAGAAGTCCTTGCCGTAGTTCACGGAATCCTTCGGGAGTTCAAGCTTGTTGCTCTTGAGAGCGGCACTGGAAAGTGCGCCAGAGAACATGGAGCCCGAAGAGCTCGAAAGCGATTCAAGCCAAGTCTTTGCAGACATCGAAGAAAGTCCCGAGCTGCCAAAACCACCGAGAGTAGCACCGCCGAGGGAAGCGCGAACAAATACGTTATCTGTATTCACTTCGGAACCTTCGAGCGTGAACGTCTGCATCGGACCAGCTTCGACCAGCGGTTCGAATTTGCCAGCGGCAACAACGCCAAGCGCTGCAGCGCAGTTCTGCGTTGCCTTGTTTTCCACGTACCAACTACGGGCGTCTGCCGGAACTTCGATATCGTGGAACTTGAGCTTCTTGTTGCGCTTCACGGTCAAGTCGTTCGAGATGTCGAACAAGCGAAGCACGAGCTTGCCCTTGCCCTTCTTGGCAGCCTTGATGCGTTCTTCAGAAACTTCCCAGAAGGCCTGCATCCAGTTCGGATCCTTCTGCATAAGCACGAGGTATTCTGCATCGAAGGATTGCGGCAATGCTTCCGGAGCAGCGGACTTAGCGACCTTAGCCTTCGGAGTTTCAACAACTTCAACGTCGACCTTCTTTGCCTTCGTAGCAGCCTTCACGACCTTCTTTGCAGCAGCAACAGACTTTTCCGTCTTTGTAGAAACCTTGGCAGTCTTCGTTGCAGTCTTTGTAGCCGGCTTTTCAGCCTTTTCTGCCTTAGCCTTAGTGGACTTCTTTGCCGGAGCCGTCTTAGCAGCAACCTTTTCAACGGTTGCGCTCGGCTTTTTGGCGACAACCTTCTTTTCGGCAGGAGCTTTCTTCGTAGCAGCCTGCTTCTTTTCAGCTGTAGCCTTCTTCGCTACAGTCTTCGTTTCAGAAACTTTTGTAGAAGCCGTCTTCTTAGTAACGGTCTTCTTTACTTCCTCTTCATTCTTCTTAGTAGCCATTTCGATCTCCTTCTGTTGAATCTTATTGACCACGGGTTTTACCCCAACTTCCGACACCGAGCAAACCGAGACGTATACCAATATAGGATTCACTCCAGTTGCGGTCATCGTCAGTCAGGCGAACGCCCCCCTGAATGGACAAATCCAGCATCGTTCCCTTTCGACCGAGCGGGAAACCAGCACCAATGGATCCACCAATTTCAGAAACATCTTGAACATACCAGTTCTTGAACCAGACACCGGCTCTATACGTAATGCGATTCCAGTATGATTCATAGAAAATATCGCTACCATCGCGCTGGTAACCAAGAGAGATATTGAAATCATTCTGCGTCTTGGTCACCTTGGACAAATTCCAGCTACCAGCAGCATTTTCGATATCCTTATCCCAGGCACGCCATGCAATATCAGCCATCACGTTGTGGCGCTTGTTGAAGCGGTAGTTGACACCCGTTGCAAGCATCGCCGGAACGCGGATTTCACGAGTATGCTTAGCCGGAACAAGCGTATCGGTTTCACTGTACCTGAAGTTGTATTCCAATTCATTTTGGAGCGTGTAAGGCGTCGTAAACGAGAAGAAATACGAAGCCATACGACCGCGGTACTGGGCAGCAAAAGTGTAGTACGCCGGATGGTTCTTGATTTCCCAGTCCCCATTCACGTAATCCGAAACATCGGTGTTGTTCGTAGCCCAGGCATCCGCCTCATCAATTTCAGAGTTGTCCGGACCAAGCGTAAGTTCACGAGTATAGCTGCCCATCACAAAATGAGCCGAGGCGCCCAACGAAATCGCGCGGTAGAATGGGAGTCGAATTGCATAAGTCGGCACCAGTTCATAAATACTGCTCTGGTATTCAATTTTCGCTTTTTGGTTTTCTTCCTGATTTTCAAAATCTTCACGCATCGAAGCGGCATAATGCTGCCACAGCGAAACACCGAACGCACCAAAATCACCCATCGGGAACGAAAGGTTCATGGACGGCATCGAAAGATTCGTCTTCGTAAAATGGGAATTCGAACGATCTGCGGTCGAGACATCAAGCAAGAAGTTCAAGTTCAACACGACCTTGGTATCAAAAGCCTGGCGAGCCGGGTTCACCACAGAAACGCCTTCGGCATCACCGGTCTTTGCATTACCCGCAAAGCCACGACCTGCCATGGCGGCAGAGCCACCCGCAATCTGTTCCTGACCCATAGCTTCAAGGCCAATCATCGACGCAAAGGAAAAACTCGAAACACAAAGTAAAGCACTAATAAACTTTTTCATTATTCTTCCTCCCCGCGCTTCGAGGCAAGCCACAGCTTAAGCGTTGTCGATGTATTTTTGATCGACGAAAAATCATAGCGAGCGTAATCCGGATAAGGGAAGAATACGCGAACGGAGTCTCCCTTACTATTCACGTAGTAGGAGTTGGAGCCGTAGAAATACTCGTCCTTGTCCAAAACAAGCGAGCGATCCAAAACCATCTTCATCTTGAAGGAACGTCCGTCGCTAGCCCTATTGATAAAGTCGCGCATACCCGTAGTGACCTGCAGAGTAAGCGAGTCCCCGTCATGGAACACAAGATTCGGATGTCCTTTTTCTGCGATTAAAGAATCGTTGTACTTGGAATAGTTATCCCTACTGCAAACAAGACTATCTTTATCGCCAGTATAAGTGTAAGCTTCAACAGCTATAGGCATGTCAAGCTCATTACTACCTTTAGAATCATCCCTGTAGAACGTCACCTGAGCCATGACAACGGACTGGCGAACATCTTCTGCATCATAAGGGAATTCATCACCGTAAAAATCAGACAGCGCCTTCATGATCGGCTTAGACGGGAATTCCACCAAGAGAGAGTCTTTGACGCCACCATGCAAGACAAGGCAATCTGAACATTCTTCACGATTCGAAATGAGCGTTGCAGCACGCAAAGAACGATAACCCCTATAGGAATCCTTTTCCATTTCCACCATGTACAAAATCGGAGAAACCAAGAGGCCTACAGACGGACCGTAGAAACGATAGGCATGCGGAGCTTCAGGAGCAGATACACGCAACTGCAAACGGCGATTGCCTGAGTTCTTGCGAACGTCGTCAATAAATGCGCTCGGCAAATCCAAAACCAGGACAGAATCTTTCTTGGTAATGGAAACAGAAACCGTCGTGTCTGCAGTTTTCTTCGTCTTCCAAGACTTAAGACCATCAATCCATTCCGAATCAACAACCGTTTCCAAGGCATTTAGTTCGGCATCCGTCAGCTTTTCAGAAAGGGTCCAGCTGATGTTGACATTGACTTCATCTTCAATAGGCAATACCGTCGATGGCAAAACCTTAGACCAATAAACAGCATCAAAAAGGTAAAGCGACAAATAAGATTTTGCAGAATCAGCCGCCTTCAAATCTGCCAAGAAGGCACTGTCCACAGCAAAGTCAAAAACAGCATCGTGCACCATGCCCGCAGAAGCACCGAACGTTCCGAAAACACCGGCAGAACGAGGGAGCGAATCTTTGTACAATTCAGCGGACGTCGGTTTCAAGTCATTTACGGTCACCATCTGGACTTTATAACTGCTAGGCATTCCCTGGTCAGAAAGCCAGCTGGACAAGCCATCGTCATCCGTATCAAACAGGCAGGATGACAAGAACATCGCTAAAAGCGGGAATAGAATAAATGTTTTCTTTTTCACTCAGAACTCCGAGTATTGCTTATAAATAAAATTCGCCCATAATATAGCAAAAACGCAATTGAGAAATTAAAGTTACTAGTTAGTAGTTACTAGATACTAGTTAATCGTAATAGAGAATTTCATATTAAGATATTCTAGTAACTAACAACTCAAAACTTGGAACTCTAATCCAAAATGCTATATTTGCGGTCGAAAAACAAAGAGGAAATTATGTCTCAGTTTAACGCTCATTTTAGAAACATCAACGGCGACGATACCTACCCGCTGACCGACGTCATTTACCGCAGCAAGGTGGACGGTAGCCTGCTCGAAGTCGAACACGACCGCGCAGCACTCGCCAGCCGCAGCCCGGAAGAATGGAAGAAGCTCTTTGCCGAACGCCGCATGAGCTTTAAGCCCGAAGACATGAGTGGTATTTGGAGCAAGCGCGAAATGGTGCTCCCGGATATTCCGGTCGAAGACATCGTCACCATGCGCGAAGGCTGGAGCCCGCTCTTTGACGCAGCCCCGCTCGCCAAGGAACTCGGCATCGGAAGCCTCAAGGTAAAACTCTGCGGCAACTCCCACACGGGCTCTTTCAAGGACCTCGGCATGACAGTTCTCGTGAGCCAAGTGAATCACATCATCAAGAAGGGCATCCACCCGATTGACGCCGTCGCTTGCGCTTCTACCGGTGATACTTCTGCAGCCCTCAGCGCCTACTGCGCCAAGGCTGGCATTCCTTCCATCGTGTTCCTCCCGGCTGGCAAGACCAGCACCGCACAGCTCATCCAGCCGATTTCTAACGGCAGCATCGTGCTCGCTCTCGACACCGACTTTGACGGTTGCATGAAAATCGTTCAGGAAGTCACGAAGGACAACCGCATTTACCTCGCCAACTCCATGAACAGCCTCCGCGTCGAAGGCCAGAAGACGATTTCTCCGGAAATCTGCCAGGAACTCGGCTGGACGGTGCCTGACACCGTGATTATCCCGGGCGGTAACCTCGGTAACGTGAGTGCTCTTGCCAAGGGCTTCGAAGACTGCAAGGCTATGGGCCTCATCGACCGCATCCCGCGCATCATCGTCGCTCAGGCCGAAAACGCAAACCCGTTCTACCAAGCATACGAACGCGGCTTCGACAAGCTCGTTCCGGTTCAGGCCAAGAAGACTCTTGCATCTGCTATCCAGATCGGTAACCCGGTCAGCTACCCGAAGGCAGTCCGCGCTATCCAGAAGACAAACGGCATGGTCGTAAGCGTCTCTGAAGAAGAACTCGCCAACGCAGCCCACCGCGGCGACCGCATCGGTCTCTACTGCTGCCCGCACACGGGTGTCGCTCTCGGCGCTCTCGAAAAGCTCGTTGCAGCAGGCAAGATTGCTAAGGATGAAAACGTCGTCGTCATCAGCACGGCACACGGCCTCAAGTTCACGGAATTCAAGGTCGGCTACCACGAACAGAAGCTCGAAAACATCGCCAGCAAGTACGCAAACCCGGTGTTCAAGGCTCCTGCCGAAATCGGTGCTGTCATGGACATCCTCACGAAGGAAATGGCTGCCCGCCGCCGCTAATGCGCAAGCATTAGTCAATGGCCCTAAGCCGCCGCTAATTACTGGTTAGTCACTAGTCAATAGTCATTAGTTATTAGAGAGGTCCGCATCACATGATGCGGGCTTTTTTATTTCATAAATAGCGTGACTGATATACAATCAATAATTTAAAAGCAGTACGTTGTGAGAATAGAGCGTCGGCCACAACCTTAAAAGGCGAGTGCCGCGACCATACTTGTATGGTCATGGCTGAGCCGTAAGGTTGGCGCTTGCGCCAGGATGAAAGTGCTTAAAAAAAGAGAAAGGGCTCTAGAAGAGCCCTTTCCTAAGAAGGAGAAAATATTGAGCGGTTTCCAGAACCTTGAACCTATCAGGAGGGGAGCAATGATAAAGTCGTTTCAGGATTTACCTTTCCAACCATTCTCAACACTCTAAATATACCAAATTGATAGGGGTCCGATTCTTTCGTTTTTCTTATTTCTTCACTTAATAAAATTTACCGTTCTTACCTTTTACTACCAATCATAAATTTCACTTTACAATCACCAACAAAACGATAAGAACAAAGTAATTCTACTCTTCTCTGAAGATGATTTTGCACTTCGGAACGAAACGGAAACCACCGCGACGATGACGTTCGATTTCGAAGTACTTCTTGACACCTTCACTCGGATGTTCCGGATCGTCAGAGCCATTGATATGGGCAATGACGCGGTTCAACCTGCTCTCGAAGTTCGGACGGAGCGGGTCCATGCAGATAGCCGGATCGCGTTTGAATTCGCGGTTTTCATATTCTTCACGACCAGTCACAGTGTATTCGCGGAGCAAGTTGCGGAGGATTCGAGCCGGAACGTTACGCATGAGGTGTTTGCTGTTCACGGAGATGGAGTCATCGCTCTTGTAGTACACGATTGTGACGGAATCGTTCATGGCATCGAGGAGCTGTTCGTGAGCCTTCTGGATCGGAGCCCAGGCAGCAAATTCCTGTTTCACAACAGAGCTCATGAGCTTGAGGAACGGTTCGGAAGCATTCACGTTTGCCTTGAAGTTGAACTCGAGAACGTAAGCCGGAGCGCCGTAGTAGCAATCCTTTTCGATGAGGAGAGCGCCGGTCTTCGGGTCGCGGATGTCGGTCAAAGAGCGGACGCAACCAATGCTCTTTTCAACATCGTTCTTCCATTCGAGGTTGTGTTCCTTGATGCAATCTTCAAATGTTGCATGGCGGCCAACAAGTTCACCCTTGATATAGACACCACCGTCTTCCTTCATTTCGGCGGGGACACGATTTTCAAGAGCTTCTATAAACGAGGTCTGCGTGGCGAGGTAGCTAATGTGTTCGTATGCAGGCGTGTTCAAGAGGAGAGGTCCGATGTTGATCATGCTGCGGATCCAACGCATCGGGTTCGCAGCGAGGACACCCGGAGTCTCGAACTGGAACGTGAAGTCCACCCTGCGATTGCCATCAATAACGTCGTTACGGAGGATGTTTGCCTTCGTAAGGAACGGGTAACGTTTCGGGATGATTTCCAAGCAGAGTTCGCGAGCATCTTCAGCAGAGTAGAACGAAGAGACGAACGGCAAGTAGGAGCGGAGAACGCTACGAGCGGGAACTGCTTCAAATGCAGCGCAACGCTTCACGATGCGTTCGATGAATTCATCAGGATTTTCACCGCGTTCGTACAACCACGCGACGATGTTGTCCATTATGAAACGGTAAGCGCTTTCATCTACGTATGAATCTTCGAAGTACAAATCATTTAGGAGTTTCACGTTGAATCGCGAATCTCGTTTGACCAAGGTCAAAATGTCCTTGACCGGGTAAGACATCAGTAATTCAATGTGTGCTAGCTGAAGGAATAGATTTGAAACCATTTCACTCACCTCACTTGTTCATAAAAATTCATTAGCTATATTTATAATATAGCAATCAAATATTAAAAAGTATATACAAAGAGCTACATATAAAAGCGAAAATGGCTGAAATTCACCTTTTATCCGATGAAATCATCAATAAAATTGCTGCTGGCGAGGTCATTGAACGCCCTGCATCGGCTGTCAAGGAACTTATAGAGAACGCAATCGACGCCGGAGCAACCCGAATTCAAGTCCAGATTGAACAAGGAGGAAAGAAAAAAATCCAGGTCACAGACAACGGTAAAGGCATGGGTGCCGCCGATTTGGACCTGTGCTACCTCCGTCATACTACATCTAAACTAACAAATGCAGACGACTTATTTCACCTCCATACAAATGGTTTCCGTGGTGAAGCAGTCGCCTCTATCGCCGCCGTTTCGAAGTTGACCATCACTAGCGCCACGCAAGAAGGCGAAAGTGGCCGGATCGTCGTGAAGGGTGGCGAAGTTATCGAAAAAGAGGACATCCAAGCAAGCCGTGGCACCACATTCCTCGTCGAAGACCTGTTCTACAACACGCCCGTGCGCCGCACATTCCTCGGCAGCGAAACGTCCGAATGTTCTCGCATTTTAGACATTGTATTGAAGACAGCCATTTCGCACCCGGAAATCCGCTTTGACTATAAAGTTGGCGATAGAACCGTCTTTACAGGCGTTCCCGGAGAACTCCGCAGCCGCATCGCCGAAGCCATTGGCTCCAAGGTCGCGAAGGGTTTGCTCCCCGTCGATTACACCGAAGCAGGCGTCCATGTGACAGGCTACATTTCGCCCACGACCGAGACAAACGGCAAGCGCAACCACCAGTTCCTTTTCATGAGGAACCGCCCCATTGAAAACAAGATGGTAAGCAAGGCTGTTTCGCAAGCGTACGAGCCGTATGGAGCGCAGTGCAAGCCTGTCACGGTACTGTTTTTGGACATGCCGGACATGGAATTCGACATCAACGTGCACCCGGCAAAGCGCGAAGTCCGTTTCGCCAATGGGAACTTGGTGTTCCTAGTCGTCACACATGCCATCCGTGATACGTTTACAAAGGATTTGGAAGCGCACTCCCCCATCATCGACTTGAGCGATGAGTTTATGGGAGGTCCGACACAGGTTTCTCAGACGACGCCAGCGCAACCCGCGATGCCTGAAACGCCCGCACAGCCGCAAAACGACTTGCCGTGGGAAAACCCGTTCCAGCAGGCAAAGCCATACGCCGCAGCATCCCAACAGCCAATACAACAGCAAGCTCAGCCGAGTTTCGCAAGCAAGCCTTACGCTCAACCGGCAAAACCAGCAAACTCGCTTTCGGACAAAAAGTCTAAATACGACGTAAGCGACGACGTTCAGGACCTCTTTTCGCTCCCTGAATACGGCAAGATTATTTCGCTGGAACCCGACCACAGCAAGCCAGCACCGCCTCCCGAGACGCCGTGGGCGCCGCCCTCGTTCTTCCAGATTGCAAACACATACATCGCCGGCGAAGATTCCAACGGTCTTTTGATCATCGACCAGCACGCCGCCCACACGCGAGTGCTCTTTGAACAGGCAATGGAATCGCTCCAGAATAACATCATGCAAGATAGCCAGGAACTCCTGTTCCCGGAACTCATCGATCTTTCCAAGCAAGAAAAAGAAATCTTCCGAAACGTCGATGAGCAACTGCGCAAGCTCGGATTCTTTGTCGAGCCGTTTGGCGGAGATACCTACCAAATTCGCTCGATTCCAAGCGCACTCCCGCTTTCGCGTGCCGCCAAAGCGGTTCACGACTTCTTGAACGATGTCGACGAAAACGACACCAAGAATGACATGGTCAAGTTCCAGGAAGCGATTGCGAAATCCTGGGCAAAGACGAATGCTTACCAGGCAGGCGACAAGCTCAAGCCCGAAGAAATCACGGCACTCGTCGGCCAGTTGATGATCACGCAGGATCCGCTCAAGTCCCCGTTCGGGAGCCCAACGCTCATGCGCTTAACGCTTGAGGAACTGAGCAAGAAATTCAGACACTAGTTCGCTAGAAGTCTTACCGACATCCAGAGCCTTGCGGAGACGCAAGGCTATTTCGTCTGCGGATCCAATATCTTGTTGGAAAAGCGCTTCAACAATCGCATCGGCCATGCGGTCGTTCAGCTTATGGCGAATGATGAATTCCGGAGTCACGCCACAGCCAAAAATTGCATTCGGAAGCGACAGGAATTCGGACTTGACCATAAACTTGCCCATGGCGTACGTGAGGAAATCCGGCATCGTACAAGCGGCAAACGGAATCCCGACACAAGCCATTTCAAGCGTACTCGTTCCAAACGAGGTCAGCGCCGCCGAATACGCCGAGTAGAAATTCAAACGTTCGCTAATAAGCTTAGGCGCCACAACAACTTTTAGCCAGCTCGGCAATCGCCCGTCATAAAGTTTTTCGAGCGCCACCAGAAGCGGCACTTCCAAATGCTCACGCGATGCAACGACAATCACGTCCGGGAGCGGTCCCGAATTGCGTTCTGCCCACGTGTTGCGATACCTTTCGGCGACCTTTACAAAAGACGGCAAATTGCGCAAGGCGCTATCACGGCGGCTTCCCGGCAAAAGCAACATGTCAGACCGCGGTTCAACCTGGTCGTAAACCCAGCCCGCAATCGGATGTTTGATACGAACCGTTTCAACGCCCATCTGCTGGTAAGCCTTTGCTTCAATATCAAAGAATACCGCCAAACGGATATTATTAGCTTGCTTAAAGAGGCTCGCCCGCTTGGATTTCCATGCCCAGACTTGCGGAGGCGCCACATAAAGCATGGGCTTTCCCCACTTTTTGGCAAGGCGTGCCAGCTTCATGTTAAATCCGGGATAGTCAATCGCCACAATGCCAAGGCATTTCTTGGATTCTGCGGCATCGCTCAAGACTTCAAAAACGTTCTTTAACGAGAAATACTTCGGCACTACATCGCCCACCCCCGAAACCGGGAGATCATTGTAGTCCCACAAGGGCTGGAGCCCTTTCTCCTGCATCAACGGACCGCCCAAGCCAATGACCTTGAAGCCCTGCTGCACGGCAGTCGACACCATCTCGGCGCCAATCATATCGCCGGAATCCTCCCCTGCACAGAAGAGGATATAAGGAGAATTTTCTTCGTTAACGTTTTGCACGATTCGATACCCAAACCTTCAGAGCGCCCAAATCTGTTTTAAGCCACTGCAACAATTCCTGAGTATATACAACTTTATATTTTTTCAGGACAACGACATGCTCAAATCCGGAATCTGCCTCCAAATGGAACACCATTTGGCAACCATGGCAGTATTCATCTGCCAAATTCGACTTCATTTCAACTTCAAGCTTGTCCAAGAACTCGTCTGTAAGCATGCCGACAGTGAAGTTCGCATGTATGTAATCCACCATGTCGCAACGCACGCGGTCAAGCTGGATGACTTCTTCAACGATAATCTGGTAGCCATCGCGGTCGCGCTGCTGTTCTAGGACGCCCTTCACAAGCACGCGGTCATCAATAGAAACCGTATCGCGCAAGCGTTCCCAGACGTCCTTCTTGAAGAACATTTCAACTTCGCCCTGGAAATCCTGGATTGCGCCAGAGCCAATCGTATCGCCACGCTTTGTTTCGATGGAGCGCATGCGGATAACGACACCGCCCACGACGACCGTATCGCCCACATAACGGGTGATTTCGTCTTCCGAAAGCGAGCAGCTCGTAAAGCCCGTGAGTTCCGGACGGAATTCATCAAGTGGATGCCCGGAAAGGAACAAGCCAAGCACGCTGCGTTCCTTGTTGAGCATTTCCATCGCCGTCCATTCTTCGGCTTCTTCCAGAACTTCGGCTGTATTCGGAATGGCGGCAGGGCCACCCAGGTCAAACAACGAGACCTGGCCCTTGGCCTTGTCTTCCTGGCTGCGCATGGCGACTTCCAAAGCACGGTCCACCGTTGCACACTGCACAGCACGGCTACCCGGCAAATCGTCCAAGGCGCCCGCCATGATCAAGCATTCCAAGACTTTCTTATTGAGCGGCGGGCGTTTTTCAGGCTGTGCCGCCTGGTATTCCGTCACGCGCTTGCAGAAATCAAAGATGTCCTTGTAGATGCCACGGCGTTCACGTTCCGCGACCACGTCTTCGACAACCGCGATACCCACGTTGCGGATACCTGCAAGACCATAAAGAATCTGACCCTTTTTATTTGCAGAGAAAACACCCAACGACGAGTTGATATTCGGAGACAAAACTTCAATGCCGAGACGCTTACATTCCAAAATGATGGTCACCGTATCTTCGGTCTTACCCATCTTGGAGGTCATGGAGGCCGCCATGTATTCCGGACCGTAATGCGTCTTGAGGTACGCCGTCTGGTAAGCCACGTAAGCGTAAGCAGCGGCATGGCTCTTGTTAAATGCGTATCCGCAGAACGGGAGCACGGCCTTCCAAATCTTGTCTATGACCGCATGATCGTAACCTCTCGCTTCGCACTTTTCAAAGAACTCCGGCTCGAGTTTTGCCATCTTATCGGGCATCTTCTTCGCCATGATACGGCGAATGTTGTCAGCGCCGCCCAGCGTGTAGCCACCCAAAATCTGGGCAAGCTTCATCACCTGTTCCTGGTACACGATAACGCCGTACGTTTCGCCTAGCACCTGTTCCAAGTCCGGATGGTAGCAGTCAATCTCTTCCTTGCCGTTTTTACGGGCAATGAAGTGCGGAATCTGGTCAATCGGCCCCGGTCGGTACAGGGCGTTCATAGCGATAAGGTCAAAGATTCGGGTCGGCTTCAGTTCGCGCAGGTACTTCTGCATACCCGGAGATTCGAACTGGAACACTGTCGTCGTAAGGCCCTTGCCCAAAAGTTCGAACGTTGCCTTATCATCAATCGGAATCTTGTTCATCACAAGCTTGATGTTACGGTTCTGTTCGACCATTCGCACCGTATCCTGAATGATGGACAAGTTGATAAGTCCAAGGAAGTCCATCTTCAAAAGTCCGATGTCTTCAGCATAGTGCTTATCGTACATCACCACCGGCGTATCTTCCGGAGCGGCACGGTACAGAGGAGCAAGGTTGTAAATCGGAGTCGGCGTAATCACCACGCCGCAAGCATGCACGCCCGTCTGGCGCGGCAAATCTTCAAGTCGCTTTGCGACATCCCAAAGGTTCTGGTAGCTCGCGCGGCTGCCAATCATCGCCTGCAACGGTTCCGGGCTGTAACCATCTTCGAGGTTGTTGCCCTTCTTGTCTTTACCCGTCCAGGCCTGCTTTAAGCTAAAGTTCAACGTGCGCTGCGGGAAGAGCTTCGTAATGGCCTTCGCTTCGGCAGGCGGAATTCCGAGCACGCGGGCCACGTCCGTAATCACCGCCTTCGACTTGAGCATGCCGTAGGTAATAATCTGGCCCACGCACTCCTTGCCGTACTTATCCGTCACGTACTGGATCACGCGGCCGCGGTCACGGTCCGCAAAGTCCGTATCGATATCCGGCATGGACACACGTTCCGGGTTCAGGAATCGTTCAAAAAGGAGGTCGAACGTCAAGGGGTCAATGTCGGTAATACCGATGATGTAAGTGACCAGGGAACCAGCAGCAGATCCACGCCCCGGGCCCACGGGAATGCCGTGTTCACGAGACCAGTTGATGAAGTCCCACACAATGAGCAAGTAGCCCGCAACGTTCATGTTACGGATACAGTTAAGCTCCTTGTACATGCGCTTGCCCACGTCTGTTTCGTGAGCCGGGAACTTAAAATCTTCGTCCGGGAATCGCCACTTTAAGCGTTCATTGCAAAGGTGGATGATATAGATATCGGCATCGCCACCCTCTTTACACCAACGGTGGATGTTCTTTTTCCAAGCCTTGTTGTCGTCTTCGTCAAAGAATTCCGGCTGCGAGAGGCGATCGATTTCTGCATTGTCCGCATCGGTCAACGCATCTTCGGTAATGCCTTTTTCGGCACAGTAATTTGCCTTGACCTTCTTTTTGCGGTCCTTGATGACGCCCTTGAGTTCACGTTCACGGACGACCGGATATTCCGCATCGTATTCCGCCTTCATGATGGCCTTGATGTTCTGGTATTCCTCAGAAGCGAGGAATTCATCAGGAATCTTGAAACGCGGCCAGAACTCATCACCGATACCGGTTTTCACGGTAAAGTTACAGCGTTCGGCAATCTTGACCGTATTCTCGATGGCGCCCGGGATATGCCCAAACAGCTCCACCATTTCCTTTTCGGTACGGAAATAGAACTTTTCCGTCGGGAAGCGCTTGTCTTCAAAACCGTTCAGCGTGACCTTGAGCGAGATGCAGCGCAGAATCTTGTGCGATGTAGCGTCTTCGGGCTTGATGTAATGGACATCGCCCACGGCAACGACTTCACGACCGTACTTTTTCGCAAGTTCCACGTTAAAATCGTTCACGCGCTTTTGCTGCGGAATCCCGTTATCGCAAACCGAGATGTAGAGGTGGTCGTGGTCAAAAATCTCGTTCAGGCGGTCCATGTATTCGAGCGCAAGAGAATCCCTGCCCGAAGCTACATTCTGGCCGTAACGGCTAAAATAATCGCCTGCAATGGCGATAATGCCTTCCTTAAATTCATTAATCGTCTCGAGCGGAACGGACGGAATTTCTGCCCAGCGCTCCCCGTCTTCGTAGCGGTAACTCACAATGCGGAGCAGGTTGTAATAGCCCTTTTCGTTCTCGACGAGGAGCGTCAATCGTTCAAATGTAGTCGGATCTTTCTGGCTAGCACTCGGTGTGTCCACGTAAATGTGACAGCCATAAACCGTCTTGACTGGCGGGAGCCCCTGCTCCTTGCGCTTTTTGTTCAGTTCCTTGCCACGCGTCTGGATTTCAAGAATACCAAACATGGCACCATGGTCCGTCAAAGCAACAGCAGGTGCATTTTCTGCTGCGGCAGCCGCCAAAATATCATCAAGTCGGGCCGAAGCCTGCAAAATCGAAAATTCAGAATGAGTCTGTAAATGAACGAACGCCATGCTTGCAATTTAGCATTTTGAAAACAAAAAATCCCGGACGAGTCCGGGACCTTTTAGAGATTTGATGATAGCTTACTCAGCCTGTGTCGTATCAGCCGGAGCGACATCAACCTTGACTTCGTAGCGCGCCACAGAAGATATTCTGAGCTGGTCGAAATCACCAGAAGTCGTCAAAGGATCACTCTGAGCAAGACGTTCCATGCAGCAACCGGACTTACGGCCAATCACAATGAGGTTTTCACTTTCACGACCACGTGCAGCAGGTTCATAACCTTTCTCATGAGCCTCGCTTGCAATCATTTCGCCATTGACCCAAAGGCTCATGAAGCCATCGCCCCACTGACCGGCAATCAGGTTCCAATCCTTCTTGAGAGTCATCTTGCCATAAGTAAAGTAATGCGTATCGGAATGATTTTTCTGGAAGAAAAGGGTATCAAATCTTACGAAGAAGTGAATTCTGGCACCGTCATTACCAAGAAGAGTGTGTGAAAACTTTTCATCGAAATCTTCACCCGGACGGAACCAGAATTCCACTGTGCCGGCAGGCATTTCGTCAATCAGGTTAATCCCAGTCTGGATGCTTTCGCCATCCTTGAGGGAAATAGCCTTACCGCAGACGCCATCCACCAGCGTACCTTCGTCATATTCCGCTTCCAGTTCGTCGAAATAAAGGGTCTTCTCGTCCATAATAAGAGAAGAAGTCTTGCAAGTGATATCGTCCTTCTTTACGGTATCCGTTGCAACGGTATCTTCCTTGACTTCTTCATCCTTAGTGACATCTTCCTTGACGACTGTATCCTTTTCATCAACCGGAATATCCTTAGCCGTCACAGAATCCGGCAAGGTATAACGATTGATGTTCGAGATACGGAACTGGTCGAAAGAACCCGACGTGGTCATAGCCTCGTACTGCCCTGGCCCCTCCATGCAGCAACTAGACTTATAACCAATCACGACGAGATTTTCGAACGGAATATCACGCTGAGCAGGCACATAGCCCTTGTCATGCTCCCAATAACCGACAAGTTCGCCATTGAGCCACAAGCTCATGTAGCCATTTCCCCATTGGCCAGCGATCAAGTTCCAGTCATCTTCCTTAAGCACGGCTTTGCCCTGCACGTAGTAATGTTGGTTATGATGATTCTTCTGGAAGAAGAGTTCGCCCTTCTTGTAGAAGAAATGGATTCGAGCACCGTCATTGCCAAGAAGCGTTCTTGCTTGCTTGTCAAAGAAGTCATCGTTCGGGCGGAACCAGAATTCGACTGTTCCAACACTCATAGAATCAATCAAATTCACGCCAAGCGGAGCCACCTGACCGTCGCTCAGCTTGATAGCCTTTCCGCAGACACCTTCGACCTGTTCACCTTCGTCAAAGAGGGATTCCAGTTCGTCGAGATAGCGGGTGTTCTCATCCATTTTAAGAGCCGGAGCTGCGCAACGGATATTGGAACGAGTCGAAGTTCCAATAACAGGAGCACCTTCCTCCTTTGAAAGGGAATCGAAGTAGCTTGCAATACTGCCGCTTGCATCAATTCGAGCCCACATGCCCTTAGCGTCATTTTTCAAATAGACGCCATCGTTTACTGTAGAGGCAAACGGATCTGAAGAGTTGGTATCGGAGCATCCTGCAACGAACGCTCCCATTGCCACTAGGGATCCAGCCAGCCATTTTGTCATCTTACCACTCATTATTTTCTCCTACAAGGCGGTTTAACGATTTGACTATTTGTAAATTATCTATTAATTCCTTTCTTGGCAATTTTTCATCCAACCTATTTTTGTATATTTCAGTTTACAAAGGCGTTTTTTAATCATCATGATACACTTACCTAGTAAAACACGCTAAAAATAATGTATTTTGACATCGTACAAATTATTTGTATCATGAAAAGGACCCTCAAAAGATGAGCAATACCGACAAAAAAGACCTTGAAAAAGCACCAAAAATTGCCATCGATGCACGCATGGTGAACAAGTCCGGTATTGGCACCTGTATCCAGCACTGGCTCAAGGATGTCGGCTATTCCATCGCCCTCGGCGACCCCAAGGAACTGAAACCTTACGATAACATTCCCAAGCACATCCGCTTTATCAGTAGCATTTACGGCTACAAGGAACAGCTCAAATTCCCGTACCGGGCACTTTATCGTGAAAAGCCCGATATTTTGCATGTTCCGCACTGCAATGTACCGCTATTCTACCGTGGCAAGATGCTCGTGACCATTCACGACCTCACCCACCTCGTCTATCCCGAATTTTTGCCGTTCAAGCTCGTCCACTATTATTTCAAGTTCATTTTCTGGTTTGTCAGCAAGCGCGCCGACAAGATTATTACCGTTTCCGAAAGCACCAAGCGCGACCTTTTGCGATTCTACAAGATGGACGAATCCAAAATTACGGTCATCCCGCTCGGCGTAGGCAAGGAATTTGTCAAGAAATCACCCGCCGAAATCGATTATCTATACGACAAATTCAACATTCCGCGCGACAAGAAGATTTTGCTCTATGTCGGTAACTTGCTCCCTCACAAGAACTTGAACATGCTTTTAGAGGGCTTTGCCCAAATGCAGGGGCGTGAAAACTGCCGTCTCGTGCTTGTCGGAAAAGCCTTTGACGGTCGCTCCAAAGAGACTTGCGAAAAAGAACTCGGCATTGAAGAATTCACAATCCATGCGGGAATGGTCTCGCAAGAAGACCTCGTGAATTTTTACAACCTCGCCGACCTCTTTGTATTGCCTTCGCTGTACGAGGGCTTTGGGCTACCCGTGCTCGAATCGCTCGCTTGCGGTACGCCCGTGGTCTGTTCCAACACCTCATCACTCCCAGAAGTGGGCGGCAAAGTCGCCAAGTATTTCGACCCGCAAGACGCCTCCAATATCGCCCGCGCTCTCGAGAATTCCATTGATGACAAGGGCAAGCACGATGATGAAATTGCGGAATGGGTCAGCCATTTCACTTGGGAAACTTGTGCGCAAAAAATAAAGGCGCAACTAGGCGCCTTATATAAAGAATAAAGATTAAAGATTAAAGATTTTACTTTTTGAGTTTCGTCAAGAATCCGTACTGGAACGGGATAAAGTACGAATGGCTCAACAAGTTCGGCATGAACTTGAGCTGTTTGCGGATGCCCACGATGCGTTCCACTTCGAGACCGTTTTCCTTCGCAAAGCGCACAAAGCTCTTCTTTGTCCAGAACGTCTTGTGGTTAATATCCAAAACGCCAAGCGCATGTTCACCTTCATCCGGCTTAAAATAGCGGAAATCTCTCGTGATGATAATCTTGAGAAGGTTCTCGATGCAAATAAAGTTCGGCAAAGAAACGAGAATATGACCATCGGGATTCAAATGTTTCTTACAGAAATTGATTAAATCCACCGGATCGTTCACATGTTCCAAGACATCGCACATGACCACCAAGTCAAACTTGCGGTCTTCGGTATATTGCTCATAAAATCCATGATGGTATTCGTTGAAGCCCCCCGGAACCTTGTCAATCGTCTGCGCATCGGTACGTTCTTCGGGTTCGATAGCGACCTTGTATGAATCCTTGGGGTAAATAACGTAATTCATTCCGGCGCCAGCCCCAATTTCAAGAACACTTTTGGCATCCTTCGGGACAAGCGTAGCAACATCATAACGAATCTTATTGCGATACATAAAAACCTTTTTTCTTAAATATAAATTTTTCAAAATCAAAAATGCTATTTTTGCAGTCAATGGCAACCGATAAGACAGGCACAAAGCTCTTTGTCAAGCGAATTATCCAGCTTCTCGTAAGCATTGGTGGTTTTGCCTACATATTCTACAAAATCCCGCTCAGCGAAGTCATTGACAACTGGAATATCGGTATGACACCGTGGATTTTGGCAATGCTTGTGGCGGCAACGCTCGTCATGGCAATCCAGGCAAACCGCTGGAAAGGGCTTTCGGTACAAGGTCCAAAAATTCCGTTCAAGACATACTACGCCTACACCGCCATGGGATACTTTTTCAACAACCTGCTCCCGACCGGTTTTGGTGGCGACGCCGTGAAGTCCCTTGCTTTTGGAAAAAAATTTAACCAGACCAGTCAATCCGTTTCGGCTGTATTGCTCGCCCGCATCCAAGGGCTACTTGCTATGTTCCTCTGCTTTTTCATAGCGCTCCCCTTTGCACTGAACCAAGCCGAAATTCCCATCGCCTACACCATCACGATGACAGTTGCGTTGCTCGCCTGCATGGTCATTGTCGTGCTCTGCCTGTTTTCGGACAAAATCCCGATTCCCCATTTTTTAACCGACCGACTCGCCTTTATTCCCAAATTGCAAAACAGCCTCTCTATATATAGGAAGCATAAAAAGCAAATTTTGCTCTCGTCACTCGATTCGCTGTGGTTACAGTTATTGACGTTGTTTATAGCCTATGCCTATTTCCGGGCGGTCGGAGTCGATATCGACATCAGCATTCTAGTCGTATTCACTAGCATCACTACCGTTATTTCGATGGTTCCGATTTCACTCAACGGCATCGGTGTCCGCGAAGGGACTCAAGTGGCCCTGTTCACGGGCATTCTTGGAATTCCGGCATCGGTCGTGCTGTCCGCCGGGTTGCTAGGCTACATCCCGCTACTGTTCCAGGCCGCCCAAGGCGCGGTCGTGCTCCTCGCTAAAAAGAAATAAAAAAGCCCCGCCGAGGCGGGACCTTTAGACTTCGCTTTTCGAAGAATTATTCTTCGGCGAGGGCTTCCTTGTATTCATCGACGGTAGCGATATACTCGTCAATCATATCCTGCTTGGAATCCAAGTGAGCGAGAATCTTTTCGAGGTGTTCCTTGGAGAACACGGTCTTGAGCTGGCGGGAAGCATGGCCCTTGTAGCCCCATTCCTTGAGAATTTCGTCGGTCACAACGAAGGAATCATCGAGGGAGACAAAACGCATCGGACCGTAGACAGCCCAGTTGTGTTCCATCTGCATGCATTCCGGTTCTTCCATTTCCGGGTTTGCCATGTAGCGCTGCACGTGACGGGTACGCACATCCTTGATCTTATCGATACGCATGTAACCCATGATGAGGTACTTGTTGCGCATTTCGGAATCGCTCAAGCCTTCGTAGCGGGTACCGAAAAGAATGTAACGGCTCTTGCTCTTCACAATCGTGTTGATAGCCTTCACATTGTAGCAGCTCATCAGACCATAGGTGCTGGTTTCATAGTTCGGTTCGTAAAGAAAACCCTTTTCATTTTCATTCAGCTGGTCACGGACAGGCATTTCGGACTGATGGCTAGTTTCGACATAAAGCAGGCTACCCGCCATGTTGCCACGGTAGTCTTGCCAACCTTCGAGATTGATCTGTGTTTTCGGCATTTTATAAATCCACTCAAATAGTTTAAAGTTCGAAAATTAAAACGAGTACAAGCGGACCGAGTACGGTTCGTCAGTAACAATTATCAAAATACAATTTACAACTTAAAAAGTCAACGACTCCGCCGAAATATTTTCCATTCCAAAGCGAAAAGCGCCTTTTTTGAAGAATTCTGCGGTATCGGTCGTCAAATAATGCACGGAACCGCCCTTCGAAAGCCGATTTTCCATGTCCACATGGCGTTTGAGGTAGTCCAAAGTCTTGTCGGCGACGATATCGCCCTGGACCACCAAGCGGACGTGCGGTGGAAGTGCGGCCCGAATTTCTTCTTCGAGGAGCGGGTAATGCGTGCATGCCAGTAAAACGGTATCGATTTCAGGGTCAGCCGCAAGCAGCTGGTCCACGTCTTTTTTCACGAAGAATCGGGCGCCCTCGGTCCCGCGTTCGCCGTATTCCACAAGCGGCACCCACATCGGGCAGGCGTGCTGCGTCACCTTCAAGTTCGGGAAAAAGTGGCTGATTTCAAGGACGTAGCTGTTCGAAGAGACCGTCCCTGCGGTGGCAAAAATGCCAATATGCCCCGTCTTCGAGAAGTTCCCAATCTCTTCGGCGGTCGGGCGGACAATGCCCAAGACGCGACGGTCCGGGAATTCTACCGGAAGCACCTGCTGCTGGATGCTGCGGAGCGCTTTTGCCGATGCCGTGTTGCAAGCGAGAATCACCAGCGGGCATCCGCGGTGGAAAAGTTCACGCACGGACTGGAGCGTGTAGCGGTAAATCGTCTCGAAACTGCGGGAGCCATACGGTGCACGAGCGTTATCCCCCAAATACAGGTAATCGTACTGCGGGAGCGTGTGGCGAAGCTTCTGCAGAATGGTAAGTCCGCCAAAACCAGAATCAAAGACGCCGATCATAAGCTTCTTCCATCTTGCCACGGACGTACGGGAGCAGTTCATGGCGCGGGTCCATCGCATCGCCGCCGTGAGTTTTCTTGAATTCGACCGTATCTATCGGTTCGAGAATCTTGATGTTGACCGGATGATGCTTGGAATCCTTGCGGTGTTCCCAAAGCAAGTCGGAACCACGAGTGACCATCGGCAATATAATTGCGTTTGCCTCGACGGCAAGTCTAAAGCAACCGCTCTTGAAAGCGACCATGCCATCGCGCTTGCTGCGGGTGCCTTCCGGGAAAATGAAGAGTCTCGGCATCTTGCCCGACTGGATAGCCTTTTGGATAATCGCGGCGCCGCCGCCCTTTTCACGGTCGATAAAGACGCAACCGAGCTTGTGCATCCAGAAGTTCAGAATCGGGATGCGCCGCAACTGAGTCTTCGCGATAAAGCCCACAGTACGCTGCAAGGCAAGGAACGCGAGCGGGATATCCAGGTACGAACGGTGGTTGCCCATCACGAACACCGGGCGAGTCCAGTCCACTTTCGCAAGTTGCGCCTGGTCTTCAATCGTCAAATCCACACGCAAGACCTTCATGCAGAAGCGGGAGAAGACCTGCACCTTTTCTTCAAGCCAAGGATCCAAGTCTTTACGACGGAAAATGTACATGAATGCAATCTTGAAAATATATTCGAGCATAAACGCAAAAATTCTTGCCGCTCCATATATCCTAAATAACATAACTGGCATATTACACTCTGTTTTTGAATTTTCCCTGGGCAAAAAACGAGACCGTTTGAGTTTCGTCAGGCGCCCTTTCCAATATCTACGTTTGCAATATAGCAAAACCAAAAAAGATTCAGCCCGCGTGACCCCGACGTAAAACAATCGGCGTTCCTCATCGAGCTGTTTTTGACGTTCCTTACGCGTGCCCAAGCACGAACCCGGCGTAAGCCCCTCGGACATCCCCGCATAATAGACCACCGCATACTGGAGCCCCTTGGACGCATGGACCGTTTCCACATGGATTCCATTTTCAAGGACTTCGCCCTCCCCCTCTACGTTACCCGACTCCGACACGACCGTCCCTGCGATCGGGAGATGCGCATCGCGGAGCGCTTCTTCGTAATATAGGCGTTGCCTATTATAGCGCACGAGGATTGCAAAGTTTTTCCATTGGAGGTCATAACTTTCACGGAGCAACTTGATGCTCGTGATGATTTTTTGCATTTCTTCGACAGGGTCTTCACTCACCCAGATTTCGGGTTCACGGTTTTCCTTAAAAATCGGCGAGCCACCCGAACCATTCATATTACCCGCACGCAAGACCTTCCGCAAGTGGATAGGCTTGTTTTCAAAAATCCTATTCGAAAAATGTAAAATGTTCGCGACCGAACGATAATTCCATTCCAAGCGAATCAGAGAGCTCTCCTTGAAGTCATCGCGGAAACGGTTGATATTCCCGATATCGGCCCCACGGAATCCATAAATAGCCTGGTCATCATCGCCCACAACAAACAGCGACTTGCGCTCACCCAGCAGAGCCTTGACAAGCCGATACTGCGACGGGTTGATGTCCTGGTATTCATCGACAAGGATTTCCGTCCATTGATTTTGGAAATATGCGCGCGCCGACTCATGATTTTCGAGCAGATTAATTGCCTGGTAGATGAGGTCTTCGAAGACAACTTGCCCCGATTCCAAAATGCGATTGCGCAATGGCTCAAGTTTTTTGAGGAGCTTCGCGGGATGTGCATCCGAGAAAAGCTCTTCGCGAGAAAAGCGGAATTTTCGACCGCCGACTTTCGCGAGTTCCTGCATAAAAGTCTTGTCCGCCGATTCCGTCGGGACCGGCATTTTCTTGAATCCGACAAGTTCGTACGCTGGGCAAAAACCACAAGAGTCCGCTGCCGGCACTTTCGACTTGAGGATAAACAGTGCGAGCGAGTGGAACGTGCAGAGCCGCACCCCCGCATTCGGGAAGAGCTTTTGCACACGGTCCCGCATTTCAGCAGCCGCCTTCGCCGTGAACGTGAGCGCCAAGATTTTCTCCGGCTCAATGCCCGACATAATCCGGTACTGGATTCGCTTGGTCAAGACCGAAGTCTTTCCCGAGCCTGCCCCTGCTAGAATTAAAAGTTGTCCGTTCTTTTCATGATCGTGGAGTACCGCTACACGTTGGTCGGAGTTCAGCCCGACCAAAAGACTTTCTACATCCATTTTTTATTTTGCGCCCCTTAAGCGCGAAGTTCATATAGCAAAGGATATAAGTAACGGATATAGCAAACTATTGATCCCGTCGCTACGCTCCAGGATGACCTTTCGCGGAGTCTACCGGCATAGGCTTCTGCCCCACCAAAAACGCAACCGCCCCGAACAAGCTCAAAATCAAACTTACAAAATAAGCGAGCAACTGTATCACAACCGATTCAAGTCCAGGCACGCCTGCACGCGCAAAAAGCGACTGTGCCAAAAATTCACGTGGACCAAAACCGCCAATCGAAATCGGGAGCGCACTCACAATAGCGACAAGCGGAATGTAATAGAAGTACCAAGACATCGAGAGGTTCACGCCCACCGCAATTCCGCAGAAAAAGTGCACAAAGATGCGGAGCGACTGCGTGACCATCGAAAGGCAAATGATGTTAATCCAGAGTTTTTTTGAACGGAACTTTTGGAAACGGTCAAACATGCGGAGGAGTCGCGTCTCAAATTTCTCGGGCAGCACCTTCCCTGCCATGCGGCAGAAGAACTTGCCTATGCGACGGCTCAAAAGTCCTGCAAACATCACACAGAAGCCAAGGAAAATCCAGACGGACGGCCACATGAACGCACGCTGTTCCGGATCGTGTATAAAGAACAAGGCGCCCACGCCAAGAGCAAACAACGTGATAAAGAAAAGTCCAAACAAGCGGTCAAACACCGTCGCCGTAAAGCCCGCGCCAACCGTATCTTGCCCGCCCTGCACGCGGATGTCGTAAACCTTCTTGACGTCACCGCCGACGTTCCCCGGCATAAAATTGTTGAAGAACAGTCCCACGTGATAAAGCTTGAGGAGCCTAGCGTACTTGAGGCGAACGCCCTGCTTTTCGAGCAAGAGCTTCCACTGGAGGCAAGCAGTAAAATTCGAAACCGCGAGGCAAAGGAGCGCAAGCACAAGCGGGAAAACGCTGTTTTTCTTGAACAAGTTATAGAGGTCGCCAACATCCCATTCCGGGTCGCTCACAATGTTACGATAGACAAAGTAAGCAGGAACGAGCGTTACCACCAGCTTTAAGCAAAAAACAATTACCGATTTGAGCTTCGGATTCAACATCATTTTCGTACGCTCCAATCAACCGTACGTTCCAACAATTCCAACGTTTCGCGGGCAGAATTTTCCCAGCTGAACGATTCGGCATAACGCTTGGCATTCTTGCCAAGACTTGCGCGCAGTTCAGCATCGCTATAAATTTTTTCCATGGCAGAAGCGCACGCGGCAGCATCTCCCGACGGGAACAGGATTCCCGTCTCGCCGTCACGGACGCTATCGCAGAGTCCCGGCACATCCGACGCAATCGTCGTCTTGCAGAGCTGCGCCGCTTCCATCACAGTAAGGCCCCAGCCTTCCTTGTAGCTCGTCTGCAACAGTGCAAGCGAAGACGAAAGCAATTCGTACTTGCGAGCGGCAAGAACAAAACCAGTCAGTTCCACCTTGCCATCCAGGCCGTGCGATTTAATCCAGGCCGGAAGCTTTTTCAAAAGCGGACCACCGCCCACGACATACAGCTTGACTTCAGGGTGTGACTTCGAGAATTTCTCAAACGCTTCAAGCGCCGTCCAAATCCCCTTATAACGGTGCACACGCGAAAGCCAAATGAAATACGGATTCACCGCACTCGTTGCGGGATTCGCCGCAATCTCACTAGATTCTGCAGTACCTGTCGCGAGGTCCGCGCATCCCGGGAAATTCGGCTTTTCAGAACCGTTATATATCACGGAAATTCTGCTTTCATCCACGCCAATTTCAGCGAGTTCTTTTTTTGTACTCGGGCTCACCACGACAAACGGCTGTGTACGGTAAAAGAACGGGATAATCCGCTCAAAGAACCAAACCATAAACGCAATCGGGAAAATCGCTTCGGCAAAAATCGACTTGCGCCACAAGTGATGCATCTGCACCAGGAGCGGTTTGCGGACGAACCAGTGGGCAAAGACCGGTAACTTGTTCAAATCTTCAACAACAACGTCAAAGTTGAATTCGCGGTCAAGCTTTTTCAGATTCAATGCCACCGTGAGCAGGAACATCAAATCGCCACCCTTGCGGATGACCTGAATTCCATCGACAACTTCGCGTTCCTTCGCGCCCGGAAACGACGTCGTAAACAGGACCACCGTGTGGCCCATTTCTACAATCTTTCCGAAAATGCGATGCAAATGCTTTTCGGCGCCGCCGGCAGCCGGATGCATGCGATCCCGGTAATTTACGACGAGAATTTTCAAGCAATCACCTAAGGCTTACGACCGATCACGCCAATGCAAAGCTGCGTGTAGTGCATCACCGGCACGGACTGGAGGCTATCCAAAATCTTGTCCTTAATCTTCTGGTAGGCCGTTCCATCGAGCGGATACTTCGGGAGTTCAATACCGAACTTGAAGCAGAGTTCGCGCAGAATGCGATAGTAAAGATTCGGGCGCATCCAGTCGCCATAGGCATAGACACATTCAAAACCAGCGTCACGCATAAGCGTCTTGAGCTGACCCATCGTGAACTGCTTTTCCCAACCGGCAAACCACTTGTCGAGCGCAATCAGGATATGCTTGATAATCGTGTACGGGTGGACCGTCTGCGGGACATCGCAAAGGCAGCAACCACCGTGCTTGACGATGCGGAAGTTCTCTTGCAAGAGCGGGAGCGAATCCTTGAAATGTTCGGCCAAGCCCTGATGAAACACCAGGTCAAAAGTATTATCCGGGAACGGGGACTTGAAAGCGTCGCCACGAACCAAGTGCAAATTCTTGAGACCTTCACTCTCGCGGAGCGAATTGACAATTTTCAAGCTATTGTCGGCAAAATCGAGAACATAGACATCGGCGCCCAAACGAGCGAGTTCGGCACTGTCGCGACCGGTACCTGCACCGACCTCAAGCACCTTCAGGCCCTCGAGCTTAAAATTCTTCTTAATAGCTTCTATAATAGACGGCGAAGACGGATAGACTTTGTCCATGTCGTTCTTGCGCTGCCAAAAACGGTTCCATACGGATTGATCGGGCTCTTTTATTGACATAACGGGGATAATATATGAAAAAATGAGAGTAGGAAGTAGGAAATAGGAAGTTAGAAGTGGGTTATTAGTCAGTAGTCATTGGTCAATGGTGTATTCCAAAATGAAACACACGACTTTACATTTTCTATTCGGCTAGAGCAGATTGCCACGTTCAAATTGTCACGTTTTGAAAAATTTGTTATATTTTTACGACAATTTTACAAAATTACGACAAAAATATTGGACATCCACGGCTCCGAAAACCGCGAAACCGACATTTAAAGGACTTTTTGTAAAAAATTTGGAAAATTTTACACAATTGGCACGCAACTTGCTTTAAAAAAGCGATATTATAAGGGCAAGGTTTTTAAAATGCATATTGATTCTACCGATACCACTCTCAAAAGATACCTAGAAGACATCCGTCGTACCGCACCCCTATCACGCGAAGAAGAACAGATTCTTTTCCAGAAAGCTAAAGAAGGCGACAAAATCGCCCGTAAAAAACTGATTTCTGCAAACATGCGTTTTGTGCTCAAAGTCGCCATCCAGTACCGTGGCTGCCCGATTCCGCTTCCGGACTTGGTCAGCGAAGGCGCTATGGGTCTCGTCCGCGCAATCGAATCCTTCGAACACACCCGTGGTCTTAAATTCATCAGTTACGGCGTTTGGTGGATCAAGGCATATATTACCCGTGCCATTAACGAACAGGGCAACCTCATCCGCTTGCCGGCAAACCAGCACCTCCGCGTGCGTAAGGCTTTGCACGAACAATCCCGCGGTAAAGAAATCAACGAAGAAATCCGTGAATTGATCCAGATCGGTCAGCGCGGTGTTTCGTTCGATAGCCCGCTCAAGGCTGACTCCAAGGCTACTTACGCCGAAGTCCTCCCGGACAGTGGAGCATCGAACCCGGAAGCCGATTCCGAAATCCAGAGCGTCGAAGCTTTGGCTCGTGACCTCATGGAACAGCTCCCGGAACGCGAAGCCCGAGTCATCACCGGCATTTTCGGCATCAACCAGGAAGCTCCGCAGACTCTCCGCGAAGTGGGCGAATCCATGAACATCTCCCACGAACGTGTGCGTCAGTTGCGCGACCAGGCTCTCCGCCGTATCCGCAAGTACAACAGCAAGGACTTCTTGCAAGAAAAGAAGGACGCATTCTTGGCTGCGATTAATAAGTAACAAGCCAAGAGCCTCGCTCAAAACACAAAACTTTTTCAAGCCCGCTTGCGCAAGCGGGCTTCTCTTTTTAGGGGAAAGAGCTATCGGCAGGCGTTCAGCACGTCAGTCACGACGCCGTCCATGAAAATCCAGCCACGGCCAACAAGTTTGAGGATTCCGCCATCGAGCGTCGCAAAACCTTTCTTGACCCATTGCTCATAGCCTTCCGGCGAAACAGAAATTCCATCAGCAGCAAGCGCGTTCAGGTCGAGACCAGAGCGTTGGCGCAGCGAGAGCCATACGCGCTCCGTCAGGATGTCATCTTCATCTAGATCGTCGTAAGTCAGGGATGCATCAGGCGAACCCGCATTCACGTAATCGCGCCAACGCGGATACATCTCTGGAGCGCAGAAACGGCGACCGTCAAAGTAGCTGTGCGCACCCGGACCAAAGCCAATGTACTCGCCACGATTCCAGTAGTTCATGTTGTGCAAGCTTTCATCGCCAGGCTTTGCAAAATTCGAGACCTCGTAACGCGAGAAGCCTTTTTCCTCAAGAATCTCGACACCACCAAGATACATCGGCTCGTACAAACTCTCGTCAATTTTTTCTTCGCCACGCGATACACGACTGCCCAAAAGCGTCCTCTCGCCCACATTCAATCCGTAAAAGCTCAAATGCCCAAGCGGAAAATTCGACAAGCGGTCCACATCTTTCAAGAAAGAATCTAGCGATTGCCCAGGCAAATCAAACATCAAGTCTGCCGAGACTTTTGCCTGAGGAAGCGATGTCAACAAGCGAAGCGCTTCAAAGCCGCGTTCTACAGTGTGCCTGCGGCCAATGCGGTCCAGCAGCGACTGCGAAAACGTCTGGAGTCCAAGACTAAAGCGCCGCACACCGCACAAGAGCGCCGTCCGCACAGATTCTTCGGTACACGATTCTGGATTGAATTCCATCGAGACTTCATCGAGAGCATCTACGCGAACGCCACATTCACCAAGTACAGCGAAAATTCGCTCCAGACACGCGCTCGGCAAAATCGACGGCGTCCCGCCGCCAAGATAAAGCGTTCGTGCTTGCGAAAGAACGTTTTGAGGAGATCCCGAATGTAATACAGGATGTGCCGCCGCAAAAGCACGGATTTCACGCTCCAACAAGCCAACATACTCCTCGAACAGTCGAGCATTCGCAGGCATCACGCGGAAGTCGCAATAATCGCAAATCTTCGCGCAAAACGGAACGTGAATATAAATACCGAACATAGAACTACAATAAACGAAATTTTTCCGCAAAAATATAACTTTTTTCGTCCTACCCCCTTTACAATCGGAATTTTTATTTTTATAATTGGGTCACCCTCGCGGGAATAGCTCAGTTGGTAGAGCACGACCTTGCCAAGGTCGGGGTCGAGGGTCCGAGTCCCTTTTCCCGCTCTAAAAAAGAAAAAACCACCTACAAAGGTGGTTTCTCTTTTTTTATATCGTAATTTGGACGAGGACCCGAGAAGAGGGGCCGACTAAACAACGAGATGCACGAAGTGCGTACGAGTTGTTTAGGAATTATCGCGTAGCGATAAGCCCGTAAGGGTGAGGAGTCAGCCCGTGCCTTAGCACGGGTGACTGACGACGAATCATTCCCTTTCCCGCTCTAGAAAAACCACCTGCAAAGGTGGTTTTCTTTTTTTTATCGTAACAAAAAAAATTTCACTTTTTTCGGCTCTCACCCCTTTATAATTACAAATTTTATTTCTATATATGGGCTGTCCTCGCGGGAATAGCTCAGTTGGTAGAGCACGACCTTGCCAAGGTCGGGGTCGAGGGTCCGAGTCCCTTTTCCCGCTCTAAAAAAGAAAAACCACCTACAAAGGTGGTTTTCTTTTTTGTATCGTAATCTGGACGAGGACCCGAGAAGAGGGGCCGACTAAACAACGAGATGCACGAAGTGCGTACGAGTTGTTTAGGAATTATCGCGTAGCGATAAGCCCGTAAGGGTGAGGAGTCAGCCCGTGCCTTAGCACGGGTGACTGACGACGAATCATTCCCTTTTCCCGCTCTAAAAAAGATAAACCACCTACAAAGGTGGTTTTCTTTTTTTATATCGTAATTTGGACGAGGACCCGAGAAGAGGGGTGCGACGAATCAACAAGATGCACGCCCCTCTCTTTAACAAAAAAATTTCACTTTTTTCGGCTCTCACCCCTTTATAATTACAAATTTTATTTCTATATATGGGCTGTCCTCGCGGGAATAGCTCAGTTGGTAGAGCACGACCTTGCCAAGGTCGGGGTCGAGGGTCCGAGTCCCTTTTCCCGCTCTAAAAAAAAGACGCTGCAAAGCGTCTTCTTTTGTTTTGTTATCAGGAGCCAGGCGTTACGGGCTGGCGTCTGAAGCCCGTTAGAAGGGGTGATGGAAGACCCGGCGAGCCGGGGCTGCAATCAGGGGGAAACCTCCCCCATCCAATTTATTAAATCGCCATTTTAAGTTTTAGATCAGCCATAAACGGAGTATCTTCTCCGATTACAACGCTTTTGCCCACCGCTGTCTTTGCGGATGCCTGCAAAACGACATTCGGGGTAATCGCATACTTTAAACCGACATAGGGGTAAACAGCAAATTCACCCGTAAGATTGTCGTCGTATTTTTCTCCAGCCTCGTTTTTCCCAGTAACATGCCCCATTAGCACCAGAGCATCAGCGCCGACAAACGGAGTCAAAGGAATGTTCAACTTAAAATCAGCCTCAGCACCAAAATTCAATCTCAACGGAACAGAAAAATCATCATCGGTCTCCACGTTTACAGAGAGGCCCAATTCCGAGCCGAAATCAACAATTCCAAAATTTTTAGAAAATTGAGCACCAAAACTCAAAACCCACACATCGTAATATTCGTAGCTTTGGTTTACAGGAACCAGGACATCCAAGAACACGTTCAAAAAAGGCGTAATCTGGTATCGCGCCATAAGTTCTGGATTTCCAAGTCCGTTATTCTTATCCAAATTCACATAGCGCGTGCACAAAATTTCGCTCAAATTCACATAGTACGGGAGCAACACTGCCAATTCCAAATTCGGTGCAACCGTAAAACGGGAGCCTAAATAAGGCTTGAGCAGCATGAGTTCACTAGAGCCCTCATAGTCAAAGCCTATTCCAACCACAGTTTCGCCCTTGTGATCTTCAAGGACAGGGAATTTATCCCAAGTCGCAAAACTTGCAGTTGCACAAAACGCAGCCGCGAGAACTAATTTTTTGAACATACAATACCTCCGTAGAAATTGTTCGCAATGAAAATCGATTGATCATCATTTGATGGCGAAATTACAAAAGCAGACAACCTGCGGAAAAGTTTTTTTGTTCAAAATCACAAACAATCTAACAAAACACAAAAACCAGTCACATTTGTGACTGGCTCTGTACAAAACAATGACAATTGACTTATTACAGCTTCATATCGCTCAAGCGAGTGCTTTGTACTTTCGCTACGCTCAAGTACCAAATGCTAGGCTCGGAAATGTCAATGCAAGCATTGACGCTTCGCTCGCCTGACGCATTTGTCAACTTATAGTTTAATGTCAGAAAGTCTCGTGCTTTCCACGCGGTCAAATTCCAGCTGGATTTCGGCAGAGGGTTCCTTGGTCAAGAGGCTCACGACGACGATTGTCACGAAGGAGAGGATAAAGCCCGGTACGAGTTCGTAAATCTGGAAGATTTCAGCGGAGAATCCGGAGAGGTAGAATTTCCAGATAAACGTCGTAAGTCCGCCCACGAGCATACCGCTGACAGCGCCAGCGAGAGTCGTGCGCTTCCAGAAGAGGGCGAGCAACATAATCGGTCCAAACGTCGCACCAAAACCTCCCCAAGCAAAGCTCACGAGGCTCATCACCACGTCAAGGAAGCTCTTACCGTGCTTCACTCCATCGGCACTCGGAGCGCCCTGCATAGCGACAAGCACAGCAATAAGCGTAATCACTACGACCACGCCACGGCTCACCCACATCACTTCCTTGTTGCTTGCGTTCTTGCGGAACAAGTGCTTGTAAAGGTCGTTACTGAAAGCAGAAGCAGACACGAGAAGCTGGGAGTCGGCAGTACTCATAATGGCAGCGAGGATGGCTGCCATGAGGATGGCGGCAATCGCCGGATGGCAAAGAGCCTGGCAGAGGACCATGAAAATGCGTTCCGGGTCATCAACGGTGATGCCGTGAGCCGTCACGTAATAGCGGCCGAGGAGTGCAATCATCACGACTGCAGCAAGGCAGATAATCACCCAAGTCATAGCGATACGGCGAGAATCCTTGATTTCTTCAGCGTTCTTGATGGACATAAAGCGCACGAGAATGTGCGGCATGCCAAAATAGCCAAGGCCCCACGAGAGGCTAGAAATCAACGCGATAAGGCCAATGGACTTGCCCGTCGTTGCGTTCGTGAAAAGGCTCATCAAGTACGGATTCTGGGCATTCACCGCATCCATCGTCGAGGCAAAACCGCCCGAGCCGCTCATGATCATCAGCGGAATCACGAGGACGGCGATAAGCATCATCGAAGCCTGGATAAAGTCAGTCCAGCAAACGGCAAAAAAGCCACCCATGAATGTGTAGCTCACGACCACGATAGCACCGAGAATGAGGCCCGTGGTGTAATCCATACCAAAGATGGTGCTGAAGAGTTTTGCGCTAGCGACAAAGCCCGAGACCGTATAGAAAAGGAAGAAGGCCAAAATGAAAATCGAGGCGATGACGCGGATGATGCCCTTGTTATCGCGGAAACGGTTCGAGAAAAAGTCCGGGAGAGTAATCGAGTCGCCGCAGAAATGGCTGTACTTGCGGAGTCTGCGACCGACGATTTTCCAGTTGAAGTACGTACCGACCACAAGGCCGATACCGATCCAAGCTTCGGAAAAACCGCTCACGAACACGGCGCCCGGAAGGCCCATCAGCATCCAGCCGCTCATGTCGGACGCCTGGGCGGACATGGCGACCACCCACTTGTTCATGCCGCGGTTACCGAGGTAATAGGCGTTCAGGCTGTTCGCCTTGCGAGAGAAATATGCTCCGATGCCAAGCATCATCAGCAAATAAAGGATAAAGACGACAATCGTCATAAGACCTCCGTTAGAATTTTTATAAAAATTAAAAATTTTCTTCTATACGCGGAGTTGGCGGTTATAGACGATGCGTTTGCCTTTTACACCATCGGTTGCGCAAATGTGGTCCACGGGAGGCTTGAGCATGTTTGCCACGAGATGCGCGGCAACAGTCTCCGCACGCACCGGACGGAAATGCGCCGGCACCCATTCCGGATGCGCCCCAAAAAGTTTTTGCAACAGCCCTTCGCCAAAACGTTTATCCTTGTGTTTGCCCAAAAGCAACGACGGACGCACGAGCGTGAGCGATTCAAAACCCATCATCGTGAGACCTTCTTCGAGTTGCCCCTTCAGGCGATTATAGAAGAACGGCGAATGCGAATTTGCCCCCATAGCACTCACACACAGGAAATGCTTGACGCCCTGACGCCTTGCAAGAGCCGCAAGCGTGAGCGGCAAACGCAAATCGACCTTTTCTTGGGCAGGTTTACTCCCCGCCTGCTTTAGCGTCGTTCCCAGGCAGCAAATCACGGCATCGCAACCGGCAAAGTTTTTGCAAACGTTAGATACCCATTGCTCTTCGGGCTTTGCACTCAAAAGGGCATCAAAATCCACCGTCTCAAAATTGAACTTCGATACGCCATTAAAAATGCCCAGCGCATTCAAGTCTGGGACCGAACGCACCGGGCAATAAACACTATCAACCTCGTCCAACCGGGCTAACAGCTGAGCGACATTTTTTCCAACAAGACCTGTAGAACCGAGGAGCGCTATTCTCATTGAGCAGATTCGTCCACTTCGTCTCTCGGCACCATCCAACCGACTTCATCGCCACGAACCGGGAGAGCCGTTACAGCACCAGCTTCGTCAACAATCACAGCGATACCCGACAGGTAATTGACCCAGCGGAACGGATTTTCAAACACCTTCAAGTTGATGGTTCTGTTAGAGACAAATGCAATAAGCGGTTCAACAAGCATGTCATGGCTTACAAGCACGCTCACGCGCTTCCAGCTCGGCATGTTCGCCACAATAACTTCGTTCACGAACTGGTTTCCGCGTTCGAATAAATCGTAGAAATAAGACGGAATGGTTGCAGCAACGACAGCGTTAGAGAAAGGAACACCATAAGAATACTGTGCAATATACTTCGGGTTTCCACCATATTTAGAGACAACCGCATCCAACGTATCGGACGGAACCGTCAAGAAATAACCACCGTTAATGCCATCCCACGTCACAACTTCGACATCAGTTTCGCCACGACCAGCTGCAATGTTCTTGCAAGTTTCACGCGTGCGGATAAAGTCCGTTGAAGCATAGTAGAAAGCATCATCACCCACAAGCTTTGTACCAAGCGTCTGCGCCATCTGGATGCCAATCGGAGTCAACTGCGATTCCGTGCCCGTGCTCTTTTGGCGCTTAGAATGGCGAATCACAAAAGCAATCTTGCTCGTCTTGGGGGCAGCCTTGTAGATATCGCCCATGTCATAGAAGCCATCAGCATCGGCAGCAACAGCGAGTGCACCCGGAGTCGTTGCAAAGGTAAACGGACCATTTACAACAGGGGTCGCGCCGGAACTAGACTGGACAGCAACATCAGACGAACTTGCCGGAACACCAGAATTCACAACCGAGGAACTCGATGCCGGACTAGAAGCAATATTTTCGCTAGAAGAAGATTCGACAGGCTCACTTTGCGGCAGATCTGCACTAGACGAAGAAACAGCCCCCGTATTCGGCGCTACAGGAAGCGCGCTAGACGAATCGTCGCCACAACCGGCAAACATGCAAAGCCCGACAAAAAGGGCACTCACAAGATACTTTGCGGAAATATTTTTCATTTTCAAAAAATCCTTATATACTAACATTGAAATTTAGATTTTTCCGAAAAATTTCCTCGTAAAAAATTCCTAAACACGGCAAAACTATGTATATTTAGGGTATCACTTTTATCAGAGGCTGGATGTTATCTAGTAAATATTGGTTCATTGTTTAGTGCCTTGGAAGACAAATGTTTTCAAGGCGGTCTTCCAAGGTGATTGTGCCGATTCACACAAAAATTTTGGAGATAAACAATGAAAAAATACAATATCCGCACGGAACAACCGCGCGACTTTAAAATCGTCGAAAATCTCACCCGAGAAGCATTCTGGAACGTTTACCGTCCCGGCTGCGTGGAGCATTTTGTCCTCCACCATTACAGGAACGATCCAAGCTTTATCCCGGAACTCTCGCTCGTCATGGAAGTTGACGGACAAATTATCGGACACGTAATGTACGCGTGGTCGAAAATCGACGCCGACGACGGACGCAAAATCCGCATGATGACCTTCGGGCCCATCAGCATCCACCCCGACTACAAACGGCAGGGCTACGGCAAGGCACTCCTCGACTATTCCATGGAACTCGCCCACCAAATGGGCGCAGGTTGCCTGCTCATCGTCGGAAACATCGAATTCTATGGCAAGAGCGGATTCGTCCCAGCTTACACCAAAGGCATCCGCTACGCCGACGACCCGAACAGCGACACGCCATACTTCTTGTGCAAGGAACTCGATGAGGGATTCTTGAACGGAGTGACTGGCTCGTACAAAGACCCCGAAGGCTATTTCGTAACCGAGCGAAAGCCCGAAGAATTCGAGAAGTACGAAGCAAACTTCCCACCTAAGGAAAAGCTAGTACTCCCCGGACAGTTATAATCAAACGCTTTTCCCGCAATAACGAGATGCGCGGCGACGAGATGTGCGGCAACACAATTGGAATGCGTCGCGATGTTCCCGGGAATGCACGGAAAACAGCAAAGGCAGCTCGCAAGAGGCGGGCTGCCTTTTTTTACCATCTTTAAATTACGACATTATTTGTCGCAGTTAAAGTCTATTTTTAGAGATATAAAAAGGATTCTTTATGGATGGCACTACATTAACTTTCGACTTAATCAAAACATACCAATGCGGTTGCGAGATCGATTACGGTTTCGTTTTTGGTCGCGACCATCAAAAAATATTCCTGATTAAAGCAGGGCAAAACGGCTCTATTTATGGTTACCAAAACAAGTACTTGAAACTCGCCTACGAATTACGAGACTTGTACGGATTCTCTGTCGTTTGCGCATCCACGCCCTCGGCTGACATTGACCAAATGGCTCAATTCACAGAAATCGTCCAATCTGAATTTGAGATTACCGATACAACCAAAATTTATTTCATGGGAATGTCGAAAGGGGCGTCAATCGGATGCTTAGAGCATGCTTCTTTTCCGCAAATCAGCCGTTTTTTACTAATCAATCCCCCACTCATAATCAACACAATAAAATTATGCCGATGCGCACAAAAATTTACAGGCGAAATGATGACATTCGTTTTCGGAAGCCTCGATCCATCGGCACACTTAACGGACCTCCTCAAATTGCACGAACGCGAAAATGTCCGCGTGGCCATCATCCCCGGACAAGACCACCAATTTTCAAAAGACGGGTTTGAACTACTTGATTTGGTGAAATTTTTTACCCCATAATTGTTATAAACATTTTTCAAGGAATTCGTATGAATATTTGTATAAATAGCGAAGCAACTAATCGATTGGCTAAATTCTTCAAAAATGATGCCATGGATCGATGGATTTGTTTCCCAAGCCTAAATCGACGTTCACTCTCTTTGCCAACTAACGATTACTCATTTGATACAGAAGAAATGTCGCTTACTGTAGGTGATGGGAAATTGCGGATATTGACGGACATCACTAATAAAGTTGAGTGGGAATTGTTACAAAAACTAGTTTCCACCAAAAATGCCGAGATTCGTCATTGCAAATACATAGATATGACTTTATTTCTTCTTCCGCAGAAAGACTACAGCATAACACTCGTAAAAGAGTATAATGAAAATTTTTCAATTGGTTACGACGAAGATGAAATCGTCCTGTTTGAGAGCGATGCATTTGATAGCATAAATCGCTACCGATTGTTTCACATGTTCGAGGAACTATGGGATTGGTCAGAAACCATTACAGTGCAGAAATTAGAGATGTTTATGAATCTTGTTCGAAAAGCACCATATTTTTCATTAATAGAAGACAGCATTCCCGCAGGAACATATTTACTTCTTTCAAGTAAAGAAGAGATTAGCAGTTTTCATGGTGTTTTTTGTTCTCAAATAAAAGGCAATTTTTCTTTTCTTCAAGAAGATAAAACAGTCTCATTTCCGTACATTATGGGATTAGATATACCTAAAGAGACCAAATACATCATTCACTGCGAATTATACGAATACGACGAAATAGAAGTAATAAGCATCAAACGAATATATGCAGTAGATGCGTCAAGTCCGCTTGATTTTGATGACTTTTTATGGAAACACGTCGAAGCCAAAAAAGGAGAATTCGCCATGATTAAGTCGAACTACCTTGACAAAGATTATAAAATATATCCTACTCGGGATTTTCATTTTGATTTGCCCTCCCCAGAAATGGCTGCACGAAAAATGTTCATGTTGTCCAAAGTCAATTGCAGTCACCGTAAGTTAAAAAAACTTGAAAAAAAACTGAATACGAAAATGAAAGTTGAAAAGGAATTCAAAGAATCTGTTTTACACAAATCATTTATCAAAGTAAAATAGCAAAATCAACAATTCTATAAAGAGGCGCTATGAAAATATTTATATCCGGATCAAAATCCATTTCAAAGTTGCCTGAATTGGCAAAAATATTCATCGACCAATTCATCGAAAACAACGATGAAATTCTTATCGGTGATTGCTACGGGGTTGATGCCGTCGTACAAAAGCACCTTGAATCCAAGGGTTTCAGCAATATAACCGTTTATTGTAGCGGAGTCAACCCGAGAAACAATTTTACATCATCCGCAAAAATCCACTCATGCGCCGAAGCGGCCAAAGGCCTTACCGGCCGCGCCTTTCACTATGTGAAAGACGTTCAAATGGCAAAAGATTGTGACCAAGCTCTTATGATTTGGGACGGGAAAAGCAAAGGCACTGCCGAAAACCTCAAGCGTATAAAGGAAATGGGTAAACCTTTTGTAGTGATAAGAGGGTGATGTTATCTTTTTAATTTATCCATCAATATGTGGTATATTTCGGTATTCTCAATCTGCATGATGGTAGTAATTTTGTTACCAGCATCCTTAGAAGATGCTCCGCAGTGAAAAAGCTTTTCACCTTTTAAACCGTAATCCAGAAAAATATAACGGTCATGGATTTTACCTCTTGTCCGATCCGTGAAGAGTTTCACATCAGGGCGAGCCGCCGAGAAATCATTCTTAATTTGATCTGTCAGCGATTCAAATCCTTGTTCATCGCTATAAATTGCCACAGAAACACCCTTGGTAATTCCTCGCAAAAGATCGAGCGTTTTCACACCAACATAATCGTCAATAATGGCGATGGATTTCTTTGCCATGCCATAAATTTGCGTATAAGCAACATCCGCTTCCAACTTTTTTCCATTCAAAATCAAGAAATGCTTGTAGGTAGAAGGATCAACGAAATTTTCCATGACCTTCTGAAGGTCAGACTGAATGATTGCAATATCCTTAGTATTCCGCTCCGTTTGTACGGCTATTTGAACAAAGCCTTCGTTACTCAACAAATTCCGATTTTCAGCAATGATATAGTCTTTCATCTGCTTGAAAAGGCGGATAAGAGCCTTGCTTTGTGCCGTAGCCCGTTCGCCCTTGAGAACAGTCATAAGCATATAAATGCCTTGCTCGGTAAAAGCGTAAGGCGCATACTTAATGTTAGAACCACGAGAGCCCTTGTTCATGGTCGAAAATTTCGACCTTGATGGTCCGTCATTTTCAGGCTCGATGTTCAATGTGCAAATTTTGCGCCTTGAAAGTCCTTCAATTTCCTCAGAATTCAACTGAAATCGAAAATCCTCATCGAATTTCTCGATGTTGTTTTTGACTTGTTCATTGAATCTTTTGGTACTATACCCATAAATCTCCGCCAAATCAGCGTCAAGCATGACTTTGAGCCCACGAATCGTGTAGATTCGCGATTTAAGCATATTTTCATCAATTAGGGAAAAATCGGATTTGGCAACTGCCGGGACATCATTTTTCATCATTTACTCCTTCCCATCTACAAGCAAAAAAGACAGGATTACACATTCGTTCACTAACAATATAAATTCATAAACGACGATTGTCAAGAGCCTTAATAGATATTGGGAACGGAATTTCTTTTAAGAAGTTTTCCGTTTGCTTCAGAACATTTTGCAATGCCGAGATTCGCTCAAGATAGTTTTGAATATCAAAAGACATTTGAATGGTATAACCCTTATCGAAAGCGACTTCCAACAAAAAAGAGTTTTCTGATTCGAATAATTTCCATTGATGTTTTGTTGAATTCATAATGTGCGAAACTGTTGCCCGGATTGTGTTCTGGACGATTTCTTTCAGCTTCTGCTCTTTTTCGATTTCCATTATGATTCTTGACGATTGCTCGTTATAGTTCGGAAATTCATCAACGAATTTTACGAGGTTTTCAAGAGTCGCATCAAGATTACACCAGCAGCGTTCACACGGAACATTAAAATTCCCTACGTCAATATGAGAAAATCGGATGCTCAAATATTTAGCATCACAATCTACCAAAAACTCAATTAAAGCTGCACCACCCAAAGACTTGCGCAAGCAAATAACTTGCGACTTATCACAATCTCGATACCCCTTTGATTCTTGCTTATAAGAAATTTCAAACCCGTAATTTGGCTTCGCATTTTGCAAGCGTTTAAAAGCAGCAAGAACATCCCTTTTACGCAGAAAAATCACATCAGCATTTTGGGCATAAATCTTTTTGACAAGCGGCTGCCAGAAGTTACAGCAAGCATCGGATTTGGACGTGACGAAATTTTCTTGCATAAAACCGATTAACGAAGTCTAAGGATAGACCTTGAAAGTGAAAAGATTGTTATTTCTTCGGCTTGTTTCTATTCTGTAGTTCTTTTTTTAACGCATCTTCATAGTAATTGCAAATATCCTCTTTATAATCAGACCATTTAATTTCTAATTCTTTTTTTATTATGTTCTTTATTATTTGTGGTTGTTGATTTTCATACTTCTTTTTAATTTCATCAATTCGTTTTGTTAGAGAACTTTTCTTTGTTTTGTTGCTATTTATTATACAAGAATCAATAAAATCCGTCATAATGCAATCAATGAAATCAAGATTTAATTCCGATGCAGGAATTACTGCATAGCCATCTTCATATCTCTTTTGATATACTTCATCGGCAACAAGCAATTTATCTGATTTTATTTTTTCCTCAATTTTATCTTTACTGGGATCATCAATTAAATTTTTAAAAAGACCCTTCTTAGCCTTTTTCAATTTTCTCACTTCATTTAGTACAACATACTTTTTCTTTTCTATTTCGAAATTTTGCATATTTTTTATGGAATTAACAATATTATAACGATATTTGTTTTTGGGAGGAATTGCTATGTTATTATTTTTTAATTCTTCCAAACATTCTCGACTTACCCAACATCCCATTTCCGTTTCAACACCATATTTCGATTTCCATTTGTCTTGACCTTTTTTATCTTCTTTATCTTTTGCGTTGGTGGCATATTGGTACCTAAGAGAGTTTTTCTTTTTAGACCTTTCGAATATTGAATGTGATTTTTCTAAAGTTTTATCCAACTCAGTTTTTTCGCCTTTTCCTTTTAATTCTACACTTAAGAATCCCAAATTTGGATCAGGATCATATTTTATAAAGAAAAAACCCTTTCGTATCCAATTTTTAAAACTTCCCCAAAGATCCTTTTCTACAATTTTTATTTTCGGGAATTGCAAATAAGATAAAATATTATTTTCCTTTTTAAGATTTATCCGTGTCTCTGGAACACCTTTTCCTTCCTTTAAATTTTGAAAATAATTATGGATTTCATTTCGAGAATCGTCATCAAAAAAATCTAAGTTATAACTAGAAATAAATTCTGCATTGTTATTGACTGAATTTTCCGATGCATTAACAGAACCCAAAAACAACTGTGTTTCTTGGGCATATTTGACATAATACATTTTGGCATGAACTATTCCATTACCATTTTCTGTTTGAGCGTATACAATTTTGGGTCCTTGTCCTTTTTCGCTTATTTTTCTAATTGATTCTATTACATCCTGCCGCCAAGACGAATCAACAACTATCGTAATATTTGATGGAGATACATTTAATTCAGAAACAACTCTTTCAACAAAACCCAATGTTGGATATGGTCCCACAATAACAATCTCTTCACATATGCATTTTTGAGGTGGTACAAGAAACAATTCTTTTTCATGCTGTTTAAAAAAGACCTTGTCAATATATTGTTTATGTTTCTGTTCGATGGATTCAATGCAATTTTTAAACTGCTTATATATTTTTTCAAATGCCTTTATGCTATCTTTTTCTTTACCTCTTTCCAAATAATACGCAATGTAGCGAGATCCATATTCCTTAGGATGGTCAATTTTATTTACTAAATATTGTTTTACAAGCGTGTCATTTTTCTTGTCTTTACCAAATTCATATTCCTTAAAATCTTTAAATTCATCTAAATCAATGCCATCATATTCAAAAATCATCTGATTGTAAAAACTCTTGTCAAGGTTTCCTGAATTTCCAATCCACCATATTGAAGGAAGACAATCAACGATATCATCATTACATAATGATTCAGGAATCTCATATGTAATGCCAAAGCGCTTTCGTGAATTTTCTTCATCCACAATATCTATCCAAAATGATATAATAGGCTTTGACCTGCTTTTTACACAACAAGCCCATTTATCACCTTGACTTGATTGTTCAAAATCAAAACTTTCAAACAAAGAACTACATTTATTTAAGGTTTTTACCATTTTTTTCAAATTATCTTTTAGTTCTTCTTTAGTCATACAAAGTTCCCCTTCTTTAAATTATACACCTCTTCTAAATCTATACTCATTTTCATCCAAAATTCAGCAATTCTTATTCCAACATAGAATCACAGATACCCTTTCATCTTCAAAATCAGCTCGCCCCTATCGCGATCTTGCCAAACATACTTTTGATGGTAATGCAAAAACTCACGATGTTTTTCGTCGAGTTTCCGAATAGACATATCGCCATAAAGTCCAAAGGCTTTCTGGTCTTCATCGCTTAGCTTTTTAGAAATAACTATAAGACCGCAATCAAGAAAAGTAATGAGCCCTTTATTAAACAAATAAGCAATATCAGTCCTTAACAAAAATCCGTTATATGGACTCATTCGTTGCTCGACATTCTCACACGCAGCACAAGGCTTTGCGTGACAAGCTACCAACAATTCAGGATTATCGCATCCTGTAAACGCACATTTATTTTCCCAATATTTCATCATCTGACGCCGAAAACGCCCTTGACCGCGACGAGCTTGGATTTCAGCAACGCATTCATACCAATCTGAATTTTTACTTTCTAATATCGGCATAATGTCATCAAAGAACTCTTCGAAAACACATTCTGCATCGTTCTTGTCAAAGAAATAGGAATAAAGCCACGATGCTCCATTTTCCAACTGAGCCGTCTTTTCAACTATCATTTTTTGAACATCATCTGATTCAATTTCTTGACTTTCATCATAGTTCAATCCTTCAAAACGAACTCCAATCGTTTCAAGAGTCAATTGTCGAAAATGCTCAGGTTTAATCAAAATAGAATCAGTTCCATTCCATTTTTTCTCAGTCCATTTGTTTGGATTGTGCGGGATTATCAAATCAACCATTTTCTCAGAAATCCGCCCAACAAGCGCCATCGGGATAAAGAACGAAAGGAAAAAGCAACCTTCGCCATTATTTGCAGCCGCATAACAGCCTAATCTTAAACCTATAGGTTCTGAGAAAGGGCGCACCTTCCACCCATTTTTATCCTCATCGTGCCTTTCATAGACATCAACAAATGCATAAGCATTTTGAGGCTGACCATCGTGTATTTCATCAGCATCAATTTCCAAATCATGCTGTTTAAATAAATTCTTGTTATTCTCCAAGAATTCATCAAGCAATCTTCTAGCCTTTTTCATAACGAAGTAGCCTCCATTTTAATGTTAAAAACTCAACTTATATCGCACTTCAAATTGTTCCGGGCGGAATCGAACGATATCCTTAAAACTGTATAGACTTGCATCGGTATCGTAAAGCAACGCATCGAGTTCCCAAGTGACGCCGCCTTCAACAAATTTGTCTATAAGCATCATTTGCTTCCAGGCAGGAACATTGTAGGTCTTGTGGCGTTCGTGATGATCTTCGTTTGTATTTGCTAAGATGTTGATGGAATCCCAATTGGCATACCATAAGAGCAAATCACTGATGTATTCGTGTTCGCCGGCAATGCTCCAATCGTTTGCGAGACAAATTTCGGCTTCGAGTTCGTATTCTTTATACCACTCGTGTTTTTGCGCGACGAGCCCGGCGATGTCCTTTTTCGTGGCGTTGAATGTGCGACTGATTTCGTTGTTGAGTTCACGGATGCGCTGATCAATCGTGATTAGCTTTTTCATGTTTGCAAATGTCCAGCGGAATTCCTTGTTCAGTTTTTCACGACGGTCGTTTAAGAACTCGATGTGAATTTTAGTTTCGAACATTTCCCGTTCCAACAGACTTTTGGGCATTTCTTTTTGCCACTGTTCAACGCAGCCGCGTTTGCGACCTTTATCAAAAACGCGATAGAAATTTTCGAGGATATCCCACCGCGGTGCACGTGATAAAATTCTAGTCATCATGGCTCCAGTTTTGTGTAGTCGGGAATCGGGAGGTCATAAGGCAAAATGCGACTATCGTCATCGTTTCGGACTTCGTTGTTGAAAGCTCCAATGGCGCACCGCCAATTATTTGAGGGTTCTGCTTCATGCGGAGAATGTTTCCCCGCTTTCAAAAACTTGACGAGCATCTTTTTTTCGTTTTCATCCAGGAACCAAACCGATTTGTTGTACGACGCGCCCAGTTCGTATTTAGGCTCCAAAAAAGAGATGCGTGCGCACTTGGTCGCAAGCCCTCGTCGCCAATGATTGTACAAGACGAAATACGGCTTTTTAAATGGACCCGTATCAATGATGGCTCGAATGTCAATATTCAAATGTTTATTCCAAGCACCATTGCAAGAATTCATGTTGAATTCCGAAATTTGCAATTCACCCGCAGGCGAATAGATATTGATTTGGCGTTCAGACTGATATTCCAAATCATCGTTCACCGGTAGGAACATGATGGAATAACTATAGACGGGACAATAGAATTTGCCATCATTGACATACATGCGCATGATTTTTTCGGCGGCGCGAAGCGATGTGAAAACACCCAAGTCGTGCACGACGGTATCGTGCCCCAAGCCGATCGGCAGGATAGTCGCCGCCAATTGATAGATATAACGTCCTCTCATAAAGCCTCTTTTATGTTTTCTCGTAAAATTGTTATTCACTAAAAATATTATTTTACTGCGACAAATAATGTCGTAATTTAAGTATGATGAAAATTTTCTCAAGGCTTTTCTTGACAATCGCTATTTACGGATTTATATTTTTAGTGCTCATACGAGCATTTTGTAGTTTTTTAAAGCCTCGCTGTTTTTGCTTGTCCGCGGGGGAAGGAGAAATAACCGATGTTGACTATAACTCTAAATAAATCTAAATTGTGGAGGAGTTATGGCTCTTGAAATAAGAAATATTCCGGTTCTTACAGGCTCTACGGCAGAGTCGTTCATTCGTGCTGCCGAAGAACGCGAAAAGAATCCGCGCCATTTGAAACTTAAAGTTTCTTTCGCCCAAATCGACGAAATGGTCGCTCGTACCCATTCTTATCAAGAGGCTCATAATGGAAAGAATCCTTTTAGCATCTGATTGCACAATCTACCCCATCGATAGTAAAACAGACCTTTCTTCGTTCCAATGTGGCGATAGCGATTTAGACGAATTTTTCAAGAATGACGCCTATCTCTATTCCAAGCAACTTTTGGGAAAAAGCTACATCGCAGTAACGAATTCAGGATCACCAAAAATCGTATGCGCATTCACACTAGCGAATGATAGTATCAAGTCAACGATGATTTCCAAATCATCAAGGAATCGCCTAGAACGAAAATTTCCCAACGCAAAGCATACACGAACATATCCAGCACTGCTAATTGGGCGACTTGGCGTCAACGGAGAATTTCAAAGAAGCGGTTTACATCTAGGCAGTCAAGTTATTGATTACCTAATATCATGGTTCATTCATCCAGACAATAAAACTGGTTGTCGTTTTATTGTGGTCGACGCATACAACAAACCCGATACATTAAGTTTCTATCAAAAAAATGGCTTTCGCTTTTTATACTCAGATGAAATGTTCGAAAAAGAAGCTTTCCACATTGATAAAAGTCAATTACTTAAGACTAGAATGATGTATTTAGATTTAATTGATTTTGTAGCATAGCATATCGTGTCACCATTTGTCACGATAAATATTTATATTAATCCGTAGAGGTTTATTATGGCAGAGAAAACTCGCGGGGAACGTACCGTTCAACTTTTTGCACACCTGATTTCGAATCCGGACAAGAGCTATTCCATCAGCGACTTGATGGAGGTTTTGCAGATTCCAAATAGCGAACGCCGCAACGTGCAGCGCGATATGAGCTTTCTCGTGTCCATGAACAACGGGGCGTACATACAGACGCATGGCAAGGGGCGTTCATTTGTCTATCAGTCCGCCATCAAGACGGCAGACCGCCTGCTGTTTCCAGAATTTGAAAACACGATGTTGCACTTTGTATTCTTGCAGCGCATCGCAAACATCTACCCCGCGACAAGCGAACTGATTTCTACGTTGCTCAAAAAAATCAACGATACTTTGCCAGATAGCGAGCGAAAGGCTCTCAAGCAAGTATCCGACGCCTTGAATACAAAAATTCTCTTTATGGGAACACCACCAAATTTCGAGGAAGACGCAAGCGATAAACTCAAGACTATTTTGCGAGGCATCCACGACCACCGTAAAATTCTAGTGGAATATGCCACCCCTGAAAAAGTGGAAAAGAAAGTGCGCATTCCGCTGATGGTCATCATTTACCAAAACGAGATTTACATCGGCTGCGAATCGCAAAGCAATCCGGGTAAGACGTACGTTCTCAAGTTCCGTCGCATCAAGAGCATCGAACTCACCAAAGAAACATTCCAGGAAAATCCAAAAGTTATTGAAACACTACGCAAGCGAGTCATGCTCGGTTCCGCCATTTTAGGCACGCAAGACCCGAAAGCCGAAGATGTCGAAATCATTTTCGACCCAAGCGCCAAATTCTACCTTGATGAAAAGCCGTTCCACCGCTCCATGAAAGTCGAGGAGCTGAAGAACGGTCAATTACGCGTCACGATGAAGGTCGAAGCGAACGAACTACTATACCGCTGGGTACTTTCGTACGCAGACAGCGCTACAGTCATCAAGCCAATTTCGCTCCGCAATCGTCTAAACGAATTTTCATACTTCCTCCACAGCACATATTACCATAGATAGCCCTATTCCTTTACATATCATGAAAAGGCTTACAACTGTAGTTTACAGAATTAACGTATTGCAAATCTCGTAAAAATTTCTAAACTTTTCCTTGGATTGAATAAACAATACCAGGCAGGTTAGATTTATGGCTAAAACTACCAAGAATGCAAGTGACATTACAGTGCTCGGTACCGATGCGGAAGCTTTCCGCAAGGCATTTACCGACCACATCCACCACACGCTCGCCCGCAGCAAATACACGGTGACGGACCACGAAAAGTTCCTCGCTGTGGCTTACGCCGTGCGTGACCGTCTTGTTGACCGTTGGATCAAGACGCAGAACACCTATTACGAAAAAGACGTCAAGCGCGTCTACTACCTCTCTCTCGAATTTTTGATTGGCCGTACGCTCGGCAACTCCGTGTTGAACCTCGACGTCGAAAGCGCCGTCACAGAAGCTCTTGACGAAATCGGCATGACGCTCGAAGAACTCCGCGAACAGGAAGTGGACGCAGGGCTTGGCAACGGCGGTCTTGGCCGTTTGGCAGCTTGCTTCCTCGACTCCATGGCAACGCTCGAACTTCCGGCAACGGGTATGGGCATCCGTTACGAATACGGTATGTTCAGCCAGAAGATTGTGAATGGCGAACAGGAAGAACAGCCGGATAACTGGCTGCGCCTCCCGAACCCGTGGGAAATCGCACGCCCGGCTAACGCTATCAAGGTGCCGTTCTACGGCTACGTGGTAAGCTGGATGGACGAAAACGGTCGCCTCCGCAACCGCTGGGAAACGAAGGACTACGTGATGGCCCTCCCGTACGATACGCCGATCCCGGGTTACAAGAACAACACTGTGAACAACCTCCGCCTCTGGAGCGCCAAGTCTGCTGACGACTTCGGTCTTAGCTACTTCAACAACGGTGACTACATCGCCGCTGTGCAGGACATGGAACTTTCCGAAACGATTTCCAAGGTCTTGTACCCGAACGACGCTTCCATGAACGGTAAGGAACTCCGCCTCAAGCAGCAGTACTTCCTCTGCTCGGCCTCCCTGCAGGACATCATCAAGCGCTTCAAGAAGCTCCACAACAACGACTGGAAGCTCTTCCCGGAAAAGGTCGCCATCCAGTTGAACGATACGCACCCGGCAATCTCTATCGCCGAAATGATGCGCATCCTCCTCGACATTGAAAACCTCGAATGGGACGAAGCTTGGGACATCGTGACACACACGTTCGCTTATACGAACCACACGCTCATGCCGGAAGCTCTTGAAAAGTGGCCGGTCAGCTTGTTCGAAAAGCTCTTGCCGCGTCACCTCCAGATCATTTACGAAATCAACGCTCGCTTCCTCCGCATGGTTTCCATGAAGTGGCCTGGCGACAACGCTCGTCTCGCCCGCATGAGCCTCATCGAAGAAGGCGGTTGCAAGATGGTCCGCATGGCATACCTCTCCATCGTGGGTTCATTTGCTGTGAACGGCGTGGCAGCTCTCCACTCCGACCTCCTCAAGACGACGCTCTTCAAGGACTTCTACGAACTGTGGCCTGAAAAGTTCAACAACAAGACAAACGGCGTGACGCCGCGTCGCTGGGTCCGCAAGGCTAACCCGGCTATGTCCGAACTCATCACTTCTAAGATTGGCGAATCCTGGGTCAAGGATTTGGACGATTTGAAGAAGCTCGAAAAGTTCGCCAAGGACGCCGATTTCCAGAAGAAATTCATGGAAGTCAAGAAGCAGAACAAGGAACGCCTCGCCAAGTACCTCAAGGCAACGCAGAATGTCGATGTCGACACGAACACGTTCTTCGACGTGCAAGTCAAGCGTATTCACGAATACAAGCGCCAGCTCTTGAACATTCTCCATGCCATCCACCTTTACATCCAGGTGAAGGACGGCAAGGAAATTATGCCGCGCACCATCATGATCGGTGGTAAGTCCGCTCCGGGTTACTGGATGGCTAAGCAGATTATCCGTCTTGCTAACGCTGTGGCTTCTATCATCGACGCTGATCCGGATTGCAAGGGCAAGCTCAAGATGGTGTTCCTCGAAAACTACCGCGTGTCCTTCGCCGAAAAGATCATTCCGGCTGCAGACCTTTCCGAACAGATTTCTACCGCCGGTACCGAAGCTTCGGGTACGGGTAACATGAAGTTTGCCTTGAACGGCGCACTCACGATTGGTACGCTCGACGGCGCTAACGTGGAAATGAAGGAAGAAGTCGGTGACGACAACATCTTCATCTTCGGTCTCACCGTTGAAGAAGTGACGGACCTCCTCGCTAAGGGTTACCGTCCACGCGACTTCTACGAGCATGACGACGATCTCCGCCGCGTGATTGACCTCATCGCTTCTGGCTTCTTCAGCCCGGATCATCCGGAAACCTTCAAACACATTGCAGAAAAGCTCTTGTCGCATGACCCGTACATGCTCTGCGCAGACTTCCGCAGCTATGTGGATATGCAGAAGAAGGTTGCCGATGCTTACCAGGACAAGAAGCACTGGGCAGAAATGGCAATCCTCAACGTCGCTCGCATGGGCAAGTTCAGCTCCGACCGTACCATCAAGCAGTACGCCGAAGAAATCTGGAACGCCAAGCCGTGCAGCATTAAGCTGTAATAAGCATCCAAATCAGGATATAAGAGAGTCCGCGATGAAAGTCGCGGACTTTTTTTGTTCTTAAAAATTTTATTCTAAAAAAGTATATATTTTATGTTAAAAAACCAGGAAAAAATATGACACCCACCGAGATCAAAAAAACAGAAGACGATTTTATATCAAAACTGACAGCGAACGGAGTCAAGTATACATTAAAAGAAACACTTGATATCGGAAACAACATAAAAATCTATTCCATCCGTCCGAGTTACGACACTTACTATTACAAAACCAAGACAACGAAGAAAAGCATCTGTCTGCACTTTACGGTTGGGCATATCAAATCTGACGTCAGTTCACTTTCGGCAAAGGACAACCACGTTTCCGTTTCTTACGTAGTCGATCGTTCCGGCAGAATCTACGAACTTTTCCCCGACACATACTGGAGTTATCACCTTGGCGCCAATGCCGTTGGCAAAAACGAGGTCATGTCAAAGCAATCCATCGGCATCGAAATCAGTAACTACGGTCCTTTGAAGTTATCTGGCGAAAATCTGATGGACGCTTACAACAAAGTCTATTGCAAGTTGTCCGAAACCGAATACTATTACAAGCACAATTACAGGGGATACGACTACTATGCCACTATGACGGACATCCAGACCGAAGCGGTCGCTGCCCTAGTCAAGTACCTCGGACGAAAGCACAACATTCCGATGAACTTCAAGAGCAATGACGAGCCTTTTGCAAGCGCCACAGAAGCAGTTTCTTTCAACGGAGTCTTCTACCACACCAACGTGAGAAAAGACAAATTCGACTGGCCGTTCGGCCCGGCATTGAAGGCTGTTATTGCAGCATGCAACAACGAATTGCCGAACAAAGTCGAAAGCAAGCCCGATGCAACCAAGACGGCTTCCGTCAATGCAGACTCCAAGCCCGAAACGAAAATTGAAATTCCACCTCAAGAACAAACGGCGCCACAACCCGAAGTGCAGCCGGCGCCGCAACCAGAAGCTAAGCCCGTCTTCCAATCGATTATAGACAGCATCTCAGGTCTGTTCCGTAAAAAGAAATAGCCTACTGCCTTTTTACAGTTTGAAAAATCTGCGGCAATCGTCGCAGATTTTTTATACAGTCTTGATTGTTGCAAGTTTAACGGCGTTTGCGGCGCTTTGCGCTGCTCGCCTACCCCATTCAGAACAGGCGCCCACCATCAGCTTCAGAAAGAATTTGTGTTCATTCTCAAGCGAATCCGAGATGTGGATAACTTCGCCATTCTCATTATGCGGTGCAAGACTCACCGAGTAATCGCAAGCCGGGCCACCATCGCCCCCGAACTCCACAGAAATTGTCCGCACATCGATATCGCTATTGCGGTCTACAATAAAGTCGAGTTCAGCCCCAGCAAGCGCACCTTTTACAATGCTTATTTGCATTTGCGCACGGTCTTCGTTTTTCGAAATCGTGAATTTTTCCACTTTCAAGTCGCCATAGCGGAACATCGAAAGGCAAAGGCTCAAGTCATGCACCAGCAAATCGAGCGCCACGTTCACATCGCGGCAACGCGCAGAATACTTGTGTTCGCGACGGAATTCCAGACGGAACGACGAATTCGCACATTCACTCATGCGCGCGGTTTTTCCAGCGGCTCCGATTTCATTCATAAAATGTTTGCGGAAATTCAAGAACACCGAATTAAAACATTCCGACTGCGCCACAAATAAAATCACATTATTGCGGATAGCCAAATCCACCAATTCTTGCGCTTGCGCACCAAGCGTTGCAAGCGGTTTTTCTACAAATACGGAGATTCCACGTTCCAAGCAAAGCTTTGCATACTCGTAATGTGTTGTCGCCGGAGACGCAATCACGGCAAAATCAATCTTCTCGTTCGATACAAATTCATCAACAAGCGAAGCACACACATTCCCTACGCTATCTAAATCTTCTAAATCAAAAATTTTTAAAAACTGTACGTCGGAATACTCAAAAAACTTGCGATGACGTTCGCCCATAGTGCCATTGCCAAACAGCACCGCCTTATAATTTCGCTTCATGGGAAATCTATCATTCAAACTTCAATTACTCTTTCGGTTCAGAGTACTTTGTACTCTTTTCCATGTACATTCGCTTATCCGCAATTTCCATAGCCTGCATAAAGCTGAGCGATGGCGACGGAATTTCGCAAGAACCCAAAGAAACGCAAATCGGCTTGCCCTTCAAAAGCAACGCACGCGAAACTTCATTCATGTTATCGATATATTTTTTGCATTCATCTTGCGTCGTATTCGGGAGCACAAGGAAGAACTCGTCACCACCCACGCGAAACATCATTGCTTTTTCCGGGAGCACCACGCGGAACAGCGATGCCGTCAGGCGAATCAGTTCATCACCGATGGCATGTCCGTACGTATCGTTCATTTTCTTTAAACCGTCGCAGTCCGCAGAAATCACGCACATCGGGCACATCTCTGGCTTTACAGGACTCGAAACCCACTCTTCGAAATAATTACGGTTGTACAAGCCCGTGAGCATGTCGGTGTGGGCATACTTTTCGAGTTTCTTTTCGAGCAAGACTTTTTCGGTCACATTGTTGATAAGACCGACAATACCAATAATATTGCCATCGTCATCGCGAACCGGATTCTTGATGAGTTCCAAAAATTCAGTCACGCCATCCTGATTGATTTCAATGACGTACTGCGTTCCCTTGCCTGTACGGAGAATTTCGCGATCCTGTTCCATCGCGAGTTTTGCATTTTCCTTATCCTTGCGGATATCCAGGTCGGTCTTGCCAGCAATATCCCACGTCGGGTCCTCGGCACCTTGAAGGTGGCGCCAGTAATGCGTCGAAAAAACGTAGCGGCATTCGGTGTCCTTGAAGAAAATATTCGATGGAATCTCTTTCAAGATTTTCTTGAACAAGTCATAGTCAATCTTCATTACGTCCATAGAATACTCCTTCTCCACCAAAGCACCATACAACTACACTTTTTTAATTTAGCTTTCACTTACAACTATTGCAACCGGTACCCTCAAAGATTTATATTTGAAATTGGAATATTCAAGGGGTTTAAACCCGCTTTTGAGGAATTTATGGACATCAAAAAGACTAATGCCGCCCGCATTTTGGACAGGCAGAAGATTCAATACGAACTAATCCCATACAAGGTTGATGAAAACGACCTTGGCGCACAGCACGTGGCCGACAGCCTGGGCGAAGATATCAACCAGGTTTTCAAGACGATTCTCGTGCATGGAGACAAGATTGGTTACCTTATTTGCGTTGTTCCAGGCAATCTCGAAGTGGACTTGAAGGGCGCCGCCAAAGTAAGCGGCAACAAGAAAATCGACACCGTCCCGCTCAAGGATTTGACTCCGCTGACGGGTTACATTCGTGGCGGTTGCAGCCCACTCGGACTCAAAAAGAACTACCCCATTTTCATTCACGAGACAGCAATGCAGTTCCCATACATTTACGTGAGCGCAGGCGAACGTGGTTTGCAGTTGAAAGTGGCGCCGGCGGACTTGGTTAAGGCTACGCGAGCAACGGTTGGCGTAATTGCACGTGTCCACCCGGAAGATCCGGACGCAAAGTAATTAGAAAAGTAAGGGGTTGGTTTTATGGTTTATAAGTTTGTTGCAATGGGATGTGCCGCCTTAATCGCTTGTTTAGCAGCATGTTCCGATGATGCGTCACCCAGTTTCGCGGGACCCGCCGAAAGTTCCGCGGAGTCCTCCTCTTCTGTCATTCCCGCCTCGAGCGGGAATCTCCTTTCGAGCTCTAGCGAAAGCGTCATTGAAAGCTCCGCGGCATCCTCCTCATCCGTCATTCTGAGTGGCGACAGCCGCGATGATTCGGCTGGCTCATCAACCAAATCCAGTGACTCTAGGAATTCCTCAAGCAGCGCGGCAGGTCAATCTTCGAGCAGTTCCGAAACGGTTTCCTCAAGCAGCTCGGAAACAGCATCTTCAAGCAGCGAAGAACCCGCCGCAGAATACTTCTGGAACGACGAATTCGACGGGGAATCCATAGACTTAAACAAATGGACTTTCGAAATCGGAACGGGCGCAGGCGGCTGGGGCAATAACGAATGGGAATACTACACAGACCGCAAGGAAAACGCCTATGTCAAGGACGGCGTCTTGCACATCCGCGCCCAAAAAGAGGACTACGAAGGCCAAAAGTACACGTCCGCGCGCATGCTTACCAAGGGCAAATTTGCGTTCAAGTACGGCACGGTAGAAGCGCGCATTGCACTCCCGACCGGCAAGGGAATCTGGCCTGCATTCTGGATGCTCGGCGAAAACTTCGACACAGTCGGATGGCCCGCCTGCGGCGAAATAGACATCATCGAAGCAGTCAATAGCGAAAACAAAATCTACGGCACAAACCACTGGGCAAACGGCGCCGAATACGCGACCTACGGCAATAACACCGGCGATTACCGCAATCAGAAATTTGAACTTGACATCACGAAGTTCCACACGTACAAATTCACGTGGGACGAGAAATACATCCGCATGTTCGTCGATGACTTCATGTACCACGAAATTCTAATCGAAGGCAACGAAGGCGATACCGAGGAATTCCACAAGCCGTTCTTCTTCTTGCTGAACGTCGCTGTGGCAGGTAACTGGCCCGGCTTTGAAGTAGACGATTCACAGTTCCCGAACGAAATGCTCGTCGATTACATTAGAGTTAGCAAGTAAATTGCACTTGCTTTATTTCGGACGGTGCAATAAAGCCATCGTTTTTGATGCAATAAGCATAGCGGTATCCGTCGTGCAAGTTGATTTCTCGGAATGAATATTCCGGGCGCTTGCCGTCGTGAAATAGAGTCACATTCTCGAGTTCGTCCATGTGCAGTGCAAACATGTCCGGCATAAGCGACAGGCCTCGGCCTGTCACTTTCATATAACATTCCTTGAGCGTCCACAGTCTGTAAAACGCCTCGGACTGCGCTTCGAGCGTTTCGAAATGTTTGATCCATGCGGATTCTTCGGGCTTGAAAAATCGCTCAGCAAGTCTGCCACGGTCGCCCTTGATGATTTCCACATCGCAGCCAACCTCGAATGGCGAAATCACGCACATCACGCGTTCGCCCGAATGTGACAAGTTAAAATGCACTTCCGGGAAATCCACCAAATATGGCTTGCCATTTTCGCCATACGCAATATGATAGTCCGCCCCATCAAACCCAGCATCGCGACATGCCATCTGGAGCAAAAGCCCAACGCCAAGCGATTGCATTTTGCCCTTAGGGAACTTAAACGACATTGCCTTTTTTTGACGATATTCGGGAACTTGCCCCAAAAAACGCTCAAAAACGGACGTTTCTTTCAACGCAGAAATATCGGCAATATATACTCGGGTCGTCACAATCACAAAAAAAAATATAAAAATCTGACTTTCTACCATTTATTTATATAGTTTAAAAAAAGCACTATTAAGCAAGGAGAAATTTTATGGCAAAATACAAATGCGAAGCCTGTGGCTATATCTACGACCCCGCTGTAGGCGATCCGGACAACGGCATTGCGCCGGGTACAGCTTTTGAAGACCTTCCGGATGATTGGACCTGCCCCATTTGCGGTGTCGGCAAGGACATGTTCGTCAAGGAAGAATAAAATTATCGCCAGGAGCAATACGCATCCTGGCATTTTTCTAAGCAATTTTATCGTCAACGTCTACGTCGGTCGTGTCCCGTGGATTCGTAATACGATTTTTTGTCTTCGTACATGCGGGCGTCAATAATTTCCATAATTTCATCAACGCTATTTTTCCGCATGTTGAAAATACCGAGCCCAATTGATGCAGACAACTTATACTTCTTTTTATTTTTGCTATTAAATTTATTCAAGTTTTCCTTAATCTGAATCCGGCATTCATCACATTCATTTTCGCGATCCGTATTCAAGACAACCACAAATTCATCGCCCGCATAACGGATAACAGTTCCCCGTGCGCCAATCGTTTCGTTCAAGACATCGGCCATCGAGACCAAGGCATCATCACCTTCTGAATGACCAAAGCTATCATTAATCCCCTTGAATCCATTCATATCAATCATCATTATTGCAAGTTTCGGGCGCACCATCAGTTCGCGCGAAATTCGATCCAAATAGTAACGATTGAACAGGCCTGTAAGTTTATCCAGAAAAATATTTTCATTTTGCAAGGCAAGAACCATACTCGTAAAGCCGACCGCAATCCCTACCCAGATGGTTGAAATACCATAGAAATAATATTGCAGACAAACACAAACAAATATTGGCCACATAAAGTGGATCACGGGGAAAAAGCGGGAACCGCCACTGCGCGCTTTTGCAATCAAGTAAACAAGAACACCATCCGCGATGAACACCGCCTCCCAAAAATTCACAAGAGCAAACAACGGACCTCGCGAGTATTGATTGTTTTCACTGATATCAAATACAAGCGGGTCATAGAAATTGTAAATCAGCAACACTAAAATAATTGAGACAACAGTTGTCAGGAACACCCTTTGTGGTTTCGAGAGTCTCCCGTTTAAATGCAGCGAGACAATCATCACCCAAAGCGGCCCGATAAATAAATCCGCAAGAAACAGAACAAAATTGGAAATGTAACTTACGATCCTTAAACCATCACCAGTATGGCCATCCACTGTAAAAGTAAGCGCATCCACAATACAAGCAGTCACGATGAGAACCATAATTGCAAACAAAATCCTATTTTCATTGTTTTTGTTTTGCAACTTCCAGGAACTGCTCAGCACAATGCCGAGAATCAGGAAGATCCCCAGCATATCCGAAATGTAGACTTGAGAGAGACAAACTTCGTGCATTGGACACCCCACCAGACAGCTATAAAAAACTTACAATATTTTTGGCGTGATAGTATTGCAATAAACAAAAAAACGCAGGCTCACGAGGAACCTGCGTTAGCGAATAGTATTCGGTAATCGACTAGCGCACAACCTTGCGGTCATCGGCAGTCATGTCGATGAATGCCTGGACACTCATCTGGCCCTTGTCGCCATCCTTACGCTTACGGACAGAAACAAGCCCTTCTGCAGCTTCCTTTTCGCCTACAATGAGGAGATACGGAACCTTCTGGAGTTCGCACTGGCGGATCTTGTAACCCAGCTTTTCGTTGGATTCGTCGATTTCAGTACGCACGCCGGCAGCCACGAGTTCGTCCTGCACCTTCTTGGCGTAGTCCACGAACTTTTCAGAAATCGGGAGCACGCGAGCCTGCACCGGAGCGAGCCACAGCGGGAAATCGCCCATGAATTCTTCAATCAAAATGCCGAGGAAGCGTTCGATGGAACCGACAGCAGCACGGTGCAACATCACCGGAATGTGCTTCTGGTTGTCCTTGCCGACATATTCAGCACCGAGGCGCTGCGGCAAGTTGAAGTCCACCTGAATCGTACCACACTGCCAATCACGACCGAGGGAGTCCTTCAGCGTGAATTCGAGCTTCGGGCCGTAGAAGGCACCTTCGCCCGGGTTCAGCACGTAGTCAAGACCAGCGAGCTTCGTAGCTTCGGCGAGAGCGGCTTCAGCCTTGTCCCAGATTTCGTCAGAACCCACACGCTTTGCCGGGCGGGTAGAGAACTTCACCTTCACATCGTCAAATCCGAAGTCGTGGTAGATTTCCTTGACCAAGTGGCAGAAGTCAGCCACTTCGCTTGCAATCTGGTCTTCGGTGCAGAAAATATGAGCATCGTCCTGCACAAAGCCACGCACGCGCATAAGGCCGTGCATCGTACCGGCAGGTTCGTAACGATGGCACTTACCGAATTCGGCAAGGCGCATCGGGAGGTCACGCCAGCTACGGAGCTGAGAATTGAAAATCAAAATGTGGCACGGGCAGTTCATCGGCTTCACAGCCATTTCGACATCGCCAGCCATCGTCTTGAACATGTTTTCGTTGTACTTGTCAGCGTGTCCGGACTTGAGCCAAAGAACCTTGTTCACAATTTCCGGAGTGATCACTTCGAGGTAGCCGCGATGGTCGATCTTGCCACGGATGTAATCCTTGAGGGCGTTCACCATCTTGGTGCCCTTCGGGTGCCAGAACACCATGCCAGGAGAATGGTCTTCGATGTGGTAGAGGTCCATTTCCTTGCCGATCTTGCGGTGGTCGCGCTTGGCGGCTTCTTCGAGCAACTTCACGTAAGTTTCGAGACCTTCCTTGTCAGCAAAGCAGGTACCGTAAACACGAGTGAGCTGGTCGCTCTTCTGGTCGCCGTGCCAGTAAGCACCGGAAATCGAAAGCACCTTGAAAGCCTTAAGCTTGCCCGTAGAAGGCACGTGAGGACCGGCACAGAGGTCTTCCCAGTTCTTGCCCGGTTCGCCCGTTACATAAAAACTCAACTTGCCATCCGAACCTTCGCGAGCGAGGGCACGTTCAGCGTTATCGTGCTTGTACTTGTCGCCTTCCGTGCGAGCGAGGCCTTCTTCGGCGCTAACTTCGCAACGAGTGAACGGACGGTCTTCCTTGATGATTTCCTTCATCCGCTTTTCAATCTTCGGGAAGTCTTCTTCCTTGAGCGGAGTCGGTGTCATCAAATCGTAGTAGAAACCCTTGTCGATTGCCGGACCGTAAGCGAGCTTTGTGCCCGGGAACAAGTCGCAGATGGCTTCGGCGAGCACGTGGCTGCAGCTGTGACGGAGGAGCATCAATGCATCCGGATCGTCGTTGCTCGGGGTGATGATGCGGATGGAACCGCTTTCGGTGAGCGGACGGGTAAGGTCCAAAACCTTTTCGCCGAGTTTAACGCCAAGAGCCTTGCGTGCGAGGCCTTCAGAAATGCTCTTTGCAATTTCGAGGCCGGTGGTGCCCGATGCTACGGAACGTACGGAGCCATCGGGGAAGGTAAGTTCGATTTGAGACATAAATAATCCTTTTTGTGGGCGGTTCTCGCCCGGTTCCCCAGAAATACGACATCTGGCGGTGAGGCGTAAGATAGAAAAAGACTATAAGTGTGGCTAGTGGAGCTAGTCCGCAAGGAACCAATAAATCAATGATAAATCCATGTGCTTATGGCTCGAACGTTCAATTCAGAATCCAGCAAGACATAACCATCATTGTTATATCCTTGTGCAAACAGGACAAAAACGGAATCCTTAGTATTCTTTGTTGAAACCTCATAACGATGAAACAAAGCTAGCGACGGAATACACATATAACCCCGAACACCCGTTTCTTCCGATACATTTTTGACAAGCCCATTCTTTACAACAAACAATTCATTAGCCGTACTCGTCATATCACAATATGCCGAATCAATGAGCAGAGTCGTTGAGACTTCGCAAAATGTCATGCCATCCTGAAATGTGTATACAGGTTTTACAACAACATCTTTAGGCGTAGCTGCTCGCATTCCACTATCTAAATCCATCATTCTCTTTTTCTTAAGATACCGTTGGATAATTTCATCCTTAATTTCTTTTGAAACTGAATCGGCTGTCAATTTCGGGAGAATTATTTCGACACGCGTCCCTTTAGGAACTGCCAACAGCGGAGGATAGGTAGGACCATCCCAAGTATATCGAGATTGAAGTGTGGAATCAAATTTAAGTTTGGTTTTTAGGGGCTTTGCTATCGAAACGAAACCAAATTCGCCACCGTATGTAGCTTTTGAAGGTTTTAGAGTTCCTACATTGATATACTTTCCATCAGCATTAATGATTTGCCACGGATTTTTCATAATTTGATGAGAACAGGAGCTTGATTCAGATAAGACATCACTAAAACGACGCCCCTTCACTAGCGAATGGAATTTTTCAAAGAAACAGGACCTTGTCCAGCCGGAATCCTTCCGTACAAACGCCAATCTGATTTCATCCTTAATTAGTTTTTGATAGGAATCTACTTCCACAAACCCAATTGCGGTAAGTTCTTTTGCAGCCGCATAGAACGGCAAAAGTAAAACGAATAGACAAATAAAAAACTTAAACTTCATATTGCATAACATATAAAAGTTACAAGGCTATAGTAAGAGGCTTCGCAAATACGCTCGCCGTTTTACCCAAAATTTGCGGACCTTGTTTTTCTCAAATTTTAATTGTATATTACGTTCAACACCAGAAAGGGTGATGTTATTAGATCGCAATCCGCGCAAGCGGGGCGGTCTTTATTTTTTAAGGGAGCAAAAATATGAACAAAATCAAACTTATCGGAATCAACACAGAGGGATCCATGCGATTGTGGTTTGGGCCAGAAACGAAAATCGGTGTTTTCGCGTCGAGAGACTTTGACGCAGATGATTATCGACTGGAGCAATGGGCCGCAGAAGCGGGACGGTTCCACCAATGTCTCGTGGGCACGTTCCATTCGGATGCGGAACGTCGTATTTTAGACATAGCGCTTGCGAACGGTGCGTTTGCGGTCTGGATTCGCGGGTGCAGCCTCCCCCACATTTATCGTGGAGCCGTGGAAAAAGCGATGGAAAACGACCACTTGCTTACGCTTTCGTGCTTCCACAGAAAGCACCACACAGAAGCGACTGCGCGTTATTGCGTACAATTGGTGTCCATGTGCACGAAAAAGCACACGTTCTTTATGAACGAAAACGATTCGCTGTTGGAGCCTGCTTATCGTAAAGTAGCATGGCATCGCAACACGCAGCTTTTTTACGGACACGATTAGTGCGCATTTCATTACTGTAATAAACGTTCACGCGTTTTCTAAAAATATATCTTTAAAATATGATTACACTTCTCCAAAAATCTGTTTTCGCTCTTGCCATTTGCGGAGCGACTCTCTGCAGTTTCGCAGCAAATGCCAAACCTTACATGAACGCAGACGCTCTCCCGAATGCGCTCAACTTCTACCCTGCGCCGCCGGAAACCACTTCGGTGCAGTTCATGTACGATATTTCGCAGTACATGTGGGGCAAAGCGATGCGAGCGGATTCTGCCCGTGCCGCCCTGGCCGTGGCGCAGGCGGTAGAAACGATCGAGGACATGGCCAAGATGTTCAGCGAACCTTTTGGCATGGAAATTTCGGCAAAGAAGACGCCCGCCATCATGAACATGCTCGAACGCGGAATCCGGACGCTTAAGCAGGTGGGGAGCCTGCCCAAGAGGCATTACATGAGGCGCCGCCCCTATGACCGCTTCAACGAATCGACTCTTGTCCCTGCCGAAGAAGAGCGGCTGAGAACGAATGGCTCCTACCCGTCGGGACATACCGTTCGCGCCTGGTCAATGGCATTGCTCTTGGTCGAGGTGAACCCCGCTGCGCAAGACGCATTGTTGAAGTACGCCTATGAATGGGGACAAAGTCGCGTGATTGCAGGGTTCCATTGGCAAAGCGATGTTGATGCCTCCAAGGTTCTTGTGTCAGCCGCATTTGCAAGCTTGCACAATGACGAGACTTTCCTTGCCGACATGAAAAAGGCTCGCGCCGAGTTCAAGAAGTTATCTGCAAAGAAGAAATAGCCTGCGGAAATTATCCACAGGCATTACATGGAACTAGCTGCAGTACTAGACAGCGCTATTTATCCCAGCGGCGATAAACATTCGCGAGAATCGCACCGGAAATGTTATGCCATACAGAGAATATGGCACCGGGGACTGTCGCCATGGCAAGGCCCGAGAACGCCGTAGCCGCAAGGCTTGTGGCAAGCCCAGAATTCTGCATGCCAATTTCGATGGAAAGCGCTTTAGTTTTGGGCGTAGAGAACTTGAGCATTTTGCCAAGACCAAAGCCGCAGCCGTAACCGAGCAAGTTGTGGAGAATCACCACGGCAAACACGATAGTGCCCGTAGAGAGAATCTTCGCTGCATTGTGCGAAACGACAGCCGCAACAATCATCGCAATAGCAACCACAGAAACGAGCGGCAGAACTTTAATCGCCCGCGCAGTCCATTTGCCAAAGAATTTGTTGATAACAAATCCTAACGCAATCGGCACAAGCACCACCTTCACGATGGAGAGGAACATCGCCATCACATCGACATTCACCGTCGTTCGGAGCAGCAAGTACGTAATCGCCGGAGTCAGCACAGGCGCAAGAAGCGTATTCACGCTCGTCATGCCGACCGAAAGCGCGACATCGCCCTTCGAGAGGTAAGTGATGACGTTACTCGCAGTGCCTCCCGGGCAAGTGCCCACGAGAACCACGCCCGCCATTAAAGCAGCATCGAGTCCAAACGCTTTCGAAAGCAAAAATGCGAGTCCGGGCATCACGATAAATTGCGCCGCGCATCCAATCGTAATTTCTTTCGGTCGCATGAACACCAGCGCAAAATCGCTCAACTTGAGCGTAAGCCCCATGCCAAACATCACGACCATCAAAAGGTAATTCACCCACGAAAGTTGAACCCAAAGAGTCGTGCTTGGAGCAAATAAAGAGAGTGCCGCAACAGCAAGCACCACCACCGCCATCCACTTGCCAATAAATTCACTGATTTTTTCAAAAATTCGCATTGTAAAACACCTTGTCAAAGCAAAAGTCCGAGCCATCCAAGAACTCCAATGAATATAGAATATTTACAGTTTTCACTGGAAAAATTGATATCGCTATTTTAAAAAATCAAGTATATTAATAATGTGAACAGCGTACTTCAATTATTGTCAAAACACAGAAGTGCCATAATGGGCTTTGCCATATTATGGATTATGCTGTTTCATTTGCGAGTCCCTACAGATATAGACTTCATAGATTTCTTCAGGTCCGTCGGTTATGGCGGCGTAGACATTTTCTTATTCTTGTCCGGTTTCGGCCTTTACTATTCTCTATCCAGAAAAAATTTTGATTTAAAGAAATATTATAAGAGCCGTTTTTTCCGCATTCTTCCTGAATTTTGGGTTGTAATAGGCTTTGCCTTTTTGGCGCAAATGGATTTTAGCACTAAGGCTTTTTACCAATTGATATGCAAGGCGACAACACTGGGCTACTGGATCGGATACCGTGACGAATCGTGGTTTATTTCTTGCATTGTATTTTTATACGCAATATTCCCTGTTTACTTTAAGCTATTCAAAAAATACGGATATAAAGCATCCTTCTATTTTATCGGAGCTGGATTTTCTTTAATGTTAATCTACGCATTAACTTGTATTCTTTGCTACAACAACAAGAACTACGGGGGATTCATCATATTAACTTACGCAAGGCTCCCGATATTTTTCATAGGTGCAATTTTTGGCCATTGGGCAAAAGACGGATGCAATATCAGACTCACCAAAAAGCTAAAAGCAATCGGATTGGCAGCCGCGTTTATCGCAACGATTATTTTATTCATATTCCAGACCTATTTTTTCTACGCCTTGCAAACTTGTTCTCTAGCCTATCTCCCCTACATTATCATAACTCCCGTTTTGTGCTTACTTCTTGCAAAATTTTTTGAAAAATTCAAAACAATCGATAAAATATTTACCGTCTTTGGATTAATGTCATTAGAGTTGTATTTGTGCCACATATTTATTTACAAATTATTTTTTGATTTCATAGACTTTTTGGATAAAGATTCTTCGAACATTCTCACCATGCTCATTTCATTTTTTGCGGCATACCTCTTGTACATCGTCAATAAAAAAATCCTGTCAAGAAGAACAAACATTAGAATCAGGCCTTAGCATAGTCCGCTGACAAACAAAGTTCATGTTGTGAAATCGTTTTATTAAATTTAAAGTATGAATCTAAAGAAAATTTTTAAGCTATACCTCACAGCAGCGATCTCTATTTTCGCAGTCGCCTGCACGGTATCCAGCACCGATGATAACGATAAATGCCCTGATTATCGCATTTCCGTTATGTGCTATGCATACGGTCCCAATGATGAATGCGGCAACCCAACATGTGCTCCACAAGATGTCGAAGATAGCATTTTCCGCGTTCAAGACAGCATCTATTACGCAAGCATCTACGAAGCAATCCAAGAATCCGGCAAATACACCACTAAAGATTCCGTAGCCGCCTACTTGTGCAAGTTCGACAAGTTGCCCTCTAATTACGTCAGTAAAGCCGAAGGCCAAAAGCTTTACGAATCCAAGACCGGCAAGACCTTCGAAAAGTGGAATTTCAACCCGTGGACAACAATCGGTGTGATGATTGGCGGAGACTCGTTCAGCAACGACAAATCCATGTTACCCCAAGGTTCCTATCACGAAGCCGATGTCGATTACTCCGCAAACAATCGTGGAACAAAGCGACTTATGTATCAAGGCGGCTGTACAATTTACTACACCGCAAACCATTACGAATCTTATAGCGAAATTAAAATTCATTAAATTATACAAAACAAGCCCTACCCCATTCTTGAGGAGGATAAATGAAATTCAAACAGTTTTTGTGCAGCACGGCATTCGCGATTTCAGCGACATCTGCGCTTGCCGCACAGAACATCATCGAGATTGACGATGCACACCCGGGCGTTGTCATCAACAAGCAAAACATGATGGGCGCAGATCTCGCCATCTGGAATCCGCCTACGCGCTATTACGACATGACGCCCGCCCTCGTCGATGGCGGCTACACGATTTTCCGTTTCCCGAACGGGAGCTTGAGCAATGACTACCACTGGAACGGCGCAGGCAAATACGATAGCACCGGCCTCTGGACACCAAGCGAAGAAAGCTGGGCTCCGGGATTCCTCGGCGAAACAATTTACCGCGGCACGACAAAAGACAACTACGGTTTCATCCGTCGCAGCCACCTTGCCGATGGCGACAAGAGCACTATGTGGTGGGGCGAAATTCTCGATCCAAAAGACCCGCCTTGGATCGTTATTGAATTCCCTGAAAAGAAAGACCTCGATTCCATCATCGTCGAATGGGGCAATCTCCGCCCGAAGTCTTTTGAACTTTCATATTGGACGGACGAATACGCCGAATACCCGGGCGTTCACCAGAATCTCGAAAATAAGTTAAAGAGATGGGGTACCGTCAAGGTCACTAGCGGCGAAACAAAGTACAAGTTCGCCACAACGCGCGCTCGCTATGTAGCGCTCCGCTTCAAGACGACCGACTTGCCGTCTAAAGGCGTGCAAATTCGAGAAATGAAGCTCTATAGCGGTTCTGACGATTTACTCGCCGGGAACGATTACAAGTTCTTCGCGATGTCCACGCGCAACGGCGACAAGCCGCGCACCGACTGGACCAACATCAAATGGCATTTCGAAGAATTCATGACCTACATCAACAAGCTCCCAAAACTTGTCAATGGTCAAAAAGCTCAAGCCGTCATTTGCGTCAACGCAGGCACTGGAACCTCTAAGGAAGCCGCGGCCTGGGTGCGCTACGCAAACAAAGTCAAAAAGTACAACATCAAGCAATGGCAAATCGGCAACGAACTCGATGGCGAATGGGAAGAATCCGGTCCGCTCTCGGCAAGGCAATATGCCGCACGCTTTATCGAATACGCCCGCGCCATGAAAGCTGTTGACCCGAGCATCATCTTGCACGGCCCGCTTCTCAGCACGCACAAGATGCAGCAAAAAGGCGCAGGTCTCATGGATGGCAAATACTGGATGGCAGAATTCCTGCGCATCATCGGCGAAGCCGAAAAGGCCGATGGCAAGCGCTATCTCGATGTCGTTGACCTGCACACGTATCCGTACTGGGCTCCGAACAACTTGAATGCCGCAGACATGCTCAAGGCAAGCCTCGATGTCGCTCACAACGCCGACACGCTCAACGCCTGGATGAACAAGTATCTCGAAGGCAAGCGTCGCGTATTCCTCTCGGAATTCAGCACGTCCGTACAAGGAAGCCAAATCTGGATGGACTACCCGCAGGCGGCCGGCATGGCGAACATTTTTGCACAGTACGCCGTCCGCTTTGGCGACCGTTTCCAGGCTCTCCCGTGGGATGCCTTTGGCAACGTGTTTGAAGGTCCAGACCACACTTGGGGTACTATCAGCATGACCGCTCTCGTCAAGGAAGGTTCCTGGAACCGCTGGGCAAGCCTTGAACCCACCGCCGAATATTACGGTGTCTACATGACGTTCAAGCGATTCCTCGAAAGCGGTTACGCCGTCGTTCCCGTCAAGAGCACTACAGAAGCCATCGTGCCATACGCCATTTGCAAAGGCAACAGCTGCAACGTGCTTCTCGTGAACCTCACCGATACTAAGCAAATTGTGCAGGTTGACCGCAAGAGCGAAAAGAAAAAGCCGAACAACGCACGCGTAGAAGTTGACGTGTTTGGTGCAGAACAATTCAAGTGGATTGGCGACCAGCGCGACGCTTACCCGTACCCGAAAATGGGGCCGAGCGGTCGTCGCATCGAAGGCAAGAACCGCGATATCGAAGTACCGCCATTTGGCACAGTCGTTGTCCGCATGAATCCGGCACAGCAATCCAACGCTCCAGAAATTCTCGCCGCTGCGCTCGAAAAGAAAGTCCTTGTCGTAGGCGATACGCTTGACCTCTTCGTGACCGCTGTGCAAGAAGGCGGTGAACTCGCCGGCGCAGAAATTCAAATCAAGAAATGGGACAAGAACGGTCCGCTCACAGTTCAGGCAAAACCGGATGACGGCAAATGGAATTCTTCCATCGAAAGTTTCCACTTGCAAATTCCGCTCACCGAAAAAGTCTCGATCGGTAATAAGGAAATTAAAGTCACCATCACAGGCAAGAACAAAAAACAGACATCGTTCAACATTCCATTCCGCGTCCGTGGCGCTTACCGCACCACAAGCGTGATGCAGAACTTCGACAACGGTTTAGACAACGTATCGTGGTTCCCGGTCGTGAATGGCGACAACGCCACCTCGATGGACGCCAAGGTCTTTAACGGCAATCCGCCTCTCGGCGGCTACATCCGCCACGATTTCATCGTTGAACAACCGCCTAATCTCGGTTGGCCGAACTACTCTGGCGCCTACTACAACGTGCCGGAAGAAATCAAGAATTCCGTCGGTATCGTTTTCGATTACGCCACATCGCACAACAATCCGCAGGGCTACATCGAACTGCAAATCATGTCGAGCCAGGTCGAAGACTACGACGAATTCATGGTTCGCCTCAAGAATACGCGCGGCAACTGGGTTCGCGATACGCTCATCTGGGAAAACATGAAGCAGGAAGGCTGGGGCAAGACGATTCCGCAACTCGACCCGACCAAAATCAAGAACTTTGCCTTCCGCGCTCGCTACAGCGGCAAGGGATTCATCAACCTCGACAACATCTACTTGCTTGGAGAAAACGGCAAGGAAGTCCCGATGCCAAGAGGCCTGCGCAGACTCCGATAGCATCAGCGATTCGAGACGTGTATGGTGATGCCGGCACAAAGGCCGGCATGACATGAAAAAAAACGCCGTCCTTGCAATAAGCAGGGACGGCGATTTTCATATTATGGATCCTATCGCCTTCGGCTCCAGGATGACTAATTACGCGAGTTCGTTCACGTGCTGAAGCACGAGCTTTTGAGCAGCACCATTGTACAAGACAGCATCATAGTTTTCGCCATTCTTGCCCACGCGCGATTCCGTCACAATACCGTTCTGAGCACCCGATTCCGTCGGTTCAAAGAAAATCTTGCCAAGAGCAGTCTTCTTTTCTTCAAGCATGTTCTGAGCCACAAACCAGTCGCGAATTGCCTTGAAATAAATCTTTTCGACATTCGAATCCTGCGGGAGCAAGTCGTTCAAACGTCTTGCGATTTCGCTGACCGGCACCGGAGATTCATCTGTCGGATAATTCTTGAGCTGTTCTTCGGTCACATGGAATTTTTCTTTACCAATGCGGCCTGTCTCGCCCAATTCTGCACGCGATTTGCGCCTAGCCAAGCGTTCATTCGCCTGGGCAACACATTTATCAATATTATCCAAGATAAACTTCTGGGCATCGGCATTGCACTTCGTGTAAATCGAATGGTGACCACGAATATCGGCTTCGACCTTTGCAAAACCAAGTTCTTCACCACGCGGAGTCGGCAAATTCAAGTCCTTGCCCTTATCGCCTTCTTCCTTCAAAAGGACGCCTTCTCTCGAAAGCACTTCAGCCACGTCTGCATACACAAGCGGCATCATTCCACTTTCTTGCGGGATCAAGTAATTCAAGCGGCGTACAACACCCGATACAGAAACAGGTTCAACAGAAATTTCGAACTTGGACAACATTTCAGGAGTAAAGACAAGTTCTTGCGTCGCTACTTCGCGGACAGGGCGCGGCTTTACAACCTTTTGCGGCTTCGGAGCCACCACCTTTTCGCGGCGTTCCATCACCGGCATAACCTTTTGCTTTAAATAATCAGCCACATAGGTAAGGCATTTGCTAATACGTTCCTGTTTACAAACATCCGTTTCCGGCAAAGCTTCCTCGGTCAGAGGGTTCACACCTTCCGAAAGCTTTCGCAAATACATTTCAGCACGTTCAAGAATCTTAATTTCTGCTGGCATTTTTAACAATCCCTTTTTAATCTTTTTAAGGCTAGAACAATATAACATCTTTTATAAACAAAAAAAGCCAGTGCAGCTCTTAACCGCACCAGCTTTTACGCCTATACACCAAATTTTACTTAAAGCTTAGCCGTAAACAAAGCCAAGAACAATAGCAACCAGTGAAAAAATCACAACTTGCCTTAAAACAACGATGTCTTCTTTCTGCATAGCTACCTCTCTGTTTTTCTGTTCCCTAAATTAAATTTTTAGAGAGCGAACCGTACCGATGTAAGAAAAACATCATTTTTATAGAATTACAACGTGACAATAATCATATTGTCAATTCGTCAATAAAACTTAAAAAAAGACTATCCATGTCCTTTGTAAAAAATCTATTTCTTAATAGAGGGTTCACCATGCTAAACATAGACGAAATTGGCGATTACAGAGATCTACTGAAAAATTTCTTCGTGCAGAAGAAATTGGAATTTCCGCTATTTTCCTATAAGATGATGGGACAAAAACTTGGACTCGAAACGAGCCAGGTTTTCCGTGTATTGAATAAGGAATCCCACCTCCCCGCGCAGAGTATCCCGCTCTCCAAAAAATTGCTCGGGCTCAAAGGCCGCGATGGAGAACTTTTTGAAATTTTGGTAGCGGCATCGCGCACAAAATCCAAAGCAAAAAAAGATAAGCTTTACAAGATGGCACTCGCATTGCAAGACGTGAGCCTCCGCAAACTGAATTCCAACGAAATTTTATTCCTCAGCCGCTGGTGGATACCCGTTGTCCGTTCGATTATCGAAATCAATGGCGGCAAGGCCGATGTCCACACCTTGGTTAAGCAGATTACCCCCGCCGTTTCCGAAGACCAAGTCAAAGAAGCAATACGCGTCTTGAAAGAGCTCAAGATGATTACGCAGCTTGCTTCCGAGCGTTACGCCGTTTCGACCGTCAATTTTACATCGGCAGGGGCAACCAAGGTTACCGCTATTCGCAGTTACCAGAATCAACTGCTTACGCTTGCGCAAAATGCGCTCGTCAACATTCCTCCGAGCGAGCGCAACATTTCATCAGTTCTCGCCTGCGTCGATGACGAATGTCTTGAAGACCTCGTCGAGATGACTTGTGAATTTCGCAGACAAGTTCAAAAACGCGTTGCCGAAGTTGCAGAGCCAAAGAAAGTCATGCAGTTCATTTTCTCGCTGTACCCCGTCGCCGACATTTCTGACAAAGAAACATCTAAAGAAAAAGCGAGGATAGCATGAAAAGATTATTAGCATCTCTATCCTGCATTTTGCTATTCGCCTGCTCCTCGGATAAAAATCTTGCAGGCGCAAGCACCGTTGAAACAGAAAACGCTTGCATCATCAACGTTGTAAACATCGATTCTAAACCGGCTGCCAACGTCGTCGCAAGGATCCGTCCGCTTTGGTACGTGGAAGGAGTTTCCTCGGATTCCGCCGTCACACAAAATAATATACAAGACGCTACATTAGAAATCGCCGCAGATTCACTCGGCAACATCGTCATGGATTCCATCAACTTCGATAAAGGCTACATCGAAATCATTGATGGCAATTCCGGCGTTTTCCAAGCTATTGCCTCTAGCGACTTAAAGAAGAATAAATTAACAACCATGCAAATGGAAGAACTCGGTTCCGTCACCGGCAAGGCAGAACTCCCCGAAGGAACCGACTACGCCTGGGTCCAAATTTACGGCACCGATAAAATCGTAAAGACCAACAAAGACGGCGAATTTACACTCGATTCACTCCCGCCCGCAAGCTACCAGATTCGCGCTATTCTGCCCGATGAACAAGCGACAATTGGCGAAGCCTCCATTACAATTTCAGCCGGAGAAAAAAGCGATGTCCAAACACTCGCAAAGCCAACTCTCGAAAATGAGCAATTGGAACAATGGGCGCATGTCCGCACTATTCCGCTTGATGAAACAATCTCAGATTGGATGAAACCCATCGCAGAAACTACCGTTGTCTTTGTGCGATTAAACGAAACAAACTTCGACTTTAGCGAAGCCATGGACAACGGAAACGACATCCGATTCACCGACCAAAGCGGGAACCGACTCGCATTCAAGCGAGCTTTCTGGAACAGCACCACTCCAGACACTCCGCAGTCCGCAGAATTCCAAATCCGCATCGACGGCTCATCAAGCGTTGAAAACCTCGAAATGTACTGGGGCAAGACCGCCGCACTCGACGCAAGTGCAAACAACGATATCTGGGCAAGCCTCCCCGACTCGCTCGTAAAAGCCATCCATTCCATCACGCTGATTGACTTCGAAAATCAAAAACTCGAATCCGCATTTGACTACGGCGACGGTCCGCGCGAATGGTACTTCCATCCACAAGACACAAACGTCACGACAACGCCCTCAAGCGAAAACATCCAGGACGCCTTTGAATCCAGCAAGGAACGTGGCGGCTACGTTTTCCATTGGAAGAGCACCTCCAAGACAAGAGGCAAATGGTCGATGATCGGCTCACGCATCAACCGCAATCCATCAAGTCTCGAGGGCATCGATTCCATCGCATTCTACGCCAAAGGCAAGGGCGAGCTCGGTTTTGCGGTAGAAGTTCTCAACGAGCCGACCGGAAAAACAAAGTATGTGGACTATCTCGATTCCACCTGGAAACGCTTCAGCTTTACGCCAAGCGATTTTGTCGAAGGCGATGGCGAGTTCGGGAATATGGGATGGGATTTCGTCAAGCCGCGCGTCACGACATTCACCATCTGGATTGTAGACGAAAGCGAAATGTGGATTGACGACGTTATTTTATACGGAGTAAACCGCGATAATTTTAATTAGCTATTAGTCATCAGTCATTAGTTAATAGTTATTGATTGAATCTAACGACTATTGACCATTGACTATTGACTAAGTATCAGATATCTTTCCCGCTTTTGGCGAGGAACGCAAGCAAAATAAAACAGCCTGCGACCACCCCAATCAAAGGCAAGTCCGAAAGTTCGCGCAATACCATGCGCAAAAGGCGCACCATCTGTGAGCTTGCAAACGCATACCCGACACTGCACAGCACCACGAACAGCACAAAGCGCCCAATGAACGGGATGCTTTTCGTGATGCGCTTGAAATAGTTATTGATGCAGGCGCCATAGAGCATCAAAAGCGTTGCAATCAGCCCGACCGAAATTGAATTCAAATGGGCTCTCAAAAAATTCGCGAACTGGTGAATATAAGGTTGCATAATTCCAATAAATTAGTGTAAGTCTCTTAGCAGTTCATCAAGCTGCTGTTCCACGTGCAATTTATCGCCATCGTTCATAACCGTGCGAATCCGCTTGCCCGGGAAAAGTTCTGGTGCGCAGGCGCCACGCTGATTTTCAATACGGCGTTTAGCATCGCTTTCGCTGAGTCCACGCAGCACCAGGCGTTCCAAGCGAACGCATTCAGGCGCATCGACAATCCAGATTTCGTCAAGCATTTTCACGAGCTCTGGCGCACGCGAGAAAAGCGCAGCCTCCACGAACCGGCACTTGTCCGCGACTCTCGTCAACTGCGTGGCACTTTCACTAGAAGAGTCCGCGGCCTCCCCTGTAAAAAATTCCGCCACGGCACGGTTCAAGTACGGGTAAACAATCTGCTCCAACTTCACGCGTGCATTAGCATCCGCAAAAACTCGGTCTGCAATCAGCGCGCTATTCACGCCCGTCGGCGTCAAGCATTCTTCGCCAAAGTACGCCGCCATTTCAGCGCGCAGCCCCGCCGAATCGCGGTAAAGTTCATGCACTTTGCGGTCAGCATCAAGCACCTGGAAATTACGTGCACGCAGCAAGGCCCCGACAAAGGACTTGCCTGCACCTATCGAACCCGTAATTCCAATCTTCAGCATAACGCCACTACTCCGCGACCATTAAAAATCAACGTCCGAGCGAAATCAGGCACAAGCCAATGACCACGCCCAACATCGCAAAAAACTTCGTCTTGCTCTTGCGTTCCTTGAATATAAGAATTCCCGCCAAGAAGCTGATGAACACACTCGAACGACGCAGCACCGTAATGATCGAAATCAACGCATCCGAATCGCTCACCGCCAAAAAATAGCAACGGTCTGCAACAATCAACAGCGCCGCCACCGCCAAGAACGACCAACGGAACTGAAACGGAGTCGTCTTTTTACGCGTCGGGTACCACGTGAACATCGTCGTCAAGAACTGCACCACGCACATGTAAATGCTGAACCAGACCTGAACCGTCAACGGTTCAAAATTCATGCGCTGCAAAATCAGCTTATCGTAAATGCCGCTGCAAGCCGCCAAAATCGTCCCGAGGAGCATCGCCACGACCCAGCCGTTGCTAAAGAAATGCCCCATTTCCTTGCGACCCGCAAGCGAGAGCCCGATGTACGAACAAACGCAAACCGCAATACCGATCCACTGCATCACCTGCGGACGCTCACCCAGGAATCCGACTGCAATCATGATTGTAAACAAAGGAGCAAGTGCACGAATCGTCGTCGAGATGCTGAGCGGCATATGCGCAATCGCGCTGTACGTGAAAAGCCAGCTCCCGCCGACAATCACCGACTTGACCATCAAAAACAGGTGGTCATGCAAAGTCAGCGGCTCGCAATGCCCGGACAAAAGTACCGGCAACATCAAAAGCGCATAAAAAACGCTGCAGAGCAAAAGTACCGGACGGACAGCGTTATCCTGAACCGATTTCTTCTTAGCCAAGTCGTAAAAGCCAAGAAAAACCGCCGAAGCAAAAGCCAATATTAACCATGACATAACGCGCCAAATTTAAAAAATACCGCCCAATCTTTAAAGACTTTGCTATTATTTAATAAGAAACCAATCATAAAGGGGACTCAAAAATGAGCATTAAAAATAAAGCAGCTTCACTCATTGAAGAATTCAAGGCATTTGCCTTCAAGGGTAACATCGTCGACATGGCCATCGGTATCATCATCGGTGCCGCCTTCGGTAAAATCGTTAACTCCTTCGTGAACGACATCGTGATGCCGCTCGTCACCGCCATCATCACCAAGTGCGGTGGCCAGGATGCAGGTGAAGGCCTCAAGACTCTCGCCTACAAGACCGCTGAAGGCGTGACCATTCCGTACGGCAACTTCGTTGGCGAAATCCTGAACTTCCTCATCGTCGCATTCGCCGTCTTCCTCATGATGAAGAAATTCCTCGGTTTCATGCAGAACATGCGCAAGAAGAAAGAAGCTGAAGCAGCCGCAGCTCCGGCAGCACCTCCGGCACCGAGCGCCGAAGAAAAGCTCCTCACCGAAATTCGGGACTTGCTCAAGAATAAATAATATAAAGGGGGAAGCCTCCCCCTGATTGCAGCCTCGGCTGAATCCGAGTCTTCCATCACCCTCTCTAGCGGGGACAACTGCGTAAGGCGAACAAAACAGGGCTGCTTGCAGACCTACTTTTGAGCCTAGCAGTTGGGACTTTGTCCCCACCCCGCAACGCCCCGATGCAAAAGACGCGCAACCCAGTTGCGCGTTTTTTTTATTGTCACCCCGCACTTGTTGCGGGGTCGCCATCTCGTAATACGAAAAAAATTCTAATGACTACCAACCATTAACTAAATCTTCAATTCAATCATTGAGTCCGCTTTAAACGGCAAATCTTCCGCCTGCGGCGTCGCAATCACCACCTGACATTCTTTCTCGCGAATGAGCGAAGCGACTGCATCACGGCGGTTCACATCAAGCTCGGCGAAAATATCGTCCAAAAGCAAAATCGGCTTTGTCAAGTAGCGCGACGCCACATCAACCGCCGCAAATCGCATCGCAACAGCAGCCGAACGGCATTGCCCCTGCGACCCGACAGAACGCATCTCGTAACCTGACGCACACAGAGCCAAGTCGTCACGGTGCGGCCCCGCCATTGTCATTCCCTGCAAGCGTTCCACAAATTCCAAATCCGCTAGTTTTCGCGCAAACGCATTCCGCAGCATTTCCTCGCTCACGAGATCCGAGCCGTCCGCCGCACTCCCGGCGACATTCCCAGAACCATCCGCAAAACATTCCGCGCACTCCCCGCTAGCATTCATCGCACCCGCCGGAAATTCGTCCATCATCTCATCGGATAGCGGGTCCGCCGCATCGAGCGCATCCAGCGTCTTGAGAATCGAGCTCTTGTAAGCGCAAGTGATTTCATCCACCCCGCCCGAAAGCTTGCGATAGTACCGCGTAATAATTTCCGAGACTTCTTTCGAGAGCGCCATTCGCGCCGCCCAAAGTTTGGCACCAAGATCTATAAGCTGTTGCGTCAGTACCCGGAACAAGTCTTCGCCACCGACCGCAGAGCCCTTCTGCTTAAATTCCTTGAGCCACTTGTTACGCTGTTGCAGCACGCGCTTGTAATTGCGCAACACCAAAGAATTTGCTGACGAACGGAAACAGAGAATTTCATCGAGCCAACGCCTGCGCACATCAGGCCCGCCACGCAAAAGCTCAATATCCGAAGGCTGCATAATCACCGCCGGGCACGTCCCGAAAAACGCTGTCGGTGACTTAAGCGTTTCACCGTTTTCACGAACCTCGCTCCCGCGAGAAAACACGCGAAGCGCTCGCTTCCGCTCGCGCCCCTCATCTTCAAATTCACCGCGCAGAATCAGTTCGTTCTGCTTCCATGTAATCAGTTCACGCAAATCACGCGACCGAAACGAGAATCCCTGCGCAAGCAAATAAATCGACTCCAAAATCGTCGTCTTGCCGCAGCCATTCGGTCCGCAAATCACATTGATGTGAGCATCGAAGTTGCAGTCCATCGATTCTAGACTGCGCACCTTCGAAATGAACACTTTAGAGATCAAGGAATGTATCCCCGCAAGCCAAGACTGAACGGAGACCAAATTCCCGCACTCGTTTCGTAAAGGAACGCATAGTTCACTTCAATCGGGAACCTTCTCCTACCCACGCGAATTTCAAACTTGTAGCCAGCACCGAGCATCCAGTTCAAATCGTCCATACCCACGCGGAACGTCGCATTAGGAATAGCCTCGCATTCAAAACCGACGCGACCAGTCCAAACATGAAGCTGCGGGTCAAAAGCCAAAAGCGTATCGGCAACCTGGTAGTCAATCGCTTCCATCCAAGCATAAACAGGCTTGCCCATAATCTTAGAACGGTAGCCAAGACCTATCTGCAACACCTTCGGGCGCACGCCTTCCGTCGAGCTCAATGTATTATCACGGCTCGGGTTTTTCGTCCATTTTGCAGACAAGTTCTTACTAAAGCTCAAGTTGCGAATAACCACAGAAGAAGACCACTTTTCGTTCCACTGGCGGAACCAAGCCAAGTTAATCGTCACCGGGCTGCGGAAGGAATCTTCCATCTCGATGCCTTCGAAATATTGAGCCACATCCAAATTATCATAGCTCATCGAAAGCGAAAGACCGAAAGCATCCTGTCGTGTGGCACGGTAGGCAAAGCCTAAGTAGAACATCGAGAAGAACGGTTTCGCCGTACCCATCGTTTCGTCGTCATCGTCAATCACTTTAAAATCGCGGTCACCGCGGTAAAGCATGGCAAAACCGACACCCATGCGCTTACCGACCTTACCTTCAACGCCAAAGGCGCCACCCAGACGGTCCAAGTCACGCTTTTCAACGTTCAACGTGTATCCAATATCCTCGCGGAAACCAAGCAAAGCAGGGTTCCAGAAAGCGCCCGGCATAGAAGCCGTATCCGCAGAACCCGTATTGCCACGGCCCAGTTCACGGACACCGCCACCCATACGTTCGACAAAGCCATCAAAACCGCCAAGCTCAGACTTTTTCGTAAAGCCAAGCGCCATCGCCGAAGAGGCAAACGCACCCACAGCCAAAGCTGTAACTACAAGATTCTTAAACTTAATCATCTGAAGTTACCTCCGAGCGTCATAGCCTTGCCCCAGCCAATGTGACCGTGATTATCCTTCACCCTGATGTAGTAAACGCCCATCGTGCAATCCTTGCCATGGTCATCTCGACCATCCCAAACGTCTTCTTTCGGATTCGTGCTGCGCGAAGCATCGGCATTGCGCACCGCATCCTTCACAATCGTACGCACCTTGCGCATATCGTAGCTGAACACTTCAATCGTAATTTTTGATTCACGACCCACTTTGTACGAAACAAGCGCTTCGCTGCCCGGCGTAATCACAGAAGGCACCATACGGATGCTTCCGAGATTATTGTTCAGCTTTGCACGGTTCAGCACCACACTCCATGTTGCACCGGAGTCCGCCGACACAGACACACCGTTTCCGCGAGTCGCAATGGCAAGTCCCATACGATCCTTCGTAAGCGGGAAAGTACACATCGACATGATAATCGCCTTGCGGTCCGTAGCTCCCGTTTCATAGCCATAAAGCCACTGGAGCTTTCCATCGTCGTCCTGTTCCCAAGCATGCACACCAAGCGAATCCAGCTTGAGGTAACCGCTAATCGAACCACCTACGGCACGTACCAGTACAAAAGCATTCTTGCCCAAGAAAGCGACATCGCCAACCGTATAATCGGCTTCGTCATAGATATCCTTCTTTTGCACCTTGCCTGCCGTATCGAGGAAATTTACCTTGGAAAAGTCAGTAGCCTTTTCACCATACATGCGCCAAAGTCCGCCCACCACATTATCGTCTTTTTTGTAAGCCGTTTCTGCAATAATCTGGAGCGGTTCACCACCCATCCAAAGCCCCGTCACACGGGAATCCTTGAGGTTCTTCGAAACATTCTTGAGTCCGTCCGAAGACTTGACCCAAATGCCCTTAGCCGTTGCAAGCCAAAGGTCACCAGTTTCCGGGTGCACACGCACATCGAAAATTTCAGGATTATTCTTCAAATCCAGTTCGGCATTATCCTTGAGCCTTTCAAGCTTATTCGTCTTTAGGTTCAGAACAAACGTCGTATCCTTGGCGCCAGTCTTGCCAGACACATCGTACACCATCAAGCCCAAAGCGCCACGGGCAGCCCAAAGGCGTTTTGCCGAAGCATCATAAGCAAAACCGCTGATAGCATACTGCATCGGCTTATCCAAGTCATCTGCCGCAGACGGGACATCAACCGGAGTTTCAACAATGTTCTTCAAGTCACGAACAGAATAAAAGCCCGCCGGTATCAAGTAGCGGTTATTCTTGTCCATTCCAAACATCGGGAGCACAAGCCCAAGCTTTGAATCCGCATAAACAGCGGGTAAGCGCCTACGTTCAGCAAGGTCGTCTTCAAGGATGGCATCCGACACAGCCGTCAACGTATCCGATTCGACTTGAGCCTTATCCGTAGATTCGGTCATCACAGTCCCATTGCTCGTCACCTTAAACTTCAGCAATGTCAAGCCGCTATAAGAATAGTCCCACGAAAAAGCCCACAAAGCTCCGGTTTCACCCGAAGGCGCCACCGCGTGCACATAGTTGCTAAATAGCGTTTCGCCCGCAAGAGCATTTGTACACAACGCACCTCCCATAAGGAGGCCCGCCATAAATTTTTTCATCAAGCCCTTTTTCACAAGCTACCTCATATCGATTTCGTCAACGCCCGCAACAGGCTTGTACTTGAAATCATCGTTAGAAACATTCTTGACCACTTTCATGTCGATAATGCCGTACCAAGTCGCATTCCCTGCGGGGTCTTCCGTAAAGAGGCGCACCGGGGAATAATCACTCTTGGAAAGCCAAACTTCCATCTTGGTAAACTGCCCCGCATATTTCGACGGGTCGAGCTTCAAAATCCAAAGCTTTTTACCAGCAAATTCGCCCTCGCCCATTTCGAGCGCCTTGCAGTTCAAATATTTGAACAAAAGTTCCGATGGATGGAGTGAACTCGACAGGTCTTCCACCGCCTTGATGAGCACCTGCTTCTGGTCCACATTCCACTGCCAAAGGCTCTCGCCATCACTATAAAACTTTATTCCCGAAAGATCCAACTTGAACTTGTCGCCCTCGGCAACAACGAGACTACCCGACTGGGTTCTGATATCCGGAGAATCCGCCTGATAAAGTTGAGCCCTAAAACTGAGGCTCCAGGCACGCCCCGACTTGAACCAAGCCTTGGACTTGTCCAAAACCTGATCCGCCGTCAACGCAAAAACACCTTGCACCAAGGCAAGCGATAAAAAAACAAAAAAACGGGAGGAGAATTTCATATCCACCTATATTAAAGACTCTATCAAATTTACAAAACTCAATCCATCAAGGCGTAACAAATTCGTATTTTTAAGGGAAGATGGAGCCAAACATTGGTCTTGCGATAAAGATATTTCTATCTTTTGCACGTAAAAACCAAATTTTCTTTTTTGGAAGGATTGTATGCGTAAACTCATTTTGCCGATTGCCCTTGCCGCTACCGGTTTTGCCATGGCTGCAGACATCGAAATTCATGGAAATGTCGATTTTGACTTCGGTAGCTACTTCGACAGAGATTTTGACCCGACAAACGCCGCAAACCAGGACATCGACTTGTCCGTGACGGCAAACCTCGACGAAAACGTTTCTGTAACCGTTTTCACAAACACCAAGAGCAACATCACGAACTCCGACCAGGCATCAGAAATCCGCCATGGTCTCCCGCGTTCGACCTCCATTACTAGCGACAAAGACCGCTACACCGCCTTCAACTTCGACGGCGTGGAACTCCGCTGGAAGCCGTTCCAGGACGTAAGCTTCGTATTCGGTGACTTGACCTACAACGCAGGTACATTTAACTATTACTTCTGGCGTGACCCGAGCCGCTATGCCGTGATTTCTCGCGACCAGACCGTTCGTGGTTTCGGTGTCGAAGTTGGCAACAACAAGTTTGGCGACGGTAAGTTCTACATCGGCGCAACCGACGACAGCAAGGCAGCAATCGCTGTGTTCGGTACTTACGCCCTCAAGCTCTTGAACCGCCCGGACGAACACCTGACCATTACCCCGAGCGTGGACTGGGTCTTCGGTTCTGAAGTCGGTCGTGGTTACACCTACTTCTTCGGTACTGAACTCGACTACTCCAAGAGTCTCGACATCCTCAACTACAGCATCTATGCCGTCTACGGTCTCCACCCGTACAAAGGCGACGCCGTCCACTCCTTCCTCGTTGAACCGAGCTTGAACTACAACATCTTCAACTTGGGCTTCAGCTACTTCTATGCAATCGTCAACAAGGATGACGGCTACAAGGCAGCAGACCAGATCTTCACGGATGACCAGATGCTCTTCGCTATTGAACCGAGCTTCAACATCACAAAGAAGTTCGCTCTCGGCGTTAGCTTCGAATACCATGATCCGGATGCCGAAGTCAGCAAGGACGAATTCAAGTTCCTCGGCATGAACTTCTACCTCTACCCGACGCTCAACACGAATGTCACGTTCTGGTTCGGCTACAACTTCAGCAAGGACAAGAACCCGGTCGTCGGCGAAGCTACCAAGTTCTCCCTCGGCATGAGCGCCCACGCAGATTTCTAATCAGTGGTTAGTCAATAGTCATTGGTTATTGGTCAATAGCTATTAGACGATTGTAATTAGTCCCCCGGCAATGCGGCCGGGGATTTTTTTATTGTATGGATTCCCTCCCTTCGGTCGAGGATGAAAGAAAGACATAACAGCTTTTTGCAACTGTCATGCCGGCCGGAGCCAGCCCCGGACATGTTCCGGGGTGCCGGCATCACCACGTCGTAAAAGGTGACAACAAAAAAAGACCCGCCGCGCATCCGCGGCGAGCCCCAAAATAGTCTTTAAATTCCGTTACGAATTAGTGACCGAGGTACTTACGACCAATGCCGTACTGGTCCTTGTATTCGATGTAGTCCGGAACAAAGCCACTCGGGTAAGAGAAGCTGACGTTCACAGAGCACTGGAATTCGTTCATCAACTTGCCCTTGCCCTTGAACTTCTTCTGCTTCTTTTCAATCTTTTCGTCACCCTTCTTGCCTACGAGAACTTCGGCTTCGCACCAACCCGTGTTACCCTTGGCATAGACTTCCTTGCCTTCGGTAGAAACAAGCTTGATCTGAGACGGGTCGAGTTCAGTGTTGTTACCCGTAGAAGCCCAGAACTGGAGTTCGCAAGAGAAACCATTCTTGGACTGCTTCATAGTCGGGAGAGCCATCACGTAGCCCCACTTGTCCACGCGCTGCTTGCCACTCAAGTCCGGAACGTTTTCGCCGAAGATGAGGAAGTAACCGCGAGTGACCTTGCGGCTCTTGTTCAAAGCATTCTGGATTTCCTGATTCGTCGGAGCCATTTCAGCCATGCGGAGGAGCAAGTATTCCTTCACGACCGGATCGTCTTCGCCCAAAGCTTCCTGCAAGTTGCGAGCGACATAGAGCTTTTCGGTTTCTTCACGGATGCTCTTGATAGCAGATTCTGCAACGTGGCGGGTCTTTGCGACAGATTCAGCAGAGTCAATCTTTGCAAAAGCGTTGATAATCGTAGCGTAGTCAACACCTTCCTGTGCAGCCTGGCGCTTACCGATTTCACCGAGCGTCTTGACATATTCTTCAACGGTTGCGTCTTCCTTGACCTTACCGATGTTGGATGCAGCCTTTTCAAAGTAGTTGCTGATAAGATCGCTGCTCAAGTCCTTCTTGGATTCCATATCACCTGCACGCACGAGAGCGAGTGTGAAGTTGTCAAAGAATTCATCGGACATTTTGCCCTTCTTCTTTGCCTCAAGATAAGAGTTGATAGCATTGCGGAAACGGCCTTCCTTAAGGTGTTCGTCGCCGCGCTTTTCGTTAGTACCCTTACAGCCAGTCATCGTCAAGGCGACGGCAGTAGCCAAAGCAGCAATGAAAATCTTCTTCATTTTGTATCCTTCAGATGAAGTTTTAATAAAAAATATTGAAAAGGACTATTTATCAGGTTAAAAAGTAAAATACACCCTTTCAGTTGAAATTTAAATAAATAAATTTATACATACTTACTTTTGTAGGTAAATTTTTATTTGGAGTGTATAAAAACCAATGAATATACTCGTCGTAACTCCAGAAGCGGGGAACTGGAAGGTACCGAGCCCCCTCGCGACCGCAGTAAACTGCATGACGCAGGCATTTGCCAACGCCGGTTCTCAGGTTATTACTTGTTCGCCATTCTATAAAGACCATATTATCGATCCCGACAAGTATCATTGCGTTTATCAAGGCGTCGAAGCGCTGCAGAACAAGCCGTTCGAGGTCTGGCGTTCTGAAGACGACCCCCTCCACACTTATATATATAATGAAGAATATTTCGGTAGGCCCTATGTTTACGGACCACCGCACGCCCTCCCTTACAGCGACAACCACCTGAGATTCGCCATGTTCGCCTCGGCAGTGCTCTCCTACAGCGCTCAAAGCGGCATCCAGTTCCAAGCGATCCTCGGTCATGAATGGGGCGGAGCCCTCGTCGGCGCACTCTGCCACACCGTCTACCAAGAAGCTTTCCACAACATCCCGTTTTTCTTCAACGTCCATAACATCACTTACGACTTCCACGTGCAGCCAAGCGAAATCGAAAAAATTGGTCTCCCGCGCAAGGACTTCAACATGGACGGCTACGAGTTCTGGGGCAAGGTCAGTCTCCTCAAGGCGGGCATTTTGTACGCCAACAAGGTGCTGTTCCCGTCGTCGGGCTACCGCGACGCCATGCTCAACACGAACCTCCCCGGCGGTCTCAGCGGATTCTTGAACCGCAACAGCAGCAAGCTCCTCGGCATCCAGTTCGGCGTGAACTACAAGTTCTGGGACTTCAACGACGAAGCGAAGCGTCCCATCAAAGAAGCGAAGCGTATCGCCAAGGCGAGCCTCGGCCGCCAGTTCGACATGGATCTTTCGAACAAGCTTATCATTTACAGCCACATGGACATGGAGTCGGGCAACGCTTCCGAAACGCTTGCGACCATCCTTTCGGACATCGCCAAAGAGAACGTCCTTATCATCGTGGGCATTTCGCCAGAACACCCCGAATGGAACTACTACCAGGAAGTTTCTCACCAGTACGGCAACTTCATCCGCATCCTCCAGTTCGATTCCGAAGAAGCGAACAACAGAGAAAAATTACGCAACACGCTTGCCGCCTCGGACCTTCTATTTGCGGCAAACCTGCAAGAGCCGTCCGCCTCGATTATCCTCAAGGCAATGGCTGCAGGCACGCTCCCGCTCACGGGTCGCAACGTCGGCATCGCAAGCATGCTCACCGACTACACCCTCGAGACCGCAGGCGAAGCCAACGCATTCCTCGTCGATGACGCAAACGCTCCGCACCAGATGCTTCGTCGCATTAAGGATGCCATCAGTGTGTACAACACGGAAGTCGCCGATTGGGACAAATGCGTCGTAAATGCTTACAGCGGATTCCACTACGAGTGGGCAAAGACAATTTCAAAATATTTACTAACTTTGGGTGAACTGGGGCTTTAGCTCAATCGGTTAGAGCCACGGACTCATAACCCGTTGGTTCCCGGTTCAAGTCCGGGAGGCCCCACGAAAAGCATTACCTAACAAGGTAGTGCTTTTTTTTTCTTTTCCAATCCATTTCATCGGTAAATAACTTATTTTTATAAAAACAAGTCCAAGGGAGCAATATGGAGAAAAAAGGGTTTTCCCTTATAGAATTAATGGTCACGATCGTCATCATGGGCGTCCTGGCCGCCGTAGCCGTTCCTAAGCTGTTCGGCTTTATTGACAAATCCAAAGCTTCCGAAATTAGCGTCGCCGCAGGCACCTACATGAAATTGCAAGAGACATACGCATTCGAACATGGGAATGGCGGCAGTTGGCACAACATCGGCTATAGGTCTCCAGCAGGCAACAGTCTAGGAATAGCAAGCTCCACAAACTTTAAATACGACGCCACAGAAGCCTATTACAACTGGTTAGCAGAATCAACCGTCAGCCTAAACAATTGTCCGAAAGGCAGCAAATGGTTTCTCAATTATTCCCTTAGCGAAGGGGCGCACAACGTCAAGTTTTGGACATCCAGCGACAACATCGTTGGTTGCATCGACGAATTAACTCCAAGCTTCAAACGATTGAGCAACACGACAACCCCAATTACAACGCCCACAAAGTCCAGCGGGAAAGAATAAAATTGTTTCCAGACGTCACAGTAAAAAGCGGGTTCGTGTTTTCACGCCCGCTTTTTTGAATATAGATTTACCTTACAGAAGAAGGTATAAATATGGCATTTCCTAAAATTGGCATTTTTGCATTTGCAACTCTCGCCGCTATCTCCGCAGCACAGGCAGGAATCAGCGGTTCAATCGTTGATGAATCTGGCTCTCCCGTCCAGAACGCAGCAGTTACCATCAGGACACTCCCGAAGCTCATCGCCAACGCGCGAACGCTCTCGAACGACAAAGGCGCATTCAGCTTGAATAATGCCAAGAAAGGTCAAAGCATCGTCGTACGCAAAACGGAATTTTTACCCGAAACACTCAGCGTCATTCCCGGCAAAAAGAATTACGGCAGCATCACGCTAAAGCGCAACCCGATTGAAACTCGCATCGACAGCATCATGGCGAAGATGACACTCGACGACATGATTGCACAAATGACGCAAGCCAAAGCTCCGACCGTAAAATGCGGCAACAGCATCTGCGGTTCCGCACTCGAAGGCGGCGGCGCTTACACAGCAGACTTCTACACCAATGCTTGGAAACAGAAAATTCCAGTCACCTACGGCAAAGACAACGTCCACGGCGTCGCCGACGTGAACAACGCGACAATTTTCCCGCATAACATCGGGCTCGGCGCCACGCGAGATTCCGCACTCGTCCGTAAAATCGGGCAAGCCGTCGCCGAAGAAATGTGGGCAGCACACATCGACTTGAACTTCGCCCCCGCCATCACCGTTCCGCAGGACGAACGTTGGGGCCGCGTGTACGAAGGCTTTGGTGAAACAACGGAACTTGCCGTTGACCTCGGAGCCGCATTTGTACGCGGTCAGCAAGGCGACAACAATGATGCCGAATGGCGCGTCATCACCACGCTCAAGCACTTCATTGGCGACGGCGCTACCGACAACGGTTACGACCGCGGCAACGCCACCATGACAGACAAAGTTCTCCGCCAAAAGTATTTGCCGCCTTACGAAGCAGGCGTTGAACAAGGCGCACTCAGCGTCATGGCAAGTTTCAACCAGGTGAACGGAATCCACCAGCACGTAGACTCCGCAAAAATTACAGGCATTCTCAAAACCGAACTTGCATTCGACGGCTACGTCATCGCCGACTGGGAAGGCATCGAAAGTTCCACAACACCGGGCGCCGCAGGCGATTACTCGCCCGGACTCGTCACCGGAATTTCTTCGAAGGACGCCATCAAGAACGCCATCAACGCAGGCCTCGACATGGCAATGGTTCCGCAATCTGCCGAAAGCTTTGTCAAGAGCATGAAGGAGCTCGTCGCATCGGGCGCGATTAGCGAAGATCGCGTCAAGGACGCTTGCCGTAGAATCTTGCGTGCAAAAATCCGCGCGGGCAGAATAGACAATCCTAGCGGCCCCGCAGCTTACGTTGGCGTCACAAAAAACATCGGCAGTGCAGAGCACCGCCAACTTGCCCGCGAAGCTGTGCAAAAAAGCCTCGTCATTCTCAAGAATAAAAAGGTTCTCCCGCTCAAGACTACAGACAAGATTTTCGTCACCGGTAGCCACGCCAACAACACCGGCTTACAATGCGGCGCATGGACGCAAGGCTGGCAAGGCACCATGGAAAACGTCCCCGGCGCAACATCTATTCAGGCTGGCTTTGACGAAGTTGCAAATGGCGCACGCGTCTCCACCGCCGAAGAAGCAAAGACAATCGTCTATGTTATCGGTGAAGTTCCGTATGCCGAATGGTTCGGCGACTACCGCGGTGACGATTTCAACAACAAGATCATCACCAAAAAAGCCAAAACCGATATGTCATTCAACAGCACCGATAGCGACATCGCACAAATTAAGGAATGGCAAAAAACAGGCCACAAAGTGGTCGTCGTGCTCATCACCGGTCGCCCGCTCCCCATTACCTCGCTCATCAACGCCGCCGATGCATTTGTAGTCGCATGGCTCCCCGGTAGCGAAGGTGCAGGTGTTGCAGACGTACTCTTTGGCAAAGTCAAGCCCACAGGCAAACTCCCCCACACCTGGCCCAAGGACGCCAAGCAAATCCCGATTAACGTTGGCGACGGGAAAAAGGGACTCTTCCCGTACGGATTCGGATTGAGGTACTAAGCGTCGAAACCCGCCTCCAGCATGCACTTCTGCGCAAAGCAGTTGGCCTCGTCCTCTTTTTCGGGATAGTTGTGCGTGATTTCGATGTTCTGCAAGCAGATTCCCTTCTTGCCATGATAAAGCACATGCGCAAGCTCATGAAAGAATGTGAACCACATCGTTTCACGCTTTTTAAAGCGGTCATGCAACTGAATTAGCGGAACATCCTTGTACCAGCGATACATGCCGTGAATCGGCGAGCTCTTGAAATTCTGTACAAAAAGCACGCGAATTCCAATCTTGCGGCATAGCGCCTGCAAGCCCGTCATGCAATCATCCACCACTTCCGCCTCAGGCGTCCAATAAGTGATTCGCTTTTCGCGCTTCGGCAACTTCTTGTTTGCTGCAGCAAACGCAATAATTTCAGGAAGCGCCGCCTTAAGCTTTTTACGAACCGCAGGCTGCCCTAGCTTTTCCATCGGATCCTGATCCGACAAAATCTCGCCACGACGAATCCACGCCGAAGTCGCATACGGATCCTTGACCTCCGCAAGCGAAATACGGAACGCCACCTTCAGCTGAGCCTTTTTGTAATAACCATCCCACGCCTGTGGGGACGCCACTGCAAAGAATTTCAGCAGAGGCATTAAAGATTTGCTTTCATCCTTTTTTTGTCGAACCCATTCGCGGACATCAAGTTCCACGGGGAAAGACTTTTTCCAAAGGGACTGATCCATAAGCGAAGCCTTAATTTTCTCACGCGACAAAAATTCGTCGTAAGCCATCTGACTACGCAGCCAAAACCCAGCAGGTATTTCCGTAACCATTTCAAGAGAAATGGCCGATTCGGGCGTGATTCGGCAATTTCCCTGCAAAATGTCATTCACAGCCTTGGGCGTGTAGCCCATGCGTGCAGCCAAATCATTGGCATCAAGGCCCATTTCTTCGATTTTTTCAGCAAGATGCCGCCCAGGTGGCGTCACTACAGCTAATTCATCACATCTATAAACCTGCATTTAATCCTCATAATTTTAATACACCTATAATATAATTCAAAATTTTAATAGAAGCAATAGGTGCATCATTTCAATAAACACACCAACAAAAGTCCGCCCCCTTGACAGCGAAATTGCGAGGAGTATAAATTTAGGGGCACCAACATTTTAAAAAGTTAAAGGAGTAACAACGGAAGGATTTATGAAATTTCAAATATTTATTTCAAGCGTACAAAGGGAATTTGCCGAAGAACGCAAACAGCTATTCTCATACTTAACGAACGACCCAATATTGTCGTTATTTTTCAAGCCATTCATCTTTGAAAATCATCCAGCAAGCAACAGCAAAACCTATGACATTTATCTTAAAGAAGTCGAGAAAAGCGATATATATCTAGGACTTTTGGGTAACGAATATGGCACGGCATCGAAAAACAGCATATCCCCCACAGAACAGGAATACAATCTTGCAAACAAGCTACATAAAACATGCCTTATATTCATCAAAAAAGACAATTCACAAAGACACCCCAAAGAGATAAAATTCATTCAAAAAGTTGAAAAGAACAACGTGAGGCGATCATTTACCGACTATGATGAATTGAAAAATGCTGTATATAAAGCCCTTGTTCTTTACATGGAAGAGAAAGAACTCATTCGAACAGGTCCTTTTGATCAAGCCAAAAATAACGAGGCTACCATAGACGATATTGACGAAGAGAAAGTTCGAAATTTCATCCAGCTTTCAAAACAAAGACGTAATTTTAAACTAAGTTCCGACACCCCCGTTGAGAACTTCTTACGACATTTAGATATGATTGATGAAAAAGGCAAATTAGCCAACGCATCCATTCTCCTTTTCGGCAAAAAGCCTCAAAAATTCTTTATCACCTCAGAAGTAAAATGCGCCCAATTTTATGGAAACAAAGTTGAAAAACCAATTCCTTCATTACAAATCTACAAAGGCGATGTTTTTCAACTAATTGACCAAGCAACGAGTTTCGTACTGAGCCGCGTTGACAATTGGATAGGAACAAGAGCACAAGGCCTAACCGCAGCAGTCCCCACACATCCAGAACTTCCTATGGAGGCCGTAAAAGAAGCCATTGTCAACGCAGTCTGTCATCGCGACTACACAAGTAAAGCAAGCGTTCAAGTAATGCTTTTCAGAAATCGTCTAGAAATTTGGAATCCAGGACAATTACCACATGGACTAACAATAGATAAGCTCTACAAGCCTCACAAATCTCTTCCTCATAATCCTCTTATCGCAGAAGCCATGCAACGTTGTGGATACATAGAAAAGACGGGAACCGGGACAGGAGACATTGTAAAGCAATGCCTACAATACGGTTTAAAAAAGCCTCTATTCCAAGATGACGACGACTTTAAAACCATCATCTGGAGAAAAGAGACACAAGAAATTTCCAGAAACGAATCCGAAAACTCACCAAAGGTTACAGAAAAGGTTACAGAAAAGGTTACAGAAAACCAAAGAAAAATTTTATTGATAATTAAGCAAGATCCGTCAGTGTCTCAAGACGAAATTGCAACTATCGTAGGAATCAGCCGCATTCATGTAAATAAGAATATGAAAAAAATGGAACAAAAAGGAATCATTAAACGTATAGGCCCCGACAAAGGCGGCCATTGGGAGGTAAAATGAGCACTACATCCAAAATCAGAGCTTCCAATAAAAAACATATTGGTATTGTAATAAACCACAATAGAATTGCACAACACTCCCAAAGAAATTATATATTACGCTTTGTAAACAATTAGGGATGTGTAGAGCAATGAAAATTCCTTTTAACCAGCCTCCCTTCGTGGGACCTGAAATTGATTATGTACGGAAGGCCGTTGAAAGCGGCCGAATCTGCGGCGATGGGCAATTCAACCAGAAATGCCACGCATGGCTGGAACAAAAAACGGGCGTTGCCCGCGCGTTACTCACCACAAGTTGTACCCACGCTCTTGAAATGTCCGCTCTCTTGTGCAACATCCAGCCCGGTGACGAAGTCATCATGCCGTCGTTCACATTCGTCTCGACAGCCGATGCATTCGCCATGCGAGGCGCAAAATGCGTGTTTGTTGACATTCGTCCGGACACGATGAACATTGACGAGAAACTGATTGAAGATGCCATCACAGAAAAGACGAAGGCTATCGTTCCCGTGCATTATGCAGGCGTCGGCTGCGAAATGGACACCATCAACGCCATCGCTAAAAAGCACAATTTATTCGTCATCGAAGACGCCGCGCAAGGCATGATGGCCACCTACAAAGGTCGTTCGCTTGGGGCGCTCGGAGATTTCGGTTGCTATAGTTTTCACGAGACAAAGAACTACAGCATGGGCGAAGGCGGAGCCATTCTCATCGCCGACAAAAAGTATTCCGACCACGCCGAAATCATCCGCGAAAAAGGAACAAACCGCGTGCAATTCCACCGCGGTGAAGTCGATAAGTACACATGGGTTGAACTCGGCTCGAGCTACTTGCCGAGCGAACTCAACGCAGCCTACCTCTACGCAGAACTCGAAAACGCTCAAAAGATATTCGACAATCGCATGGCAAGCTGGAAGGCCTACCGAGAACGTTTACAACCTCTCGCCGATGCAGGCGATTTGCAGCTCCCATACATTCCGGCAGAATGCAGCCACAACGCGCACATGTTCTACTTGAAGGTCGCCAATCTCAAAACACGAACAGCCCTCATCGCTCACCTCGTCAAGAACGGAATTCTCGCGGTATTCCACTACGTACCGCTCCACAACGCCCCTGCCGGCAAACGTTTCGGACGTTTCAATGGCGAAGACCGTTACACCACCCACGAAAGCGACCGTCTGTTACGACTCCCCATGTTCTACGGATTAAAACAAGACGATTTGGAATTCGTGTGTGATAAAGTAAAGGAATTTTTCGGGAAGTAAAAAGAAATGGAGCAAAGCAATCCTCAAAAGAAACTCTTGCTATTAGGCGGCAGCCATGCTGAAATTCCGCTCATTCAAGCGGCACATGAACTCGGCTGGTACGTAATCACCACGGGTAACAACCGCGATGGACTCGGCCACCCTTACGCCGACAAGACCGTTTTTGCAGACTTTAGCGACAAAGACGCCATGCTAGAACTAGCCCGCAATGAAGGCGTGCAAGCCGTTTGTTCTGGATGCAACGATTTCGCCTTGCTTTCGACAGTTTACGTTTGCGAAAAATTGGGATTGCCAGGGCATGATTCCTACGCGACAAGCCTTGAGTTACATCATAAGGACAAGTACCGCGCACTCGCCGCCCGACTCGGCATCCCGACACCGCGCGCGATTACCGTCAAAGTTGCTGGCACTGATTCCGCAAGGGAAAACTCCACAGATTTTGATACAGCGATTGCGCAACTTACCTTCCCCATCATCGTCAAACCCGTTGATTTGACCGGAGGCAAAGGCATCCACCGTGCAGCCAACATCGAAGAAGCTCGCGCGGCCTACAAAGACGCCTGCAGCCGAACCCGCCAAGACCACATTGTGGTCGAAGAATTCGTACAAGGCACAAACCACGGATTCTCCGCCATGCTCGTGAAAGGCAAAGTCGCATTTGCATTTTCCGACAACGAACAGTATTACCTCAACAAGTACATGGTCTCGGGAGCAAACACGCCAAGCACCACAAGTGCAGCGGGCCTCGCCAAGCTCCGCGACTACAGCGAACGCATCGCCCGCGACTTGCACCTTGTCGATGGTATTTTGCACATCCAGTACATCGAGCGTGCAGACGGCACACCAGTCATCATTGAAATTTGCCGCCGCCCGCCAGGAGATTTATACATCAAATTCGTCAAATACGCCACCGGAATCGACTACCCAAAATTCATCGTGATGGCTGAAACAGGAATGGATATTTCAGGTATCGCCGATATTCCCACGCAAGGATTCTGGCTCAGGCACTGCATTATGGCGGATCGAGAAGGAATTGTCCGCGATGTCACCTTTGCTCCAGAAATTCAAAAGAACATTGTCGAAAAATTTCTGTGGTACAAGCCGGGCGAACAAATTACAGATAAGCTTTTATACAAAGCAGGCATCGTATTTTTCAAGTTCGACACCCTCGCCGAAATACAAGACAAAACCGCAAGAATGACGGAACTAGCCAAAATCATAGTAGAATAAAGGAGATTCCGGATCAAGTCCGGAATGACAAGGATTAATTATCCTATATTCAAAAACGATGAAAAAAGAACCTTACCAAATTGCGTTTATCGGAGGCGGAATCAATTCAGCCATAGGCGAAGTCCATAAGGCAGCAAGCCAAATGGACGGCCATTTTGAACTCGTGGCCGGCGCATTCAGCACGCACGAAGAAACAAACCGCGAAACCGCCCGCACCTGGGGCGTTTCCGAAGAACGCACGTACGCAAAATATCAAGATTTATTGCAAGCCGAAAAAGGCAAACTCGACGCCGTCGTAGTGCTCGCACCGACGGACTACCACAAAGACATCGTCATCGAAGCCCTCAGAGCAGGTTACCCCGTCATTTGTGAAAAGTCGCTCGCCACAAGCGTTGCCGAAGGCGAAGCCATAGCAAAAGTTGTTGCCGAGACAAAAGGATTTTTCTGCACCACATACAACTACACCGGTTACCCGATGATCCGCGAACTCAAGCAGTTCATCGCCGATGGCAAGCTCGGAAAAATCCAGCAAGTGCAAGTCGAAATGCCGCAAGAAGGCTTTATGCGCCTAGGCGCAGGTGGCGAACCGCCCAAGCCGCAAAGTTGGCGACTCAAGGACACCGTGATTCCGAAGATTTCACTCGACCTCGGCAGTCACCTGCACAACATGATTTACTTTTTGACCGGCGAACGCCCGGAACACATCGTCGCCGACCAGACAACCTTCGGACTCTTCCCGCAAATCGTCGATAACGTGGGCGCACTCGTGCAATACACGAACAACGTCCGCGCACAAATCTGGTTCAGCAAGACTGCACTCGGCAACCGCAATGGGCTGCGCATCCGCGTTTACGGCAGCGAAGGCAGCGCTGAATGGTTCCAGCTAGAACCCGAAACGCTCAAGACGTGCGACCTGCGCGGCAACGTTAGCCTCCGCGACCGCACCGGCGACGTCAAAATCGCCAACCAGCAGCGTTACAATCGCTTCAAGGCAGGCCACCCCGCCGGATTCATCGAAGCATTCGCGAACTACTATAAAGACATCGCCGATTGCCTCAACCAGTATTTTGCCACAGGCAGTTTCAAAAGCCAGTACGTATGTGGCATCCGCACATCGCTCGAAGGCCTCGCCATGATGCAAGCCGCCGCCAAGTCCGCCCAAAGCAACAAGTGGGAATCCGTTCAGCAAAGGTTCTAGATGAAACTCTCTTTTGTAATTCCCTGTTATCGTAGCGAAAACACAATCTCGGCAGTCGTCCAAGAAATCCGCGAAACAATCGCCACCCGCCCGAGCACCGAATACGAAATCGTACTCGTCAACGACTGCAGCCCAGACAACGTATGGCAAGTCATCAAGAAGCTTGCCGCCGAAGACACGCATATCAAGGGAATCTGCCTCGCCAAAAATTTCGGGCAGCACAGCGCGCTCATGGCCGGTTACGGACAAGCTACCGGTGACTACATCATTAGCCTCGATGACGACGGACAAACGCCCGCCAGCGAAAGTTTTAAGCTCGTCGACAAAATCGAAGAAGGCTACGACGTCGTTTACGGCTACTACAGACACTCCGCGCAGCACCTGTTCCGCCGCTTTGGCAGCTGGGTCAACAAGAAAATGGCAGAAGCCATCATAGGCCAACCCAAGACGCTCCACACCACGAGTTTCTTTATCATGCGCAAGTTCATCGCCGATGAAATCGTGCGCTATCCCCACCCCTTCGCCTACATCAGTGGCCTCGTTTTCCGCGCCACCAAGAGCCTCGGCAACGTAGAAGTTGAACACCGCCACCGCATAGAAGGTGAATCCGGCTACACCCTCACAGGCCTCATTCGACTCTGGATTAACGGCTTTACCGCATTTTCCGTGAAGCCCCTCCGCGCCGCCACCTTCATCGGCATTCTCTGCGCCCTCGTAGGCTTCGGAGCAGGCCTCTTTGTCATTTACAAAAAACTCATGTTCCCCGAAGTCCCCGTTGGCTACACCAGCATGCTCGCCACCATACTCTTTACCGGCGGCATGATCATGCTTTTGCTAGGGCTCATCGGCGAATACATCGGCCGCATCTACATCAGCATCAATCAGTCACCGCAATACGTTGTGCGCGAACGGACGTTTTAGGGAAAGGGGTTGAATTCGACCCCTTTTCTGTGAACAATTGCCATTGCTGCCGACATTGAACCTAATGTTATTGAATTTCGTAAGATTAAAAACAGGTTATACCCATGACTGAAACTAGCGAAAAAGCCGAGAAATACCCGCCAAATCCAACATTTCCTGAACACAATCAACAGCCTGCGACAAAGTTATCCCTCTAGCATACGGATTTTTGGCAACAAATCTTCTCCAAAAGTCATATTGTCCCAAATCCACTTTAATCGATTCTAGAATCTGCGGATAATCTTCTAAAATCTTAAAAGTATTCCGTCGGCGAGAAGTCGCTTCAAGAGCAATCCTTAGCGTTTCAAAATTCACATCCTTCTTCTTCAACGCATAAAGCATATATACATCGTAGAAATCTCTAGTTCGCGTATTAGCCACACCCCTCGAAATAATCGTATCAAGTTTTTCAGCAAAAACATTTTCTAGAGGATAAGCCAAAATTGGAATCATCTTGTCGTCAAATACGCATTTATACTTATATTCTATTTCACGTGGAATAATTGTATCTCCTGTTGTAAGATCAACAGTCAATAGAACATTCATTTTCCCATAACGGCATTCAATAAACACCCTAAGCCCTAAATAATCATCTTTTTCTCTTATTTCTTCGATTCGTTCAAAAGAAAACACCAACTGATCGGCAATAGCAATGTCACAAATTTCCTTAAAAGCAGATTCAATATTTCCATGACTGACGCCAAATCCCTTGACCGTTGCATCAATATCCATCGTAGAGCGAATTCCAATTCCAAGAATAGACGCAATCAAAAATCCACCTTTAACGATAAAATAATCGCGGAATTGAGAAACAGCAATTCTATCCAGCAAACGTTCAAGACAATACATTTGCAAAGTAGCCTGAGGCGTAATTCCATACTTTGTAGATAAATCCTTCAGTAACGCCTTTAGTTGCATTTCGTTATTAGTAATCACAACAACACCTCTAAATACGCTCTGAGTTTTTTTTCTACATGAAAAGTCTTTGCAAGCTGCATCAGTTTCGGAATATTCTTTTCTTTACGGCCGACGTACGTTTTAATTGCATAAGTTATTGTCTGGATATCGGCCGCAACTTTGGCCGTCATGATTTCGCACAAGGTTCTTTCGGCAGAATAGGCTCGAACAATATTGCCCAAAGGCGTCTTGACCTCTACTATTTCAAGAGGATAAAGATTCTTCGAAGAATGCTTTACCACAATTCCATTTTTCGCTAGAGAAGGCGAATGATAGAACCCTTTAAATGTCATTGTCCACTCAAACGGGGCTCGTTCCATCAAAGAATGTAGGAACAACGCCGTTTCGCACGAAAAAACGCCCGTTGGGCAGCGATGTTGTAAATTTAGGAGTTCATCTTCCTGGGCCGTTACCAACTGATACACCCCTCGCGCAACTCTTACAATTTGCCCGGTATCAGCTAGCTGTTTCAGGAACATTCTGTGAATACCAGCAAGAGAAGCCTCTTTCGCTGTAATCCGCCCACCCTTTTCTGAAAGAAGGGCCATCAGTCTTTTCTCATTACCATTGACAATCATACTAATAAATATACAAGATGTTAGTATATTAGTCAATACAATCAATTCAATCATCATCCCCTCCCTGCGGACAAGCGTAAAACCACAGCAATCTAAAATTTTGAGCACTAGAACATCTGTTCACTATAAAATATAATACCGAGAAAGGCCATTGTCAATACTCTCAGCAGAAACAACCCGCTCGTGGACAAGCAAGAATTCCATCAATAGCGGTCGCACTCGAGTTGATGGCTCAGGCAATGCAGTCAGGATGGGGCAACAAAAATGGCGACCGAGTCGGTTTTGAATACGATGTCTAAAGCGCCCCCTAACAGAAGGATTCAACCAAACCCCTCGATTTCGAGGGGTTTAAATCAGGAAAAAGGACTTAGCTGATTTTTAATTATGGCGAATTCGCCATCTTTAGCCTTAAGCATATGGCAGAATAATCTATATTGCACGCATACCTACCGAGAAACCAAAATAGCAGAATGCCCCAAGAACAAGCAACACAATCTAGCGAATGGACTACAGTCATCAAGCCTAAGGCAAGCCTTCTCGAAGTAGACTTCAAGGAACTTTGGCAGTATCGTGACCTTTACCGCATGTTCGTGAAACGCGATATCGTTACCTGGTACAAACAGACCATTCTCGGACCGCTGTGGTTCTTTATCCAGCCCATCATGACCACAATCATGTTCATGGTCGTGTTCGGCGGCATCGCCAAAATCAGCACAGACGGACTCCCGCAACCGTTATTCTATCTCGCGGGAATTTGCCTCTGGACCTACTTTTCGGAATGTTTGAACCAGACGAGCAAAACATTCATCGAAAATGCGAACATGTTCGGCAAAGTGTACTTTCCGCGACTTGTCGTACCTCTTGCAACCGTCACAAGCAACCTCGTACGCCTCAGCATTCAAATGGGGCTATTCCTGATTGTCTTTGCATATTACCTTATCTTTACCAGCGCTCCCGTACACCCGAACATCTATCTGTTGCTCACGCCCGTGCTCATCCTCCTTATTGCCGCCCTCTCGCTCGGCTTCGGCGTACTATTCAGCAGTCTCACCACCAAATACCGCGACCTCACATTTTTGCTCACGTTTATCGTTCAGCTTTGGATGTACGCCACCCCAGTGATTTACCCGCTCAGCACCATCGAAGACCCTCGCCTCAAAATGCTCATGCAGGCAAACCCGCTCACCAGCATCATGGAAACATTCAAGTTCGGCATGCTCGGTGTCGGAGAATTCAGCTGGGCTGCGCTCGGCTACACAGCAGGCTTTGCCGCATTCATCCTTGCGCTCGGAATTATCGTGTTCAACAAGATCCAAAGAACGTTTATGGATACGGTGTAAAAAGGGGTCGAATTCGATCCCTTTTCTAAAAAACATCACTTTCTTCGGCCAGAAAGCCTTTCTATAAAAGATTCACGAACCATTTGGAAAGCCCGTTCCGGATCAAATTTGTCGGCATCGGGTCGTAACAGTAGTTCGGTATCGCCTAGAAATTCGGAATCACGCATTTTCAATTCCATATTCTGCATAAATTGCTTGTAGCTTGGCGGTTTTTCAACCGAAAAATCCATATATCGACTATAGCATTCAATGACTTTCCCAGCATCTACAGGACCTTTATCTAACGCAACTTGCAAATCAAACAAATCACGCCCTTTCTTGCGCTGATACAGAGCACGAAGCTTTGTACCGAGCAGTTCATCTAGCGCATAAGTCGTTATTTCGCAATCACCCCTAAACCAAATACTATCAACACTAAACGGAATTTTGCATAAGCCTAACACATTAAAATGTTCAAAGCAGTTGATCTCTATCTTCAAACGAATCGGCTGAACCGGAGGAAACTCGGATTCCATCCGGAAAAGCACTGTATTGTTATAGCGTTTAGGTTTCGTAACTCGATCCGGCATCCAGTCAAGAACTTCACCTAAGCGGAATAGGATCGGCTTTATCGGTCCCGGATTTATCTGCACCAAATCAATATCCTCACTATAGCGAGGCTGGGGGTGCAAATAAAGTTTATGCAAAGCCGTTCCCCCACGAAACGCTAACTCATTCTTCAAAAAATCATCGCTGAAAATATCCACAAGAGCACGACAGATAATTAGATCCTGCTCAACCATCGTAAAATCTGTCCACGGTGCATGTTCAGCCCAAGCCATAATCGAAGTGCGATCGATCATAAGTCATCCACCTCGATGTCGATATTGCCATTTACATGCCAGCGATTTGCCGGAACACCTTCCCGTCTATCATGTTCGTTGCACAATAAAACGCTGTTCCAAGAACCTTGCTTTTTCAAGATTTGGAAAAGCATATCGGCCTGTTTCTGCCTCAAAAGTACAAACTCAAGTAGATAGCCAAAGCGCTGAAGAGTAGCAACAGTTGTAAACGGCAATAGGTCCACCACCTTCTCCAAATTCACAGAATCCATCAGCTCCGCCAACACTGTGGCCGCACGCTGGTAACCGCCAACATGCGCCGAGAATTGTACAAGATCTATCGCAGTCAACTCCGGTCCCGAATAACGTAGCGTTCCAATCTCGGCATTTTTCTTCAAAACAAACGCATTTGGGATTTCTTTTCGATAATTCCAATCAATAAAAGGATTCTTACCAGAAGCCTTAATTCGCGGTTCAATGGTCACTACCTGCGTCTTCATAGCTCGTTGATGTGAGGCACCGTGTATAGTAGCCGCAGACAGCAACCCCACATAATAAGGCTTGCCGACATAATCCATAAGACTATCAACATAATAGACGGGCGGAATTTCCCCCTTCAGCTGATACTGAACCGGAACAACGACATAAAACCCCCGATAAACAGACTGAACTCGCCCTCGGGACACTTGGCGCGATAGTTCCGTATTTATGCTTTTAACAGGACGCTCGGCGAACGCATCCTTTACATCGGCAATTGAGAACGTTACCTTGCCACGGATTTCCCTACCATGTATCCATTCTGATATATTCATTTTATCGTCAAAGTCATCACTTTTTGTTAAGTTTAACAACTTTTTAAACAAAAATATATTCTTTTGGGGAATAACGCATCCTTCCACGTAACTATTTTTCATCATACCCTCCCTGCGAACAAGCGTAAAACCGCAGCGATCTAAAATTTTGAACACTAGAACATTTGTTCACTATTAAATATAACACCGAAAAATATCATTGTCAAGATTCTAGGCAGAAACTAGCGAAAAAAGCCCAAATTTGGCCATATTCCCCATATAAAATCGCCATCACAGGACTTTTAATCTATATTACAACCATATCATGACCGCGATTGAATTTGAGAACATCAGCAAGCAATATCGACTGGGGCTAGTGAGCACCGGGACGCTCAGCCACGATTTGAACAGATTTTGGCAGACAAAAGTGTTGCGCCGCGAAGACCCCTATCTCAAAGTAGGCGAAGTCAACGATCGCGCGCACAAGGGCGACAGCGAATACGTGTGGGCTCTCAAGGACATCAACTTCAAGGTGGAACAAGGTGACGTCGTAGGCATCATCGGCAGGAACGGAGCTGGCAAAAGTACGCTCCTCAAACTCCTCAGCCGAGTGACCGCCCCCACCACCGGCACCATCCGCGCACGGGGCCGCATCGCGAGCCTCCTCGAAGTAGGCACCGGATTCCACCCCGAAATGACCGGTCGCGAGAACATCTACATGAACGGCGCCATCATGGGCATGAGCCGCGCCGAGATTACCCGCAAACTCGACGAAATCGTGGACTTCAGCGGCTGCGAACGCTACCTAGACACACCCGTGAAGCGCTACAGCAGTGGCATGACCGTACGTCTCGGGTTCGCCATCGCGGCACACCTGGAACCCGAAATATTGGTGGTGGACGAAGTGCTCGCCGTGGGCGACGCCGAATTCCAGAAGAAGGCCATCGGCAAAATGCAGGATGTAAGCCGCGGCGAAGGCAGGACCGTGCTGTTCGTGAGCCACAACATGGGCGCAGTGAAGAATCTGTGTAAGCGTGGAATCGTGCTGAATCAAGGGCAAGTGGCATTTGATGGAAATGTGGAAGAGGCTGTAAATTATTACCTAAAATCCAACACTAATAATCAAAATAAGGAATGTATCCTATTACCCAAGCATCATTTACTTAGAGATAATTTTTCTAGAGAAATTGAAATTACAAAAGTTTCTTTGAGCAACGACTCATCAATAATAGCATCCGACGAGCCATTGGAATTAGATCTTTGGCTAAAAAATAACAGCTGCAACCACAAATATTGTCAATATACAGTCTACATTTATGACGATCTCGACAACCGTGTTGAAGCGTTTTATACAAGCCCTCAAGAAATTCCAAAATCAAAAAAAGAATTCAAAATACATTTATCTTTAAGTAACCATGATTTATACAAGGGATTTTACAAATTAAGATTCATTACGGGACTTAGGGATTTTTCTACTGCTGTTACAAATTTTGATGCAACCAGTGATGTCCTCAGTTTTGAAGTTAGATACCTCAATAAAAAAATAAAAAACGAATATAGTGTCAACACAGAATGGTTTAAAACAATATATCGACAAGAACCATTTATAAGAACACAACTAATAAATATTGAATGAATCACATCAATAAAATTCAGCAACTTCGTAACATTATCAATCAACAACTGCAACCGTTGATTGATTCCGATTACGCATACCTTGAATTGCCTTATTACGAAAACATTGGCGACACACTGATTTGGGAAGGAACTCGGATATTCCTAAAACAGACTAAATACAAATGTTTGTATAGCGCAAGCAGCTCTACTTTTTACAGCCATAAAATACCTGAAAGCACCACTATACTTTTGCAAGGCGGAGGCAATTTCGGAGACCTCTGGGATGGTCCCCATCCGTTCCGCAAAAAGATTATTGAGCTATACCCTAACAACAAAATCATTATTTTCCCACAAACAGTCTGGTACGAGAACCAAGAAAACATTAAAGCTGACGAAATCTTTTTCGCAAATCACCCAAATGTGACAATGTGCGCTCGCGATAAAGTTTCATTCAAATTTATGCAGGAACATTTTCCAAAGAATAAAACGTTACTCGTCCCCGACATGGCGTTTTTCATTGAATTTAATAAATTTGGGAAAATCAACACGAACAAGACAAAACGAACGTTATACGCCAAAAGAATCGATAAAGAGCTTAAGAACGACATTTGGCCTAGCTTTATCCCCCAAAATGCCGAAATTCACGACTGGCCAACATTCGAAAGCAAAGCACCCAAATACGCAAGAGCAGATTACATTGTCGAATGGCTAAACTTTTTCGCAAACATAAAAGGCATCAAGCCAATAAATCGTCTTATCGACCTGATGCGAGCTCATTTTTATCGACCACAATACATTAAAGACTGCGTCAAATTCATAAACCAATACGACACCATTTACTCCACCCGCCTACATATAGCCATCGCATCGGCAATGATGGGCAAAAAAGTATATTTCATGGACAATTCCTACGGCAAAAACTTTAGCTTTTACGATACATGGCTAAAGGATTTGGACAATACGGAAACTAAGACATATTGACATGACGAACACACATTGTTTATATTAAAATCATGTATTTTATAAAAGCAATCGAATACGGATCAGGCATAACCCACTTCATAAATTTGCTACACGAAGCAAAGCAACCCACACCCCAAAATGAAGAAATTTCAGGCAGTTTTCTGATTACAATATTCGCCACTCCAAAAGTAGCGGATAAAGCAGCGGATAAAGTAGCGATTAAAGTAGCGGATAAAGTAGCGGATAAAGAATTTCTAACCAATGCAGAAAACCAAATATTAAAATTTGTAAAAACCAAATCAGGCTGTAGCGTTAGAGACATTATGCAAAAGACTAACTTTTCCAACAGCTATGTAAGAAAGGTTTTAACAGCACTATCTCAAAAAGAATTAATAGAACATAGAGGCAGTAAAAAAACTGGCGGATATTTTTCTAGAGAACAAAACTAATGCATACCCCTCTCGTTTCCATCATAGTTCCCATCTACAAAGTCGAGCCATACCTTCGACGTTGCTTAGACAGCATTGTTAATCAGACCTATACCAATTTGGAAATCATCTTGGTGGATGATGGTTCGCCTGACGGCTGTCCGCAAATTTGTGATGAATACGCAGCCAAAGACAACAGCATCGTGGTAATTCACAAAGAAAATGGCGGATTATCGGACGCAAGGAATGCCGGACTGGATATATGCAAAGGAGAGTATATCTCTTTTGTGGATAGCGATGACTGGATAAGCGAAACATTCATACAAAATCTTTATTCTTCAATCAAAAAAAACGACGCAGATATTGCGGTAGCCTCATGCAAGTATAAATCCAATAGCCCACAATATACAGAAAAAATATTTCCAACGCCTTCTGGAGAAATTGATTATAAGGACATTTTAATAGAAATATTCGGCAAACAAAATCCTTCTTTTGTTGCTGCATGGGGAAAAATATTTAAAAACAGACTAATATCCCAATTTAGATTCCCCAAAGGCGTAATACATGAGGACGAATACCTTAATTACAAGTGGTTCTATAAGGCAAAAAAAATAGTTTATGAACCCAGTTCAGTATATTTCTATTTTCTTCATCCAAATTCAATCACCGGGAAAATGTCAAAATATAACAAAATAGACATATTAAATCAACAATATACCTTTTTTGCAGCAAAAGGAATACATTTGCCGTTCCAATGGATACTTCCATCTCTTTGTTGGGAATATCTATGGGAATACGGTAATTCCGCATTAAAAAAGGATTCTACAGCACAAAATAATCTTAAACAATTCCAACACTTTACAAATCTAGCTATTAAAGAAAGCGGTATTTCCAAAGCACTTAAAATGTTCTTTTGGGCATGCAGTAAAATGCCTTTCATCTATCTTTCATACAAGCGTTTCTCTCCGATTAAAATTCGAAGGTAAGATATGATCAACACTCTTGTCTCCATAGCAATTCCAGCCTATAAAGCTGCGTTCCTAAAAGACGCCATTTTTTCCGTACTAAATCAAACATATTCCAATATAGAACTAATCATCGTTGATGATTGTTCTCCTGAAAATATCGAAAAAATCATAAACGAATTCAACGACTCCAGAATTCATTACTACCGAAACACAGTTAATCTCGGGAAAGAGGATCCATCAAAAAATTGGAACAAATGTCTCGAATACGCCAATGGTGATTTCTTCGCTCTACTATGTGACGATGACACTTACGAGCCTACTTTTGTGGAAGAAATGCTTGAACTATCACAAGAATTTCCAGATGTAAAAGTATTCCGAGCAAGAGCTAGAACCATTGACGAAAACAACAATTTAATCAATTGGTATCCAACTTCGCCAACATATGAAACATGCATTGACTATATGTACCAAAAAATGTCAGGTTTTAGAAGACAAACAATTTCTGAATTTCTTTATGTTACAAAATACATCAAAGCTCATAATGGTTATGTAAACACACCCCGAGCATGGACTGCAGACTCACTATCCATATATAAATTTGCTTGGGAAAACGGGATTGCATCAACACCAAAATTTTTAGTAAACTTCAAAGAATCCAAAAGAAATATTTCATCTATTCATTCAGACTCGTTAAAAAAAAGAGATGCACTTATCATTTTTCAAAAAGAAATAAAGGATTACATAAAAAAAATCCCAGATAAAAACCAGATAAATATGCTAAACAATTCTCTTTACTATTGTATGTACTGCGAAATTATCGGGCTCTGCACTTTTTCTTCATTCCTAGACATTTTCCGCATTTTACTTAAAGGCGGATTTCCAAGAAAATGGTTTCTATTTATACTTGTTCAAAAAATCGGAAATCTATGGGAAAAATGATTAAAATATCCGTCATCATTCCCATTCACCGAGTTGAAGCATCGTACTTAAACCAATGTTTAAGTTCTTTACGCAAACAGACTCTCAAAGAATTTGAAGCTATTCTTATATTAAACGATTCGACAAATGGAGAGAAAGAACTTTCAGAGAAGTTTTGCACAGAAAATTCAAGATTCAAGTTATTCCAAACGAATGTTGCTGATGTCTCCACAGCAAGAAACATTGGCTTAGAACACGCACAAGGGAAATACATAACATTTCTTGACTGCGATGATTGGTTTTCTGACAACGCACTCCAAGCTCTCTCCGATTTAATGGAACAAAACCAAACTGAAATCGGAATTGCAAACACCCAAAAAATATGGGATAACGGGAAAAAACAAACTCTATTCAAATTTCACAACCACATAGAAGACGCTTTACTAAAGCGCATTCCAAATGTCGGTGTTTGTGGATTCGTTTTAAAAAACGAAATCATACAAAAAAATCAAATTCGCTTTCAAGAAGGTCTAAAGCTCTCAGAAGACCGAGTTTTTTTCTTTGAATATTATTTATACTGCAAACAAATCGCTTATTCAAATGAAATCATTTATTTCTACCGTCAGCATAATTCAAGTGTTTGCAAATCAAAACACACGCATGAACACGCAATTCAGCAACTCAAGGCTGCGAAACTTCTCCATAACATATTAGCTAAATCGCCTGAATTTTCAGCAAAAGATATTCATCATCTTGACCGCATTCTTACCCGCATGGGAATGGTTGCTTACATCAATTCAGGCACATCCTCCAAAGGGATTGGACTCCTAAAAGATTTCTTTTTAAACAATATTTGTAATTCTAAATTCATTTTTTTCTATTGCTGGTATAGAGCAAAAATATCAGCATTTATCGGAAGAATTTTATGCTTATAAAGCAAGAATTTTGGCAATCATCTTTTTGGAAGAAATGCAGACATTTTTTTCTCATTTCCCTATTAGCAAATTTATATCGAAAAAAACTAGAATGGCGAAACAGGCTCCTATCTAGAATTCTTTGTCCTTACTACGCCTTTCTCGCAAAAAAGAAAAGAGTTGCTATAGGAACAGACTCCTTTACGCCGATATACGTTTCATTAACATCTTACCCAGCAAGAATAAATGATTCATATTTTGCAATATGTTCTATTCTAGCACAAAAAATACCGGTCAATAAAATTATATTGACTTTAACGCAAGAAGAATTTCCAAACTTAGAAAGAACCCTTCCCAAAAAGGTTCTTGCATTAAAAGAAAAGGGACTTGAAATTCTTTGGGTTGACAGGAACCTAAAACCACACAACAAGTATTTCTATGTAATGCAAAAATATCCTAAGGCAGCGATAATTACTATCGACGATGACATCTTATACCCAAGAAAAACAACAAAGAAACTAATTGAGAGCTATAAAAAATTTCCAAATGCAATTTCTGCATTATGCACATGCAGACTCATCGTAAAAAACAACAAAATTCTTCCTTACAGCCAATGCATACCTTGTTATGACACTAAAATTCTTTCTCCAAGACACGATTTATCGGCAGAAGGTTTTGCAGGTGCTTTATATCCACCCGCCATATTGCCAAAAGAAGCTTTTAACATTGATATGATAAAAAAATGCGCCCCTCTTGCAGACGATCTTTGGTTGAAATATATGGAATTTATAGGGGGTATACCAGTTGTGTGCGCAGCAAAATATAAGGATCCTATTGTTATTTCAAAGGCTCAAGAGAACGCTCTTTACAAAATTAACAGTCTACAGAACCAAAATGACATTCAACAACAAAAAATAACTAAATATTTTTCTTATATTGATTTCGGACAAATAGTTTTAAGAGCGAATCAATCCTAATGGCATTAATTACCATCTTCACACCCACCTACAATCGAAGAAAATTGATAGAAAAACTCTATCAATCGCTTTTGTCACAAACTGAAAAAAATTTTGAATGGTTGGTAGTTGATGACGGCAGCACCGATGACACTGAAAAATATTTCACGCAACTTTTATCCAAGCATCAGCCATTTCATATTCGTTATATTAAGCAGAAAAATGGTGGCAAACATCGAGCAATAAATAACGGAGTTAAGAAAGCTACAGGTGAATTATTTTTCATTGTTGATTCTGACGATTATTTAACCGAAAATGCTATTGATAAAACCAATCAATGGGTAGCAACGCTCGACGACTCTCGCGAATGGGCAGGCATTTCGGGATTGAAGGGCTATTCAAAAGATTCTGTCGTTGGTCAGCGTAGCGAAGCCACTTACATTGATGCAAAAAACAGCGAACGACGCAAATACAATTTATTAGGTGATAAAGCCGAAGTTTATTTCACCGAGGTTTTAAAAAATCATCCATTTCCAGAAATTCCTGGTGAAAATTTCATATCAGAAGAAATTGTGTGGAACGCCATCGCCCGTGATGGTTACTATTTAAGATGGTTTAACGAAATCATCTACATTTGCGATTACCTAGATGGCGGATTAACAAAAGATAACTCCAAAGATCGGAATAATCCGCAAGGCCGGTTGCTTTGGGCGAAAGGGCAACTAGAAACATTCCCTAATTCATGGCGAGAACGATTCCTAGCCATAGGAATATATCGTCATGCAGTCAACGATACTGAATCTATTAGCGAAACAGCGACAAAACTAGGAACATCAAAGATATCCGTTCTTATAGCCACACTCCTTTTATCTTTATATAATTTTTTTTCTAAGTGAAAATTTCTATGATTCCCAAAGTCATACATTACTGTTGGTTCGGCCATAATGAGTTGCCACCTCTTGCAAAGAAATGCATTGCATCTTGGCACAAGTTTTTCCCCGATTACGAGATAAAGGAATGGAACGAAAGCAACTTCGATGTCAACAGCATTCCCTATACAGCGCAAGCCTATAAACATAAGAAATACGCATTCGTCAGCGACTACGCACGTTTCAAAATTCTCTATGAACACGGCGGAATTTATTTTGACACAGACGTTGAGGTCATTAAATCTCTAGAATACATTCTCGCAAAAGGATCATTTTTCGGTCTCGAAAACGAAAACTTTTTCGCATGTAATCCTGGCCTTGGTTTTGCATGCGAACAAAAATTTCATTTATTAAAAGAAATGCTAGACAAATATGCCAACATGCAGTTCGAAACGGCATCTGGCAAGCTCAATAAAAAAACGATTGTTGAGCACTTTTCTGAAATGCTGATTTCAAAAGGCATACAACCAACGTCCGATATTATTGATTTCGAAGGAGCAAACTTTTATCCAGCCGAATATTTCTGTCCCAAGCCTTCAGAATTTGGAAAAATTCAAATTACAGAAAATACACGCACAATCCACCACTACGCGGCATCATGGATTGGCCCTAAACAACGATTTGCAAATCTTATGATTCGAATTTTCGGGAAAAAGCTGGTAATGAGATTATACAACCTGATAAACTGATTCCAGCATTCCATAGCATTTTCTAATATCAAATCGTTCGCTTTTTATCTGTGGATTCTCGCGGTCAATAGCCACGTTCAGTGAGCTTAGCTTTTCACACCAAGGCTTAACTTCATCAATCGGCAATGGGTACACATAATCCGTTATTGCAGTTTCCTTTGGCACAGCAGAACTTACTATGCAGGGCAATCCATTATATTGAGCTTCCACCAATGTCATTGGGAACGCTTCACGTGTTGAAGGCAACAAAAGTACATCCATTGCACTATAGAATCCAACGACATTTTTTTTTAATCCCGCAAAAACAACTTTATCTTCAATACCTTTTTGTTTTACCAAGTCCTGAATTGCAACTTGTAGCGGGCCATTCCCTACCAGTAACAATTTGCAATTACTATATTTTTGCAAATACTCTGAAAAAAGTTCAATAATAAACTTGTGATTCTTTTCAGGAAAAAATCGCCCCACATGCCCGATTACAAAATCATCATCAGTAATTCCATATTTTGCACGGACGTTTCGCCGAGCGGATTCGCTAAACGTAAATCGTTCCGGATCAATTGCGTTGGGTAAAATCGTCACCTTGCCTTTCTTTACCGCCCGTTTACCCCAGCCATTAATGGCGGCCGCCTCCCCACAGGCAAGCCAGTGAGTGGCGAAAAGTTTGCAAGGGATGCGCATTATAGAACATAATGTCATTTTTATGAAATAGGCGATTCCGCCCCGAAACAATTCCGGGGTGACATTACAGCCAGAACGAGAAGGTTGCGAAACTGTATAAGCTTGATGGTGATGTGCAAAGCGTCTCTTAATGCCAGCAAGCATTGCCAAGAAGCACACATAGCTATTCATAAACCAATCCAAGTGGCAGTGGACCACATCATAATTACCATTACGAAAGATCTTAAACATCGTCCATAAATGTTTCAACGGATGATGCACCTTGTCTGGTATTTGGATGCAATTTATTCCAGTTTCGCGGAACCGTTCCAAAATTTGCGTATTCGGCTCGTACTGATATAGCAAATCAAAATGAATGTTCTGCATACGCGAACAGTAGTTCAAAACGACTTGTTCCGAACCGCCACCAACAATTCCATGCAACACCTGACAAACGCGAATCATATCAAAAAAAATATATATTTTTCACATGCCTTTTAAACGTGCTCTCACAATCTCTTTAGTTATTAATCTTTTCTTTTTAGCACTATGTCTCATCTTCGGTGATCTCAAATTTGGTGCCATCGATGACTACTTTATGGCGGCACGTCTCACAGGCGCGCTCGGCACAGATTACAACCCTCACTTGATTTTCGTCAACGCTATTTACGGATACGCTCTTTTGCCGCTATACCATTTGTTTCCCGCAATTGGCTGGTATTACATAGGCGAAATGTTCTCGGTTTTTCTCTCCTTCACTGTCATTGGGTACGTATTATTACAGAAATGCGGAGAACGTTGGGGCACAATTTTAGCAGCTCTATTTACAGCCCTTTTCGCAAGCGATTTTTATTTGGTGGTTCAATTTACGCAATGCGCCTCTATTTTGAGTGCTGCAGGAATGTTGTTATTTGCATATGGCATTGTTCGTTCTCGCAATAACGAATCAAAATTGCAAGCCACAATTCCATTCATTATCGCCATATTCCTCATGCTCTGGGGTTCTGTAATGCGGTGGCAAGCATTCTTGATGGGTTTGCCATTCTTTTGTCTTGGGTTGTTATTTATTCTACGCGGATGTTGGTCAGCCAAGTGGCACGTCATTGCCGGACTTATAATTCTTTTCGCAGGTGCATTCGGCATGCACGTATTTGATCAAAAGATTTACCAGTCCCCCGTTTACGAAGCCTTCAATAAATTTCAAGGGCCACGAGTCGCCTTGGGAGACAATAGTAATTACAATCAAAACGCCGTTTACGAAGACGCCGAAGAATTAGGACTTTCAGGAAAAGATTATCACATGCTCACAGAATGGGTGCTATACGATACAGATGTATTTTCAGTAGACAGTATCAAACGATACACTGACTTAATTCCACCATATCGAGATTCAATTTCAACCGAAAGAACACCGCAACTCATCCTAAACGCACTATCAAATTCTTTGCATGCGCCCCTATTTTGGACGTGGTTTATCCTCTGCATAGTAATCTACACAACCAGCCCTAAGAAATTTTTATATCTCTGGGCATCACTAGCTCTAGTATTAATACTGATGGCATATTTACTCGCTATGGGACGCCTTGTGTACCGCGTTGAAAGCGGATTTTGGCTTTACGCATCAGTCTTAGCAATTCCGCTAATCGGCAGATTTTCATCTACAATTCCTAAAAAAATACTTTTTACAACACTTGGAATCATCGCAATAGCAAACACATTTACCTACGCAACATCTGGTGAAAAGGTTCGCGATCCTAGTCATGGCAGCATGCGCACCCTTGTTGTCAAAGATTCAACCGATTATACACAAGTTTTCAATTACATCGACAATCAGCCCGATAAGATATTCTTACTTTCAATGAACGCATTCATGCGATTCAGTCACCATAGAAATCCGCCCTACTTAGCAACACCAACAGGTTCATTTAAGCGCACTGTATCTTTCGGCTATTGGACACCTTATCTCCCCGAAATAACTGAAGCCCTCAATTTATTCGGAATCACCAATCCAATCAAAGATGTCATTAAAGATAATGTCATTATTCTAAACGAGCCAAATCTTGTAGATTTTTTGCAACGTCACTATTATGATAGCGTAGCTGTTGATACACTCAAGTCTATCGGCGAAATGACATTCTTTAAATACAGACTTGTCAATCCAGACGTTCAGCAAGCGGAGGGTAAATAATGAAAAAATTACTATACCCACTAATCGCTAGCGCTCTCATCACAATTGTTCCATTTTTGCTTACATTTGAAAAAGGGCAAGATATCGTTCGCGGATTATTCGGCTTCGAATATTTTGCAATCCTGCTGTTTATTGTTTTTTTTAAAAAAACGCGATGGATCCTAATACCATTGGTCGTTCTACTTTTCATGATTGCCTGGATTGATTTGAAAAATATCCTTACTATAAAAGGTTGGAATACCGATTGGTACGGATTAATCCCCTTCGCCACTTGTGGAATCGCAATCGCAATGGTTTGGCAAATCAAGCCATTCAAATTCAACACAATCTGTTTCATCCTCTTCGTAGCACTCATTCTGCATCTAGAAGCATACAACCAATATGCGGCACAACCTCTCGCACAATTTCCGACAATCGACTATTTAGAGAGATCCGCACCCAAGCCCGTCCAACGCACCAAAATCGGTAACAAATTTTATGATAAATTCACTGTTACAGATTCAGTGACTATTACTCGGAATTACATAGACACAACCCGCAACAACGTCATTATCCTTGCCGAAAGCTGGGGTGTTCCACTAGACATCCAACGTTTCGAAGAGCAACTAAAAACTTTCAACACACCAACTGTTGTCGGCATACATAACCGCATGTATAGTCGAACCCGCACCGCAGAACGCGAAGATTTAATTCAATCCATTACACGAGATTCTATTACCGGAAAACGCGACACAACATTTTTACCCAAAATATTTAACAACATTGGCTATAAAACAACATTCCTTTTCGGTGGAGACTCTCTAGAACATCAACGAAACAAGTACATCAAAAACATAGGATTTAACGAAGCCATTTACGGCATAGACACAAACAGTAGCATTTTAAACGACGCACAAATAATCAGCAAAATCGATAGTATGCTTGCCGATACAGCACAAAAGCATCTTATCGCATGGACAACCGCTGATACAAAATTTCCATTGTCAGGATTCACAAATATCTATAACAGCAATGCAGATAATGTTGACTCTGTCTACTCAGAACGACTTAACAACACACTCATGCAAATCGCGAATCTAGCCCGCAAGCACATTAAAACAAGATTCATCATTCAAGGCGACCATAACCCCATCCTATCTCCTATAAAATTTCAGGAGCGATTCTATAAACGATGGGTCCCGTTCGTGATATTAAACTAATTTTTTACCAAAAACAACCACAACCTACGTGAAGTTGCAGCAGACTTACTTCGCTGAAAACAACCAGATTGGTGGTTGGGACATGGTTGGTTACATCGCTCCGAATGGTGGTGAAACAACTAACTTCTACTATGGTGAAGGTATTGCTCACTCTGGAAGTGCTTCCCAAAATGCAACAGACGTGATTGGTTGGGCAGCAGACAACAAAATCACATTGAACGATTGTGTTGCAGGTACTACGATTACACAGTCTAAAGCAACTGGTGTAAGCAATGCTGCAAACTGGATTGTTAAGGTTTCTGTGAATACCGGAACGACTGCTGATGTTTCATTTGCATCTTCTGCAAAAACGGCTGGCTGCACTGCTCTTACCCCGAGCTTCAGCAACATCAAGTAATTCGAAATATAACTTAACACAAAAATCCCTCTCTTTGAGAGGGATTTTTGTGTTTAAAACTGAATCTAAAAAGTATTATCTACCAACGCTTGTGAAATTCGGAGTCAAAGCGCCGCAATCAGCGGATGATCCAGATGCTGCAGCAGGAACAGCGACTGTATAAGCCACCGGGTAACCTTGTGCGGCAAGGTAGAAATTGCTTTGCTAAGAGAAATCGTTCAAACGCAATAAGCTGGCTTGTCGTTCAATTTTGCATTATTTGCTGCCAGCCCCCTTTCTTATTGTAATATTCTTCCTGCAAGCAACAATGGTAAAGCATTCTGCAACATAAGCATCCTGCAACTTCACATAGATGTGGCAAAAAAAATGTGTCACCTCGAACATTTTTGATTCATCTTTAGAAAAATACTTTGCGTACTATTGAAATGGATGAGTCTAGAAAAATTAACTCTATTGACTTCTTTTCCGAAATATTCTATATCATATATGGCTATGCAAAATTTAACCTACACTCTTATAAATAAGGAAACTCCCCTTTGTGACTTCATCATCGAAGGTGAAGGAGAACTTGAATTTTGCAAAATCGTTAAAACATATGCAGCCTTACCATTCTGGTGTGATCCGCTTTCTACATGGGTTGCGAACAGAAGTGCGGCAAAACACCGTAGCCACGTGAATAAAATACTGGAATTATGCGGTGGTAAAACAAAAAGCGGTTTTATTGCTCTTACGCATTGCCTCTCTTTAACCGACACGCTTTGGGTAAAAAGCGAACGTGAAAATATTTCTTGGAAAGATGTAAATCTGTATGAAAATCGCTTTGATGAAGTAATTTCGAAGCTATCTTTTGATGGAAATGGGTTGTTTGGAATTCAGATGTCCACAACGTCTCCTGAACTCACTACCGACGGCGCCTACGACAAATGTTGGTTGAACGAAAAAGACGGAATCCATCTTATAAAAACAGGGAGTGCAGGAGCAAGGAATGCTGGATTAGAGCCCTATGGTGAAGTTCTTGCGAGCCAGGTTTTTGAAAAGATTTGCAGTTCGGTAAAATATGATTTGAAAAAATACGATGGTCGAATTGTGTCTGATTGCAAAATTTTCACAAGTCAGGAATATGGTTATAAACCTGTCAGCCTTTTCTTGAAGAATGGTGTGAAATACGGACTTCCCGAAACTCTTGAAATTTATCGCGAATTTAATTGCGAAGACGAATTCCGCCGTATGGTCGTGGCGGATTGCATTACGTTGAATTCTGATAGGCATTTTGGAAATTTCGGTTTCTTAGTGAACAATGAAACCTTTGAACGCACTGCAATGAATCCGTGTTTTGACTTTAATATGGCTTTTGTCCCTCTTGCCGAAGATGGCTTTGATTTTGGCGTACGCTTGGATGGATCAAAACCAAACTTTGACGAATACCTGTCAAAGCGAGGCCCTGTAATCGGTAGCGATTACGTCGCTCCGGCACGAGCTATTCTCACGCCTGAAATCAAAAAATGCGTAGAGGAAATACGCGAAACCACGCTAACAGTGACATGTGACGACAAATTCACTGAAAAACGCCTTTCGCAGATGAACATGATAAAAAACGTCCAATGCGAACGAATTCTCGGTTTTGACACGAAGTGGAAATTCTAAACGCCCTCCTGTTGGGAGTGCTTTTAAGGTCTTCAATAATATAATTTTATAGGAATTGAAACGCAATTATCCTTGCCTATGCTAGACCGATTGCAAAGATCTACTTCATCTCGATATATGTTTTTCGCCCGTATAGATAGCACGCTTTTCGAGAGATTTTGGTTCGCTTATTTTTGATTTTTTTCTAAAATATTTATTTCAAGTGTCAAGTAATGAAAAAAGACCATCCCAATTTTGGGATGGTCTCAAAGTTTTGTACTAAAAGTTGACTACTTACCGATGTTTTCGAAATTAGGAGTCAAAGCAGAGCAACCAGTTCCAGAAGGATTGCTTGCGGCATATTCAACGGTAGAACCGTTTGATGCACTACCACCCTTGACTGTAATTTTCCATTCACTCTGAATAGCACAGTCATTCAAAGCCGTTTTAGCCTTTGCACTCCAGCCATCCGTTGCTGCAGTGACTTTGCCAATCATGATAGAACCGGCATTAATACCAGATGCACTATTAAACAGGTCTTCGTAATCAAAAACAGTAGTGTTGGACTTTGTTGTGCCAACCTTAGTTCCCGGTCCAATGTAGCCAATCTTTTCCCAGTTACCAAGAGCGCCTGCTTCAGCAGCGAATGCATCCTGCAACTTCACGTAGGTTCCGGCAGCCGGACCGACTTCAGAGGCCTTGGACTTAGCGATCATACCGAACAGTTTCGGCACTGCGACGGCGGCGAGAATGCCCATGATCACGATAACGACCATCAATTCAATAAGGGTAAAACCTTGCTTCTTCATAGTGTGTTCTCCTTGTTTTTGTGACACATTCTTGTTTTGAGCGTTATTGCTCGTTTACATTCAGTAATATATCCACTTTTTTTCCGAAAAGCAATACTTTTGTCAAACTTTTGTCACGTTTTTGTCATGACTCAGTATATTCCAACTTAAAAGTGCCGTTTTTCGCAAAATTTCGCAAATATTAACCAAACTTTCCGATGAACTATATATAGATAATTTTTTACGAAAAAGGGATTTTCATCTGTTTTTTATATTCCAATTTGGAATATAAATACCGGAAATGTGACGCCCGTCACACCGATTTCGGTCCCGTTTGTTTAAGATTCTTTACTTTCAAAGATGATTATCACTAAAAACTAAAATTCTTCCAACATAAAAGGCAGCAAATACAGCGGTTTTAACAGCAATTGTCCCTCATGAGCAACATCCTTTTGAGAAAACAGATATTCCTTGTATATTTTTTTAGAATATTTGTTTACAAAGTTTTCAATAGATTCGTGGTTTCGTGTAGCAGAAGACTTAATTTCCAGAGGAATAATTTTGTTTCCTTTAGAAAGCAAAAAATCTATTTCAAAATAATGGGAACTGTTTTCTTTCAACCAGGTATGGTAATAAAGTTCTTTGCCACTAGCGGTAATAATTTGGGCTGCAACATTTTCATACAGATAACCAAGATCAGCATCCAATTTGTCGCTTAAAAGTTTTGCATATATTTCATTAGCTTGTTTCGAATCGTCGAACATCAAAGAAATAAACAACCCGGTATCAGACGCGTACAGTTTAAATCGGTCCAAATCTTTTGTTTGAGCAAGGGCCGAATCGGGATTAGCAACATGATAACAACAAAGAACAGTCTTTGAATCCAACAATTCAAAGAAACGACTTTCATCTTTTGTGGTTTGCCGTTTTCCAATCGCAGAAGATAGGACAAAATGTTTCTTTTTTAAGGCTAATTGGCTAGGAATTGCCTTATAAATATTAGACAATCGACCTGTCGGATCAATTTTTTTCAAATCCTCAAAATACAGATTTAATATTTTTCTTTTTACATTATCGATATATTCAAAATTTTCTTTTTGAATATACGCTTCTACGGCCTGGGGCATACCGCCTACAGCCATATAAAGCCTAAAATCTCGCATTAAACTTCTGTTTGTCGAGTTTCCAATAGCCGTATTCGCCTTATAAATCTCTCGGATGGTATTCGGGTCCTTCCCTATAGCCCACATGAATTCCTCATAATCCATGGGATACACACTTATCCGATGTTCTTCTGAGGGGATTACAATCCCCTGAACATTTTTCTTTATAGAAATGAGTGATCCAGTTTCAATATAATCGTAACGACCATCCTTTACCAAGAACTTGATAGCCTGCCGAACTTTGGGTTGCAGCTGGATTTCATCAAAAATAATGACAGATTTTCGTTCCTTGAGGGATATTCCCGATTCAGCCTGAAGTCGCAAGAAAAAAACATCCAACTTCGCTATATCTTTGAAAACATCAAGCATTTCCTCCGTTATATTTGCAAAATTCACTACAATATAGGAGTCATACTCATTTTTCGCAAATTCCTCAGCAATGGTACTTTTTCCCACACGACGGGCTCCTTCCAACAAGCAAGCGTACCGTCCCGAATAAGACTTTTTCCATTCCAGCAACTTATCGTAAACCTTACGTTTGAACAACACTTATTCGCCTCTTTAAGAAATATTCCAAAAATTCAATATAAAAATACACCAAAAGTTACAAAATTTCAATATAGAAAATAGCTGAAAATTCCATTATTTCAACATAAAGGCATTTTCCACACTTTTCAGCACTTTTTCCGGGCTAAAATCGCCCAAATCACACACTTTTTCCGGGCTAAAATCAAGCAAATTCGTGCAAAACAGGAAGTCGACTTCCATTTTAGCACGGCCATACATATAAAAAAGCCTCCCGAAGGAGGCTTTACAAGACTTTACTAGATCCTTCGCTGCGCTCAGGATGACGTAATAGTCGGCGTCAGAATGACGCTTACTTCATCACGGAATTTGCGACGACGACGCGATTGCCACCGGCCTGCATAGCCATCTGGAGGGAGGCTTCTGCGGTGTAGATGAGCGAGCCGGCATCGTTTGCGTGGGTCGGCATCACGGCAACGCCCATGCTAAGCGTGGTCGCGAGGATTCCTTCGCCGTATGCAATCTGGAGCTGCGAGATTTCGTTGCGGATGCGTTCGGCACGGTTTCTCGTGATGTTGAGGTCAGCGCCCGGCATAATCACGCAGAACACGTCATCGGAATAGCGGCACGGGATGTCTTCGCCACGGATGTAGCTCGGCAAGCGCTGTCCAAGTTCCCAGAAGAGCTGTTCCACGGCGTGGCGGCCTTGAGCGTTCTGCACAGCAGGGATGGCATCGGGGTAAAGCATCACGATGCCAATAGGCGACTTGTGGCGCACAGCAGCAGTGATTTCGCGGCTGAGCGATTCTTCCATATAACGTTTGTTAAAAAGACCGGTCAGCACGTCGCGGATGCTATGCTGTTCAAAGCGCATGCTGAGGTCCTGGTTCGCCACGTAAAGTCCAAATGCGGCGGCGACAATGCTCACCTTGGCCTGCCAGTATTCCTTGGTTTCGGTTTCCGGGAGCTTATCGACCTGGAGTGTCAGAATGCCGAAGTGTTCTTCGAGGCCTTCGATCGGGGCGCAAATGGCAATGCCCTTCGGGCGGTGGTGCAAATGTGTACAACCGCTAGAGACTTCAGGAGAGCTATAGTCAGTCACGACGATGTCGCCGGTATTGAAGCTTGCGCATTCAGCCGGGAGCACGGTTTCGTCGCTGATGACGTTTGGACCAAAGCGGAAAATCTGAGAGAGTTCAGTCTGCACGCCGCCGTACATATAAAGTACGCCAGAAGCTTCGGGGAAGAGTTCCGGCAAGAGCTTTTGCATGGCATCGATGACTTCGGTGAACGGACGGTTGCGCAGAATACCGATCTTAAAGCCGTTCCAGGCTTCGAGCGGGAACCCGACCTTGAGGGCTGCGGCATCGAGTTTCTTGATCGAGGCGGGCACGGGCTGCTGTTTGAGCGCCTCGGCGGCGGGGATTGCACCCGGCGGAAGCGGGTTCTTCTTTTCTTCTTGGAGGCGGACCGACACGAACTGTGTGTCCTTGGGCTGCGGCTTGTTCAGCACCTCGTTAAAATCGTTTTCGATGGCTTCAATCTGCCTGCTGCAGACGGTATAAAAAACGAAGCCGAGCACTGCGCCCCAAGCTCCGACAAATATGAACTTCGCCCCGATGGACATGGTTTCTTCGGGGACTACATATGCAGCAATAACGCCCATCAAAAAGGCGACCAACCAAAAGATATATTTAACGATATTCATACCATAAATAATATTAAAATATTACAGGGCAGGCAACAAGATTATCTATTTTTGGGGATATGACAATCCTTGAGAAAATCGCACTTGCACTCCCCGCAGTAGAATCCCCCGCCCGTTACATGGGTGGCGAAGCGAACAGCGTCATCAAAGACCACAGCAAAATGCTTGCACGCATGGCGTTTGTGTTCCCGGACACTTACGAAATCGGCATGAGCAACAACGGGCTCAGAATTTTGTACCATGTGCTGAACCGCGAACCGGATTTGCTTTGCGAAGTGGCTTTTGCGCCGTGGGACGACATGGCCGCCGAGATGAAGAAGTACGATATTCCGCTTTATACGCACGCGAGCTATACGGCGGTCAAGGATTACGAAGTCGTGGGGCTCACGCTCCAGACCGAGCTCAACTTTACAAACGTGCCGTACGTGCTTGAACTTGCAGGGATTCCGGCATGGCAAAAAGACCGTGCCGAGAGCGACCCGATTGTCGTTTCGGGTGGACCTTCGATGGGCAACCCGGAACCGGTCGCCGATTTCTTTGACGCGTTCATGATTGGCGATGGCGAAAAGCTGATTGTCAAATTTGTGCGTTGCGTTGGCGAAGGACGCAAGGCGGGACTCAAGCGCGCCCAGATTCTGGAAAACTTGTCTAAAATTGATGGCGTTTACGTGCCGAGCTTGACGAAGGTTGTCAAGAACGAATACGGCGTAATCGTCCCGGCAGAACCCGCAAAGGGCTCTTACGAAAAAACGAACGGTGTACGCCGCCAGTTCATCCCGGTTTTGGACCCGAAAGACTACCCCATCAAGAACTTGATTGCCAATATGCAACTTGTCCACAACCGTTTTAGTGTGGAAGTGATGCGTGGTTGCGCGCAGGGTTGCCGTTTCTGCCAGGCGGGTATTTGGTACAGGCCGTGCCGCGAGCTCAATCCGGACGATGTTCTGGACATTGCAAAGGCAGGCATTCAGGCGACAGGCGAACGCGAACTCGGACTTTTGTCACTTTCGACCGCTGACTACAAGCCGGTCGAAGCGCTCACGGATTCCATTATCGATGACCCGTTTTACGATAACGTAGACGTAAGCCTCCCGAGTATCCGCGTCAACAGTTTTGGACAAAGTCTCGCTGAAAAAGTTGCAGCACTTAAAGGTGGTCGCAGCGCTACGTTTGCGCCAGAAACTGGTTCCGAACGCATCCGCAAGATGATCAACAAGACCATCAGCGACCAAGACATGTACGACGCCGCCGAACACGCATTCTCCAGCGGGTTCAACAAGATCAAGCTTTACACGATGATCGGTTTCCCGACCGAGAACTTGGATGATATGCAGGCATTCTGCGAGCTCATCTTCAATCTCGTGAAAATCGGGCGCAAGTATAACCGCGGCATTCAAATTGCGGTGAGCATCGGCATTCTCATTCCGAAATCATTTACGGGCCTGCAATGGGCTCCGTTTATGGACAAAGAAACGGCACTCGGGCACATCCGCTACGTGCGCGAAAAGTTCTTCAAGCACCCGAACGTGAAAATCAACTGGGCGGCCTGGGAAACAAGTTTCTTGGAAGCAGTCTACAGCCGTGGCGACCGCAGCCTCGGTCCAGTCATTTACGCCGCCTACAAGAAGGGCATCATCTTTGAAAGCGACAGCTACCGTTTTGACTTTAACAAGTGGCTCGAAGTCTGGCAAGAATGCGGCTACGACACGAACTGGGTCTACCGCGAACGCGATAAAGACGAAGTCTTCCCGTGGGACTTTATCCATGCGGGCACGACAAAGCAATACTTGCGCCGCGAATGGGAAAAGGCATTCGACCCGAATTCCGCACCCGTGCCGAACTGCAAATGGGGCGACTGCCAAGCATGCGGCATTCCGGGATTCGGCAAAGAAATTGTCCTCGCCGACGATCCTGTGCGCCACAAGGCGCCGAGCCGTACCCCTGAAGAAATCAAGAAGCTCGTGGCAGAACGCCGCCCGAGCCAGAAGGTGAGCTACAGCTACAAGATTACATTCAAGAAGTCCGGCATCAGCCGATTCCTGCCGCACCACAACATGCTCAGTTTCTTCGAACGCACGTTCATTTGCGCAGGCATCCCGATCAAGTTCAGCGAAGGCTTCAGCCCGAAGCCCCGCATTGTAAACATGGGTGCCTTGCCGCTCGGACTTGAGACTTACTGCGAAGTCATCAGCGTTGATTTATTGCAAAAGCTCGACCTCTCCGCCGAAGGTAAACCCGCCATTATCGCAAAGCTCAGCGCTCCGTTCCCGCGCGGCATGGAAATCGTGGACATCGAACCATTAAAGGAAAAGCTCTCGAAGCATTTCCCGAAGGCGATGGTCTACCGCCACACGCCCGAAAGCATCCCCGCCGACCTTATGCAAAAGTTCGAACAAAAGCAATTGCCTATTGTCACGAACCACCGCGGTCAGCAGATGGACTTAAACGAGCAGATTTTAGGGATTGATATTCAGAACGGCACAATGGTCGTGCGCGTCAAGTGCAACAACCAGGGGACAACCCCTAGTCCGTTTGTCATTTTTGCAGGACTGCTTGGCATTGAGATTGACCCGGCCAAGCTCGATGAAGTCTCCCGCCGCTTCCTCGTCGCAAAGATTGCAATCGAGTGGTAACGGAGGTGCCCGCTCGGGGGCGGGCATGACAAGTTCTATTCCGCTGGGAGAATAATCTCGATGTGACTGGTGCTGACGTTGAGGAAGTGCGTACGGAACAGGTCCTTTTCATTCCTATCGCAAACGCGCACCTGCGTCACCGCAATAAAGTCCTTGTTTTCACGGATATAGTCCGTGAGGCGTTCGTCACGCAAAGTGTCGATTTCGCCCGTAATGACAAAATTATCTGTCCACATTTTTACTAGCATACCACTAATATATAAATGTTAGTCCAAGTAAGAAGATAAAAACCTTATTTTTTCGCCCCTAAAGCCATTTTAACGTATATTATTCCATATATAACGAAAAAGAGGTTTATTATGGCACCGAAAAAAGTACGCACGATTCCAGGGCAGATGGCATACAACAACGCCGAATTTATGGAAAGCGATGCCGCACGCCCCATTCGATTCCTTTCTGAATTTTTCCAGCCTGCACAAGTTTTTGCACAAGAAGACATCAAGAATTCTATCGTGTTCTTTGGTTCGGCACGCACACTTCCGCCCGACGAAATCAAAAAACGCCGCAAGGGCTGCAAGGATAAAAAGGAACTTGCAAGGCTTGACCGACTCTCCAAAGTCGCTGATTCTTACAATGCAGCTCGTGAACTCGCTGCCAAGCTCGGCAAGTGGATAAACAAGCGCCACCACGGCTACGCCATCATGACAGGCGGTGGTCCGGGCATTATGGAAGCCGGCAACCGCGGTGCATCTGACGTGGGTACGCCTTCTGTCGGTTTGAACATCAAGCTGCCTTTCGAACAACACTGCAACCCGTACATTGATGACGAACTGAACTTGCAGTTCCGTTATTTCTTTGTCCGTAAGTACTGGTTCCTGCGCATGGCTCGTGCGCTCGTGATTTTCCCTGGAGGCTTCGGCACGCTCGACGAAGCCTTCGAAATGCTCACGCTTATCCAGACCGATAAGTATGCGCAGCAGATGCCGGTCGTGATTTTTGATTCGAACTTCTGGAAGAAGGCTCTGAACTGGGAATTTTTCGCCGAAACGGGCATGATCAATCCCGAAGACCTCAAGCTCTTCAAGTTCTGCGACACCGTCGATGAGGCTTACGACTTCATCACATCCAAGCTCGAAGAACAGAGCGAAGAAAAGGTCACGTTCGCGCGCTCCCACGCCGAAGACGAAGAAAAGAAGAAGTAACAAAGTCATGCCCGCCGGAGCCTGTGCTGAGCGCAGTCGAAGTAAGCGGGCATCTTTTTTGTCGCCCCTGTCACCCCGGCCTCCGTGCCGGGGTCACCTTTTTTGCTAATTTTTTTTCATGTTCTGGAACAATTTGGCAGAAACGATGGACAGGGTCTCGCGCAATTTGGCGCTCCGTCCGAACTACACCATGGAAGAATACCAGCGGTGGTTCGACCACAACCCTGACTTTAAGCACAACGGCAATGCAGAACGCATCGAGCTTATCGAGCCGCTTTCGCTCGTAGGCACAAACCAGCTTTACCGCGCCAAGCTCTGGATTGAACACCCGCGCGATGAAAAGCGCTACGACGAAAAAGAAATCGTCGTGAAAATCTGCAAGTACTGGGCACCCCCAGGCAAAAACCGTTTGCACCGTTTGAACATGCTCCTGAGCGCGTTCCAAGACGAAATCCGCATCAACAACCTCATCCGCGCCACAAACATCGAAGGCGTGGTGCAGACTTTTGGCGGAGGCATCGCGGGTCGCCACCCCTACCTCAAGCTAGAGTTTATCAAAGGTTGCTCGCTCGATAGAGTCATCAAGCCAAAGCTCACTGACGAAGAACTTTTGCAGCGCGTGGCACAAATCGCCTACCTTGCAAACACCATCAGCCAGCTCCATTACTACCAAATTGTGCATAAGGACATCAAGCCCAAGAACTTGCTCCTGTGCCAGAATCCGGCGCACAAGAACAACCATAAGATTTTGCTCTGCGACTTTGGCTACGCACAGGCCAAGATGCGCGAAACCGTCACCGAAGGCGGCGGGCTTTCATCGCCAAGCTACAGCGCCCCCGAACTTGCCCAGTCTAGCGAAAACATCACGTACGCCGTGGACTACTTTAGTTTCGGTGCCGTGATGCACGAATACCTGACCGGCGTAAAGCTCTACCCCAAGGCGAAGGAAATCTACACTGAAGAAGGCCGCCTGATCACCAAGCGCTACATGGAATACATCGAGAACGGTCGCGAAAACGTGTTCAACGACGACCGTTTCCCGGAAATTCACGAATGGATTGACGCCCTGACCACGTTTGACGCCAACGAACGCATGAAAAAGAGCCCGAACCTGTTCGCCCTCGCCCACAAGCTCCGCGAAGAGGTAAATGCCCAGGGATTCCGGGACGTAAATACCGATTTTCTGTGGAATCAGCTGAACGAATACGGCAAACGCACGTTCTAACACGCTTTTAGACTACATTTCGCCCCCTAGCCCAATTACACATCACTAATGATTTGTTTATATTCATTAGTATGAAGAAAATATTGAGCATCCTCCTAAAACCGTTCCGGTTTTTCAAATTCCATCATTACGTGACGCTTATAGCGATCGCGGCCCTCGGGGTTTTCAACTTCCAGACGACCCTAAACCCGACAATCCAACAAATACGCCAAGAAAAGGATATTCACGAATCCTTTGACAAATGGTGGGAAGAGGAGCGCGCTCAAGAATTTAGGAACGTGGGTCTCACGCCAAATGACACCATCAAGATGCAGGAATTTGAGCTCTACAAGGAACGTTACCAAGTCGAGCATCCGACGCCGATTATCGAAGAACGCGTCGAGCAAATAAAAGTGGAATTCCTCGAATGGTGGGAAAATCAGGGGGGCAAGGAGCAATACGCCGCGGAGCACGGCAGCTACCCTACAGACAAACAATACGAGGCGGAGCTCAAGAAGTGGATTTACAATTACACGGACAAATTCATCCGTTACCGTTGGGCATACCAGCCTAGCCGAGGCAACTCTGAAAGTTGGCTTACCTGTAGTTTACTGTTCCCGAGCGCATGGTCGTTTATTTTCTTCGCCGTATTTTTCATGTTCGCGCTGATGCAGCTCGAAAAGCGTTGGCACGCGTTCTTTGTTTACGTTTACGCAGTGGTAATCGCTATTATTAGCGGTTTCTTTGTGGATTTGCTAGTAGACACATCGTTCTTTGGGCAGTTCGCCACGCAGCGCTACATGGGCGTAAGCCTGATGATTTGCTTTTTGCTTGGTGCAAATGTATTCGACAAAGAGAAAGACGCCATTCCGTCTTACGTCAGCAAGATTTCGCAATTAGCCCTTGTCGGGAGCATGGCGATTGACTGGTTCCTGAACCCAGGAATATTCAATGCGGTCGCAGTGGAATCGCCGTTCTTCTTTGCTTTAGGCGGGCTTGCGGGCTATGCGATGCCGCACCGAGCCGATGGAGGCACAAAACAAGCCGTTACCGAACAAAAGAACGAAGATGCGGTCACGCCTGGCGAACGCACTCGCAAGATGATTAGCAATGGGCTTGAAGCGGCAAACAATGGTGAAACGGAAAACGCCTCTCGCTTACTGCAATATGGGCTGACAGCGCTACTGCAAGAAGAACCAGTCAAGTTTATGGAAGTCAAGGATGCCGTAAATAAGATTGCCACGAGCTTTGTTGAAATTCCAAGCACACAATGGATTGAGTGGGGAGCCACCGCCAAGCAGAAGAAAATCCCGGAAGCGGCGATTACGTTGCTCGAGAAGGGACTTGCAAAAGAAACGGATGCCGCCATTATCCGCCGTGCTCACTTTGACATTGGCGAGCTCCGCATCCAGACAAAGTCCGATGTGAACGCCGCCATGGAACACTTGAGCAAAGTCATCAAGGAAAACGATAGCGACACGCTCGCCGAGCAAGCCAAAAAGCTCATGGAAACCGGCAAGGACATCCTAGTGCAGATGGCCTACGCCGCTCCCAAGCAGTTTAAAGTGTCGAATTAGCAGATTACTTTACAACAAATTTCTTGGCGGAGAAGCCTTGAACTTGTACGAGGTAAAGTCCGCTCTTGAGCGTGTTTACGTTGAGGGATTCGTTCATGCTCTGGGCGGTCTTTTGCATTTGTACATTGCCTTGCACATCAAGAATATTGATGGACTTGCCCACCACAGAACGCGGCAAATTGAGCGAAAGCGTGTTGCCCACTAGCGACATGCCAAACTTCGCCGCAGCTACAGACTTCGGCAATGCGGAACGCGGCGGTTCCACCTTCTTCGAAACTTCATCGTAACGTTCCACGATAGCCATCAAATACCATGTGCTATGCGGAAGCCACTGTTCATCCCAGCGCCACACCTGCCAAGATTCCTTCATAGAATCAAAGCCCACGGCAGCAACACCGTCATCAGTCCAAGCAATGCCCGAACCATCCTGATTCTTGCCGGTAATGCCATTAGCAATACCACCTTCAAGTGTCGCATCATAATCGGACTGACCATCATACTTTTTCGGATTCTTCGTACCCTTGCCGTACATCATGCAAGTTGCATACGGGTTCTTGCCTAAAATCCAGTCGAGCTGATCAGTTGCATATTTCTGTACACTATCGGCAACACTTTCGTTCAAAGCACGAGCCGCAAACATTGATGCAGCTGCAAGGCTTGCAATGCGGGCATCTTCACCCTGCCACCAATAATTACTTTCATTATCGTGCGGGATAAAGAAGCCATCCTTTATTTTGTCCTGAGTCTTGTAGGTCTGGCGGGCATAACCGAACGGATTGTCTACCTTATTCGTAACAGAAATTAGCCATTTGGAATGCTTTTCAATGGTCTGGCGGGCGCCAACCAAGAGCTGATTGTTGCAGCTACACCCCATACAAAGCGGACAAACCCAAACTGGACTTCCGTCAACAACCTCATCAACAGATTCCTCAGTAGTAGCTTCAATTTCGGCATAGCGGATAAGCGCAATCAGCGGGAGGCCAGCATCACTTGCATGCCAGAACGGACGCGTCTTTGCATCATCACTCCAGAAATAGCCATCTTCACTCAAACGACCTTCAAGATGAATTGCACGTTTGCGAGCATCCTTCAGATACACACTATCTTTTGTAGCCGCATAAAGTTCCGTTGCTGCCAAAAGCGCCGTATAATCGTCAATGATGTTTTCCTTGTGGTCATCGCAATAAGTGCAATTGCCACCAATACTCTGCTTTTCGGACAAATGCTTATAAGCCTTCTCCGCAGCAGCCAAATACTGTTCGCTCGTAAAATCGCCCTTCAGCTTGAGCCTTGCAGCGCTTGCGAGACCCGCAATTGCCATACCACCGCCTTCACGGAACGCCGTCTGGTAATCAGCACTCTTGATGCCATCGGAACCGGAGAACGCGCAAATTTCACGTTTGCCCAGAGGCGAGCCCCAGTTATCAAACACGGTCATATAAAAGAAGCCTTCTTCGGCAAGCATGCGCACCAAAAAGTCAGCACCGTACGCCGCTTCATCAGCCGTTTTCGCCTTTGTCGCAGTCGAACTAAGCAACTTCGGGATGCGTTCCGAAGCAAAAGCAAGCGACCAGACTGTTAGCGGAATCTGCTGCGGGTTCAAATAATTGGCATAAGAAAGATGGCTCAAGTATTTACTCACATCGCCACTGGCATCGTACCAGCCGCCATGAACATCCACCTTTTTGCTGGAATTATAAACACCCATGCTTTTGTCCCAGCCTTCAACAGTAGGGTCATCTGCACGATCATCATAGAAGTAATTGAGCACTGATGCAAGCGTGTTTGACGCCAAAGCGTTTTCGCCCACCGTAAATTCGCCCGATTTCTGCGGTTGCCCATTTTCAGAAACCTGCAACGTATACTTGCCGGCCGTTAGTCCACTCAAATCTGCAACATAAAACTTGCCATTGGAAAGCCAGTTATCCGGATTCGTACCCGCCGAAAGCTTCCCCGTCTTGACCGCCGAGCCACCGGACATCACGCTAAATTCAGCGCCATCCGAAAGATTGTCGCTCTTGACAATCACGGAAATCGGCTGACCGACATCATAACCGACCTGGTTGTAGAAAAACTTGGTCTCAGCAGAGGCTGCGCCCGCGCTCAAAAAAAACGCGGCAGAGAAAATCGGGGAAAGCTTATATATATGCATGCGCTAAATATAGATACACGAGGCTTTGGAAAAAAGTAAAATAAACCTCATACGAGATAGGGAAACACCGTTATTTTCAACGCATATTTAGCGTAAATTATAAAGTCAACCAGTTAAAGCTTAAACGGTAAGCCATTCAGAGCAACTCGAAACAGCAATTTATTATAAGGGCTTTACGGCAACCGAGTCCAAACGGAGACATCTTTCGAAGGTTTAAAGACCTCAGAACTAAAGCAAACAAGCCTCATCCAGTCATTTCAACGCAAATTTTACGTTAAATATTAAATATTTTTCAGAAGCATCAAAAAATTTATTGACCATTCAAATTTCAAAACCTATGTTTGCAACGTAATAAAAAACGACTGGATTCTTCGCGATTTCATCGCTCTGAATGACGTCACAAGTAACTTTAAACCTAAAACCAAAGATCTAACCATGTACTACGAAACCATTAAAGTTCTCGACTGCACGATCCGCGATGGCGGCCTCGTCAACAAGCACGATTTTTCTCTTGAATTCGTGCGTAGATTGTACACCCTTCTCACTGCAGCCGGCGTAGACTACATGGAAATGGGTTACAAGAACTCCCCAGAACTCTTCGATCCGAAGGAATACGGTCCGTGGAAGTTCTGCGACGACGATTTGCTTTGGAAGGTCAAGGACGGTATCGATTCCAAGATGAAGATGGCTGTGATGGCCGACGTGGGCCGCGTCAACATGGATGCCGTGAAGCCCGCTTCCGAAAGCCCGTACCAGATGTTCCGCGTGGCAAGCTACGTCAAGAACATCGACAAGGGTATCAGCATGGTGAACGCCTTCCATGACATGGGCTACGAAACAACGCTCAACATCATGGCCGTGAGCCGCGACCGCGGTCCGGAACTCGACGAAGCCCTCCACCAGGTCAACGAAGAATGCAAGGCCGACGTGCTTTACCTCGTCGACAGCTTCGGCGCTTTCTACCAGGAAGACATCGACAAGGAACTTGCCCGCTACAAAGGCATCGTGAAAAACAAGAAGTTCGGCTTCCACGGTCACAACAACCAGCAGCTCGCCTTCTCCAACACGATCCAAGCCATCATCAACCACGTCGACTACCTCGACGGCTCCGTGTCCGGCATGGGCCGCGGCGCAGGCAACTGCACCACGGAACTCCTCCTCGGTTTCCTCAAGAATCCGAAGTATGATCTCCGTCCGGTTCTCGACGCCATCCAGGAACTCTTCTTGCCGTTGCAGAGCAAGTACGAATGGGGTTACATCATCCCGCAGATGATCACGGGTATGCTCAACCGCCATCCGCAAGACGCTATTGCCGTCCGCAAGACCGAAGAAAAGGACATGTACCGTAAGTTCTACGAACACATGATCAACGACTAAAGTTCGACAAGTTTACCAAACTTAATTCGGTGACAAGAGTCAAAAATCCCGTTCAAACGAACGGGATTTTTTTGCATTTCAGGATTTAACTGGGTGGGGTTACAGTCCGTCGAGTTCAAGCAGCGCGGCCATATCGTTCGAATTGATTTCGAAATCGAGCTTAGCGTTCTGCCGGATGCGCTCTTCGTGTACGGATTTCGGGAGCGGTAAAAGCCCGAGCTGCAACACAAAACGGCTTGCAAGTTGCGGTACCGAGACATGGTATTTTTCCGCCATCACACAGACTTCTGGCACCTTCAAAAGGCGCCCTGTCGCATTCGGCGAATACGCTTCCACCAGAATTCCGACCTGTTCGCAGAAGTCAATCAGTTCCGTCGGCACATGACCGATGTGAACGCGAATCTGGTTTACTGCAGGCACCACGCGAGCTTCCGCCAGCAAATTATTCAGGTCGTCAATTTCAAAATTCGAAACGCCAATTGCACGGATTTTACCCGCTTCGTAAGCTTCTTCTAGCGCATTCCAGACATCCACATTTTCACGGTAATAATGGTTTCCGTTAGGGACGCCCATTTCGGCCCACGGACGCGGAGCATGAATGAGCATCATGTCGATATGGCATGCATCCAAGCGATCCATCGATTCCTGGATACAGCGTACCGTATCAGCATAATTCTTGACTTCGGCAGGGATTTTCGTCGTGATAAAAATGCTTTCACGGTGAATTCCAGTCGATTTTAGCGCCGCCTTGAGCCCAGCACCGACTCCCGCCTCATTTTCGTAGGCGATTGCGGTATCAATATGGCGATAGCCCGCATCAATAGCGGTCGCAACAGCGGTTGCCGCCACGTCATTTGGGGTTTGCCATGTACCCAAAGCAATTTTCGGGATTCGCTGCCCATTATTCAACTTGTAAAATTCGTCGAGTACCATAATCAAACCTCGCTACTTGCACCAAATTAATATAACTAGAAACGCGATTCCAGCGAGGCAGAATCGCCAAAGTCCTAATACCACATTGGAATATTTACTGGTGTGAAAAGAGGCTACTTCTCAATCGTCTTGATTTCGCCCTGGGCGGCGCGATTGGCGTTGTAGGGGTCAATGTGCACGAGCGCATCGACAACGTTTTCGTTCGAATCGATGAGCAACTGTTCCACCTCTTCGGCAACATCATGAGCATCTTTCAGCGTCATCTGGTCATCGACCACAATATGCACGTCCACATGCAGGTCACTCCCAACGTAGCGGGAACGGAGCCCATGCAAACTGATGACTTTCGGGTGCGAAAGCGCCACACTCCGCAACTTGCCCAGGACATCGGGATTTGCGCCACGGTCCACAAGCTGCCTAAGCCCCGGAGCCGCAATTTCAATCGCAGAATGAATCACGAAAAAAGCAACGACAAGTGCACCGACGGAATCCGCGAACCAAAGCTGTGGGAGCAAAATGGCAAAAACGACCGCCACAAGCACGGGAATCGAGCTAAAAGAGTCGCTACGGTGGTGCCAAGCGTTCGCCTCGAGCACCTGACTGCGGATTTTACGCCCCGCATTTCGCGTGTAGCGGAAAAGGATCTCTTTTACGATAATGGAGGCAAGCGCCATCACGGCAACGGACGTTTCCGGGTGCGAAGCTTCACCCGCCAACAGCGCAAGGACGGCCTTATATCCAATGCCAATACCCACGGCGGCAACGGCAAGGCCAATGCCAATCGTAATGAGAGTTTCGAATCGCCTATGCCCGTAAGGGTGTTCCGCATCCGGTGGCGAATTCCAAAAGTGGCTGCCGACAATCACGGCGACATCGGTCACAAAATCAGACGCACTGTGGATAGCATCGGCAACGAGCGCCTGGGAGTTCCCCACCACGCCAACAACAAACTTGGCCACGGAGAGTGCGGCGTTCCAGCCAAGCCCCACCCAAGTCACTTTGCGGACTTCTGAACTATCGTCTTTTTTGCGTACGCGAGTCATGACCTTTAAGCTAGAAAATTTGCAACCTTACGTGCTCTCAAATCATCAAAATTGCTGTAATAAAAAAACAATGTTACTATTTTTCTAATGCTTATGAAAAAAATCTTGAAAATCATCATCGCTATCGCCGTTTTGGCAGGGGTTGCCCTCGGCGTCAAGTCATTCTTCTTTAACGGAGATGCCACAAGCCAGGCTGGAGCCCTCATCAGTACCAAGGTGGTGACAGACACCATCAAGACTACAATTTCGGCAACGGGTTCGTTAGAGCCGGTGGACCAGGTGGAAGTCGGTACGCAGGTTTCTGGCGATATCGCCAAGATTAACGTTGATTTCAATTCCAAGGTCAAGAAAGGCCAAGTCATTGCCGAACTTGACAAATCCAAGTTGCAGTCGACTTTAAAGCAGACGACAATCTCTTACAAGAGCGCCGAAAACGACTTGAATTACAAACAAAGCACATACGACCGCGTCAAGAAGCTCGCCGAAAGCAAGAGCGCAAGTGCGGTCGAACTGGAACAGGCTGAGTACAACCTAAACGCAGCAAAGCTCGCCGTGGAACAGCGCAAGAACGAAGTCGCCCAGGCAAAACTGAATTTGAGCTACGCCACCATCAAGAGCCCGATTGACGGCGTTGTGCTGAAACGAGCGGTGGATGTCGGCCAAACCGTTGCAGCCTCCATGAGCACGCCGACATTGTTCGTCATCGCAAAGGATTTGAGCCAGATGAAAGTCATGGCGGCAGTAGACGAAGCGGACATCGGACAAGTTAAACAAGGCCAACGCGTGACGTTTACGGTTGACGCCTTCCAGAACGACACGTTCCATGGCACCGTGCAAGAAGTCCGCCTAAACCCGACGACCACGAGCAATGTGGTGACTTACACCGTCGTGATTACCGCCGAGAATCCAGAACAGAAGCTATTGCCGGGCATGACCGCCACCTGCACAATTGTCACTCAAGAAATTACGGACGCTATTACGATTCCGGTCAAGGCGCTCAAGTTTACGCCTGCCGCAGGAACACCGATGATGGATCCGAAAGACATGCCGCGCCCGGAACGTCCGAAGACCGCCGAAGCTGGCGACAACTTCCCACCCCCGCCTCCTGGCATGGGACCGGGTGGTGCTCCAAGCACAGGCGCCAAGAAAAAACACAAGAAGCCCAAGCTTGAAGGCGACCACGTATGGATTAACATCAACGGCAAGGCAGCTCCGCGTCGCGTGAAGATTGGTCTTAGCGATGGCGTGAACGTCCAGATTCTCAAGGGACTGAGCGTCGGAGATTCCGTGGTTACGAGTCAAGAAACGGTTTCGGCAAAGGGTTCAAGCGAACCAAACGCCAAAAGCCCCTTCATGCCGCAGAGACCCGGAAAGAAAAAGAAATAACGATTAATTTAAAACGTACTTAAAATAAGCGTCCAAAAGCGCTGAGCCCCAGAGATAAATAATCGGGGCAGCAATGGCGAGGAACGGTCCGAAAGGAATTTGCCCGGCTTCCTCGCTATTTTTGTTTTGTGCAGCCTTTTTCGCGGCGAGCATCCCATACGGGACCATAATCACAATGCCAAGCAAAGCCGCAACCAAGAGCGTTTCGACAGCGCCAGTGAGCCCCATAAGCGCCCCATAGCCAGCCAAAAGTTTGACATCGCCAAAACCCATTGCGTCTTTCTTGAGCACCTTAGTGGCAATCCAGCCGAGCAGATAAAGCCCGCCGCCCGCAACAACAGCCCCAATCAAGCTCTGGAGAGGCGTCACGCCACCCGGCACGAGTGAAATCAAAAGACCAGCGACAATCCCGCCGACCGAGATGGAATCGGGAATCAGCTTGTACTTGCAATCGACCGCACAAACAGGGTAAGCGCCAAGCAAAAGCCAGAACATCGCAGCAGCATCCGCCCAAACTTCAGGCGACAAGACCGGTCGAGAAAAATCAGTCCCGAAGCCTGCCGCCGCATAAAGAGCAAGCGCCCCGAGCAATCCGCAAAGGCTCTCGCCAATCGGGTAAATCACGCTAATCGGCTGTTTGCAGCAAGCGCTCTTGCCTCGCAGCCAAAGCCAGCCCACAATAGGCAAATTGTAGCGGATAGGGATCCTCTTTTTGCAAAGCGGGCAGTGCGAAGGCGGATTAATCAAGGAAATTCCACGCGGCATACGGTAAACAATGACGTTATAGAAGCTCCCGACGCAAGCGCCGAGGCCAAAAAATACGATTAACCAGTACCAAAGTGGAATTTCTTGCATAAAATCCTCGTCTTTTTCGGAATATAATTATAATTTAGTTAAACATTTATCAAATACTGGGAGACCCCTAAATGAATATTGAAATTGCTGCTATTTGTGACGCCGCTACCGCTAACGATGTGGGCGGCCGCATGAACATTCTTGGTGCCTTTGACCGCATTTTCGCAAAGTTTCCGCTTGTGATTCCGCAGTGCTCCGCCGCTTTCCGCTTGCGCTACCAGCGCGCCGAAGCAGGCACGCACCAGTTGAGCCTTTCTATCGAAGACGTTGTTGGACACCCGATTGTTCCGCCGATGCAGTCTGAAATTGAACTCCAGCCGGTTGCACAGGGCTTTGATACAGCCGCCGTCAACATGATTTTGAACATGCAGCGTTTGCAGTTCGTGCGCCCGGACAAGTACATTGTGCGCCTCGTCGCCGACAACGAAGAACTTGCCGCACTCCCGCTGTACGTGCTCGAAGACCCGCGTCTCGCCCAGCAGAAGCAGCCGCCTCAGGCCGAAGAAAACGGCGTTGACGGTCGAGCATAGTTGACGAGAGAACGCCCGCTACAGCGGGCTACTAGCCCAAAGACTAGAGAGCGCCGGGTATCTAAGCCCGGCGTTTTTTCTATTTTAAAAACATGAAGTTCGCCTTTTTGACACGTTATTGCGCAAAGATTACAAGCCATGCAAGGTCGGCACAACTCGCAGCAAGATTCGTCGGGATTGCAGGAATTGCCGCAAGCCTTACCGCCTGTAGCGGCATCAACGACAGTTGGGAAGTCAAAGGCGGCGGATTCATCAAGTATAGCATCAATGACGGCGAAGAAATCACGCAGGAACTCGACCGAAACGATGTCGAAATCCCATTCATACGCAACCGCCACCACTACCTACTGGTTCAAATCCCGACAGGTCGCAGTGAACGCAACGATCGATTAAGCGTCATGGTCAATGAGCCCAAGCTTAGCAAAAATAACATCGTTGCAGGCTATACCTGGATTCAAGTCGAAGGTTCCCCCAAAGCGCTCATCAAAGGCGACAGCAACTACGTTACCATCGACCAAAAAGACGATACAAAATGGACGGCGTTCATCAACCTACATTTTGAGGACTGCAGGTCGGGAAAATGCAATGACACACTCCCTCCAATACTATTTAAAGGTCGTCTGCACTACTGGATTGCCGAGGACGATCGTTAAAAAAGAACTTTTTGGGTGATAAATAAAATTTTTTTGAATTTTATCGCCAACCACCCTTGACAAGCGCTCAATCATTTTCTAATATTGGGCTACCTTAATGGTCGATTAGCTCAGTTGGTTAGAGCGCTACCTTGACATGGTAGAGGTCACAGATTCGAGTTCTGTATCGACCACTGAAAAATCCTCGCTGAAAAGCGAGGATTTTTTTATTGCATAGAATTTTGTTGCAAAGAAAAAGCCCGTCGGATGCGGGCCAAATCTTATTCTTTCCAGTTATCGTCGTACTTATCGCCGTAACGTTCTGCTTTCAACATACCAACACATTTAGCGTTCGTTACGTTATTGACCAAATCATTCGGCGTTATAAACATGGACTGTTGTTCTCTTGCAATTTTCATCATTTCCGAGAACGAAACTCGGTCGCCCTTCAAGAACGTCACCAAGGCTTGGATAACATCCTTAATGGCATTGACGATGTCCAAGACAACGGAAAACTCATCTGCATTCATTGCAGGAACCTTATCGGCACTCTTCTTCGAAAGAAGCTTTTCCAAATCAGCCAGGATTTCCTTTTGGGAGCGAAGCTTTGTCGCAGTCTGGAGCTTTTTAGCCTTGAAATTCTTCTTGCATTCTTCTTCATGCGATGCCACGTAATCGGCATACATATCGAAGAGAGTGAAGGATTTTGACTTGCGGCCTAAAAGGGCATGTTCCTTAAAGCCAACGTCACCGTCCTTGATTTTCAGCTTGAGAGCCGGATTCTTCTTGGAAGCATCCAGATAGCATTGGTAAACATAAGAAGAGCACACCATCGTATGCTTGCCCGGGGTATTCTTGTCTTCGATGATCTTTTTGAGTTCTGCGGCAACCAAGCACAGGAATTCAACAACAACTCGAGACATAAGCGGTCTAGTCACCTTATGCTTGAAAATAAGAATCAAGCCCAAAAGAATCAAATCAGAATACGGATACGGAAGATCCTGAAGCACATAATCCTTGGCAATCGGCACAACAGGTTCAACGCCATTTTTACCCGCCTTGTTATGGCGCATTACATAAGCTTCACGAGCATCCGCATTGTCTTTCATTCGGCGTGCATGAATACCCTCGCTACCGGCTTCAGCAAGGACATTATCCTTATTCTGAACAAAGATTGCGCCATGCGACACATCAGAACCCGTAAATTTCATGATAAGTTTACTAATATCATCATTGATGTCGCCCTTAAACGCCAAAATATCGCCCGGGAGCAGGTCGTTCACAGAAATTTTTCCAGCTTTTTTCAATTTTGTTGCCATTTTACATTTCCTTTTGTTTAGGTTGTACAATAATTTACACACAACCGCATTACATTGCAATAACCCATTTGGGCTATATTGCCCCCACCCTCAGGATTATAAAGTGGGTACAAAAAAAGCCCGGGGGTTACCCGAGCATATTAACTTCAATTTTTAGGAGAAGCAAGCAGGACAAGGCCGCAGGACCGAAGCTGTACAAGTCGTACAGCGAGAGTCCGAGAACGCAGTCATGCGCCGCTTATCGTAAAAATTACTTAGCAGCAGCGGAGTCCGTAACAACAACCTTAGCAGCAGAGTCAGCCGGAATGGCGACGGCAGCGCTATCAGCAGCCGGTTCAGCGATCGTTTCAGCCGGAGCAGCAACTTCGGCAGGCTTTGCATAAACAGGTGCGGCAGGTGCCGGAGCGGCAACAGCAGCAGCCGGAGCAGCGGCAGCTTCAGCCGGATCTTCGAAGAAGTTCACCTTAGAAAGACCGAACATCATGATCCAGGAGAGCACGAGACCGCCGATACCCATCACGATACCCGTGATAGCCATGCCACGCGTATCCGTGTAACCCGTAGCGTGGGCAAGTGCGTTAGGAGGCGTAGAAATCGGGAGGCACATACCGAGGGAGCTTGCGAATGCAACAGCAACCATCAAGGAGGTCACGCCACCGAGCGGAGCGAGGTTGTCCTTGCAGCTCACAGCCACGACGATGAAGATCGGGACGAGCAAGCTAGCCGTAGAGGTGTGGCTCATGAAGTTTGCCATGAAGAGGCAGATGAAGCCGCAACCGACCATGAGAACGACCGGAGACCAGGTATTGAACGGAATAGCGTTGATGAGGTCCTTGGCAAGACCTGTCTGCTGCAAACCGAGACCAAGAGCAAAACCACCAGCCACAAGCCAGAGAACGTCCCAGCTCATTTCGTTGAGGTCCTTCTTATTAATCACGCCCGTCAAAGCAAACACAGCCATCGGGATCATAGCAATCACGTTGTCGTTGAGGCCATGAACATTCTTACCGGTCACCCACAAAAGTACGCACACAGCAAAGGTAATGTAAACGATGATAGCGCGCGGGCTCTTGTCAAAACCTTCGGCACCTTCGATATCGAGGTTCATTTCCTTCATCTTGATCGGATAGAGCTTGAGGAGCAAGAACCAAGCAAGAATCATCATAACAATCACATACGGAACACCGAATTCCATCCACTGGCCAAAGGAAATGTTGAAGCCGCTGGACTGGAGAGCACCAAGAGCGATGGCGTTAGGAGGCGTACCGATCGGAGTACCCATACCACCGATGTTAGCACCGAGCGGGATGGCAAGGGCAAAAGCAGCTTTACCGCGGTCGTTGGCATCAAAGAGCTTGAGCACCGGGCCGAGGATGGCGAGCATCATAGCAGCAGTAGCGGTGTTGCTCATGAACATGGAGAACACTGCAGTAATAATCATGAGGCCAAGGAGCACCCACTTCGGATCCTTACCAAACGGCTTGAGGAGCACGCGGGCAAGGTTCTTGTCCATGTTGTACTTGCAAGCGGCAGAAGCAAGGAAGAAGCCACCCAAGAAGAGCATGATGATCGGGTTGGCAAACGTTGCCATGATGTCCTTGAATTTGAGCGGTTCAACACCTTCCACGCGGAACGGGATAAGAGCCGAGTTCGAAAGCGTAAGGATCATCAACACGATGACGAACATGGACGTAGACCAGATTGGGAACGGTTGGAGGATCCAGAAAAGGGCAGCCATCACAAAGATTGCGATGACGCGAATTTCGAGAGTGTTCAACGCGTGGTCACCAACGAAGCCGAGGGCTTCGTACGGGACGAAGAGGGCAGCGATGGCGAGCACCGATGCAATAATGAGTTTGATGAGTTTTGCTTTTGTCATAACGAGCGCAAATTTAGTAATTAAACTTGCGTTCGGCTAGACTGATTTATCGGACCATAACGCGGGTGACAGCACTAAGGCTTCCGACTTTGACCTTCACAAAGTAAACACCCTGCTTAGGCTTTTTCATGGAAATGGCGTTAGTGCCTGCATTAGCAATAGACTTGCCCGTCGCAACGATTCGACCATCAATACCCACTACTCTCACCTTTACATTAGTTCCAGCAAGTCTAGAGGCAGCATCGAAACCGACATTCAAGACGTTCGGAGCTTGGTTCACGCGGAGCCCCTTGAGGAGATTCTTCGCGACGTTAGCAACTACTGCACTCTTAGTCACTCGAACAGAGACATTTTTTGCATTCGACGAGAGTTTGACATCCACCGGGCTATCCTTTACGACTTCGACCGTTTCATTATCGACCGTCGCATAGACTCGCATACCCTTCTCCCAGACGCTTTCGAGCCCTTCAAAGCTCAACTTGCCATCACGGGAAGTCGTCGCACTCACTTCAAGATCCCATTCGAGGTCGTCTGCGTTCTTTTTCACGCTCTTGGCAAGGCGCTTTTTGCCCTCGACAATGGAGAGGTTCACACGGTCACCCATGCCTGCCGGCGGTTCACCCAAGGTTTTTGCCGTACGACCTACCGCAATTTCGTTCCAGGAATCCCGCTTACCGTTATTATCAGACAGCACAACGCGGAGATTCCAGTTTTCAGACTCTGCACTCTTGTTCAAGGACTTTTTCTCGTCTTCGAGAACGATCGCCGCCTTCAGCGGAATGCGATACGTCATAGATTTTTCCGTATGCACCCAAAGGGCTTCATACGGTCCAAGTACATCAGGTTCCACATATCCGCTTGAATCCGGATCCCACTGGCAGAAGTTGATATTTTCATCCTTAGGGAGTTTCACATACCAGCCATAGGGATTTGCCACGAGATTCCAACCGGAATACTTATTCTCGAGATGCCATTCGATTGCATCATTCATATTGGGAGTCTGCAAGCTCATCGCAAATGGTTCATGATTAACAGGACCATACCAGTAACCGCGAGTAGAATCGAACTTGTCCTTCACGCTAAACTTGCGATACTGCCAGAATTCGCCCACCGGATTCGATTCGTCCCACCAGTAAACAGAAGTCACAGCACCTGAGCCACTCGCCTGAGCACAAACATTCTTCATTCTTTGGTAGAACTGAGCGTCATTCATGCCACGCTTGACTTCATCCTGCATGTATTTGCATTCTTCTTTTGCCCAGTCGCTTTGCGTAAGGCCAAAACGAGTTTCGAGATCAGACAAGCATCCATCGCCCTTGTTGTAGCAGAACGCATTCAGAGAAAGGGTCTGCCAAGCACGCGGCGTATACGTCTTTTGTTTTTCCATGATGAACTTTTTATCATAGCTGATAGAATCATCGCCGTCCGTAAGCGTAAAGGTTACCGTGTATTCCCCGACAGGCGCCGGGTCAAGGCGCCACAATCCATTCTTGACACTTTCAACAGATTTTGCATCGACAACGGTATCGAGGTAGACTCCCACATCGGAAACAACCTTGATATGGTAATCCACCTTTTCGGACGTACTTGCAAGCTTGTTGTCGAATTCCATGCGGAGCGCATTGCCGTCCTGCGTTGCAGTCGGCTCGGCAATTTCGAGCAGATACGTCTTGTGAGAGGCTCTGCTAGAACTGGACTTTACAGAAGAACTGCTCGACTGGGCGCGGCTAGAGCTGCTGTATTCATAGCCGTTACCCACGCTCGAAGAACTAGACGAAACCTCGATATTCCATGCGCTGGAGCTTGAAGAATAGTTATCGTTGCCAGCACTTGAAGAACTCGAAGAAATGTCGACACTCGAACTAGAATTCACAGAAGAGCTAGACGATGTACCGCTAGAACTAGACTCTGCAAAAGAACTGCTAGATTCAGTAACATTGCTAGAAGACAAATACATTTCGCTTGACGAAGACTCTTCCTCAGAACTACTAGATTCCACAAAAATCGAAGAAGAAGACTCTTCCACACCGCTGCTAGAACTCATTTCCACACTAGAGCTGCTTTCAGCGCACTCCTCGTAAAGTGCTTTAATCGTCAGATCCCTATCCACACTGAGGTAATCCGTAGAATTCCACTTGTCAAAAGGACAACCCACAGAATTTACGCTTGGAGGATTCGGGACTGGAGAAGGCCAGCCATGAACGACTTCGTATTCCTTGATGACATCATCGCCATCTACGAATTTAACGCTATGAGTCGTAAGATTTGGAGCAAGAGCCGGTTTTAACGTCGGCAACGGAGCCGCATCAGCAGCATTTTCATCATACATCCAAACTTGATCCGATTCGTCATCCAACACTTGGTTCAATGCATCCGCAAATTCAGCCGATTTCATATTTGCAGAAAGCATGCAGCCGTTTCCTGTTTGATCCACAGACTGAGTTTCATTAGCCGTGCAGTTTCGGACATTATTTTTTGCGGTACTTCCTTGATAAGTCGGCACCGTATATTTTTTACCATCCCCAATAGAAATGGCAGGTATTTTTTCAGGTTCTTCGCTATAGTGATAGTTAGAGATAAATTGAGAAGCCCTACCGGTATTGCCATAAAGAACACCAAACAAGTAACCTATATCAGAATTCGAGGGAAATTCTTTGGTCAAAGAGCCATTCGAGTAGGTATTTTTAACGATAATCGGGGCTCCAATAGAAGAACGACCGACAAGACCACCAACATAGAAAGCCTTATTTGCGGCAGCAACCTGCTTTTCTTTAATATCGCCTTCAACAGATACAACACTCAACTCGGTAACAGACTTACAGTTGCCGCAAACGCCACCAATATAAGCTGTGGAAGCGAATCCCGCATTCATATAAGTATATTGCAAAAGAGTCGTTATGTTTCCACTCGGCTTCACACGAACATCATTGAATGCTATTTGAGAATTCCCAGAATTATCAATCAGAGGGAACCTACCAACAATGCCACCAACATAAGTGTTAATCCCATAATCCTTTACAGCTAAAGAGCCATTGTAATTTAACCCTGACAATTTCAAGACAACACCAGAAGTATTGTACATACTAGCGGCGCCAAAAGCACCTCCTATAGAAACCGTACCCGTCACTTTAGTTGCCGTAGAATTCTGGCTATCAATATCATAGTTTATTCTAATCGACGATGTATTACCCGCAATTGCGTTTTCTTTGGTAGCAAGCATGGCCGTTCCAACAAGACCACCAATAGAGGCCGAAATCAACTGCTCTGAAAATGATTTACCCCAGATTTTTATGTTTCCACTTGTATTGGAATTTTTGAGAGTCAAGAACAAATCATCCCCATTGCCCACATTAGTGGTATTATCGCAACCGGCATACCCAGCAATACCTCCAACAAAATAATTGTAGGTTCCTGCCTTTGCATTAAGATCAACCAACACAACACTTGCGGTTGCATTTACAATTTTCAAGACACTGCCGTTACAAAGATTACTCTTTCCGATGACCCCACCCCAATAGATATTTACGGTTTCGTTGCCTGCAGCTCCAGTCCCAGCAGCTTCTAATCTTTTCACATTTACATTGCTGATTAACAAATCAGATTTTGTCTGATTATTTGAGCCATCTTTCTTTGTTTCACCAAACACACCACCAATAGAGGTTCCGCCTGTCACTTTTTTACCACTCGGCACAGACACCTTGATGTCCTGATTTAAATACGGCTTGTTATTATCACTGCCAGACTGCGCATAGACATACATGCCCGCAACACCGCCTAAAACGGACTTATCAACGCTAGCGGAGTTATTTATATCAACATTGATCTCGATATTTTCGTAAGTGGTAAACTTGGAAATAGCGGCAATACCGCCCATGACCGCCATATACCCATCTGTGGAGGTTTCACCGATACTTGCGCCGATAAAATTCGTAAGGTCCACAACATTAGGAGTTTCAACAAGCTGGACGCTGTTAGACAAAGCGATGAGAGAAGTTGCTGCAGTAGTTTTGTCCGAATAAATCTGGGAAACTTTGGAATTCCGGATAAGCCCTGCAAGCCCACCAGCAAACGGAGAACGGATAACAACTTTATCAAGAGTGATATTATCGACGTTCGTATAAGAAATCTGCCCCGCAAGGGCCCCCATCGGATAATAGTCGACTCCGTTAGTTGAAGGGTCAGCCTCTAAAGTTTCATCAGTTGCGCTATACCACTTTTTCCCGACTACAAAATTCACACCCGATATCGTCAGGTTCTTGACCGAAATATCAAGTCCATTGGCTCCAATCGGAGGGATATCGTATCCAATTTTTCCAAAAAGGCCTATATAACGATCACCATCTTTCCTTTGGATATAGCAAAGGTTCTTTATGGTATGACCGTTTCCATCGAAAACTTTTCCGCCGAACTTGATAGGAGTATGTTCCGTCGAGCAGGACTCCGTATCATCGTCTTCATTATGACTATACGTTTCCCCAAAATTCAAATCAGAGGCTAGGGTCAAGTTGGTATACTTATTTTTAGACTCGTTCTGAGTAGTAGCCCAAACGCTAGACAGCATCTGATTAAGGATTTTGGCGTAAGAGTTGCCGCTCTCACTCAAATTTTTAGAAGCAAGGCATATAACAGAGGCACCCGCCATCTCCGTGGATTCATTAACCGTACACCCCTCGCCCGCCTGCTCCAAGTAAAGCGATTTTGCTGTTGCATTATAGCCAAGATTTATATATTGAGTCACTAAGGCGACAGGATCTTGGGTATTATCCCCAGCCCAAGTAGACATCGGGATGGCCAAACCTAGACCAAGCAGCAGACGAGTTAAGTAATCCATTCAAGCCCTCTATTTTTTCGTGCGTCTATAGCACGCCACATCTCTTGTAAAAATAATTTTTAAGGCTACTTTGGCAACCGTCAATAAAAGTAAAAGCGCCAATTGTGACAGTCAGCACGGAGATGAAAATTTGCTTACAAATATTTAATTGCTTTAGTGCCATAGGTTTACTAAATTGAAGTCACCATTATGGTGTTTCATAGGAGTTAAAATGTTCAAAAAGATTCTTCTTCTCACGGCTGCGATTGTTACCTCCAGCTTTGCAACATGGGATTATTTCGGCCTGCTTCAGAACAATTCTGGTTCTGTCAAAACGGGACTTTACTACGACTGGGACGGAGACTGGTCCCAAATGGGTCTGAAAGTCGGTGCACGCGTGAATATCGTTCCGCAATTTGAACTTTCTTTCCAGAGTTTTGGCTACCAGTTCTGGGGCGAAAAGGAATGCGATGACGATGATGAAAAGCCTGAATGCAAAACCTATGAAGAAGGCGGCAAAGGTCTCCGCGACCTGGTCATCGGCGCACGTTACGCCTTGGATCCGGAACTTTACCTCTTCCTCGACTTTAACCTTCCCATCGGCAAGGACAAACCGACGGACAAGGGCAGGACTCCTCCAAGCCACCATGAAATGTACATCTACGCCGGTGCACAGCACCACAGAGACATCGCATCCATCAAGGGCGCATCTTACGGTGCAGAAGCCGGTCTTTTCTGGGGATTCAAGCATCACGATAGAGAAAGAGGTCTCGAACTCCGCTTGGGCGGTGAATTCGACTTTACACTTCCTTCAGCACCTGTAACTCTCTTGGTTGGCGGTCAGTTCTGGTTCCGTCTTTTTGCATCGGAATACAACAACGGTACCAAGAAAGACAAGGAAATGCATGACGACTGGTCTCACCAGTGGAAATTCTGGGTCGGTGCAAGCGTCCCGCTAAGTGACGACATATCCATCAAGGGTACAATTATGGCCCGCAGTCAGGATTTGAAAAACAAGAGCTACGAACCGGAAATCGTGATGGAAGGCGATGCCCTCGGCGTGACCTTGGAAATGGAATTCAAGTTCTAGTCATCAAATCTAGGCAAAAGACATAAAAAAATAAACGTCTAAATTTCTTAAAAACCAGTCGATTATTCCGACTGGTTTATTTTTATTTACAGAATCCGTTTAAATTCCATAGTTTTTACCTATATTTCGAAGAAATTTTCTTTCTATGGAGTAACTATGTTAAAAAAAGTAATCGTAGGCGCTGCACTTCTCGCATCCGCCAGCTTCGCAACCTTCAGCAACTTCCCGGTTCCGGCCGCCATGAGTGGCGACGCCAAGATTGTTGCAGACTTCATCGTTCATGACAAATGGAAAGGTCTCGACCTGAGCGCAAAGGCTCGTTTCGTTCCGGTCCAGAACCTGGAACTTTACTTGAAGCTCCCGTTCAGACCGATTAGCCGCTACGATGGCAAGAACGACCATAAGACCGGTATGGAAAACTTGACCACCGGCGTACGTTACCAGGTGGCTCCGATGTTCGCCGCATTCCTCGATGTGACATTCCCGACCGGCAAGGAAAAGGTCTCTGACGACGGATTCAACTTCTATTTCGGTGGACAGTTCTCTAAGGACTTTGGCGCTGTGGGCCTCGGCACTGAAGCAGGTCTCTCCATTACAACGGAAGGCGATGACCGTAAGAAAGGACCGATGAGCTTGATTCTCAATGCAGAATTGGATCCGAACGTTTCCCAGGTCGTTTCCCCGTACTTCGGCATCACCTTTGACATTTTGCTTAATGACGAAAAGACAAGAGGCAAAAAATCTGCCGAAACGAGTGGCGATGTCGGCGTTGCCCCGTACGTAGGTGCAAATTTCAAGGTCAACCAGTTGCTTTCCTTTGATGCTTGCGTAACATTCGGTCTCGGCGATGACGACTACCTCATCTACACGAGCGGCAACAAGAAAATGACCGTTACGTGGGAAGGCTCTGTCAACTTCTCCTTCTAATCAAAGATTTTTTATCCATCTATGAAAAGTCCCGGCAATGCCGGGACTTTTTGCGTTTCGAGAAATGTTTCGCGCAATTACAAGACTTGACTGGGTCCTTCGCGTTGCTCAGGACGACGAGATGCGCGCGGGTTAGCGGATATCGAACGGCGGGATGGGCAGGCTTTCGCCGGATTTCATCGCCTTGTCGAGCGCAGCAGACTTGACCGGATCGACCCACCAATAGACCGGGATGGCGTCTTCGCGGTTGAACTGGTCGAGAATCTTTTCCGGCGTGCCGTAGCGGTTCCAGTAGAGGATGCGGTGGTGGTCGCATTGCCACATGAGCACGTACGGGACGATTTCAGCAAGGCGGTTGTCGAGCGCCTTCAAGATTTCATTGCGCTTCGCAAGGTCGAATTCCGTCTTCTGCAAGTTGATGAGACTATCGACAACGGGGTCTTGAACACCAGCGAGGTTGTTCGTGCCCTTCTGCATGGCAGTCGTAGAAATCCAGCTAGCTTCCGGGTCGCGGAGGCGGCCTGCGCCCCAGTTCACCCAGTAAAGGTCAAAGTCAGCATCGTCCAAGCGCTTGCGGAGCGTGCTCTGGCTCATCTGTTCGATGGTCGCCACCACGCCCACCTTCTTAAGGTCTTCCTGGAAAAGCGTGAGGTGGCGCAAGTCTTCCTGGCTCGTGATGAAGTTAATCGCAAACGGCTTGCCGTCCTTTTCAAGAACGCCTTCCCCATTCACCTTGTAGCCCGCTTCGGCAAAAAGCGCACGGGCCTTTTCGGGATTGTAGCTGTAAACAGGCGCCGTTGGGTTCTGATTATTCGCCCAAAGATCCGGATAGTAGCTGTTGAGGAGGAAGTACTGGCCGTACATGTACTTCTCGTTCATCGCCTCGCGGTTCAAGAGGTACGAAAGTGCGCGACGGACGCGGACATCCTGGAACTGCGGCTTGCGGAGGTTGATCGCCATGCCCTGGAAGCCAATCGGTTCCTTGTTGTAGATGCGCTGCTTGACAGCCCAGCCCTTCTTGACAGCATCAAAGTCGGTCTGTTTCATCCAGATGCTGCTCGTGTAAATGGCGTAGGCGTTGAAGTCCTGCTTCTTGAAAGCTTCGAGCGCCTTGGTCTGATCGTTCATGAAGCGGTAACGGATTTTCTGGAAGTTGTACTTGCCATGGTTCCAGTTCTTTTTGAAGCCCCACCAGTCAGCGCGTCGCTGAAGTTCGACAAAGCGGTCTTCGCGGAACGTCTTGATAATGTACGGACCAGAGACGACCGGGAATTCGTAACGAATCTTGTTGAAGTCCTTGCCTCCCCACACGTGCTTCGGGAATGCGAGCATGCCGGCGGCTTCCCAGAAGTTGCCCCAATGAGATTCCTTGGCAGTCATGCGGACAGTCAAGCTATCGACGACTTCCGGGCGTTCAAAGCGGCTGAGCCCCACCTTGAAAATCGGCGTGAGGTTCTTTTCGTCCATGATGACGTCATAGTAGAACTGCACATCTTCAGCGGTGATGGACTTGCCATCGCTCCACTTCGCGCGCGGGTCCACATGGAATGTGAACGTTCTGCCGTCTTCGGAGACTTCCCACTTGTCCGCGAGGATGCCGACTTCACGGTCTTCGGTGGTATGCAGGCTCACGAGCGGTTCGAACATCATGTTCATGAGTTCGGCGGAGAAGCTGTTGTAGTCTTCCCACATGTTGAAAGACTTCGGCATGGCGGAGCCCCAAAGCGTGATGGAGCCGCAAGCGCGGGCGTCCTTGGAGGCAATCGGGTCGAATTCGCCGGTCGCCGTAGAATCAAGCGGGAGAATCGGGCAATCGGCTTCGGAAACGGCGGTGCTTTTTTTCGAAGATTGGCCGGATTTGGAATCGCCGGATTCATTGCAGGCGACAAGAGCAAAAGCGAGAGCTGCCGCCATCGGGACGGCAAGTAAAGAGCGGAGGGAGAAAGTTTTCATGAGAGACAAGATAATAAAAAGGCGACCCCGGCACGGTGGCCGGGGTGACAGCGCAGGCTCTACATACGAGCCACTTCCTACAGTCTACTTCCTACCGTCTACTAAAATTACGGCAATCCGATATGGTGTGCGGGTTGTTTGACTTTGGGTGCGGCGGCTTTTTTAGCATCGGCTTCGGCAGCTTCAGCTTTGAGCGTTTCAAGCGACAGGCGGGAGGCTTCCTGTTCCGCCTTCTTCTTGTTCGGGCCTTGACCGCGGGCATACGATTTGCCGTTCACAACCACTTCGACCGTAAACACTTTCTGGTGTTCCGGACCTTCTTCGCCGACAATCACGTATTCCGGAGAGCAGCGCAATTTGCCCTGACAGAATTCCAAGAGTTCGCTTTTGTAGTTCACGAAGTCGGTCGCACTGATGATTTCTTGCACACGCGGGAAGTGGAACTTATTCAAAATGGCACGGACTTCTTCGAGACCGCCATCGAGATAGACGGCGCCAAGCACAGCTTCATAGGCATCAGCGAGAATGCTTTCCTTGCCGCGACCGCCCATCTTGGCTTCGGACTTTCCGATTTTCACATATTCGCTCAGGTCCCATTCCTTGGACGACTGGGCGCAGGCGTGTCCCGAGACAATCGCGCTCTTGCGCTTGGAGAGTTCGCCCTCCGGATCGCTCGGATAAGTCCTGTACAGGAATTCCGTCGTGAGCATGTTGAGGACGGAATCGCCGAGGAACTCTAGGCGCTCGTTGTTGCTTGCGTACGGGACATCTTTCCCGACGAGGAACGAGCGGTGGACGAGTGCATGAGCCAGCAGTTCTGGATCGCGGAATCTGTACCCAAGCTTAGCCTCAAGCCCGTCACCGGACTTCTGGCGAAACCAGAGTTTAAGAATCTTGTGGAGCAAGTTTTGTTCTTCCAACAGAATCTCCTTAATAGTTTAAAATGCAAGATGAAATGTAGTATTTGGTTATTGGTCATTAGTCAATGGTTATTGGTCATTAGTCAATGGTCATTGGTTATTAGCAACAACTACTGACTAACTACTAATGACTAAAAAAAGAATCCCCGGCGGAACCGGGGACCCAAAGCTCTTTCTTTGCCCAACGGATGCGGGCTAAAGTAAAACTAGATTACTTCTTGTGTGCTTCGAGGAAAGCAACAACGTCAGAAACCTTCTGGAACTTTTCAGCGTCAGAATCGAGGATTTCGACATCGAATTCGTCTTCGAGAGCCATAACGAGTTCAACACGGTCAAGGGAGTCTGCACCGAGGTCATTACCGAATTCAGATTCGGGCTTGACATCTTCAGCCTTGACTTCCAACTTAGCAACGATCACGTCCGTGACCTTCTTGAAAATTTCTTCGTTCATTTTTTTCTCCATGGGAAAAAGTTTTGTCCAAATTTAATAAAATGTTTTTAAGCGTTCAAGCCCCCATCGACACCAATTACCTGTCCGGTAATGTATTTGGCATCGTCGGAGGCCAAAAATGCGACTGCCTTGGCTACATCTTCCGGCTGACCGAGGCGGCCAAGCGGAATCTGGGCGGCATATTTTGCACGAGTTTCTTCACTCATGGCGGCGGTCATGTCCGTATCGATGAATCCCGGAGCGACAGCGTTCACCGTAATGCCGCGGGAACCGAATTCCATGGAGTTGGACTTGGTCATGCCGATCACGCCAGCCTTAGCAGCGGCGTAGTTAGCCTGACCTGCCTGAGTTCTGATACCGTTCAAGCTTGCGATATTCACGATGCTGCCTTTGCGGGCGCCCATCATCGTCCTGAGGACGGCTCTGGTGCAAAGGAACGTCGAGCGGAGGTCCGTTGCGATAACGTTATCGAAATCTTCGTCCTTCATGCGAAGTACGAGACCGTCACGGGTGATGCCAGCGTTGTTCACGAGGCAGTCCACGCCACCCAGTGCGTCGATAGCTTGTTTGAAAGCGTCCTTCACGGATTCGGAGTTGCTCACGTCGCATGCGAACGTGAACGTCTTGACGCCGAACTCCTTGGCGATAGCTTCGGCCTGTTCCGGGCAGCCACTACGGGAAATAAGAACAACGTCAGAGCCGCGAGCAGCAAGTTCTCTTGCAATGGCAAGACCGATACCGCGAGATGCGCCAGTCACAATAGACTTCGTAGGCATTATAAATTGACCTCCTGTATGACATTAAGTGTCATGGATGAATACAAATGATTTAAGCTTAGAATACCCGTCACACCACCGGTGCCAGACGGTTCGTCCAAAGCATATTTATTTGTTATTCAAGATAAAAAAAGTTTCAGAAGGATGTTTAGAGTACAATCAATAGTCATTGGTCATTAGTCTATGCTCTTTGAATAGAATGCAAAAAAACAAACCTGCGTTTCAAACTAACAACTATTGACCATTGACCAAGAACCAAATAAAAAAAACGGACCTAGCGTTCACTAGATCCGTCTAATTGCAACTAAAGTCTTAATGCAGACAAAAGCTATGCTTTAGGAGCTTCCTCGGACTTGATTGCAGCGAGGCGAGCGTTGACCTTATTGGCAACGTCGGCTTCGGCATACTTGGCAGCCACTTCAACAGCCTTTTCGATAGCGAGAGCATCGGAACGGCCGTGAGCGATGATGCCAATGCCATTGAGGCCAAGCAACAAGGCGCCACCCGTAGCGCGGTAGTCCCACATTTCGGCAAAGCGCTTGCCAGCCGGAGTGTCGATTGTGCCGAACATTTCCTGGTGCATTTCGAAGAAGCCTTCCAGGAGCTTGAGCACAACGTTACCCGTATAGCCAGAAGTCGCGACAACGTCGGCCTTACCTGCGATGAGGTCGCGGCCTTCGATGTTACCCATAAAGTTAACCGGAGCGGACTTGAGGAGCTGGTATGTTTCCTGAAGAACAGCCGGGCCCTTGTGTTCTTCTTCGCCCATGTTCAAGAGGCCAACCTTCGGATTTTCGATTCCGAGGAAAGCTTCGGCGAATGCAGAACCTGCAATGGCAAAGTCAACGAGAGTGGAAGCACGTTCATCAACGTTTGCACCGCCATCGACCAACACAATGCGGCGATCCTTTGTCGGAAGTGCAACCCCGATAGGCGGACGAGAGAACTCGTCGCAAGTCTTACCGAGGATCATGAGGCAGCTAGCCATCATAGCGCCAGAGTTACCGGCACTGACGGAAGCGTCCACAAGACCTTTCTTCTGCAAAGCAACGCAAGTCACCAAGCCAGAATGTTGCTTCTTCTTGACCACCATGACAGGATGTTCATCCATAGCCACAGGATCCGGAGCATCAACTACGGAAATCTGATTGCCGGTGTAACCAAGCTTCTCGAGAGAAGCCTTGACCTCGGCCTCCGGTCCGCAGAGAACCACATGAATATTGGGGTTTTTCTTGACTGCGCTAACGGCGCCTTCAATGCAAACACTCGGGGCGTAATCGCCACCCATGGCATCCAGTGCAACTTTGATCACGGATTCCTCCTAGATTAAGCTTCGGCACCCTTCATGTCAACAACTTCCACACCGTTGTAGAAGCCGCAAACCGGGCACACGCGATGCGGACGCTTCACGGAACCGCAATGATCGCAGGTAGCCATAGCCGGCACTTCCATCTTCCAGTGGGTGCGGCGCTTGTCACGACGAGCGGTCGAAGTTTTTCTCTTAGGTACTGCCATTTTTAACTCCTGTTTTCCATTTTGCTCTTAAGAGCTTTGAGTTTTTCCCAGCGGGGGTCGAGCGGCTTTTCAGCATCGGCACCATCGCCAGCTTGATTGTTTGTTACAAAGATAAAATCTTCGTCAGGATTTTTCACGGGCGCAATGGGTTCCTGTAGGGTCACCAGCTGTCGGACGCACTCGGAAACATCAACGAAGTCCTGTGTCTGCGGAATCGTGTAGGCGAAAACATCATCGTCGTCGTCATGAAGTTCCTGTGCAGCGCATGCTCCGCGCTCCACCTCGACAACAATCTCGGTTTCGAACGGACGGTCAAAAAGATCCAGGCTGCGGACACAAGTGAGTGTTTGCACTCCAGAGATAGTACCGGTCACAAGGCACTTGCCGTTGCCTTCGGGGCTAACCAGCACCTCGGCTACCAGATCGCCCTTGAGGTGCAGTTCGTCGAAGATTTCAGGAGCGTCGGCATGGGACCAGACCACTCGTTGGTCTTCGGAATCAGTAAGTTTTTGTGCGATATTTATTCTCAAAGTGGCACAAATGTAGTAAAACGCATAAAAGGGGTCAAGTGGGGATTAGTAGTTAGTAGGCGGTAGACAGTAGGAAGAAGAAAACTGAAAAACATTAGCCGTTGTCTATAGACAACTATTTATAATAATGGCAGGCTGATTTCACCAAAACAAAACTATTTTTGCAGTATATTGATATAGGGGTTGTTTATGGGATATTATTTTGGTTTTGAGCGAAAATTCGCGGTTTCGGCGCTCTGTTTTTCGTTTTGGTGTATAGAAGCAAGCGCCGAGCCGCTCGCGTTTCCTGAAGCGCTGGGATTTGGCGCAAACGTTACGGGTGGCCGCGCGGGTACCGTTTACCACGTGACAAACTTGAACGATGACGGCGCAGGCTCATTCCGCGATGCGGTTAGCCAAGGGAACCGCATTGTCGTTTTTGACGTGGGTGGAATCATCAACATCAAAACTGCCGTTTCGATCAAGTCGAACATCACTATTGCCGGGCAGACAGCCCCAGGCGAGGGGATCGCCATTCACGGCGGAAAACTTTCGACAGGCAAGCAGAGCAATATCATCATCCGTTACTTGCGCATCCGACCTGGAGAAAATACGGCAAGCACCAAAGACGACGCGCTCAACCTCTACGATGCCAAAAACGTCATTGTGGACCATTGCTCGGTAGAACTTGCTCCGTGGAATAACTTCGGAGGCTCTTCGGACAACGCAGATTACCGTGTCACCGGCATCACTGTGCAGAATTCGCTCATTGCAAACCCGATTGGCCAGCAGTTCGGCGCCCACATCGAATCCATTGACGGTACTTGGGCGTGGTACTACAACGCCTTCGTGAATACGCACAACAGAAACCCGCTCGACAAGATTAACGACATTTTCGTCAACAACATCCTTTACAACTTCGAAGCGGGCTACACGACACACACTAGCGCAAAATTCAAGCACGATATCGTGAACAACTACTTTGTCTATGGCCCAGAAGGCAAAAACGAGTGGTTTCAGGTCGATAAAAACCAGAGCATTTACGCAAACGGAAACCTAATCGACAAGAACCGCGACGGAGTGCTCAATGGCGGGCCAACAAGCATTTATTACTACCAGGGACCTGGCGAAGAGCTGAAAAATCCGTGGAACGAGCTTACGACAAAAGGACCGATGCTGAGTGCGGCAAGCGCCTGGCGCTACGTGACCTCGCAAAGTGGCGTTTTCCCCTACGACGACATTGATTCGCTTATCTGGCACCAGGTCGGCACGCTCGGCAAGGAAGGCGCGCTCGTAAAATCCGTAGGCGCTATGGGCCTCAAAACAAACAACGGCTGGGGTGAAGTCATCGCCGGGAAAGCAGCCACAGATAGCGACAAGGACGGAATGCCCGACTACTTCGAAAATGCGATGGGCTACGACACCGCCAAAGACGACGCCATGACCAAGGAAGACGACGGCTACGTGCGCATTGAAAAATACATCAACTGGCTCGGCGCCATGCATGCACAAGTCGCAGGCAACGGGACGCTCGATTTTGACTTGCATACAATCACGCGTGGGTTCCAGGAAGTAAAACCGTCTTACACCGTATCGGCTGCAGAAAACGGCTCGGTTGAATTACAGAAAGACGGCTACACCGCAAGATTCACCCCCGACAAAGATTTCAAGGGACTTGCCTCGTTCAAGTACACGGTCAAAGGGAACGACAACACCGAATACACAGGCCGCATAGAAGTGCTCGTCGAAAAGTCCGCAAACGCAAGCGAGCCACCGGAACAGCCGCGAGACTCCAGCGAAACGGCACAAGACTCTAGTGGGACTGCGCAAGATTCCACAACGGCAATTCGAGATGCTTTCCGAGAAGCTCGCACAATCCGCAACGCGCCTCAAATGCGCAAGAACACGTTCCACGACCTCAAAGGCCGCCGCTTTGAAAAGCAAATTCCATACAGAGTAATGTTCTAATTCATATTCTAATCATTCTCTTCGACCTAAAACACAAAGCACCTCGGGAAATACCGGGGTGCTTTTTATTGACAAAGTCAATTCTAAGATTTAATAGAAAGATGAATATTACTTTACCGTTACCGGATAGACAGAATTTCCAATGCGGAGAATGTAGCGACCAGCACGCGGCGCAGTCATCGAGAAATTGCCCGCTTTCGCCACGCCCACACGCAAAGTTTGTCCAAGAACATTGGAGAGCGAATAATGGCTTCCATTCTTAACGCCCGTCGCAACGATACTCAAGCCGTCAGTATTCACGCGAACAAAATTGCGAGCAGCCATTCTCGCCGTCGGGATACTTAAAACGTCCGGGATTTCCATAACCGTGTAATTGGACACATCTTCGACGCACTTGAGACTATCAATCCAGAGATAATCGCCAAACGCAACGTTGGTAACGCTAAAGCGGAGCGCCGTCGTCAACTTTGTAGAGAAAATTGTCGGTACATCAGCCTGCCAGCCATTATTGACCATCCAGCCAAAATCCACATAAGCGGTTGTCCATTCCGGAGAATAAGGCATGCCGACAAACGGATAATCCCAAAGTCCCTGACCGAGAATTTCGGTAGACGTATTCCAATCGCTATAGGCTACAAATTGATGGTTCGTACCTTTATAGCGGTAGCTGAACATTTTGCACTTGGAAATATCAAAATTGAAAGTAAAATCGGCATTCACATAAGGTGCATAGTCAAAAGCCGTGCCGACCGTATCAAGCTTGATTTTATCCATCTTGACCATTCCGTTTTCGGAGTTATCTTCGAAACTAGAATTACCGTGGTCACCCTGTTCATCGCTACCGCTCACATCCGTAATAAAGCTCCATTCTCCAGTAGCATCTGTCGATGTCGTCTTGAGAGCAAACGGGAGATCATCGTTAATTTGCGAAGCCCAATCAAGGTTCTTTGTGTAAGTCGTCTTTTGCGGAAGAACGTTCGCCTTGATATAGTTGTCGTCATCATTATCTTCAAGATACGGTTTTTCGACATCCCATTTGGCGGTAGAAAGTTTCTTTTCGTCAACCCATTTCAGGAACGCATCGGCATTCGCCTTGGTCTTGGCATCGTTGATATCTTTTTCGACCCAACCCCATTCGGTCACGAAAACACTGAGACCCGCAGCAATAGCCTTGTTCGGGCTTGCATTCTGGCTAGTCGACGTTTCATTGATGTTATGCATATTGGCATAAAAATGATGCGTGTAAGCAACATTCTTGTCAACGACGGGATTTGCAACAGCATCGCCAGCCGCAGAAGACCACATCGGTGTCCCTACAACAATTAAGTTATCCGAATATTTACGAATTTCCTGAACGACTGTATCAGCATAAGCCTTGAGGTCATTCCAACTTTCACTTACCGGTTCATTGTAAATTTCAAAAATCACATGCGGGTATTTGCCATAACGCTGAGCCATGGTCCCAAAGAATTTCGCGGCATCACTTGCCGTAAAGCAAGCCTTATTATCGTTAAATTCGTACTTCGGTTTTACACCCTTGTGAATGCAATTATAATAGCCACCTTCACTGTGCCAGTCCACCAAAACATAAACATCGTTTCTGATAGCCGCCTGTACGACCGTGTCCATTTGTGCGGAATAATATTCAGGACGAGTCTTGTAATTCCCTTGTCCCCAATTTCCAACGGAACCCATTGCAGAGCGAACAAGTTCAACATTCCACTCGCCTACAAGCGAATCAATAAAGGAATTGCCGTAGAACGACATTCCGTTTGGCCAAAAGATACTCCAGGTAAGGCTCATTCCGCGCACCTGAACTTCGGCTCCATCTTTGACGCCTTGCACGCTTCCATAAATGCGGCCTTCACCAGCGGAATTCTTGCCGGCTTGCAAAGCACCGTATTGACTTACGGGACCTACGCGCGTGGGCTGAATTGTTGCAAATGCGCTACCCACAAAGGCAAACGCACACAAGGCGACAATCGCCATTTTTGACTTTTTCATACTCTCTCCTATACGTGAAAAAGAATTTTAAAAACGCATCCCAAGACTCGGCCACATACTGGGCGAAATACCGTCAAAGCGGATATTGTCAAGGTAAATTTCGGTATCGTCAATAACGAGAATGTTGATTGCATTGACTGCAATAAGTTCTGTATCGAAATCATCTGCCGTAAACGTGAAATGTTCCCATTTTTCCGTAAGCGTCACAAAGTACGATTCGTGATATTCACGTTCGCCTTTATCACTGCGTTTGGCTATCTGCAACGAGATTTTTCCAGAACCTCTGGCATCAAACGAAATTGCAGTCGCCTTACGCAAATCATAGAACGCAAACATTTCAGCCTTATCAAAATCGTCACCAATCGTAAAACCGATAACTCCATAATGCCCCGGAGTTTCCTCATCTATATCAAATGAGACGTGCAAGCTTTTTCCGCTTTTAGCGCTATCACCAGAAACAAAAAGATTTTCACTATCGACACCCGCGCTTGCACGGCTTCCGCCACCCTGCAACGAGTCTGTGCAAATAAACCACCAGCCCTGTCCAAAACTTTTTCCGATAAATGTCTGTTTTTTCCAGTTTTCAAAATCTTCGACAACCGTAAAAATGCTATCTGCGAGATTAATGTTGTTCGTTGTCGCACCTTCATTCAATCCGGTTTCCATCTGGTACGAGAACTTTCCAAAATAGCCTTCGACAAAAGCATAATGCACGCCCGCAGGCAAATCATTAAATTCAAAGTTTCCGTTTACATCTGTAACGACGGACTTGTCCAAAATGGAAACAGTTGCACCTTCTACAGCAACACCGTTATTCGTTATCGAACCCTTAAGAGTCTCACTTGCCGCAATAGAAAGGGTTTGTTCGGGACTACGTTCGAGATTGACCCAGCGCATTGTAGATAACGAGTCGCCCGAACGCGTTTCCAAAAGCTGGACAGGCGCTTTTTCACCAAGAACAGCGGACCTAATTTCAAGAACACCATTGTTATCCAAAGAATCTTCATACGCCACATGCATGGAGTCTTCGTCCAAAATCCACACACGGGCAAGCGCATTCACCAAAGGTTTCCCATGATTTGTCGCCGTGATAATCCCTGCAATTTCAGTTTCACCAGCATTACTACCCGTGCCGTTTGCGATGTCAGAATTTCCGCTACAGCCAACAAGCGAAATACAAAGGATTGCGACAAAAGCCACAACACCCAAAGGGAATACCCAAGCCAGTTTTCGTAAAACATTACGGAGGTACATTACTTTACCTCCTTGACTTTGGCGCGGTTCACCAACTGAAACCCTACATGGCAAACACGGTCTGGATTTTTTTCTTCACGAGATAACGCAAGAATTTTTTCGCGAAGTTTTGCAATTTCTTCGCGGACTTTTTCAAAGCTTTCTTTAGACAAACTGCACGTAACACTCGTAACGCTGCGGTCATCACTTGTGAACAGATCATAAACTTCACTATTCACTTCAAGATTTTTCAGATGGTATTTGCGTAAAATCGTAGAACGCACGCGAGGCGGAGTTGAAACAATAGGCTGTTCCACACGATATACACCATTTTCATCTAACGTAACGAATCCCGATTCCATCAAATAGCGAATACCACTTTCCACCTGAGGAGCGCGAAGCACTGGCGTAAACATGCGTCCAATTTTTTCCGCCGGCATATTGGGCGGAAGCAGAGGGAGCAAGTCGCGCAACACGGGATAGTACCATTTCGAGAAAAACTTGAGCGAAGAATCCTGCAGAGCAAATTCCTGATTGTTCGCACGGACCGCAAGGAGCTTTCGCAACAATTCTTCGCGTACATCTACATTCTTTTCGTTACCGAAGCGCACCAAATCGAGAAAGTAATCCGATTCATCATCGGGAAGTCCCCACGACTTGGCGATATTTTTCGCATTCGCAACGGACAGCGGGCGCGAGCCATCTAGGATTCGGCTGAAAAACGCAGAACCGGAAACACCCGCATTTTCTTGAATCGCTCGGAGCGAAAGGCCCTTTGACTGCATTGTTTCCAAAACAGCGCGAATAAAATCGCGGTAATCAAAATACATAAATACACTAATTTTGGAAACATCTATCATATTTCCAAATATAAGTAATTATCATCAATTTTTCAATGTAAATTTTTATATATAATTTACAAAATACATAATTTTTGGAAACACATTTTAAGGCTTCAGTTGCTCGTACATGACCTCAATCCACTCGGGACTGCGGGCGATTGATTCCACCCAAATTTCATCGAGTGCGCCGTTCCAGGTTTCAGTCTCGATTTCATCGCCACCGATGCGGAAGGGGACGTTACGATTCAGCTCGTTCGGCACAAATTCCCCTGCAAATTCAGTTCCATCGGAACCCGCAATTGCTATAGGTTCGCCATTCACATACATGCTCACCTTGTGATTCTTGGAAACGAGCACAAGGAAAGCCCACTCCCCGACAGGCACGGATGTTGAATCCCCGAAATACACCGCCTCGGGGCTGCCCGGCATACTTTTCATCACGGCAAACGTTCCGCTATTCACCTCGTAATGCCACTGGAATCGCGAAGTTGAATCGCTCCAATAATCACGCTGGCTAAACAGCACTTGGTGTTCGCCATTGGGACCATTCCACTTCGTCCATAACGACAGCGTAAAGTCGCCATCTGTAGGGTCAAGCGTATCGAGGTCGATAAATTGGCCAGGTAAAAGTAAAATAGCCTTTTCGTACCCGCGAATTCCTTCCACACGCACCACACTATCAGCAAGCGTAGAATCGTTGTCGTAAACAACAGCGTTTTGTTCCACGTAATGCAACTGTAACGGGATTTCCCTTCGCTTATCTTCTGAAACAAAATTCGGCGCATAAGTCACAATTCCATAGTCATAGCCCAAATCCCGGCTAGTCATGTAACCGTCATTACCTTCCAAAATTTCGAGCGGCGGGAGCGATATCGTATCACGGGAATCAGTCGTAGCAAAGTGAAGGCGTCCCTTCGCCGTATCGCCTTCCACATAAAACAATTCCATACGCCTACCGGAAGGCACTTTTTCAAGCGTAAAGTGACCATTTTCGTCAAGTTCTGAAACAATATCCGTAGCAGCCAACCGCACATAGCCCGAAGACTTTCCGTCAAGGCTACCCTTCAGCGTTCTAGGCTTCTCAATTTGCATCATGTAGTACCCTTCTAGCCCCATGCCACCGACAAGCAAGGAAAGGCCTTCGTGTTCTGCATAAAGGAACATGTTCGAGCCAGCATTCTCGAAGCCGCTATACGTCTTCCTGCGGTTTATGTAAGCGGAATCATGCATTATCACACATTCGCGTTCCAACTCAAAACTGAAATGACCTACAGAATCGGAAACCGTTTCGACAGAATCTCGGAAGTCCTCCTTATTATTCGAATAAAAGCCATCTGTATAAAGCACCACACGGGCATGGGCGACACCATTGCCCTGCACGTCAATAACTTCGCCAGCAATCAATTCGTATTCAGGCGGTTTTACAACGGAATTCCCGATATCGGTCACTCCACCGGCGACATCCTCGCTACTTGAGCACGCTAAGAACGTCAAAGAAAACGCAAGCGACATCACGCACGCAACGCAATTACGCGACAACTTTAGATAAACTTGTCTATTTTTCATTTTCCGCCTCCTTCCCTATTTTCTTGCTCATCGGGAACGCCACAAGCATCATTTCGTAAACGCGTTCCACTTCCGAATCATTTGCCGCACGGGCAATAATTTTTTTGCGGGCTTCTTCCAGCACCTCTACCGCATAATTGTAGGATTTTTCGCTCATCGCAAGAGTCGTGAACGCCGCAAAGCGCTCGTTTTTGGGCATAGATTCCACGGCGCCCATCGCATGCTGCATATATTCATGACGGATGCGTCGCAACGCCATTGGCGGAATTTCCGAAGCATCGAGCATTTGCGATGTTTCAACATAGCGTTCACCCTCTTTTTTCAAGAGTCCCCATTCCAGCAGCATTTTCACCGCATCGCGAGCCTCATCCGTCGTTATCTGCGGCACAACCGAACGCGCCAACACACGGTAGTCCCCATCCCAATCCGACGATACCGCCAATTCGCGCACAATCGGGTAATACCACTTTTCAAAATACCCCTGTTCACGCGTCGTGACATGCGTAAATTCTATCTGCTTGCGAATTTGGACAATCTGATTCCAAGCGTGTTCGCGTTCAGCAACTTGTTGAGCCTGGTTGTACTGCACCAGCGCCTCAAAATACGTCTTTTGCAACGGTTCGAATTCCATCGCTTTTGAAATTTTTTCGATAGATTTCGGGGTCAAATTGAAGCGCCCACGGATAACATTCAGGCAATAAGAAGAACTACTGAAGCCAGCCTTTGCTGCAAAAAATCGATGAGAAAACACCGACCGCATTTTCTTCTGTTCCTCAAAATAGTCTTGCAGGAACTTGCGGAAGTCATCATAGTCAAACAGGTGTTCAAGCGCAATGCACATGGTTTTAAACTAGAATATTTTTACACAAAAATCAATAAAATACACAAAATTACAATTAAATCAATATATTTCATTAATTATTCTTACACACTTACACACTTCTAACACAGAAAATCATTCCATTTTTCTTAAAAACTTGCACTAGGGCACACCAAAAATTATTTCTCTAAATAGCATAAAAATGGAGTGTGTTATGCAAAAAAGTTGTTTGGGATGGATTCCGGGCGCCGTTTTGTCGGCTGCCCTAGGTGTTCACGTATATGCGGCGTCGGGTGATGCTTACACATGGCCCGGCTACCGCAGCGACCTGGATTACGATACGAAATCGAATCTAGGCGATATCCAGCCGCCGACCAAGTTCAATAACAATTGTTCGGGCGTTACCGGAAAGAAGGCCGGTAAGTGGTGGGCGTTTTATTGGGGCAAGGATCGCGACAGCCGCATTACCGATGTGACGATTGATTCGATTCTTAAGAAGTACGATACCGATTTTGAGTATTTGTACAATGAGATGGGATGGGCGCCGGACGCCCAAGCGCAAGAAGGCCAGTACAGCGCCATTTATTACTACGGTTCAGGGACATGTGCCGGTGGCGCAAAGACGGATACTACGGGCGGTTGGCAGACATGGGTAGCAGGCTACACGGCCGTGGCGGCCTCGTTTTATCCGCTGTACAGTTTTAATACGAGTTGCCCTTACCGTGATCGCGTGGCGCAGATGGATGCGATGATTCACGAGGGAATACACTCGATGACGAACGGTTACCCCGGCGCAAAGGATGCGCACTGGTTCCAGGAAGCGGGCAACACCTGGATTCAGCAGGATATGTTCAGCCACCGCGACGGTGTTTACAGCGGTATGGGATTCTTGAACGCGGCGACGGTCATTGCGCCGTTTATGCCAATTGAAACTTATTCGGGCTGGCTGATTGACGGTACCTTCGGTGGCCCTGGTGGCGGCGCCGATGGCGGTGGCGTGACCGGTAAAAATCAGCGTTACCTGCTGGGTGGTTCGCAGTACAGCAACATTTTCCCGACGTTTATCGGAACGTGGATCGGTACGGGCGCGGTGCGCTGGATTTACGGAAATGCTTACGGCAAGACCAAATACCTGCTCGAAACCTACGGCCTCGACAAGGGCCTTGGCGATGCGGGCGTGCGCAGGCTCATTACCGAATTCCGCGCAAGGCTTGCGATGCTTGACATGAAAAAATGGTCCGGCGAAATCAGGAACCTGCTGAATCAGCATTTCGGAAGCGACACCTACTGGGAACAGGACATGTGGGACAACAACAGGAAAAGCTACACCTGGAAAATGACTCCGTACCAGACGGTTTCTGAAAACGGTGGTTACCTGGTTCCGGATCAGGAAACGACTCCGGGTTGGTCTGGCTCGAACGTGGTTCCGCTGAAGGTGCAAAACGGAGCAAAGGAAGTAACCGTGAGCTTCTACCCGAACGGTGCCAACTCCAATAACAAGAACATGAATTTTTTGCTGTGCTACCGCGCGACCGACGGTACACCTGTGTACAGCGAACCCATTACAGGCGAAGGTTCCGCGACGCTTCACCTGGACAAGACGCCTTCTTCGACGAACGGCACGCCGGTGGTTTTTGCGGTCATCGTGAATACCGATTACCAGTACACTGGCAACACGGGAATTCGCAAGCTGCATTACGATTATAAGTTGAAGCCCGAAGCTGGCGTAAGCGGCGCAGGGGCGGCAAACGTCAAGTATTACAACGACTTCAAGCTAGATTACAAGTGGCCTGAAATCGGAGACGCGCCAATTAGTTCGAGCAGCAGCATTACGCAAAATTCGAGCAGTTCCGTATCGCCGGGATCTTCGAGCAGCAGCGAGATGCCCACGAGCTCTAGCAGTTCCGCAAAAATCATCACGGACGGCGCAACCACATACAACATCACAGCGACACTCCCGATTGACGACAATTATGCGACGGTTTCTGCAAAATTCAACGCTAGCGAAGTCGCGAAGAAGCTCGGTCTTACCGCAACAACGCTCACACAGGCACAATTCTTTGCACTTGAAAACGACGGGAACATCGTCACCAACAGCACGGCAAACACACCGGGCCATTGGTTCAGCAAAGATGGCAAAGTCGTTGAATGGGGCGAAACCGCCTATGTATTCAGCGAAGCTGATTTGGCAAACGGGACTCTCGCGATAGGCCACTACCCCAACCGCGTCAGCAACGGAGAAAAATACAGCTTTACGCAGGGACTTGCTTACAACGGGAAAACAGTCCTCTTCAATATCACGACCAACATCACCAACGAATCTGGAAGCGACGAAGGTGGAAAGACCACAGCTCTGATGTACGGACTTGATAAAGTTTCGACACACATGAACCTCGTCCTCCGTAATGGAAATCTCGAAATCCGTTACACGCTCCCTCAGCGCGACAATGTGAAGATAAGCCTATTCAATGGATTCGGAGCATTACTTGCACAAGAAATCACGGGAATGCAAAACGCAGGCACGCACACGCGCTCGCTCAACATGAGTCAAATGCCGCGCGGCACCTACATCGTAAAAATCACGACGGGCAGCTACCGCGAAGCAAGACCGATTAACATCACAAAATAAACGAGCAAAAAGCACAGCACCTCGGCGAAAGCGCCGGGGTGCTTTTACATTGACGAGGTCAATGCAAAGTTCTGCGCCTCAGTCACGGGCAAATTTATTTGCCCGTGACTCTCGGCTTGGTAGCTTTTTTTGGAGGTGTGTTGCTTCGAGAGAGTTATCGCCTTACGGCCTTGAATATCCCGAGGGTTCTGTTGCCTTGCGCGACCTTGACAAGATAGGCGCCTTGCCGTAGGGTTACGTGGAGTTCGCTCCCCTGCACTGCGCGGAATTCCGCGATGCGGTGGCCTTGCATGTCGAAGAAGCTGATGTTGTGCGCGCCGCCGTCGATGCCCTCAAGAAGGAGCGTGTTACCGTCGATATGGCCGCTAATTGCGTTGCGCGGTGTCAAGGATTCGACGGCGGTGGTGCCCTCGGTTCCTTCCGCACTGGAAGATATGCCTTCTGCTGCGCTGGAAGACTGTGGCCCGACGATTTCTGCGCTTGAGGAGTTGACGTCGGCGAAGGATTCTTCGCGTAGTCCTCCGACAATCTCGATATCCGGTTTCGGGGGCATGTCCATGCCGTAGCCGAGGAAGTAGTCGAGCATGCTTGCCTGCACATAGCCCTTCGCAGTAGTCCCCATGCGGTAGCAGGGGTTCTGCATCAGCGAGTAGAAGCGGTGTTCGCTTGCGATGTCTGTCGTGAATATCACGAGTTCCTTCGTGTCATAGTTCACGAGAATTGATTCTTCGCGCCAGTCACCGAAGATATCCCCGTGGAACATTCCCACGCCCCTCTCGCTCCCGCTGCTGCCGTAGATTTTCCATGTGGTTGCCACGCGGCCAACCGACTTGTTCTTGTAATCCCACTTTTCGATTTTTCCGTCATTGTAGCTTTCTGCCGCGAGATCCCCGTCCCACCAGTAGCGGAGTACGGGGTACAGGTAGTTGCTGGCGATAAGTTTGTTGGTGGCGCCGTTGTAGGTTCCTTGGAAACTCCAGACTTCGAATCCGTCGTAATCGGGGTCGATGTCACCGATGTTCCCGCGTGCGACGTCGCACTGGCCTGCGCAGGACTCGTCGCCGTAGTGGGTCCAGATGACCTTGCCGGTGGAGGCGTTGTAGTAGTATTCGAGCAGGTTTTTCGGATGGTCCTGCTGTATTCCGTAGCCCATCATCACCTTGTCGCCCTTGTTGAATGCCCCTACGTACCAGCGGTCACCGTGAACGACTTCGGGAATCTGGTAACGCAGGCTTCCGTCGCCGTTCAGTGCGTAGCCCATGTGCAACACTTCGTCCTTGCCGTCGTAATCCACATCGGCGATTCTAATCTGGTGCGCTTCGGCTCCGCCGCCGCTTTTGCGCGCATCGTGCTTCCACTGCTGCGTGAGCTTTCCCTTCTCGACGCGGTAAGCGACGGTCATGCTGTTGAAGCTCTTGTCCGCATTCCTGTTCTTTATCCACGTGACGACGCTCGGGGTTTTTCCGTCGAGATAGGCGATTTCCATCATGCAGGCCATCGGACCGATCGAGATGTAGTCATCGGGGACAGGAGCGTATGTTTTCAATGCGCCGGTACGCCCGTCCAGGACGGCTATGGCCTGGGCGTTCGTTCCACTGAGCGTGAATTTTTTGCCATCACCGAAGGTGACACCGTCGGCTATTCGCACGATAACGTCGGCAAAGCCGTCGGAATCGATATCATAGACGGTTGCCCCGTCCCACATGCCCACGTCGAGCGTTGATGCGCCCGGTGTAATGTTGTTCTTGTTCTCGCTGTTCGGGCCAAGATCAAGAGTCCACAGGTGCTTTCCCTGGCTCGAGTATGCCTGCAGTTGCTGGTGGTCGAGTGCGGGCTGGTCGAGCAGGTAGTCGTATGCGCCATCCCCATCAAAGTCGCCCACCCACACGAAATGGACGGTGGATGTGATATTTGGGACGGGAACGGTGACATACGCTCCGATTCCCTTGTTCGCGGGCATGGTGTAGCTGCCGTTTGTTCCGACTTCTACGCCGTTCAGTACCTTCTTGACGGAGTAGGTGTTGGCCTTCGAAAAGTCGGCGGTACCGTCGGTGAAGTTTGTACCCTTGGTAAGTACGGTCTGGTTCAACTTGACGGTTTTTCCATCGGTTGTTCGGTAAACGTTGAATCCGAGGCCGCTTTCGTCGGTGGCGAGGCTTCGCCAGCTGACAAGTGCGCTGGAATTGTTCTGCCGTACGGCGACAACGCCCCTGTCCAGGTATTCAAATTGCCTTTTGACGAGAGCCTCGCCTGCGGCGAGAGATTCGCTTGCAATGCCTGCCCCGGCAATGCATGTGGCGAGAAGGGTCTTGCGTAACATGGGTTACTCCTTTTTGATTTTTTAACATCCCTGATGACGAAACTACGTAGTGTACTACATTTTTATCGTTAATGTACTACAAAATGTACTATAAAAATTTATAAAACGCAAGAAAAGAAATTGAATAATTCTTAAATTTTAGCAAAAAATGGGTAAATAGCATATATCTTTGCTTTTACTATACTATGTACTATATTTTTATGTATATTTAATATCATGAATGCCTTTGTAAACATTTTCGAGTTTACCAAGTTCCGCAAGTTCCTGGCAGAATACCAGGAGCGCCGTCAGGCGGCGGAGCCTTCGTTTTCGCGTACTGAGTTCTGCAACTTGCTGGGGCTCCCCAATACCCGCAGCTATTTCAACGACGTGGTGCAGGGCAAGCGCGTGACCGACAACATGCGCGAGCGCTTTATAAACGTTATCGGGCTCAAGGGGAACGAGGCGAGGTATTTCGAGGCGATGGTCGATTTCGATCAGGGGAAGACTGCCCAGGTGCGCGAAGCGGCGTTTGATGTCATGATGCGCCTGAACAAGAACCCGCAGGCGATTGTGGACCCGGACAGCTACGAGTTCTTTGGCAACTGGTACAACAGTACGGTCTACGCGATTCTCGAGGTGATGGATGTTGGCGACGACGTGTCGGAACTCGCGGCGAAGATTTTTCCGCCCGTATCCGAGAAGCGCCTGAAGGCAAGCCTTGAGCTTATGAAAAAGATGTCGCTCGTGCGCAAGGACGAACGCGGGTTCTGGAAGCCGACGAAGGATAGCCTTGCCACGGTGCAGCAGAGCAAGAGCCAGATGGTGCTCCAGTTCCAGAAGCAGTGCCTAGAACTCTCGAAGCAGGCGCTGGAATCCGAAGGGAGCGAGTCCCGCGACATGACCACGTTCACGTTCGCGGTGTCGAAATCCGCGCAGGCGAAGGTCGAGAAGGCCGCCGAAAAATTCAAGGCGCAGGTGCGCCAGATCGTGATGGCCGACAACGAGACGCCAACCGTCGTGGAGCATGTGAACCTGCACGTGTTCAGTAACATCCGCGAAAACAATAAACCGTCCGGAACGGGCGAGGCGTAGGGAGGAAGGTGTTTATGGGATGCTTTAAGAATATCTTTGGTTCGGGGCGACTCGCGTTCGCTTTTGCCGCGGTGTGTGCGCTTGCCTTCTTTGCGGGCTGCAGCAATACGTCTTCTACGGATTCCGCGGGAATTTTGATTGAGACGAATACGGGCAACAAGGGCGTTGCGCGCATATGTGTTGCTCCGGAACTGTGGGATCTCTCTGCTGGAGATACCGTTTCGCTTGCCTTTGCTAATCGCGATACCGTGGGCGATACGGTCTTTGTGTACGAAAGTGACTACCGTAAGGTGGTGGATTCTTCTGCGGTACTTTCGGGAATGTTTGACATGGATAGCGTTCCCGTAGGGAAATACGATTCCGTGACTATTTACGGACTGGATGGTGAGCGCTCGTATGTTGTGGACGTTGATGTCGAGGACGGCGAAACGTATATGGTCGACGTGGATGGCGTGAAAGAAATTTCGGTAGTTAAAATGTCGGCTTGGACGGGCTTGTCCGACTTTGTATATATGTCTATTTCTGATTTCAATATAAAGACGGGTGATTCCCTGAAACTGTATGGGACGGAAAATTGGGGCGTGTTTGAAGATACGCTGGTGGTGTCGCATTTTGAGTATTATGACTGGACCAATTTGGTGATGGATTCGGTAACCGTGGCTTCCGGGAGCGCCTTGCTTGCGTTTATACCTTACGGCCACTATGATTCCTTGCTGGTTACGTCGCCGAACGGCGAAACCAAGAAACATAAACTTTCGTTCTATATCGAAGAGGGAAAATCCTACTATATCGATTCTGACGGTGCGAGGCCCATTGCCATTGACATTACTCCTGTGCGTGAAGGCGATGCCCAATTTTACTTCTTTATAGAATCTTTCGAAATGGCCGAAGGTGATACCCTTTCGATGATGCGTTCCGAAAGGGAACTGAATGGCGATACGCTTCACGAAACCAATTATTTTGCAACGAAGGTCGTATCGGCTGAGGATGTTTTAAAGGGCGTAGTGAAAGTAAAAAACGTGCCGGGAGGGTTCTACAACCAGTTGAGTATTAGAAGGGTGTCGAATGAACGCGGGTTATCCAACGGTTTTGCGGAAGATTCTAGACAGTGGAATTTATCTGAAACGCCGATATTCATATCGAGTTCTTATGTAGGCAGCCTTGACAGTGTGGACGTAGCCTTGCCCGAAGGATTTGAAGACTTGGCCAAGACGGACGAAATTTTTGTTGATATCCCGTTCCCGATATTCTTGCCGGCATCGCTTGACAATCCTTGCTTGCTTGATGCGGAAGATAACCTTATCAAGCTGGAAGCGAGCGAACGTGATTATTATGCCGATAGCGTGTTGTATTGGGGCAAGGCTCCTGCGATGAAATTATCTGGAACGGGAAAACTCAAATTCAGAATTATAGATAAGTGTGTTGAAGATAACAATCTGCAATTACAGTTGGGTACCTACAGAAACCATTTCTCCGATGCGGAAATTTCCGATTCCGCTTACGCTAGGTTCAAAGATAAGAAGGATCTTCTGGGCCGTTCACGCTGGGTGGATTCTACCGACAACTGGTTCTACATTCCCGATTTCAAACCCTTCTCCGAAGACGGCTACTACATGGGGCTTTCTATCTGGTTCAATATCGATTCTATGCAGGTGAGCGAGTACGCGCAAATTATTTCTGCCAAGAATGACAGTACGGGTTTTGCGCTGCAGAAGCGCGGTGCTACGGGTGCGGTGAACCTCAGGCTCGATACCAGGACGGGGGCGTATAACGCCCTGTTCGGCCGCGCAAACGGGGTGCTCGACGGCACGTGGCATAACTACTCGTTCAAGATTCACGGCGATAGCGTGACCACGTTCATCGACGGAACGCTGCTGGAATCTAGGCAGTTCGATTCGGGCGAAGGCTTTGCAGCTGCATTCAACCCCTCGATCGGTTATGGCGGGCTTCGCGGCGGTATTGACGAGGTATTCTTCTTCGATGGTACGCAGTCCAACAACTGGATGCGGCTCTTCTACGCCCTGCAATATGCGGTTATAAAGGAATAAATGGGCGTTTAAGGCGCCTTTCGGGGTATGTTTTATGAAGTGTGGACTTTTTTTAGTGAAATATTGTAGAAACAACATCTTTTTGTCTTAAATAGTGTAAAAACTATTGACTTTTAATTGCAAAAAGTGTAGATTTTTATATATTCTCTGGAAAGGAGTGTGGTATGGGTGTATTGGAAACATTCAGGGCGGCGTGTGTCGCCTTATCTCTCGCGGCTGTTGCCGCATTTGCGGCCTCGGTCGCCGTTCACGATCCTTCCGTCATTGTGGTCTATAAGGACGCGGGCGGGAATTCGTATCCTGAAAACGATGCGGCCAAGTCGCGGACGAAGTATTATTACATATTCGGGACCATGAACGGGGCGGCATATTCCCGCGATATGCTGGACTGGACCCCGTTTACGCCGCAGCTTTCGAGGGGCGGCACGGTGTATGTCACTGGCAACGAGGCCAGGGACGATTACTACAGCGTGTTCAAGGCGGAAGCCGACTATGCGGAACATACGAATTCCGCGACCGCCAAGGGGAACCTGTGGGCGCCCGATATCATGTGGAACAAGAAGCTGAAAAAGTGGTGCCTGTACTTTTCGATGGCGGGCGAGGACTGGAAAAGTTCCATTGTGCTCCTGACATCCGACAAAATCGAGGGGCCGTACGAGTACAAGGGTGCGGTCGTCTACGGCGGGATGGACAAGCAGACGGCGGGTTCTGCCGCCAATGCCGACTACGCGAAGGTGACGGGTTCTTCGACAATCGGCGAGCGTTACTATATCGCAAACAACGGTGTCACTAATTTGGGCAAGTGGGATGGCGGCTATGGTTCCAGCTGCATCGACCCGAACGTGTTCTACGACGAGGAAGGAAACCTGTGGCTCCTGTACGGTTCGTGGAGCGGCGGGCTTTTCCTGGTCAAGCTCGATGAGTCTACCGGTCTCAGGGACTATTCGTACAAGTACGGGAACAACGGCGCGGCCAAGTGGAGCGGGACTTCGATGCTCGAGGACCCTTACATGGGTATCCACGTGGGTGGCGGTTATTATGTGAGTGGCGAGGGTTCGTACATCCAGTATTTCAAGGATGCGGACGGCAATGGCTACTACTACCTGTTTGTGAGTTACGGGTTCTATTCACCCGAGGGCGGCTACACCATGCGCGTGTTCCGCAGCAAGGACGTGAAGGGGCCCTATGTCGATGTGGATGGGACTCCTGCGATTTTTGAAAAGTTTATCCTGAACTATTGGGGCAATACCGACCGCGGATTCCCGATTGTCGCGAATTACCGCTGGAGTTTCTGGGCCGAGGACCGTGCCGAAATTGCGGATGGGCACAATTCGCTGTTGCGCGACGACGATGGCGGCATGTATCTGGTTTATCACCGCAAGTTCAACAACCATACGGGTTGGCACAATGTCGAGACTCACCAGCTGTTCTTTAACAGGATGGGCTGGATTGTGGCGGCACCTTTTGAGTATCACGAGGGTTACGGGCTACCGGCGCGTGCGCTCGACCGCAGCGATATCGCGGGCCCGTACAAGGTGATTATGCATAACCCGCCCAGGAACAACCCGCAGACCTGGGAAGATTCCGTGGCGGTGAACCAGGAACAGAACATGCAGCTCAATGCCGACGGTACGGTGACAGGCGCCTACACGGGAACCTGGGATTACGACTATGCGAAGGGCCGGAGCTACGTGACGCTTACTCTGGGTGGAACTGTCTACGAGGGCGTGGTGCTTGACCAGTTGCAGAACGATATGAGCAAGCGGACGCTTACGTTCTCGGCGATGAACAAGGCGGGGAACCGTGCCTTCTGGGGTTACCGTGTGCCGAAAACCGAAGTGCTGCAGGATGCCCGCTATTACGGCGACAGCGTGAAGGTCGTTGGGGAAAAGGACTTTAGCACGGCATGGGATGCCTATGACGAATTTGAGTCCGTGAAGGTAAGCGGGAACTTTGTCGCGGAATTTGAATTCAGGAACAAGGTAAAGAACGGAGCCGAAAACTGGAACAACTGGGTGCTCGTCTTTAGGAACGGTGGCGACATGTGGTACCTGCGTGCCGACGGCTATTCCGTGGAAACGCTCGGTGGCGAAAATACGGTGCACTACTGGAATGCCTGGGGTGAAAACTGGAATGCCTTCAAGAAGATGTACGACGGAGCAAAAGTCCGCCTGCGTGCAGAAAAGGACGGCTACCTGATAAATGTGTATGCGTTCTTGCGCGGTGCGGCGAAGGATGGATCCGACTCGCTAGTGTATGCGGTTACGGCTACGGGGACACCGGTTGGCGATTACGAAATATTGCTCGGTGCCGACGCGGCGTCGCTCGAGTTGAGCCGTGTTGCGTACGGGACGCTTGAAAATCGCATCGTGGCGGGTACGATAAACGACGGTGGCGAATACAATGTAGCGTTCAATGCGCAGAAGACGGCTGAATACAAGGTTTCGGGCGACTTTAGCGCAACATTCCGCTTTATGAATTACGGAAACAAGCCGGTTTACGGGCTTGCCGATGCGAACAAGGTGAACAACTGGGACAATTACATTGTGCGTGCGACTGCCGGCGGGGCGACGACGCTGTTGCGTGCCGATGCCTTTGCGATGGATAACGCGGGGACGTTCGATTACGATTTCGACTGGAACTGGGACGATTTCGCTGGCATCATGCGCAACGCCGAAGTGGTGATGGATGTTTCGCGCGAAAAGGATGTCGTTACCTACTCGGCCCGCATCACGGCGCAAGATGGCAAGGCGTATCACTACAAGGCGGTAAACAGGGGCGCATCGACTGCCGAGATGTTGCTCGGGTTTACTTGTGAGAAGAGTGTGGTCGACCTGCTTTCGGTTTCCGTGAATAGCGTGGCGGGCGACAGCACACAAATCCAGGTGGAAGATCCTGATTCTTCGACCACGTCGTTTGCGGTTCGCAATGGCGTTGAAACGGGACGCAGCCTGCAGGATATGCGTGGCGCGAAGGTTTACGATGTGCGCGGTCGCCTGTTGGGAACTGCGGACAGCCCGCGGGTAAAGGAAATGCGTTTGCACAAGGCCCGACAGCCCGTTTTTGCGAAGTAACAAAAGCACCGCAGGTGCCCACGAAGAAACTTGTTTCCTTTGTCTCTGTTGTCTATGGACAACCGGAAGTGTGGTGGTGAAGGTACTATTTGGAGTGCCGGAGATATATTATAGGTGCAGGTTCCCGGTGGTGTGGGGGTCTGTAATTCAAAAAAAAGGATTGGATGATGAAAAAGTTGTGGATGTTTGGACTTTCGCTCGCACTTGGAGTGGGCATGTCGCAGGCGGCTCGCCAGATGGAATGGCTGAATCGCGGCTTGGTCGCCGTAAAGACGACTAACGGAGTTTTCCTCAGTTGGCGAGTTCTCGGAACAGACGGTAATACGACCGGTTTTAACCTATATCGCGATGGCGAGAAAATCGCCAGTTTTACGGGCTCACAAGCAAGCAACTACACAGATACGAAAGGAACAGCATCGAGCAAATACTCGGTGAAGGCTGTGGTTGGCGGCAAAGAAATAGCGGCTGACGCTGCAGTTTCTGTTTGGAGTAATCAATATCTGACCGTAAATCTTGACCGTCCGAATGGTGGGAGCGATTACACCTACAGCCCGAACGATATCGCGGTAGGCGATGTAGACGGCGATGGAGAATTTGAGCTGATTCTCAAGTGGGATCCGAGCAATTCTAAAGACAATTCGCAGAAGGGAAAAACAGGCAATGTCATCATTGATTGTTACAAAATAAACGGCAAAAAACTTTGGCGAATCGATTTCGGCGTAAACATTCGCGCAGGAGCTCACTACACGCAGATGCTCGTAGGCGACTATGATAGCGACGGCAAAGCAGAATTTGCCGTAAAAACAGCCCCCGGTACAAAAGACGGCAGCGGCAAATACTTGTCGCTTGGTTCGGCGAAGGGCGCCGACCACAGCAAGGATTACAGAAACTCAAACGGCTACATTCTTTCAGGTCCTGAATGGCTCACCATTTTCAACGGCGAAACAGGTAAGGAAATGGCGACGGTTGATTACAATCCAGGTCGTGGCACCGTCAAGAGCTGGGGCGATAGCTACGGTAACCGCGTTGACAGATTCCTCGCAACAAATGCGTACCTTGATGGTAAAAAGCCGAGTATGGTATTTCAGCGCGGTTACTACACCCGAATGGCAATTACCGCCTACGATTGGGACGGCAAGACACTTTCACAACGCTGGTATTACAACGCAGCCACGAGCGGACAGGAATGTTACGGGCAAGGCAATCACAACATTTCCGCAGGCGACGTGGATGGCGACGGCTTTGATGAAATTATTGAAGGAAGTTGCGCCGTTGACCACGATGGAAAATTCATGTACCGCACAGGCAAGGGCCACGGCGATGCCATGCACTTGAGCGATCTCGACCCCGATAATCCCGGTCTTGAAGTGTGGCAAGTTCACGAAGAAAAGCCCTACGGCTACGATTTGCACGATGCCCGTACCGGCAAGCTACTTTTTAACGAAACGAGTTCGGGCGATAACGGGCGCGGTGTCGCAAGCGATGTGGATTCGCTAAACCGTGGACACGAACTTTGGTCTGCCGCCAACTGGAACACCTATACCGTAAAAGGAAAAATTTGGAAAGCAGACAAGCGCCCCGCTTATAACTTCCGTATTTATTGGGATGGCGACTTGCTTGATGAACTGTTGGACAATACGACCATCAGCAAGTGGGACCATGCCAAGCAACAGAGCAATACGCTTTTTCAGATGCAGGGCAACAGTTGCAACACCACCAAGGCAACGCCGAACTTTAGCGGTGATATTTTAGGCGACTGGCGCGAAGAAGTCATTTTGCACGATGGCGCATCCAAGCTCTACATCTACACAACTACGATTCCAACAGAACATCGAATGTACACGCTTGCGCACGACCCGATTTACCGTCTCGGCATGAGCTGGCAAAACACCGCCTACAACCAGCCACCGCATTTAGGATTCTGGCTATACGGCAATAAGGACAAGTTCCCGACGCCTGACATTACACTTGTCGGCGATTATACACCGAAGCCCGCCACGATTATCAAGCAAGGCGCAGGATCCAGCAGTCAAACTATCGCACTCGGGGATTCAATTGTTCCGTTCACTTTCGCAATTCAAAACGCCGATGGCGCAACTGTTGAAAATCTCCCTGCAGGCGTAACAGCCAAATGGAATGCACAGACAAATTCCCTATACTTCAGCGGAACGCCAACCGTCAGCGGAGAGTACACTTACACGATTACGACTAAGGGTGGCGCTGCGGAATTTGGCGAAGCAACCCGCAGCGGGAAATTTACCATTGACGATCCGAATGCTAAAACAACTTCGCTAAAGCCTCGTGCGAAAAGAGCTTTGCTGAACGGTTCTGAACACGTTTATGATTTGCGAGGACGTCTTGTGAAACAACGTAAACATCGTGGTTTTTATCTAACAAGATAACGAAAGCTAATCCAACACCCAACCCATCCTCCCCCCGGCGAATGTCGAGGGGAGAACTTTTGTTAACTAGTATTTTTGCAAAGCCGACTCGTAACGGTTCACGCGTTCAGTAAGCCAGCTTTTGAGGCTTTGAACTTCGTCAATGTAACTGCGGACAGGTGTCCATTTTATCGCATCATTTTCAAGAGCCTTTTGTGTTTGCAACATATAATCGCCTAGCTTTGAAAATACATCAGCCAGAATACTTGTTTTAAGCTGACCCCAGCGAGCCTTGTAATCAGCCAGGAAATTTTCATTTGCAAACAAGTTTATAAAGAATCCGGAAACCGCCCGATTTCTATGTAAAATCCAGTCCTGATCAACAAAGTATTTCTTGGTATCTTCATCCCAGCTATAAGCAAACCCACCATCAAAATCCCATACAGGCCCCATGTGATACAAACCCGAAGAATCCTTATACAAATACATACTGCGCGGGGCTTCTAATTCAACATTGTGCGTCAATTCCTGCAAGATTAGAAAATCCATAAAGCTGCTGATATCCATGAGTTTTTGAACGCTGTCATAGTCGGAATTTGCAATGGCCTGTTCCAAAACTGCAAGGTTCGCAGATATGGTATCGATTTGCGTTGCGGTCACATTTTTAGGGTACTTGACGGCAACAGGCAACTTGTAAATTTTGCTATAGAAATTATTCGTGGCACTCGGCGAAAGTTCCGGTCCATCATCCTTGTCAAGACTCAACAACACCCCTCCATTACCCGTATTGACTCGTGATACCCCACGTTCAATTTGCTCGGTAAGTTGATAGATGCCCATATACTCGCCATTGATTTCAACTTCGACAAATCGGTTGGCGTTCACAAAAGTGAAGCTCCCCATGTAACGCGCCATATCAAAAGCAACCGCATTCATGAATTTGCTTTGATCGCGATAATTCGCAAGCAACACCCAATCTTTATTGGCAGGGAGTCCGAGAACAGAAGTCTTTGCATCAAGTTTGACGCGGTAAGGCTTTTTAGGGTACCAGAGGCGCGTAGAATTTCCACGAGTTCGGATTTTACCACTTGCAGGGGCTAAATCCTCATAAATTCCGTTCCCAGCAATTTCAACAGAACAAAGAGCGTAGGCGCTATCGACATTTGCAGAATCATAAGTTATAATACGAATGTAAGGGACTCCGTTATTGGGAGGCGAAGGGAGAACCGAAGATGAGGATTGTACGGGAACCCGCGAAGATGACGATTGCGCGATTACCGATGAGGAGGACGACTGCGTGATTATTGACGAGGACTGTATAATCGTCAAAGAAGATGAACTTTGCAAAAGTTCACTGGACGAACTCTGGGCTTCGCCGCCAAACGAAACGAGCGATTCGTTCGGCGAAATGAAATTCACCGATTCAGAGTTTCCACAAGCAAAAAGAAATAGCGGGAAAAGAAGGGCAACGCCCTTCGCAAAGTTACAAACATATCCCATAAACAACACCTCTAAAGGAAAATAGATTTTTTGTTGATTAAAACAAGGAATCTTGAAATTTTCCGTGTAAAAGGTGTTTAAATGGGCTTTCCAGCTTCTAATATACCTTCGCTTATTCCCTGTTGATGCGGAATGTCTTTTGCACGTTTTTGCCGTGGATGCGAACTAAACGACTATCCAAGCCAACATAAAGAACCAAATCTTTCGCCGCAATAAACGACGCAACATCCTTGGTGGAGTTCTTGGAATTGCAAGCCGTCACAATCTGCTCCGCACCCTTAACAGAATCGAGAACCTCCGTAAAAGTAAGGTAGCGTAGTCCACGGACAACCTTAATTTTCAAGAGCTCTACCCTCGATGTTGAATCAAAGGTATTTTTATATGCAACAGGGAGTATGTTATGGGATATTTTAAATCAATGTTGGTTTTGGGACTCGCTGCGCATGCCTTCGCGGGTTCGCCAATCGTCAAAGTTGATTTCGACATGAGCGGACGCAATTCGAGCGAGGTGACAGAGCCGAATTATGTGCCGTGGGTAGTTTCGGGAGTCACTTCCAAGGATACGACGATTTCTGGTGTAAAAATTGGAATTGCCGGTAGCGGAAATCTCAAGGCGAACTGGTACAAAGCCGGAGTGCAGTCTCCGAGCTACGCGCGTCTTGTGTGCGACGGCGTGATGGTCGAAGGCGGCGGAAACATCACTCTCACATTTTCGAATCTTGCAGCAGGGACGCACAGCCTCCTTCTGTACCTGAACAACGTCGATGGCGTTGCGGCAAGTAACAGCATTGATGTCTATGTGAACAATTCGAAGCAAGCCTCGGTCAAACCAACAAATCGAGCGCTTTCGACTTCCGAATCAGCAATCGCGTATGTAACTTTTTCCGTGAGCGGCGCAAGCGCATCGACTGCCATAAAGCTAAACACGAGTACGATTACCCTGAATGGTTTTGAACTGAATGTGCCCAATGCGGCGGCACAGGCAACAAGTCCTTCTCCGACGGATTTGGATTACCACGTTCCACACGACAATGGCGCTTTGACACTTTCATGGACTGCAGCGAAATCCGCAAAAAAACATCAAGTTTATTTTGGTACGGATTCTGCAACGGTTTTAAAGGCGACAGCCTCGACAGCCGACGTTTACAAAGGCGAGCAGACGGCAGCGACATACAAAGTTTCGGACACAAACCCATTGCAGACCTACTATTGGCGCGTGGATGAAGTTGATGCGAACGGAACGGTTACAGCAGGAAATATCTGGTCATTCAAACCAGGGCGTTTAGCGTTTGAAGGAGCCGAGGGCTATGGTCGTAACGCGGTCGGTGGCCGTGGCGGAAAAGTCGTGTACGTAACAAATCTGAACGACGATGGCGCCGGCAGTTTGCGCGAAGCGTGTACAGCAGATATCGGTCCACGAACCATCATGTTCAAAGTCGCAGGCGTAATACAACTCAAAAGTCGTTTGGTCTGCAATCAGGACTATGTGACGATTGCTGGGCAGACAGCTCCGGGTAAAGGAATTACAATCAAAAGCGCTCCCATCGGCTTTACGGGCAAGGATATGGTTATCCGCTTTATGCGCGTGCGCTTAGGTTACGGCACAACTTACGATGGCATGGGCCTTACAGGTGGCGACCACAGCATTCTTGATCACGCAAGTATCAGCTGGACAATTGACGAAGCTTTTTCTAGTCGCGGCGGCAAAAACCTGACGCTACAGCGCACTTTGATTTCGGAAGCCTTGGATGTTGCTGACCACCAAAATTATGCAGCAGGAACAGGGCATGGATACGCAGCAACAATCGGCGGCGACATCGGGAGTTTCCACCACAACTTGCTGGCGCACAACGCAGGGCGCAACTGGAGTCTTGGCGGTGGGCTAGACGGTAACGGCTATTATGCAGGTCGCCTGGACATTTTTAACAACGTGGTCTACAATTGGAAAAGTCGCGTGACCGATGGCGGAGCGCACGAAGTAAACTTCGTCGGCAATTACTACAAGGAAGGCGCAGGCACAGCTCTTCACGGCTATACGTTGCGCGCCCAATTTGAAGGAACTGGCAAAGGTTCGCAAGCTTACTATTACCACAACAACATTTTGCAAGCTGCAAACGGTTCATTCACTTGCAATGGGAACAACGACAACTGCGGACGCGAATACACACTGAGCGGCGGGCAAGTTCTCGATTGGGAACCATGGAACAGCAAACCTTTCTTCGCCTCTTACGCCACTGTACAAAGCGCATCGGCAGCATACAAGGACGTGCTGAGCGATGTAGGCCAAACCATGCCCATTCTCGACAATCATGACCAGCGCATGATTCGGGAAACAAAAAACGGAACTTACAGCGTCGTGGGTTCTGTCGGCAAAACCAAAGGAATTCCCGACCGCGAAACGGACGCAGTTGACACAGCGAATATCAAGGGCTGGGAACCGTATCCGAGCACAAGCTGGGCAAACGATTACGACTCCGATCTCGATGGTCTCCCGGACTGGTGGGAAAACATGTACGGCTACAATCCGAAATCCAAGAGCGGTGACTTTAGCGACGCAAACAAAGACCGATTGGGTGACGGCTGGACTGAACTCGAACGTTATCTTGAATGGATGGCTCGCGCCCACTATACTTTTGCAAAAGGTGAAACCCAAGTCATTGACCTTGCTCAATTTACCAAGGGCTACGACAACGGCTCCTATACCGTGAACGCCCCGACAGGCGTTACCGCAACCGTGAGCGGATCCAAACTCACTATAAAACTCGCCAACAACTTCGGTGGCGTGGGCTACATCAAATTTACGCTCAAGGACAATGCAGGCGACACCTTTAGCCGCAACATCGGCGTGACGCAACAGCTCGCAATATCAACTATTGTTGCAGGAGATTCCACAGAAGTCGGTGATTCAACAACTACCGCAATTATGAATCGCCAAGCGGCAAACCGCAATGATTTACGTCTGTTCCCTCGCAAGCAAGGTTTCCACGACTTGAAAGGCCGCCGCTTCGAAAAGCAAATTCCATACAGAGTAATGTTTTAAATATTCTCATCAACCTAACCAAAACACCTCGGCGAACGCCGAGGTGTTTCGTTGTAGGATTTGATAGAGAGAAAAATTACTTTCCGCCAACAGGGAACAGCGCAAATTGCAACTGAAAAACTTTATCTGAATTCTTATCTTCTTCGGCGATGAGCGCAATTTCTTTGCGGAAGGCGTTGATGCGCTCCACGATGCGTTCGTAACCTTCCTGGCTTATGCCTAGAGTAAGCCCAGAAACATGACGCGAGCCCGGCGGGTCGCGATCAATAGAATCCGCAGCAAGCTTTAGACAATGCTGGTGGAAACCGCGCAGCGCAAGTTTTGACGTGCGGTCCCCCGTGCTAATCGCGCTCTCGGTGAGCACGTATTTGCCGTCATCCCCTTTCTTGATAAGTTCACAGTCTTCGAGCAACTTGACCGATTTTTTTGCCTCGTCCGCCGTCACATGCGGGTGGACCATTTTCGCAAGCGCTTCGTAATCGCCGTCAAAACCGAACATGCCGATAAGACTGCGAATAATCAGGTGCCGCCAATGCGAATACACCATGTACTGCGCATGCCCGAGAATATGCTGTTTTTCAGAAAAACGCACGACCTTGAGCGCCGCCTGCATTTCTTCAAACGCAGCATTGCGCTCCTCCATCGTATCCGCCTGATTGAACTTCACAAGCCCAATAAAAAACTCGGTCTCGTGCTTGCCCAGGCGCAACCCAGAAGCCACTTTCGGGATGCTCGCGCTCGAAAGATTCTTGTCGCCATTCATCACGCGACTGATGAAATCTTTGGCCTTGAACCCGATTTTATCCGAGAAAACGCGGAGCGAAAAGGCAGGGTTCGCCTCCTTCTTTGCGCTATAATAATCCTTCAAAAACTCCCGGTAGTCCAGGTATTCGAAGATTTTTTTCCCTAGTTTCTTTTCGCCCATGCCATAAATGTAAGAAAATTATGTTTTGCGGAGTATAAAAAAGCGACTTTAGCGTTGTCCAGAAACAACGAGAAATCAGCTTTCACGAGAAAAGCGCTTTGAAGTGCGCGCCGCAAGATTTAGATTATGGGTATGGGGGAATAATCCCCCTAATTGCAGCCCGCTTCGCGGTCTTCCATTACCCCCAATGCGGGCTTCAGACGCCAGCCCGCAACGCCTGGCTTAATTGCTATAAAGGGATGGAACAAGCCAAAAGTTGGGTAATCGCAAAAAAGTGAGGAACAATGGGTATGAAAGGTTTTGGTCACATCGCGCTTGCAAGCGTTGTCTCAATTTTCGGAATTTCCGCAGTACACGCGGCAGATGCGGCTGCAAAAATTCAAGCCTCTGAAGTCGTTACGCTTCCGTCCGACGCCGCTTACGGCGGTGGCGACAAAGTCGGTTCACAGCTGATTGCCGCCACGTACAACGCAGGGAATGGTCCCGGCATTTGGATTGTCGCCGATGGCGGTTACAGGCTCTACCACAACGGTTCACTCCTCGCCGAAGACAACCAGGCAGGTCGCGTGCGCTTTATTCCGATGACGTTCTTGCCTGGCGAAAACGCCATTTCTGTCGTGAGCGTGAACGGCAAAGGCGCCCCGGGCGTTCTCGTGCAAATCGACGACCTCGACAAATCTTACTATTCCGGCAGTGGTTGGAAGTCAAAGCCCGTCGTTGGCAACAACTCCTGGAAAAACAAGGGCCGCGACCTCTCGCAATGGGGAGGCGCCACAACGCTTTCTTACGCAAACAACAAGCTCCCGAGTGGCGGTGCGCTCGAAAATTTCGCCGCAAACACACAAGCGAAATGGATTTGGACAAGCGATGAATCCGACCCAACAGCAGTACTCCTTTTCACGTTCAACGTGAAAGCCGAGGGCTTCGGCGTTTCTACAACGGGTGGCGACGCAGGCAAAGTCGTCATTGCAAGCGATTCCGCAAGCATCCGCAAGTACTTGCAGAGCAACGATGCGGTCACGATTCTCGTGCCCGAAGGCACTTACGACTTTAGGCAATTCCGCAACGCCGTTACCGAAGCCAAAAGCAAAGGCCGCACCTGGTGCAAGACCACCTGCACCGAAAAGAATCGCGTGACCGGCAAGACCAACACGTTCTACCGCATCGCCTTCGAGAAAAATAGCTGCGCGAGCCTCGGTGAATCCGGACTTGAAATTGTGAAGGAATCGGACAATCTGCAGGCGTGGAGCAACTGGATTACCACCAAGCCTAACAAGAGTCTTGTGGGCATGGGCCGTGGTGCGAATCTGCGCGGAGCATCCATCGCCGTGCGCAGTAACGAAGGTTCAGGGAACCACATCTACCGCAACCTCGCAATTTACGATGTGAACCCGCACTTGATCGAAGGCGGCGACGGCCTTGAAACCGTAGGCACCGCCAGCAAGCACGTAGACAAATTCTGGGCCGACCATATCAGCTACAAATGGATTTCCGATGGCATGGACATGGAATTTGTTGACAACGCCACCATCAGTTATCTCGATTTTGACGGAGCCAACGAATACAACTGCTGGGGTACCGACCCTTACATGGCCCTCGTCGAAGATGCTCACCTGACTTATGCAAACAACTACTGGCACAATACCTACGGCCGCGTGCCGAAGGTCACCGGTGAAAACAACGGCTCGCAAGTTCATTTGTACAACCAGTACGTCGATTACAACCGATTCTTTGTCGCAGGCGCAAACGGTCACAGCGCAAACGCCAAGGCTTACGTGCGCTACGAAAACAGCTACATCAGCGATGGTCAAGGCTACCTCGCCGAATGGGGCGACAACGGCTACGTTTACTTTAGCGGAATTACGTTCGGGAACGGGACCAAGCAACAGCACCGCTACAACGGCACCGTGAAAAGCGGAGTCCCACAAGCAGAAACATTCAACCCGAGCTACAGTTTTGAAAAGCGCAATGTTGCAGACCTCCCGAAAGAAATTCCGAACCTCTCGGGCGTCGGCGGACGCTACGGCAAAATGCCCGAATACAACCAGGGCTTCGGTCAGAGCAACAAGGCTGCAAGCGTAACGCTCACCGCACCTGCCGCTGGCGCAAAAATCACTGCAAGCGCAGACGTGACCTTAAAAGCCGACGCCAAGGACAACGACGGCTCCGTGAAAAGCGTAGCATTCTACGTCGGCAACACGCTCGTCGGAACATCGACCACTGCGCCGTACCAAGTCTCCGCCAAGAATCTCGCCGCAGGCACACATTCCGCAATCGCCGTCGTGACGGACAATTCCGGACTCACATGGATGTCTGAATACGTAACGTTCACAGTCGAAGGCGCGGTAGAATCTAGCAGTTCAACAGTCGCTGAATCCAGCTCTAGCGAAGTTTCTTCATCGAGCGTCGCGGAATCTAGCTCCAGTGCGACCCCCGCAAGCAGCTCCAGCGAAGGGACCATCGGCATCGCCTCCCCCATGCAGCGCGCGACCGAAGCCGAAGCAGGCTTCTACCGCATCTTTGACATTCAAGGACGCCCACTGTACTCCGGCAACAGCAAGCCCGCCAAGATGCCCGCTGCGCACGTCATCGTGATTGAATACTCCAAAACAGGCAAAACATTACGCCACTATATCCAATAACGATTACTATAGCGATTAATAGCCCTCCCGCTTTTAGCAAATCTTATATATATTGGTATCAATGAAGTTCTGCAAAAACATATTGGCTGTTTCAATTGCGTCCGCCGCAATTTTTGGAGGTTGCTCCTCCGACAGCCATATTGCAGGCAACAGCGCCGAGACGGGTTCTCCTGAACTCGCCGGCATTTTCCTTTTAGATAACGGCAAGCCCGCCGCATTTGCGCGCGTGCATTGCGTCCCTAGCGACTTTGACGCGGCCTCAGGCGAGCTCCCCGCCGCCTACACCACGGAAACGGATTCCACAGGCTACTACAGCCTCGATTCCATTCCTGCAGGCACTTACGCCGTCGAAACTTTCCATGAAGAATCCGGCAAGCGGTTCCTCGTACAAAACGTAAGCATCACCGAAGACGATTCCATCGCCGTTAGCGACACACTCCGCGCACCAGGCTCTGTCGAAATCGCTTTCAACAGCCTCATTGAAGACGGCACGTCCGCCGTGGTCACAATCCCCGGAACGACCATTTTACGCAAAGTGATCGTTCACGGACAAAAGGCCATTATCGACAGTTTGCCCACCGACACGCTCGGTCTCAGAATTTATATAGAAAACGACACGTTGGATTACGGGGATGTCTTCGTCAAATCAGACACGACCGTCCAGACGCTCATCAACTATCCCCACATCGAATACACGTTCGTCGCCCCGCTTGCACTCCCCGAAGGCAAAGACACGCTCTCGTCTTTTGTGAGCGACATTCCGCTTGCGCTCCGCCTGACCGCAGGAAACAGCGACATCGATACACTCGCTCGCTTGCAAGGCCGCTGGGAAGTTGTACGCATTTCAAAAGAAGGCAAACGCAGCAAAAAGCTCCCGATTGTGAATTCAGTCTTTGACGCAAAAGAAGCCATTTTCTGGGTAAGCGTGGATTCATTAAACGTCTCTGACTCGCTAGAGCTTTCGTTCAACAACGCGCTTGAATCAGGTTACGCTCACGATGTATTCCCGACTAACCGCAGCTATTCGCTCGTGTACCACTTCGATAGCGAAACCGACATCAAGGACGATGCCGAAAAGGGCTATTTCCACGGATCGCTAAGTGCCACAGAAACGGGAACCGAAACGGTCGAAAACCGCAACGCAGACGGTGTACTCGGCACATCCATTACGCTAGACGCAACAACTTCAATCATCGCGACAAACTCCGCGAAGGCAGACTCCACTCGCAAAGTTAATTTGTCCTTTGACGGCAAGCAGTTCTGTTTTTCACTGTGGGTCAATCTCGAAACGCTAAAGCAACAGACCATCTTTGAAAAAAATGATGAATACGCACTCCGCTACAATCCTGATCAAGGCTTTGTCGTAGAATTCTACGCCACGGACACCGTAAGTTATAAACAAACGTGGGCGTCCGGCACAAAAGGAATTGAAGCAGGCAAATGGACATTCATTGCATTCAGCAAGCATTCCATACCGCAAACAAATTACTTTATCAACGGTACAAAAATCGAAGCCGAAGAAACCCGCAGCGATTGGGATGGCAACCGAGAATTTGCAGACTTTAAAATCGGCGGATTCAACGGGAAAATAGACGAGCTCATGCTCGGTAGCGCATTCCGCGACGATTCCTGGACTCGCCTCACCTACCTCAATCAAAAGCCCGAAAATTCCTGGCCAAAACTTTCCGCGAGAAAGTAAGCTAGCATTTCACCGCACTTAGCGGATTCATTTTTTTGAGCAAAGACCTCTTGCCAATCGACTTTTGCAAGTTTACATTTCAAATGCTCAAATGAGCAAAAAAATCAAGGTTCTGTCGGGCCAGGCCGTACTTTTGGGTCAAAACTGCGAAAACGCTGCGAAAATGACCCTCTGGCTCTGTTAGGCCAGGCCGTATAGCTGCGAACATGCTGCGAACCGCCGAACGGTCATTTCAGCGTAAAAACATCGGTCATGCAGCCGAAAAACAGTTTTGGAAGGGCTTACGGATTGATGATTTTTTGCTAGCCGGGCACAAGTGTACAGTTTAGCCCGACAGAGCCTTAGATAGTCGTTTAAAACATCTGCGTTTATAAAGCTTGTACGCAGAAAGGAGCACAAAATGTACAGCACCGCCAATGGCACCGTCACCGACGCCCAAGCCGCCGAAATCGATTCCCTCAACAACGAAATCTGGAAAAACTTCTGGAGCATCCCCCGCGAAAAACGCACCAAAGCAGATTGGGAAAAGCTGCTCGACATCCAAATATTGGTGAAAAAGGGGTGAAAATAGAGCGGCATTCTCTATTTTTATAAATAAATATATTGACAAATAAATAAATATATTGTATTTTAAACAATGAAATTTAAAGAAATCTGCGATTACGCAAAAAAAGAGAGGCTGGGCCCCACAACCCATGAATTACGCAGCGAAAATTGAGAAAGACAAGGACATGGGCTTCGTAGTTTCGTTCCCCGATCTGCCCAACGTGAACGCGTTCGGCGACACGCAGGAGGAAGCGATCAAGCAGGCGAAGGACGCGCTGGACGGTGCGATGGAATGCGACCTGGATCTCGGCAACACGATGATTCTCCCCAAGACAATGCCCGATTCCGACAAGGGGCTCTACCCGGTCGAGCTTTCCCCGCGGATTGAAATTGCGTATAAACTATTCGAAGCCCGCAGGGGCCAAAAGAAAAGCGAGGTGGCGCGTCGTGCAAACATCACCCCGCAGGCTTACCAGCGTTTCGAGACTCCGAAGGGCTCGCCTTCCGTCGAAACGCTCTACAAGCTGGCACACGCCCTCGGCAAGCAGCTCGTGGTCGAGTTCGTGTAATAAGAACATTTCCATGGCGAGGTAATATGGCCGAAAAAAAAACGTGGCAAGCATTATCAAAGGATTCCTCAACAAAAAACTACCCGAAAAGCTAAGCGATAATGACTGTTATATATACAACGAGTTCTCGCTGCAGCATGAATTGGGCATTCACCTAAGAAATGAACTTGGAGAGGGTTATAAGGTCCAGTTCGAAAGAAACATCAAGGACCTGCAAATAGAAATCAACACCAAAAAGAACGATAACTGCGAATACGAATGCAAGTCGAAATCCGAAATCGACATCATCGCATCATCTCCCAAACAAGAGAGGCTGGCCGCTATCGAGCTGAAGTTCCCCAGAAACGGACAACATCCCGAACAAATGTACAGTTTCTGTAAGGATATCCGGTTTATGGAAGACGTTTCGAAAATGTTCGGGCCCGCGAATGGGTTTGAAAAGACCTTTTGTCTGACTCTAGTTGATGACAAACTGTTCTACTCCGCAGAAGGCGACCTCACAACAAAAGATATCTATAGCTATTTCCGAACAGACACAAAAAAGGACATACCCTACGTTGCGGAAAAAGTATTCAAGCCAACAGGCAATAAAAAAGATGAACCAAAACAGTACTTGACAATTAAGGGTTCGCATCAAATTGAATGGAAATCACTGAACATAAAAAACAGCGAAAAAACGTACAAGTACTATTTCCTGGACGTAACAAAGAAAAAGCCATGAAAGGAACCCCTTCATGGCTTAGTTCAGTTATTTAGCGAAAGTTAAAAGATTTTCATTTTCAGCAAGGACCAGATCTTCGCAGCGAAGCTCCGTTCCGCGACGCCATAATCGGCAAGAGTGCCGAAACCAACGCAGAACGCCTGATCTTGCCTAAAACGATTAGGCACGCAATAGCAAACAAGATTCTCGCCCGAAGAGGTCTGGAAACCCGTATCGAAGCAGAAATTCCCGTTCTCAAACATTCTCCAACCATTACGGCCTTCAAAACAATTGGAAACACGTTCTACTGCCTCGATATTGCTCACATGGCGCTCACTGGATCGATGCACGAGCATGCCAAATTTCCTAGGCGAATCCTTTACATACACTTTTTTAAAAAACAAGTTATTGAATTTCATAAAAACCCTTTGAGGCATTGGCCTCTGAAAAACTCCAGAAGCCAAGGGAATAGGATGGCCTATTCCCAACTGGCCCTGGTTCTTTAATCGTTCTTTATCTGGATAATGCCGGTCGCTAGCAACCAGCTTATATATTGCGGCGAAGACGGTCGTCACCATCAACGCACCTACTATACATTGCGAAGCCACCAATACAGTATCGCTATTGCCAGCAACGCCACTAACAATTGATGGCCACAAGCTCAGCAGAAGCACAAAGGGCAATCCCTGGACCATCCCAAGGGCGACTTGTGAATTCCTATCAAGCATCGTAACCATCCTTCTATTCATCGTCCAATCCTAGGAATTAGACCTTCTACTACAAGCCCTTCTTCTCGGAAGCCTTAAGGATGACATCCAAGATGGAAACGGCGACAGAGCAAAAAAATGCAGCTGACTTCAAAAAGTTCCACATTTTTGATCCCCTTTGTTTGTCCGGGCCCTGAATTGAACCCCAGCAAACACAAATCTAATCACTTTTTCGTCTGCCGTCAAGATTTTTATGCAAGAAAACGAAATTTCTGCGTAAAAATTATCGACAACCACGGTTTCCAGCAAAAATTATTGATTTTTCTCCATAAAAATTATAGTTTTACTCAAAAAAAAAAAAAAAAAAAAAAAAAAAAAAAAAAAAAAAAAAAAAAAAAAAAAAAAAAAAAAAAAAAAAAAAAAAAAAAAAAAAAAAAAAAAAAAAAAAAAACTCTGGAGCCCACGATGTTCAAAAACTTCCCCGAAATCGAGACCTACTTCAGGTCGCAAAAACTCCCCCTATATCTCGCTCCGTACATCGGCGACAATTACGCCTCTCACCAAATACTCGTCTTAACGGAATCATGCCGAATTCTTCCCCGCATTTCCACATTTGAAGACGCCACAAAGTTCTATGCTGGCGAGTGCCCCATGACAGAGAAAGAACGGGATTCAATAGACATGGCCTCGCGAATCGAAAGAAAACAAGGAGCCGTTTACGAAACCATTTTAAAGATGCTGCAAGATAACGGACTGACCTACGACGACGTCATGGTGCACAGGTTTCTCTTACGCCCCATCACGACACAAAACAATCCTTTCGAGTTGCCTCAGCTAGATTATCACAAAAGTGCCGAGACATTCCGTGAAATCGTTATTCGCGCCCAACCGCAAAAAATTGTTTTCTGTGGCGACCACCTAGACGATCTCGTAGAGTCAACCTATACACGCCAATACAACCAATCATTCAAAAATTTCGCCAGCAAGAATGGGATTGAATTAAGAAACGTTTCCAATCAAAGCGATTGGAACTTGACCAATTTCATCGCAAATACTTCCAATGTTCATGGGAAGGCGAAATACAAACTACTCTCTCAAGCTTTTGACGTCGCCATAGATAACGACGACAAAGCGCGCATCATCGCTTTAATCCGCGAGTTCCAAAAAGAAGTACTTTTTAAAAACCCCGGAAACGAGCTTGAAGACAATTTCTCAGAATCATCCGAAGAACAGAAAGCCATCCGCAAACAAATAACCGACAAAGCCCGCGAACAACGAAACGAGAACCGTCAAAAGGCACGCTCAGAAAACGAATATTGGAACAGGTATATTGAAAGGGCGCTCAATCTGTGCAAAGGACACCCCGAACACTACCTGTTACCCTACATAGGAAACAATTACCTAAATGCGCCCATTCGAATCCTGTCGCTTGGCGAATCGCATTACAAAAAAGCCAAAACCGACGGCTCTAGACCCGACTTGGCAAACGACACTACCATTGACGTTTTTCTCGGAAGTTACCAGTGGAACAGTTGGGATTTTCGCAACGACACATTTTCCGAAAGCATTAAGTACATCGCCGTCCCCAACTATTGCCGATGCTATAGGAAAGTCGCTTCCATGGTAACCGGCATGGATCAGGCTGACTCTGATTTCGTTTACGACAACATTGCCTTTGCAAATTTCTTTCAATGCGCAGTGAGTGACGCTTGGCGGGACATAAAAAAAGGTGACTGGGTTACGCAAGTGGATATTGACGAAGCCAACCACAATCTGTTTAACGTTACATTGCCCAAACTAAAGCCTCATTTGGTAATTGTATGGGGAAAGCGTTTACGGGATTGCATGAAGAAAGAAGGAATTATCAGCAGCCCGATAAAAGATCACGACGAATTCTTCAAATACGAAGGCATCCCAGACACCTTGTTCCTGCAGATTCCCCACCCGTCTTCTTTTGGAAAGGGTGGTTGGGGAAAACACGTATTGAAAAGTTGGGAACTAGTAAAAGAAATGTATCCAGAAATAGCGACCTTGGCAAAGCCGCACCCCGCAAGTGAAGAAGTAAAGAAGATTTATGGGCAGCTAAAAAACACATTTGGCGGCTTGTTCCAATACTTCTTTAGCGACTGCTCTACAGTTGTTCGGCTGTTTCCCATAGAGAATGGCATCGCTAACGGGAAATCACCCAAAGTCATGTATCTAGAGGCAACTTTTGACAAGCAAATGAATGCAAAAATCAGGTTCTATACAAAAGACTATAAAACCGACTCTGCAAAAGAAATCTTAAGTCATGCATGTTGGGACCTCCCTCAAAATATCTGCGACAACAGTGAAAATGGGAAAATCTTATTGGCTTCCTTCAAAACGGGAACCCCGTTTGATACCACTATCTTAAAGTTCATTGATATTGCACAACGAATGGTTGCTTATAGAGATGCCGTAAAGTGGTAAACAATTATGCCCCCCCTTGTTTTTTTTGGGGGGGGTAACTATATTCCGAACATCCTTTTGTAACCCACACAAAAGGCGCTTTTGGGTTGCAAACCATGATACTAGACTCTTCGCAATAAAAACCGCAAATCTATGATACAGACTGTTTGCGGTTCTTTTCTTCAAAATTTTTAACGAAAAACGAATTTCCGTTTCGTTTTTCATCGTCTCGTTGGTTAGCGTATGCCCCTGCTTTAGCCAACGTTTTTACCGAGGCAAAGGATTTCAAAAAAAATAGCAAGAGATTCGCTCAAGAACACTCTTTCAGGGCTGTCATACCGTGACCAACGTGACGACCATTCCTACACATTCATGGCCTTAGGGATTGCTTGTGGGCTTAGCGTATCAAGTTTCAACTGTATTAAAACTCAATCCCGCCCGATTCCGTCTGTTTTCGGCAAATATTTACTCGGGCAACTTCATCTTTATGTATATTAATCTTGTAATGAAAATACTTGTCCTAGAAAGCGTTGTCCGGAAAACGAATCTTTTGGGTGATTATGGCAAGACTCCTGTTTCCAAGGAGGTCCTAGACCGCATTTTCAACGAACTGGAGAATCTTGTCAAAATATCGGAAGAAGGGGATATCCAAAGCCTTAGCAGCTACCTAAAGATGAATAATGGTAAAGAGCTCAAGGGCGGTGCAGACCATATCTGGAAATACCAACTTAATGACGGCGACAGGATCCTGTATACATGGGGAAAATATCTGCCTTATCTCCGAACCGAGGATAAAGACGCCCTAGTTTTGCTTGCCTATGCAACCCATGACAAACAAGGTTTGGCAGGCAAAAATATGCCCCCAAAGCAAAAGTATGTGGAGGCAAAAGAACTTTTAAGAACGCGTACTGAATTCACAGTAGAGGATATCAAATCTCCCGAAGACTGGGAAGCCTTCTGCGAATTGATTTTTGAAAATTCCTTTCAAGCAAATCACGCCATATACATTGCGGATAGCGAAACCCTAGCCAAAACCGATATCGAATATCTTGATGTTGAACTAACGCCCAAGCAAGGCGACATCATTGATCATTATAAAGACTTCCCGCAACCTACATTAATTCTCGGTGGAGCGGGAACAGGCAAAACCGTTTTGGCAGTTCATTTTCTGAACGATTACGCATCTTTAAGACGAGCGTATTTTACCCAGTCAAACGAACTGTTGAATTACGCAGAAAAAAGGTATGACGCCATATCAAAAGATGAAAACACTATTCGACCTGATTTTTTGAACATCAATGATTTCTGTCGAAAACTTATAGATGCCGAAGACCTTAAATACAAAGATTTCGTTGAAACAAACCGCTTTGTAAAAGATTTTGTAAAAAGGAATCAGTATGTCACGGATATCCTGGACAAAAACAACCTTACGCCAATAGACCTATGGACCGAAATTCGCGGGGTTATCAAGGGCTTCACAAGTGAACGCTGGACAAGGACTAAGCGATTCAACCAGCAAGAACTTAATAATGCTGAGATACGGAACTTCAAGATACTCGAAAAGAACGGTTTCATTCAAAGAAACGAAAGGAACAAGCAACTATTCACGCTTGTCACCGGATATAAAAAGATAGATGCATCCAATCTGGATGAAAATGCAAAAAAACTGCTAAAAGAATTCATCGATTATACGCATTCTTTTGACCCATCCATCAAGGAGCTTGATGCCGAAGAATACAAATCCCTTGACGAAGAAGTTTCCATGGTTGAAACCGCAAAAAGGGATTGCATTTACAAATGCTATCTTAAATACAAAGAATGGCTTGAAACCAACAATCTCTATGACGACAACGATTTGGCATTAAAAGCTATCGCACATTTGCAGAAATTTCCAATTGATCCTTATGACTTTATCGTAGTTGACGAAATACAAGACTATACAGAAATCCAAATTTACTTATTGTATTCCATTGCCAAAGAGTTTTCTGTCACTCCAAAGAAAAAACAGAACAATGAAAACTGCAAAGCAAAAACAGGAATCGTTTTTGTTGGCGACAGCAAGCAAATTATAAACCCTACCGTATTCAATGAACGAAAACTCAATCGCTTATTCTTCAATGATGATGCAGGAATAGAACTGAACGTTGAGCACCTAGATGTCAATTTCCGTTGCAAACAGGAGGTAGTCGATCTTGCGAACAGGATTTCCGAGTACCGAAAGAAATACATTGCCGCACAAAAACTCGACAATAAAGAAACCAGCATCCACAACGGGGAAAAACCGGTAGCGCTATTATGCACGCCTAACAACGTCAACCTACTGATAGAAGGGCTAATTAGATTCCCAAATGTTGCGATACTAGTACCCAATGAAAAAAACAGACAGGATTTGATAGAACGATTCGGACGTGAAAAATACGAGCAGGCAAGAAACGCCTTCATATATACAGTTTCTGAAATCAAGGGCATGGAATACAAGTATGTAGTCTGCTACAATATGCTGACGGATTACAACGAGATGTGGAAAATTATCACTAGCGGTCAAGCATCCAAAAAGACACGATACCGTTATTATTTCAACCTGTTTTATGTTTCAATCACTAGGGCTCAAGAATACCTGTGCATCCTAGAAGCAAATAAAGAGAACAGTCTATTCTCTGCATTAGAAAAAGAGGGGAAATTATTAAACTCCATCACGCAATTTGACACCGAAAATCTATTCCTGAATAATCTAAATAACGGGGAAACAGATTGGCTCTTGGACGCCAAGGCAAATGAAGATGCCGGCAACTATGACAGGGCAGCAGCAAGCTATCAAAAAGCCAAAGTTGATATAGAGAATGTTTGGCGGTGCAAGGCAAAAGCGGCAGAAAAAAATCGTGATTACGATACATGCGTCAAATATTTGCTAGTCGTTGAATCCAGTGATCTGAAAATCAACAAGCTTGATTACCTGACCAAGTATGTACCTGAACTGACACCTGATAGCCCCTTAAAAAATCTGGCCGATGTTTATTTGCATCCTGAACAATTTTCCCAGAAACACATTCATCTAGACAGCTCTCTAGAAGAGTTCTACGGCAATTCAGAAACTTCGGAATATCGCTCCGCATTAAACGAATTTGTAAAAAGAATCAATCTTCATATGAAATCCATTCTTGAAAAAGAGGTCGGCATATGACATCAACAGAAAAGTTAATAGAAGAGTTGGCAAAGTCCTTTTCTGAATCATTGACCCTGATTCAGAATTCAAAAAAACAGCTCGATAAAATTCAAAACGAAATTTCGCCTGAGATAAAAAAAATGTCCGATGAATCTCGCTCCCGCTTTGAGATGTTTGAGAAAAAAACTCAAGACATTTTGCAAATAATGGAGCAAGGGGCTGCTAAATTTGAACATAGCTGCAGAACAGTTCTTGAATCAATTGCTTTACACAAAAAGGACCTCGACAATAAATACGATGCATCCTTCGACACGTTGGCTAAATACGAAAAACAACTCGATTCCCACTACAAATCAGCAATCGACGCCTTGATTAAGCACGAGGAAGAACTTGATCGTAAATACGAATCGGCTATTCAGATTCTTACTAAACGCATAGATGAATTTAATCATATAACTGCTTCTAGGAATGAGCAAAACAAAGCAAATTTCCAATTGGATGACAAAGCAATAAATGAATTAAGAGATTTACGCAATAAATTGGCTCACAATGTAGTCGAGAAAAAACAACCCATCAAGAATGATCAAATCAAACCCAAAGACTGGGCCAGTGAACACGGAGTCAAAGTTGATGTTGTCATGAAACTATTGCGCGATGCCGGAGTTGTAGTTAGAACGCACATGTCCAAAGTAGACGCTTCCGAATACGCAAAAATCGAAAAAGCTGCAGAAGAAGAAAAACTCAAACAGGATGCACGCAATAAAAATTCACAAAACTAAACTATATAATAAAAACAATTGTCAAAAAAACTGCTAAACTTCCACATTGAACAAAATTACCCGTACCACTTCTCGTAAAAGGCCTTGAATGCGGAGATTTCGTCGCTTACGGAATAGGCCGTTCTCATGTACCGGTTGAACAGTAGCGCCTTGTACCCTTCGGGCACGCGTCGTCTTCCCGGAATTCCTTCACGTAGCACCTGTATTCGGCAATCAGGCCCCTTTCGTCGCCCACGTCGGAGTAACACTGCTCGTAGAACCAGAGCATCGCCTTGTCCTGGTCCACGCCCTCGAAGGGTTTTTCCCTTTCGCCCTTGATGTACTTGAAGAATCCGGCCATGCGCCTAGTCCCTCACGACGGGCTTGACGGTTTTCAGTTCGGAGATGTCCGAGATCTCGATGATGTCGCACTTTGCGAACGGGCTGTAGGCGTTCCACAGGTGGTGAAACGGATGGTGCGGCACGTCGTAGTAGCACACCTTCAGGTCGCGCGACACGTTGGAGTAGATGTCCGACAACTTGTCTATCCCCATCGTCTCGCAGACCATCTTCCTGTACTTGGGGGTATAACGTTTCATCCGTTCCAGGAACCTCGGCAGGTCTCCCTTTGGCTCGTTGCTCAGCAGCGGGAAGAAAAACCTCTCGGCCTCGGCCATCGTGCAGCCGATCCAGAACTGGTCATCGCCCGGTCTGTAAGAAATGATAACAAGTAGTGTACAAAAGTGTAGTTTTAAACACGGCTCTGTCGGGCCAGGCCGTACTTTGGGGTCAAAACTGCGGTTTTGCTGCGAAAATGACCCTCTGGCTCTGTCCAGTCATTCTGTACGGCTACGGAAACGCTGCGAAGTCGGAACCTGCCGAAATAGCCTAAAAACTACGGTTACGCAGTGAATAAACAGCCTGGAAGGGGCTTATGAACCCCCAAAAGTTTGCTAGCCGGGCACAAGTGTACAGTTTAGCCCGACAGAGCCAAAATCAAAATTTTTCGCAGTTTCACGCTTGTCTGCGAAAAGGAGTCAAAATGCCAGAATTATGCCGTTTTTTAGGTATCATCATACAAATGTACTTCAACGACCACATGCCTCCGCACTTCCATGCAATATACAACGACTTGGAAGGAATCTTCGAATTATCTACATTTCAAATGCTAGAAGGCAATCTTCCAGCAAGGGTCAAAGGTCTCGTTATTGAGTGGGCGACACTCCATAAGCAGGAATTGATTGACAACTGGAATTCGTTAACAAAAACGGGGATGTATAAAAAAATAGCTCCGTTGGTTTAAACAATGCTGCATGTGATAGACGCAAAATATATTGACAATTACAAGATATCCGTCACATTCAATGACGGATATCATTTTGTTGCAGATTTTGAGAAAGTCATCAAATCAGACCATCGAGCAATAGTGAAGCAACTCGCAGACCTAAACGTGTTCAAGGATTTCTGCTTGCAAGCCCACACAATTACGTGGTCAAATGGTGTAGATTTTGCGCCAGAGTTTATCAAGAGCTTGCACTAGTTACTGCCCACGCGTTCAGCACTCAGTTACTTACTATTATATTATATACGCAAAAATGCCCCGCGATTTTAAGAGTGCGTTTTAAACTTTCAAAAAAACCTTATTACATTTTGCCGAAGAACAATGTTCCTTACGGTTTTGACATACATAGCCATCGGGCTTTTGGCAATACTCGCCATCTTCTATCTCGGGTTAGAAGTGCGGTTCTACCGTGCGCTCGGGCGAGTGCGCGAAGGCTTTGCCGATCCGGAACCGCTCCCGAAGGTAAGCATCCTGATTGCAGCGCGTAACGAATCCGAAGGCATCCGCGAAACACTCGATTCCGTCCTCTCGCAAGATTACGAGGGCGAATGGGAGGTCTGGGTAGCCGACGACCGCTCCACGGACGACACCCCGAAGATTCTCGCGGAATACGAAGCAAAGTTTGAACGCCTCCATGTGCTCACGATTGATTCCATCCCCGAAGGCGTGAGCCCCAAGAAACAGGCTCTTTCGAAACTCATTGACGCCTGCAACGGCGAAATTCTCTGCCTCACAGACGCCGACTGCATCGTGCAGCCGTCCTGGATCAAGTTTCTCGTCAAGGAATTTGAACCGGGGATTGAACTTGTCGCCGGGCATTCGTACATCCCGACCGACAAGAGTTCGCCGTTCATCATCTGCATGCAGGCTGTCGAAACGCTGATTTACCGCATCGCAGGCACAGCTGGCCTCGCCATGCACCTCCCGCTCACAAGCACGGGCAACAACCTCGCCTACCGCAAGAGCTTCTTCCAGAGCGTGAATGGCTTTACGGGCGTCATCAAGATCCAAAGCGGAGACGATGACCTCCTGATGCAAAAACTGGCAGCCGACCGTCCATGGGCCATGCGCTACTGCATCACGCCCGCCACGTTCGTCACCACAAGCGGCAAGGAAACGCTCAAGGCACTCTGGGAACAGCGCAAGCGCTGGGCATCAAAGACCATCTACTACACCCCGAAAATCGTCTTTGTGCTCTCGATGGTCTTCCTGTTCCTCACCATGCTCTGCATCACCGCAGCATTCTCGATTTTCAGTTTCAAAATTTTCGTCGCCACATTGATAGCGTTCTTGTGCAAGAGCGTAGGCGACATGGTTCTCATTATTCGCGGGCTCAAAATATTCAAGCAGGAACACCTCCTCAAGTGGTGCATCCCGGTTGAGTTCATCCACGCCCCCTTTACCGTACTGGCCGTTCTGTTCGGACTGTTCGGACGTTTTAAGTGGAAATAAAAATGGCAACGACTAAAACTACAACTAAGGCGACAACTAAAACCACTACAAAGAAGACCGCCACCAAAACGGCAAAAGCGGCCGTCGAAGGTAAAACGCTCATCATCGCGGAAAAACCTAGCGTGGCAGCCGACCTCGTCAAAGTGCTCGGAGCAAAGTCCTTCAAGAAAGAAACCGCCTATTACGAAAGCGACACGACCATCGTAAGCCATGCGATTGGTCACCTCGTTGGTATCGCCGACCCGAAGGATATTGACGAACGCTACAAGGCATGGGACATGAAAACGCTCCCCATGCTCCCCGAAAAGTTCCCGCTCGTTGCCCTCCCGACCACTAAAGCCCATCTTTCCGCCCTCGGCAAGCTCATCAAGCGCAAGGACGTGACGACGATTATAAACGCGTGCGATGCGGGCCGCGAAGGTGAACTGATTTTCTATTACATCGTGGACTACATCCTCAAGGGGAACTTCAAAGGCAAGACGTTCAAGAGACTTTGGATGCAGAGTATGACGCCTGCCGCCATCAAGGACGCCTTTGAACACCTCCGTACCGAAGAAGACATGGTGAACTTGAGGAACGCCGCCCTCTGCCGTAGCGAAGCCGACTGGCTCGTAGGCATGAACGGCAGCCGCGGACTTACCGCCTACAACAGCTCTATGGGCGGGTTCCAGATTACGCCGTGCGGACGCGTGCAGACCCCGACGCTTGCCATTATCGTGAAGCGCGAAGAAGAACGCAACCGCTTTGTTCCACAAAAATTCTGGACCATTGAAGCCTCGTTCGACAACTCCGGAGCCGGTTACCAAGGCAAGTGGTTCACCGTCGATAAAGAAAATAACAAGGACCGCGTCAAGCAGATTTTTGACGAAGCTCGCGCTCAGGAAATTCTCGCCAAGTGCAAGGGCAAAACAGGCTCCATCGAAGAGACCACCGCCCCGAGCCAGCAAAAGTGCGGCCAGCTCTATGACCTCACCACGCTCCAGCGAGAAGCGAACAACCGCTTTGGTTTCAGCGCCAAGACGACGCTTTCCATAGCCCAATCGCTTTACGAACATTACAAGGCAACCACATACCCGCGTACCGACAGCCGTTGCTTGCCCGAAGATTACGTCGCTCCGGTGAAAGCCACCCTCGGCAAGATTGAAGGTCCGCTCGCCAAGTTCGCTCAAGAAGCTTTGGACAAGAACTACGTGAAGCGTACGCCGAAGGTCTTTGACAACTCGAAGATTTCGGACCACTTCGCCATCATCCCGACAGGCGTCGTGCCGAAGGGACTCTCCGAAGCCGAAGAAAAAATCTACACGATGATTTGCCAGCGTTTTATCGCGGTGTTCTTCCCGCCAGCGCAGTATTTAAACACGACCCGCATCACGACGGTCGAAAACGAGACCTTCATCACCGAAGGCAAGATTCTCGTGGACCCGGGCTTCAAGGCCATTTACGGCAAGGAATCTGACGAAGAATCGAACATTCCAAAGCTGAACGGCAACACCGCCAGGACGCTTGCAATTGAATCGAAGGAAGACTTTACCAAGCCGCCTGCACACTACACCGAAAGTACGCTCCTTTCGATGATGGAAAGTGCAGGTAAGCTCGTGGAAGACGACGAACTGCGTGACGCCATGAAGGAACGCGGTCTCGGAACGCCTGCCACACGCGCCGCCATCATTGAAAAGCTCGTGAGCGACAAGTACGTTGTCCGCGACGGCAAGGAAATGATCCCAACAGCAAAGGCTTTCGACCTCATCAAGGTCCTCTCCGCCATGAACTGCGAAGCCCTCACTAGCCCGGAACTCACCGGCGAATGGGAATACAAGATGGACCTCATCTCGAAGGGCAAGGAATCTCGCGAAGCATTCATGAACGGCATCGTCGAAATGACAAAGACGATGGTGAAAAACATCAAGGGATTCAAGGAAGAAAGCACAACCGGCGAAGCAAGTTTCAGCCCCGTAAATGGCAAGAAGGTTTTTGAAACAGTCAGCCGCTACACCACCGAAGATGGCATCGTCATCCGCAAGATTACGGGTGGCAAACATTTGTCCGAAAGCGAAATTGTAGAGCTCTTGACCAAGCGCAAAATTGGACCGCTCACAGGTTTCCGCAGCAAGAAGGGCGCCGAATTTTCAGCAGGCCTCATCATCAACGACCAGAACAAAGTTGAATTTGTCTTTGACGAAAAGCCCGAAGAAATCGAGCTCGGTGAAGTTATCGGCAAGTCTTCGATAGACGGCTCCGACGTTTACGAAACGCTCACGGGCTACGTTTCCGAAAGCTATGTGAAGAAGGAACCGAGCGGGCTTTCGCTTCCGAAGATTCTTCTCGGCAAAGAAATTCCACTCGACGACATCAAGAAATTGCTCGCCGGCGAAAAGACTTCGCTTATCAAGGGCTTCCGCAGCAACAAGACTCGCCGCCTGTTCGACGCCTACCTCACGCTCGTGAAAGGCAAGCTCAAGTTCGAATTCCCGCCACGAGAATTCAAGCCCCGCCGATTCGTGAAAAAGAAAAGTGAAGAGTGATTGCAGGAACTTAGTCATTAGTAGTTAGTCAATAGTTTAATTTTGACGCCTTCGGCGTGGTTATACATCACTAATGACCATTGACCAATGACTATTGACATTTTCTTAGTTTCAGCCCCATGCCTTTAAGACACTTACTTACACTAGCTTTTTTCGCAGCTTTTTCTGCAAACTTCGTCTTTGCGCAAGATTACCAGATCGACCGGTATATACCGGAATCGAGTTCTTCCGAAGTTTCAATATGCGTGATGATATCATCGTCAAGCGCACAGCAGATGACTCCTGCCGTGAGCAGTTCTTCCGCGACTCTCGTAAAAGACTCGACGAATCTTGCAGTATCAAGTTCGTCCGCAACCTCGCAGTCTTCATCAAGCGTTGCTAAGTCCGGCAAAAATCCGTACAACTTGCCCGACGAGCTCATGCCGTTGTGGAATTCCATGTCCATGCGCCAAAAGGCAGGCCAAATGATCATGGTGTTCCTCACCACTCCACAATTCGTCATCGAAAACGAACTTGGTGGCGTGCTCATTACAGGCAAGCACCTCCGCAGTTTCGACAGTTACAAAGAACGAATGGACGAAATCGACAGCAACCTGAAGATTCCTCTTTTCACAGCACTTGACCAAGAAGGCGGCCTCGTCAACCGCTTAGTATCGTATTCCAAGCAATGGGAATCCCTCCCGAGCGCCCGCGAAATGCGCCGCATGGATTCCACGCAAATTCACAAGCTCGCCAAGAAAATCGGGCGCGCACTCAAGGATATCAGAATCAACATGAACCTGGCTCCCGTTTTGGATCCGTCCAAAGACCATCGGCAGTCTAATTCGTTCATGGAAGAGAGCCGCCGCTCCTGGGGTCACGACACTACAAACGCTTACAAAGTAAGAGCTTTCGTCAACGGCATGCGCGACAACGGCATCATTTGCGTTTCAAAGCACTTCCCCGGTTACGATTCCTGGACCAATAGCGATTTGCAAATAGCCATCAGCGCCTCGCCCAAGGAAAAAATCGAGCAGAACATAAGCTTTTTCAAGACGCTTTCCAAGGACATCCCCGTTACGATGATGTCGAGCGTTCACTTCTTGCGCATTTCTAGCCGCCCCGCCGTCTTTGACGCCAACATCGTAAAAATGGCACGCAAATTTTCCCCGGACATGGTCATGCTTACCGACGACCTCTGGGGCACCTCATTACGCACCTGGGCAAGCGGCAAAACACAAATTGCACCTCGCAAGACCTACCCGGACAAAGATTTCAGGCGCCTCGTCACCGCCATCATTGACGCGGGTAACGACATCCTCATGATTTCTTACACGTCCAAAGCCAAGGACATGCTCAACATCATGATGGAACTTTCAGACAAAAGCTCAAAATACAAGAAGCGCATCGAAGAATCCGCCGCACGCATCTTGAAGCTGAAATACAAAGCAGGCATTTTGAAGTTATAAATTTTTGCGCATTTTTTGCGCATTTCGATAACATTCCCGCGCGCATCTCGCATTAGCCATTGACTAATGACTAATGACCAATGACTATTGACAAATGACTACTTACTAAAAGCCTGCTTCTTGGCGACGGAAATATTCACGACGTACTTCATCACGCCTGCCTCGCCGACCTTCTCCAGCGCAGACCTCAAAATGGCAGCCGCCGCAAGCGTATCGTCCAAAGCACGGTGATGGTTAAAATCAGGGAGCCCTAGCGATTCCGTGAGTTTGTGCAAACTGTAGCTCGGTTGCCCCGGGAACACACGCCGCGAAAGCTTTACCGTACAAAGTCTCGCAGGGTTAAACTTAATGCAACAGCGTTTCAGTTCCGCAGTCATGTACTTGCAGTCGAACTGAACGTTGTGTGCAACAAAAATGCGGTCTTGCAAAAGCTCTGCCACATGCTCGGCGATTGCACCAAATTGCGGTTGTCCACTAACCATCTCGTCGGTGATGCCCGTAAGCTCTCGCACAAACGGCGTTATCGGCTTTCCTGGGTCTACAAGCGCGTGGTACGTTTCAACAATTTCGGAACCGTCCATCAGGGCGATTCCGATTTCCATTATTCGATTATCTTCACCATGTCCGCCGGTCGTTTCGAGATCGACTACCGCAAATTTTAGCAATGCAAATTACCTAACGGGGATATCGATATCGAGCGTCTCCATCCCGTCGCGAGCCTGCACACGCGCAAGCATCACATTAGACTTCGGGTGCCCGTAAACAGGGACAACCATCAAATTAGACACGCCTCTCTGTTCACTCGGAACCGCTTCGGTATCGTAAGCTGTTTTCGTAAATATAGGTTTCTTACCGCCATCGTAAAGGGAGTAAGTCAGCTTACGCGGGAATCCTTTCTTGATTTGCGAAGTCTTGACCTGGAAATAGATGTATCCGCCCTGCGGAACTGCTCTTAAGCTATCTCTAATTTCTTGTTCGGTGGCGTATTCTGCTTCCATGGCAAGGCGAACGTTCTTGCGCACGCGATCCGGAGATTCGTATTCCACCATCACATTGAACTTGGCGTCTTCAGGGATGGCGCTTTCACGCACATCACGGATTCTACTGTTATTCTGGTGATATTCCCAACGACCATTGTCGTGTAAAATAACGGTCGAGCCGTTAGAAGCCATTGCGACAACATCTTCAGCGAAGACATTTGCTGCAATCGCAAAGACAAGAGCCATGCAGGCTCTCGAAAGATTTTTCATTCCACCCATAAGTACTCCGTTTTTATAAAACATCCCTTTACCTATGAGTAATATATATCACAAAATCAATTTTATCGAAAAAAACAAAATATTTGTGAAAATTCATAAAAAAAATGTGAGTTATGTAACAATTTTAAAACTTATTTTTGTACCGAAACCTAAATTTGCACCATGTCCGGAAAAATTCGATTTGCACCAAGCCCCACAGGATACCTTCACGAAGGCCATTTGCTTTCGGCACTTTATGTGTGGGCTGCCGCAAAAAAATGGAACTTAAAGATCCACTTGCGAATCGAAGACCATGACCAAAGCCGCGCACGACCCGCCTATATTGCTGGCATCCGAGAAGATTTGGCTTGGCTTGGGTTTAAATACGATTCCGAGAGCATACAAAGTGCACGCGGCCAAGTCTACGAAGCGGCCCTCCAAAAGTTAAAAGAAAAATCGTTAGTTTACCCGTGCTATTGCAGCCGCAAGCAGCTCCTCGCCGAAAACCCGCAAAGCGAAACCGGTGAAATCATTTACCAAGGGAAGTGTTTGCACGAAACGCGCGTCATCCCGCTCCCTCACAACCTCCGCTTTATCGTCCCGAATAAATTTATCGACTGGCACGACCTGCGTCTAGGGGACTTTCACGAAAACCCGAAACTCCAATGCGGAGACTTCCCCATCCGCGACCGCGACAACCAATGGACATACCAGTTCGCCGTCTGCGTAGACGACATCGACGAGCAAATCACGCACATCGTCCGTGGCGAAGACATCCGCAATTCCACCGCCCGCCAGATTGCGCTCATGGAAGCTCTAGGACGCACAGAGCGCCCCATCTACCTGCACCACCCGCTCATCGTAGACGCGAACAACAAGAAGCTTTCCAAGCGCGAACTCGCCCACAGCCTACGCCAAGATAAAGAAGCGGGAATCACGCCCGAGATGCTTTTCGGACGCGTCTGTTACAAGGCTCACCTGACTGAAAACGACACACCCATAGCCCTCGTTGACGCGATATCCATAATTATGGAAACTCTCTAGCGTTTTCTTAGTTAAAAAAAATTTATATTCATGACATGGCATCAACGTCCGTGTCCGCAACCATTGAAAAAATTCGTGAAGAGGCATCAGTCTTTGAAAGCAAAGACCGCTTGCTCTGTTTTTCGCAAAAAAACAAATTCCAGTCGCCACTGCTTTTAGGCAATGGCGACCAGTTTTTTGAAACATGGCAAAACGAGTCCTCCCCACGCGCACTTTCACAATTCTTCCCCATCTCTGCAAAATACGATGAGGAAAAGCAAGCCGCCGACCTCGACAAGTTCCGCAAGGTTCTCAAAGCAAAGACCGAAGACTTTTGCAACCAGGACTTGTACATCGCAACGGGATTCATCAAGTGGGGCGAAAAAAGCCTCGCTCCAGCGATCCTCATCCCGCTCGACTACGATGCCGAACACGATACCGTTTCGATTTCTGCACGCGTCCCCATAGAAAATATTGCGCTCCCGACACTCGATAAAGAAATCAAGTTCCCGGTGGCACTCGACTTTTTCAAGAACGGGAATTTTGCCATCCAGAAATTTTTTGATGCACTCGAAAAAAAGATTGCGTCCAAAGCCGACTGGAAATTTACACGTAACGGCTACTGCGTCACGTTCTACAGCACCAACAGACTTCTCCTCAAAAAGAAACTGGCGAATGAATGCTGGACAACCGCCAAAGCCGCCAACCACGATTTCTTCATCGCAACGATAGGCAATGAAGGCTTCATGCCGCAGCCATCGCTCTTTGAAGAAATCCCCTACGACCACGTTTACAGCCCTGCGGATCATTACTTCCCGTACACGACTGATTCGCAGACAAACAAAGCGGTTATCGACGCACTCAATCCAAAATGTTCTGCCTTTGCCATACAAGCACTCCCCGGATCAGAAAAAGCAAAGGCAGCTGTCAACATCACCGCAGACCTTATCCAGCAAAAGAAAAAAGTTTGTGTGGTAAGCCGCCGTGCCATTTCCAAGCTCAATTTTGAAAACGCCTGGAAACCGCCATTCCGTTCGTTCCAAGGTCCTGACCGCGACACGCTTCAAACGCAGTTGAGCGAAACAAGGGCAAAGCTCGTCTCCTATTACGACGCCGTCAATTTTCCGCTCAAGCCCAGTGACGCTAAACTCACAGAACTGCTCGACGAAATTGCAAAGTTAAGACCTGTCAAGACAAAGTTTGCTAGCGACCTTTTCGAGAATATCGAAGACGTTCGCTATAAAAAGTTCAAGTCCATGCTTTCTAGCCTGGAACAAATGGAACAGCTGTTCTTCAACGAAAACGGCATCGAAATTTACAACGCCTTTGAAGGGGTTACACGACCAGCCGCATCGCAAGAGCGCAAGAACCTGATTGGCGAAGACTTGATTCAGGCTAAAGCTCTTGTCGAAACAATCAAGCCCTTTGTCGCAAGCATCAACAAGTCCAAGCTCTATCTGGATGGATTCAAGCTTTCTGACATTTTAGAACTTGTCAATATTTTCAAGAAAAACTTTGACAAGGAAATGCCCGGCTTCGAAGATTGGGACCTCCATTCAAACGGATGGATTGCCTATCAAGACGACCTCAACGATTTGCCCAATGCAGGCGCCCGCTGGTCCAGCTACCGTCGCAAGGGTTCCGACATCTTTACCGACGACGCCATCGAAGCAAACGTCCTTGCCGCACGCAAAGAATTTGAACAAAGTTTGAGTTCCGCCCTCAAGGCGCTCTCGGACCATTACCGCAGACCCAAGCGTCAACTGCTCAGCGTATTCAAGGATCCCAAGAGCATCACCTCCGATAACATGCTCATGGAGCAAATCGATAAGCTTATCGAAATGCAGGAATACAAGCGCAAGTACACGGATTCTTCTGTACTCGCCGCCCGACTGTTCGGCAAAGACTGGAAATACGAAAAGACCGACTGGAAAGATTTGGCAGACAAGATTCGCCATTACTACGTGTTCCGCGCACGCATCAAGAATAGCGAACAACACGACTACTTGTTGCAGTTGCTTTCCAAATGGCACTTGTTCAAACAATTCGCCGAAAGTCTGGACAAGATACAAATCAGCGCTCAAGAACTGCAAAAGAAGCTCCAGAGCATCAGCAAGTCTTTCAACTTGAGCGAATCGATGGATACTCAAACGGTCGACTCCTGGATTGACAAGATTGAATGCTGGTCTACATATTGGGATTCGCAAGACATTTATTTGCAACTTTGCGAGCACATCGAAAACATCTGCGATTCGCCCTGTGAAAACTTGGCACAATTTGTAAAGAGTTCCAAGAACGCAAGCAAAGACCTCGCCATGGCATTTGCACGCGCATGGACGAACCGCCAAATGCAAGCCGCCTCTGCAGAATGCCCGGAATTGTTCAGCCCTTCCGCAAAGAACAGGAAGCAGCAGGGCAAGCAATACAGAACACTTTTGGACCAGTTCTGCAATGCTAACTTTAGAGAATCTCACGATTCCGTTGAAAAGAATCCCGACTTGCTCCGTAGTTTCAAGCTATCGCAAACTTACGAACAAGATTTCGATTCATTCGACGTTACGTTATTCCTAGATGCCGACTGCATGACCATCGCCGAAGCGATGCCTGGAATTTTAAACTCAAAGAAGATTATCCTCTTTGGCAATCCTTGTGCGCCCACGCTCGAAATGCTCCCAATGGATGCCTGCAATATGGAAACCTCTTCGCAATCCATATTCTTCAAGGACAACGTTCTTTCGGCTGCGCTGCGCAAGGGAATCCCCACTCGCGTCATCGGCTACACAATGCAATATGCAGACCCGTCGTTATTCAGTTTCGCCAATAGCAGAATCTACAATAACGAAATGGCGCAGTTCCCGAACAGCAATTTGCCAACAGCCAAATTGCAGTCGCTCAAAATCGTTCGCGATAAGATTTCATCCATCGCCGAAAAGGCGGTGCAACATGCGACAAAGAACCCAAGCCAGACACTTGGGATTCTCGCCTCAAACCAATCTCTTTGCAACGAAATTGAAGAAGCCATCCAGAACCTTCTGAAGAAGTTCCCGAACGCATCGAGATTCTTTACGCAAGGGAATCTTACAAACAAGTTCTATATAAAGACGATTGAACGCGCTATAGACTTGTACCGCGACGTCATCTTCGTCTGTGTCGACATTGATAACATGACAAGCATCGCCGGAGCATGCAAGCTTTCGATTTGCACAACACTTGCAAAACAGAGCCTGAGCCTGTTCATGACGAACGAAGATGCCGACAAGTTCGCCAATGCCAAGCTGAATCTTTTCCAAGAATGGGTCAGCTCGTTAAAGAGCAAAACGACAGCAGAAAACACTATTGCATACGTCCAAAGTTCTGTTCTCGACGAACAAATTAAAGAAGTTTTCAAAAACGAATCCATAGCCTACAAGGACTATATCGCTCAAGGCGATATTCCTATAGGTCCGGTCGTCATCGATGCAAACAACTCCAAGCGTTTTCTCGCCGTTATCGAGACCGATTGCAATTGCGCACCGTTCAAGGAATCCGTCGAAGACCGCGAATACACGCGCCCGAACACTCTTTCGAGACTCGGCTGGAAGGTCCTCAACATGTGGCTCCCGCTATGGAACATCTCGAATGCAGACGAAAAGGAAAACTTGATTGCCACTATTGCGATTGAGCAAAGTGTCGCACCGCCACCGCAAGAAGACATTCCTCTCGACGAAGCAGAACCGCACACCGAAGCCAAAATCGAACCGTACTGCGTCAAGCATCCGGCGATGACAGAAGCAAGCAGCAAGCCCATTACGGAGCTTTCGATGGACACGATTATCGAAGAGCTCAAGTTCTATGTCGATAACGAAACGCCCATCCATGGCGAGCTTTTGTTGCAGAGGCTTTTAGAGAGGCACCACGTCGAACGTACTAGTACCAAGATAAACGCCATCCTAAGTGAAGCGATCAAGCTCGCACTGCACCAGAAGCAGTTTATCAAGACGGGGCCGTTCTTCTACTCGCTCACGAACAAGAATGTGGTGTTGCGCGACCGTTCCGGTAGACCCGACAGCGAACGCAAGATGGCTTACGTGCCCCCTGAGGAACGCGCCCTCCTGAAGCTCGACGACCACAGCATCAAGCAAATGCTAGGCGTGCTGTAGGCGCCTCCAGTGTGACAATGGCGACCCCGGCACAAGGCCGGGGTGACAAGGCAAGAATGTATAAATACAAAACAAGAGCAGGCGGAGCCTGCTCTTTGTGCTTTAAGCGTTTGGACAAGCTTTAACGAAGCTTGACGACAAATGCGTTGATGTTATAAGCGGAAAGTTCGCGAGCCTTATCTTCGGCAACCTTGCGCTTTGTCCATCCACCGCCACGGAGCTTGTAGAACGGAGGATCGAACACCACCTGAATGGTGTAACCCGTGCTTGCAGAAAGCTGGGCTTTGCGTCTCTGAGCGGCATCAAAATCACCGACAGCTTCGAACTGGAGCATGTAGTAACCATCAGCCTTGTCGTTCTTGCCAGTCACCTTGGCAGGCACAGCAGAATTGCTTGTCGTATCGCGGAGCGATGCATTAAGCGTCGGCTTGTACTCGTTACCGCGGAAAAGGGAATCCAAATCAGTTGGCGATCCGGCCCAAGCCATCGCGCATAAAGAAAGGGCAATTAAAATCTTTCGCATGTTCGAAATATAGAAAAAGCCTCCCCCTAAGGGGAGGCTTTAAAACCTTTACAGGTGCGTTTTATTCATTCGCAAGTGGAGGGAGGCTGCCAATTTCATTGGCGTTGTGACGGACACCCCACATTTCAGACTTTTCAAGCTTGTTCTTCTTGCCATACTTATCAAGCTGAACGAAAGTCTTGACCTTGGAGATGTAAGCACCGGAACCCACCATGCGGTTATCGTTGGACTTCATGTTCCAAACAAGGACGATGTTTCTACGATTCTTGACGCAGTTGCCACCGAAGAGGTCCTTGTCGTTGCAGTACACACGACCCTTCTGATTTGCGACAACGCCACCCAAGTTCGTGAAGAGCTGGAATTCGTAGTCGAAGTAGATATTGGCGAGATCTGCATCGGCGAATTCTTCCTTAGATTCCTTCAAGGCACCCATATCGCTCTTGACAAACCAGCCATGCGGAATATAACCATATGCATCATAGCCAGCACCACCAGCGCGGATATCCTTTCTGAAGTCATTTTCGTTCTTGTTAGCATCGTAGGTCATCACCGTGAACACCGGGAGCTTTTCGATTTCAGCCGGAGTATGGTTCGTCGGAATACCGCCCTTAGCACTCGGAATGAGTCTTACGATATAAGAGCTAACGTCACCAGTAATGAGGACCCACGGAGACGGGAGACGGTCCGTAGCATCGTAGCCAGGAGCAACGTTCCAGTTATGGGTTGCATCTTCAGCCGGGCGGAGAGAATCAGCACCAGGAGCAGAAGCGTATTCAGACTGGTCAGCAATCAAGCCTTCGCCATTCAAGCTTCTGAAGTGGATGTAGTCACCTGCCTGCGGGAATACTGCAGAGCTCTGGCTATAACGGATGTTCTGGGTTTCAAGATACTGTTCGCCATAGCTGATACTTGGATCGACATCGATAAATTCTTCGTAATGACGAGTCTTGCCGTTGTTGATGAAGAACGAGAACACCTTGTCACCTTCTGCAACACCAGCAGTGGTCTTCCTAACCGGTTCAGAGAAACGAACCTTCAGTTCAACACTCTTACCCGTTTCGCCAGCCATAGCAAGTGCAGAGACGATCACCGGAGCAATACGATCATAGATATTGCATTTGAAAGCAGACGTAATTGCATCGCTTGTCGGAGTCGGCTTGTAGGTAGCCCAGGATCTGATTTCACCAATACCGCTAGTCTTTATGTCCTTGGAGAGGTTCTTGCTACCAAGCTTGATGAGAGGTTCGCAATAATCCGGTTCGACATTTGCGGTATTGCAAGCTGCTCCAGCTTCGATTTCAGCCTTTTCAAAGACCACGGAATCCGTTTCATTTTCCCAAAAGACTTCAATCTTATTCGGGAGGGAGTCCTTATGGAACGGACGATGGTAGTAGACAACGAGGGAGTCGCCGATACCATCAAGGTATTCCTTAGCAGCGTCAAAGTACGGAGCATCAACATTCATCGCCATGTCAGAGACCTTACCATGAACGTCGTAAATGTCAGCAAACTGCGGTAACGGAACAGCCGGTTCCTGGAACTGCAAGTTCGTGTAAAGTGCATGCACGTTACCTGCACCAGCAAGGCTTACATCAAGCGTAGCGGTCTTCGGGCTCACATAAACCTGAGAAGATGTAACCACAACTTGACCACGACCATTGATAATTTCACCGCTGACCATATCAAGACCGGCAGAAGTTTCACCACCCTGAGCGAGCATAAAGTTGCAAGCTTCGCCACAGGGAGTATCATCAGGATTTAGAGCTAAGACATAGAACTTTTCCATAGCTCCCTTCATACGCGTCGTGTCCGACGGGTCAGAGGAAACAATGTTCGTCGAAGTCGGCCCATCCACAAAGACGAGCTGCGGCACGAAGAACTTGACCTTAGCAGTGCGAGTGCTGCCCACCACGTTCACAGAGACAGAGTCTTCCAACTTTGTACCCATGGAGCGAGCGAGAATCGTCACATAGACCGTATCGATACCATCATTCACTTCACGAGATGCACCCGGATTAGCAATCTGGGAAAGCTTGCCATTCTTCATTTCGTAGAAGACTGCATTAGCATTAGAAGAGCTCAAAGAGTAGCTACCTGTAGAGGCTTGCATTTCGAGAGGATCCGTGCAATCAGGAGAAGAGCAAGGATCGCGGAGAGCGGCAATGTAGAGCGGAACGAGCTGTTCGACATCCACAGCGCCATCCTTCGGAACAGCAGCCATCTTGCGTTCGATAAATTCATACGGGAGGCTATGGTTGCCAATATCGTCCACAACGACAGCGGTACGATTCGCAACACCAAGCTGACCGACAACATCAATCGTAATAGCCTTGAAATCATTACCAATGCGGATGATCAAATAGTACGTGTCAGCAGGAAGGAAGTTCTTCAACACATCCTTATTGACAATCGGATCATACGAAGTGGACACATTTATGCCATAATTCTTGCCGTCAAAATACTGTTTCGGATTAGCTTTTAAATCATCAACAGTAAGAACAACCTTGGTCGGATCCTGTCCGGTCGGGTCTTTGGTAAGTTCATAGTTAATTTCCATACCAGCGAGTTCCGCACCGCACATCGTCTTGTCACCACCAGCCGGATCTACTTCAGCAGCGCAGTTGCTTGCACTAGATTTCTTGTAGCAAATAGAGTAGTGCTGGTTACCATTATCAATGTAATCCGCATGGGCTTCACCCTTATTGTTCTTCTTATCAGTAATGCCTGTGGTCTGCTGGATGTACATGTTTGTCTTGATATGGACGTTACTCATCGTCGTACGACGGTCGCAGAAGTAGATATCGATCTCATAGTTGGAACCAACATCGGCATCCGGCATGAACTTATCCAAGTCAACGTAACCCGGAGCGGCAAGGTGAGTACCACCAAGGTCCACAGCGAGCTTGTTATCAATAAAGACCCAAATGTCATCGTCACCACGGAAACTGAACTTCAAGCCCTTCTTGAAGCGGAAGCTTGCATGAGATTCAAAGCAGAAGTGCTGGTTACGGCCACCCTTCGTAAGAACTTCGGAATCGCTAGCACCAGAAGTCCAACGAGGAACACCACCTGTAGGAACCTGATTCTTTTCGACAAGCTTGCCAGCAACAGTTTCAGTTCCTTCCTTAAAATAGGTCCAGCCGAGAGGTCCCATATTCGGGCAACCCCAACCCCAGCCGTCACCTTCCCAGGTCACGCCGAGCTTCTTCGTAATTTGAGCAGCGTCAGGAGTATCCTTGAATTCTTCACCAGCAGCAAAGAGACCTTCGCAGTCAATACCGCCATCCCAACCCGGGCCATTGCAAATGAGGTCACTCATAGCAACACCTTCAGTCGCATGAATAGTACGGAGACCATCCGGAGACTTAGAAAGCTGGTTATTATAGTCAGCGCAGAAGAAAATCGGACCTTCAGCCTTGCGCTTGTTTTCAGCAGCAGCCAAACGGGCAGAGAGCATCACCGGTCTTTCACCCGGAGTCATGCCAGAATCCAGAGGAGGTTCTTCGGCAGGATAGAAGCCACCCACCACCGGAGCACCCGGGCTCTGGTAGGTATCGGATTCAAATTCAAACTTACCGTCAGAAACCTGATTAAAGGTCATGTTAAAGCAGTACTTTTCGTTCACGCCCGGGGTGTAGTTAAACATAGCCGTGAAAGCTTCTTCTGCCTGAGCACCAAAGCAGCTCTTACCCTTAGTAGTAAGCACCATTTTCTTTCTGCCTGTGGTAGCATCCCTTTGCAAAGTGCTTTCCACCATGCCCTTAGTCACACCGATACACGGAACTTCGCCACCAGCAGAAGCAACCTGATACTTAGCAGACGCAGTATAGCAAGCGTTAGCATGAGCCTGAGCAGGAGTCTGTCCAGGAGCCCAGTCCGGGTTGCAGGTAAATGCACCATGCAAAGAAGCGTCGGTATCGTAAATCAAAGCGGCCAAATCGTAGCTGCACTTGCCAACAACATTCGGGCGGGTGTCGTACCAACCCATTTCATCACTCGGGAGCTTAGTAGCTTCATCAGGGTCAGCCACAAAGAAAAGTTCATCAGAATCAAAGAGAGCGAACATGCCTTCCAAACCGATCGGTTCAGCAGCGGTGCCTTCAACCTGCCAGCCACCATCCTTACCGATAGCTTCCTTCACTTCCGTATCATCATCGCGACGGATAAGGACCTTGGACGGGAGAGCTTCATCAATATAGCGTCTAAAATACCAACCGCACTGTTCGTCAAGTTCCAATTCATGGTCCTTGCCATCTTCAACAAGCAGCGGAATAGCACTCTTCCACGTTTCATTATTCGGCAAGAATACGTAGAAATACTTGACGTCAGGAGGAGTCTTGCTCATGTAGGTGATGTTAGCCTTGTTCGGATCCGGATGAGCGGAGATCCACAATTCACCTGCAGAACCGAAATCGGAGCAAGTAAAAGCAGTAGCGCTGTTATCGCTTATCTGCAAATACTTGACGTTCATCGAGTCTTTTCTTGCGCAATGACCGCTATTACAGTCATTAGCACCGGTTTCTTCAATGACAAAGCCCTTAGCTGAGTTCGGACCGCCGATTTTAGAGGCGCTAACTTGGAGCCAGTTAGCAAAGGTGCTCTTTTCAAATTCAGCCTTTTGTCCACCGGCAACAGCATAAGCAGATGTCCAACCTTCGGGCAGCTTGAAATAAACAGTGCCCTCACAAGCCAATGCAGCAAAAGCACTCTGCGCACCGGCAAAGAGCATTATACAGCCCAATACCCACCATTTTAAGGAGTTGATTCTGTTATTCATTGTTTTTCTTTCCATTTTCGGTTCTCTCTGACCGCGTTGCACATCAAGAAGAACAGCCTCCTCGATATACTACACCGAAACGAAATCTACTTTTTTAAATAAAAAAACGGAATTTTTTCTTTTAAATCCATGTGAAAAAAAATTTATATAAGGAAATCCACAGCTCTATTCACAAATTTTCAACATCGTTTGTAAGTGTATTTTTACAAACAAGACTTTGTAACAAAAGATTTTACAAAAGATGTGATGTAAGCTGTATCATAGCCGTATTATAGAATTAGTGGTTAGAGGGTGGGGATTCCCGCTCGGAGTAGAGGAGGACAGTGTCGAGAGCAAGGACGACTTTTGCAAAAGGTCCTATATTTGGGGCGGGATTAACAAGGGATTTTATGGAAATTTTAAAACCGATGGTCGTTCACCCGCACTTGATAGTGCTGTACCCGCAAAGCGAGTTCGCAGAGCTTCCGCTCGAATTAGGGACCGTGGTGCTCGGTCGTGGGCAAGATGCCGACATCCGTTTTGAAGACGAACTGGTAAGCCGCAGGCATTGCGCACTCACGTTTGACGGTCAGAGTGTGACGGTCGAAGACCTCGGCAGCACGAACGGAACGTTCGTCGACGGTAACTATATAAATAAGCAAATTCTCGATTCGGACAACAGGCTCCAGATTGGCAAGATGGTCTTGAAGGTCGCCTACAAGGATCAAAGCGAAGAAGCTTTTAGCCGCGAACTGTACGAAGCAGCGACGATGGACGAACTGACGGGAGTTCTGAACCGCCAGGCGTTTATGGACCGCTCGGCAGGAGAACTTGTATGCGCCCGCCGCGGAAACGCATTTATCCATGTGGCGATGATTCGCGTGGATGAATTCAAGCGTCTGACGGAATCCTGCGGTGAAATGTGCGGCGACCTAATTTTAAAGGAAGTCGCCAGGATCTTGAACGATGAGAAGCGCGATTCGGATTTGCTCGCACGCTACGAGGGAGAAAAGTTCCTGCTCCTCATGAATGGGATTTCGCCCGAAGACGCCACGAAGCGCGCCGAGAAAATGCGTTTGGTCATTGAACGCCACATATTCTCATGGATGGATTCGAGAATCCCAGTAACGATTTCCATTGGGCTTGTGTCACGCCAGGGCACCGAAGTCACGCAGATGAACGAGCTCATCGCCGAAAGCGATGGACTGCTCAACACAGCAGGGTAAATGCGGCGAGAAGCGCCGCGCCTTAAATGCGCGGGATGTTTTTGAGTTCGGCGCGGAGCATGATGATGGCGATGAAGGCCGTCACAAAGTCTGCAATGGGCTGTGCCATGAACACGCCACGAAGCCCGAAGAAGCGCGGCATAATCAACAAGAACGGAATCAGCAAAATGAGCTGACGGCAAGCGTTTAGGAACATCGAACGCCAAGCTTTGCCCGTTCCCTGGAAAAAGTTACCCGACACCATACCAAGCGGTACAAACGGCATCATGCAAATGAACGTGCGGAGAGCCTTGCACGTGAGCTGCTGCATGTTTTGGTCGTTCGGCACAAAAGGTGCCACAAACGCAAGCGTATTCGTCATCACGAGAATCCACGCAATCACGATGAAAGCGGTAGCATAGAGCATGGTGAACTTGAGCGTGTCGCGGACACGGTTGTTGTACTTGGCACCGTAATTGTACCCGATAATCGGTTGAGAGCCCGTCACAAAGCCCATGAGTGGCAAAACAATCATGGAGACGATACTCATCAGGATTCCGAATGCGGCAATTGCCTGGTCGCCACCCGTCATACCGTTCACTATCGGCAAGTCGCGTGTGCCATACGATGTGAGGCTGCGCGCCAAAATAGCGTTCAAAAGGCTGTTGCTAATCTGCATAATGCTCGGCGGAAGGCCAAGAATGAAGATTTTGCGCACATACGGGAGGCGGAGCTTCATGTAACGGCGGTTGACCTTGATAGGCGTCGTCTTTTTCACGAAGAACTGCATCACGGCAAGGCCGCCGATGAACTGGCTCAAGACAGTCGCCCAAGCAGCGCCCTCAATGCCCCAGTTGAACTTCATGATGAAAAGCCAGTCTAGAATCACGTTACTGCCAGCGCCAATCATCACGCGGGTCATGGCTGTTTTCGGGTGGCCCATACTGCGGATAAAGTGGTTCATGCCGGGGACAATCGTCTGGAAAATCGCACCGCACAAGATGATGCGCATGTAGCTCGAAGCCACAGGCAAAAGCTGGTCACTTGCGCCAAAGAGCTTGAGGAGCGGCACCATGAAAATCTGGCCGAGCGTAAAGGAGCTCACCGCCATAATGATGAGCAATACAAAGGAGTTGTTGAGGATAATGGCTGCCTGCTGGTACTTGCGTTCGCCGAGACGGATGGCAAAAAGCGTGTTGCCGCCCACGCCAACCATCATGGACATCGCCATAATGAAAAGGGCAATCGGGAAGCAGATGGTGATGCCGCCGATGCCGAGGCTACCGACGCCCTGGCCTACGAAATAGCGGTCCACAATGTTGTAGAGCGCTTCGACGAGCATACTGATGATGGCAGGGACCGAAAACTGCATGACAATCTTCGGGATACTCGCCGTCCCCATCGCGTTAAGTTTTTTATTGTTTATTACATCTTCCATAAACACACCCGTGAGGCCCGCAAGACGCAAATGGTTGGACTAGATGCGCGGAGCCGCTCAAGATAACCGCAAAATGCGGAAAACGTCGCAAAAACCTCGATTTTCGCGCGCAAAGATAGAAAATTTGGGGGCAAATGCCAAGCTTATTTATTAGTGCTTTTTCTCAAGAATCTGGAGGGCCTGCTCGATGACGGAGGGCGACAATTTGAAAATGTCGCTGAGGGTTTGCACGCGGTCGGCTGGCTCAATGCGCTTCATTTGCGAGCCTGTGCTGCTGCGAACGACGAGGTTTCCCTTCTGGTAGTAATACTGGATGCCCTTTTCGCGGTCAAGGCGGTTCAAGACCGGGTAGGTCATCATTTCGCGGTAGAAACTCTCGTTCCAGTGGTGCTTAAATTCTTCGACGGAGACTCCTTCGACGGGGTACTCGAAACGGAGCTTCATCGGGGCGCCAGCGCCACCTGTCCAGAGTTCCATCGATTCGAGCGTCGGGCGCACGAGGCGCACGCAGTTCGGGGAAAGCGGGAAAAATGCTTCGCCTATGCCGAACGGCTGCGGGAGCGGCATCTGGAGCGGGTCGAAAATCAAGTAACCGGGGTCGAGGAGGTATGAGTTAGACGAGAGAACCGACCCCGGCACGGTGGCCGGGGAGACAGACCGGGAAAAAAGGTTGCTTTTGTCATCCTGGAGGGAGTGTAACGACCGATAGGATCCATTATGGGCTCTATCGGCACTATGTGCCTCCAGAGTGACATTAGAATCGGGATCGGGCAAGATAAGCGCGCAGTGGATGTTGCGCTCTTTGCGTTTGTGGCCCATCACAAGACGCGGCTTGAAACCCATATCCGTAAGCGTTTGGTACAGGTGCCATGTCATGCTGAAGCAGGTGCCCCCGCCCATCCAGGAATCGATATCATTCTGGTCGCTATCGTCAAGCTTGCGGGCGCCGGTGGCGCTCCCCGTCTGTTCCAGACGGATGATTTTCGTCAAGTTTTCGTAGGTGATGTTCGAAATCTGGTTGCAGAGATCGACGACCTTTTTCATGTTCTCGGGGGTCATCGAGATTCCTTCAAATGTACTGTGTAAGGCGCCCCCGGCACTGAGGCCGGGGTGACAGAATTAATCTATTTCAGCGGGAATGCCACCGAGCATGCTGCAAATTTCAGGGCCAATGACACCATTTTGGATGGCAATAGCGAGCAAGCGCTGTTCAATTTCTTGCGGCGGGAAGCGAAGACCGACGGAATTTTCAGCAGAAGCAGCGTCGGGAGCCCCATCGAGAGAATCTTCGAGAGTCGCGGCTTCTTGAACCAAGCGTTCGGCCAAGGCTGCATGGAGTGCAAGCGACGTATCGATATACTTCAAGTGCGTCGGTTCTTCGAGAATGAAGTTCAGCGGACCTTTATCATTGAGCACTTTTTCAGCAGGAACAGCCTCGCCGTATTCATCTTCAACGCCCATATTGGCGAGATTTGCCTGGGTCGAGAGAAGCGCTTCCGTCAATTCCGGGGCTGCAAGGGCATTTTTGACACCCGTCGCCGTCACAACAAAATCGGAATTTTCAATCAAGGAGGCGACAGTTGCATAGTCATGGCAATCCACGACAGCCACGTCATTTTGCTCAAGGACGGCAGAAAAATCGCCTGCAGGCATAGTTTCAGGAGCCGCGGAATGTTCAGCATTTTCGGAATTCGCAGTTTGAGACAGCCCGCGTTTTAGGTCCGTCACAACGGTCACATTGCAGCCTCGGCGCACACCTTGGAGCGCAATTCCCGAACCGACTTTGCCACTACCAAAAACCAATAACTTTTTGCCTTCGAAATCTCCACCAAAGCCGAGCTTTTCGAGAGCGCGGAAATAGCCATCGCCCGTGCCCAAGGAGGTCTCGATTCGCTTGACGATACCGCTATCGGCAACGTAAACCGGTTTTTCGGCATTTTTATAATAGTGTACACCCGAGCGTGTGAGTTCCACAAAGCCAATTTTCGGGTGGAGCACCGCAAAAGGTCCCGCACAGTCGAGTACCAAGTCTACAAACTCGCCGTGGGATTCAGCTTCGAGCATTTCGGCAGGCGTTACAACGGGCACGCCCCATTCCCTCATAAAATCCACGACATCGGGGTCGTTAAATTCCGAAAAACCAACGAGAAGGTCGGCACCGCCCGCCACGAGAGCCCGGTATTCGGTCATGGTGTTGCGGTAAATCGGGGTTGCCACCAGCACGCGGAGGCCATCGAACGGACGGGTATGTGTCCATTCGCTTTCAAGCGCCGCAAGTGCGGGGTATTCGTTTTTTTCGTAAACTTCGTCTAGAACGGAGGAGAGAATCGACTGTAAATCCATGTAAGGAAATATAGAATTTACCCCTCCCCTGTTGCATTACTATACAACAAAAAGAAATTTAACGTGGGACGGTTCTTTATATATGGGGGTAAATTATTTTCGCATAATACTATTAACAAGGTGTGGATAATGAACTACAAAAAAATTTCTATTGCCTCTGTCGCAGTTGGAATGTTCGCAGCAGGCGCAGCTTTCGCTCAGAATGCAGAAATTGCAACCTGGTCGGGCTTCCGCAAGGGCGCTGCTTCCTTTACATTTGACGATGGCGCTCCGAGCCACGTGACCGATGCTGGTCCGATGTTCAAGAAGTATGGCTACAAGGCTACCTTCAACGTGGTGGTGAACTGGAACCCCAACTGGAGCGGATTCCAGGGCCTGGCCGACGAAGGGCACGAAATCGCAAGCCACAGCAATAGCCACGGCAATAACATGAGTGGCGAAGAAGCATCTTCGAAAAAGAGCATCGAAAACCATATCACGCAGAAATACGGCATCATCACGGTCGCCTACCCGAACTGCAACGTGCCTAACGAAAGCGCAGTCAAGCAGAACTACATCGTGGGCCGTATCTGCAACGGTAGCTGGAAGGGCATGAATGATGAAATGGGCAAGGACGGTCCATCCAACTGGGCTCAGACTCCTGCTACCATGACCGGTGCCGAAGGCCAGCTCAAGAGCACGAACGACTTTACCGGCAGAATGCAGAAAGTTATTCAGAGCAACGGCTGGGCGGCATTCCTCACTCACGGTTTCCAAGGCAAGAACAACGGCAACGCCAACTACTCCCCGACGGATATCAACGCCATCGATGGCGCCCTCAAGTGGGCCCAGCAGAACGATAAGGACATTTGGGTTGCCCCGATGGGCCATGTCGCCATGTACATCAAGGAACGCAATGCCTCCAAGATTGAATCGAAGGATGGCGGTGCAGCAAACACCATGTCGTTCGAACTCAAGCACAATATTGCCGACAACATTTCCAAGTATGACTACCCGCTTTCCATCAAGGTGAAGACCAACTGGACCAAGGTGGAAGTCACGCAGGGCGAAGCAAAGCTTGAATCCAAAGTAGATGGCGGTTACGTTTACTTTGACGCAGTCCCGAACGCAGGCACAATTATCGTGAAGAACGCAAACACCGCCGCAGAATCTTCTAGCAGCGCTGAACCGCCACAGTCCAGCTCCAGCGAAGTCGCCTCTTCTAGCTCGAACGGCACAATCGCTCTCCCGATGCAATCACTTGACGGTCGCCACCTCGCTGCATACGTAGACGCAAGCGGCTATATCACCGTTCAGAACGCCCAGGGCTTGAACATCACGGTGTTCAACAGCCTCGGTAATGTTGTCCGCACCACCAAGGGTATCGGCATGTTGCAGAAAGTCTATACCGGTGCCAAGGGCATGTATGTCGTAAAAATCGGCAACAGAGCTTGGACATTGAATATCAAGTAGTTCAAAATAGTTTGTGGTTTAGGGAAAGCCCGCTCCGATTGGAGCGGGCTTCTTGTTTATTGATAGGGTAAACATGAATAGCTCCCGCTCTCACGAGCGGGAGCGTGCTTATTTCAGGAGATATGGGATTTAATCATTCATATCAGCACAGCTGTCAATAACATACTTAGCGTTTTTAGCCCAGTGAGGATCTTTGTATGTCGGAACACCATCAATCATCTCAGGTTTGACAAAACACATACCACCATGAGGAGGTTCTATTCCTGGATATCCCACATATTCTGGGAAATATTCCAGATAATCCATATATTCTCCATTTTCGAGAGCACAATCAGCTTTGAATTCCTCATACATTTCATGATCTTGACGAGTAACGAGACTTTTCAGAACAACAAGACCAGAGTCTTGCTCTCTAAAACCGATTGAATAACCTTTTGATTTTAATTCAAGTTGCGAGCATTGCAACCTCTGTTGTCCATAATTTCCATGCCCCCCATAGCTCATAAAAAGTGGCCAACGCATATGATTATGTTCTTTGTCAATCATCGCCACTTCTGTTTGGTAATATACTTGATTACAGGAAGTTACACCGGAACAAACAGAAGAATCGAAATCAAAATCGTTGATAATATCATTGACAACATAGCGAATGGAGCCTGCTTCAAGAATTTTTTCAACAACATCGTTATAAGTTTTATAGGCATCTACAGAATCGTAATGGAAGATGCTTCTATAGTTTCCCTGAGGATCGTTTGATTGCGAGGTATCTCCAGCCACATGATAAATTGTCACTGCATGATTATTACCCACGCGATTAAGTAACGCAACAAGGTCACTAGATTCTCGATTTACGTCGAAAGAATTCGAAGACCCCGGATTGACACCAGAGCTAGAGCTCAAAGCAACGGTATTCGCCTGTTCGTCCGCACCGACAACCTTGTTATCAGAGCAAGCGCTCAGCGCCCCTGCGACACTCAACGCAGCAAGCGTATGCGGTATGATTTTTTTCATGTTCATAGGAATCCTCCTTTGAAATTTTTTCATATTCATAATGTTTCCTCCCTACACTTTATCCGTCAGCGGGAAAAGCTGTAAATTTAAACGATAAACTTGATTGATTTTTTTAGATTCGCTCGCAATGGCGATAACTTGTTTGCGGAAGTGGTCCACCTCTTCGGAAAGGCGTATTACCGTGGCTTCGTCAACGCCAATCGTCACGCCCGAAATGTTACGCTCACCTGGGGCGATTTTTTCGATAGCCTCGCGAGCAAGGTCAATCATCTGGCCGTTCATGGAGCGGAGCGCAAGCTTAAGCGCATCGCCCGAACCTGTTATGACTTTATCTGTCTGTTCATAGACGTTTTCGCCAATCGCCTTGAGCAAATCAAGTTTCACCAAAAGCTTTAATGAATCACGGACTTGCTGTGCCGTAAAAGTATGCTTGATTTTCTTGGCTATTTCACCCGGAAGTGCGCCAGGCATCAACGGAGCAAGTTCTCGAACAACAGAATTTACGGCCGATTCGTAATAGTCAAACGCATCAGCATTCAACACTCTAACACGCTGTTCGTTTGCAAGCCTCTCCATTTCGAGAAAAGCTTCTTTTTTATAGTCATCTTCTTTGGCATTCGTGAATTCGACCATGAGCTTGAAATATTCCCGTTCAAAGTCGTTCAGGTCCATCGCGGCAGCCACAAGCGGGACCCCCACGCGGCTCAACGAGCTCTTGCCATCACATACAAGTTTTAGGTACGATGGCGACGAGAATCCAGCGATCTTGGAAAATTCACGCCACGAGAACGCAGAACTTCTCTTTCGCCAGTCAAAATAATCAAGCATGTACTTTCGGTAATCTTGATATTCTGTTATCGGTTTCATGCTTAACCTCCTTACAGACACAAATATACCTCATTTATCAAAGTTTCGCAATATGTTAAATGATACAAAATTTTTAATTTTTAACAGAATTACGCAAATTTTTAAAATTTCAAAAATTTTTAAAATTTAATGAATCAGTAAGAATCGTAGATGAATCAGAGGCGAGACTTTACTAGATGGGGCTAAAGCCCCAATTCTTTGGCTCGGTTATGCCCATGCAAGCATGGTCGCAACACTGACGCTTTGCGTCTTGCCAAACGGCTCAGCCATGCCCGTGCAAGCACGGTCGCGGCATTCGCCTTGGAGCATACTCGCTTTCTGAATAGTCTTCGACTCCGTTACACTTCGCTCAGGATGACAGGACGCAAGGGGGGAATGACAATACACGGCATTCTATTTTCTAAATTTGGGGTATGAAACCGTGGAAATTGTTGAGTTCGGAATTTTTGGTGGATGCGCCGTGGCTGAAGGTCGCAAAGGAAACGTGCGAACTGCCAAGTGGCAAGGTCATCGATGATTTTTACACGTTGTGGCAACCCGACTGGGTTTTGATTCTTGCCCGCACAAAGGAAGGCAAGTGGGTCATGACGGAACAATACCGCCACGGGACAGGTAAGATTGCGCTTGAATTCCCGGCAGGGATCATCGACAAAGGCGAAACGCCTGAAGAGGCTGCCGTCAGAGAACTGCAAGAAGAATGCGGGTACGTTTTAGACGAAAGACGAGAGAACGCCAACAAGGACTTAACTGGATCCTGCGCTTCGCTCAGGATGACAGGAGACGCGATTCGCTATGTCGGGAGTTTTCCGGTGAATCCGGATAGGCATCGCGGAAAGTTCCATGTGGTGTTCATCGACGGCGTGGAACGCTTGGGCAAAACGAGCTTTGACGATACGGAAGATATCGAAACGTTCCTGTACACGGACGAAGAATTCCAGGCAAAAGTTGCCGACGGCACGTTCAATCACCCGCTTCAAATCGCAGGCTATTTCAAGTGGAAATTATCGCAATCCGCCTCCCGATCTTAATTCTCGGGCTGAACGGCGTTCCCGGCTTTGCGCTTTTTAGGCATTTCAATAAACTGTACGGCAACGTGACCGTTCGCGGGGATGTACCCGGCGTTATCGGGATTCGATCCATCAAGCACCCGTGCGTTTTTGGAGAGAACGTTTTTGGCGTAGACGCCGAAGAAACGGAACGATTGGGTGAACTTTTCGAGAAGTTCCGCTTTGGTACAGTCATAGACGCCAGCGGAAATTGCGCGCTTAAAGCCTGCGAATGCGACCCCGCCCGTAGCAGGCTCCTGAACTACAGCCAAGGCGTTGATGCAGCTACATTCGCAGCACGCTACAACGCAACGCTGATTCGCATCTCTGCTGACATGGTCTTTAGCGGAGACGAGAAGACAAAACCAAACCGCCCATACGTCGAAACCGACCCGAAAGACCCCATCCACAATTACGGCAAACACCAGGCAGAAGCCGAAGATGCGATTACCGCCATCAAGCCTGACGTCGTGATTCTCCGAGTGCCACTTCCAATGGACTACGCACCTGGCGGATGCGCCGGCGCCATTGACTGGATCACGTACCGGTTCCGCCCCGGTCGCCCGGCGACCTTGTTCACCGATGAATTCCGCAACCCGCTTTCGGGTCCGGACCTTTGCCGCACCGTGCAATACATTTTGGAGCACAAATTCCCCGCAGGCATTTACAACTGCGGAGGCCCGCGCAGCGTATCGCTTTACAATGTCGGTCAAATCGTGAATGCCATCGGAGGCTACCCTGCCGAGCTCCTCCATGGAGTGCCGCGCATCGAAGGTGGTCCCATGCCCCCACGCGTGGGAGATATCAGCATCAATTCAGAAAAGCTCTACAAATTGCTGCCGCCAGGATTCATTAAGCCTTGGCCCGCTTTCGACTGGCTCGTGCCCGACAGCTTCGACTGGCACAAAACATTTGGTCGCCACATAAAAGAAAAAAGCAAGATGGGTAGCGACGAGGCTATCACCAGCTTGCTTGTAAACGGTGTGGATACGGGATTTATCCGCGAGTTAGGCGGAACAAAAGACTGATCGTGTGACGGCTCGATTTATTGTGTTCATAATAGCCATCATCGTCGTCAATTACAAATAAATTTTTGTAGGCAAAAGCAACGCCTACTGACCATGTGTCACTAACCCACCAATCTTTACCGATTTCATAGCGGTTAAAAATTCCGATAGCGTCGCCATCTTCATGATCTTCGACAAAGCCCGCGGCAAAAGCATCAAAGCCGCCAGCAAAGCTCACATAAAGCCCATTCAAAGGTGATGCCAAGTTACTGATCGGATAAACGGAAATTCCGAGCCCAAAAGAGAAATATAAACCGACACCATCATCTTTACGATGTCTATAATCACGAATTTCGTCGCTTATCTTAACTAGCGTTCCATTTTGTTCACTGAATACTCTACGATAATCTGTCTCAGAATACTCAGCCTCACCAGTAAACAAGCCCATGTCCCAAAGAGTATACAGAGCAACATAATTTGCGATAGACACACCCATTCTCAATTCGAATTTGGGAATGTCTACGCCACTAAATTTCCAGCTGCGCTCTTCATCGTCGCGAGTAACCTGACGATAGTAATCCAATTGCGCGGAAGTCCAATCATAACCATGAGTTTTTTCCGATTCAAAACTCGTGTACGCAAAGCCCACGCCCATGCTGTAAAAGAAGCCACGATGTTGACAAGGCGGACGGGAATTTCCTTGAGCCCAAGCCATAACGGCGAAGGTCAAAATAACGATTAGCGCTTTAACCATCTTCATCGTCAATTATCCACGCGTAATACGGAACGAAATCGAAATGACATTATCAGAATTATGCGAAGCCACCGTTTCCCAAATCAAGCTATTGTGTGCAAAGCCAAGCCCAACACCAATAGACATGTGGTCATTGACCCACCAATCCTTACCAATTTCCAGTTCAAAACCAATACCGCCATTTCCGGTAGCATCTTCAACATCGGCTTCTCCATCCAACAAAGTCAAAAATAGCGTATACCCGAAGGAGCCACCCACAAAGAATCCATTCATCGGCGAGTTTTTATCCTGGAACGGGTAAAGCGTCGTACCAAAGCCAAAATAAGTCCTGAAGCCATAAGCTGCAATTCCCGGAACAGATTTCGGTTCACGTGCTCTAAGAGAGGTCTCTTCACAAATGTTACCTTCATAGCACCCATAATTATGCGTTTCATAGCGGTAATCGATGGACCCCGCATAGAATCCAAAATTGAAAACGGAATGGAGCGCAATTAAGTTTCCGAGAGCAACGCCAAACTTGAATTCTGTCAACGTAAAGGAGCCACCGCCGAACTCAAAGTAATCGGTTTCTTCTTCCTTTAAGGTCTTATAAGGATCTACATAGCCACTACGCCAATCGACATCGTTACGGCTATTTTTAAACCAGTTGTAGGCATAACCAAACGACATGCTGCTATAAAAACCGCGATGTTCACGCGGGGCAGACTTGCCGATGGACGGAGCAGACGAGGCCGATTCTGCAAACGCAAAACCTGCAACACATAAAATAAGAGCGGCTATGATTTTATTTTTCATAAATTCAATTATTATTAACAATGATGTAAAAATTTAGACAAATAATTTAAGTTTGTCTATATTAATCCTTCGCTGGTTGATCCCATGGGAACGGGGTTACAGAACCATCGCTTGCCCCTATAGGAATGGTCATATTTTTCGGAAGCGATCCAAGATTATCCGGAAGCATAAGAATAATAGGAAGGGCAAAAATGCCACCGACCAAAACAGCTCCACCTAGAAACAAATAAAGCATCGTATCGCCACGACCACTCGGGCTCATGAACCCAAAAAGAAATTTTTCCGTATTGACAACAGTATGATACGTAGTACTAAGCGCACCGGAACCATGTTTGCTATCCTGACGTGCAACAAGCAAATGTCCATACACAATGCTATCCTTGCGAGCTTCTAAAAGCATTTCCTTGCCACCAGACGCCCTGACTTTACAACTGTTCGTCGATTTGCAAACAAGCTCGCCATTGCGATAAATATCGTAACGTTCATTTCCCGGGACAGAAATCCAGGAACTGCTGCAACCCACCAGCAATACAGTCAACAACAACGCAATTATCTTTTTCATCATTACCACCATACCTGTGCACTGACACTCCACCCTTGAACAGGCATCCAACCTTTAGTGGAAATTTTCTGAATTTCATAGAAGTTATATAGATAGCGGAAATCTATAGCAAAAATGGTTTTATAATCAATCGGCTTAAAAAGAATACCCGTTTTCAAAAATAAACTTAAGCCTTCCCCGCTCAAGTTTTCGCTAAACGAATACTCATCCGACTTGTACCCCATAAAGGACCAGCCAGCCCCCGCTCCCACAAAAGGAAATGCATAGCGACCATTAAACACGTAAGCAGGAGAAAAGAATATTCCAAAATACCAGAAATCATCGTCACCTAATCCTTCGTCAATTCCCCAATTAAAATCTATAGAAGCAAGGAAGTTGCTATATAAGAACTGAAACGAAAAATCGAGCAATGGCGCCGCCGCAAATTCAGGAACAGTCAAGACAAGAGAGCCCAAGCCCAGACCAACCCTAAACCCATTCCATTGTCCAAACTTCATTGTAGTCACATCGACAATGGGAATCAAGTCATTGGGCGTATAAGCCATGTGCCTGTACGTCCAAACTTCTTTTTTGTTCTTGGAATTCATCAGCGTATAGACAACGACAATGCCATCGTCTTTTCGCAACATCTTGATTTGCAAAATAAAATCGCTTTCGATTTCGTATTCGACCACGCGCACATCTTTTTTGTTTTCGATGTACCCTTTAGTCCAACGGACAAGCTTATCGGCATAATCCTGATGCACACCATCCAATTCCACAGCGGGAATAAACACGCTAGGTTTTGCCCAAAGGGCAGCGCACAAAACAGCAACAATAAACGCACTAAGTTTCATATCCAACAAAATCTCTCATTCAACATTTGTTATAAAGATAGGAATAATAAAACGATTTGGGAGGATAAATTAATCGAGCAGGGAGATTTCTAGGACGTAATTCTTAACGCTAGCAATGCCTGCGGAATTTTTATATTTTTGAAAAAAAACAACGTATTTTATGAAAAAAGAGATATTTATCAGCAGCGTGCAATCGGAATTTGCCGAAGAAAGGCGAATGCTCGCAGAGTACATTCGACAGGACGCACTTTTCTCGCGTTATTTCGAACCGTTCCTTTTTGAAGAACAGCCTGCTCAGAATAAATCGGCTCAAAAAGCCTACCTCGATGCGGCAGCAAGGGCAGACATTTATTTACTGCTAATGGGAGAACGATACGGCAACGAAGATGCCCATGGCATGTCTCCAACTGAACGAGAATACGATACAGCGACAACAAACGGCATTTATCGTTTGGCATTTCTCAAAAAAGTCGCTCATCGAGAAACAAAGGAATCTGCTTTTAAGCGTAAAATAGAGCAGAGCATTACCCGTAACCCCGTTCAGTTCAAGTCTTTTGAAGAACTCCGCACTCATGTTTATGCGGCATTGATCCATTACCTAAGTGTAAAAGGCGTACTGGCAGATGGACCTTACGACAGTGTAATCAACCCGCTTGCAAGCATAAAAGACCTCGACAGGGAGAAAATCCGCTGGTTTGTTGGCGTGGCGCGCGAAAAACGCCGTTTTCCATTGCAATATAGCGAAGAAAACATCCACACTATCCTGAGCAGTTTACATCTCATCGGCGACAATGATGGCATTACCAACGCAGCACTCCTGCTCTTCGCGCACGATGTGCAAAAATGGTTCCCTTCAGCCACTGTCAAATGCGCCCAGTTTTATGGTACTCGAGTCGAGAAGCCTATACTTTCTCAGCAGATTTACGACGGCAATGTTTTCGAGGTGGTTGATAAGGCGGTCGATTTCGTACTGAGCCGCATTAATGCCCGAGTTGGCGAACGCACCCAATCAGCGCAAGTTGACGTTGACTACGAGCTGCCTATTCCTGCAGTCACCGAAGCAATAGTCAATGCCGTTGTGCATCGCGACTACGCAAGCACAGGTTCCGTGCAAATTATGCTATTCAAAGATCGTTTGGAAGTTTGGAACCCAGGACACCTCCCCAAAGGGGTCACCATCGTCAAGCTAAACGAAGAACACGAATCCATACCCGTCAATCCTACACTAGCCCGCCCCGTCTATTTGGCTGGCTACATCGAACAGCTTGGTACAGGCACAACCGACCTTATCAATCATTGCCTAGACCTTGGTCTAAAACGCCCAGAATTCCGTCAAGACGAGAACTTCGTTTCCGTAATTTGGCGTGATAAAACGGGGGAAAACAGCTCGACAGGCAATGTTGCAGGCAATGAAACGGGCAATGTAACAGGCAATGTAAAACGACTACTTCTTGGCATTGGTGGAGGGACCCTAACTCGTAATGAAATCATGCAAATATTGGGGCTGAAGGGAAGTGGTAATTTCCGTGCCGCCTATCTGTATCCGGCAATAAAACAAGGCTACGTAAGCCTGCTCTATCCCGAATCAGCAAAGCGCCGCGACCAAGCCTACTATTTAACAGAAAAAGGGCTAGAATTATTCGCTTTGTTGAAAAAGTAATCAAACCTCGAAAAGCATAGATTATTGCAGAAATGAACTTTAGCAAACCGAGATATACCTATTTTCTAATCCTCCTCATTTGTCTAAGCGCATTCAGCCCTAGCCACTCTGCAGATGCAGTTTATTCATGGAAAAAGATCTCTGAAGATATTCGCATATGGATTAACCAAGACTCTCTTGATTACGACTATTCCTGGGAAGGGGAGAATGTTGAAGGGGTTGCCCATGGTTTAGGGATTCTCTGCATTTCAAAAGGTAGAGACGAACAATCCTGCAAAAAACAAGAAGCTTACTATGGCAGCTTATCCAGTGATTCATACACCAAAGAAAATAACGAAGTAACTATCGGCAATCATGATGATGAAGGCAATCTCAACGGATTTGCCGTTGTCATAACGTCTTCGGGAGACAAGGAAATTGGAGAATTTCACAATAATCTACCAAACGGTCATCTTACCTATATAAAGAAGAATGGGCAAATAAACTACCGGGGAACCTGGATCAATGGCAAGCGCGATGGAGAGGGAGAAACATGTGATCGTAGCGGGAACTGTCTAAGATCATTCTGGGTTAAAGACCAAAAAGTTTGTAAGTCTGATTCTGTAAAAACCATTTGGGGAACATATATTGGAGAATCAATCTGTAAGAATGGGCAACTTTTCGCCAACGGTCAAGGAAAGCTCGTCTCAGAACAGGACACTTTAAATGGCTTTTGGAAAGACAATTCGTTAATTGGCCAGGTAATACACAAAACAAAAGATTATCAATACGAAGGTGAGTTTGTTGATAACAAATATTCCGGAAAGGGAAAAATCACGAGCCAGAATTTCACTTTTTCAGGCACCTTTGTTGACGGGGAACCTTCTGGTTATGGAGAATTTCGTGGTACAAATGGAAACTCATACCTAGGTAATTGGAAAAACGGTTTAATGAACGGCCATGGCCGATACGAAACAACGGACTATACCTACGACGGAGAGTGGTTTGATGGACGACGTAATGGAAAAGGTTCTGTAGAATACAGCAATGGTGATTACTACGAGGGTCAATTTATTGACAATCTCCGCTATGGGTATGGTCACTATGAATTTGCAAATGGAGATATATACGAAGGAGAGTTTGTTGATGATAAAATTCAAGGCTTAGGCTATTATAGCAGTATTGCAGACGGTTACTATTACGAAGGGGAATTTTCAAATAATAAATTTCAGGGGGACGGTTCGCTTCATCTTTTTAGCGACGACGATTCTTTGGTAATTACAGCCTATTGGCCTGGCAATGGATCGCTACCATCTGAAGCAAGTATTCTATTCGCCAATGGCGATTTATACGAAGGAGAACTAAAAGATGGGATGCTTTCTAAAAATGGGAAATGGAGTACACTTGCAGAAAGAGAATTAGCCAAGGTCGGGAAGCCCAAGAATTTCGTTCATCAAGCAAATGATTTCTTCATAAAGCACGAAGCATCGTGGAGAAAGTTTGTTTTGGGAGCAACAGCCGTATTTACAGTTGCTCAGTTTATTCCGTTTCCACCTGTTGCAGGAGCCGCAGTAACAGCGAATACGGTTTTGAATACCGTTGATTTTTTAGCAACAGCCGCATCATCTCTAGTTGATCTTTACGATTCGGTACAAACCGGAGGAAGCATTGCAAAGCCGCTAATAACAATAGGAGTTCAACTCGGCGCAAACTATCTTGCGGCACAAGTTCCTGAAGTTGCACAAAAGGCGATAAAATCACCAGCTGCTAAAAAAATAATAACTCAGCTCAGCTCCTCTGCAACCACCGTTACAGCATCCATCATAGGTCTTGTCAAAAATGAAAATCACCTTTTCGGAAAAATTGTTGTAGTTATGAGTGACAATATAAAGGACAAATCAATCGTCTTAGTAAAAAAACTGCAGTCTTCAAAAATTGGTCGAAGATATTTCAGAATTACAGGGAGAAAATCTGATCAAATCGTTACAGCTAAGGCATACAAAAAATGCGCCGAGACAAACAAAAGTAACTTTAGATTTGGCAACCCAGGAAGCGGAGCGATATTGAGATTCAACATGAGTCTGTGCATGACAAAAAGCAACAAAGACAGAATTAATCAAGAGTCCATTCTTAGCCCAAAGGGGAAAAAGGCGCAAGCTCATCATGTTGTTCCAGGAAACGACACCGATCCCCTTGCTGTTAAAGCCAGAAATCTCCTTACAAAATGTGGAAACATCGATATTAATGATGCAAGAAACGGAATTCTTCTGCCCATGCATTCAAAAAGTATTTTTATAGGATGTATTCATGGCAATCATAAAGGCGACTATAATGCAAAAATATATAATCGATTAGAAACAGCGCGTAAAAACAACGGTTGTAACGAACAAGCAATGGAAATGGCTTTAGACGACATCAAGGAAGACTTGCTAAATTGTAAAATTTCATTGCTTAAATCAAAGAAACCGAATACAATTTTTTCAGATTTTTAGGAGTTAAATATGAATTGTGACTGTGTATGGGAAATAAATCCTGTAATAGACGAGTTTCTTTTTCCTGAAATAGAAAATGATGGAGAAAATCTATTAGAAGACTGTTGGGGTTCTCCTTTACTTAATCAATGGTCCTTGTTTAAAGTAAATTTTTCAAAAGCCTATGGAAAAAAGAAAGCTGATCTTCATTTCTTGTTAGGATACATTCCTTTAATCTCAGAAAAGACTCGTTCTTTATTTAACTTTAATGATTCGGATGTTGAGCTACTTCCTGTTTTTGATGAATCTGGATCAAAATATTACATCGTCAACCCTTGTTTTTGCGACTCTCATATTTTAAACGAGCAAAAATCAAAAATTACATACAATCCAGAAGGCAAAATATCCTGGATCTCTGAACCTGTATTTCTTCACAACTCCGAAAAATTACTATTCATGATTCCTCGCATGCCCACTAAAATTTACGTAAACGAGACTTTCGTTAACATTGTCAAGGAACACAAGCTTCAAGGAATTGATTTCATCACTCGTAAAATCAAAGGTCCATCCATATTTCATAAATTCATTGCAAATCTTCGTGGTTCCTCCACATTACTGCTGCTAAGCATTTTAATAGCATCCTGTGCAGGATCACGAGAAGAAGACAAGAACCAGAACGAACAAGCCTCAAATGAATTCCAAATTCAGGATAAACCATCCGCAAGTGACATGCAAAACGCACCTGAAGATACACTTGTTCAAAAAGAAACATTTGCGGAACATTCATTAGACACAATTACAAAAGATTCTCAAAAAGAATATCAGCTAAGATTCTCCAACATAGTAGATACTACAACAGCAAAGGCCCTGCGAAAAAGAAAAGTAAAGCCAGCTTTTATCATAGCTAATATAGATCCATTCTCCGAAGAATCCATCATTCGCGTAAATCTATCCCTAAATTCCTTCATCGCATTCAACAAACTTTTTGAAGGTGTAGATTCACAAGATCCAATAGTCTTAGACAAGTATATAATAGAATTATTCAAGAAAAACATGAATTCCGAAATCCATGATGCGCGCGATTCCTTATTTGCCATCCCTCAATATTACCATGTTGCAGCAACAAAACTAATTGACGACGGTAACGAAAACGGAGTTGAACTGTATAAACAAGCTATAGAAGGTTACGAAACATTCTTAGCCAATTACTCAAATGAACCTAATTGGGATGTTTATTTAGCTCATACAAATCTTGCTTTTGCTTACCATAAAGCAGGAAAATATGAAAAATCCGCCAAGATGTTCGATTGGATAGCAAATATAGACACGACGGAATATGGTGAACGGCCGATAAATTTAACATATGTTTTATCCCCAGAAAAAGCTGCATACAATGCTGTTCTTATGATGGATTTCGTTCGAGAACAAGCGCAAAAACAATTCGCAAACAATGATCCCGTCAAAGCTTACGAGCTTCCCGAAACAAAAGCTTATTTTGAGCAAGTTGAAAAATACTTGGCTAAATTTGGCGATTGCGATAAAGCATTGGTAGTGGCATTCAATTCTGCGGTAGTTCATTACGATGCAAAACAATTTGAGCTAGCAACAACCATACTACAAAATTTGATAAAAAAATTCCCAGAGCACGAACAGATTCCTTATGTAAGAAATTTGTTGGCGCTTACCCTTTGTGATTCAAATCAATTTAGCGATCTATGGAATGAATATGAATGGCTCTACAATTATTCTAAAAATAACAAAAATAGGAATGATTCCATAATGACGGCGATTAAGAACACCATAACCTACTTACGGCTTTTAATTCAAGAACACACGCAAAAAGGAACATTTACCGATACCCGAGATGGGCAAACCTACAAAACCGTACAAATAGGGAACCAAACATGGATGGCACAAAATTTGAACTACAAAACCGGCAAAAGCTCTTGCTACAACAATAACAAAAAAGATTGTGAAAAATATGGCAGGCTTTATGATTGGAATACAGCCATGAAAGCTTGCCCTGAAGGATGGCATTTACCATCTCGTGAAGAATATGAACAATTGCTGTTTATTGCATGTGGCAAGTATATCTGCAATAAAGAGCTGAATTCAAAAACAGGTTGGCTTCATAGCGATAACAATGACGAAGACAAATTAGGCTTTTCGGCTCTTCCTGCAGGTTATTACGGAGATCATCAATTTTTTGGGGGTGGTAAAAAATTCCGTTCCCTTGGAACAGGAGCTAATTTTTGGACATCATCTACATCTGAATATGACGAGACTTCCGCAGAATTCATGGATATTGACGCAGCCAATGTTTATGAAGCTAGTCGCAGCAACCTATGGGCTTTTGAAAAAAACAACTTAGCTTCAATCCGATGCGTTAAAAATATGAACGACAACACACCAAGCCGTTATGGAGCACAATCAGCTGGCTATGAAAATGCAAAATCAGCACATAGCTATGGCATATATCATAGTCAACACGAACACTTAAAAAAATAAGCCCAAGCCCAGTATAAAGCTAATTTTTCCACCCATATACAAAAAAGACCGCAGCATTTTATTGCTACGGTCTTTAAAGTTTTTGGATCCTATCGCGTCCTTACGGATGCTCCAGGATGACACGCATGAGATTACACCTCTTCAATGCTTGCGTGGTATTGACGCCTACGGCGTCCGCGGCTTCGGCTCAGCCATGCCAGAGTGCAAGCACTCTGTCGCGGCATTCGCCTTGCACGCTATTCCTGCAGGCTCTTCAGTTAAATCTCTTCAATACTGGAATGATATTCCTGAAGAGACTTCACTGCACCATGGCCGTTGCGGGCGGCGGCGATGCCCTTCACGGTGTTGTAGGCACCGGCGAGGGTCGTGATGTACGGAACCTTGTACTTGATGGCGGCCTTGCGGATAGCGCTTTCGTCCTTGATGGCGTCGCGCTTTGCCCACGGCGTATTGATGATGAGGTTCACCTGCTTGTTCAGGATGATATCGAGAACGTTCGGGCGGCCCTCAGCAATCTTGTTCACCACTTCGCACTTGACACCGGCCGCTTCGTAGAACTTGGCAGTGCCTTCGGTAGCGTAAATCTTGAAGCCGAGCTTCTGGAATTCCTTACCAATTTCAATAGCCTGTTCGGAGAGGTTCACCTTGTCAGAAAGGCTAATCAGCACGGCACCTTCGTTCGGGAGGAAGGAACCGGCGGCTTCCTGACTCTTGTAGTAAGCGAGAGCGTAGTCGTCGGAGAGGCCGAGGACTTCGCCGGTAGAGCGCATTTCGGGGCCGAGAACCGGGTCCACCTTCGGGAACTTGTCGAAGGGGAACACGGCTTCCTTGGCGCCGTGGTGGTTGAACTTCTTGTCCTTGAGCTTGAGGTCTTCGAGCTTGGCACCGAGCATCAGGCGGGTAGCGAGGCGGGCCATCTGGGTGTTACAAACCTTGGAGACCAGAGGCACCGTGCGGGAGGCGCGCGGGTTCGCTTCGAGTACGAACACCTTGCCGTCTTCGATAGCGTACTGCATGTTCATGAGGCCGCAAACGTGGAGGGCTTCGGCAATCTTGCGGGTGTAATCCTTGATGGTTGCCAAGTTTTCCTTCGTGATGGTTACCGGCGGGATGATGCAGGCGGAGTCACCGGAGTGGACACCGGCAAGTTCGACGTGTTCCATCACGGACGGGATGTAAACGTGTTCACCGTCGGAGAGGGCGTCGGCTTCGCATTCCAAAGCGTTGTGGAGGAAGCGGTCGATGAGGAGCGGACGATCCGGGGTCACGCCCACGGCCTTCGCCACGTATTCGCGGAGCATGTTTTCGTCATAGATGACTTCCATGCCGCGGCCGCCAAGCACGAAGCTCGGGCGGATCATCACCGGGTAGCCGCCGATCTGCTTGACGCAAGCGAGGGCTTCGTCAATGTTGGTTGCCATGCCGCTTTCCGGCATCGGGATGCCGAGCTGGTCCATCATCTTGCGGAACAGGTCGCGGTCTTCGGCGATGTCGATGGAGTCGATGCTCGTACCGAGAATCTTCACGCCTTCGTCGCTCAATGCGCGGGCAATGTTCAGCGGAGTCTGGCCACCGAACTGCACGATCACGCCAGCCGGCTTTTCCTTGTGGTAAATCTGGAGCACGTCTTCAAGGCTGACCGGTTCGAAGTACAGCTTGTCGCTGGTATCGTAGTCGGTAGAAACCGTTTCGGGGTTGCAGTTCACCATGATGGTTTCGTAACCCATTTCGCGGAGGGCCATTGCAGCGTGGCAGCAGCAGTAGTCGAATTCGATACCCTGGCCGATTCTGTTCGGGCCACCGCCGAGGATCATGATCTTCTTCGGGTTGGTGGAAGCGGTAGATTCGTCCTTGCAATTGTAGGTGCTGTAGTAGTAGAACTGGTTTTCCACACCGCTCACCGGCACAGCGCACCAGCCTTCGACCACGCCGAGTTCGGTGCGCTTCTTGCGAACGTCCTTCTCGCGGATGCCGAGAATCTTCGCGATGTACTTGTCGCTGAAGCCGTCCTTCTTGGCCTTGATGAGGAGTTCGTCAGCAGGCAGGCGGCCCGGAGTCTTGAGCATTTCTTCTTCGAGTTCCACGAGTTCGCGCATCTGCTGCACGAAGTAGGCCTTTTCGTAGGTGGCGGCGAAGATTTCTTCGTCGGTAGCGCCCTTGCGGAGGGCTTCGTACATCTGGAAGTGACGTTCAGAAGAAGCGGTCTTCATCATTTCGAGGAGTTCTTCCTTGCTCTTCTTGTTGAAGTCCTTCGCAAAGCCGAGGCCGGAGCGACCGTTTTCGAGGCCGCGGATAGCCTTCTGGAGGGTTTCCTTGTAGGTCTTGCCGATAGCCATGACTTCGCCCACGGCCTTCATCTGGGTGCCGAGGCAGTCATCGACGCCGCGGAACTTTTCGAATGCCCAGCGAGCGAACTTGAGCACCACGTAGTCACCGCTCGGGGTGTACTTTTCGAGGCTTCCGTCGCGCCAATACGGAATCTGGTCGAGGGTGAGGCCTGCAGCGAGCTTTGCAGAAATGAGGGCGATCGGGAAGCCGGTAGCCTTGGAAGCAAGGGCAGAGGAGCGAGAGGTACGCGGGTTGATTTCGATAATCACCACGCGGCCGGTCTTCGGATCGTGAGCGAACTGCACGTTGGTACCGCCAATCACGCCGATGGATTCCACAATCTTGAAGGCCTTTTCCTTCAGTTCTTCTTCGAGCTTCTTGTCGATGGTGAGGAACGGGGCTGCGCAGAAGGAGTCGCCGGTATGCACGCCCACCGGGTCGATGTTTTCGATGAAGCAGATGGCGATCATCTGGTTCTTGGAGTCGCGCACGACTTCGACTTCGAGTTCTTCCCAACCGAGGATGGATTCTTCGATGAGGCACTGGTGGGTCATCGAGAGTTCAAGACCGTTAGAGCAAATGGTGCGGAGTTCTTCCACGTTGTAGCAGAAACCGCCGCCTGCACCGCCCATGGTGTATGCCGGGCGAACGACAACCGGGTAACCGATTTCGGAAACAATCTTTTCGGCTTCTTCCACAGAGTGGCAAATGCCGGAGCGCGGGGTGTCGATACCGAGCTTCTGCATGGTTTCCTTGAAGATTTCACGGTCTTCGCCGCGTTCGATAGCGTCGAGGTTCACACCGATGACCTTCACACCGTACTTGTCCAACACGCCGGCCTTGCTGAGTGCTGAGGCGAGGTTCAGGCCAGTCTGACCGCCCAAGTTCGGGAGGAGGGCCTGCGGGCGTTCCTTTTCGATAATCTGGGTGAGGCGGGCGACGTTCAGCGGTTCGATGTAGGTAGCATCGGCCATGACCGGGTCGGTCATGATGGTAGCCGGGTTAGAGTTCACAAGCACAATCTTGTAACCCTGTTCGCGCAGGGCCTTGCAAGCCTGGGTGCCGGAATAGTCGAATTCGCAAGCCTGACCGATCACGATCGGGCCAGAACCGATGATAAGGACTTTGTCGATGCCTTCAATCTTCATTTTGTTTATCTCCGTTGACTAATTATTTATTAAAAAAACAAAAAAGCTGAACCAAAAGGCTCAGCATCTTTAAAATCAAAAATGGAAATAGAAAAACCAGCGAACGGCGCAACATCGTGCATGTCACAGGAGTACATTACATTTTTTGTAATCACGTTCATCACTTTCCTATTTCGCAAAGACTTAAACTTGCGCAAATATAGAATAAGTGATAAATCCTTTCAATAGCGGGCTATAAAAATTAGTCCTCATCCATCGAAGAATCGTCTTCCTGCACGTCATCCTGACATTCCGGAAGCGACGGCTTATTCTTGCACTTTTCATGAAGCGTTTCGTAATCAGAGTCTGCCGGAGCGGAACAAGCCATAAGACCCAGAATCGAAACAAGAGAGACCAAGCTCAAAATCCAACGTTTCATAAAATACCTCTAAATCGTTATCCACCAATATAATAAACAATTAAACAGAGACACGCGTTCAAAACAAAATAGGGTCGCAAAAAGCGACCCATCCTTTGCAAAAAGCAAATCTAGCTCAGAGAATTACTTCTTAGCCGGCTTGTTCTTAGCAGCGGTTTCCTTGAGAGCTGCACCAGCCTTGAAGCCAACAGTCTTGGAAGCCTTGATCTTGATGGTTGCACCAGTCTGCGGGTTACGGCCAGTACGAGCAGCACGAGCCTTCACAGTGAAAGTACCGAAACCGATGAGCTGAACGTTGCCGTCCTTCTTGATGCCAGCAGCGATACCGTCGAGAACGGCGTCGATAGCACGAGCAGCAGCAGCCTTAGATTCAATGCCAGCTTCCTTGTTAGCGAGCACAGCTTCAATAAGATCTTGTTTGTTCATTTTATAACTCCTTGAGTCAGATTTGTGAATTGTTGGTAATATTATACCTTTTTTTTCACGGGGAGGAAAGCTTTTAAATGAAAAAAGTTTTTAAAACCGCATAAAATCAAGCCTTGGGAGCCAGTCTGCCCGCATCTTCTACGTACTGGTCGGCTCTAGTCCTTAATTTCTCTACATAGACAAGGCATATGCACGTAAAGGGAATCGCCACCAAAAGTCCCAAAAAGCCAAGCAACTTGCCCCAAATCGAGAGCGACAGAAGGATCCCTACAGGCGGCAAATTCATGGACTTACCGACAATGTGCGGCACCAAGAAGAAGTCCTGGATAATCTGTACAACAAGGTAAATCGCAAGGATGATAATTGCCACTTCCCAAAACGGCATGCCCTTGTCCAAAGCGTAAACCACCGCCAGTAGTAAGGCGAGCGGGATAGTCGTGAGCTGCATGTAAGGGATCATGTTCAATGCCCCGGAGAAAAGTCCAAACGCCATCCCCATCGGGAGTCCCATCACGCTAAAGCCAATTGCATACAAAACGCCAACCGTAAAGGCGACCATGGATTGAGCACGGAAGTACGTGCCCATAAATTTGTCCGTAGAGCTAGCGAATTCACCCGCTTCGCGGCGGTAACGTCTCGGGATCAAGCGGCGAATGCCCTTCCTGATTTTATGCATGTCAAGCATAATGAAGACAAGGTACATAAACACGACAGCCGCACTGGAAATACCCATGACAATCGTCGAAGTCTTCGAAAGAATGTCCCAAGCGCCCGGAAGAATGCGGTCCGAAACCGTCTGCACCACGCTCCACACGTCAAGCGATTCCATCGCCTCGGCAATGCTATTCCAAGAAATCATCGTCTTCACGGATGCCCACATATCCGCAGGCAAGAACGTCATGATTCGATCACTCCAAGTGGAGTCCGTAAAGATTTTTGAAATAAGCGTTCCCAGATACTGGACTTCGTGCATGACTTTCGGGATAAAGAAATACATACAACCGCCAATAATAATAGCGGCACCCAAAAGCACGACCACCACGGCTATCACGCGATAACGGAATTTTATTTGCAACCGGCAAACAAGCGGGTCCATGATATAGGCAATCAAGAACGCCGCAAAAAACGGGAACAACACTCCACTCAGATAATTCAATACAACAAGAGTAACGGCGACTGCAGCTGCAATCAGCACATAGCGCATTACCCTATCAAGCGTCCAATTTCTTTGCATCTTTTCTTCCCCTACTTCTCAAGACATAAACTATAAAAAGGATAAAGCCAAACAAGATGCATGCTAAAACAACATGCATCGTTTTCTTTTGTTCGGCATTATGGCCCCAAAGGCGAGCATAGCGGACTTCCATTTCATCCGGAATGCCGCGAAGCGTCGAGGCGCCACTTACAATTTCAAAGAATGCGGCACGGCTCAAGTACGTTTTGCCATCGTCTTCTTCAAGTCCCTGCTGCGACAGCCACCATTCCGGAACTCGGAATTCACTGAGCGAAATTTTGCTTACCGCAAAGCGTTCCTTCGAGCCACCCATCAGTAAGTAAGGCGCCGACGGAATATCCTTTTCCAGAACACGAAGCGTCACATAATCTCCATTACGCGTATAGACCGGGTCATCCGTCAGAATGCGGAGTTTCATGGAATTCATGCGCTTCGAAGCCACATGCACTTCCATGGAATCAAACTTTGCCAGGTCAAAAACTCCGGCAGGTCGTTTGTCCACAGATTTCAAGTTGAAGCCGACACCTGCGTACGTAAAAGCCTTGCCCGAATGTATGACCACCGAAGAGGTCAAAAGCGTATCCGTCACTTGAACTTCGCTAGTCGAGAATCCACCGATTGCGCTATCATTCAACGGAAAAATTTCAAAAGTCCGCTCAGGGAAAAGCTCCACCGCCACTCCCCCACAGCGTGAATAGAAAAAGCCCCAAGCAATCAGCAGGACCAGGAAAATCGAAATTCCAATCCACCTAATTTTTTTCATCATACTCCTTCACAGGGTGGCTACGTCCAATCGCCACGATCATAAGCCCAAGAATCATGAACAAGAAGATTCCGTAAGCCGTATTGCTTATACCACTTGCAAAAATTTCTCGGACATTCACGACAAAGTTCTTTCCACGAGGCTGTTTCCACCCTGCAGAAATTTCCACACGCGCAACGCTTTCGTGATGCAAACGATTTTTCGAGCGCTTGACACCAAGATCGTCATACCAAAAGTTCGGGATGTAGAAATGTTCAAACGGAATAGCAATTTTGTTGCGCCCCGTTTTCACAGGAACTTCCTTCAGCAACATCTTGAACGTATTGGACTTCTGCAAATCCGTCACATCTGGGTCATACGTCCAGACTTTCACAAGGATTTCATCTGTCCCGGCGATATCAAGGTCCATATAAAGCGTATCAACATTTTTCCAGTTGTGGAATTTCTTTTCGCCCGCCGGGTCAAAGTCAAATACAAGTCCGCACCAAGTCGGTTTCTTTTCGTCAGTGCCAAGAGCACACTGGAACGAGGTCAGGGAATCCGAAGCTTTAAACTGGACAGCAGACGTTCCCCCGGCCGCATTATCGTCAAATGCAGATACTTTTGCACCATCCCCTAGTGGAAACACCGTTTCAGCAAATCGCTCTTTCGGAAGCATTACATAGATGGCAACAACAATAATCGCAATAATTGCTAAAATCGTATATGATTTTTTCATTTACTCAAAAAATTTCCTTAAAGTTCTATTGTACTGAATGTAATCTAGCGGATCTTCTTCCACAGGCTTTTCACCAAAAAGCTTATTCACAAATGAATCAATCCAATGGATAAAGAAGAAGTGATGTTTGCCTTCCTTTGCCTGCGGAGCCGCCTTGATGTCCAAAGACCACTGCAAAAGCTGTTTCACCGTCGAAGGCGGCATATGGAACGTTTCGCAGCAAGTCGTCACATAGCCATCAAAACCGTAATGCGGGAGTTTGCCCTTCACAAGCGGTTGACCATGATCGATGCATACCGGATTTTCGCAGGGCGGGTCCTGCACGTTTTTCTTATTCAAGTCGTTGAGCCATAATTCACGCGTCTTGTCCGAGAGTCCACCGTAAAAGGCGAACGTCTGGTTGCACGGAAAATAAATGGAATAACACTTCGGGCAAATCCTCAGATCAAGATTGACAATTCTGAGGGACTCGACTTCTGAACCGCAAAAAGAACATTTACACATACTTTGAATATAGTTAATTCTATATTTAGCCGCATGGCTAAAGTAGTTCAAATTACAGCAGAAAATTTTGAAGAAGAGGTCATCAAGGCCTCTGAAACGCGCGCTGTCGCGATTCTTTTCTCCTCCGCAGAATACCCGGATTGCGCCCCGTACTCCCAGTTGGCAGGTCAGCTTTCCACAAGCATGGACTTTACGCTCGGCGTCGTAAGCTGCGACGACCGTGAAAACATGCGCCTCATCCAGATGTTCCGCGTGCAGTCCGTCCCCGAAATTCACGTGGTCGATAAAGGCCAAATTGCAGACGTCATCCAGGGCGTGCTCCCCGAAGCCGATCTCAAGAAGCGTCTCGAAAAGTTCTACGTCTCCGAAGAAGCCCGTTTCCAGACGGCTCTTGAAGACGCCATTGCACAAAAGAACTTCGACCAAGCGCTCCCGATGCTCGATGAAGCTCTCGCCAAGACCCCCAATGACAAGAAGCTCCAGCTCCTGTGGGCAAAGGCAAGCCTTGGTCTCGGCGATACCGCAAAGGCAAAAGACATTCTCTCCAAGTTTGTCGAAAGCGACGACCAGTACCGCGAAGCCAAATCGCTCTTGGAACTTCTCGACTTCCACGCCGAAGTCGCCAAGAAAGATGTCCAAGGTAAAGAAGCCATCGTCTATCACGAAGCTTGCAAGCTCGCCTGCGAAGAAGATTTCGAAAGTGCACTCCAGGCATTCCTGAACTTGTACGTCGAAGCTCCGGAATGGAACGACGGCGCCGCCAAGAAGGCAATGCTCACGCTCTTCGGCGTTCTCGGTCCCAAACACGAACTCACCTGGAAGTACCGCGCAAAGCTCAACACGATGATGTTTATCTAAAGATAGAAGGGGCTACGCCCCTCTCATGATCTAGTTTGCAGAACTTAAACAAGAAGCGCAGCTCAATGAGCTGCGCTTCTTAATTTGTTTATCCCGTCATCCTCGAACAGTCATCCTGGAGCGTAGCGACGGGAACCATTATTCCTCGCATTTAGCGGTTCTTTTATTTGCACTTGGAATTGGCAAGGTTCAGCAAGTTCTTGTATGCCGCCATGCACCTTCTGTGGTCCTTAGAACCTTCCTGGTAAGAATAGCATTCGCCAAGCTTATTGTTCGCCATGTCACGTTCCTTGCACTTCTTCGGAGCAGCTTCAGGAGTCGGCTGAGCCTTCTTCTGTTGCGGCTGAGCAGCCTGTGCCGGAGCATCATAGGAGTACACAAAGATTTCAATGCGGTTGTTCTTCATGCGGTTATCCGGAGTCGTATTCGGAACAAGAGGTTCATCGCCGCCCTTGCCCGTCGCAATGATATCCTGTTTCGAAAGACCTGCCGTCACCAAATAGCTCTTCACTTCTTCGGCACGCTTGAGAGCAAGCACACGGCTTCTTTCCGGGCGATCCAAGTTGTCCGTATGGGAGACAATTTCAATCGTCTTGCCGTGATAGTTTCCTAAGTGACTTGCAAGTCTATTCAAGCCATCCGTAGATTCACGAGTGAATCTGGACTGTCCAACACCAAACGTCACGCCCTGCAAAATGAACTTTTCAAGGACAGTCTTGTTGGCAGCGTTCTTCGCCGGATTTGCCTGAGCTGCAGGCTTTGCACCAGCCTGAGAAGTCGTTACCTGCGGCTTCGGAGCACCGTAAGACGAGCCATCCTTCACACAGCGGAGCTTGTTCGTATAAGCATCGCCATGTTTGAAGTACGGAGTACCCTTTTCGCGGATAGCATTGTACTTCCAGTCCACATAAGTCATTTCATTGCCGTTCTTCGAAGACGTCCAGTAGCCGCGCTTGAAGTCGAAATTCAAGCTGCACGGATTTTCCTTAGCATCACGATTTTTTCTTGCACGCTTGTCGTTGGCATGGATGTCAAATTCAGAAGCCTTCGAGAAAAGCTGTTCGTATTCAGCCTGTTCCGGCACGTGCCAGCCACGCGGGCATCCACGGTTAAGGTTTCTCGCTTCCATTTCGTCCAGACGGTCCAGAATCACGTCTTCAGCCATCCAAGTCTGGTCGCCCACCTTGAGCGTTCTGTAGGTCTTTCCAGAATTGTCCATCACGCTACCCAGACGGTCCTTGCAAGCCGCTTCCCAGTTCTGGATGCAACGCACAGAGTAACCATTTGCCTTTCGGCCCTGGAACGAGAACGTTTCGAGATTCTGGCCTCTAAAGCTCATCGCATCGGCGCGGTCACTGCCCTTGTCATCGCCAAGCCAGAAGAAGGCGCGGTTGCCAATGTCAATGTAACGTTCGCCATCGACATAGTAGCCACCATCCAAAACTCTAAAACCATTCAGATTAAAGTCCTGGTAGTTGAGGTCATCGCCCATCGGCAGGCTCCAACCATCGGGGCAAGCCTTCCTTGCAGCATTCCATGTGTAAAGTCTACCGTAAGTTTCGCAATTCTGGGTATTGTTCTCATAGCAGTAGCTATCCGGCAAACGGAACTTCAAGTTTTCCGCCATCCAGACGCGACCACCAATCTTCACCGTCGTATAGCGTTCGCCATCGCGGTTATCGATCAACAAATTTCTCGATTCGTCATACGTCGAAGTATTCTGGTACTTGTTCGAAGCATACGTATTCTGCTGAACAGGCTGAGTCGGGCGCAACATCTGTGCCGCGCGTTCCTCTTCAGAAATACTGCAATCAAATTCCTGCGGAAGCTTGCCGAAATAGTAATTATACTTGTCCGGCGTAATCCAGATTTCACTACTGCCAACAGACGAACGCATAAAAGAACGCGGATAATTGACGCATCTGTAAAGCACATTGGCACAACGATCGTCTTTCTTTTCCGTTCTATACGTATCCTCCATATCCGGGCAGCGCCAATAGCACGAATTACCGAACATGTCGTCAAAGCTACAAGTAATCACAGTTCTGTCACCAGACTGAGCGGCAAACGCCGATCCAGCAGCAAGGAAAGTGGTAGCTACAGCTAGAGCGTACTTTTTATTCATTACAATACTCCGTATTCCAACACAATTCAATGTGTATAATATATGATTAGACCAAAAATACAAATTTCAATCTATGGTTTTATAAAATAGCACCGCCGTTCGAGCTTTTTTAGTCTAAAAGAGAGGATTTAGAACAACATTTTATTATATTAACCATCCAAGCAAAAGGTTTTCTATGAAAAATATCATATCCGTACTTTTACTCATCGCCTCAATCACACTCTTTACGGGCTGCACGGCTTCATACCAAAATGAGTTCATGAACCAGCCGTCAAAACTCGCCAACACATCGAGCCGAATCCTCCTGATTACTCCAGAAAACGGAACGTACGAAGACATCGAATACCCCACATCCGGAGACGATGTCATCTTTGCCCTGAAAAAAGAACTGAACCGCTATACACCAGTCATCGGCGTCATTCCCAACCCCATCCCTATCGAAAACCTCGAAGAACAGGTTTTAGAACAAACGGACTATATCATATTGCCAAAGATTCTGCACTGGGAAGACCGCGCCACAGGATGGTCGTTCAGACCGGACCGTATCGAGATCCTATTCGAGATATACAACAACAAGCGTGAACTCATTGACGCCTACCGAATCAAGGGCAGAAGCGCCTATGTCGTTTGGGTTAGCAAGCAGCCGAAATCCCTCCTCCCCCGCCCCATCCGCACCATGTGCGAAGATCTTTTCGGAAAAATTCAAAATTAAGCTGTAAATTATCCCTCATTTTCCCTCGTCTCTCGTTTCTCTTCTCTCGTCTTTTCTATTTTTGACCCCGTATTTTATTGTACAGTAAAAACAAGGGATTAAATCCCACAGGAAAACATTATGAAAAAGATTCTGTTCCAAGACACCTCGTTCCGTGATGGCTTCCAGTCCATCTTCGGCGCTCGCGTGTTCATGAAGGACTTCATGCCTGCTGTTGAAGCAGCTGTGAAGGCTGGCATCACCCACTTCGAAGCAGGTGGTGGCGCCCGTTTCCAGGCTCTCTATCAGAACTGCGGTGAAGACGCATTCGACATGATGGACGAATTCCGTCGCGTTGTCGGTCCGAAGATCCGCCTCCAGACTCTCGCTCGCGGTATCAACGTGGTCGCTCTCGCTCCGCAGCCGCGCGATATGATCAAGCTCCATGCCGACATGTTCAAGAAGCACGGCATGACCCGTATTCGTAACTTCGACGCTCTCAACGACGTCAACAACCTCATTTACTCCGGTAAGTGCATCACGGACGCAGGACTTGAACACGAAGTCGTCGTCACCATGATGGAACTTCCTCCGGGATGCGACCTCAACGCCGCTCACAACCCGGAATTCTACGAACGCATCCTCCGCAACATCTTGGACGCCGGTGTTCCGTTCGCTTCCGTCTGCTTCAAGGACGCTTCCGGTACGACGAACCCGACCAAGGTCTACGAAACGTTCAAGCGCGCTCGTAAGCTCCTCGGCGACAAGGTCGAACTCCGCATCCACAGCCATGACACTTGCGGTACTGGTGTGGCTCAGTACAAGGCCGCTATCGAAGGTGGCGCAGATGGCGTCGACCTCGGCCGTAAGCCGCTTTCTGGTGGTACAGCTCAGCCGGACCTCTTCTCCATGTTCCACGCCCTCAAGGGTACGGATTACAAGCTCGCCCTCGGTGAAGACAGCATCGTCGACGATCACATTCCGGAACTCATGGAAGCTAACAACGTCGCTGTTGAATGCCTCAAGGACTACAACTTCCCGCCTGAAGCACGTCAGATCACTACCGACGTTATCTTCAGCCCGATGCCGGGTGGCGCTCTCACGGCTAACACGCTCATGATGCGCGAAACCAAGACCTTCCACCTCTTCCCGAAGGTTATCGAAAACATGAGTGAATGCGTACGCCGCGGTGGCTTCGCTTCCTCTGTGACGCCGGTTTCTCAGTTCTACTTCCAGCAGGCTTACATGAACACATTGAACCAGGCTGCCGGTCGCGGTACGTGGTTCAAGATGACCGAAGGCTACGGCAAGATGCTCCTCGGTTACCAGGGTAAGACTCCGTGCGAACCGGATCCGGAACTCGTGAAGATCGCAGCCGACCAGTTCAACATGAAGCCGTTCAAGGAAGCCTATCCGGGCGTCCAGTGCGCAGAAGAAATTCTTCCGCCGGGCATTCCTGCTGCTAAGAAGCTCCTCGAAGAAAATGGTCTCCCGGTCAACGACGAAACCATCTTTATCACGGGCTGCCTCCAGACGAAGGCTGGCAACAAGGGTATCGAATTCCTCAAGGGCAACCGCCACATTGGCGTGCCGAAGAAGGACCCGAACGCCGCTCCGGCTGTCGACACCAAGAACATGAAGGCTGGCGCAGCAAGCACCTACCGCATTGCCCTTGGCAACCAGAGCTGGGACGTCCAGGTTCAGACCCTCAGCAAGTAAGAGCTTTCGCGAAGTCCTCTGGGCTTCGCTCAAGACTTTACAAAAAAGACTTCGAGCATCCGCTCGAAGCCTTTTTTGTACGCTAATCAAACAAGGTTGCAAAGCAAGCCAAATGAAGCTTCACTTCACAATCTGTCAGAAACTAAATATCAGAAGCTAAACGTCTTGCCGACATTCACACCATAGCCGACCTTTTCCGCTGCAAAGATACCGCCATGGAATCCAGACGGATGGAAGTAATTCAGCATGAATCCGATGTTCATCGTTTTGAGCCACATGACATCAGTATCAAAAGCGATCACGCCATACGGTCCAAGCCTAGCGCCAATGCGAGCCGAAGAATAAAGCTTTACGCCAAACCCTTCGTCGTCATTTTCAGCAAGACTCTTCCCAAGATAGTCGCGAACGTCATCAAAGTCGCCACCGCCTTCAAACAGCTGGACACCAGCACCAAGTCCCAAAATCACAGGACCTACGTCAAAGTCAGCACCAACAGCGATACGTTCCTGGAAGCTCCAGAACGAATACTTTTTCTTTCCTTCTGGAGTCGCAAGCCATGCCATATAGCCTTCATTGCACTTACCCGCTTCCGAGCAATCGAACGACGCTTTACCACCCTTGCCTCCCAAAGCAGCCTCTACGTACAACGGTGTCATAGCACCAAGCAGTCTATAGTTCAATGATGCCGTTCCGCCAGCAGTAAAGCCGTCCTTAACATTACGCCCAGTCATCTTTGCACCGCCATACGCATCAACAGAAAGAGTCATCGGAGAAGATTCTCCATTGATCGCCAAGCGAGGCTGATGAGCCACAATCATCTGCGAGGATCCAATTGAACTCAAATGCGGATTCAAACAACCGCACAACGACAACGCCGCCGCAGAAAGCATACAGAAAAGAATTGATTTTTTCATCTTATTCTCCAACTTATTTGTTTTTGCGCCAAATAATATATCATAATTCATCAAACGCATCAAGAGACCTTCATTTCAACGAAATTGACTTTATAAGACAACGCTCATTAGCAACAACAGGCTGTAGATTCAAGCGGCGTGCGGATTTAGAGCCTTGCGGGGTAACATCCGTATCGATGATTTCGTCTAAAGGTAAAACTTTTTGAACAAATCCATTTTGCAAACTACCGTTATCAAGATTCATCTTCAACAGCTTTTTAGAGTCAAAATAAGCGATCGAATTTTGGCAAGTTCCCGGCCAATAGTCTACAACAAGATTTTTGTAATCATCCATCGAAACCATCTTTCCAAAATCAAAATGCAACCCCTGTCGAGCCCTGTCAAACGTTATCTCAAGCCCTAAACCGAGTTCATCATGATATGGGTTTGCATGGACCGATGCATCCCAAAGCGTATATTCATACGGACCCGGATAAATTTCCGACGATGCAATCTTTGGCGGAACCGCAGCATCCCCCTGCGTATTCAACACAAGATGAGGATTCGACAACGTAACGTTCCCACCATCAGAATTAAGCACAAGACGAAACCAGTGCAAACCATTAAGAGCCCCATCATTTGCGGGCATCTGCCAACGCAATGTATGAGTTTTGCCATCAAGCGTCACCGGCAATTCATTTAACTGCAAATGACCAGAGCAACCCTTAACTCGGCAAACGAGAAGTTCCGCTTTCATCCAGTTTCCCTTAGGATTATCGACCTGAATATCCACCTCAAAAGAAGTATTCGCCTGAATATCGGTTCCATAATTCCAAGTCGCCACTTTTTTCCATCCCGCCGGAAGATTAAACTTCACAGACTCATTCTTCTCCGTTGCTAAAGCGTTGTAGTCATAACGCGCATACGCAAAAGGAATCTGCTGGACAAAGCCGGCATAACGAATAACATCAGGCATCTTACTAGCATCCATGCAATTCGCATTCGGCGAGAAATATCCCACCAATTTCGGATTTCTAAACCGCCCTGCATCAGCATCGTAATCGTACTTTGCCACCTCGCATAAAATTCGCCACAAATCAACCTGCATCCCCTCCATCACGGTCTCGTTTATACGTCCGTTTTCAACAGGCATTTCGACATGGCGACCGCTAATGGCTTCAGCATAACGCGGGTGCGTCGGATCCACGGCATAAGCCGCATTTGCCGTACTTCTGCTCCCCGGATTTTCAAATGGGAAATCCTTATACGACTGTTTAAAACCGCATTCTGAGCGAATTGCCAAATCACCATTGCACTTCATATCCATAGCGCTTACCGTCGGGATAAACGTGCTGCGGTCCTGAATCAATTCGTCATAGCCCCAGGAAGTATTCAAGTTAATACTGAAAAAGAGAACCTCCTGTTTCATATCCTCTGGCATCGCATCCAAAAATCCCTGCCGCAAGGAATTGTAAATCGTCCCTGCAAACGGATACGTAGAACCCTGAATAAAATCATATTTGGAAGTCGAACGGTAATCAACTTTTATAGGATCATCCGTCGTTTCCTTTTTACGGTTATAAGAAATCGTTTCATTGTTATCGGAATAATGCATATGGCTTATCGCAGAACCAAGCGATGCCGGACCCTTTTTCACATGACGTTCGAGTCGGTAATAATCATTTTTATGTTCAGGATTTTTGCCTTTCAACTGTCCTTGCGCAATAAGCACAACAGGGAACTTCTTGTATTCTGCAGCAAGGCGATAATCATCAAAAAGGAACCTGTCCCTTGTATTCACTTCTGAAGTGCATAAACCATCCGTGCACTTATTTTCATAAACAAGCAGATCTGCCGCTCCTTTCGAAAGCAAGATATTCTTGAACATTTCAGCAGACGCAGAGCCACCCTTATCGCCCCAGAATGCCACTGTATTGAATAATCCCATCGGCATTACCGCCCCCTGATGCGGAGAATCCAGCGACGAGAACAAGCGAATCGGAGCATCGAATTCATTTCGATGCGTGTCATAAAGGTAAGAGGCGTAACGTCCAATAACGCCACCCTGACTTATGCCCATGATGACAAAACCATCTTCTTTTGCTCCCGGGAACGGGATATGCACATTATCATTCAAGAAGGCAAACAACTGGCTCAGCGCCTTAGAATTTTGTTGAAGCGAAACACGTACCGTTTCATCAAACTGCACAAGCACAGGAGTGTACCCTAAAGATTTAAGAATATTCGGAATACCGACCTGAGTCACATCGCATTCCAAATCCGTCAAGGTTCTCTTTTCTTCAGGATCCAAATTGATGCCATCAATAATCATGAATGGACGTTCCAAGTAAATGCCCGATGGAGAACTTGCATCTTGAGGGGCGTCCATAATGCGGATACGGACCGACTGGTTATTACCGGTACACGAACTACCTACACGATCCAAGCCATTCAAGGTTACCAAATTATTGCCATTTTCAACACAAAGACGGTCTTTTTCATCCACAAAGAACGCATAATCTTTAGACACAGCCATCGCATTAGTCGTCAAAAGCGAAGCAAGAGCAAACCATAAATAACGCATCATTATTTTACCTCCACAAAGAGATTTTGTTCAACATTACGCAAGGCACTTTTCAGCTTGACTATTATTTTCTGCAAACCCGACGACGGGAACTCCAGTTCAAGCCGTTCTTTGGGAGAAATCGATTTGCACGTTCCCGAAACGCAAACAGAAACAGAGGGCAATTCACGCTGTTTCGTCACAACAAAGTACGGATCAAGCACAAGGCTTATTTTAGAGCCGCGCACAAAAGAGGTCGGAAGCCCCGCCATCAGCAAATGCGCATTCACATTCTGAGTTGAACCGCACGTTTCATCGGCACACGCCTTATACACGTAATCTAAATCAGTTACAAGCAACGGAATTACCGTGTAATCCGAATTTGCAGCAATCGCCTCCGCTTCAAAATAAAGCTGTTTCGGATTGGCAACTGCATTTTCTCGTAATCGATTACGAACGACCGAATACATATTATCGTACCAGGTCAACCGCGACTTTTTCGCAGACATTTCCGATGCTCTAATACTATTCACAATTTTCAAGTGTTCCAGTTCATTTACCAGAAAATCTGCATTCACTGTCGAAATGAGAGAATTCCGTTCTTGAGGCGTATATGCAGCACTGAATTCAGGCTCCAATGCAGGCAGCAATCGCGCCTCGCGTTTTTCGGACCAAGCTTCCACATTGGAAAATTCATATTCCCAATGTTTAGCTCCATCTACAACAACCGTTGCAGAAGTTCCACCCAAATTAGCACCACTCTTTGCGCAACTGAATCCGATATCGTCAATAAAGAGCGTCGTGTACTGGTTTTGCGGAACTTGGAAAAGTCCTACACCCAAATTCACAACATCGATTGCTCCCGTCACGCCCAAACTTGAGAGCGGAATTTCTAGCGCATGCGTTTTATTCGCCGTCAAGTTCACATAATGGACTCGACTCTCAGAAAGCGCTCCCTTCAGCCAAACTCCAAACTTTGCGTTTTGCGTAGCGCGCACCTTCAAACGGAGCACGCCACCATCCACACGCAACGGAAGCGCTTGGAATGAAAGCAATCCCGTCCAGTCGCCTTGCTCATTTTTCGAGCCCGACAACCGGATGTACGGAGCATTCATTCCATCGAAATTTCCCCAGTTCGCTTTCCATTCCGGCGACTCCGGGAAAGTCCTCCCCGATTCAATCATTTGACCATTGTCGCTACCATCCGAATACAGTGCGACGCCCTTACATTCCTCGGCAAAGCCATCAAGAGCCAACAACGCTCCCGCGAAGGCAACGCCTTTAAACATCCTACGCATCATAGGATTTTTCCTTTCTATTGATTTTGAGAATAAACAGGCTTACTCAGCCGTAACGGATATATTAATCGATGTAAGGAAAGGATATAAGTAAGAATATAATAAACCGCCTCGACAACATCGAAGCGGTAAATAAACTACAATAATTTTTTTACTGTGTAAAGGGGTTCAATAAATTTTTATGATTTTTCTTTTTTCAGCTGAATCACCAAATCACTTATATAAACTCCATCGACTATATTCACGGAATACGTATAAGCATCCAGATAAATCAAGTCCAATCGCTTTTCAAATGTAGAAAGTCCAAGCCCGCTTCCCTTGCGGCTCGACTTTCTCGGGAAATTAGAATTTTCAGAATGGAAGTGGAAAACATCCCCCGCCTGCGTAATGGTGATATGCGCAAAGCTCTTGCCGTTCGGATTCACGCAATGTTTCATCGCATTTTCCATCAAGGGCATTACCAACAACGGTTCTATCATCATTTTCGGATTTTCAAGATTCACGTTAAAGACAAAGTCAAAGCTTTCATCGAGACGGAGTTTTTCCAAGTCCGCATACTTTTGCAAAATATCCACATCTTCTTGCAACGTGATATACTTGTCCTTGACCTGGTAAAGCATCATTCTCAAAAGTTGCGAAAGCTTGTTCATGGAGCTTTCGGCTCGTTTCGGATCAATCTGGATTAAAGCAGAAATGTTATTCAAAGTATTAAAGAGAAAATGCGGACTCAGCTGGTTTTTCAAAAAATCCAGCTCGTACTGCAATTCCGAGCGTTTCTGTTCGCGCAAAATAAACGCACGCACAATCTGGCGGAACATCACATGATATAACACGCAAAGAACGCAAACAAACACAACAAGGATAGTAAACGATATAACGGGCCAAACGCCAAAGTGTCCTTTAACAAACGAAAAGCAATAGGAACTAAAGAAGTCACCAACCCCTTCGTTCGGAGAACGTTCCATCACAAAGAACGCCACTTCTCTAAAGAACAACGTTGCCACCACTAAAACGAAATTACAGACAAAATACGTCGCATAGCGTTTTTTAAACACAAGCTGCGGCACCAAAAACTTTTGGTTCAAGATAAAAACGAAAACCGTACTCAGCATGGGCCAATAAAAACCCACAAGCCCTTTAATGTTTACGCTCATATTCAGCGCATTTGTCGGATCCAGAATAAGTACCAACGGGAACAAAAGCATGAACAGCCAAACTAAAAACGCGGGCAAAAAGAGCGGAATAGGGAACTGCACCAGGTCTCGTTCGTCTTTCAAGAGCTCACGAAGCCTGTTTTCATTGCGTTCAAAGCCGATTTCTTGCAAAACGGCGAATTTGTTACGAGTTCTTTGGAAAAGACCTTCACACTTTTCAGTGTTATTTGTAGAAACTTTGTCATTCATACTAAAAAATTTAGTCATTTGACCACTATTTTGGCCCGTCATGACAATTTCGTGACAAAAATCACGAACTTTTTTAACAAAAACTCAATTTAACTTTTGCACGCACCATTCTAAGTAATGACACAAGGAATTCAATCTGGAGGTAAATTTGATAATGTAAAAATGAGGAGGTCACCATGAAAACCCTTAACAATCGAGATCAGAAAGACATTTACATGCAATACCTGAACGACATTTCTCGTTACCCGTTGCTCACAAGAGAACAGGAAACGGTATTGCTCCAGAAATCCGCCGAAGGCAACAAGGCAGCCTTGGACATGCTGGTCAACTCCAATCTTCGCTTTGTCGTGAACATCGCTAACCTCTACAAGGGTCGCGGTCTCGACATCATGGAACTGATTAACGAAGGGAACATGGGACTCATTGAAGCGGCTCGCCGTTTTGACCGCTCCCTCAAAATCAAGTTTATCAGCTACGCCGTGTGGTGGATTCGTCAGAACATCACCCGCGCTCTCTCCGAAAAAGGCCGCATGATCCGCATTAGCGCCGAAAAGGAACTGATGCTTCGCCGTTTCAACCGTCACGCAAAGGACGTTCAGCAGGTCATTGGCGGAACTTACACCGTCAACGCCCAGTCGCTCGAAGGCCTTTCCAAGTACAAGGCTAGCGACATCGAAAAGATCCTGATGATGGGCAACACCACATCTTCGCTCGACACTCCGGTCAATGAAGATGGCGATGCAACGCTTGGCGATACCATTTCGGACACCCAGAACCGCACCGACGAACTCGCCGATAACAACAACCGCGCTGAAGTTTTCGACAAGGTATTGGACAAGAACCTCTCCAGTCAGGAAAAGGAAATCATCAAGCTCTATTACGGTTTCAAGATGGATTCCGACCTGAACCTCAAGGAAATTGCTCCGATGGTGGGTCTCTCCAAGGAACGCGTCCGCCAGCTCAAGGAAAACGCCTTGAACAAGCTCCGCGAAGCGAACGTCGAACGCCTCCTCTGCGAAGCTGCATAACACCTTTATTGCTCCTAACAAGTTTCATACTCTCTCCTTTCATAAAAAAACCGGCTATTCATAGCCGGTTTTTCCTTATAAGGTGGCGATTTTTTATAGGAAATTGTATTTTTAGAGCATGATGTTTAAACCTTTTAGTTTCCGCTCTGTATTTATGGCAACGCTGTCCGCGCTTTGCATCGCGAACGCAGCTACCGACAAGAAAACTCCTCCTGGAGATTTTTACGACGAAGTTTCACGATTGAACAAGGTCCTTTCCGAAGTCAACCGCAAGTACGTTGAAAACGTCAACCCTACGGAACTCACGGACGCCGCCATCAATGGCATCAGAAACATTCTCGACCCGCACACAACGGTTTTCGCCCCCAAGGATTACGAAAGCCTCCGCGTCTCGATGGAAGGTAAGTTCGGTGGCGTGGGTATTACCATCAGCCTCCGCGACAACATCCTCACCGTTATTTCGCCGCTCTCCGGCACACCGGCATTCAAGCTCGGCATTCGCGCTGGTGACCGCATCCGCAAAATCGACGGCAAAGAAACGAAAGGCATGTCGCTCGATGACGCAGTCAACAAGCTCCGCGGCAAGATTGGCACAGACGTGACGGTCGCTATCGAACGTGAAGGCGTTCCCGACCTCATGGACTACACCATCACCAGAGCTGAAATCATTGTTCACGCCGTTCCGTATTACGGCATGGTCACTCCGGAAATCGGCTATATCAAGCTCGCTACCTTCAGTGACAAGACGACAAGCGATGTCGAAAACGCCCTCCGCAGCCTCCAGAAGCAAGGCATGAAGAAGCTCATCCTCGACATGCGTTACAATCCGGGTGGACTTCTGAACCAGGCTATTGAAATCAGCGAACTGTTCCTCAAGCCGGGTAACGTCATCGTCAGCACCCGTGGCCGCACACAGAAGACCGAAAGTGCAGCCCGCAGAACACCGCTCGTGAAGCCGGAAGTTCCGATGGTCGTCCTCGTGAACCAGGGTTCAGCCAGTGCCGCTGAAATTGTTTCCGGCGCACTGCAAGACTGGGACCGCGCTTTGATCGTCGGTAAGACCTCGTTCGGTAAGGGTTCCGTGCAAACGATTTTCCCGCTGGACAATGCAGGTAATGCCCTTAAGCTCACAACGGCATTCTACTACCTCCCCTTCGGTCGTTGCATCAACAAGCCTGAAAACGGCATCAAGGGTCTCGCCCTGCAAGACGAAGAATACGAAGATGAAGAAAAAGACGTTGCCAAAACCGATTCCGTTAAGGCAGACACAGCCAAGCGTGACACGTTCTACACGAACAACGGCCGCATGATGTTCGGTGGTGGCGGCATCAAGCCGGACGTCGATGTGGAACTCGATCCGATGCCGTGGGTTGTCCAAGTCCAGGAACGCATGGCCATGTACTTCAAGTTCGCCGTCAAGATCCGTCCGAGCCTCGAAAAGGCAGGCGTCAAGGTGAATTCCGAATGGACCGTGCCTGATTCTCTCTTCACGCAGTTCAAGGCATTCTGCAAGAAAGACACGAACTTCATGAAGGTCAAGAGCAACGCTCTCGTCGGCGTGGACCAGCTCGAAAAGAGCATCATCCGCGAACAGAACTACATGGGCGATAGCGCCAAGACCATTTCTGATTCTACGCTCGTGAAGCGCATCAGCGAAATGCGCAAGGCTCTTGAAGACAACCGAGATGCCCAGTTCGAAGCCAACAAGGACTACATCAAGGATGGCATCAAGCGTGAACTTCTCACTGCATTCGTGAACGACTCCGTCAGCACCGCATTCTCGCTCAAGCGCGACAAGCAGCTGAACGAAGCCATCAAGTACCTGAGCGACACGCAGCTTTACAAGAAAGCCATCAGCGCTCCGCCGAAACAGAAGAAGAACGCCGCAAAGCCTAAGAAGTAACGGTTCAATTTGATTTCTTTAATGAACAAAATGGCAGAAGGCCTCGGACGAGCCGTAAGACGCTTCCTGAACAAGGTTGTGGGTTACGTGCTGTTTATCTGGGAGTTGTTCAAAAACATTCCCGGAGCCTTCACCAATCTTCACACGACTGTCGAACAGATGCACCACGTGGGTATCACGAGTATTCCCGTGGTATTCGCCGCATCGCTTGCTACAGGCGCCATCATGTCTTGGCAGCTAGCCTACCAATTTGGCGACATGATTCCCATGATGTTTGTCGGCATGGCTGTCGGCAAATCCGTGATGGTGGAACTCTGCCCAATTCTTACGGCGATGGTGCTTGCAGGCCGTATCGGCGCTTCGATGTGTTCGGAACTTGGTACAATGGCGGTCACAGAACAGCTTGATGCATATAAAGTATTAGGACTTAACCCTTACAAATACTTGCTTGCACCAAGACTGATTGCAACCGTCATCATGCTTCCGGTTTTGACCATTTTGAGCATCTTTATCGGCATTGTCGGCGGTTACGAAGTCGCCCACCTCTACAAGGAAGTTTCTTGGTCGGTGTTCTTTTATGGCGTACGCATGTTCTACCAGAACTGGGACTTGGTCGTGGGTCTTATCAAAGCAACACTTTACGGATTCTTCATTTCGAGTTACGCTTGCTTCTTCGGATTCTTTACCCATAGCGGTGCAGAAGGCGTGGGCAAGAGCACCAAGGCGACCGTGGTTGCCGGCATGACAAGCATCTTGATTGGCGGGTTTACGCTTTCCAAATTGCTGCTTGTTTAACGCGATAAATTTGTACAAATGTTCGAAACAAAACGCACGAGCAACAAGAGCTATACGGGGAACAAAGTTCAGGACATTCAAGTCCTTTTAGAGCGTGTTCTCCAGAAGAACCATATCACCGAGGATATCAACTTTAAGACCATTTCGGAGCGGTTTTCGGAGGTGGTTGGCCCCCTCCTGGTAGACCATGTAAAGCCTGAGAAAATCGACAAAAATATATTGGTACTCAAGGTCGCTAATTCGGCGTTAAAGTTCGAAATGAACCTCCAAAAAAAAGCTATTATTGGTAAGTGTAATACCCTCTTAGGGAAGCCTTTTATTCAAGGAATACGATTCGTCTAAGAGGGGTTTAATAGAGGAATTATGGCAGAAGAAACAGAAGAAGTAAAGAAGGCGGAAGCAGATTATAGCGGTTCAAGCATTACCGTTCTCGAAGGTCTAGAAGCAGTTCGTGTCCGCCCTGCAATGTACATTGGTTCCACCGACATCCGCGGGCTACACCACCTCGTTTGGGAAGTGGTCGACAACTCCGTGGACGAAGCTTTGGCTGGCTTCTGCAACCATATCGAAATTTCGATTTTGCCGGGTAACGGCATCCGCGTCACCGACAACGGCCGAGGCATTCCGACCGACATCCACCCGAAGGAAAAGGTTGGTACCATCCAGGTCGTGATGACCAAGCTCCACGCCGGTGGTAAGTTCAACAATAGCTCTTATAAAGTTTCCGCCGGTTTGCATGGCGTGGGCGTGAGCTGCGTGAACGCACTTTCTAACAAGCTTATCGTGACCGTACGCCGCAATGGTCGCGTTGTCCGTCAGGAATTTGCACGCGGTATTCCTTGCGGTCCGCAGGTCGACATTGGAGAATCCGACGGAACGACCGGTACGTCTGTTGAATTCTATCCGGACGATACTATCTTCTCGGAAACCGTTTACGTGTACGACACGCTCGCCACGCGTTTCCGCGAACTCGCATTCCTCATGAGCGGACTTCGCTTGACGCTTACCGACGAACGCGATCCGGAGCACAAGCAGACCGATACGTTCTGCTTCCCCGGTGGCGTTTCTGAATTTGTGCGCTATGTGGACGAACACCGCACACCGCTTTTTGCAGAACCGATCCACTTGGTTCTCCCCGATGGCCAGTACCCCTTGGAAGTTGCCATGTGGTACAATGACGGTTATCAGGAAAACTTCTTCAGTTTCGTCAACAACGTCAATACTTACGATGGCGGTACGCACGTGACGGGCTTCAAGACGGCCCTCACCCGTGTTATCAGCAAGTTCGCACAGGACATGCCGAAGGGCAAGAAAGAAGCGCAGATTACCTCGGACGATATCCGTGAAGGTCTTACCGCAGTCATCGCTATCAAGGTCTCACAGCCGCAGTTCGAAGGCCAGACCAAGCGCAAGCTCGGCAACTCCGAAATCGCAGGCTATGTAGCTTCTGCATTCGGTGCCAAGCTCGAAGAATACTTCCAAGAAAATCCAGCTGCAGTCAAGATTATCTTGGACAAAGTTTATAATGCCGCTGTGGCTCGTGAAGCAGCCCACCGCGCACGTACACTCGCCCGCCGCAAGAACGTTCTCGAAAGCGGTGGTCTTCCGGGCAAGCTCGCCGACTGTTCCAGCCGCGACCCGAAGGAATGCGAAATGTTCATCGTGGAAGGTGACTCTGCAGGTGGTTCAGCAAAGATGGGTCGTAGCCGTGAATTCCAGGCCATTCTCCCTATCCGCGGTAAGATTTTGAACGTCGAAAAGGCAAGCCTCCACCGCGTGCTCGACACCGAAGAAATCCAGAACCTGGTGAACGCCATCGGTACCGGCATCGGCACGGAATTCAAAATTGAAAAGCTCCGCTACGACAAAATCATCATCATGACCGATGCTGATGTGGACGGCTCTCACATCCAGACGCTTCTCCTCACGTTCTTCTTCCGCTACATGCGCCCGCTCATTGACGCTGGGCACATCTTCCTTGCCATGCCGCCTCTGTACAAGTTAAAGATTGGCCAGAAAGAACGCTACCTGTTCGACGAAAACGAAAAGGACAAGGTCATGGCCGAAATCGAAGACAAGAAGAATGTCGCGATTACCCGATTCAAAGGTCTGGGCGAAATGTCGCCGGAACAGCTGAACGACACGACAATGAACCCGAAGACACGATTCCTCAAGCAGTGCCATGTGGAAGACAGCGTGCTTGCCGACCAGATTTTCAGCATGCTCATGGGCGAAGACGTGGAACCGCGCCGCAAGTTCATTGAAACGAACGCATATAAAGTCTTGAACGATTTGGATATTTAAATGAGTCCGACGAAAGCAGACTTCAAAGCCGTTTTATCCCAAGCTCGTGACTTGGTAAAAGTCGAGCTCGACAAGACGGAACAGGTCATTATGCAGGTGGCAAAGAACGCCCCTGCAGGGATTAGTGACCGCCTTGTAACGCTCTTTAGCCGCAAAGGCAAGCGCATCCGTTCGACACTCCTTTGCCTGCTCGCAAACTGCGGCACGCAAAAGCCGAACATCGATCGTGTTGCACATGCCTGCGCTGCCGTAGAACTTTTGCACCTCGCAAGCCTCGTGCACGATGACATCATCGATGGCACAGACGTCCGCCGCGGGCAAAAGACAGCCCATCGCGAATGGGGTACGCAAGTGGCCGTGTTGATTGGCGACTATGTGCTTTCGCAGTCCATGCGCTGCGTCATTGACGAAGAAGCTCGCAACATTCCAGTCATCATCTCTGATGCCGCTGACAAGCTCATCATCGGTGAAATCATGGAACTCGACCATTGCGGCGACATGGGACTTTCTCGCAAGGCTTACAACGAAATCATCGATGGAAAGACAGCAGCGCTCATTGACGCCGCAGCACGCATCGGTGGCATTTTGGCAGGTTTCGATCAGCCGATGGTTGATGAATGCGCTAAGATGGGAACGCACTTTGGAATTGCCTTCCAGATTATCGACGACCTGCTGGACTATGGCTATGGTTCCGTGAACATGGACAAGGCAAAGTTCACCGACCTTTCAAACGGTCTTATCACGCTTCCGCTCCTCTATTACTTCGAGGACTGCACAGCCGAAGAACGTCGCGAAATGGAAGGCTTTATCGCAAAGGCATCTGCAGAAGGCATTCCCGAAAAGATTCAAGACCGCCTGTTTGCAAAGAAGAGCTTTGCGAAGGCAAAAGCCGAAGCCCAGGAACACTTGGAACAAGCGCTTGCCATTGCCGACAAATTCCCGAAAAGCAACTTCACCGAAGAAATCACCGCCATGTTTGCCAGCATGTCGGAACGCGGGAACTAAAGCGACTACGCCGCAGTAAAAAGCAGACAACAGCCGTTTTTACAACACTTTCTAAAAGACAACGTGCCAAACGTTGTCTTTTATATTATTTTCTTTACAAGTGTTATGGGGCACAAGAAGGAGATCTTATGAAAAACAAGCTTTGGGGGCTTGCCATTTTGTCGTTATTCTCAGCATCATTCTTTACAGGCTGTGCACAAAATAATCCAACCGTATCTATAAACCCAACCTGGACTGAAAAACCAACAAAAATTACCGTAATCTTCACAGAACCTTTTGTCGACAACGTTGACGACCTCGAAGATGATTTAGAAGAATACACCGAAAAATTTGCAGACTGGTACAAAGCTGAGCTTCAAAAGAATTACGACAGCCTCACCCACAATTCCATCAATTTGGATTTCAAGCAAGTCAACATTGCTGGCATGAGCATTGAGCACGATTCTGTAGGAGCAAAAGAATTCAACATTCCAAAGCCCTCAACAATCAACATGAATGAAGGCTACTACATCGCCATTTCAAATGCAGGATTCAGCCGCAAAGAAGATTCTTACGCTTACCAAGCCTATAATAATTCAAATTATTTATTCGGTAGCGCACTTGATTCTAGCTACGTAAAAAATTCAGGGAACGTCATTGTCGATAGAGGCCTTTGGTTCTTCGCCGATTACGCCATCTACAACCAGTCCGGCGAACGAGTCGCCTTTGGGCACGAAGCATTCCACAACAAGTTCCCATACGCCATGCACCGTAAGCATTGGGAAAAATGCGTCGCGGAATTTGTGAAAAAGAGTCTCTAAGAGACCCCAATTCTGAATTAAGCCATCAAAAAACGCGGCCATAACGGTCGCGTTTTCAATTCAAATGCCGAAATCCAGTTTACTTTTTGCGCATCCAGACGGCCAAGAAGACAAACACTGATAAGAAGCAGATCGCGATAATAATCCAGAATGCCACCGGAGAGCCAACAGTCGCATCGCCGTTCATGCCAAACGGGAGCTTCACGTTCATGCCAAACAAGCTTGCGAAAAACGTCGGGAGCGAAATAGAAATCGTCACGATAGTGAGGTTCTTCATCAACTGGTTCACGTTATTGTTGATTACGCTTGCACGAGCATCCATCATAGATGTCAAAATGTTGGCGTAAATATTAGCCTGTTGCAAGCTCTGCCCGTTTTCAATTTGGATATCTTCCAAAAGTTCACGTTCAGCTTCGGTCCAGTTGAGGCTACGACCAAGCTGCAACTTGCGCAATAGCGTATCGTTACTGTTCAAGGCGCTCACGTAGTAAATCAAGCCCTTGTTCAAGCTGAACATCGAGAGCAAATACTTGTTTTCCATCGACGTATTGAGACGGAGTTCCAAGTCGTCATTGATGCGGTTGATGATCTTCAAATGTTCATTGAAGTGTGCAATCGCAAAGCTCAGCACGCGGAGCACAAACGTATTCAGACTATCGATTTTCGAGAACTTGCGTTCATCCATCACCGGAATGTCGCTGTCCGTAAGGAGCAAGACCCAATCCTTGAAAATGAAAATGCCAAAAGATTCCACGCGGAACTGGAAATTATCCTCGGCAGAATAATTCTTGGGCTTCTTAAACACGATGGTCGTAAAATCATCGTCGTATTCGATACGGGAAAGTTCGTCCGAGTCAAATGCGGAGGCAATCGTATGTTCCGTTATCTCATATTCCTTAACAAGGATGCTGCGCTGTTCCTGGCTTAAAGAACCCATCATAACGATGTCAGCAGCTTCTTCGTTCGGAGCTACTGAGAGACGACCGGATTCGATTTTGTAATACTTGAGCATACCGCCCCCTTTATCGAACATGGGCAATATAGTAAAAAAGACCCTGTGCGAAAACCCGAAGAAGAAAGAAAAGCTATTAAAAACAGCAGATAATAGCAATAGAAAAGCCCCGGCACTAAGCCGGGGCAATATCTTTCGTCTCTCGTCTGTAGCGAGCGACGCGAGTGTCCTATAGTCTAATTACACACCCTTCTTGAACTTCTTGCTCCACCAGAGAACGATCGGAGAGCAGACGCACACAGAAGAGTAAGTACCGATGAGGATACCGAAGCACTGAACGAGACCGAAGTCGCGGATGGAAGAGCCACCCTTAACAGCGAGAACCACGCAAACGAAGAGCGTCGTGAGAGAGGTAATCACCGTACGGCTGAAGCACTGGTTCAAAGAGCTATTGATGGTCTGTTCGTACTTAGCAGAACCGAAGATAGCGGTATTTTCACGGATACGGTCGAAGTTCACGATGGTGTCGTTGACAGAGTAACCAATCATCGTGAGGAGCGAAGCGATCAAGGCGCCATCGAAAGAAAGGCTGAAGGCAGAGATGAAGCCGAGCGTGATGATGGTATCGTGAATAAGGCCGAGCACAGCAGCAACACCGAAGCCAAGGCCGAGCTTGCCGAATCGGAACCACACATAGAGAGCGATGCCGAGCCATGCGAGAATCACAGACAAAATAGCATTGAAGCGGAGTTCCTTACCGATGGTCGGACCCACAGCGTCCTTAGCCACGATCTGGCACTTCTGATTTGCAGCTTCGAAAGCCTTAGCCATTGCAAGTTCGAAGCTCGTGTCATCACCGCGAACGCTGATCTGGTAAGAGTTAGCAGATGTACCGCCGAGAGAGCGGACGCGAGCACCCTGGATGCCAGCCTTGCTCAAAGCCTTGTTCAAGTCGGTTTCGTGCTTGGCGTCATCCTGATACTGAATCGTATAGACCTGACCACCCGTGAAGTCGATGCTGAAATCAAAGCCCTTCACAGCAATGCAAGCGATACTTGCAATAATGAGAATCCAGGAGAGAACCCTGAACTTGCCGCGGTTCTTCATAATCTGGAGGTTAGCATTGTTCAAAGTCTTGAAGCCAGAACCGATAGAGAGCGTCGTTCTGTCGCGCTTAGCAAGTCTCCAGTCGAACACGGCGCGGGAAATCGTGATAGCGCAGAAGAGAGAAGTGAGGATACCGATCGTAAGCGTAAGACCGAAACCCTTGACGGAACCCGTACCAATCTTGTACAAAATAAGACCCGTCAAAACAGTCGTCAAGTTGGAGTCCAAGATGGCGCTGAATGCACGTTCGTAACCCTTGGCGACAGCGGCGCGAGCCGTGAGGCCGTTCTTGAGTTCTTCACGGATACGTTCGAAAATAATCACGTTCGCGTCGAGAGACATACCGACGACGAGGATGAAACCAGCAATACCCGGGAGAGTAAGCGTGGCGTTAAACACAGACATCACAGCGGCAGTCACGAGAGCGTTGACCATCACACCGATACTTGCGATGAAGCCACCGAGGCGGTAGTAAGCAACCATGAATACCAAGCAGAGCAAGAGGCCGATAGCACCGGAACCGAAGCCCTGCACAATGTTTTCTTCACCGAGAGTTGCACCGACGCTACGGCTTTCGATGATCTGCATCGGAGCCTTGAGAGCGCCAGCCTTGAGCACGACAGCGAGGCGGTTAGCTTCAGCCATGTCGTCAAGACCCGTAATCTGAGCTTCACCGTTCGGGATACGGTCACGGATGACCGGAGCGCTGATGACCTGGTTATCGAGAACGATAGCCATCTGCTTACCGACGTTAGCAGCCGTAACAGCAGAGAACTTCTTAGGACCGATGCCGCCGAACTTGAGGTTCACAGCAACTTCACCGGCACTCATACCATCGCTGACGCGGTACGGACGAGCATCCGTGATATCGTCACCGCCCATTTCTGCACGGCGCTTGAGGAGGTAAAGACGCTTAGCCTTGATGTTTGCATCGCGGCGGAGCTTTTCGAGACCGCTACCGAAAGCAAATGCGACATCGCGCGGGATGAGCTTCTGGACACCTTCAGTGGCGAGGAGCTTCTTAACCTTTTCGATGCTTTCTTCAGCAATGAAACCGCCATTGCCGAAAGAGATGAAGAAAGAGGAAAGGGACTGTCCGACCACGTCTGCCGGAGCGGCTTCTGCAACAGCGGAATCCTTCTTTTCTGCAGCTTCAGTCTTTGCAACGCCACCAGCAAGGAGTTCATCGTCCGACAAAGCTTCCTTCTTCACAGAGTCCGTCTTAGCAGAGTCTGTTGCAGCGGAATCAGCAATGATGTCAGTCGTCTGACGAGTCAGGTACTGGTCGATGAGGCTAACAACCTGCGTAAACTTTTCAGATTCAGCGAGAATCTTGAATTCGAGCTTTGCCGTAGAACCCACGAGAGCCTTTGCCGTGGAGTCATCCACACCAGCCAGTTCAACGACAATGCGGTCGTCGCCGGTCGGGGAAATCTGCGGTTCAGAAAGACCGTACTGGTCAACACGGTTACGAATAATTTCAAGAGACTGAGCCTGGATATCCTTGATATCTTCACCATCCTTCAGGCTAGACTGGTCAATCTGGAGCGTGATGCTAGTACCACCAGCAAGGTCCAAACCGAAGTTGATGGACTTCGAGCCCAGTTTCGGATTTTCCTTGAGGAAGGTCTGCTTTGCTTCACCCTTCTTGGAGTGAACCTGAATAGAAGGCCATACAGTGTAGGCCGAAAGAATGATGACTGCGAGAATGATGAATTCTCGGAAGCCGAATTTATTTTTTTTCATTTGTAATCCCTTAAAAGGCATTATACATACTAGTTGCGGGACAAAGATAGAAAAGTAGGAAGTAGGAAGTAAGAAGTAAGAAGTAATTTTAGGCTCAAAAAGGGGGATGTTCCCCCTGATTGCAGCCCCTACGGGTCTTCCATCACCCCTTCAAACGGGCTTCAGACGCCAGCCCGTAACGCCTGGCTTATTTTATCTCAAACAAAGGATCGGTTTTTGCGGTCGAAACAACAAGAGTCATCTTCTTCTTGCCTAGGGTACGGATAATTTCTAGGCGACCTGCACGATAGGCAATCTCAAGCGAGCCCTCGCGAAGCACACGCTCCTTATTACGGAGTGCAATCAACCCTTTTAAATAATCATAGACAGGCGCCTTCTGCATTTCCGCAAATTTATCCCACGGGAACGATCTACGGTTATCGGGGTCCTTGCCCCCCAACATGCCGATTTCGTCGCCATAATATATACAGGGAGCACCCGGCAAAAAGAACAACAGCGCAAGCGCAAGTTTCACGCGCTGCAAATTTGAGCACGGGAGCGAAGATAACCGAATCGTATCATGACTCCCAAGCAAGTTCATCGGCACGCCGAAACGCCCCGCAGGGAACGCTTCACGCAAACGCTTTGCAAACTCGGCAAGTGCAATCGGCTTTTCATCAAAGAGGTACGCAAGCACCGCCTTACGCAAGGGGTAATTCATCACGCCGTCAAACTGGTCGCCCTGCAACCAGCGCGAAGGCTCATCCCAAATTTCACCGACAATGTACGCTTCCGGGTTAATCGCCTTGATGCGGCGGCGGAATTCCTGCCAGAAGCTATCGTCATCAATCTCGTTCGGGACATCGAGGCGCCAACCGTCAATGCCGCGCTTCATCCAATATTCGCCCACCGAGAAAAGGTAATCGCGAACGTCAGGATTATCAGTATTGAACTTCGGGAGTGCGGGGTAACCCCACCAGCAATCGTAATTGGGCTTGCCCGAATACGCGTGGAGCGGCCAGCCGTGCACATGGAACCAATCTACATACGGAGAGTTTTTGCCCAGCTCCATCAAGCTGTTGAACTGGAAAAATCCGCGTGAGCAATGGTTGAACACGCCATCCAGAATCACGCGAAGCCCAAGCTTGTGCGCTTTCTTGACAAGCTTATCAAAATCCTTGAAAGTCCCCAAAACAGGGTCAATTTCAAAATAATCAACCGTATGGTAACGGTGATTCGAATTGCTCTTGAAAATCGGGCAAAGGTAAACGGCATTCACGCCAAGCGATGCAATGTATTCAAGCTTTTCGCAAATGCCCGCGAGGTTTCCACCAAACATGTTTTCACGAGTTGGGAGCGTATCCCAATCCACAAACTTCCCGACCGCCTTGTACTTTGCACTACGGCAAAAGCGGTCCGGAAAAATTTGATAGAAAACAGCGTCCTTGACCCAAGCGGGAGCGCTAAATCTTCCAGAGGGCACGGGACTTACGTTCTTCGACAAGTTTGTTTATCTCCGAAATCAAGCCCGAATTGGCGAGCAAGTCCTCAACACTGCACGGCGTGCGATAAGTCCAGTTCTTGCCACCGACCGTTCCCGGAATATTGACGCGTTCTTCTTTCGGATCGCATTCAGAAAGCGAAGCCGAAAGCGCAAAGTAGTCCTGGATCGGCGGAATGCAGAACAAACTATTTGCAGTAAACACATGCGACAAGATGTCGTGCACCACCGGCGGAGTAAGCTTTTCAGGGGCAACGCCCGGCAAGCCCGCATGAGACCAGTAGAAACCCTTGTCAAAATCAGGTTCTTCCCAGAGACCGCGCAAGGTCGAAGTGTCATGGCAGCTCGTTGTGCAAACGGAGAGACGCGGGTATTCGTCCATGCTGTAGTACGGAGAATACGGAACATTCCAGTTGCGGGCCCAGCGTTCAATACGCAACGACATGATATCGAGCTTCTTGAGCACGGTCGGCACGCAAGGCGGCACAGCGCCAAGATCTTCGGCACAAACGAGCATATCCGTTTCGTTGGCGAGTACAGACAAAAGCTTCATGGCATTCTGTTCCCAGAGAGCGTTCTGAGCCTGTTCGTTCTGGCCAATCAAATCGTGAAGTTTATCTTGTTCGTTCTGCGGGAGCGTAAAGAGTACAGGCTGGTTGTACCAGTACCAGTACGGGTAGAACGTATTTTCATCACCCGTCGGGATAAACACGCGGTTCCAGTAAACGCGGAGCATGGAATCCTTGACTTCTTGCGGTTCGTCAAGCGAAAGAATTGCGCGTTCCGACAAGTATTCCGGCTTAACGACAAAGCGGTCGAACTTTCCCGGCAAATTTTCAAAATACAGAGAGATAAGCCTGTCCGTTTCGTTGCCGAGGAATTCGCGCAACTGGTCCACGGAATAATTCGGGCGTCGCAAATATTCAAGTGTTTCACGGTAGAATCCCGCATTGCGGAGCACTTCCCAAGTGAGCGGGATGGACGGCTGGAAGCGTCCCAAGATACCTGTCGATTCAGATTCAGGAATCGCCCAGATGCGGAAGAATCCAAGCACGTGGTCAATGCGGTAAGCGTGATAGAACTTGCTAGCCTGAGCCAAACGGCGGCGCCACCAGCCGAAGTCATCGGCTTCGAGAACATCCCAGCGGTAAGTCGGGAAGCCCCAGTTCTGGCCACCGTAGCTGAACATGTCAGGAGGTGCACCCGCGCGGTCGGCAAGCGAAAAATACTTGCGGTCAAACCACACGTCGGCGCTGTCTTCGTTGATGAGGATAGGCACGTCGCCCTTCAAGCGAAGCCCGAGCTTAGAAACTTCGTTCACGGCGGCGGTAAACTGGCCTTCGGCAGTGTACTGCATCCAAGCCTGGAACAGCACGTCCCTGTAGTTCTTCATCCAAAGCTTGTCGACATCGGCAGCGGAGGGGTTCTGGAACTTTTTCCAGTCTTTCCAGCTAGCTTCGTTATTCTGCGCCTTGAGCGTGCAATAAACGCAATAGGACTTGACCCAGGAATTCTTGTCAATCCATGCCAGGAGCTTCTTCGAAGCCTTCAGGACGTCATACTGGTTATCAAAAATCTTGCGGAGGATGGCACGCTTCCATGTGGTAATGCGGTAGTAGTCCACACGTTCAATTTCAGCGAACTGTTCACGCGCCTTTTCGATTTCATGTTCGAGGACGGTAGCGCCTTCAACGGACTGCACATTGATGAACACCGGGTTCAAGGCAAATGCGCTGCGAGCACTGTAAGGACTCGACTCGGAGCCAGTATCATTTACAGGCAAAAGCTGAATGATATTGAATCCGCAGAACTTTGCCCACTGGGCGAACGGAATCAAATCCAAGAATTCGCCAATGCCAATGCTGTGCTTGCTGTGAAGACTGAAAAGGGGAACGGCTACGCCGGTTTGAAAGGAAGTTAAATCACCATATCGCATGCTTCAAATATAACTCTAATTTTGTAAAAGATTCTTTTAAATTGCTAGCAAATAAAAAAAGGCTCGGAAACCCGAGACCAATTCTTATTCTTAATCGTTCTTTATAGAATTAGGCACGCTTAGCGTACTTCTTAAAGCTCTTGATCAAGAGGGCGGCGAGAATGCAGTACATTATTTTGACTCCTTGTTTTTGACGGCGCCAATATTAACAAAGTTTTACTAACACGTCAAGGTATTTTAGTATATATTTCGGTAACTTTTTTGGACATTTCGTCCATAACAAAATGTCGCCCCGCACTTGTCACCCCGGCCTCCGTGCCGGGGTCGCCATACACATCTTCAAAAAAAAGCAAAGCCACGGAAAACCGTGGCATCGCGTTCGTTAGTTGGAGAGAGAAAAATCTTTTTTCGATTAAGCGCGCTTAGCGTATTTCTTAAAGCTCTTAATCAAGAGGGCGGCGAGAATGCAGTACATTGTTTTGACTCCTTGTTTTTGACGGCGCCAATGATAACAATTTTTTACTAACGTTTCAAGGGTAAAAAGTATATATTTCGCGAAAATTTTTCGAAACGAATCGGAGGGGGCAAAAGCACATTTTCACCCATTATATCGCAATCTCCGGGGTGGAAATTTGGTAAATTATGGGCTATGAAACGATTTTTGCTTTTATGTCTCGGTTTAACAGCATTTGTAAGCGCAAAGCCATCTCTTCAAGTCGATAGCGACCGCATCGAAGCGGGTCAGACATTCAATTTGCAGTTCATCGTCCCGACACAGGAACTGCCGCAGAACAGAGGCGCGCTCCGCCTCGAAACACGCAATAACTTTAAGCTCCTCGGGCTCGACAGTGCCGATCAGGTGATGCGCCCGGACATGGACGATATTTTCAACTCGTTTTTCGGCGGTGGCGGAAGAGCCTACAAGGCACGCGTCTATTCCTTCAAGATTAAAGCCCCGAAAAAGACCGGTACGCAGGACCTCGGAACGCTCACATGGATGATTAACGGCGAAGCCAACACCATCAGTAGCAAAATTCCGGTCAGCGTGCAGCGTTCCTATAACGACGACGCACTCGCCGTAAGCCTTACCCCGAGCAAAAAGTCCATTTACGAAGGTGAACAGTTTAGCGTCACCCTCAGCCTCCACACTTTTGAACATTTCCAGGGCGGGCTCCAAGCCACCGACATGAGCACCGGCAACGATTTCATCGTCCACCGCAACGACCTCTCGAATCTGGATTTCAAGCCGGTCGAAGGCGCCCGTCGCGAAATGAAGGCATCCGCCAAATACGCATGGCTCAGCCCGACCAAGAACGGCACGCTCCAAATTCCTTCTTTCAAGTTCAAGTACACAAAGCTGGGTGAACCCAAAGTTGTCGAAGAAAAGAAGCAAATGGGCGGCATGTCGTTCTCGAGCCGCAGCGTAAAGCAGGAATCCATCGAAACGGAAACCTCCACCGCTCCGCTTTCCATTACCGTACTCCCGCTCCCGACCGAGGGCAAGCCCGCCGATTTCTCGGGAATGGTCGGTAACTATAGCTTTAGCGCCAACTTTGACCGTACAAACCTCAAGGTCGGCGAAGCGTTGACACTTGCAATTAGCATCAAGGGCGACGGCACTCCGGGCACCATCACGGACCCGAAACTCCCCGACTTTAGCGAATTCCGCTCAGTCCCGCCCGAAAACAGCATCAACAAGAAGGTCAAGGGCAACAAGGTCATTACCTCGAAGGACATCAAGGTTTTCCTCTACCCGAAGAAAAAGGGAACTTTTGAAATCCCGGCCATTACATATTCCTGGTTCAACCCGGCTAAAAAGAAGTACGAAACCGCTTCGGCAGGCCCGTGGACCATCGAAGTTGAAAAGAGCGACGCCCCCACAGAACCCGTTTACCAAGCTCCGGTTTCCGCAGGCACTGGCACCTCGGCTCCTGTCGTTCAAAAGCAAGAAATTGAATTCCTCGGCAGCGACATCCGCTTTATCCACCCGATTACGGACAAGTCCGAATCTAGCGCCCCGCACAGAAGCGTGCTCTTCTGGATTCTGTTTGCAGCAGCGATTCCATTCTACCTGATAGCAAACTTCGCCATCACGAGAAACCGCAAGCGCAACAGCAACACAGCACTCGTCCGCAAGGGCAAGGCAAACAAGCTCCTCAAAGAAAAGTTCGCTAACGCACGCGCCGCCCTCAAGAACGGCGACGGCAAGGCTTTCTTTGCAGCACTAGAAAATGGCCTCATCGATTACCTCAGCAATTTGACAAACGTTGAATTCAAGGGTATGACCCGCCCACAAATGAAGCAGGAACTTTCAAAGCGCGGCGTCAAAGAAGAAACGATTGAAGCCATCAACAGCTGGCTTGAAAAATGCTCGTTTGTGCGTTTTGCTCCGGTCACAGCCTCGACCGAAGAACAGTCCCAAATGCTCGCAGATGTCGAAAAGCTCTGCGAAAGCCTCGAAAAACTCAAGTAGCGTCGGTAAAAACATGAAGAACTTTAAGCAGATTATTTTGACAATCGCCGCAGCGCTCTTCCTCACCTCCGCAGCAAGCGCCGCCGACAAATGCAACGGCCTCGAAGCCGGCACAAAGGCATATAACGAAAACGATTTTGAACGCGCAATTGACGAATGGCGCACATGCGTTGACGAAGGCATCATCAATGCAGACCTCTATTATAACTTGGGCAACGCCTACTACCGCAGCGGAAAACTCGGCTTCGCCATTTTTTACTACAAGTCAGCACTCCGTTTGCACCCAAGCGATGACGATATCCAGCACAACCTGAATTTCGCACAGACTAAGACTCGCGACAAAGAAGGCGACGAAGAAGAGAACCCGATTCTCGAAGGACTCATGGATTTGCATCATGCACTTTCGCTCAAAAGCCAAATGAACATTTCCCTCGTACTCTTCTGGGCAATTGCACTCGTGATTCTCGCCCGCCGTTTCGTGAACGGCAGCCGAGGCAAGAACATCTGCACAGGCGTCGTGTTTGGCTTAAGCGTCATCCTCTGCACGATTGGCGCAAGCGCTCTTTACAAAATGTACACGCTCGAAACGGACATCACGGGCGTTGTGACCGCCTCTAGCGCCGACGTGACAAGCGCCCCCAGCGACAAATCACAAACGCTCAACACACTCTCCGAAGGCACAAGTTTCGAAGTCGTTGGCGAACAAGGGAACTTTGCAGAAATCCGCCTCGGCGAAAAAATCCGCGGATTCGTGAAACTCAGCGAAGTCGGGATTGTGAAGTAATAAGCAAATATATGAACCCGAACGAAAAGGTCATCGCTCGCGACCGCGATCATTTGTTAGAACTCATCGAAGAAACCTTCGAAAATGAAGGCAAGAACTGCGACTTGAGTTTTATCGACGTGTCGCAAGTGACTGATATGCATGATTTATTTGCCGGGGAAGGTCCGATTCTTAATCTTGACACAGGTGAAGAGGAAGAACGGATCCCGTTCGATCTTGGCATCGGCAATTGGGATGTATCGAACGTGACAGACATGAGCCACATGTTTAACGGTTCGAATTTCAACGGCGACATTAGTCGGTGGAATGTTTCGAATGTGGAAAAAATGGCTTGCATGTTTGATGAGTCACTGTACAACGGGGATATCAGCAACTGGAATGTGTCCAAAGTCCAAGACATGATGGCAATGTTTAGGGAGTCCCAATTTACTGGCGACATCAGTCGCTGGGACGTGTCTAATGTTCGGAATATGAGAGACATGTTTAGAGGCTCTCTGTTCAACGGAGACGTTAGCGATTGGAACGTTTCAAATGTGACGGATATGGCTTATATGTTTTGCCTTTCTCCGTTCAATGGCGATGTCAGCCGTTGGAATGTTTCGAACGTGACGAATATGAATGCCATGTTCTCCGAAACCCCATTCAATGGGGATGTTAGCAACTGGGATGTGCATAACGTAACCAATATGATTTTGATGTTCGAACAATCAGAGTTCAATGGCGATGTTGGCAAATGGAATGTTTCGAAAGCTACAAATGTAGAAGGCATGTTCGAAAATTCCGCTATGGAAAAAGCAGGCAAACTCCCCGCCTGGTACAAAAATTTTCGTATCTAATTTCTAAGAACTACACAATTTGGCCGCCGCCGAGAACCATGTCGCCATCGTAAAAGACGGCACATTGCCCCGGAGTCACGGCAAAGAGCGGTTCGTCAAAAACGGCGACCGCCTTATTTGTATCGACGATAGTAATTTCACAGCCAACCGCCCGCTGTCGGTAACGCACCATGCCTTCGGCGCGGAACGTCGTCCCGACCTCCCGCGCACCACCGTGCCATTCACAGTTCACCATTTCCACGCGATCAAAACAGACCGACGACTTGTCGCCCGTCACCAGAATATCGCCCGTATCTGGGTCCACATGCTTCACGAACGCAGGCACGCCAATCGCCACGCCCAGACCTTTGCGCTGACCGACCGTGTACTTATGGAACCCATCGTGCGTATTCCAAACCTTGCCCTTTTCATCCACGAAGCGGCCCGGGCGCGTCATCTCGCCAAAACGGTCCTTCAAAAACTCCGTGTACTGCGAACCGTAAATATCAAAGCAAATATCTTGGCTGTCGCCCGTCTTGGCGTTCACAAAACCGTTCTGTTCGGCGATTTCGCGCACTTCACTTTTCACATACGTTCCAAGCGGCGTAAGCACATGATTGCGGCGTTCATCGGGAACCCAGAACAAAAAGTAGCTCTGGTCCTTGCCGGGGTCTCGCCCACGCAAAAGCCTGCGGACGCCATTCACTTCTTCGATGCGCACGTAATGCCCTGTCGCCAAGAATTCGGCGCCGAGCGATTTGGCGTAATCCATCATCCAGCCGAACTTGATAAAGCGATTGCAGTAGCAACAAGGGTTCGGCGTACGCGCATGCGAAAAGTCCGCATGACAGCGTTTCAAGACTTCACCCGTAAATGCGTCGGAGCAGTTCGCCACGTGATGTTCGATACCGAGCTTTTCGGCAATCATCTTTGCACGGACCACACTCGGATCATTTTCGGCATCAAAGGCGCCATCGACATCGGGCAAAACGCGGAGCGTCACGCCCACGACTTCATAACCCTGCTGTTGCAAAAGAAGAGCGGCCACGGACGAATCCACGCCACCGCTCATGCCGACTGCGACTCTAGTTTTAGACATGGCGCAAGCGCTCCTAGTCAAATCTCAGCATCAACGCAAGTTCAAACTGGAGAATCTGACGCATGTGAGCCGTTTCGTCATCCAGCTTTTCGTAAATCTGCCTGTATTCGATGTACGAACTCAGCGAAGCCATCTTGTTGAACGTGTAAGATGCACTCGGACGGATAAACCATTCATGCGTTCTTGACGGAACCGTGCGGTAATTCAGTTCAAGCTTCGGCTTGTAAGCCACGAAAGGCTCCACACCAGAATCATAGTGCCACTGCACAAAGACTCCGTCCGTACCGGATTCCTTGTTCATCATGTCGTAGCCCTGCACAGGTTCATATTCCTTGCGGATAGTCTTCTTGTAATCGTAACCGGCAGTGAGCTTCAAGTCGATATCGTTCTTGAGCTTAAAGTACCACTTCCAAAGCTGGAAGCCCTTATCAAGCTTCAACGGATACGAAATAGAGATGTCATCACCAACGTTAATGGCAAAATCGTTATAGAGCGATGTGTGCATCCACGGGGTTTTCAAGAAGTAGCTTGTCGTATCTCGACATTCATCGTCGTCATCACGCGGGAAGCATGGATTAGAAATGACTTCCTGCTTCGGGCGACGATCCGTCGATTCAATCTTCAAGCGCACGCTGTTTTCGATGCGCAAGTTGTTCTGCGTCAAGAAAGACACTCGAATAAGCGGGTTGAAGTTCAAGACCTTCGCCCAAGAATCTTCGGCACTCTGGAACGGGCGTTTTGTCACAGAACGGCTATAGTCGAAACGGCTATTCAAGCTCACGCTACGGAAGCTGTTGAGCAAAGAGACCTTCTGGGCGATATTCGGAATGGCAATTCCAATGCCAAACTTCGGGAGAAGAGTCGTCGTATCGATATACAGCGGGTATTCACGAGACTGCGCAAAGTCCTCTTTCCACTGGAAGTCTGTCGAAACAGAAATATCCCAGAACGGCAAGGTAAAGCCTGTAGAAATCTGCAACGAACGCGATACCGCATTACGGAAACTTCCCTGATAAACAAGCGTATCCACATTCTTGTTTCTGTACTGGGCAAAACCGGTAAAATCATCGCGATCGGTCAGTCCCATATCGCCCGTCATGATATTCCAAAGACCACGGCTGCGGTATCCATTACCCAGACCCAAACCGTAAAGGTAATACTGGAACGGGGTCACGCCTTGTTCTTCGTACAATTGGGCAAGAGTAAAGTTTTCACCGATAGTGTTTGTACTAGCATTCCAGTTGAACTTGATTTCACGCCACTTGAGCTTATTCAAAGCGCCCGACACGGCGTTGTCTTTTCCGAACAGGTTTGCAATTTCAATAATCTTGAGCGTCGGAGTAAACTCGAAACGGTTCGTCTGCGAAATCGTCCAGTAGTTTTTTTCGACATTCGACGGATCGAAGAAATCGAAATCATCCGGAATCGTCTTCTGCTGGTTAAAGTCAGAAGAGAACTGCATATTGAACGGAAGGAACGGAATCAGCTTCGGGTTAAAGTTGATCCTGAACTGCTGATTTCTAGAACGTTCGTTACGGAGAATACCATAGGCACGTCCATATTCGCGATGCCCCACGCTATCGACCTTGTAGAACGAAGTCGTGTCATAGCGGATTTCATAGGAATCCGGATTCTGCATGTCAATCGCAAGTTGCTTGCCATTCGCATCCGTCTTTGCAATCGTATCTGTCGGAATAATCACAAGGCTGTCTCGAGACACATAAACCTTTCTGTCGGAATGGTCATGGTCAAAGATATAGCCACTAGCAAAGAGACCACCTTCATCAAAACTAAAGAAGTTTTCCTTGGTAAAACCTTCACGGTCGCCGCCACCAAACATGTCACGCCTGATGTTTACCGCATAGTTCACAGAAAGGAACGAAAGGATGTTCCAGCGCATATTCAACTTGTGGTTGAGTTCTGCGGTATAGGTGACCACCTTATCGACCTGCGGTTCCACAAAGTCCGGATCGCGGGTCTGGTTCACATAGCGCACGTAGTTAAAGTCAAAGAGCGTCACATCAAACGTTTGCGGCCACGGTTCAAATTCCGTTCTCGAAAGATCCTTGAGCCAGGAATACTTGGCAAGACCTTCGAACGGTTTGAACTTGAACATGCTAAACGTACCCAGCTTATACTCGATCAAAGTGTGGTAGGAGTATGTGGAGTCCGCCGATGTCGTGGAGCGGCCTTCAGACTGGTGGTAAGAATAGCTCAATGCCGGACGTTCCAAGAATGCCTGAGAGAAGAATTCAGCAAGCTTGGATTCACGAGCCTTGTAATCCTTATGGTAGCTGACGCTAAAGCTCAAGTCCTGCTCATAGGATTCATAACCCTTGGATTCCGCATTATCCCTTAAGCGATTTTCTTCATCATCAGAATCTACAGCAAGGTCTCCCTGGAACATATCCCCAGTCAAATCGACAAAGCTGCTCTTCCTAAGCATCATGTCGTCTGTCGGCTTCATGTACGGACGCTTGGTAGAGCTATGGTAGCCAAACGACATCGGAATATGGTATCCGAGAGAATCATTCAAGAACTTGTTAAGGGCAATAGAAATGTCAGCCGAAACATCGAGCTGGGAGGCTGCTTGAGCAGGATCCGGTTTCGGAGAGCGTCCAGAATTGGAAAGCGTTGCAAAATCGCCATCCTGATAGCGAACGGCACCCGAAAGCGAAATGAAGTCTGCAAAATTGACCTGACCGTTCACACGGGCGGCATACCCCCATTCCGTATCCATTTCAGAAAGACGCAAATCATTGATCCAGAATTGTCCCTTCAAGTCATTCGGAGAAGCAGACGAATCAGCGATAATAACAAAGCGAATCCAGTCCACCTTCGTAATAGACGGATTACCGACCAAGCGGAGCACTTCTTCTCTATTTCCATCCAGCTTTTTCACCACAGGTTCCAGATACGGCGGGTGGCGACCACGCTTCAGATCTGAGAAGTCCGTCAAGTTCATCGCAAAGGCGTTGTCAAGCCAGTTCTGTTCATGGCAATCCTGCTGGCGGCTCGGATCGCAAGACGACAAGTCCAAATTGACCGGGCGGAAACTCCATTCATAAAAGTCCTTGGAACCGTCGATAGAGCCCTCACCGAATTGCAAGGCGAAGCGAACCGGCACTTTTTCAGTCTTCGATTCAGCCTTGTTTTCGTAGTGGATTTCCATCTTCAGAGACTTATACGTCGAGAAGTTCTTCGTGTCCGTTTCGAACAGGCGTGTCACCCCCACTTCCTGACCAGGAGTCAAGTTATGGTAATCGAGCACAAGAGCCGTTTCCTTGAGAGGAGCGTTCGAATCGGCATCGCGTTCCGTCACCGTATTCGGGGACTTGTAATACGTTTTTGCATTTTCGCGGTTGTTAATCGTCGAAACCTTGATGTAGGTCGTATCGCGAGTCACAACAGATTCAGAGATGCGGTTTTCGACACCATTGACTTCGACAACCTGGGAATTTTCAGAAGAAGTCGTGCGATAAAGGTCTGCGACAGAATTTTCTTCCCAAGCATTGCCCAGCACACCAAGGCTTACAATCTGCACCTTCGCTTCGGCAACACCAGGATTCAGCCTGCCCAACCACAGACGCGTAAACTGGGATTCTGCAAGAATTTCCTTATAGCTGTTTCCGGTCGGCGAGACAATCGTATCGTACTGGTTAAGAGGAATGCGCCACTTACGCCAGCCATTTCTGAGTTCTTCGAAATCGCCTTCCGTATTCGACAAGTCGATGCGGTAACGGACAAAGCTAATGTCCTTATCGAGAGAACCGTTCCTATTGATATCTTCGGTATCGTAAGAACGTTCACCCAGGTTGTTTTCTGTACCGTTGATATTTACAGGCGGGTCACTTTCTTCGTCCAAATCCTTGAAATCGTCACGGGCGATATCCCTTGTCGCGGCATCGATATTCGTAGAATTGTATTCGGTACCTCTACACGGAGAAACGCGGCAATCCCAAACCACTCTGGTTTCATCAGCACCCGTTTTTTCATCAAGACCGCGGTCATGCTGTGCCGTTGTCATACCGAGCTGGTTTTCACCGTTATACTCACCATTCGGAGCATCTCCGCAAATCGAAAGGTCTTCGCTGATAAGACCCAAGTCGATAAAGATGGAACCGGAATTACCACGGGCGACCACTTCAATGTACTTCAGTTCGCTCATGTCCTGATAGTAAGAACTATTCGGACGCATGATACCGCCCCAGGAATTACCCATCAAGTTGTCGTTCGGACGCAAAGTCAGCTTGAGCACGGTCAAATGCTGGTTATCGACATCAGAATTACCGACGCTCGGATAAATGTACTTGTACAGCTCCGTATTGTTGCTATGCCAGATAAATTCACCCTGGTGCTTGTAGTCCTGGCTTTCGATATACGTTCTGTTATCCGAAGCAACACCGCCCGGAGGAGAAGCCTGATACCAAGAAAGTCTAGACAACGGATACACAAGACCTGTCGATGTCGATTCAAAATCTTCGACAAGGGCGGTCTGCGTCTTGCTGGTATTTGCATTGTGACGGCTACCGGCAAATTCCGCTTCAACACGCCAGTTCGATGCTGCAGTTGTCTGAATACCCGGAATGGCATTAACCAAGTCCGTAAGCGCCTGTACAGAATCCTGCAAGCGGATGTTAAAGCCCCACAAGAAGCTAGAATACGGTTCATTGCCAAGAGTCGGGACTTCAGCAGTCGTGCTCTGGCTTCTGTAAAGGGCTGTAATGCCAAACACAGAACCCGCACCAAAGCCATACAGATCCAAAGGCAATTCCGCACGGGCGCCCAAGAGCAACTTGTTGTCCACTTCGAACATCGGTTCGCATTCGAACTTGACCTTGATTTCCTTGTTCGGGTCAAGGGCGCGTTCACTCAAAAGTTCAATCTGTCCAAGCTCGTAGTTGACTTCGTAGTCCGTACCACGGATAAGCGTTGTAGAACCGGCAGTCACCTTTTCAGAACCCGGAGAAATATCCATGCAGCTACCGCTATTGACAGAGTAGCTCGAATTCGGATCACGCACGCTAATCATGGAATTACGGCGTTTACCGACAGACTCAAAATAGAACTGGCTCGTGTATCGGTTCAAGTTATAGACCGGAAGCGTATAGAGCTGCGCCATCGTGGCGCTAGAATCCAAGTTGCGCAACGGTTCCAAGCAGTTTGCACGGGCACGGACAGCGGCGTTTGCTCCCGAATATTCCGATAGCGGTTTACAGGGCAACCACATTTCACCAGTATAGCCACCCGAAGCATCCTTCGTAAAGATTGTAGCATCGTTGATCAGCGGGGTTCCCGAAGTCGTATCGGCAAGCCCAAGTGTTTTCAAATATGAACCCGAGATGCCAGACTTGTTCTTCATGCGGAGCACAAAGTTGTTCGCACTCGCATCCGAAATGCCGATGGAATAGACATTACGAAGCATCAACTTGTCAATATCCGTAAGTTCGCTCAGCACGGCATCCCACTGGATAAGCACGGCTTCGCCACCATCGCGCAACATCTTGCCCTTGCGGCTTTCGTTACTGTAGTTTGCCGCCACAAGCGTATTGCGGTTGACTCCATTAATCTTCACAATACCCGTTCTTGAATCGTAGGTAAATTCAGTAGACGGGATTTCCACCATGCGGTCTACGGTTTTTGTGATTGTCTTGCCTTGCGGGGTCGTATAAACAACATTGACATTCTTAATGACATTGTCAGAAGTATTTAAAGCGCTTCTCTTATAAAGCTTCAAGTCCGTGACTTTATAATTCGAAACGGAACGGCCCAAAATAGCGGCATCGACATACTTGCTCCTCGCCTCTTGGTTCAAGAAGTAGTAGCGGTATGCAAGGAACTGTTTATCCGTCACCTGGAATTCAGTCGTCGATTCATTTGCCTTGATGGAATACTCTTCCTGTTCGCCACCATCCTGAGAGGCAATCGTCGTGAGTTTCCAGTCACCCAGTTTCCAGTCCGCCTTGATACCGAAAAGCCCCTGGTGGTTTTCTGAGTAACCCGTAAATTCCGTACCAGTCAAAGACAAGTTCGTCGTACCCGCTTCGACACGCTGCAAAATGTAATCTTCAAATTCGCCCTTGAACGATTCTTCGTAAACGACGCGGACTTCGTTTTGCGAGCCAAGACCTTCATCGACGTTCTTGATTTCGACCGTGATGTAAGGACCGATCTTACCTTCGACCATGAAGCTCGGGTTGTAGTCCAAGGACGGAGACGGCCACAAGCTCGTCTTGGTGCTGCCCTCGGCATCGTCCTTTTCGCCATAGCCCTTGAAGCGAACATCCATAGAACCCTTGAGCATGAGCTTCGGCTTGTTGAAGCCAAAGTCCTTCATCCACGCAGGCATGTTCACCGGAATCGTGATGTCAAAAACGGAACCCGTTTCAGGAGCTTCATAACCGCCATCGTTCTGACCGACAAGACCATTGAGCCACAAGCGCTTGCGACCCACATCGTACATGTCCGAAACGTAGTCTGCCAGTTCCGGATAATGCGATGTCCAGAGAACCGTCGTATCCGTACGGGAAACCGTATTCACGCGTTTTTCGGTCACATCGATTTCGCGAGTAGCCACATCGATGTCATGAGCAAAGATTTGCCCTTTCGACGTATTCATCAATCCCGAACGCATGCCAATGCCGCCCATCGGGAGGAGTCCGTCTAGCGGAGATGTTGACTTCGGAACCGGGATATACTTAATCGCCGGGGTCCATGCATCCATTGATTCTTCGGAAACCGATTCTGCAGGAGTTTCTGCACTTGAGACCGTACGCGGCGGTGTTACCGTTTCAGACTTCGGAGCTGTAGCCACAGACGTCGAAGACTTCACTGAAGCAGAAGACAAAGACTCCTTGACGACAGAAGAAGAGGACGGGACATTAACACTTGATGAAGACGAGGACTTCGCAACACTCGAGCTGGATTTCGGAGCAACCGCACTCGATGCAGGCTTAGACGCGCTAGAAGCAATAGCCGATGATTTAGGCGCCTCAGCACTTGATGCAGGAGCAGATGCAGACGAAACCGCCACAGACGGTTGAGACTGAGGCTTGGATGGCGTAGCGCTTGATACAGACGCAGGCGCACTCGAAGACGAAGCTACAGAAGCGGTCGACTTCGGGGCAGGCACATCCTGGAAAAGTTCATCGTCAAAAAGAGATTCATACGAGCTAAGCGTTCCATCTTGAGACCAGACGGAACCCACAGCCACAATGCTGCTTGCAGCAAAACCCCAGAGGGCAGATTTTAAAGACTTTCTAAAACGCAACGGTGTACAAAATACAAAAACGGGACGTTCAAAATTACCACCGATAACATAGAAAAAAAGAAACGCACCCATTTTAGAGGTGCGCTTCAAAACCGGATTATAGACCCTATTTAAAGGATAAACTAGAGGAATACTTCAATGCCACCGCGGCACTTTTCCCAAGCCGGATTCTTCTTGCACAAGAGTTCAATCATCTTGTCGTAAGTAGCCGTATTGGAGAAGCCCTTCCACAAGCGACGTTCCACAGATTCACCGGAATCCTTGTCGATCGTCGTAATGGTATCGTAGTAGGCGGTGTTGTCCTTGAATTCAGAAATCAAGATGTTCTTCAAGTCGTCCGTATAGATGCGGGAGGCGTACTTGAGGATGGAATCGTTGAAGTTGAGTTCGTTTTCAACAAGCCATTCGAAGTCCTGGATCGGATTGCCGTAGATGAGCCAGTGACGGAGTGCGAGAGCGACCACGAGGTCCTTCACGGCACTGCGGAAGATGAACTTGTCTTCGAGGCGGCCATTCCACGTGATGCGGGTCAGCGGGTTATCGTCGTTAGCTTCGATAGACACGCCCTTACCCGGAGTGACCTTGCGGATCTTGATCGGGAGACGGCTAAGGAGCTGCCATGCCTTCGTGAAGGCGATGGTCTTACGGACAAAATCCTTTTCCTTTTCAGGGGCAACGCGCACAAACGCACCGAAGCAGCGCTGGTAGAGCGTTTCCTTATCGAAAATGCAGTCGCTGGAGCGGCATTCGCTGAGCTTGCCATCCATCATGAAGAGGGTCTTTGCAAGTTCCGGGCGCATGCGGACTTCGAGCTTACGGGTACGGGCCTTGAGACGGACACCGTCCTTATAAACGTAGGTAAAGCCTTCTTCCTGGTAACGCTGCCAAATGAAGAACTGCAAGTCGTCTGCAGCACGCAGATGGTAGCTGAACACCGGGTTCTGGCGGTTGTTAGCCATGGTCACCTGGTTCAAGAAGTTGTCGGCGCCCTGGTACGGCACAACGACCTTCACGAGCACCTGCGGATTCACCGGATGCTTGCTCTTCTTGGCATACTGTTCGTACGTGAAGAGGGACTGGGCACCGTTAATGATCTTCGGGCGTTCAATGAAAAGCACCTTCTTGCCATCGCGTTCCTTGAGGCGCAGGTCGTCACCCGTGAGGGTCATACCGTTGTGGAGGAACGGGAAGTCATCGACGTTCACGTTCTTGTCGTCATTCCTTTCCATGGTCTGGAAGGCATCGATAAGAGCGGCGTTCGTATGAGTGAGGTTACCGAGGTAAGTACGGATGTTAGAGCTAACAATAGCCATGTTGTGCTTGGTCTTGAGGCGCTTACCAAGAGCAACGTGGTAGTCAAAAATTGTGCGGATTGGGCAGAAGCCGAGGAAAAGCTCGCCGTGATCAGAAGTGAGGTGGAGCGGTTCGGAGTCCATCTCGATTTCAAGCTTGTCATCTGCGCTACGGAAGTCACGAGTCAAATCGTCATGTTCTGCAATGATTTCAAGCTTTGCCTTGACGTCCGTCTTCCAGAGCATGAGCTTTCTGCGCATGTCCTTGAGCGTGCGTTCAAGTTCGGAGTCCGTGATATCGCGGCTTGCGCGAGTGCGGAGCACCGTAATTTCAAGGGTTTCCATGTACGGACGGCTTGCAGGGGCGTTTTCGTCTTCTTCGGTTTCTTCGTCAGTGATCTTATTGACAGCCCACGGATCAGCTTCTTCACGAAGCGAGAGGAAGAACGGATTGGTCGGATCGCTAGTGCGGAACACGGCTATCTGGAGTTGCTTCAAGTCGGCGTTCAGGTGAGCGACAACCTTTTCAAGCGGAGTATCTTCGTCCAAAAAGATGAAGAATTCCATAAAACCCTGTGAATATTGGAAGCCGTGGAAGCATCCATTTTCATCTAGGTTCAGATGCCGGAGTGCCTTGATTCTATCGTTCGGGTCGTTAGGGTTCAAGCTTAAGAGGCTAGCGACAAATGCTAAGCGGCGTTCCTGCGATTTTGTTAGTTCCATTTTTTCCTCAATAATTACACTGCAATACCAATATACAATATTATTATATATTGGAGTATTCCGTAATTCGCACCCTAAAAATAGTTTCAAATCATAGTATTTGCGTGCAAAAAAGATAAAACATTCAATTTTTTTTTATAATTTAGCAAAAACTCAGTGCTCAAATGTGTAAAAATCTCATTTTTTACATTTTTTTTTGTCGACTTTACGTTTTTTCTAACAAAAAAGCTATGATTTAAACATTAGGAGCTTTTTATGAATTTACTAGATGTTATAGCCAAAGCGAAAGCTGAAAAAGCAAAGACTCTCGACCTTTCCCAGAAAGGCCTTCGTCTGTTGCCCCCTGAACTTTTTGAAATCGAATCGCTCGAGGAACTCAACCTCGACCGCAACATGCTCGTCGAAATTCCGGACGACATCGGCCTTCTCAAGAACCTGAAGAGCCTCTCCGTGAGCGAAAACGACCTCATGGAACTGCCGGAATCCATCGGTGAACTTACAAAACTTGAAAACCTCTACCTCGGTTACAACAGCCTTTCGGACCTTCCGGAATCTGTGGGCAAGCTCGTGAACCTCCAGACGGTGAACATTGCCAAAAACCAGCTCCTCGACCTGCCGCTCGAAGTGGGCAACTGGAAAAAGGTCGTCAAGTTCTCCCTGCACGACAACATGCTCTCCGAAATCCCGCCGACCATCGGCAAGATGACGAGCCTCGTGAAGCTCTACCTCGACAACAACGAGCTCACGACGATCCCGGCAACGCTCTCGCACCTCGAGAACCTCGAAATTCTCATGGTCTCGGGCAACCGCCTGGGCGCCATCCCGTCGGAATTCAGCAACCTGAAGAGCCTGCGTGAACTTGTGCTCGACGCAAACCAGCTCGCCACGCTCCCAGAAAGCCTTGCCGAATGCGAAAACCTCAAGACGATTTCCGTCATCGAGAACCCGATGGAAGAAGGCATTCCTCGCGTGCTCCTCGACAAGAAGGGACTGAGCATCGACCAGTAGCGGCTTCGCCGTACAAACGATCGAAGGATAAAGTCATGTTTCTCCGAATAATTCTAGCTGCTACGCTCTTGAGCTTACTCGGATGTTCGGACTTTATCCATCCGGTCAAGAGCACGCCTGAGCCCACAGAATATTCTTTTAACTACTGGCTCCTGCAAAAAGTATATCTGTACGAGGACGAGCTTACCGACTTGTCCCCAAACGGGGATTCCGATTCCATTAAACCTCAACTTTACGATCTTCTCAAGGACCCGTTTACCACATACGTTCCCCCCACCAAAAGTGAAGAACGAGCCACCGCCATCAATACAAGTCTTGTAGTAGGCGGCGATGTCGGGATGCGTTATTTCTACAACGAAAATCTGGATTACCCGATTATCATCACGCGAGTCTACCCCAAGAGCCCCGCCGGCAGAGCTGGCGTTCCAAGATACGGTCGCATCATCAGCGCAAACGGGATCGACCTCTCTGGAGAAGCTAAAAAAGTTAAAGCCGTTTACGATTCGGTTTTAAGTTATAGCAAAAACATAGACCTCGTCGTCGCACAGAATAACGACACCAATTTGTACAAGCTCGAAAAAGAAACCGTCTACGCACCTACTGTCTTTGTCGACACGGTAGATAGCAAGACCGCAAAAAATTCCTCCGGAATCATCTTCATTACAATTGAAGGATTTAAGCCGACAACGGCAAACCAAGATAGCGGCACATACGGGGAACTCAAAGCATACCTCGACTCCACCGGCTCTGACAAACGAATCCGTGTACTCGACCTACGAGGGAATCCCGGTGGTCACGTGAACCAGTGCCTTGCCGCAGCAGACCTGTTCGTAAAACAAGGAACACTATCGACAAGACGTCAGCGCTCTCTCGACGCCGACGGTGAAACCAAATATACAGTATCGTCGATTAAAGCTAAAGCAGGCGACCCCGGAGAATCCGGCAAGTACATCATCTATGCCAATGGCGGCTCCGCCAGCTGTGCCGAAATATTTATCGCCGCAGTGACCGAAACGACAGACATTCCATTCGTCGGGAAAAAGACTTACGGAAAGGGCATCGGACAGACCAACTATTTCACATACGCAGGCGGGCTGGCGACAATAACCAATTTCGAATTTTTGACACCCAAAGGAAATTCCTACCACAAAAAAGGAATCTACCCCAAATACGAATGTGACAATGTAGCAGACCAAGATTGTGCCATCCAGTATGCCAATAAGATTTACGGTTCAAAAAGTTCCAAGCAAGAAAACGCGCTTACCAAGCCATCCTATGAATTTGTATATTACAACAAAGATAATGCGATTTCGGAATTTGAGGGAGGCTCAATCATATGGGAAAATTCAAGCCATTACTTAGACGCGTTCAAAAAGTCTCAGCATTAATTTGTTTAGCAATAAGCTTTTTTTGCGGCATCAACCTTACCGCTTGCACTTCAGAAAACAGTTCTCCGTCAGGCACCAATTATTACACGCCCACCGTTTCCCGAGAATTTTTATACAACTATTACCTCCTCTTCTACCATTATAACGATAAGGATAAGTACCTAGGCAAGCCAGAAGACTATGTGGGCAAACTTAGCGAAGAGCAGGAAACCGCCTTGTCCCAAAAGGGTATTCCATGGGATTATTTCGACCTTTATTACATGTACGCGCAAATGAACGATCCTTATACGTATTATTTGGATCCAGCCCATGCCGTAAGCAGGATTGAAAACATTTATAATTCCGACAAAATATTCGGTTCTGGCTTTGAACTTGATTCAACCTTGATTTCTGAAAAATATGTCATCAAAAAAGTTATACCCAGTTCGCCTGCAGACAAGGCGGGGATAAAGGTCGGTGACGAGATTACAGCAATCGAAGGTATCGCCCCCACAAAGGAACTCATATACCGCAGGCTTTCCACGGATTATGAAGGAGAAACCATTACCTATACAATCAAACGCGATTCAACGACATTGACAATCCCCGTTGTACTCGCCACGTTCTTGTCTCCAACAGTCGAGCTGTCGTTCAAGGATTCCATCCCCATTATCAAAATTTTGGAATTTGTCCAAACCACATCAAACGAGCGCGGGACATACGGAGAATTTATGGATTACCTCCAGGCAACGCAAAACTACAAGTCTACCGTTCTTGACCTTAGAAATAACAGAGGCGGCAATCTGAATCAATGCGTAGAAATGACGAAAGTCCTACTTTCCAAAGGCGATACGGCGATAAACATTATTCTTTCAGATGCTGACACCATTAACAAAAGGCAAATTAAGAATACAATAACAGCCGTTGCAACAGACGATGGATTTGCCAGCAACCGTTATTTTGTAATTCTCGCCAACGGCATGAGCGCAAGCTGCTCTGAAACCATGATTGCAGGCATTGTCTCGAACAAGAAATACCCAGTTATCGGAACAACCACTTACGGAAAAGGCATCGGGCAACATATCATTGTGACCCCATCTTACTCATACGTTTCAATCACAGATATGAAAACCTATGACAAGAACATGGTCAGTTTCCACAAAGTTGGAATTGTCCCAGACTTCGTCATCAGCGACAACGAGCAAGCCTTAGAAAAAGCAATTGAACTCGCGAAAGCGAAAAGCTTCATTCGTATCGCGGGCTATGGAACCGAAAATACAGGGCATTTTGCCAAAGCAGCTCTCGAACCCGACTCTATGCCGGGATTCTACCTGCTGCCCGGAGAACATATTCAGTAGGAATTACTTCAGCACGCGCATACGGACCATGACGTCCGTATCGTTCACCTTGACCGCCGGCGAAGCAAGCGTAAGCTCAATTTCCTTGCGGATATCAGCCACCTGCTTTTTGAGGCGGGCCATACGATTGCCTTCGAGCTTCGGCGTTGCAATCATCGTCTTCTTTGCCGGGTTCATCCAGTTGCCACGATTGTCCTTGAAGCCCAAGTGCAAATGCGGACCTGTGCTGCGGCCAGTAGACCCCACCTTACCGATAACCTGACGCGGAGCAACCTTCGCGCCGACATTCACGCCACGCACGGAGAGGTGCATGTACCAGCTTTCAGTATTGTCCCTATGGCGGATGGCAATCTTATTACCGCTCAAGTCATCGTAGCCAGAAACCGTCACGACACCAGCAGCGACCGCATAAACCGGAGAACCCTTGGGGCTACCGTAGTCGATACCGTGATGCACTGTGCGACGCCCCGTAATCGGGTGGATGCGGGCACCATAAGGGCTTGTGATATGTAAACGGTCGAGCGGGTAACGGAGACCTTCGAAAATGAGCGCCTCGCCCTTTTCTGTGTAATGGGCATTGAAGGTACTCTTCGGATCCGGGTCTTCATAGCGGAAAGCTTCGTGATGACCAACGGTATGTCCATCAAATTCAGCGTAAAGCACCTTGCCACTAATCCAGATGGAATCCTGATAGAACTTTTCTTCGAGCAAGATGCGGAACTTGTCGCCCGGGCGAGCTAGCTGGAAAGAGACCTTGCACTGCAAAACGGCGCTCACGACACCAACCATGCGCCCAGGAATACCGACCTTGTGCAAAATACCGCTCAGCGTGCTCCCATTTTCCAAAGCGCCTTCAAAAACGGACTGACGGATTGTTACCGGCTTGTCGATACGGCTATAAGTAAAACCAGAATCGACCTTGCTCAGCATGTGGACTGTTGCCGGGTTCGGAGCAAAGCGGAAACGCTGAACTTCGCCTGCAGTATCGAGAGCGGCATAGAACACCTGCCCCACGCGCAGCGCTGCCAGTTCAACAGAGTCCTGCAAGGCAAGCACAATCTTGCCACGTTCCTTTTCATTGATGTTCATGCGGTAAAGCACCTGGAAAAGACCATCGCCCGCACGGACGGTATCGTTTTTCACAAGCCACTTCGAAGTTTCGCCCTGAGCTTTGGCAATCAGCGCTTTCAAGGAATCTGCGGCAGCTTCGAGCTTTGCATTTTCTTGCTTTAAAGCATCTATTTTTTCTTGTTCGTTACATCCGGTAAGTGCAATCGCAACAACACACAGTAAAAAGAAAATTCTGGACATAAACACCCGCTCTTAAAATTTCAAAAGCAAAGATAAAATTTTTTACACCACCAACGAGATGGCGATCCCGCCCCGTCCCCATTCGCGGATCATGACCACATAAGAGCTGAAGCTCTAAGTGGTCAAAGAGAACATGTCCGGGGTGACAATAAAGCAAAAATGACAGGGCAAAAAAATACCCCGCGCGGGTGGGCGCGAGGCATTCAATTTCAAGCGAAATGCTTAAGATTACTTGGCAGCCTTCTTAGCAGCCTTCTTAGGTTCCGGCTTAGCCTGTTCTGCCGGCTTTTCCGGAGCGATAACTTCGAGAAGTTCCATTTCGAACTTGAGGACAGAGTTACCCGGGATAGCACGGTTGCCACGCGGACCGTAAGCGAGATCGCTCGGGATCCATGCGACGACCTTTTCGCCAACCTTCATGAGCTTGAGCATTTCAGTCCAGCCAGCGATAACGGCAGTGACCGGGAATTCAAGCGGCTGACCACGGTCGACAGAGCTGTCGAACTTGGTGCCATCGAGGAGCGTACCGGTGTAGTGGACCTTGACCCTGTCTTCGTCCGTCGGGGTTGCACCCTGACCTTCAGTAATGATCTTGTACTGGAGACCGCTCTGCGTGGTCACGACACCTTCAGCAGTCTTGTTCTGAGCGAGGAAAGCTTCACCTTCAGCCTTGTTCTTTTCGGCAGCGAGGCTGTCTTTCTTCATCTTTTCAGCCTGACGGTCAGCAGAAAGCTTGTTGAGCGTTTCCATGACGATGGAGTCGTTCATCAAGAACTTGGCAGAATCGCTATTGTAGCGTTCCTTGAATGCCTGGATGAAGAGATCGAGATCGAGATCGATGGAATCGCGAGTCACGAGCTGGAAACGAGCCTGGTTACCAAAATGAGCACCGAGAGCGTAGCTGTACTTGTCCTTTTCAGTCACAAGCGAGGTCTTTTCGGCAGATGCTGTTTTGCACGGTTCGCAACCCGTCATAAGCATGGCAAGAGCGCCAGCTGCAACAATCAATTTAGTCTTCATTTTTATCCTCTATGAAAAATAGACTTCCTTAAAATAGTAAAACAAACCACATAAAGCTTACAATAATTTTCTTTTTACCTTTACATTTAGTATATTTTCCGCTGTCAATTAAACTATCAGGAAATATTATGTGCGGAATTATCGGATATAATGGAAAAGGGGAAGCTTTACCGGTCCTCGTCGAAGGGCTTAAGAAAATGGAATACCGAGGCTACGATAGCTCAGGTGTTGCCGTCATCGAAAACGGACAAATCAAAGTTGTCCGTGCCTCCGGGAAAATCAAGGCTCTCGAGGACAAATTAAAAACCACCCCGATCAAGGGTTCCATAGGCATCGCCCACACGCGCTGGGCCACCCACGGCGCCCCCACTGAAACAAACGCCCATCCACACACAAGCTATGATGGAAAGATTTCGATTGTCCACAACGGCATTATCGAAAACTACGCAAGCCTCAAGGCAAAACTCATCTCCGAAGGCATTGAATTCAAGTCTGAAACCGATACCGAAGTCGTAGCCCACCTGATTGCACGCTATTATAATGGCGACCTCAAGTCCGCAGTACTCAAGGCACTCAAGCAGATTGAAGGTACATTCGGTCTCGGCGTCATCAGCAGCGACGAACCGAACGTCTTGATTGGCGCCCGTCGCGGAAGCCCGCTCATCCTGGGTATTGGAAACGACGGCGATTTCTACCTCGCGAGTGACGTTTCTGCCATCATCAACCACACACAGAAAGTCGTTTACCTCGATGACAACGACGTTGTCCAAATCAAGGATGGCGGCTATTCCATCGTGAACATGAGCAGCCACGAAGTGCAGCGCGAAGTCCAGGACGTGGAATTCGACGCCGATGCAGTCGCCAAGGGCGGATTTCCGCACTTCATGCTCAAGGAAATTTTCGAACAGCCCGACGTATTGCGCAATACTATGCGCGGTCGTTTGCTCACCGCCGAAGGCAACGCAAAGCTCGCTGGCCTCGACACGAACATCAAGGAACTCCGAAACATCAACCGCATCATCATCACCGCCTGCGGCACGAGCTACTATGCAGGCATGGTCGGTGAATACATGATCGAAGACTTGGCCGGCGTCCCGGTCGAAGTCGAATACGCTTCGGAATTCCGCTACAGAAACCCGATTATCAAGCCGGGTACTCTCGTCATAGCCATCAGCCAGTCCGGCGAAACTGCAGATACGCTCGCCGCTCTCCGCGAAGCCCAGCAGAAGGGAGCAACAGCACTCGCCATCTGTAACGGTGTCGGTTCGACAATTGCACGTACAAGTGACGGTGGCGTTTACCTGCATGCCGGTCCGGAAATCGGTGTGGCAAGTACCAAGGCATTCACAAGCCAGGTGACCGTGCTCGCCATGATTGCCCTCTTGCTCGGTCGCCAGCGCAGACTCAGCTTTGAAACAGGCGCCGACATCGTGAAGGACCTCTTGGAACTCCCGGATCTCGTAACAGAAACGCTCAAGCTCTCCGACAGCATCGCCGAAATTGCAAAGACGCTCTGCAAGGCAAACAACTTCTTGTACCTCGGTCGCCACTTCTGCTACCCGGTCGCCATGGAAGGTGCATTGAAGCTCAAGGAAATCAGCTACATCCACGCTGAAGGCTATCCCGCTGCAGAAATGAAGCACGGTCCAATTGCCCTCATCGACGAAAACATGCCGGTCGTGGTCATCGCCCCGAAGGATTCGCTCTTCGACAAGATCATCAGCAACATCCGCGAAATCAAGGCACGCGGTGGTAAGGTCATCGCCGTCACGACGGAAGATTGCCACCCGCTTGACGAAATCGCAGACCACATCATCACGGTCCCGAAGACCCGCCCGATGCTCATGCCGATTCTCGCCTGCGTCCCGCTCCAGTTGCTCGCCTACCACATCGCCGTGTTGCGCGGAAACGACGTGGACCAGCCGAGAAACCTCGCCAAGAGCGTGACGGTGGAATAAGACAGCTTTGCCGCAGTTAGCAAAGCTTAAAACGTAAAGCATTGAACGCAAGCCCCTCCCGATGGGAGGGGCTTTGTGATTGACTGTTTATGTAATTTCTATATTGTAGTTCAATGGTTGATTCCGAAGCTCTTGAGCAAGAAGATTATGAAGTAAAAATCGGTTCGTTTAACGGGCCGATGGATTTGCTTGTCTATCTCGTTCAGAAAAAGGAAATGACGCTAGACCAGATTCCCATTGCAGAAATCGCAGACGACTTTCTCAAGTGGGTGAACGAATATTCCGAAACAGACCTTTCCAAGGCAGGCGACTTCTTGTTTATGGCAAGCCGCTTGATGGCGCTCAAGGTGCAGGAGTTGCTCCCGGCCGAAGAACGCGATCCGGAGATGGAAGAGGAATACAACGAAGACCGCGAAAAGCTCATGAAGGAAATGCTGGAATACCAGCGTTTCAAGCAGGTAGCCAGTGGCCTCCAGGAAATGGAAGCGAAGAACTTCGGAACGTATTCTCGTGGGCGCCTCGAAAAGACGCAGAGCGATGACGACACGCTCGCCGACGCAAACATTTGGCAGCTTTTCCGCGCTTACCAAAAGAGCTTAAAGACGAAGATTTCCGAGACGATCCACCATATTGAATTGGACTACGTGACGATTCAGGACCGTCAGCAGGCCATTAACAATTTCTTGAACGTGCATGGACGTGCGCTTTTTGAAGACTTACTCGACAACGATTCACACCCGATTGTCGCAGCGGTGACGTTCATGGCTATGCTCGAAATGATCAAGACGGACGATATCGTTTTCCGTCAGAGCGAACTTTTCGGACCAATCTGGATTTACCGCAAGAAGAACAACCCCGAGTACGCCGACGAAATGGCACACGAGACCGTGTTCTTCAGCAAGGATCCCGAGGTCAAGGCTGGGCTTGTGGAAACAATCCGCAGCCAAGCAATTGCACGTTCCAAGGAAAAGAGCGTGGGCGACCTTGCCGCTACGATGCGCGAAGCCGTACTTTGGACGGAACGCGGCAGGAACGTTACGGAAGAAGACCTCAACGCGATGTTGGAAGGTCGCGAAGACATTTCCGAAGTGCAGGACAATCCGTTTGCCGACATGATTGCGGAAGCGGACGCCGCCGAAGGCGCACTGCAGGCAGCAAGCGCTCCCGCTGGAGACACACAACAGTCCGCAGCTCCAGGAAGTACCGAAAGCGCAAATACCGAACAAGCTCCAGTCAACGGAGATTCGACTGTTCCTGCAAATGATAATGCTGCGGCCCCGGTCGAAAATACGGAAGCTGTTCCGGCTCAAGACGCTACACAGTCCGCAGAAGCATCCTCTAGCGAAGACGAAGCCCCAGTACTTAGCAAGAGTTCGATCCCTGAATTCGGTGCTAACGACGATGACGATTCTGAAGAACGCACCCACACATTCGAACCGGTAGACGAAATCGTCGAAGAACTTGATGAAGAAAATCTTGATGAAGATGAAATCGAATCCGGTAAAGCGGAATCCGTAAAGGAAGAGTTCGCCGAAAGTTCGGACGACTCCAGTGCAGAAAGCACGTTCCAAGGTTTGAACGAGCAGTCCGTCCAGCAGATGAGCGACAAGGAATTTGCCGCCTTTATGCAAAAGGCCCAAGCATTCTACAACAACGCCAGTTCCGCACAGTCTAACAACGCGCAGTCTAACAACACACAATCCGCCGCAACATCCGCGCAATCAACTACAAGCTCAACGCCGGCACAAACAAGCGCCACGCAGCCAACCTCCGCGGCATCTCGCAGCACGTCCTCTTACGGTTCGGCCGAACCAGAAGAAGACCGTTATTCCTCTTACAGTTTCGGCAACGAAATGACAGACGAGGAATACATCGCCTACTTGAACCGCAGCGCCCGCGCAAGCCGCAAGGAAGAATCGAAGCCCGCGGCATCTCCGACGAATCTGGAAAAGCAAACAGAAAACAAGCCTGCGAAAAAGTCCGAGCGCAAGTCCTTCATGCCCGAAGATGACGAAGGCGGAATGACGGACGAAGAATACCAAGCTTACCTCGCTGAACACGGCGACGACGACGATGACGAAGAAGGCCCCGTTGTCTACGGAGCCGGTAAAGATTAATTTTTATTGATGGGCTAAAGCGTTTTCTTCACGCTCCAGCTTTTCATTTTCAAGCCATCACGGATAGCGATATCGCGTTTATCAAAAACCTCAAATTTGCGATTCTTATAAAACGCAAGATTTTTCTCTGAATTTGTAAACAACGTCAGTTGCTTACCTCCATGTTCACGAATGTATTCTTCCATGAAGGCAACAAGCTGTGTACCAACACCCTTTCCTTGAAATGGCGGGTCCACCGTCAGCGAACTACAATACCAAATATTTTCGCCATTGTGCTGGTAATCATGACATGGAGTCCCTGCTGTTTCATCCATATTAACCCAAGCATTCACACGTTTTATGCCAGCGCTAAAATAGACATTCCACCAGCCATGAAGTAGGAACTGTAAATCCGACGGTCTCTTGTAATGCGGATCTTCGAGCACAGCCAAGCCTACAATTTTCCCGTCAATTTTTACCGTCAAGAAATGGGACTTTTGCATAACCGCACGCCACGTTCCGTACAAAACGGACCGTATCACCTTATGCCTCAAGCCCAAATCCGGGAAAAAATTTAAAAAATACTCATAGTATTCATAGGCCCGAAACGAAAGTTCCACAGCATCGCTTAGCTCTTCACGTTTCAGCACTCCAAATTCGATTCCCATTACAAAACTCCGTTCTATTTATATAAAATAGAAACAATTATTAAAGTTGTGTATTTCAAAACAAATTACGTGCAAAAATATTGAATAAACTTTATCCAAATAATTTAGCGATATACGGGTAGGCTTCATCCGGCAAAGTGAAATGCTTTGCGATATAGAACATATAAGGAATCTTGACTGCTGCAAACGGCAAAATCCGTTTCGTGGCTTCCGCGATTTTCTGCGGGTCCGTCGTTCCCAAATAAGCAGGGAAGAAAATGTTCCAATGAGCCAAAAGATTTTCTTTACTCATGTGGAAAACAAGATCCGCCTTTTGCTCATCCATTCTGTGCGTCATGCTCCACAACATTCCCAAATCCCAACCAGGGTCACCATAGCCGAAATCACCCATATCAATCCAAAGCGTTCGCTTTCCATCGGTAATGACATTGCTGATTTGCAAATCGCCATGAAGGCAAGTCGGGGTGTCGAGAACCGTATCGATAAAAGCCAAGGCCTTTTGCTTGTAAAAGTCAGGAACTACAGCCTTTTCAAGATAAAAGCGACGGAATTTTTCCTTTGTAGACACAAGCTTCGTCGTATCCGCTTTCGTCGAATGGAGTTTCTTAGCCATTTCTGCAAATATCAAAGAAAGCTCTTGCAGTCGGCCCGGCTCTTCTGAAATAATTCTCGAAAAAGAGCGTTTGTTCCGGATAAGTTCATATTCAGCACCAAAGCGTTCGCCATCCGTTATCAAGCGAATTGGTTTTGGAGTCGGAACTCCCAAATCAAAAGCTGAGCAAGATGTCAAAAAATCTTTTTTAGCACAGTCCGCTTCGAATCCGGGGTGATAAAGTTTCGCAATCGTATCGCGAGTCTTGTGCGTGTACGAGACTGCTGTTGCGCCTTCTCCCGTCGCTACATAATCATCTAAATTGATTTTTTTAACTTCTTCAGACATAACAGCCTCTCTTAATAAAACTTTTCGACCAGGGAATGAACCAATCCTGCAAACAACTTCTTATAAGCTTCAGGAGTCGGCATCAAGATTGAACGGATACAAGCATCCAAAGGAGCAAACTTGCCAGCAAGAGCAGTGAAGGCGGAAATGTCCTTATTCCCCGTGTAGGCTTCAGCAAACGCATTCCAGAAGCTTTTCAACTGTTCCTGCGACATGTGGAAAATTTCCTGCGCTGCCGGGAACTGAGAATAAACTTGGCAAGTCATGAAAAAATGCCCTATATCGAACATTGGCGAACCGTGACTAAACCAGCCAAGATCAATCCAATAAGGTTTACCATCGGCAGAAATAATCAGGTTGCCCATCTGGAAATCACCATGCAAGCAGGTTTTCTCGTCTTCTATACTCTGAACAAACGCCCGCATTTTTTCTCTATCATCATCTGCAACAAAATCAGACGCATCGATACCCTTCAGGGCAAGATCCTTACGGCTTGGGAAAAACTCCGTATCGCAAATCATCGCATGCAGTTGCAGGCCCAATGAAGCAAGCAACTTAGCCATTTCACTGATGCGTGACGGATCATCGGAGCAAATACGCGAAAGAGACTTTTTTCCCTTAATGATTTCTACGAGCTGACCGTAACCATCCCCCACGCGCACCATATCGAACATACGAGGAGTCGGGATTCCCAAATCAAAGACATGCTGGGCTGCATCACGTTCTTGCTTTACGGTTGCCTCATCACAACGAGGCGGGTTATTCACTTTCAAAAGCAAATCGGGATGACCAGGATGCACATAAGTTTTCCCGTTACCGCCCTCACCTACCTGCGTCCAGGTACTAATATCAATATTCTGGTATTCCATTTTCGCTCCCCAGAAAAAATTTCTCTTTATAAAGATACCGCTTTTTCTTTAGAAAAGGACAAAAAGAATTTAGCTGATACTCCAAATTATTCAATATTGGCGAGTTATTATTTGATATTGGCGAATTTTGCCGCAAAATCAACAAAAAAGCCCCGCCGAAGCGAGGCATTCTAGTGTTGCTATGACAAAATTTAATCGTCGTTGCGACCGCCGAGGAGTCCTGCGCGATACGCCCAGTAGAGCAACTGCAAGATAGACGAGATTGCTGCGGCGACGTACGTGAGGCCTGCGGCAAAGAGCACACCAGAGACGGTATTGTATTCGCGACCTGCGGCAACGACTTCCATGCGGGCAAGAGCCTTCTTGGCACGTGCAGAAGCGTCAAATTCCACAGGCACGGTCACAAGCGTAAAGAGCGTTGCAAGAGCAAAGAGCACCACGCCGACAACCGCGAGAGACTGGCCAAGAGCCTTGCCCATGCCCATAAGCATAATGCCAATAATCACGAGCCACGGTCCAAGATTAGAACCGATGTTGGCGGCAGGCACAATGGCAGAACGGAGCCACAGCGGGAAGTAGCCTTCAGCATGCTGGATGGCGTGACCAACTTCGTGAGCGGCTACGCCTGCGGCACTTGCATTGCGGCCGGAATAGACTTCGGGCGACAGGTTGAGTGTCTTGTTCAGCGGATTGTAATGGTCCGAAAGGAAGCCCTGGTGCTTGAGGATTTTCACGTCAGTAATGCCAGCTTCCATGAGAATGGCCTTGGCGACATCGGCACCGGTGAGGCCGCTAGAAATTGTGACTTTTTGGCCAGCGGCAAAGCGCTTCTTGACCAACAGGGAAACGGCGCCCGAAAGCACGAGCGTCACCACGAGAATCATCATGTATAAAGGATCGAACATCATAGTTGTTATTAGTTGTTAGTCAGTGGTTATTAGTAATTAGTTATTGGTCAATAGTTATTGGTTGTTAATCATTAGTTCTAATGACTACGGACTAATGACCATTGACCTCATTTTTCATTATTCAATTTACAAAAAGAATGGCGAAAGCGACCGTGATTTCGTCACTCTTTTTTGCTTATTATCGGCGGTTTTTACATGTCACCGGTGGTGAACTTGCTCTTGTCGCGCAAATGCGTGAGGAACATGCCCAGCACGAAGTAGATGACCGCCTGTATCGCTAGCAAATAAAGCTTAGGCGCCACATCGTAAATGTCACCGCCCATCTGTTCAATCGAGAGCCATGCGGGTACGGCAAACGTACTCGGCAGAATGTACGAAAGCCCCACCATCCAGCTCGGCATCAAATAGCTCGGCCAACTAAAGCTTGCAAGGAACAAGATTGGGATGGAGAGGTTCAGGAACAGCTGCATGCTCGATTCGCGGCGCAAGAAAACTTGCGAGAGGCACATGCCAAAATTGATGACCGATGCAAGGAACACCACCGCAAAAATCGTCATCGGCAAGAGTTCGCCACGACGCGGAAAATCAAAAATATTGTAAATCACGCAGTGGTAGAACAGGATAAAGCAGCAGTAGTGCATAAAATACGCCAGCGAACGGCCCAAATAGCGGTACGGCATGCTCTCGTTTTCGACTTCGGAATAGCGCTGGTTGCGGCGGAAACGGCGATGCCCGCGAGCGCCACCAAGCACGCAAATTCCAATCACAAGGGACTGTTGCAAAATCAGCACGAGCACGCTAGGAACAACATAATTAGAATAGCTTCCCGTGTTGTTGAACATCGTTTGTATCGATAACGGCATCGGGTCGCGCATCGCCATCGCCTTTGCTGAAGGCACCTTCTTGCCAAGCGCAATAGCCTTCACCTTGCTCACTGCACCGACCGTCAATGCACATGTCGAAAACGCAGTCCCGATTGTACCATGGAGCATCACGTAGGCGCCATGCGTAAAGATGTTGACCTTGACCTGTTTCTTGTTCAGGAGATCTTTTTCCATGTTCTCCGGAATAACCATGAAGCCATAAATTTCTTCACTCGCCATCGCCGTCTCAGCTTCAAGCAAGTCATTATAGACAGCTTTGACTTCGACCTGTTGCGTCGCTGACGCCATTCGTGTAAGTTCACGGGACTTTGCCGTATGGTCCAAATCCACAACAGCCACAGGAACGCGGGAAACGGTCTGGTTCATGTATGCAGTCGGATAGTAGAACGCATAAAGAATTCCCGCCACGACAAGCAAAAGCACAGCCGCAGGGTCCGTAACAAACAATTTCCATTCCGTCAAAGTCACTTTCAAAAGACGACTAATCATTTTCGCCTCCTGATTTTTTCGAACAAGCTCTTAAGCAACGAATCAACGGTCACCACGTTTTCGTCTTCGGTAGCGACCGGCAACTGCGAATCATGTTTTAGACGGTACTTCCAGCGAAGCACAATCGTAAAGCACCCGAGCAGCACCCAGAACAACGCCATGCCGCCCATGAGCTTGATGACTTCCCAGGATTCAGCCATGCCGACATCACCGAGGAGCATCATAGACTGCACGCGGAGCACATGCGTAAGCGGGAGCAAGAACGCAAAGCAACGCACGGCAAACGGCATCGCCATCACAGGGAACGTCTGGCCAGCAAACGCAAATGCAGGGCCGCCAATCACGCCCGAAACGCCAGTCGCAATTCGCATCACGCCAGTCACGCCCACAAAAGTAATGCCAGCGCCAAAGCAACAAATCACCATCAGAAGTTGTGCCACGGAGACCATTACAAATTCTTCAAAGCTCATCGGCATAAGCATACGATGCGTGTACGCATAGCAGCCCATGTATTCGAGCCAAAGGATGACCACAGCAGGGACAAAAGCGGCAACGCCTAGCGTCACCCAAGAACGTTCAGCGTAATTGAAAAACTCACGCACGCGCTTGTCGCGAAGCGGGAACGATGCGATGTACACAGCCACAAGCATTGCTGCCAGGTGGAACATTGCAGACACAAGCCCAAGCGCCAAAAAGCCTTGGTAGTTGCCCTCGATGTTCCCCACCGAATGAATTTCCGTCTTGACCGGGTCATCATACGAAGCGGTGAAAAGATCCGAGCCGATACTTGTGATGACCGCACGGATTTCCTTTGTCGCAAACATATTCGTGAGGTAGTTCTGACCACTAGAATAAACCGGAATCACAGGCGATTCAAGGCGGAGCGCATGGCGTTCCAAATCCGTCGGGAGCACGATAAACGTCTGCAATTCTCCGCGAATCACCGCATGTTCACATTCGCTCATGTCGTGGCAATTCACTTTAACATCGAGCACAGGGCTCGACTGGATTGCACGTTCCAAGCGGTCCGCAAGTTGGCTATGGTCCTGTTTGAGAATGCCCACCGGAATATGCTGCACGATTTCGCTCGAGAACATTTCCAGCATAAACACGGAAACGCCGACGGGGAGCACCGTAAGAATCATCCACAAAACAATCTTGTGGCCGAAATAAATCTTTCCGATTGTCTTTAAAAGACCTTTCAGCACGATAACCTTCTATCCAATTACTGAATGTCGTCGGCAGGGAGCAAGACGCTCATGCCCGGGCGGAGGTTCTCGACCTTGTGCGTCGGGCGCATGCGAACTTCGAACGTCTTGAGGTCAAAGCCGGAGCTTTCCTTGGAGCTGCGCCATGTGGCATAGTCACCGACAGAAGCGATGTAGCTTACAACCATTTCGACAGTCTTGTCGAGAGCCGGGACCTGGAGGTAGAACTTTTTGCCCTTGGAGACGTTCTTGAGGTAATCTTCACGAAGGTGGAACACCGCCCAGGAATCGTTCAAGTCCGTCACGGCGATAATCGGCATACCGGAACCGACAACTTCGCCTTCTTCGGCGAGCTTGAGAGAAACTTCACCGGTAATCGGCGTGCGAATTTTGGTTTCTTCGAGGTAGGCATCGACTTCGGCGTTCGCGCCCTTGGCCTGCATCACAAGGGCGTTTGCGGCGGCCTTGTCTTCGCTACGGGCACCAGCAACTGCCTGGTTGTACTGAGCGCGGGCGGCATCAGCAGCGGACTGCGTAGCCTTCATCTGCGTTTCGGCTTCGTCGCGCTTCTGGAGCGGAAGCACGCCTTCGTTGTAGAGTTTCTGCACGCGGTTGTAAGTGTTCTTGGCAAGCGTTGCGGCTTCTTGAGCGCGATCAGCCATTGCCTTGAGCGCCGTGATGTCTTCGCTGCGGGCACCATTGCGGGCCTTGCTTGCTTGAGCCTTGGCAGCACCGAGTGCACCCTGAGCCTGCATCTTCTTGGCTTCGATTTCCGGGCTGCTGATAACAGCAACGAGAGAATCCTTGTAGACGACATCGCCTTCGTGAACGAGCAAACGTTCGATACGGCCCGGGACCTTCCCTGCCACGAGCACGCGGCGGGCTTCCATCTGGCCTTGCAAGAACTGCTCACGCGGTTGCGTTGCGAACTGCTGGAGCTGGGAGATGCCCATAATGACGAGCACTATCAAGGCAAGTACGACAACAACTTTTCCAATCATCTTTAATGCGTTCATTATTTATTCTCCGTTTCTAAATTCTGTTCAACAGGCTGTGCAGATTCAGTTGCGGCCTGCGCTTCAGTTGCGGCCTGCGGTTCTGTTGCGGCAGGTTCACCGGTTGCTGAGCTTGCCGAAGCATCAACAGGCTTTTCAACCACAAGCTGCTTGGACACGAGGACCGTACCAGCAGTAGAGACTTCGCCGGCGGCTTCAAGGAGTCCAAGCCAAGCAATCACAGCATCGTAATGAGCCTTGATGTCAGCGACTTGCAAGCGGGAAAGTGCAAGTTCAGCATCCACCACTTCTAGCCCCGTAGCAAGCCCTGCTTCGTACGCCTTATTCTGGCTACGCAATGCTTCAACCGCAAGCTCACGTGTCTTGACAAGGCTTGCGAGCCTCCCCTTTGCATGTTCCAGTTCACGCCAGCGCTTTTCGACCAAGAGCTTCAAATTGTCAATCGTCTCTTCTTCGAGGCTACCCAAAGAGCGGTCCATCGCCTTTGCGGAGCTCACCTTAGCGCGGGTGTCACCACCCTTGAAGATATCCCACTGCAACTTGGCGCCAATCGCCCATTCCGGTTCTAGAATCGTCAAGTCCCTGGTATAAAGTTCCTTGTAGCCAAACAATGCAATTGTCGGGAAGTAATCAGCGCGGGCGGCGCTAATCGCATTCTGATTGCGCTTGCGTTCAATGCGGAGCTGGCGGAGTCCCGGATGCTTTTCAATAGCGAGCGCCTTGAATTCATCCATCGAGCGGATGCCTTCGGGAGATTCAACCGGCGTTGTTGCGGTAAGACTTGTATCCGTATGCAAGAGGCTTGCAAGAGCCATACGGGCGAGCGACTGGTCGCGGAGAGCATCTTCGTAAGCGTTTTCGGCTTCGGCAAGAGCCACTTCGGCACGGAGACGTTCAGTCTTGCTAATCTGGCCGCCCTCTTCAAGTTTCTTGGAGCGGTTCAGATGTTCTTCGAGGTCCTTCTTGGTCGTTTCACGCATGCCGACAAGTTCTTCGCACAAGCGGAGCGTAAAGTACTTGGTCGCCACATCCATGAGCACGGTGTTCTGCGCCATTTCAAATTCAGCCTTGCGGGCGTTCACATTCTCCTTGGCGGCATCGTAAGCGGAATAAATCTTGAGACCGGTAAAAATCGGCCAAACGACGGTCAGGCGAGCGTTAAAGAACCAATCGTCTTGCACCTTCATGTTGAAATCGGCATCGTTGATGTTCTTAGTCGCGGCCGAGCCATACTGTTCCGCAGTCTGCTGAGCGAATGTTTCTGGAGAACTCGTGCCAAGCTTTTCCTTGAGGGCATTTTCGGCATAAGCCTTTGCCTGGGCTTCGCTCCCCGTCTTGGCATAGGCGCCTTCGTAAGCCTGCTTATAACCATCGGAAGCTTTGTTGTAGGCCTCGATATAAGCCTTGGAATAAGCGGCAGCACCGGCTATATCGCCAAGCGGCTGCTGGATACGTCCGAGGTCAATATTAATGGGGTCATTGATTTTGGTAATGCCAGCCGACAGACTCACCGTCGGGAGGAAACGGGCAAAAGCTTCATCTTCGCCACTTTGGGCAATATCCACTTTCGCCTTTTCAGCCTTGATTTTGGAATTGTTCGCCATGGCCATATCCAGCGCATCTTGCAAAGAAAGCGCTGTCGCATTAGCAGCCACGCAACTACTGAGAATAAAAGCAAAGTACCGTTTCATAGCTACAATAATAATACAAAAAGATGCCAAAAACAGCAATTCCAAAACGACGCAATCCCTACAAGTAATAAAAAAAGTTCCGACAAAATGTCGGAACTTTTGGTTTTTAATTCAAATCAGACATTTTTACTTGCCCGGAGTCGGAGCGAGAGCGCTCCAAACTGCAGAACCGTAACCCGTCGTGGTAAATTCCTTGCGGTTCAAGCTCTTGCCCTTACCATCGGTTTCTGAGAGTCCTGACCAGCGGTCGCTATAAAGCGTAGCATCAGAAATTTCGTAATACCACTGCTTTGTATTATCGGCCTTGGTCACGTAAGAATACGGCTTCTTGACAGCAACTGTTTCACCGCGGTTCGAGAGCTTACCTGCATAGAAACGGACAGGTACTGTTTCGTCAATCGTATAACGGGCGCGGAGCAAAGCTTCCTTCGTCTTGAGAGAATCGTTAAACAGGACCATCTTGCCACCAGCAGGAATCACATCGCCAGCCGCAAATTCCATGTTCACGCCTTCAATCTTCCAGCCCTGCGGAGTGTTGTTAACGTTTTCAACAAGCGTCACATCCGTCGTTCCCTTGTTCATAAGTTCAAGGAATTCCAAATCGTTCGGGTCATTTTCATTTTCGTGATAATGGATTTCATTGATGAAAATCGGACCGGCCTTAAGCGCAGAATTAGCCTTACCCGGAGTCTCTGTGGCCATAGCGCCCTGAGCGACCGTACCGCCAGCGACTTCGACAATACCGCTAGACTGCTTACCGGCGAAAATCAGCAAGCTCGTTTCCTTACCCGTGCGGACACCGGCTGCGACTTCGTACAGATAAATTTCATCACCATTGTCGCTCAAGTACAGACCATCGCCAAAGACATCAGCGGTAGCTTCGAGGAGCAAATAGCCATTGGCAGGGACAACCGTATTGGCGCCACCAATCGTCCACTTTTTGCCTTTCAACTTGGATTCAAGTTCCCAGCCCTTGATATCGACTGGAGCGGAACCATAGTTGTAAAGTTCAATCCATCCATCGGTTTCACCGAGAGAATACGGCTTGATTTCGTTCAAGCGAACAGTGGTAGCATCGAGAACTTTATCGTCACCAACGCACGGGTTACCGTTTTCGACAGCGCTAGCGCCCCAAGAGTTCGGGTCAGCTTCGTTACCGGATCCACGATACACGAGCGTACGGCCATTGCCATTGGCAAGACTCGGCCAAGGCGGCAAGTTACTGAAAGCGGCACTCACGTCGCCTTCACCCTTGAGCTTGACTTCGACGACATCGCCTTCGTTCACAAGCTTTGCAACAGCGTTGGTCTTGGAATCCTTATCCCACGGGCCAAACACACGGCAACCCGCCGGAAGGCTCGGATAAGTCTGCTTGAACAAAGTCGGATCGTTCGTGACGATGACATATTCGCCCTTCTTCAAGGAACCGGTCGGGAAATTGAAAGAAACTGCACCATCCAAGCGGAGGTTGCTGAGCTGCATGTCCGTAATATCCGGGCCCTTCTTGATATAGACTTCGACCCATTCCAATGCAGAGCCACTTGGTGCATTGTACATGATTTCGGAGACGCCCATATTCGTAATCGTAGTATCGATAACGCCTTCGGCACTGGAGCTAGAAAGCACCGGATTCGGATTTGTCGCAGAAGAAGACGACCCGGTGGAAATATCAGAAGAAGATGTCGCGACATCACCACTGCTTTCCGGAGTAATAGCAGAAGAGCTTTCCGGTGTAACGGGGATGACTGGGCTAGATTCGTCATCGGAGCAGGCAGAGAACAGGCCGAGCGCAGTAACGCAAGTGCCTACTGCAAGCCATTTTTTGGTATTCATGAGCGCCTTCCTTTTTTAAAAGTTTAAAACCTATGTTAGAAATTTCCCGCGAGAGGAGTCCAGTACGGGCTCTTGAAACGACGCGGATTTTCGTAAACTCTTTTCCATTCTGCAGCGGCGTTCCCGAACTTGGAGAATGCACCGTGCTTTAAATTCAATGCACGAATCAAGTCGAACATCCAGTACGGCATCTGTGCGGCCGGGCACTTGAGTTCGAGAACGGCATCAGCACCCGGCTGGAAGAATCGCGGGAGCCCCGTGGAGTGCATGTAGTGCGGGTCCACAGTGTAGTCAAAGCCGTTTTCTTCGCGGAAGCGCATGCCGGTGTCAATCGTCACGCGGGAATACTCTTCGCGAAGCCCGAACCATGCACGCCGCTTGTACTGCGTAAGGAGTCGCGGATGCGCCCCGTGGAGTTCCGTCTTGTACAAGAAATCCTTGAGGTACATGCGGTCTTTATCGCTCTTGCACGGCCATTCCTCGGGCTTCATGTGCCAGACTTCACCGGGATTGATACCCTTGATTGTTGCACGGCTCTTGTAGCAGATATTACGAATCTTGCGCTTGACCTCGAAATGGAATGTACCGTCCTGAGCAGGGTGCTCGCCGTACGTGCGGATACGCATGTTGAAACGGTCGAGGAGCTGTTTCTTTTTCCAGCCGAGGAACGTCCACGTCGGTGTGTCCAGGTAGAGGTTCGTAATCCAGTAGAATCCACCCGGAGTAATCTTGGAATAGTAGTCTTCTTCGCAATACGGCGCCAAGAACGCACCAATCCGATCCGCCCATTCGACGGGGATATGGTACTTCAGTTCGAAGCGTTCTAGAAGACTAAATCCACGGGCTTCTGCCATAAATTACCTGATTCCTTCACGAAGGTGATTTGCAACATCCTGACGGGCAAGACCACCTGCGTAATCGAGCAAAGCCAAGTAACGTACAAAGATGTCGTATTCGAGCTTAGCAGCCTTCAAGTCGCTTTCGAGTGCACTTTCACGAGCGCGGAGGAGCAAGAGCGGATCGGAACCGGCTTTGTGGGCAAACTGTTCCATAAAGCCGCTAGCGTTCACCTGTTCGGCATAATCCTTCAAGACCTTCCACTGGTCGATGAGCGTGAGCACTTCTTCGGTAAGGCGGGCGACCTTCTGGTTCACTTCGCGGACTTCGTCCAAGTACTTGCTTTCGGCATCGAGCTTTTCGACCTGTTCACGAAGAGAAGCATCCTTGTTGCTGTCGAAGAACGGCAAGCGGAATGCGAGGTTTACAAAGAACTTGTCCGCAGTCTTGCGATCATCCGTTTCGGCAACAAGTTTGCGGATTGTAGCGGTATTATCGTAGCTAATGCAATCTTCGCCAATATAGCCACCGGTGCATGAAGCACGTTTCCATTCGTCGGCATACTTGCTGTACTTTGCCTTGCTCACATCGCTATAGCCCAAGTCCTTGTACTTTTCCATCAAGGATTCAATCTGGAGCGAGTAGCCAATACCAACATGAGAGATGTAGTTGCGGTCCTTGCTTGCATCCTGCTGAGCCTTGGAAATATCGGAATCGCGCTTGCCTTTTGCAAGAGCCACAAGCGGGAAGTTTTCGTCAACAGTCACGCCATTCTTCAAGAATTCGGCAAGTTCTTCCATCGTCGGGAGGAACGAGGAATCCAAATTGACATTGTCATAATCCGGAGCCCAGCTCAACATCTTGAGTTCGGCATCGCGGAGCGCCGTGCTATCCGAAAGCAGGTTTGCCTTAAGCGAGGCGCTTTTTTCGAGTGAAGTCATCAAGTCTTCGGCATTGAACGAAGCAGAACCGGACTTGAGGTGGAGAACCTCGATACGGTCTTGGATAACCTGCAAAAGCTGCTTGTTGATTTCGTTAATCTTCTGGCGCAGCACATAGCGCACACCGCGTTCGTAACGATCGTAAAGGAGGATCGAACGTTCAACGGCAAAAGTAGCCTGCTGGTAATTCTTAACGGCCTCATAGTGTGCCTTGTCGGCAGCACGTTCGCCAAAAGCCTGCGGAGTCACACGGAGTTCAAAGTCGTGCTTGGCAAAGCTAAAACCGTCCAGCTGATAGCGGAGTTCCACCTTGTCCCAAAGCTTGAGGTTGCGTTCTTTCGATGTCGCCTCAGCGCGCTTTGCAGCAGCCTCGTACCTCGGATCTGCCTTAGCGGATTCGATCAGGCGTTCCCATGTGAGAGGGCTTGCGATTGCCGCCGCAGTCAGTGCGAGCGTTAAAAAGGATACAGTTTTCATTACTTCTTAGCCTTCTGTTGCTGCTTTTCCAAGTTGCGCTTGCTCGTTTCGGTGATGGTCACCATTTCGCCAAGCAAGAACTTATTTTCTTCAGGGATCTTGATGGTCACTTCGCGGCCATAAACCGGGATTTCCGGCATCTTCCACATGCGGGTCGGGAACGGCACGATGCGGCTCGAAAGACCGACCACTTCGCCAATCACGGCCTTGCCTTTACCGGTAAGGGAAGTCACCTTCACGGCTTCGCCGAGGTTCGTGTTTTCGTAAATCTGTTCGTTGATATAGCCGCGGATAAGCGTCGGGGACTTGTGGGCAAGCGTCACAATCGGGGCAAAGCTAGAGACCTTTTCGCCATCGCGCACGTTCACATCACCGACAACCCAGTTTTCCTTGGCAATCTGAGTGAGTTCCTTCTGCTGTTTGCGAAGTTCGGCGAGTTCCTTGCGGATGTTTGCAGCTTCGGTCTTGCCGCTAGACTTCTGGAGTTTGTTGCTACCGCGGAGGAGGGCAATCTGTTCGTTGGCGCTCCTGGTTGCAACAGCAAGTTCGTTCTTGAGGCTCTTGATGCGCATAGCCATAGCATCGTTGCCATCGGCCTTGGACTTGGAGTTCGAGAGGCTCTTGAGCTTGGCAGAAATAGCCTTGTTGCTTTCGTATTCTGCTTCAAGGTTGCGAATTTCAGCCAAAAGTGTGAGGCGACGAGATTCGAGGTTAGCCTTGACTTCGGCCACCTTCTGGTCGATTTCGGCAGAGCTCAAGTTGCTGCGGCCTTCGAGAGCGTCGAGTTCACGGGTGAGTTCGGCAACGCGGAGCGTGAGGTCCGGACGGTTGATAACCACGATAGTGTCGCCCGGCTTGACTTCCTGGCCCGGAACCACGTAAATCTTGACGATTTCGGTCGGAGACGGAAGGCTGATAATCGTTTCGCTGGATTCGGCAATGCCACGGAACATGGCCGCCTTGCCCTGGTAGATAAAGCCAAGCATCACGGCAAACACGACGCATGCCACCCAGGCAATAGAAAGCTTGTGGGTATAGACGTAAGCGACACCCGCATTGTTCTTGTGGGTATTCCAGAAATTGTCGAGAAGATCTTCGAGCTTATTCATTTTTCAAACCTCCTTACATTTCCGTCGTTGCGTCTTGCATCATGAACTGGACATCCGAAATGCCTTCAACCTTCGAAAGGAGCGTGAGGATTTCGGCAGCGGGTTTTGTTGCGCGAAGGCGGATCTGGTAAGCGACATCCAAGCGGGCACCGCCATCGACTTCACGCATAGTAATCAAAATAAACGTCTTCAAGTTGCCCTTCATGATATCTTCGACCTGGCCACGAACCTTGGGTTCGTTCGGGAGGGCAAAGCGGAGCATGCCGTCAAAGAAGTGCTTGGTACCAAGACCCGTGCGAGAAAGCAGGAATGCGACACAGCTGAAAGCGATTGTACCGCCGACTGCGGCACCCCAAGCGTAAACACCGCAACCGATACCGGCACCGAGAGCGGCGAAGATGAACATGATATCGCGCGGGTCCTTAAAGCTCGTACGGAAGCGGACCACCGAGAGAGCACCCATCATGCCAAGACCACGACCAACGTTATCGCCGATAGCCTGCATCACCATGGCAGCGACCACGGCACTAAGCACAATGCCCTGCACAAAGTTTCGCGAGTACGAAAGTCCGAGGAACGTCTTTTCGTAAGTCCATGCAATCGTCGAAGACAGGACGAACGCGAGAATCAAGGTGTATGCAAGCGTAATAATCGTTGCGTTTGTTGAGCTGGACTGGACAGCAAGAAGGTCAAGCATAATAACTCCGTTAATTAATTCTTTTTTTAGCCCGTTTTCCCAAAATCTACTTAAAAACAAGGCTTTCACACTCGCAATTTTGTAAATAATGGACTAACAAAAAAATTACAATCCGCTTGTGAATTTCGGATTTGGGCGAATATCACCCAATTTTTTTATTCCAGGCTGTAGAACCCACGCTAAAAATAATAAAAGTACATTTTTCGTTTCTGAAAAAATTAATTACATGTTGGTTACTGTAACAACGCATTGAGCCAGTCGCAACGTATGTTTATTTTCGGTAACAGAAACGCGGTTTGTAGGCAGCAAATATCAGCTGTTCACGCCGTTTGGTTAATAGAAAGTTACAAAGAAGTCTCCGTGGAGCAATGGCGAACAGAATGGAGTGATTGAGGTATTTTGGAAGAAAAAATCATATATTTTTTGTAAGAGTTGGAGACGTTATGCGCAATGTATTCTTTTGTCTACTTATTGGGATTTTATTTTGGGGTTGTAGTGACGAGAATCCCTCCATTTCTTTTGCAGAAATTTCATCAAGCTCCGCTATTGAAACATTTTCCTCATCGATTGAAAACGTAAAATCGTCATCATCTGTTGTTGAATCAAGTAGTTCCGAAATCATTATTTCAAGTAGTTCCGGCATATCATATGGAGAACTTGTCGACGAACGCGACGGACAAGTGTACAAGACCGTGAAAATCGGAAAACAGATTTGGATGGCTGAGAATTTGAATTATGCATATACAGAGCCCATTAAAGTTGGCTACACGACTATAGATTCTGCAAGTTTTTGCAATAACAATGAGCCCGATAGCTGCGCAAAATATGGAAGACTTTATGTTTGGGAGGCCGCAGTAGGTTGCACAAACGAAAACATAAAATCCAGAATGACCGATACAAAATTCAATTCCCGCGGAATTTGCCCTGACAACTGGCACATTCCATCAATTGACGAATGGGAAATTTTAATCGAATACACGAACAATTTGACAATGGATTTAAAGTCAACAAGCGGTTGGGAACACGAAGTAAATGGATCCGATACATGGGGATTTAGCGTGTTACCAGCCGGTCTTTACGATATTACCAACTCTAAAGAAATACACTTAAAATACAACTGGTGGTTCAACGAAGATGAGGTATGGAACCCTGCGGAATCCGCTGGTAAATACACATGTTTTGGAATGCATATGCCATGGACTCAATCATTGAGTTCTCATCATTATTGCAATCATTTTCAAGGTTACTATGCTGTCTGTTTTTCAAGTAAAGAATTCGATGTCATATACCCAGAAGAGATGGAAAAATTTTTTGCTTTTTCCGTTCGTTGCGTGAAGGATTCCACAGAAGCGGAATGATAAAAGTCCTCGCGGAGCGAGGACTTTTGGGGGTGTTAAGGAGTGCTTTATTTATAAGCCGTTTTTATTGAACAGGGTGTAGCCGCGAACGAGGCCATCTTGGAAAAGGCGAACAATGTAATTGCCGTTCTTGAGGCCTGCAATATCGACATTAAACTCGCTTGCGCCTGCGGGGAGCATTTGCGTGAGTTTCAGGCGCCCGTCCATTGAATAAATTTTTACGTTCATCGTGCGGGCAAGAGCGCTCGGAGATTCAATTTGGAGCGTCTGACGGTCTGCACGCACGCGAAGGCCTTGTTTTGCAACCGCCACAGGCTTGATAGCGACTGGTTCCGGCTTTGGCTTGTTGCGCAGCAGGCGCACGCTATAGATGCCGCCCACCATTCCAGAGCTTGCCGAGAACGAGATGCGCACAATCTTTTTGCCCTTTACCATTTTGTCCGGAATCGGGTACGTGACGTTTACGAATTCATCTTTTTTCCAGCGGTTCGAAATCGTTTCGGTCACGAGCTTTTCGCCGTCAATGGAAATGTCGAATTCGCGGGTGCAGCCTTCGTTGCCCCAGTAGCGCACCATGAGGCTCAAGGAATCTTCGCTGTTCGTCTCGAATTCGTAGCTGATGAGACCGCCATCGCCGCCGGAGCACTTACCAGCATCGCGGTAGAATTCACCTTGGTGCGTGCCGGAAGTGGAATTTTCAATTTTCATTTTGTGGTCTACTTCTGGCTGCTGCTCGCCCGGAGAGACTTTGTCGACGGTCTTTTCGTCAAGCGCCAAAGCTTCTTTTTGCTCCTTTTCAAGGCGGTCGAGAATCGAGGGGTCCGTGAGCACCATCCAATACATCATGTAACGCGCATCGTGAACTTCGTAGAACGGCTGCAAAAGCAGGTTTGCGTCCTTTTGCTTCGCAAAAAGATAAGGCGCCTTGAAGTGCAGCGGTTCGCCCTTCACGGGTTCCACTTTCGAGGGAATATCCTCTTTCTTGCTCGCAAGCATCGGCGCCTGATCGAGCGCTTCCAGCGCTCCGGACGCGATATGACTCCAGCGGCCATCATCGGCGACAAGGCCGTTCAGGTTAGCCGTACCCGTCTTTGCCGAAAGTACTATCGGACCATGCAAAAGCGCCACGTAATCCGTCACACCCGGCAAATCTTCGACATGCGTGTACATCGGGTAAAGCACCTCGACGACATCGCCCGACTTCCAGGACTTCCCTGCCGAAACGTAGCTTGACGGCGTCGATTTTTTCACGACGGTATCGCCATTGACGATGACCTTGAATTCCCCTTCCTTGACCCAGTATGGGTGACGAATCTGCATATCAAATTCACCGCTACCGGTAATCGTGAACTTGGAAGATTCACCCTTCGGGAAAGCGGTTTCCTGCTTGATTTTTACGCTCTTGTCTTTCCAATTCAAGATGGAAGCGGCAAAGAGGTTCACGTAGAGAGCGTCCTTGTCTTTCGTATAAATAAATTGATTGTACTTGGCCGGATTTTCCATGCCCGAACCCACGCAGCACCACATGCCCGCATTGACCTTAGAATACACGCGGTAATGGCGCGGACGTGCTGGCGTAAAATACACATAACCACCGTGTTTCGGATGGATTGTCGAAAGGATATGGTTGAAAAGGGCGCGTTCGTAGAAGTCGGTATAATGCGCATCGTGCTTGATGTTGAACAGACGTTCCGTCAACTTGAGCATGTTGTACGTATTACAGGATTCTGGTCCTTCACGTTCTTCGATGAATTTTTTGTGATTGTTGAGCGCCGGGAAATGTTCCGAAATGCTGTTGCCGCCAATGGCGATACTGCGTTTGTTCACGACCGTCTGCCAGAAGAAATCGGAGCCCTTCTTGTACTTTTCATCGCCCGAGAGTTCTGCAATTCGTGCAAAACCCACAACCTTCGGCACCTGCGTATTCGCATGGACATTCGTCAAGTTGTCGTTGCCCTGCGACATCGGATTCAAAAGCCACTGGTGCGACCACTTCTTGGCCGCATTCAGGTACTTTTCGTCTTTCGTGAGCTTGTAGGCGTCGGCGTAAACTTCGGGCATGCCGCCGTGTTCCGTGCCGAGCATCTGTTGCATTTTAGAATCGTTCAGGCCGTTCGTAATCGTGATGCCCCAGTCGCAAAGCGCGAGGAACATCGTCTTTGCCTGTTCATAGCCCGCATAAACATAAGCGTCGCGCAAGCCCGCATAAAGCTTGTGGATATTGTACCACGGCACCCAATAGCCATTCTGTGCGCCGGCATCGCCGTTCTTCATCTTGAGCCACATTTGCTTGCCGTTCGGCACGCCGCTAATGTAACCCTTGAAGTTATTGTCCTTGGAATTTTGGTCCTGAATCGTCTTGAGTTCTTTCAAGATGTATTCGAGGCGTTCCTTGACCTGAACGTCATCATTATCGGCGTAATGCATCGCCAAGGCGCTCAGGTAATGTCCAAGCACGTGGCCATCAAGACCCGCCCAGTTCGGGAACTTGCTCGCCTTGGGGCGCATTCCCGCTTCTTCGTAAAAAGGCGCGAGCAAGCGGTCCACATCGTAGCTGAGAAGCGTTTCGACATTCAAGTCCTGGCGTTCCTTCAAGACGCCATCCAAAAGCTGTACATCCGACAACGCGAACATGTCGGGGTAAAGCACATCCTGTGAAAATCCGAGACCGCACGCAAGCCCTGTCAAGGCGAGTGCCGTGCGAAAATGTTTACCAAACCATCCTAACTTCATAAGAGCCACCTTTTTAAAGGCTGAATTTTTCAAAGTGACGGATCTGCTTTATCTTAATACGAGAATGGCGACCCCGGAATAAATCCGGGGTGACAAAAACGCGGGCATGACAAGCTCAAAGAAAAAGCACCGTCCTTGCTTAGAAAATAGATTGGATAGCGGGCGTTAGGAATGGGGTTTGGGTAATTAGTTTTGCTGATTTGACAAAGGGCTAAATTCCAAAAGAATCGATATGGACGCTGTTGTCACCGCAGTTGGTTGTGGATTCGGCGGAAAAATCTTCCAAAAGAGTGTCGAAAACGGCAGACTCGTCTACGTAGGCACAATAGGCTTCGAGGGTTCCGCTATCGTCACAGGCGCCACTGACCTCATCATTTGGATTTTGCAGCAAGCAAAGACTCTTAAATTGCTCAAAAATTTCATCACAACCACTGCCAAAATTTTCTAGTTTTACACTTCTTTCCATGCGGTTATTTCGACCAAGCTTAAACTGAGACGAGTACTTTTTTGCACCATTTTCACAGGATGCCGAGGCACCTTTTTCTTCGGTGTACACATCTATTTGACCTTTGTTTATTACAACCGCACCACCATCCGCCTGGACAATTGTATACGTTGCCGAAGCACTGTTTTTAAAACTCACACAGTAAGTTTCTTCTTTTTCAACGGCCCCGGCTTTCTGAGCCTCATATACAATGAAAATTTCACGGGCAGACGAACTACTACCAGAGTCGCCATCTGAGCCCGGCTCACCCTCAGCGGAGCTGCTTGAAGATCTGTCGTTTTCTGCAATTTGCGGGCCTGCATTCGGGTCCACCGTTCCGGTCGCGTAGTTATCTCCGGAGCAAGCAACAAAAGCGAGCAATGAAAGGGTAATCAAGTATAAATTCTTAAGCATGGTTCTTCCCCGTTATTTTATCGGTGAGTGGGAAAAATTGAAAGTTGACTCGGCAGACTTGATCAAAATTACTGCTTTCATTGGCGATGGCAACGACCTTTTTGCAGCAAGCCTTGATTTCTTCAACGATTTTATTGTAGGCGTCTTGATTGACACTGAGAGTAGCGCCATTAAAGAAGCGTTCGCTTGTGGAATAGCGGTCTACGGCACGAGCCGCCATAATCGCCATTTCTTTGTGCATGGCACGGATGGCTATAGGGAGCGATTCCTTGGAACCGATAACGGTCTGTTCCGTTTGCACATAGCTTTTTTCGCCATCCTTTTTCAGGAACCCCGCCTTGACGAGAAAATCCAGAACGTCACGGATTTCTTCGGCAGAGACATATTCCTTGCACACTTCGGCAAGGTCACGAGGCGTTGCGCCAGGCATCATCGGAGCGAGTTCGCGAATGACCGGGTATTTCCAGGATTCATAATACTGGAACGCATCCTTATCGACAACGCGGACCTGGTGTTCCAAGGAAATCCGTTGCATTTCAAGATACGCAGCACGTTGTGCTTCGTTATTTTCGGCATTGCCAAAAGCGACAAGCTGGTAGAAGTATTCTTCTTCGTAATCGACGAGTCCCATCGATTTGGCCACCTGACTTGCCTTGATTTTACTGAGCTTACTTTGCCCCATGGAAACGAGTTTTAAAAAATTCGGGGACGAAAAGCCTGCCTTGCGGCAAAATTCGCGCCACGAGAAGGCTCCAAGACGTTTGCGTTCGTCGTAATAATCCTGCAAATAGAGATGGTAATCGCGGTACTCAAAAATCGACTTCATAATACATAAAATAAATTTTTACAATACAGAAGTCAATATCCGTATTATACGGGAAAAGCTATTTAGCGATCATTAAAGCAATATTTTTTAGTTTTTATAAGTTGCGAGGGCTATATTATACAAAACGTATAATAGCGAAAAAGGACGGTTTAGCACCATCCCTTTTAAAGAATACGAGAAAAATCCTACTTACTGCTGTAAGTCGCCCTAGAATCTCGTAATTCAAGAATTTTGCTTTCGGGCAAGTGCGAGTACTTGACGATTTTTTCAATCGGTTCATTGTCGGCGAGCATATCAAGAGCAACCGCCGTTCGTTCATCATCGCGACCTTCAACGCGACCTTCTGCACGACCTTCAACGCGACCTTCTGCTCGTCCCTCTGCGCGACCTTCGGCAAGGCCCTCGGCTCTAGCGTTTTTCTTTTCGACATAAAGTTCATAATTGTGATCGCTCATTTTCATAGCCTCGCTTACAATACACGAATCAATATACACTATTCAAAAAAAGTGGTAAAGGGGGCCTCTTGCCGGCGAAAAAAGACTGTAAAGAGTTCCCGGGAAAAAAATAAAGGGGCGGTTTATGCCGTCCCTTATTATACCGAAGCAAAATTTAAACACCTATTCTTCGTCAGGATTGAAATGATTTTCGAAGCTTTTGAAAAGCGGACCCCAGTAATAATTATAAATATCATCAACCTTCACATAGGTTGCTTCGTTTTCATTATTCCATGCCTTGTACTTGGTCACTTTTATGGTGCATGTTTTTTCATCGCCCTTCACATCAATATAATAGCGGTGCGTTATTTTGCCCATGCCTCCACTATAGTTAGTCACATTCCCTGTACGGTAGCCTGTATATGTGGCATAAACTAAAGCGTCATGACGTTCTGTCACAATTCGCCCGTTTTCGGCATCTTCTTTAGTCAGCGCAACCTTTTTCTCGGCAAACGCTCCTTTCACCGCATTGAAGCAAGTTCCAACAGGCTGGTTATAGCTTTTAGTGAGGTACTGGTCATAGAGATTGGGATCATCCAATTGCATGGTTTTAGCACATCCAGTGAGAAGCGCAAATACAACCGTCAAAACAGGAAAAAGGTTTTTCATAGGGGGCTCCCTCTTTATATTTGAATATCCTACAAAATAATATAAATAAATCCCCGCCGATGAGGCGGAGATTTTTATTCAAAACGATGTCAGGAAATATCCGCGGGGTGGTTTTGTTAGCGAATCTTGACTTGCAAGACGCTATTTTTGCACTTGGCGATGTAGTTGCCCTGGCGGAGACCATGCAGCTGCATTTGGGCCTGCCCGGCGGACACATTATTCGTGGAGCGGACGAGGTTTCCGTTCATGTCAAAGAGCATAATGTCAGCTGAGCCATAAAGCGTATTGCCATCGCGGTGGAGTTTCACCTGAGCGCCCGCGAGAACGGTCGGCAAAGCAATTGTAGCCGAGCTGCTAGACTGCGTAATTTCGCTGGAGCTTGAAACGGCTACGCTAGAACTGGAGGCGGGTGCGTCGTTGCCGCCATTGATAAAGTCTTCCACGTGGGTGACGCCATTGTTCACGTAATTGCCGAGGCCATACACACCGCGCATAGCGTTGATAACGTCCGTTTCGAGGACCTTCCCCACCGGCGAAGATTGACGGCGGATGTAAGCCATGTTGTCATAGCCGGAATTGCTTTCGTTGCCCATGTCCCAAAGAATCGGCGTGAGGCCATACTGCTTTGCGGCAGAAACAACATCCTTGTGCCACTGCACACGTCCCTGCTTGTGGAGATTCAGATCGGAACCGCTCAATTCCGGAGAGCGAACGTTTGCGCCGAACTCGCCGACAATGACCGGATAGCCCTTATCGACGTAATTTGTCTTCATCTTGGCAAACTGTTCCTGCGGATGCACGATGCTCCCGAGCTTGGAATCGACAGAGCCAGCCCAGGCGTTGTAACCTGCGTTGCGTTTGGGTTCGCTAGCCTTGGTGTAATCGCCGTAGTAGTACTGCGGCTGAATCGGTTCGCTTGCGCCCCAATCCTGTTGGCTCGTCATAAGCGTGTACTGGTACGGATCGTAGTAATGCACTTCGAACATCAGGCGACCTTCGACCTTGTCCTTCGGGAAGGTGCTTACCGGAGCACTTTTGACCGACTTGTCAATGTCCGTATTGAGGCCCTGAATAATCAAGGTTCGGGTTTCGTTGTTGCCGCCCGTAGCTCGGACTGCATCAATGAACGTCTGGTAGTAATGCATGAGCGTAGACACATGCTGCGATGTCCACGTATTCACATTCGGACCGGGTTCGTTTGCGCCGGCGAAGAGCAAACGTTCGTTGTAGTCCTTAAACTTGTTCGCAATCTGCGTCCAGTAAGTCTTCATCTTGTTATCGATGTTGCTATTGACGCTCGTGCCGATGTTGCTCTGGAACCAGCCGCCTTCACCTTCATGGTGGATATTCAAAATCGTGTAGAGACCAGCGCGCATGGCGTAATCAACGACCGTCTTCACGGAATCAAGCCAAGTTTCGGTGACCTTGCCACCGCTAGTGTGACTGTCCCAAGCGCAAGGAATACGCACAGTGTTAAAACCTGCCGCCTTCACGGAGTCAAGCAAAGCCTGAGTCGGGAAAGGGTTGCCCCATAAAGTCGGGTTGTTCGGCACCTCCATAGAGTTACCGATGTTGAAGCCCATGCCCATGTTGGCTTGAACTTCTTTCGCCGTTGGAAGAGTCGCTGCAGAAACTGCACCTGCAAGCATCGCTACGCCACAGGCAATTCCAAAAAATTTTGATTGAACCATAACATCTCCTTAAATACCCCCACTATGAATATAATCAAAAGATTCGCAAAAAAGCGATGTCACAAAAAAGGAAGAATTGACAAAAAGGAACGAAAGCAAAAAAGGATGGCCGAAGCCATCCTCTTTTAAAATGCGTAAGGCGATTCCGGCACGGAGGCCGGAATGACAGTTCAAGCAAGAATTACTTCTTCAGGAATTCGTTGATGCCTGCAGCAGCACGACGACCTTCGCCCATGGCGAGGATCACGGTTGCAGCACCGAGCACGATGTCACCACCGGCGTAGACCTTTTCCATGAAAGTCTTGTTGGCGGTTGCATCTTCGAGAAGGATGTGACCCTTCTTGTCGACGGAGAGTTCCGGAGTGGTGTTGCTGATAAGCGGGTTGGAACCGTTACCAATTGCAACGAGCACGGTGTCGCATTCGATTTCGAAGCTTGCGCCTTCGACCTTGACCGGACGCGGACGGCCCTTTTCGTCGGGTTCGCCGAGTTCGTACTTGTCGACGAGCATGCCACGGACGTGACCGGCTTCGTCGCCAAGAATCTTGGCCGGGTTCTGCAGAACGCAGAATTCGACACCTTCTTCCTGAGCGTGGAGAACTTCTTCCTTACGGGCCGGAAGTTCGTTCATGCTACGACGGTAAATGATACGGACCTTTTCTGCACCGAGGCGGAGAGCCATACGGGCAGCGTCCATAGCGACGTTACCACCACCGAGGACGACAACGTTCTTGCCCGGCCACATCGGCGTATCGGCATTTTCCTTGTCGTAGGCGCGCATGAGGTTTGCGCGGGTGAGGTATTCGTTAGCTGCGAACACGCCGACGAGGTTTTCACCTTCGATGTTCATGAACAACGGAAGACCAGCACCGGTACCAACGAACACAGCGTCAAAGCCATCCTTTTCGATGAGGTCCTTGAGCTTGCGGGTACGGCCAATCACAAAGTTCGTTTCGAACTTCACGCCCATAGCGGCGAGAGATTCAATTTCCTTGTCCACAATCTTCTTCGGAAGACGGAATTCAGGAATACCATAGCGGACCACGCCACCGAGCTTGTGGAAAGCTTCGAAGATGGTCACGTCGTGGCCTTCGCGGCGGACGTCAGCAGCGACAACCAAGCCGGCAGGACCGGAACCGATCACAGCCACCTTCTTGCCAGTAGCAGGCTTAACGGCCGGAACCGTAGCACCACCGTTGTTGCGTTCATAGTCAGCAGCAAAGCGTTCCAAGCGACCGATTGCGACAGCCTGGTTCACGTCCTTGTGCATCTTGCCCATGGTGCAGTTCATCTGGCACTGGCGTTCCTGCGGGCAAACACGACCGCAGATAGCCGGGAGCAAGCTCGTTTCCTTAATCTTTGCAATAGCAGCCTTGAAATCGCCTTCGGCAATCTTTGCGATGAAGGCCGGAATGTCGATGTGCACCGGGCAGCTTTCAACGCAGAACGGCTTCTTGCAGTTAAGGCAGCGGTTTGCTTCGACGATAGCCTGAGCTTCGGTATAACCCTGAGCCACTTCTTCCATCACGCGTGCGCGATAGGATGGTTCGAGCTGTGGCATCGGCTGAGCCGGGATAGCAGTCTTGTCCTTCGGCTTGAGCGGCTTCGGAAGGGCATTAATCTTTTCAAGTTCCACCTTGGCGGCGGCATCCAACTGTTCGCGAGTCATATGTTCAGACATTATTTGCTCTCCTTAGCCTTGGCATCTGCCATCTTGTCGATATTGCACTTGTGGCCGTCATTTGCACCGAAGCGATGCAAAGCTTCCTGTTCCTGGGGCTTGAATGCACCCATACGCTGGAGCATGTTGTTCCAGTCGACTTCGTGGCCGTCGAATTCCGGACCATCGACGCAGACGAACTTCGTCTTGCCACCGATAGTGACACGGCAACCACCGCACATGCCCGTACCATCGACCATGATGCTGTTGAGGCTAACGACAGTCTTCACGGCATACGGCTTGGTGGTGAGAGCGCAGAACTTCATCATGATCGGAGGACCGATAGCGATGACCATGTCCGGCTTGCCCTTGGTGTCTTCGCAAAGTTCCTTAAGCGGTTCAGTCACGAGACCCTTGCGGCCGTAAGAACCGTCGTCGGTCATGAAAATGATGTTGTCAGCGAGAGCCGTCATTTCTTCCTTCATGAGGAAGAGGCTTTCGTTACGGGCACCCATGATGATGGTGACCTTGTTACCTGCCGCCTTGAGAGCCTGGACAATCGGGTGCATCGGGGCAATACCGACACCACCGCAAACGCAGACCACGTGACCAAAGTTGTCGATATGGGTCGGAGAACCGAGCGGGCCAACCAAGACCGGGATATCGTCACCGACTTCGAACTTGGAGAGTTCAGTCGTCGTCTTGCCAACCGTCTGGAAAATGAGGGTGATAGAACCTTCTTCAGTATCGGCATCGGCGATGGTGAGCGGAACGCGTTCACCGTTGTCCTTGTTCGTCTGGAGGATGATAAATTGTCCTGCCTTACGTTCTTGCGCGATCAGCGGGGCGTGGACGCGGAATTGGAATACCGCGGGAGATAACTGCTTTTTAAAGAGAATTTTTGCCATAATGCGAGGCAATATAGAAATTTTTTTTGACCACTGATAGTAAAAAAATATGTAAAGGGAGGCTGTAGAGCTGAAAAAAGCCAACTAAAGTTGTAGGAAAAAATTTACAATAATTGTAATTATAATTATATTGTAGTCTAAAGGAGTCATGAATCATGAGAGTATCTACGAAAGGTCGATACGCTATTCGCGTTATTATTGATATGGCAGAAAACGGCGAAGCCGAATTCCACCCGCTACACAACCTGGCGGAACGCCAGGGACTTTCCGAAAAATATCTCGAAGCGATTCTTGGAGTCCTTGTAAAGAACAATGTGCTCGAAGGCGCACGCGGCAAAGGCGGCGGCTACAAGCTAGCAAAGCCAGCGGCTGAGCTCACGGTTTGGGAAATCCTGAGTGTCATTGAGACATCCATTAGCCCGGTGGAATGCGTTGCTGACGGGAAAAACGGTTGCGACCGTGCAGACGTCTGCCCGACACTCCCAATGTGGAAGGACTTGGCTAAAATCATCAAGGATTACTTCACGGGTATTACGATCGAGCAATTGGCCCGCAAAGCCCCCAAAATTGCGCACCCGCTCTGCAACGAAAAATAAAAGCGTGAAATCTAGTCACTTTCCGGACTGAACATCAGCGCTGCGCTCTGCGCTTTTTAATTTCGTCCAGAGAAATACCGGAAATAATAGCGATTTTTTCAATAGGAATATCGTTAGCAAGCATCGCATCGACCATTTCAAATCGAGTCTCAATCTTGGCACCAGCCAAACGACATTCTATTTCTTCTTTTGCAATCATTTCTCGCTCCAGTTCGTTCAGAGTGGTTTTGTCCAAGTTTTCAATTTTGATGCGGTTCAAGGCGTCGTTGACGATTCCATTCCCAAAGTCAGGAAGCGGTTCGCCCTCATGCGCGTGTTTGAGCACATAGAGCCAGGCGTCAACAGGATCTTTTACCTCGTCTGCGGTTTTATTAAACTTCGGCAGACTTACAATAATATACTTATTTTTGGGGAATAACGTCTCGATGATTCCTTCATCTAACACTTCCTTGCTATAAATAGCCCATTCATCAATGTATTTTTCCATGCAGTACGGCAATTCAAAATCACAAATCCAAATGGATATTGTTTCGGGAATTTCATAACGCCGGTATTCCTTTTCTTCTTTTGTGAGCGTTTTAAATTCTTCTGATTTATCCATTTCATGCTTGCCTTTTATAATCAAAAACGCTTTGTACAATATGGTTCGGTCGATAAAGAAACTGTGGTCTGCCTTCTGCATTTCAATATTAAGGAAACGCTTAGAACCCGTAGTCGCAAATGCATCCAAGATGACCTTCCTTTCTTCAGGAATCATAAACCGTAACGTATGTTCAAACGAATAATTCAGATTCTTGATTTGGTCGTCGCCTTTCAGGTGCAAGATTCCATCAACGAAGTCCTTGATGGCATCCTTGCTGGCGAACAGGCTCTTGAATCCGGTATCGGTTCTCGGATCGATGTAGGTTTTGCCTTTTAGCTTTTCAGGAATAGATTGATTCATAATTACACCTCCATTAAGTTTGGAGGTTCTAATCTACAATAGAGAATTTTCAAAAAGCGAAACTTTGCAAATTTTGCAAACAACCGTTAGCAAAAATGTTTATTTTGTCAACTATGGATTTCAACACTTCACTAGCAAAAAAGTACAAAGCCTCCCCAAAATTGGCCCAAAATACAAGAATCTATTCAATTTTTCTGATTTTTCCAAAGCCAAATCGTTTGCGAAGCCGCATAAAATAAGGTATATTCAAAAGTAGATCTTATAGGGGCTCTTTTGGAGCGGAGTTAAAACCTATCTTTGCGCTCGGAGCCTTAGCTCAATCGGTTAGAGCGTCGGACTCATAAAAATTGTGGCACCAGCTTGAAAGAGCTGGATGCGAATGGGAAGAAATCGGTGAAACCTAACCAGCGGAAACGCTGCACGGCAACGCCGAGCCGAGCCAGGGGTACACTCCTGGAAGGTGTAGAGACTAGCGGAGCAGTAGAGCCTGCTTAATGACCGCGCAAGCCTCCCACGCCTAAACCCGCAAGGGCATGGCGAAGACATAGTCCACGGAGGTGCGAAAGCATCACGAACGTAAACCCGTTGGTTCCCGGTTCAAGTCCGGGAGGCTCCACTTAAAGAGGATGAGCTGAACAGCTCTCCCTCTTTTTGTTTATCTTTAGGGTAAAGCCCTTGGAGGATTTTTATGCCCTTCGGGGCAGTAAAGGGAGGACAATCACATGAAAATAATCAATATTGGAATTCTTGCCCATGTAGACGCTGGAAAGACGACCTTGACGGAGAGCCTGCTATATGCCAGCGGAGCCATTTCAGAACCGGGGAGCGTCGAAAAAGGGACAACGAGGACGGACACCATGTTTTTGGAGCGGCAGCGTGGGATTACCATTCAAGCGGCAGTCACTTCCTTCCAGTGGCACAGATGTAAAGTCAACATTGTGGATATGGGTGTCTATCTATTTTTAAAATGATAATTTTAATTACTTGACCGAATCGGTTATTGGTGTTATATTATAAATAACCGATTCGGTTATTTCGTTGAAAGGCAGGGATCAAAGTGGAAAAATTTTTGGCGCTGACGGAAGAAAAGAAAATGACGATCCTGAACGCAGCACTTCAGTGCTTCGGAAAATTTGGTTATGAAAAAGCATCCGTCAATGATATTGCAGTGGCTGCTCATATCTCCAAGGCATCCATGTTTCAGTATTTCGGAAGCAAAAAACAGCTCTATATTTATCTGCTGGAATACTGTAAAAAGGTCATTGAAGAAATATTTGAAAAAGCACATCTGGATTCCAAAACGGATTTGTTCGACAGGATCCTGGCATCCAGCCGCATGGAAATGGAGAGCTTCCAAAATCAGCCCTTCACCCTGCAGTTTATTACCAGCGTCTGGGAAGAAACTTCTCCCGAAGTAGCCGATGCGCTGGTGATTCTGACAGAGGAAGCCTGCAGCTTCAGAAACGATATGGTTCTTCGGGAGGAGGACGCTTTGAAATTCAAAAACCCGGAGGATGCCCGGCCGGTATTTCAGATGCTGCTTCTGATGGGCGAGGGATATGCGGCCCGGTACCGTGGGGCAAATGCTTTTGACTTTGAGACCGTCATGGATGATTTTGAGAAGAACATCGCAATTCTGCGGAAAAATTTTTATAAGGAGGAGTATCTGAAATGAGCGAGCCAATCATTGTTTTGGAAAAGCTGACCAAGCACTATGGGAAACATCGGGGAATTGACGGACTTAGCTTCTCTGTTGACCAGGGCGAGTTTTTCGGCTTCATTGGCCCAAACGGTGCGGGAAAATCCACCACCATCCGCACCCTGATGGGCCTGATCCATCCCAGCGGCGGCAGCGCATCTATTTTCGGCCTGGACTGCCAGACCAAGGCCAGTGTCATTGCCAGAGATGTGGGCTATCTTCCCAGCGAAAACAGCTATTATGAAAACATGAAGGTGCGGGAACTGCTGCAATACAGCGCAGACCTGTACGGCATGAATTGCGAAACGAAAATGTATGAGCTCTCCGAGCGCCTCAATCTGGATCTGACCCGGAAAATCGCAGACCTGTCTCTGGGCAACAAGAAGAAGGTGGGGATCGTGTCTGCCGTCATGACCTCGCCCAAGCTGCTGATCATGGACGAACCCACCAGCGGCTTAGACCCGTTGATCCAGCAGGCTTTCTACGATATTCTGAAGGAGGAGAACAGCCGGGGAACCACCATTTTCTTCTCCTCCCATGTCCTCAGTGAGGTGCAGAAGCTGTGTGACCGGGTGGCGATCTTAAAAGAGGGCAAGCTCGTGGGCATTCAGTCCATCCGAGAGCTGCGGGAAAGCGGCTATAAAAAGGTCAGCCTTACCGCTGAAACGGCCATCCCCCGTGAGTTCTGGGGCCTGCCCGGCATTGCCAACTACACCGAGAGTCCTGACAAGACCTCTGTTTCCTTTATGTATAACGGCAATATCACGGCGATCATTGACAAGCTTCACCTGCTGCATTTGGACGATGTGCTTTTGGAAGAACCCTCTTTGGAGGAGATCTTCCTGCACTACTATGCGTAAGGAGGTGTCAGGCATGGTCATTTTGAAATATGAACTGAGAAGGCATCGAACCTATATCCTGGGCTGGGCCATCGCCTTGGCTGCGTGCATCTTTTTCATGACACCGACTTATTACAGCTTTCTGGATGCGGCCTCCGTGGAACTCTTTGAAACCATGGGCACCACGGACTTTTACAGGAGCGTCGGCGTATCGATGGAATACCTGACCTCTCCGCTGGGTATTTACGGGTTCCTGACCAGCTTTTTCATGATTGCCTCCGGCGTTTTCGGGATGCACTTCGGCATTTCCATTCACACCAGAGAATGTACGGAAGGAACCTCGGAATACCTGTTTACAAAGCCCTTTCCCCGGAAAGCAATTTATTGGGCAAAGGCATGGACGGTGTTTGTCGGCGTGGCGATCGTGGGTGCGGCGTATCTGCTGGCTTCCCTTTTCGCCATGGCAACATTCCGTTCCGGAACTCCTTGGGGAGAGTTTTTCCTGATTGCCCTGTCCCTGACCCTTGTGACGCTGTTCTTCGCTGCAATGGGGCTGATGGTGGGAGTTTTGTTTTCCCGCAACCGCAGTCCGCTGCTGACTGCCGGTTTGGTTGTGTTCGTTGAGTATTGCATTACCAGCTTCTCCAACATCGTCAGTAACCGGGCTATCAGTTTTCTGTCTCCCTACTCGTTCTTCGGAGCCGCCGAGATCTCCAAAGCCGGCTTCTATGACCTCCGGTATCTTGGGTGGTGCGTGCTGCTGTTTGCCTTGTTTTTGGTGCTTTCTTACGGTGTCTTTCTGAAAAAAGACATTCAGTTCCGCAGCTAAGGAGGTGTGAACATGAAAACATTGATTAAAAATGAATTCCGCCAAACCAGAAGACTTTTGCTGATCTGGCTGGGAATCATGCTGCTTCTGTGCGGTTTCTGCTATTTTGAGCTTCTGTCCCTACGGGACAGTCTGGATGAAATGGCAGCGATGGTCAGCCAATTTCCGAGACTGATCATGATCATGTTCGGAGTCAAAGGCGACTTGACGACATCCACCGGCTGGTATGTGTGCATCTATTTCTGGGAGGGACTGCTGGCGTTTCCTTATGCCATGTCTTTGGGACTGTCCTGTGTGGCAAGGGAAAAGAAATTCGGAACATCGGAATACCTGTTCACAAAGCCTGTGAAGCGGAAAACCATTGTTCTGGCGAAGGTGATCGTTTCGGCAGTGAACCTGCTGGTGTTCGCCCTGTTCAGCGGCGTGTGTAATTATTTCACGATCGTTCTTCCTTTGGGCGGTCTGGATCAGCCGGGAGCGGTGCTTTCCACAACGATGGGAATGTTCTTTACCCAGACTCTCTTTTTTGCCCTGGGTCTGCTGTTTTCCAGTGTGCTTCGATCCTATAAGGCTGCGGTGCGGACAGGAACAATTTCCATGCTGGCTGCCTATGGGTTGGCCTTTACTGCCGAGTACACAGGAAATCATTTCCTGGACTACCTGACCCCATTGCGTTATTTTGATGTGTACGAGGTAGCACTGCACGGTTTCCACCTTCCCTATCTCGTCTTAACGATCGTTGTGGCAGGTATTTGTGTCGCAGCTGCCCTGGATCAGTGGAAACGGCGGGAATTGTGATGTTACATGAATCGTGTATCTTGAAAACAGCAGCTAACGATATATGGAGGAAATATTTATGTTACGGCCAAAAGAAATAGTATGTAAATGGGTAGATGCCTTTAACAACCATGATGTAGAGGCAATTATGAGCTTGTACCATGATAACGCAACCAATCATCAGGTGACCAATGATCCCGTGATTGGGATAGATGCAATCCGTGAAATGTTTACAGCAGAATTTGCCACTGCCGATATGACTGCCATTGTAGAGAATATCTTTGAAGATGGACAGTGGGCGATTTTAGAATGGAAGGACCCTCTGGGACTGCGGGGATGCGGCTTCTTCCATGTTGTGAATGGTAAAATTCTGTTTCAGAGAGGATATTGGGATAAGCTGTCTTTTCTGAAGCAGCATAATTTGCCTATTGAATCGTTGTGAAAAGGTGAACAGAGCACGAAGTTGAAGGAAGGGCGAAAATGGAGCGAGGAAGAATTATTGTAATTACAGGCCCTCCGGGAACTGGAAAATCGACAGTATGGATGCCATGGAAGGAATATTCTTCTTCGTCGATGCGGGCGGCTTCCTGAAGCCAAACATACAGGTCGTTGCTCTCTGGGTTACAAGGAAGCTCTGAACCACGCCTCTGACGATACAATGCGTACAAGAGAAAAGAGGGAAAGACCGCTGACAGCATTAAAAAAGATGCAATTTTTTCACAGCATACTTTCCGAACCATGTGTGGTGTATGGCACCGCATTTCTCAGCAACACAATATACCAAGTTCGAGGCGGAGAGTCTATTGAAATAAAAAAATCCGAGGAAGAGAATATCTCTCTGCCTCGGATTTTTCGTTTCATCCCTCAATCGGCTGGTGTAGTACCTTCAATTTCAAGATGTCCCTGTGCGGACACGCCCTTCGGTTGTCGCTTTTGATTACAGCAAAAAAATGATAGAATTGGCTAAAAGACGGCAATCACAATATGCAAAACAAATTGAATTTTGTGTGGCGGATGCGACCGATAGAAAAAGTATATTAGAATTAAAAAGAAATCGAGCCTTTACGAAAGCAGTTTCTAATATGGCAATTATGGATATTACGGACATTGAACCACTTCTTATGGCTGTTTATGAACTGTTGCAGGAAAGCGGAATTTTTGTCTTTGCAACGCAACACCCTTGTTTTGTCACGTTGACTGAAAAATATATGACACCGCACAGTTACTATGATATAGCGATTGAAGGGCAACCGAAAGAGCAGATTTATTATCATCGTTCCATACAAGGTATATATGGATAAAGACTTGGAAAAGCTCATGGAAAAATATAACGTTCCATGCAAAGTCAAGAAAGTCAAAAAGCAAACTTTAGACTTGAATCCTCAAGATAAAGTCATTGACTGCGATTATGTTGACCCGGCTGGTTTTCCCCATTGGGACAAAGATTAAATCTTGAATGTCATAAAGGCCCTTTATGCTAAAGAAATTTCTTTCAGTGTATCTCCTTTTATCTGCTTGTCTTTATGCAACGGATTATGAGTGCATAGAGCTTTATGGAGATTATAGAGTTGTAATTGAAGGGACTAAAAATACAGCGAATCAAGTCAGTACAAAACGTTATTCAAGCTATAAATCCTGCAATCGTGATTTGGAAAATTACCTAAATGGTAAAAAGACTCCTATCGCATACGAGTGCATAGAACTTTATGGGGATTACAGAGTCGTGCTCGAAGGAACTAAAAATCCAGCAAATCAAGTTAGCTCAAAACGCTACTCAAGCTATAAATCCTGCAATCGCGATTTGGATAATTACCTAAATGGTAAAAAGACTCCCGTTGAATATGAGTGCATAGAACTTTACGGGGATTTTAGAGTTGTGCTTGCGGGAACTAAAAATCCGGCAAATCAAGTTAGTTCAAAACGTTATTCAAACTATAAATCCTGCAATCGCGATTTGGATAATTACTTAAATGGCAAAAAGACTCCCGTTGAATACGAGTGCATAGAACTTTATGGAGATTTTAGAGTCGTGCTTGCGGGAACTAAAAATCCGGCAAATCAAGTTAGCTCGAAACGCTACTCAAACTATAAATCCTGCAATCGCGATTTGGATAATTACTTAAATGGCAAAAAGACTCCTGTTGCATACGAGTGCATAGAACTTTATGGGGATTACAGAGTCGTGCTCGAAGGAACTAAAAATCCAGCAAATCAAGTTAGCTCATTGCGTTATACCAGCTATGGGTCTTGCAATAAAGCCTTGAATGAATACTTGTCTAAGCAAAGACAATAATCTGCAACTAGAGCTTCTCCAGCTTGCCGTTTTTTATGTAAAAAACCTCTGTTCCGATGGATTTCCACTTTTGGGCGAAGCCTAGATACTTGGACTTCGCCTTTTCTGTTAGGTCGTAAGGGAACGTCAGCGACTCCACGCAATCGACCGTCACATCGCCGTGAAATTGCAGTTCAAGATAGCTGCTGATGTTGTCGCTGCGGAATTTCGTCATGTCGTTCGTCTGCGTTCCCTTCACTGGCAGCTTGCTTTCATACATGTCGTCGTAGGAAACCGCTTTCGGGTCGGTGACGAGACTGGGCTGGTATCTTTCGCTTAGGCTGTCGCCAGCCGTCCATGTGCAGGTCACTTTGTCCTTCTTGAAACGTACCGCGACATTTCCGTATTGGGTGGCGCGGTTGTGCGTCGTCGCCTCACGTAGCTTGTCATGGTCGAGAAGGTTGCCGTACTTTTCGTACTGCGAGATATTGAGCTGGTTCGCCTTTTCCGTTGAACCCAGGTCAAAGAGCTTGTGTGCTGCGGATAGTCTCAAATGGCTCTGCTTGATTGAACCGTCCGCGTTTAGCGACGGGCCGCTATACCCGCCGGAGCTTCCTGTCTCGAAGGTGTTTTTGAAATGGCTGTTGAAAACCTTTTCAAGCAGGTCGTCTTCTATGTGCATCCCCAAGTCGTGCTTCTGGAACAGCTCGCGCATCGTCGCCTCGATTTCTGCGGCGTGTTTCTTTGTCGCCGAGCCGTAGTAATGTCCCTTCTTATATTTCTCGATGGCTGTATCAAGGTGTCCGAGCGTGGGAGGCAACTTGTCGCCCTTGAGGGCGCGAAGGTCGTCGATGCTGATGTTTGTCGAGAACGGGACGCTTGAGCCGGACTTGATGCCAGCCTTGATTTTCTTGAGGCGTTCGAGTCCTTCCTTGTATTCGATTTCCTTCCTTCTCGTTTCCGCTTTCTTGAGCAGTTCCTTGATTTCCGTTTTCGCGGCGTTGTCGCCCTTGGCGATAAGCGCGTCCATTTCGGTCGTGAGCTTCTTGAGGACTGCGGACTTGGGGTGGTTCTTGAGGAATATCTTGATGGAGTCCACGCGGCCAAGTTCCGTTTCCCAGTCGATGAGCCGTTCCACTTCGGCGAGGGCTTTCTGTCTTATAGTGGCTCTTTTTGAGCGAAGTTAAAACTTTAGTAATTCCTATGGCTTTGGGAAAAGCTGTATAATCCCAATTTTAAACCACTCGAATCCGAGTGGTTTAGAAAGGAAGACGGACTCTACGCCTTTACTTTGTCGCCACCCAAAAAAACTCGCCCGTTCTGCAAAGAGAACATAAAAGAGTAGAGTTAAAAATTTCGAACATTCACGGCGGCAAAACCGCCGTTTTTTTTTGCGAACATTTTCAGAAAAATCTTGACAACCATCTCTAAAAGGATTACATTCATTAGTGAACAAATGTTCTAGTGCTCAAATTTTTCAAACACTGTGGTTTTTATGTTTGTCCGCAGGGAGGCGACGATGAAAATAAAGGTTATGGATGCAGAAATTTCCGTACAGAGAATCGGCAATGACGACTACATTTCGTTGACCGACATGGCCCATAGTCAAATGCAAGAACACATCATATTCAAATGGCTGAGCAATAAAAACACCATTGAATATCTAGGAGAATGGGAGTCTTTGTACAACCCGAATTTTAATTATACCGAATTCGGTACAATTAAAAATGCTGCAGGAAGCAACAATTTTGTTCTTTCGGCTAAGCAATGGATACTCTCAACAAATGCTCAAGGAATTGTAGCCAAAACAGGACGATATGGCGGAACTTTTGCACATAGAGATATAGCGTATCATTTCGGAATGTGGATTAGCCCCAGATTTCAACTATTATTGGTTCGCGAATACCAACGCCTCAAAGAAGCTGAACAAGCCAAGTTCGGCTGGTCTGTACGCCGTGAGCTCTCTAAAATCAACTACCACATTCATACGGACACCATCAAACAGAATTTGATCCCGGCAACACTCACAAAACAGCAAGTGAATATGGTTTACGCTAATGAAGCAGATGTTTTAAATGTTGCTTTATTTGGATTTACTGCTAAAGAATGGCGCAATGCGCATGACGATTTGCAAGGCAACGTCCGCGATTATGCAACAGTAAACCAGCTAATTTGCCTTTCGAACATGGAGTCGTTAAATTCAGTTCTGATCAAGGAAGGCTTGCCACAACCAGAGCGGTTGCAAAAACTGAATCAGATTGCGATTTCGCAGATGACCGTGCTAGAATCTATCGGAGAAAATAAACTGCTAAAATAATCCACTGCGGCCATTCACTTTCCGGACTGAATTTCGAGCAAGTCCGCCGTGAGAGTGGCGTCGTCAGGGAAATATTTTAAAGCGACATTCAAGAGGCGCACGGATTCTTCTGTGCGTTTTTGCGCGTGGGCATCGTAGGCCATATTCTTGAAACCAAAGACGGCTTCGGCATTCCCGTTTTTAGCAGCAAGCTCGTAGGCATATTCGGCGCGATCATAGAACTTGGCATCGTATGCGAGGTTTCCCATGAAGATGGCGGCATCGGAAAAAACGGGCTTGATTTGCAAAATGTTATTTAAGATTTCCATCGCGATGTAAGGCTTTTTGTCTTCGGCGAGGACATCGGCAAGCTTGTACATAATTTGCGTGTCATCGATTTTTACGCTGAGGGCTTCGCGGTAGGCATTGGCACTTTCTTCGAAATTCTTGTTCAGGCGGTATACGTCGCCAAGATAGACAAGAAAATCAGATTCTTCGGGATGGAGCGTGTAACCTTCGCGAATTACGGCAACGGCTCGGTCAAAATCGTTCAATGCAATGTTTGCCTCGGAGAGCTGGTAAACGATGCTGATGTCATTTTTGTCGAGGCGGTAAGCATTTTCGATAGCGCGGAGGGCGCCGACTTTGTCGCCGGTTTTGGTGTAGGCTTCGCCGAGGTAAAGCCAGCCGGAAATGTTATCAGGGTCGAGTTTGAGCGCACGGTGGTAAACGGCAATGCATTCCGGGAACTGCTTTAAGCGGAAGTAGACGCTCGCCATATTGAAAAGTGCGGGTGCAAAATTGCCTTCGGAATAGTCCACGGCCTTGCGGTAAGCGGCGGCCGCCTCGGGATATTTGTCCATCTGGTAATAGCTATTGGCGATGTTGAAACTCACGGCAACGGGATCAGCGCCGCGGGCTTCCGCTTTGCGATACAAGAGTATAGCTTGTTTGAATTTTCCACTGCGATAAAGAGCGTTTGCGCGTTCCATCAGGTCAAAAGACGATTGCGCCGCAAACGACGACATTACAAAAAGCAAAACAAGAATAAACACTTTCATACTAGTCTCTAAACTTCACTTCGAAGGGTTGTTCCATGCCGCAGAAAGCAACGGCTTTGCCGTCCTTTTCGGCGGGAGCAAAAGTCATGCGGGCGATAGCATCCTTCCCCGCTTGCGCAAGTCCAGAGCCTGCGGGAGATTCTTCGATGACTTTGATATCATACGCGCGACCGCCAACATCCACACAGAAACTGAGACGAAGCATAGCATCTATTTCGCGGTCACGGATTTGCGGCGGCACCTGGAAATTCGGCATGGAGCGGTTTTCGGGCTTTTTATCGACATCGCCTTTTTCAGTGGAGAGCGCGCCGCCTCGAAAATCGGCAACGAGCTCGCTGTTAATGGCAGCACCCGCAGTTCCTGAAACGGCGCCAAGAGCCATGGCAAAACGCGGGCCAGCCTTAGGCAAGCGAGAATTCGACTTTTGGCGATTTGGCTTGCGTGCGGTGCGTTTTTTCTCAATCTTCTTTTCGACTTCTTCAACTTTTTTAACGGAGACTTCGGTCTTGACGAATTTCTTTTCGTGGAAGATTTTACCCGTCAAGAACAAGTTCGCCATCGTCACGGAGAACACGAGGACCATACTCGCGAGAATCGCCGCGAGAAGGATTGTAAAACGCTTTAAAAACTTTTTTATAAACTTTTGCATTATTCTCTCAAATACAAGACTTAACTAGATTGCTTCGCTACGCTCGCAATGACGTATTCCCGATACATTCCTTCCTACTGTCTACTAAACATCACTCGGCTTGGGCGGCGATGGAGACTTTTTTGACTCCGGCCAAATTGCACATATCGATGACCTGGACGAGAACGCCGGTTTCGGATTCCTTGTCGGCAATCACGACGGCTTCGCGGTCAGGCGCTTTGGCGAGAGACTGTTTCAAGATGTCTTGCAGGCTCGCCAAATCCACCTGGCGTTCATTCATGTGAATCGTCCCTTCGCGCGTGATGGCTATGAGCAAGTTTTCTTTTTCAAGTTGGCTTGCCGATTGCGCCTGCGGCTTAGTCACATCCACACCCGTTTCGCGAGTGAACGACGACGTCACCACAAAAAAGATGAGCAAGATGAACACGATATCCATCAGCGGACCCATTTCAATGCCCACGTCTTTCTGTTTTCTTCTCGGTAAATTAAATTCCATAACAAATCCTTTAGATTACTTCGCCTACGGCTCGCAATGACGTTGTCCAGCTCGGGTTGCAAAATAGTTGTCGATTACCGTTGCGCCAAGTTCCATTTCCTGCTTCAAGATTTCAATGCGTTCGTCCAAACGTTGCTTTAAGAGCGTCAGCGGAAACGCGATCAAGAGCCCGCTCTGTGTCGAAATCAAAGCTTCAGAAATTCCATCCGCCATCAGCACCGGGTTCTGGTTTCCGTACAACGTGATCACCTCAAAAGTCGAGACCATTCCCGTGACCGTTCCAAGCAGGCCCAAGAGCGGAGCGGCAGCGGCCATCACCATGACGATGTGGTTTCCTTGTTCCATGTAACGCACACTTTTCATCATGCGCACCTGCATGTAATCGCGAAATTCGTCATAATTCTTTTGCGCAATTTCAATCGCATAAGAGAGTTCTCTCGAAAGGAATCCACCGCGTTTGCGAAGGTTTGTCAAAGTCATCTGCACACGCTGTTCATCAGAGGAAGATTCGGTTTCAATAACAGCTCTTTCGCCAGTCAAACCGCGCTGCATACGCCTCACGACTTTAGTGATATCCTTTCTGAAAAAATCGCTACCGATGCGAAACCAGCTCGAGAAAAGGAAATAGAATCCAACAACACCCGACAAGAGGATGGGTAGCATCACCACGCCACCCGCCTCATACGTATTCCGCAGAGATTCTATGAATATGTAATGAAAATCAGTCATAATTCATGATTAGATTGCTTCGCCTTCGGCTCGCAATGACGTATTTTACTTACTTTCCTTTCCAAAGACTTTATTCATAAGCGAAGTACTTTGCACGTAGAGTTCGCTGGTGATTTTTTCGATCTTTTCGCTCAAAAGGCCATGCAAAATCATCACAGGGATTGCAATGACAAGACCCATTTCCGTCGTCACAAGAGCTTCGGAAATACCGCCTGCGAGCACGCGGGCGTCATTCGTCCCGACTTCGGTAATCACGGTAAAGAGCGTAATGATACCCGTCACCGTACCGAGCAAGCCCAAGAGCGGAGCGATCGTTCCCATCGCCGCCAAAAGACCCATGCGGCGTTCCAATTTCGGCTGTTCACGGAGCAAAGCTTCTTGCAAGGAGCGTTCCGCATTTTCACGCGTGTCGTTTACCTTGTTAAGCACGGCAAAAAGCACCATTGCAAGACTCGTCTCTTTCTTGAGGCAGAGATTGGCAGCTTCTTCATACTTTTTCTCGGCAACAAGCGCATCCATCTTCTTGGTAAAGCGACGGCCGAGATGACCGCGATAAGAAAGCATCACGAAACGTTCTAGGAACAAGAGGAGCGCAATGATCGCCACAAGCGAAAGCGGATACATCACGATACCGCCCTTCTTGAAGAACGATTTGAATTCTTCGGTCCAAGTGAGTTCCTTGGCATCGGTGATAGAATTTTTGATGGCCTTATTCTGCAGCACATCCAACGGAATCACGATAGTTGCCTGCGCGTCCGTTGCAGCACTTGCCACTGAGCCCGTCTGGTTCACGGCAGCCTTGATATTTGCCGCCATTTCCGTGGGCAAATTTGCATTCCATTCAAAGACCTTGCCCTGCAAAGCACCAGAGCGCAATAGCGCCTGCACATCGCCATTGTCATTCGCCACTTCGCCGAGGAACACCGTTCCCAAGCGCAAACGATTCACGTTCACATCTGGGCGAGAGCCCACCTGCGAAACTTCATTGCCGTAGAATTGCGTGTATGTGACTTCGTGACGGGCAAGCAAATCTGCCATATAGCCCTGCACCGCAGCAATTGTATTCGGCACTTTCTTTTCGGCTTCAGCACTGGCGCGTTTCAAGTTCAAAAGGCGCTTGTTCATCCCGACCGGATAATCGCCCGCTACATCGCCAAGAGTCTTTTCAATGGAAAGCTTCACTTGCGTGTTGAGCGCATCAAATGCAATTTCTTCGCTCTTGGACTTTTCTTCCGCTTCTTCAGTGACATTTTTGTTTGCCATCACTTCTTCGGTGACGCGGCCAAGATCTGTTGAGAGTTTAGAATAGCGACCGTCCAGTTCACGCGTTTTATTCTGGTGTTCTTCGGTCAACTGCGATTCGGCATAGCGATTGCTCCAATGCTTGGCATCGAGCTTTTCAAGGGAATCGGCTTTTTGCATGCGGATGCGGGTAAGCGTTTCAACTTCGCGCTGCAAATTGCGCACTTCAACTTGCAACAAGGAATCCTTGATACGGGCTTCGTCTTCGGCGCTCTTCTTGTCGCTCGACCACGGCCATGCAAAAGCTGAGGACGTGAAAAATAAAACAAGCACAAAAAGAATTCGATGCATAGATTGCTTCGTCACTTCGCTTCTCGCAATGACGTTATTTCTTTCGTCTCTCGTCTGTAGGGCTGCGCCCGTTCTTTCGTCTAAAATCATCTCACGCCTCCAACAACAGACAAACTTACAGGCAATTTTACAATCTGAGGAGGCTTTTTCGCCTGCTTCACGTCGATGGCAAGCTTCACGGCAGCGCGTTCTTCCAGATTCAAGTTTTCATTCCATTCGTAAACAACTTTATCGTTTTCCAGCTTACGTTCCAGGCGACCGTAAGAGGCTCCGTTTTCATCGACATAAACCATCCACTGGTTCCCTATGCGAAGAATCGTTGCGTTTACAATTTCACCATTTTTGCGAGTGAGCGGGCTGTTGACCACAGAAACTTCATCGCCAAACTTGATTTCTTCATTCACGAGCGACTTCATGCGAGAAAATGCTTCTTCTTCGGTCACGTTTCCGCTTTCGATTTCACGCGTCAAAGATTTTGCACGATCAAGGCGCTTTTCGCGTTCCCACGGGAGCGTCTGCGCAATTTGGACTTCGAGCTGTTTGCAGATTTTGGCAAGTTCACTGCGCAAGGCGCGGCGTTTTGCCGCCACGTTATCGCTCTTGTTCTTTGCGCGAGCCTGCTTGTTACGCTCCTGCTGTAGGTTTGCTGCCACCTTGCGAATCTTAGCATTCAGGCTATCGATTTCCAGATTGCGGCGTTCCACATCTGCCTTGTAGCGCTGTTCAAGCAACTGGCGATGAGACGCATCTGCACGCAGCATCGAATCCGTCGACGCGATTCGAGTATTCAAATTTTGAATTTCAGAATTCAGCTTTTCCTTTTGCAGTTTCAAATCGCGAATTTCGGACTCGTAGTCTGCAAAAGCTAGGCCCGAAAGCGAGAAAACAAGGACCGCAAAAGGCAATATATTCAATCGTTTCATAACTATTCCAAATAGGTTGTCTCTAAATTACATTATTTAAACACCTGACCCCATCAAAAGTGTCACCGTGTTTGATGATTTATTCAAAAAATTATTGACATTTCACTTGATTGTCCTCGACTTTGCACCAATTTCCGCACATACGATTACGGAAAACAACGTCTTCTCCATAGTTCGACCAATAACGACATTCATATTCCACTTCTCGATGAAGAACACTAGATTTAAGATTTTGAAGGTAGTAGCGGCTCACAAAAGCGGAACGGCATTGATCGTATCTATAAAAATCCCAGCCACGATCCGCGCACCAGAGCCATAGATATTCCTTGCAATTATTTCTTTCAGGGTCTTCCATGCATTCTTTTTCCAAGCCGGAACAATCTGCAATGTGATTGCTTTCGAAATTACTTGCGACACAATAACGTTTTAAGCCATCGGCAAACGCATTAGCCTTATCTTCGGCATTAATCGTATCGGGCAAGAAAAGAGACCATTTTGTAGTATCCAGCGTCATCGCCGCCTTGACATTAGACGCATAGCAACCTTTTTCACCTCTATTGTAGACCGAATCCCTGTAAATTTCAGCAGCACGCTCGTTAGCATCAATCAAATCCGTTTCATGCCAACCATCAAGCATCAATTCGCTTACTCCACCAGAACAAATCACGTCCTGATAAAGTCTACACCCGCGAGAGTCCCAACTTTCTGTATTGTCCCCTTTTTCATTGGCACAGTTGCGATTTGCGATATGATAAAAGCCAACACCATCACCATTGACCATAATACTTATCTGAGTTTTAGCCATTCCGCTAAACACGCCCATTCCATTTTCAATATTCGATTCTGGGATAACGCGCGAATCCTGCACAGACTGTTTTACCTTATCCACATAATCAACATACGCATCATCCGTCGAATAAAAGTCTACCGTGATTCTTCCCAACGGAAGCATCATATTCATCAGGTAAAGAGTGTCAAGATTCTTGACTCCAGCAATAGTGCGATTTGACGAAAAACCGAGGTTTTGTTGTTTTTCCAACGGGTCGTGCATTGAAATTCCGCGATAACCTGTTTCATCAGCATCAGTCATACCCTTAAACATCTGGTTCATCGTCGTGTTTTGCGATTCCCCATTATTGATATCATAATTCATAATGGAGAGAACTCCACGTACTGAATTATCATATTCCATAGAAACCTTTACAAATTGCATATCCATTGGATATTCCAAAAAATCGAGCGTAAAATCATCAATGGAATAAAGACGCTTTGACGCATCGCTCCACGGATTTTCAATCCACTTGTAGCTTCCATCCTGTTGGGGAGCATTCATACCATTTACTTTAACTCTATTCGGAACCGTAGCCACGGCCTTATAGGTTGAAGCCACCGTTTGTCCAGCGCTATCCCACACAAAATAAGCGTTCATCGTATAGGATTCACCTGCAATTCCTTCATAACGGCTTTGCGAGAAACAATTCGGTCCATGATGATAAAGTTCTACCGTGGTGTCTCTATTTTCCCTGCGGTCGTAATAAAACAAGCCACTAACCGTAACATAGGCGCTATCGTAGAAACTGAAGTCCTGAGATGAAGCTTCATCAAGTTGATAGACCTTCGAGAAACAAATTTTGGTTTCTCCACTTTCAAGAATATATCCGTACGTATAAATGCCCGTATAGACTTCACGCTCTTCGGGATAATATTCCCACGGACCGTGAAAGTCGCAAGCGATAAAAAAAACAGACGAGAGAATCCAGACGAGAAACGAAAGGAATCGCCTACAAGATCCTTCGACTACGTCCTTACGGACTTCGCTCAGGATGACACAATTTTTCTTTTGTCTAGAAATAGTATTCATAATTCAGCATAATCGGTAAAAAGGGGAACTGAGTAATTTCTGTTTTCTTCGGAGGATTCTTACGTGTATCGTAGAAGGTAAAAAACATATTATCGTGATTCGTTAAGTTGATAATCGTCCAGCTAAAGTTCCATTTGCCTTCGCGACCCATATCAACCGCCTTCAAGTCAATTCTAAAGTAGTCTGTTTGGCGGCCCGCATTGCGGCTTCCCGGGAGTACTACGATATCGTCAGAATACTTTTGCGTCCCGATTTCCTGTTGCAGGTAATATCCTTTGTACTCACTAATCGGCATTCCCGATGAATACTTGAGCGCAAGTGACGAACGGAAATAGCGGCCTTTTTTCTTGTGACGCCACAAGGCATCGTCACCACCTTTCCAGTTAATGCCCAAATCCAACTTTAAAGCATACGGCTGATGCCAACTCGGGAAATACGGCTTGGAACCATCATTCGCGCGAGCTACGCTAATACTTTGGCTCCAGTTGATTCCACCAAACCACCAACCATTATTTTTACGCAACGAAAGCTCATAACCGAATGAATAACCATCTGCCGTGCCAAAATTATCCGCAAGCACAAGCTCCTCAGAAGACGACGAATTATCGCTAGTATCCTTTTTCATCGCAAACGTATTCAAGTTATTTTGCGTTTTATAATAAACGCCTGCGGTAAAATCATAACCTTCAAAGAGGTCGCGGTGGCTGTACTCCGCCGCCATTAGCCAAGAGGAAGCGGGTTTGATGTGTTTTCCATCCGTTGTTGTCGTCGCCGGATAATAGAATTCGTTGAGTGTTTCCTGATCGGTATAGACAATTGAATTCATGTACTGCAAGTAGTAACCGCCATAAAGTTCCAACGATTTCGATTCATCAAGATTGATGGACAACGAGGCACGCGGTTCAACACCAAAATGTTTTGAAGCCGTCTGATAATTGAAACGCAATCCATATTGCAACAGCAAATCTGGCGAAATTTTCCAGGCATCCTGCACATAAGCGACGTGATGGAACGCGTTTTCAATATCAGCAACGCTAATTGAAGCCATTTTTTCTTGATAGCGTTCGTAATCGTATTCAAGTTCATAACCCAAAGTAAACGTATGATTGTCGATACCGCGATAGTTCAGCCACTGTTTACCCGCAAAGGTATAAAGCAGCATTTCAATCGACATGAGATCGCTCACTTTCATCGTCTGGTAGAATTTGCTATAGGCAAGCGTTGCATTGTAATCCCAGTTGCCATTGATGCGGTGGTAAATACCAAGCGGAATAGCGATGTTACCCCAGTCCATATAAAGCGGGTCAAATTCCAAGCGGTCCTTACCCATATAGAAACTGAGTTTCAGGCGAGTATCTTCAGAGAAATTGTACATAAACGTTCCCTGCAAGTCCGTGAATTCATAATCCAGATCCAAATCCAAAAGACCAATCGCATTGCACAAATCGAGAATGTAGCCAATGTAAGTTGTACGGCCTGCAAGCACCCAACGAGCTGGACCTTGATGGCCTTCTGTATGGAGCTGGGCTGCAAAAGTGCTTATCTTGACGCTCGTTTTGCTAAACCATTCATCTACAGAATCCTGACCGCCCGCACGACCATCCATCTTGAGCACAGAACTCAAACGATTGCCGTACTGCGCCGGGAATCCGCTCTTGTAGAACTGCACATCATCAATACCTTCGACAAGGAACGTGCTGAAAAGTCCAAAGAAATGCACCGGAGAATAGACGACAGCGTTATCGAACAAGAAGAGATTCTGGTCGGCAGCACCACCGCGCACGTAAATCTTGGAACTGAAATCGGAACTGGCGACAACGCCCGGGAGCGCCTGAATGCTCTTGATGACATCGGCTTCGGCAAGTCCCGGCATGCGCTTGATGGACTTTGCAGAAACGACAGATTCACCCGGCTTGCGTTTGGGGCGACGGCGCAATTGCACCACAACTTTTTTGAGCTCGGTCACTTTGGAATTTGCACCACCCGAAGCGAGAAGTTTTTCTACATCAACATCGGAAGTGCTATCGGAGATTGCCGCCGGATCCTTCGACTCCGCTTGCGCTTCAGCACCTCCGTTTGAAATCGTTTCTTCAACCGTGACGGCATCGGGGCCAAGCGTTTTGCTGAATGTGCTATCGTTACCGAAATACAGGAGTTCATAACATTTTTCCTTCTCGGCACCAGAAGTATCCGAGTTCGTCACGCAAATGTTCCAAAGCGTATCGGCAGGGAGAACGACGCTAAAAGGCGTCCCCACGGTCGTCTGCAAAGCCTCGCCCGTTTCAAGAATTTCAACATTCAGCTTTTCGTGAGCTTCAAACGAGTCATCCTGAACAATTCCATTGAAGATAATACTTTCGTGGGCTGCGGCAAACGCAACCATCATCGACAAAAAAACAACAATTCGCAGCATAAAATTCATTACAATTTCGGTTCCTTTCCCCAATGGAACACCTCAAGGTTCAAAAAGTGTTACCACATAATTCAAAAAATAATTTTTTTCGTTTGTTAAACAGGAAATGCCCGCTCAATGGCGGGCATGACAGGTTAATAGTACAACGTTTTTAGAATCGTCCGATGGTAAAGCCAGCGTAGAATCCCGGCCACCAGCGACCTTTATGGTCTTTGTAGCTCACGTCATCGTGGTAATCGCCAAGCGGTTTGAGCAACAGCTTATTCAAATAGCCTTCGCTCGTCAAGTTCAGCGTTCCACCCACCGAGAGGCCAAAGAACGGGAACAACTGATACACATAGCCAACACGTCCACGATGGTGATACCCAAACTTGCCTTCATCTTTAAGGCGGAATTTGTCGTAGACCGTCAAGAACATGTATTCCAGTTCCCAGTGGCTTCCGTACTGTCCGAATTGCGTACCAATACCAAAGCCATTTTCGTACTTCTTCTCGAATTCGCTAAAGCCAGAGCCCTTCTTGAAGAACCAAGCCCATTCCAAAGCGCTATAGAAGTATGCTGTACCCAAATGGACTGATCCGCCGAGCGCCCCCATTTCGTTGATGTAAGGGGTCACGCTCCACACGCCGTTTCCGACGATGTTGATGATACCGACCGGAGTCTTTTCGCAATGGGCACAGACGTTAACAATACCCCACTGACGGCCAGATTCCTTTGTCGCATAGTTGACAACACCGACTTGGAGCTTGTTGTTCTCGTGAGCAGCATTCACACCGGCAACCACCTGAATATCGCTCTTCTTAGCCGCATTGACACCTGCAGAAACCTGGACATCCGTTTCTTTGGCAACGTTAACACCTGCAACGACTTGCAAATTCGAAGATTCCGCAGCATTCACACCAGCAGTGATCTGCATCTTGGTCGCCTTTGCATAGTTCACGCCCGCGGAAACCTGGAATCCTTTAAGCGTGTCCATCGCCAAGTTTACAACACCGATCTGAGCGCCAGAAGACTTGTCTTTAGTAAAGTTCACTGCCATACCAATCTGCGAACCCGAAAATGAGCCAGCATAGTTTACTGCACTAGAAATCTGCACACCTTCAAAATGCTTTCTCGCCACGTTGATAACCGTCGCCGCTTGCAAGCCATGCATTTCCTTTTTCGCGATATTTGCGATCAAGCTTACCTGCGTACCGAGCATATAATCGTTAGCATGAGTTGTGAGCAAGCCCAACTGCAATCCCTTACGAGGTTCCTTATCACGATTCACGAAATTAAAAGTGGTACGGAAGCGACCATGATGATCCAAGGAATCAAGCGAGCATGCAATCGTATCTCCGCTGGAGCACATTCTATTGCCACCGATTTCACCGCGCAACACAGTCTGTTCGGCCATGACACTCTTGAAATTTTCAGCCGTAATCTTTTCACGCTTGCCGTTCACAAGTTTCACAGAAGCGCCCATGTAATCAAGATCGTGCTGGAGATTCACCGTGTAATTGCCCGGCGGAAGACCTAGACTCATGGCGCGTCCACGCTTTTTGTTGAGTTCTGCAACGAGTTCACCATCGGCATCGCGGATGTACAAGCGACCAGAAACATTTTCATCGACTTCAAGTCCAGCACCAGTCGCACGCAAATCGGTCATCACCACGTCACCCGTACCCGCAAGATTCATGTCGCGGCTCGGATGCTGAGCGCCACCCAGCGTTGTTTCCGTTTTCTGGAGCGTTTCGTTAAATGCAAACTGGTACGCTTCCGAGAGCGTCACGCGGCCATCGCTGCTCAAGTCGCCTGCGCCACGGAGACCGCTCACAAGCGAGTGCGTAAAGAACGAGCCCTTGAGCTTATCACTTTCCTGGCTAGATTCATCTTGCGTGCTGCTCGTGATAAACGCATAGCCCTTCATGTCACTGCTCTGGTCAACCATAAAAGCAGGCACCGCCTTACCGCCCTTCACACGGGTAATTGCACCTGAACCGCAAGCATCAATCACAGCAATTTTCACATCGGCACTGAGCGAGTCAATGCGATTGCGCAAGTCTTTCCAGGCGTAAGTTTCTTCGCCCAAACGGAGACCCTTTTCGTCGGCGTGACCGCTGTAATAGACGAGCACTTCGTCGCGGCCGTTAGACGCTTTATCCTGCAAAATTTTTGCATCGAGATTCGCAAATTCCTTTTGCAAAGCAACAACAGACGGTTCCTTCACGAGAATCACGTTCTGCGGAAGCACGCCACCCATTTCCTTAAGCACTTTGGCAAACGAACGGGCATCACTTTCCGCATAGCGAAGCATCGGACGGCCAGCACCACCGTTATTGGCACTCACGGCAACAACATAGCGATTGATACGACCCTCTGTCGTCGCATTTGCGGCATTCGCATTAGATGCAAAAACCAACAAAATGAGCATAAACGCAAAAGACAAACCAGACAACACCCCAAAAGCCTTATTCGAAATCATAAACATTATTTACCCGCCTTCTTGAGAGTAAAACCAATCACCTTCACGTCGCTTCTCTTGAGCAACTTATCGACATCATTTTCTTCAACCGCAAACTCCTTGGGAGAAGTCACGAAGAAGAACTTTTCAAAGTACGGAGCATCATCAAGCTTGTACGCAAACGGGAGCGAATTCATCTTGCCCGGAGCAAGTTCAATCGCCTTCACGCCATTGCCCATGTGGAGAGTCAGAGCGCCATTGCCGTCCATGCTAAAAAGGAGTCCAAAGCATTTCTCAGGAACGGCATAGCGCAACTGGATTTCATCACCTTCGCCGACAGAATCAAGATCGTTCAGCTGGACAATCCCGGCAGGCGTCTTCTTCCAGACTTCCATGCGGGCGTCGAGTCCCTTGATTCGCGTATCGGATTCATTTTCGGCAAGCGCAACCTGCGTATTTTGCGAGCCATTGACATTAGCGACATCGCTACCCACACGTTCGTTCATCACGGAAGTTTCGCTTTGGGCAAAGAACGCCACCAATGCAACCGCAAAAACGAACATAGCCGCAGCCGCAAATTTCACGAGCGTAAAGCGCGCCGCATTTTTCGCAACATTTTTCGCGGCATTTTTCGCAGCAGTCCCAGCAGTTTCCGTTACCGTTCCAAGATTCGCGGCAAGCGTTTCAAACGGCAACTTGCTCAAAATCGCCTTGTTGTCTTCACGGAGCATTTTTACGCGATTTGCAAATACCGCATCATTCGCTTCAAGCTCGCGAAGCTTATTCATTTCTTCTTCCGGCAAATCGCCAGTCAGGAATCGTTCTAATTTCCAATCGGGAATCATCACTGAACCTCCAGAGTTTTAACTTTGGCCTGTAACCCGCGCAAACGCTTGCGCACACCGCTTACCGAGAGCCCCACTTCACGGGCAGTCTCTTCGAGCGTCATTCCATCGACAAAATGGAGGACTGCCATTGTGCGGCTAGATTCGGGTTCCTTCGAAAAGAGCTTTGCCAGCACATTTTTCGTTTCGTAATCGTCATGCTCGTCTTCGGCACAGGCGATGCTCAAAAGCAGGCTAGAAGAATCTACGTCAAGTCCACGACGGCGCTTGTCACGAATGCGGTTGAGGCAAAGTCTCGTTGCCGTATTCCACAAAAGGCTGCTCGGCGATTCCATATCCAGGCGTTCCGATGCAGAGTAAATCCGCAAAAAAACGTCTTGCATGAGGTCGCAAGCTTCAGCGTCATCGCGAAGGAGTTGCAGGCAGCGCCTATAGACCATAGGCGCGTACTTCTCGTAAATCTTTGCAAATCCTGCTTTTTTTAAGGTTTCTAGGCTTTTCACGTTTATGTAACACCGGAGGTATTCAAAAGTGTTACCATAAAATTTAAAAATTTTGAATTATTCTCTATAAATAAGAAGTCGATCCCGGCACAAGGCCGGGATGACAATGCAATGCGGCCGGGATGACAGCGCTAAATCGTGTCTGAACTGCGCAAAGTTTGCATGGAACGACGGAAAATTTCCTTGCCAGAGCCAATTTCAAAGAAATACTTGAAAATTCCAAGATCGACCTTGCTAAAAAAGCCCAAACGCTTCTCCGCAAAAACGCGGCCACTTTCGTCAACGGTAAATTTAGCCTTGAACTGGTTCAAAGCCGACGGCGCAAGCATCACGCAGTCAATCCCCTTCTTAAACCAATCCGGAGATTGATCGTAATCCGGCGCGATTCGCGTCACAGGCTTCATCGGGTGCTGCACGCCCTGCGTCTCGCCATACCCAATTGCAATCACGAGCTCCAGCTTTTCGCCATCGTCAATTTCAATCGTCGGAGTTTTCTTGAACGTAAGCCCGACCACGCAAGTATTGAGCCCAATCATCTGCGCCAAAAGCACAATATCGGCAGTCGCATACCCCACGCGTTCATCGAGCGAAGCTTCGCACCCAGCCACAGACTTTTGACCCGCAATCGCAATGTAATTTTTCACATTCCGAAACGATCCGTAATGCGCCAAGCGACCGCTAAATGCCACATCATCATTCAAAACAAGCTGCATGTGGAGTGCAAAGTTTTCATTCAACCGACGAATCCGCGACTGCAATTCTTCGACTTGCTCCTTAGTCAAAGGCGTCAAAGCATACCTACGCACAGAATGTCGTGCTAAAACAGCCTCTTCAATAGTCATAAATTCTCCTTCTCAAAAGCTCCCAAGAATTACTATTCTAAACTACAATTTTACAGCTCAATTGTCTCGTCATCACTCTTGATAAAATCAATTAAGCGCTCCAACGTGAGGGCTGCCCCCATATTCCCCGCATCGGCAACACCTTCTACACGCAAGGAACACTCCCAGACAATCGCCACGCGATACCCCAAGAGCGAAAGTTCGTGTTGCGTTTTAATGTCGCGCACAATGTTGCGGTCGAACTTGTCGTTCCAAAATGCAGAATTCGACTTCGGGCGGCTCGTGAGCTTGCAACCGTGCTGGTGCCAGAAACACCCGTTCACAAAAACCGCAACCCCATACCTTTGTACGAAAATATCCGGCGTCCCCGGCAAATCCCGACGGTGGAGCCGATAGCGGAAACCAGCCTCAAAGAGCGCCTTGCGCACAATCATCTCGGGCTTTGTATCCTCCGAATGGACCGCCTGCATCATCTGCGAGCGAGTCATCGGCTTGCGAGACCTGCGCCTTTTTGCCGCCTTTTTCTTGGCACTCGATTTTTTTGAAACTTTATCCACTATCGTGTTCCCAATTACATTAAAAAAGATAAATTTAATTGCAGAATGAAATCGCAAGTTATTTTGATTTTTTAATAGCAGGCACAAAATGAAAGTCCAAGACCGCTTTTTAAAATACGTGAGCTTCACCACCACCTCCGACGAAGAGAGCGAAAGTTGCCCGAGCACCAAGCAACAACTTGAACTCGCCAAGTTCTTGACCGAGGAACTTGAACAAATTGGACTTTCACAAGTGAAGATGGACGAGAACGGCTACGTCTACGGACTCCTGCCCGCCACCGAAGGCCGCGAAAGCGACACGCCTATTGGATTCATTAGCCACATGGACACGTCACCAGATTTTTCGGGGGTGAACCCGAAACCGCAAATCATCGAAGATTACGATGGTGAAGATGTACCCCTCAAGGGCTCGGGATCTGTGCTCAAGGTCGAAGACTTCCCCACGCTCAAATGGCTCAAGGGCCGCACGCTCATCACGACCGACGGCACAACGCTCCTCGGCGCCGACGACAAGGCAGGCATTGCCGAAATCGTGACCGCCATGGAAGAGCTCATCGAAATCGACCGCCACGCCGAAAGCCGCGGCTACGAGAACCTATCCGGCCACGGCGACATCTGGGTCTGCTTCACGCCAGACGAAGAAATCGGACGCGGCGCCGACCGCTTGGACTTGAGCTATTTCACGGCTAAATACGCCTACACCGTCGACGGCGGATACGAAGGCGACATCGCTTACGAAAACTTCAACGCCGCAAGTGCCACCTTCAAGATTCACGGCAAGGGCGTGCATCCCGGCGAGGCTAAGGGTATCATGAAAAACGCAAGCCTCATGGCCGTCGAAATTGCGATGGCGCTCCCCGAAAACGAAACACCCGCCACCACCGAAGGCCGCGAAGGATTCTACCACCTGACCGACATGCAAGGCGACGTGACCGAAGCGACACTCAGCTACATCGTCCGCGACCACGACCAGACGCGATTTGAAGAACGCCAGGAATTCCTGCGCGAAATCGCCAAAAAGTTTAACGAAAAATTCGGCGAAGGCTCTATCGAGCTCGAGATCAAGCATTCCTACAGCAACATGCTGCAGATTATCGAAAAAACGCCCGAAGTCCTTGAACGCGCCCGCACAGCCATCGCCGCCGAAAACATCACGCCGGTAAGCGACCCTGTGCGCGGTGGCACCGACGGCGCCAAGCTCAGCTTTATGGGACTCCCCTGCCCGAATCTCGGCACGGGCGGCTACGGCTATCACGGTCCCTTCGAACACGTGACCGTCGAAGGCATGGAAACAGTCGTCCGCATCATCAAGAGAATCGCCACCAGCAGGGGTTAAAAGCCCCGAAATCATTCCAATTTGAAATAATTAGCCGTTTGAAATCCTTGTAATATTATTATAGATTTCCCCGATGGAGGGAAGAATGTTACAAGGTTTACTTTCTTTTGAACTATTGGGACTCTCGGGGAATGCGTGGTTCACAATTGCTGTAATCCTCGCGCTTTTTGCGTCCATGATGTTTTCAAAATTGCGCACCGACCTCATCTTTGTCGCCGCCATGTCCGCTTTATTCATAAGCGGAGTCCTTGATGTCAAGAGCGCATTTGGCGGTTTCTGCGCACCGTCCGTCCTCGTTATCGGCGTCCTTTTCGCAGTCATTGCAGGCCTCAACCAGACTGGCGTTTTAAACTGGATTGTCAAGCACCTGATGGGCACCCCAAAAACTCTCACGGGAGCCATCACGCGCCTCATGCTCCCCGTTGCCCTTTTAAGTTCTCTCCTCACCAACACGACCATCGTCGCCTTGTTCATCAACATCGTGAAGATTTGGTCCAAAAAGCTCGGCATTTCGCCGTCCAAGCTATTGATTCCGCTCAGTTACGCATCTGGAATGGGCGGCATCTGCACCTTGATCGGAACTCCGCCAAACCTCATTATTTCAGGGCTCTACACCGACGCGACCGGCATCCATCTCGGGATTTTCACGACAACGATTTGCGGGCTATTCTGCCTTGCTGTTGGCATTTTGTCTGTCATCGCACTGCAGAAGCTCCTCCCCGAACGCAAGTCCCCGTTAAGCGGGCTCAGCGATGACGAAATGACACTCGAACTCTGCGTGCCCTCAAAGCATAACTTTATCGGTATGACTTTGCGAGAAATCTACGACAGCAATCCGCGCGGTTTCGAGAAAGACAAGAACGGCATTCTCGCCATCCGCCGTTTCGATAACGAAGTCGAAGTTGCCACCCCCGATTCCATCATCATGGGCGCAGACCACATCATCGTATCGGGCAAGGCGGAGCAACTCCAGTGGATTTGCAACAACCTCAACTTGAAAAACGAGCATCTGGAAGGCGTCATTGAAAACGCAGCCGTCGGAAAAAAATTTGGAAAGAAAACCGTTATTTCCGCAGCAATCATGATTGCCATGGTGCTCCTTTCGGCATTTAACATAATGCCGTTACTTTCGTCTTGCTTACTCGCTGCCGCAGCCATGATCCTTTTCCGTTGCTGTTCAAGCACGCAAGCAATGAACGCCATCAACTGGGAAATCATCATCGTTTTTGCAGGAAGCATTTGCCTTGGCAAAGCGCTTGAAATCACCGGTGTCGCCTCAAAAATCGCAAACAGCATTTTGAGCGTGAGCGGAAGCAACCCCTACATTACACTTGCCATCATGTGCGTTGTCGCGACTTTTATTACCGAATTCATCAGCAACACAGCAGCCGCAGCATTGTTCTGCCCCATTGCATTGAGCGCCGCGAGCGCCCTTGGCGTGAACCAGCTCACATTCTGTATCGCACTCATGATTGCCGCAAGCAGTAGCTTTGCCACCCCGATTGGCTCCCCCACCCACATGCTCGTTTACGGCCCGGGCGGTTACCATTTTACAGATTTTGTTAAAATCGGCCTTCCGATGAATTTTATCATCCTAGCCGCAAATATATTTATAACAACTTTGATTTTTCCCTTTTAATAATATAAGTTAAAGTTATCAGTTTCATCAAAAAAGATTATACATTAAACATACGGAGGTTCATATGCATATTTCATTCATCATATTCAATATCTTTGTTCTCATTGTCATCGTCGTCGCTGCATACGCCCTAGGGCGTAGAATCAGCAAGGAATCCAAGCAGAATGCGCCCGAAGCCTTGAACCATACGCCTTACGACGACTGCATCAAGGAAAACGAAGCCAAGTTCAAGTACGGGACATTCACGGACGCCCGCGATGGCGAAACGTACCGCACCATTCAAATCGGAAACCAGGTCTGGATGGCAGAAAACCTGCGTTTCAAGACCGACGGTAGCTACGCTCCGAACAACGAAGAATCGAACGTTGCAAAGTTCGGTCGTTTGTACACATGGACAAAGGCTTTGGACATTCCCGATGAATACGCTGAACAGTCTACGGCAAAAGACATCGAGATGTACAACAAAATCAAGGACAAGAACTACAAGGGCATTGCCCCAGAAGGTTGGCATATTCCGAGCAACAAGGAATGGGAACAACTCCTCAGCAATATTGACGCAAAGTCCGATGGTGGTGAGTTGCGCGGCAAATTCATGTGGAAGAACAAAGGTAAGGATACGTTCGGATTCTTTGCGCTCCCGGCGGGTTACCGCTTTGACAACGGCAACTTCTGCCATTTCAGCAGACGCGCCCGTTTCTGGAGCAAGGATGAATACGGCAAGGCTAACGCATTCCGCCTGAGCATTACCAACAATTCCGTTGATATCGAAGGCGTGTACAGATCCGACGCACTTTCGATCCGCTGTGTGAAGAACGTGTAATTGACGGCGAAGCCTATACAAAAGTCCCTCACGAGTATTCGCGAGGGCTTTTTGTGTTTTTGTAAGTGCGTTTCCGTTCCGAGGAGGGGTGTTAGTTGGATGAATCGTTGCCGTGAACGTAACTTACAAAAGCAAAGCGTTTGCTGTCGGGAGCCCAGGAATTGACATTGATAGTTCCTTGACCGCCGAAGAGTTTAAGAATCGTTTGCGGTGCAGACCAAGAATCTGCAGGGGATGCGCAATTCGATTCTACAGGGAGTGCGCGGTGCATCAAGCGGAGTTCCACATTTTTGTTAGGCACATGCTCGCCCGGGCGCACATCCGTTTCTGTGTACGCCACCATCACAACCTTTTGACGGTCCGGCGAAATATGCGGGAACCAGGTATTCCAATGCAAGTCATGCGTCATCTGCGTTTGTTCGGAGCCATCCGCCTTCATGCAGAATGCCTGCATGCGTCCAGAGCGCTCAGAATTAAACCAGATATATTCGCCATTGCAATCATATTCAGGACCGTCATTCAGTCCAAATGCAGTCGTGAGACGAGTTTCGTTACCGCCCGCCGCCGGAATTGTGTAAATGTCATACGAGCCGTTGCGTTCGGCACAGTACGCAAGCGTTTTTCCGTCAGGCGTGATTCCATGCAAATAGCTTGGCGCAAGGGGCGTCACCAATCGCGGTTCGCGGCCATCAAAATAAATCTTGTAAATGCGGGAAAGGCCGTCTTCTTTGGTGTGGTGGCTCACGTAAACGCCACTACCATCCGGATCAAGAACGTGGTCATTATTGCAGTTATCCACATAATGACTTTCGATTTCTGTCACCTCACCTGTCGCAAGCGCGTACTTGAATATGCGACCGTTGCTATTGTACGTGAGGAACGCTCCGTCAGCGCTCCAGTTCGGCGCTTCAATCACGCAGTCGAATTCCTTGAGAACTTTTGCTTCGCCAGTTTCGATATCGAACACTTGCAAAATAGACTTGTCGCCGCTACGATTCCATGTTTCACTAGGAGAAACTTCAAACGTGTAACTCACGCCAAACTGCTCGCGAATTTTGTCCATGAGCGTCATGAATTCCATCGTTTTGGCATGAGTCATTTCCGGGCGCTCCCAAATAATTTGTTTTGAGAGTGAGCGAGGAGCCGAGAGGTCGCAAATTTCGTGCCGGAACTGTGCGGGATTTTCAATCGCTTCCTTGCATGCAAGGACTTCGTATTCGTAGCAGTTGCAGAGACGCGAAGGCTCAACGGTTTCAACGACATTTCCGGCATCATCAAGCAATTCCAGTTTCACCATATCATTCAAGTTCTGCACACGGATTTGCCCAGCCGTTCCGTAAATCACGCCCTCGTTATGCGTCGGCGAGACCATCGATGTCTTAAGATATGCTTTTTGGCCGTTTTCGTACGTGAGATTTATCCAGTCGCTCGCATCCACGCCCGTCTTGAACTTGACGCATCTGCAATCCATCGATGTAATTTCGTTGCGGACGAAATTGCCATCAGAAGTTTCGCGTGTGCCAAGGAACAAGTCCGCAAACGTAAGGCTGTAAATACCGATATCCAAAAGCGCACCGCCCGCAAGCGCAGGGTCATGCATACGGTCCCTATCGCTAAGTTTCATCGAGAAATCAGCTTCAACCGATTCAACATTCCCGACGCGACCGTCGCGAATCCAGCTACGAATCGTCTCTAGCGCAGGCAAGAATCGCGTCCACATCGCTTCGCACAAAAAGACGCCCTTATCATGCGCGAGCGAAATCACTTCTGCCGCAAGTTTTGCATTCGCCGTAAAAGCCTTTTCGACAAGAATATTTCGGCCATGTTCAATACAAAGTTTTGCAAATTCATGATGGTGCGAGTGTGGCGTCGCAATATAAATCAAATCGATTGCAGAATCCGCAACAAGTTCCTCGTAACTGCCATACGCTTTTCCAAAGCCATATTCCTTGGCAAAAGCAGTCGCCTTTTCCAAATCGCGGGAAGCCACGGCGTAGCATTCTACGCCCATCCCCTGATTTTCCAAAGTTTTTACAGCAGCGGCCATCTTTGTCGCAATATGACCACACCCAAGAATCGCAAACTTCAAATTTTTCATACCATAAATATAAATCGCTCGCGCCCAAAACCGCCAAAAAATTTTGCACCCCCTGTTTACCGCTGTAGCCGATGCAAAGGGAACGAGCGACCTACTGCACAAGCGCCGCCTTTACCGCCAAGCACCCTAGAATTTGATATATTTCTCACCATGAAGCAGATTGAAACAGTTGCAGTTGTGGGTCTCGGGGCTGTCGGTGCCGTTGTGGCAGAACAACTCTTGAGCGTTCTCGGGAACAAGCTTTATTGCGTGATGGATGCCGAACGCAAGGCGCGCTATCAGGCAAGCGGAATCGTCATCAACGGGAAAAAGGCGGACTTCAACTTTGTCACGCCGGACGAAGTCCCGGTCGTTGACCTTGTGATTTTTGCGACCAAGAATTTGCAATTCAACGAAGCGCTAGCAGAAGCGAAAAATGCAGTCGGACCGAACACAGCGTTACTTTCGCTTTTGAACGGAGTGCATTCCGAAACAGAAATCGAGCGCGTTTACGGTGCAGAAAAGACGTTGTACGGATTCATCGTCAATTTGCAGTCCATCAACAAGCACGGGAACATTGACTGTGCTGGCCGAGGCATCATCCTCTTTGGTGAAAAAGACAACCACCGTTCCGAACGTATCGAAGCCATCCACCAGCTTTTTGAAACAGCGCACATCGTCCACAAGATTCCAGAAAACATCCGCTTGGAAATGTGGAAAAAACTCTTGATGAACACGGTGTTCAATTCAATCGGAGCCATTTGCCGTTCGACATTTGCGGGTTTCAATTTCCCGGTGATGCAATCGCTTGTGCGTAAAATTGGGAACGAAGTCATTCATGTAGCAAACGCCGAAGGCTTTGCGCTTACAAACGAAGATCTTGAAGAAAACCTGCGACTCACATGCAACTACACACCGCTCGGCAAGTGTTCCATGCTGCAAGATATCGAGGCCGGACGCAAAACGGAGAACGCGTATTTCTGCGGAACCATCACTAAGCTCGGGAAGGCTCACGGGATTCCGACGCCCTACTGCGAATTCTTAGGCGAACTCCTCGAAGGGACCGAACTCGCGAGAAGTCTCATTAAGGAAAGCTAGACAAGATGGCGATCCCGGAATAAATCCGGGATGACTCTACAAAAGATGTTTTACGACTTCCACGTCAGCGGGGAGCCAGCTGACAGTGTTTAAGTTTGTGCGGTCAAGCCATTTGGCGTCTTCATGTTCCAGGAGTTTCGGCTTGCAGCCTGCAGCGAGCGAGCAATAAAAGCAATGCATCGTCAGGTGAAATTTCGGGTAATCGTATTCCACCGTGCAAATTTTTTCGCCAACATTTACTTCAATGGCGAGCTCTTCCTGAAGTTCGCGAACGAGCGCCTGTTCCGGAGTTTCACCCGGTTCCATCTTGCCGCCCGGAAATTCCCAGCCATCTTTTTGGTCGCCATACCCACGCTGCGTGGCAAAAATGCGCCCGCCATCTACGATAACACCTGCGACAACTTCTATCGATTTCATGGTGTAAAATGTAGAAATAACAAGATTTAGCGTCAAAAATTGCCTAAAATCACAATAATTCTGCTTATAAGAATTTTTTATAGCAAAAACTATTGACTTTTCAAATTAAATTTTATAAAATTTAATTGTGTAAAATAAAACAGTGTATATGGAGAAAAATTATGACAATCTACGACTTCACACTTACCGATGGTAAAGGCAACGAAGTTCCACTCTCTAAATTCAAGGGCCAAGTCATGCTCATCGTGAACACGGCGACCGGCTGCGGATTCACCCCGCATTACAAGCCGATTGAAAAGATGTACACAGACTTCCACGACAAGGGCTTCGAAGTCATCGACATTCCGTGCAACCAGTTCATGAACCAGACCCCAGGCTCTGACGAAGAAATCCATGAATTCTGCACGCTCAAGTACGGCACCACGTTCCCGCAGATGAAAAAGTCTGACGTGAACGGACCCAACGAGCTCCCGCTTTACACCTACCTGAAATCCAAAATGGGCTTTGAAGGTTTTGGATTCGGCGTCAAGGCGGCAGCAATGGCCATGCTTCTGAAGAAGATCGACAAGGATTACAAGAACAATCCTGATATCAAGTGGAACTTCACAAAGTTCGTCATCGACCGCGCAGGCAACGTTGTCGCCCGTTTTGAACCCACTGCCAAAATGGAGGACGTACGTTCTTGCGTTGAAAAACTACTTTAGGAGGTGCAATGATTTGTCCTCAACTAAAACTTGAAAATCAACTATGCTTTCCGTTGTATGCAGTATCCAAGGAAATCACGCGTCGTTACGCGCCATTCCTGGAGCCGCTCGACCTCACCTACACGCAGTACATCGTGATGCTCGTGTTGTGGGAAGAGAAAAAATGTAACGTCACTGAACTCGGACAAAAGCTCTACCTCGATTCGGGAACGCTCACACCGCTCCTGAAAAAGCTCGAGAGCAAAGGCTACATCACGCGCACCCGCGAAGCAAGCGACGAGCGTTGCCTTTCGGTAAGCCTGACCGATGAAGGTGAAAAGTTGCAGCACAAAGCAGCGAGCGTTCCTAAGTCCATGGCAAGTTGTGTAAACTTGTCAGAAGACGAAGCAAAGTCGCTTTACAGCACGCTTTACAAAATCTTGGAAAGCCTTAGGAAAGACGCATGATAAAAATCTTGTTCGTATGTCACGGGAACATTTGCCGTAGCCCGATGGCAGAATTTGTAATGAAAAAGTTGGTACGCGACATTAGTTCGTCCGCAAAACAAGTCACGACGAACACAGCGTTAACCGCCGCAGACTTCGAGATAGCATCTGCAGCGACAAGCACCGAAGAAATCGGAAATCCGGTGTACCCGCCCGCAAGGCGCATGCTCGCCAGTCACGGAATCGACTGTAGCGGAAAAACGGCCCGACAAATGACCGTCGCTGACTACAACCATTACGACTACATCGTGCTCATGGATCAAAATAACCTGCGGAATCTCCGTTGGATTTTACCCCGTGACATTTACGAACGAGAACTCGCACAGTATCAAGAAGCCCGAGAACCTACACAGAAACAAGATGCGCGTGATTCCCGAGCTCACAAAGTTTCACTCCTCATGGATTGGGCGGGCAAAAACCGCGACGTTGCAGATCCCTGGTACACAGGCGATTTCGAAGCCACCTGGCAAGACGTCAACGAAGGCTGTACCGCCTTGCTACAGCACATTTTGAAAAATTCATAGACTCCTACAAAGAAGCCGGCTCCATAAGGAACCGGCTTTTTGGCGCAAGTTTTAAACAAACTTTAGCGAATAAAGTTTTTAACCTATTTCACCGAAATTCGCAACATTTTTCCGCCCGTTTGAGGCTTTGCAATGTAGGTTCCAGGGCGCTTCACCGTAGCTGAAATTTTTGAGCGCAAACTTTCGGAGCCGAACGCATTCAATTTTGCAACAAGGCGACCTTGCATATCGAACACATCATAACTAGCCTCATGCGGAACAGCGTGCAGCGTAGGCTTTCCAATCGCAATCGTCTTTTCGCTTTCAAAGTTCAGCCAGTCGATATTGACGTAGTTTCCGACAATTTCAAGCTTGAGCACATGCTCGCCCGCCAAAAGGCTCACCTTCCCGGCATCGACCGTCGAATAAGTTTCCCAGTCCGCGCCTTGCGGGAACGCGACATTGTCCAAGGCGACCTTGCCATCGACATACAGCTTCACGCCCGTATTTTCCGAAGAAGTCGCATAGCGGACTGAAACCGCGTAATCTTCTTTTTCAGCAACCTTCACAGTGTACTCAAGCCATTCACCCTCTTGCGTGTAACCAACGGCATAGCCATCGCCGGCCTTCACGATATCAACAGCGTCTTCGCGATATTCACCACCCTTGTTGTCATCATCCAAATCAAGATAAGCCTTGCCCGAACCGCCTACATCGTAATTTTCGACTTCGAGTTTACCAGGAATCTCCATAGCCGTATCCTTGTAAGGGGCTTGCGGAATAATCGGCGTGATATACACACGATAGCCATACTTTGTATTCGTGATATTTACAGGCACCGTAATCTTTCCGCCACTAACATCGTAATCCTTATTTGATACAGTCGTGGTCGAAGGCACAGCCTTGTCCTTATTTTCCCATACAACATATTCTACAGAGACATTTACCTGACTGCCAAATTCTGCAGGGATGCCCGAAATATTCACATTCACATCGCCCTTGGTGTTGCCGCCAAGCACGATACTTGCAAAGCCCTTCTTCTTGTCGAGAGCGGCAAAACCGTCCACGCCATCGCTCTTGTCGTTCGGCGGGGTCACTTTAGCCATGTAACCGCTCATGTCGCCATACCACTTATAAAGCCACCAGCCGCCACCACGTTCATTGTCCTTGGTGAGAAGGCTCCCCAAACGACCTGGAAGCGGTACAAACCACCAGGAAATCATTGCGCTTTCGACGCCGTGACGTTCAAACTTTGCAATAAACGGCACCGACAAACCCGGGCAACCTTCTTCGGAATGCTCCGTCGAAGAATATTCGTTGATGCTCAGCGGACGCGGAGTCACGTTATACTTTTTTTCAAGCGCGCGGTAGGTTTCGACAGCTCCAACAAAGCCACCACTCCCCCACTGGTGCCAGCTCACGACATCGGGCAAGCAGTTATTCTGTGCACAATACTTGATAAATGCTTCCATTTGTGAAGCGTGGTAGAAAGAGTACGAAGGGCCGATAATCTTTGCACCAGGGTCCATCTGCCGAATCAAATCGTAAGTCTGTTTCCAGAGACCGGAATTGAAGTCGATATTCGATTTCCAAGTGTCATTCGGCTCGTTCCAGATTTCGTAACCGTCAAAATTCTTGTTGTTTGATTTAAGCTTGTCGTTGATGACCGATTTTACTTCATTTTTCCAGTGGTCCATATTCTGGAACTTGTACGGCCATCCCGGCAAAACGTCAGCAAGGCGAATCTGAATTTTCGCACCAATGCTTTCGACACGGGGAGCCACAAGGAAAGCCCCACCAATCGGCTGTTGGCGACCGTTACCGCTGCGCGCCGGAGAAAGGAACACGTTCGGCTTGAGCGGGGCGACATCACGCTCGATATTGCTCGGAAGACTCTCAGTAAGGCCATAAAGCGAGCCCGTCGCCACATGCGTCACCGGCTTGATGCTATCGCCAAGACTTACACCCAGATTCACCGCGGCCTGAGAAGCAGAAACCGCCAAAAATAAAAAGAGAAATTTGTTTTTCATACCACATCCTTTTTACCACAATAAAAAATACCCCCATAAAGGGGGTATTTCACAGCAATTTGAGCGTTTTTATTGTCGGAATGACAAAACTACTTGCAAGTAAAACCTTGCAATTCAAGCCCAGCACGCATTTCGCCATAAGTCGAAGTGCGCTTCATGTCCATCGCCTTCATAAACCGGCAATCGTTGTCAATATGCATCTGGAACCCCGTCATCGTCGGGGCCACCTCGCCCTTGCCACTCGCGCGGATATGTTCCATCATCTGGTCGCGCTTGTCGAACTGCTCCAGCGGCACAAACACATCCGTCACGATATCAACATTTTCAATTTCTGAATCGCCGAACACAAACGAAATCGTCACAAGATTCTTGAGTCCATTGAACTGGCCATCCACCTTGCAGACAAGATTCTTGTGCGCATTTTTCTTTTTCGGTTTGCTCTTCGCCTTTTGCGTTGCATTCGGCTTCGGCGTGTAATCCAAAGCGCTCAGAAGCTCCGGTTCCTTGATGACGCCCACACGCTGGTTGATAATGCGACCATCCTTGATGAAAAAGAACGTCGGAAACGCCTGAATCGGGAGCGTATTCTTGATTTTCTCGATATTAGGCTCGTCAATCCCGATAGACGCAATCTTGATATCGCTGTAATTTTTCGCAATACCGATAAGCGTCGGAATCATGACAAGGCACGGCGGGCAGCTCGTCGACGAAACTTCAAGAATCACAGGCTTCTTGGATTGCAGAATTTCCTTTTCGAAATTGTCATCGTTGATTTTAACGATTTTAATATCTTCGGACGCCCCCGCCGCAAGAACCGCAGACACAACAAAGATAGCGACCTTCATCGCCAAATTTTTTCTAAAACCGTTCATTTTCGTTTCCTTAGGTTTGATGACAAGATACAAAAAAGCCGACCCTGCGGCCGACTTTTCCATCCATTCTAAAGATTTAGATTACTTTGCGCAACCCGTGCCGAGAGTCCCCATCATCACACTCACACACTGGGCTTCTATCGCCGCCGCTTCTGCACTGCCTGCCGGATATTCAAGGCATTCGCCAAAGACACCCGGGACATCGCAAGAAACCATCGCGCCCGTTGCCGGAGTATCAGTAGTGGGCGTGCCTGTAGCAGGCGTATCAGTTGCAGGAGGATTCGTGGCCGGAGCTGCATTTTCGCAACCCGCCACAGGATTGCCCAAAGTCTGCATATCCCACTGGGCGCCGTTGCACTGGGCCAATTCAGAATAACCCGTGACAACGACCGTTGCGCACTTGTTCACAGTCTGGGAGCAAGTATAGTTGTTGTCCAGATCAAAGAACTTTTCAACACTCGCCGGGAGCGTATCCTGTTTCGGACTTGCGGCCGGAGCGTTGGGGGAACTGTCGTCACTACAGGCAACAAACGAAGCCATAGCAAAGGCAGCAATAGGAAGAATCAGTTTTCTCATAATGTGTACTCCTTAAAATAATTGGTAGGGATAAACTATAAAAAATACGAACAAAAAACAACAGATAAAAGAATATTACGTTCGTATTCAGTATCACCGGAGGGGTACAAAATCTCTACGACGCGAAGTCAATCCAATCCAAATACATCATCCTGATGTTCAACGGATTTTTCCATTATGGGTTTCTCTGTAAGAACAGGCGCGGGCGACCATATCGTCAATTTGGGCGAAGCGCTGAAGTCGATATACGAAACTTGCAGTCCATGTGGGCGTTGGTCGTAAGCTTGACATGAACTGCGAGGACCTGAGACCACCCTGGGCGGGGGATGCGTCGAGGCGCCCAAGTTGAGGAAAAAATGTGTGAAAAACAACACTAGGAAGAACAATTATCTGTTCATCGATGAAGTACAACTTTGCAATTCGTTCGAGAAGGCCTTGAATAGCCTGCACGCTACGGAAAAATACGACATATATGTGACAGGGTCGAATGCATTTTTGCTCAGCAGCGATTTAGCCACGCTTTTTACCGGAAGAACTTTTGAAATCCAGGTGTTCCCGTTTTCTTTTGCCGAGTACGTGAAATACTATAAGCCCAAGAACCCGGAAGCGTCTTTTGATGCGTATCTAAAAGAAGGCGGTATGGCGGGCGCGTTCTTGTACAAAACGGAAAATGAAAAATTCCGTTATGTGAACGAAGACGTCTTTAGCACTCTCGTCATTCGCGATATCGTAAAAAAATACAAGATTCGAAACAAGGTTTTTCTTGAAAAACTGATAGATTTCTTGATGAACAATGTCGGCAATATAACATCCACCCGAAACATAGCCAAAGCCATAACTGCGACTGGGGATACAACGAACCATAAGACCATCGGCTCCTATATAGACTACTTATGCAAGGCGTTCGCATTCTATAAGATTAGAAGATACGACATTCGCGGGAAAAAGTATTTGGCGACGGAAGACAAGTTTTACTTGTGTGACCATTCGTTCCGCTACGCAAGACTTGGTACGCGAAACATGGATTATGGGCACATGTACGAAAATATGGTTGCCATGGAATTGCTACGGCGAGGGTATCAGCTCTATGTTGGAGTGCTATTCAAAAAAGAAATAGATTTTGTGGCGATGAAGCACGACGAGAAATTGTATATCCAGGTGTCCGACGATATTTCTGGCGACAGCACTTTTAGGCGAGAAACGGACCCGTTGCTGCGTATTAACGATGCTTATCCCAAGATGTTACTTGCGAGGACGAATCACGAAGCATACCAATACGAAGGCATAAAGGTATTGGATATTTCTCGATGGCTTTTGGGGAAAGAATAGTCATTTCGTAAAGCATTCCCTCGTTCAAGGTCAGATTGCCATTTAGAATCTGTTTGTAAAGTTCGTTTTCGGTAATATTCGTTGACCATCTGCACCTCTCCGAGCGCAAGGCAAAATTCCTCGAAGTCCATTGGGTGCATATCGATGGAACGCTCCTCGGACGGAATCGTTATGTTTCTGTCATTTTGGCGGATAGAAATGAGAGATTCGCGACGGAAAAGTTCCACCCCGTAAAGACCATTTTTCACCTCTTTTAGAGAGTGCGCGAGTTTGCAGACCGCTTAAGTATAGATAGTGCGCATGTTTAAATATAACTGAATTCCGTAACATTAAAACCGAGACTGAAGAAGAACGTGTTCGTACATAGTGTCACCAGTGGTGTCAAAATTTCTACGACACGAAGTCGATCAAGTCCAGATACATCATCCTGGTGTTCAACGACTGGCTCGAATCAACACGGAAGGCTTCTTTCTCGAGATTTTCGTCCGAATACAAAAAAACGGAAACCGTTCTTTTGGTAAAAATTTATCGTTTCGGGCCTGTTGTAGGCATCGACAACCATAAAACAACAACCAGTTTTGTTATCCGGGTGGATAAACCAGGAAATCAGGTAATCAATGACCTGACTCCCCAAGTGCAAGCCGCTGCGTTGGAACTAGCCGTTAACTCCCAATCGTCCAATCAGGAGCGCAGGATACGTACGCGTATGCTTTGCATTGGGCACCTTGCGTTCCAGGCGGTTCCGCGAAGACTTGGGAATCATTGTCGATTTGATGCTGTCATGCATCGTTCCGAAAGAAATCGTCTAGATCCTCATCGCCGCAGCAGAACGAGGACAGGTCGGTATTCTTGTCGATGGGGTAAAGAGCGCAATCAGATGCTAAACGGATTCTTTCCATTATGGGCCTCTCTGTAAGAACGTGCGCAGGCGGCCATCTCGTCGATTTGGGCGAAGGAAACTTTGAGCCCGAGACAACGCGGATTCCTTTCGTGTTCTTCGGCAGCACGAACGAACGACTCTGCCGTAGAGCCTGTAAGAACCAGGATATTTCTTATTTCAAGAGCCATAATACCCCCATAATCTACATTTATTTGCTGGTTCGGTCAACTGAAATTTGTCAACCCCTTCCCCAGGCAAAATCGCAAAAAATTCGCAGCCCTCAAAAAGTCATTTTCAGTCACAAACATTATCTATCTTTCGGGGCGGAGGCCTTATGGAAAACGATACGTTCGGCGGCGCGATACTCGCATGGGTCAAGAACGCAAAGGCGTTCCTGAAAGTCCAGGCGGGCACGGGCGACAACCTGCTCGAAGAAGACATCCGGGAAGGGTTCACCGACTATTGCCTGTGGTCCACGTTCCGGCCGGAAAGCATCGACACCGACAGCGAGTTGGACATGGAATGCCTGGACAGCGGCATGGTCCTGTTCAGGGAAAACTGCACCCCCGGAGAGGCGCTGGAATCGAGCTACCGGCAAGCCTTCGGCACGGACTTCGACAAGGATGACATCGCGGTACTGATGGAAAAATGACGCCGCGTTTTCACTTGGTGGGGGAAATATCCCCCTGCCTGCAGCCCCGGCTAAGGTCCCTGAGCCTGCCGAAGGACCGGATTTTCCGGACACCCCCTCTCCTAGGGGTACCACCCCTAAAACCTTGGGGATGCAAAAAAAACAAGAAATATGAAAAAATAGATTGTCTTTTTTTTGGATTGATAAGTTATCTTTACATCCGAATGAAGACTTGTACAGAGACGTTTTATGCAGTTTAAATCCGTTACACAGAAAGAAATTATAGATGCCGATTGCTCGGCACGAATAGTTGTAAATGCGGGGCCGGGTACTGGGAAAACCTATACCTTGATTGAAAGGGTCAAGCGCTTATTGAAAGATGATAATATAGATGCGTCAAGTATATCCATTTTATGTTTTTCTAGGGCGGCGGTTCGTGTTGTTAGAGAACGACTAGAGTATGCGTCTGAACATGGAGAGATATCAAGAAAATGGCTTGAGATAGACCTGCGATCTTTAGATTCCTTTGCAACGTATTTGCTTCTTTGGGGTAGAAGTGAAAATATTGTAGTTGGAGATATTTCTAGATGGGATTATGATGAGCGAATTCATCAAGCAGTTTTGCTGCTTAATAAATATGGTGTTGAACGGGAAATTATGGCTCCCTATCAGCATGTTTTTATAGATGAAATTCAGGATTTGGTTAATGACCGCGTTGATTTCGTTATCGCACTCTTAAAAAATGTCATATCTTTAAACGATGCATGTGGATTTACCTTGTTTGGAGATTTATGTCAAGCAATCTACGATTATTCTGCTGAACAGAATAAAGCATCTGTAGACTTATATAATAGGTTGTTCGCTTTACAAAATTTTGACTTCAGTACAACATATCTTTTTTATGAACTAAATGAAAATCACAGGCAATCAGCGGAATTGCAAAATAGTTTGAAACCGTTTAGAGATTGCTTATTGAAGAATGATTATATCAAATGTGAAACAGCACAGAAAAAAATTTTAAGTATTTTTCCCTCACAAAGAATAGATTTTTCGAATTTTAGTATTTCGAGTTCGGGAACCGTTGGTATATTGACAAGAACGAATGCTGAGGCTATCGTTATTTCAGAGTGGCTTAAAAGAGGTAAAACGCCTCATCGACTTTATTGCCATACAACAAAAAAATTTGCACTTGGTGATTGGGTAGGGAGAATTATTCTTTCTTGCAATGATGATATGATATCTCAAGAGCAGTTCCAAAATTTGTTCAATAAAATATATCCTGAGTTACATGGTGTTGGCTCTGAAAAATATTGGAAATCCCTAATTGGAGAAACAGAGTCTACTAACGAACAATATAAACTTTCGTCTATATTGAGTGGAATTATAGGCAAATCCAAAGATTTGTGCTTGATGGATTGCATTGAATCGGCTGACAAGCCTGTTTCGGTAAGTTGTATTCATCAATCAAAAGGATTGGAATACGATACTGTAGTTGTTCTTGACAATATTTTTTCAGATGAAGAAAAGGAATTGGCGTATGATGGGTGTGAGCATAAGGTCCATTACGTTGCCTTAACGAGACCCAAATCAAAATTGATATGTACGCATATCGCTCGCCAATATATACATGTTGTGAAAAACGAAAGTAGGCGCTGTTTTAAGGTTGCCAATACTAAAGATCAGAAGCATAAATTTTTAAGTCGGATAGAAGTTGGAGAAAGTGCTGACATAAATGAACTCTCTTTAGCATTGAATCGTGAATCCCAAGATTATATTTGTAATACTTTAAAAGCGGGAGATGGCTTGGTCCTTAAACGTTGTGATATCGGCTCATTGAGTTTGAATGAGAAACGTGTCTTAGGCTCTGATCAAAATGGCTATGAGTATTGCTATAGAATATCTCCCACTACTAATGAAAGCATAACGCTAGGTTATACAAGTAGAAAATTTAACGACATTATTATTGCAGCCCTTAGGCAAATGTGGCGATTGCCATATCATGTTACAATAAAAAAAGAACAGCTGCCAATTTATTTGCGAGATGTCCAGGTGGAAAATATTGTAACATATGTTGCGTCAAATAGTGTTATACTTCCTAGTGCAAAAAAAATTGGCAACTCGCAGATATGGCAAGGTTTTTCTATGAGTGGCTTTGCACGAACTTCTTTACAATAAGGGAAAAAAGATGTCAAATTTTCAAGAGTATTACAAAGCAAGAGAAATTGTAGTTGATTTCTTGAGAAAAGACTTGCTTGGGCCTGTAGAGGATAACGAAATTCTCACAGAAATGCCGACGCAGTATTATATTACTGGGAAATTATATCCGTTGGATAGCAGTAATTCGGTTGAAACGGACGAAGAACTTTCGTCTGTCGATTCTGTTGTAGAAAATAAGTTCGATGAATATGATTCGTCGATTTCGTTGAGTAATCAAATAAAACCGTCATCTGTGGGAATGACATTTACGTTAAAGACGGGTGTAAAGTCTTTTTGTGTAAAAGGAAGCTTTGCTTTTTATAAACATTATGATTATCAAGAAGCTGAAAAATCCGGATTTGATTTGTCTAAATGGTCTGCCGAAGAATCAAAGCCTAAAGATTTGTGGCGTCGAGAATCATGTTCTTTTTCGAAGAACGTTTGTTTGGATTTAAAAACTAGATGTCAATCCATCGAATTAGACGGGAGTCTTGAATTACGGGTTTTCCTAAAGCGATTGTCTGAAAAAAAAGAAATGATTGTTACTGTAGCTTTGCTCAATATGAATAAAGCTTGTGATAATGCTGTTGTTGATGCTGAAAAAATAGCGTTTCAACCTTCTATTAAAATTGAGGCTTTGGAGTCGGAATCACAAAAGAATATCTTTACTACAGTTGAACAAAGAGCTTATCTTTCAACAGATCATGAAATTTTAAATCTAGACCTTGTCTATTCTGATGTGAAATATTATGCACAGGGGCATGGTTGCGCTGTGAAGTGGGACTTGTCGGCAGCAGAACCCGCTTGGATTTGTTGTGAATTCATTCCTGACTTCAATTTGAAACAAATGCGGGCGCAGTCATTGGATGACGAAGATTTTGCCGAAGTTTTTTCAATGAAATTTCTTGCAGATTCTAGTAACAAGCAAAATATTATTAAATACATGAATGCTTTTGCCGAAAAGTATCACAAATGGATTGATGCTTTAGATGTTGAACATCTTGAAGTTGATGAAAAATTGAAAGTGGAAGGACGCGAAAACAAAGAAAAATGCTATGAATCATATAATAGAATTTGCAATTCTATAAGGAATTTGGAAGATGATGAAAAAGCATTTAAGGCTTTCGTTCTAGCAAATGAAGCCATGTTTGCGCAAAGGAAACGTTCTTTACAAAACCAAAATAAAACGGTTGATGAACAAAAGATTACTTGGCGCCCGTTCCAGCTAGCTTTTATTTTACAGGAGTTGACTTCTTTTATAGACCCTAACTCCGATGACCGTAAACTTGCGGATTTGTTGTGGTTCCCAACGGGTGGTGGAAAAACAGAGGCGTATTTAGGTGTTGCGGCGTTTACGATATTCCTAAAAAAATTGCGTAATCCTCAAAGTGATGGAACGCTTGTGATTATGCGTTATACATTGCGCTTGCTAACGATCCAACAATTTGAGCGAGCGAGTACTTTGATTTGCGCTATGGAATTGATTCGCCAACGGCATAGAGATGAACTTGGACCTAATGAAATTTCAATAGGCTTATGGGCTGGACAAGGGTTGACGCCTAATAAAATAGATGATGCTAGAAGCGCTTTAATTAAAATGCAGTCGGGGGAGGATCCTGATCGGTTGAAGTCGAATCCGGTTCAAATTCATGTTTGCCCTTGGTGTGGCACCGAATTAGATAGCGCAGATTATTCTATAAATGAACAACGCATGAATATTAACTGCCCTAATGAACGATGTGAATATAAAAATGGATTGCCAATTCATTTGATTGATGAATCTATTTACAACTATACGCCGACATTTCTTGTTGCGACGGTAGATAAATTTGCGCAAATTCCTCTAAACGACGCCCCGAAGGCCTTGTTTGGCTTGGGCAATAATCGTTTGACACCCGAATTGATTATTCAAGATGAATTGCATTTAATATCAGGGCCTTTGGGGACGATGTGTGGTTTGTATGAGGCCGCAATTCAGCAATTGTGTACGAAGAATGATATTCCTGCTAAGGTTATAGCCTCAACAGCGACAATTAGAAATGCTGCAAATCAGATAAAAGCTCTATATGGACGCGACCATTCGCAGTTCCCTCCACAGGGAGTTTCTGCAAGGGATTCTTTCTTTGCTGTAGAATCTTCTGAAGAACAGTCTCCGGCTAGACTTTATTTGGGCGTTATGGGCGTTGGAACGACTGTGGCAACAGCGTTGATTCGTATCAATGCTGTGTTATGGTTGGCTACGCGTTATTTACAGAAAGAAAAATTTGAGGATTCGGTAATAGATTCGTTCTGGACGATTACGGATTACTTCAATTCGCTAAGAGAATTGGGTGCTGCAGCTACGCAAATTATAGATGACGTGTATAGTCGCTTGTGGTATTTACAAAAAAATAAATTCTCAAAATATTCGGCAGATTTGGAAATAGATGCTCCGAATTATACAGAACTGACTAGTCGAAAGAGTAGTAAAGAGCTTACAACTGATATTCAAATCAATTTAAAAAAATCCTTTAGTGCGAAGAAAGACAATAAAGATGTTTATGATTTTCTTCTGGCTACTAACATGATTTCTGTTGGTGTTGATGTTGGGCGCTTGGGAACTATGGTGGTTTTAAGTCAACCTAAGACAAATGCGGAATACATTCAAGCAACGAGCAGAGTCGGCCGTGAGACGCCTGGCTTGGTTATTGCTTTGTACAATATGATGCGTTCGCGAGACCGGTCTCATTACGAGCAATTTATGCAATATCATTCTGCATTTTATCGGTATGTTGAAGCAACGAGTTTGACGCCGTTCTCGGATCGTGCTAGGGATAGAGGGCTCCATGCGTTATTTGTTGCTTTATGTAGATATTTAGAGCCTTCTATTAGTGAAAATAAAAAAGCCTGTAGATTTAGTCCGAGTATGCCTATTGTGGAAAAAGTAAAAAGAATAATCCATGATATTGTATTGAATGTTGACGCTAAAGAAGTCGATTATGTAGAAGAAGAATTGTCAAATATAATAGAAGAATGGGTTTACCGTATTAGTGAGTGTAATGATCTTGAGTATAAAAACTATCAGAATGATGAACAATCTTTATTGAAAGATGACATAAATATTGACGATCGGTTTAGGACAATGGGCAGCATGAGAAGTGTTGACCATGAATCTAAAGTGTATCTAAAAAGATAAAGTAGGAGATTGGTATGAAACTGAGAATAAATCGTTTCCCCAGGCCGACATTTGGACGTGGCGCGACTAGAACAAATGAGGTGAAAAATGTGGGCTCTATTCGACGTTCCCAAATCATTACAACATTTGGTCCTGGAGCCATCGCTGATATGGTGGACATGTCCGTAATCATTGCTTCTCCAGAATATTGGTCTGATGCAAAGCCTATTCGTGAGCCAAATTTGGAACATTTGTTAAAAGTATCAAATTTTTGTTTGCCACCATATTCCGAAAGGGAAAATTCTCGAGATATTCCCGCATACAGATTCCCTTATTGGGTTTTTTGTCAAAAATGTCATGCTTTAGCACCATATTGGAAAATGATTGCGACGGAGCAATGTAATCATAAGAATGGGAAAAAAGAACTATTAGTTCCATCGAGATTTGTATGTGCGTGCCCTTCAGGTCATTTGGAAGATTTTCCTTATAGTTGGTGGGTTCATAAAGGAGATTTTGTTGCGGTTGATAGATGTGATCCTGAAAAGAAATATGATAATCTCAAAATTAATTTCCAGAATAAATCTGGTGGATTGGAAAGTATAGTAATAGAATGCACCAAATGCGGACAAAAACGATCCATGGCGGGTAGCATGGGTAAGGACTCTTTGTCTAATTACAGATGTAGAGGAAAACGCCCTTGGTTAGGTAATGAAATAGAAGACAATGATCCAAATAGTTGTGAAGAAAAATTAAGGGTCTTGCAGCGTGGTGCGGCAAATGTGTATTTTACGGTAACGTCTAGCGCATTAACTATCCCTCCATGGAGTGAAAAAATAAGGGTGGCAGTTATGCGCAATTCGAGGCTGCAAAACGCTCTTAAGGATGAATCCTATTCGGATGACGCAAAAAAAATGGCTATAAACATGTCTGTACCAGATTTGGTTAGACAATATGGTGTTGAAAAAGTATATGACGAAATGATGTGTACAATTAAGGGACCTGACACCACTAAGCCATTCACGAAGCAAAAAATGTATGAAGATGAGTATAGCGCTTTATGTAATGGAAATAATGAGGGTGAGTGGTTTTGCTCAAGTAAAGAGAATGTTTCGTCATTCTTACAATCGTACATTTCGCAGATGGTGTTGGTGACTCGACTTCGTGAAGTTCTTGCTTTGCGAGGTTTTTATAGAGTAAAACCGGAAGGAAGTGCTAACGGAGAATATATGCCGTTAAGTCGAAATAAGCTAGATTGGCTCCCAGCAATTGAAATGTTGGGTGAGGGTATTTTTATTCGACTTGATGAACAAAAAGTGGCGGAATGGGAAAAGGCTAATTCATCTCGTTATGAAGAAATGGATAAGCGTTTGAAACATAGTGGCATACGTTGTGATAATTTTTCAGCAAGATATGTCTTACTTCATACACTATCGCACTTGCTAATAAGACAATTGTCTATAGAAAGTGGATATTCAGGATCTTCGATTAGGGAACGAATATATAGTTCCTATAAAGATGGACTTAATATGGCGGGGGTGTTGCTATATACGTCGTCTTCTGACTCCGATGGAAGTTTGGGAGGACTTGTCAGGAAGGGTACTGAAGAATCTTTTGAACAGACTTTTAGAAGTATGCTGCAGGGAGCCTCATGGTGTTCGTCAGATCCAATTTGTGTTGATTCTCTAAGTCAGGGGACAAATGGACTTAATTATGCTGCGTGCCATGCGTGCACGTTGCTTCCTGAAACATGCTGCGAGATGCGAAATTGTTTATTAGATCGTGCCGCTGTTGTGGGCAAAATCGATCAGCGGGATGTGGGATTCTTTGAAAACATGATGGAACGAATATAAGAAAAAGAGGCGCAATATGGTTGAAATGATTCCAAATAATTTGATTTCTGATGAAGTGAAAAGCGAAGCAGAAAAGGATCTGTTTTACCAATTTCGGGATGAAAAAACTGATGAGAATTTTGTTGTATTACATTCTTTTGCTTTGCCGGAGCATCAAAGTAAAAAATTTGGTGAGGTTGATTTCGTTATAATTTCACGAAAAGGAATTGTTTGTGTTGAAGTAAAAGGAGGAATTGTTAGTCGAAAAAATGGAAGATGGTCTTTTACAAATAGGTACGGACATACGAATGAAAAAAATGAAGGCCCGTTTCAGCAAGCACAAGGGAACATGTGTTCTTTGCAGAACAGCCTCAAAAAAGTATTTGACAGAGATAGTCCGATTGTAAATTGCACTTATGCTTGTTGTGTTGTGATGCCGGGTTGTATTTTTGAGGATAGAAGTCCTGAAGTGATTCCGGACATTTGTTTTGATCAAAGGTCAGAGATAAGTTTAAAAAATATAGTAGACACGAGTATAAAATATTGGAATTCAAGGAATAAGTATGGATTCGTTCGTGACGATCTGAGCGATGAAGACATAAAAAAAGCTGCAGGTATACTTAGGGGCGATTTTTGTTGCACTACAATTTTAAAAAATGATTTAGACCGAATAGAGAAAAAAATCGCGACGCTTACAGAAGAGCAGTTTGATGTGCTAGACCAAATGTCGGACAATGCTAGGGTGCTGATTTCAGGTCCTGCAGGTTCTGGAAAGACTGTTTTGGCGATGGAATTGGCGGAACGATCCTTTTATGAGGGAAAAGATGTCCTATACTTATGTTATAATAGATCGATTGCTCAATATGTGAAAGACTGCTTTGCAGAAAAAAATGTTGATGTTAACGTGAAAACGTTTCACGCCTATTTGGAAGACTGCTGCGGTAAAGAAGCAAACGAGAATTCCGATAGATACTTCAAGCAGATTCTTCCTGAAAAATTTTTGGATCAAAAGAATTCTTTTGCATACGATCTGTTAATTATAGATGAAGGACAAGATTTGTTAATTCCGGCTAATTTGAAGTGCATGGATAAGATGATCAAATCTGGAATGCAAAATGGAAATTGGGCGATCTTTTATGATGTTAACCAAAATATCTTTAATGCGAATGAATCTTTTGAATCGTGTTTTTCGAAACTATCCTGTAATGCAGCAAAGTTCAGATTAACAAAAAATTGTCGGAATACTAGAGAAATTATTGATACAAACATAAGTGTGTCGAATGTGACCACTCAGGGAACTCCTTTAGTTGATGGGGGGCTCGATTCAGTGAGTTTGAAATATTCGTCATTACAGAGTGAATATGACCAGGTTATAGGAGTCCTTCATGAATTGCGAGAAAAGTCTGTCCCTGCATGTGATATAGTCTTGTTGTCGAAGTATTCTTTGGATAATCCCCAAAATTGCCTAAATGGTAAAAACCTCGATCTAGTTCCTTGGTCTTTGAAGATAACGTCGCCATTATGGAAGGCTAGAAAGGATGAAATCAGATTTTCGACAATTCATTCATTCAAAGGGCTTGATGCTAAAGTGATTATATTAATGGATGTTGATGATTTTAAAAGTCCTCAAGCTAGGTTGTTAAATTATGTAGGCATTTCTCGTGCGGAAGCGTTATTGTATGTTTTTTATGACGAAAACAAAAATGCGGATAGAGAGCAAATGCTAATAGAATCTTTTAAAAATTGATGAAAATAGTCGTTCTTTTTCAAGATGTCATAAAATGACGCTTGCTCGATTTATATTTGTGCGGTGAAGAGCCGTTATTTGTTGGTGAACAGATGTAAAATTCGAACTGAGGACCAAAGTCAGAATGGTCATCGTTGTGATATGGTCTAATTGTTCGGTTTTTTATTATTTTTGAGTCAAGAAAAGGATTACTTGATGGGACGATTGATGAAAAGGAAACTCACGTTCATAGACCTGTTTGCAGGATGTGGTGGATTGAGTGAAGGTTTTCTTGCAACAGGGAAATATGAAGGTCTTGCCCATGTGGAGTGGGAAAGCCCGATGGTAAATACCTTGCGATCTAGGCTAGTTCAAAAGTGGAATCATTCTGAAACTGATGCGAAAAAACGTGTCGTGAAATTTGATGTCCAACGGACGGAAGAGCTTTTTCATGGTTGTTGGTCTGACGAAACGAGGCGCCTTTATGAGAAAGAAAACGACCCGTCTATTATTGAGTTTGGACTTGACGGATTAATTGGGAAGAAAAAGGTTGATTGCATTATTGGCGGGCCGCCCTGCCAAGCCTATTCCATTGCTGGTAGAGCCCAATCTCCGACAGGAATGAAAGATGACTATAGAAACTATTTGTTTGAAAGCTTTGTTAAAATAGTCGATCATTATAAACCGAAATTTTTTGTCTTTGAGAATGTTCCTGGGCTGCTAAGTGCGTGTCCTGGAGGAAAGCCTGTAAAGGAAAGAATTTACGAGGCATTCGATAAAATTGGTTATGAAATAAGGTCTCCTGAGGAACTGAAAAAGTCCGTTTATTGTGCAGAGGATTTTGGTGTTCCGCAAAAAAGAAACAGAGTTATTATTGTCGGGATTCCCAAAAAATCAAAGGTTCAATTAGATTCTTTTTATAAGGCTCTTGATGACCATAGAATTAGCAAACATAAGACTGTTCGAGATGCCATAGGTAATTTACCCAAGTTGCTCCCGTTAGATGTTGTTGATTGTTGTGGCCGATCAAAGGTCTCGCATCGTCAGATTTCGGGAAAAAAGGTAGACCTTCATAATCCTAGATATAATGGTAAGAGGGATCAGAAGCTTTTTTATGAGTGGCTATCAAAAGGCATGAATTTTTTCTCACAAGAGGAAAAGAAAGCGTTTTATACCAAAATAACAGGACATTCGTCTAATCATATCAAGTATCGAAATCTTGAATGGGACAAACCCTCTCCAACAGTTGTCGCGCATTTGCAAAAAGATGGGTATATGTTTATTCATCCCGATATAGATCAACTGCGTACAATAACTATTCGTGAAGCGGCTTTGCTTCAGTCTTTTCCCAAGGATTATTGTTTCCTTGGATCGAATCCGTATTGCTACAAGATGATTGGCAATGCTGTGCCGGTTTTATTTGCGAAAGGGATTGCTGAGGCTATGTGCGAAGCCGTAAATTCTGAGGTGAATGATGGCTAAAAAAATTTTGAATGTCTTGATTGCATGTGAAGAGAGCCAGGCTGTATGTAAGGAATTTCGTAAGCTTGGCCATAATGCATTTAGTTGCGATTTGTTGGATTGTAGTGGTGGACACCCTGAATGGCATTTTAATCAAGATGTTCTTGCTTTGATTCGAGATGGAAAAGGAACATTGCAGAACGGCAAAACGTATAAGTTGCCTAAAGGACAAAAATGGGATTTGATGATTGCACATCCGCCTTGCACGTTTCTTGCGGTAAGTGGGGCGAGATGGTATTATCATCCCGAAGATAAAAATTTGCCTGTAGAGCAGAGACGACCGCATCCAAGATTTCCGAATAGAGCGAAAGATCGTGAAGATGGTGCGGCGTTCTTCTTGGCGTTGGCAAATGCTGATGTTGAACATATTGCTGTGGAAAATCCTGTTGGCATTATGAGTAAACGGTTTAGAAAACCGGACCAAACTGTGCAGCCATATTGGTTTGGAGATTCCGCGTCTAAGGCTACATGTCTTTGGTTGAAAAATTTGCCCGTCTTGAAAAAAACGAAAGTTGTTGATCCTGGTGAAAGAGTTGTTTTGTCTAGTGGTAAAACTTTGCCAAAATGGTATTCCGATGCACTAACCAAGGCGAAAACGGATGCTGAACGGCGAACTTTAAGAAGCAAAACTTTTCCTGGGTTTGCGAAGGCCATGGCGAAGCAATGGAGCGATTTTTTGACTAAATAAAGGGCCGGCTTATGATTTATGTGAGAAAAGTTTTTGAACACGATGTGACTCATCAAGTAAGCATTGATCAATATGTCTATGAACATTTCTTTCATGAACGTGAAATTCTCTCATTTACTGTTCACGGAGATGATGTCTGTCGATATGAAGTAAATGTTCGGTACCCAACAGACAAAAGACTTGGCGGCCAATTTAAAGAAATATGCCGTCGATTACATTATCAAGTCGACGATTTACTAGTGATAAAGTCATTGGGTAATGGTCTTTACCAAATGAGTTTAATTAAGCCAAATTCACAAAGATACGCTCAATATGCGGCTTGCTTTCATGGAATGGAAAGGCATGCAATATTAAGTGAAATGGCTGAAGGCAACTATAATTTAATCTATCATCACTAACGAAAGGAAAAAAGCAATGAACGCCTACATAAGAAAAGTTTTTCCTCATGATGAAGATCACGAAGTCAGCTTAACTGCAGATATCTTCGCGAGATTCTTTGAGAGCCAACAAACCATGAATTTTGTTAATGCCAATGGTGATGAAGGCGCTGTCACGGTAAACAATGCGACAGATTTGCGCTTTGGCGGTGACTTTAGACGTTTGTGCGGAGAAATCCATAGGAATGATTTCATTGTTATCGTCAAACGTCGGACCGATTATAAATTATCTGTTGTTCGTCAAGGAAATGATGGATATGTTTTTTGCGGAACTTTATATGAACAAGCCGCGGATAGACATGCCGTAATCTCATTAGAAAATACTTTCCCGCCGGATGACATAGAAGTAGAAGTGAACGCAGCTTCTGAGGAAAACCATGATCAAGAAGCGCCTGAGTTGGTCGAAAATATTGATTTATTTCAAATTATATATTACGGTGCACCAGGTACAGGTAAATCAAATAAAATAGAAAACGATTTATTTAAAGATGCAGATGGTGGTCGATATGGGCTAAGCTCTATTGACAAAAGACGTAAATTCCGCACAACATTCCATCCTGATTATGATTACGCTCAGTTTGTAGGTACGTATAAACCAAGAGCTTTTCAAGTAGGTTCCCAGCATGAAGAAGAAACTGCTGAGGGCGTTCAAAATGTTGCCAATCAAAATAAAACTGAAATTACCTATGAATTTGTGCCGCAGCTTTTCGCAAAGGCGTATGTGAAGGCTTGGACAGAGTACTTAAAGGTACATGCCGCTCCTAATGCAGAAAAAGTTTATTTAGTTATTGAAGAAATCAACCGTGGAAACTGTGCTCAAATTTTTGGAGACATTTTCCAGCTGCTTGATCGTAAAGAAGGACACTCTGATTATCCTATTGATGTTGATTCTGACTTTGCAAGCTACATCAAAGAACAATTATCTAATGTAAAGCAATCGGAAGATGCAATAGCTAATTATTGGAATGATTATAAAAATAAAATTCAAGAATGGGATAGTTCAGAACAAGGCGAAGAACGTGCAGATGATGATTTCTGCAAAATTGCTCTCCCGCCGAATCTGAATATTCTCGCCACGATGAACACCAGCGACCAATCGCTGTTCCCCATGGACAGTGCGTTCAAACGCCGTTTTGACTGGGAATACGTGCCGATAGACTATGACCATCCGAATGCTGATTTTGATATAGAAGTAGGCGACAAAAAGTACAAGTGGCTAGATTTTTTGGAAAAAGTGAATAAAAATGTTTTCAAGGTGACCAAGAGCGAAGACAAGCAGATGGGCGAATTCTTCATTAAGCATTCTGTGGATTATAAGGAATTCCGCTCCAAGGTTCTGTTCTACCTTTGGGATTCCGTATACAAAGATGAAGAAGGTAATAAAGACGCAGAAAAGGTGTTCCATTTCAAACTTGAAGGGAATCAAGATAAAACGTTGACCTTCCAAACGCTTTTTGAAGGAAGTGAAGTTGACCAAAAAGACCGTATAGCAAAAATCATGTCTAATTTGGACGTTGTAGACCAGAATGCACCACCTCCTCCTCAGCAAGGTGAACAGGGTGCTAATGCTGCCGCTGCCGAGCCCGCTCCTGCGGAAGAACCGAACCCAGCACAATAAGCATTACGATAGGCTTGTTGCATGATTTTTCTTTTCGAAGAACATCCCTACGATTTCAAATTTCTGAAAAAAGTCATTGGACATGGCGAAGGTGATTTAAAATACCGTAGCAAGAGTGGCTTCAATACAGAAACAACAAAAGATGGCGTAAAGATTAACGGCGTCGGCTATTGCTTTTTCAATGGTCAACCCGTCTTTGTGCTGCCCAAGGTGTTTTTGGATGAAAATGGGCAAAAAGCATTTGGCATTGATATTGATGCCGAAGGAAAGGATTGCTTCGGTAACCAAAAAGAAGAAGATCAAAGTATCAGCGTTGAGCAGCGAAAATTTTTCTCGTCCATTTCGCTTTGGTTATACTCTGCTATAGACAAGTACAATAAAAATAGCGAGGGCACTAAAGATAATGGGGTGGCGACCCCGCCGCAATCGGAATCCCGAAATTTCAAGAAAAATGACCGTTACGCCACGCTGCTCGATATTATGAGCAGCATGGAGCTATTCTATAAAAAGAATCAATCCCTTTTCGTTTTTGTCGCAAAAAACAAGCACAGCGGGAACCACAAGATAAATTGGCAACGCACGGTAAATAAAAAAACTCCGTTTATTCAAGACGGCGTGCCGATATACATGGACCTTGTAAAAAAGGCCAAGGTGTTTGATTTAGACGATCGCCTTTTGGTCTTGTATTTCTCTGCAATGAGATTTATTCAGGATAAATTCGGCTATACAATGCCGCAAAGCGAGTTCTACCAACCGCTCAAGCTGAACGAGGTGGAACGCCTTCTAGAAAACGAACGAGGGTTGCGCGAACTCAAGAAAATCAAGTACAAGTATTTTGAGGATAGGCTCCTTAAACTATACAACATTATGGAAGCGTTCTTCCGATGGGGAGCTTGTTACAAAAACAAGAACAACAATGTTCAAGAATACCTGATTGCCAATTCGTTCAATAACGTATTTGAAGCGATGATTGACGAACTGATTGGTGATCCTGAGTTTGCTGATTTGAAAAATAATGATGATGGCAAGATTATTGACCACCTCTATAAAGAAAAGTCGCTGATGTATGCTAGTGGTGAATCCAATAAAATTTGGCACATTGGCGATAGCAAATATTACAAGCATCCTGAAGACATTAAAGGGAAATCCATATATAAACAGTTTACCTATGCAAAAAATGTGATGCAGAATTTCTTCAGTTCCAAATATATTGAAGAAATGAGCCGTGATGCAGATGCTCATCGAAGTGTGCGGTACCGTGATGACTTAACCGAAGGCTATAATATTACTCCTAATTTTTTCATTCGTGGGGATGTTCCGAAATTTAGCAATGAATCGCAATATGTTTCTGATTATTTTCAGCCCCGAAACGAAAAAAATGAATTAGTCAAATTGGCGAAATACAAAGATAAGAATGGGCAGGAAACAGAAGAAGCCATGATGAACCATTTGTGGAGTATTCGCAATCGTCATTTCAAAAATCGGCTTTTTGATCGTGATACTTTGCTACTACAGATTTATGACGTTAATTTCTTGTATGTACTGAATGCATACACATCCAAACGCTCGACCCTCCGCGAAGAATTCAAGCGCGATGCTCGCGATAAGTTCCGAAAGAACTTTATATTATTACTGGACAAGAAATTCAATTTCTATAAAATCATTCCACAAGGTCTTGATCTAAACGCATTTGTGACCCATCGTTTTAGACGATGGATTGGAAAAATGTACTGTCCAGAGGACGTTCACGATGACCAAAAGACATTTATTATTTATGCAGAAGAAAAAGAATCAGAAGAATTATTGAATGAAACAACGTCAAATGAAAAGAGACGTGTAATAGACAATGATGAATTTATTTGTCTGCCATTGTCTGCGCAATCGGTGCTTGACGCCGCAGCTGATCGAGAACTAAACCCCGACATTTTTACAATAGAATCAACATCAGAATTGCTTAATAGAATTGAACGTGGGGGTATTGTTGAATTACCTAAGCAACAAGTTTTTCCAAATCAACAAACATCTGTTCCCAAATATCTTCTTGCACTCGGTGATGATGCTGCCGACATTCATTTGTTTATTGTGCTTTCCGTTGCAGATTCTAGTGGCACATTCGTTTGTTTGCATGTTCTGGAACAGAACTCATATGTTCAGCGTGTATTTGATTGTAACGAAATCTGGGAAAACAAAGTTAATCTTGTCAATCAACGAATGAAGTGGAACGATTTGCCTTGGCGTTCCACGGTCTAATAAAGCTGCGCATCTGCATCTTAGTAGGCCCCGCTAATTTTACTTGCTGTCATCTAGTTCGGGGTCGTACTTGTTCTCTACCATCATGGCGAGATCCTGTTCCTCGTTGAACTGTTCCAGCTGGCTGTGGGCGGCATCGTTCAAGTCAAAGCTTACAAAAACGGCAATTCCGTCTTCACCCATGTTGGCAAGAAGGTTCAAAAGTCGCTTTCGTCGCCAACGGGGCATATCGGTAATGGGGTATTCGTGCAACTTGTCCAGCACAGAACCGGGACAGTAGTCCATGGCGGCGGACAGTTTCTTTTTCAGTGCAGCGCGGTATTTGTCCACTTCACCCTTTTTCCCTACGAGGGGGTTCTTGCGTATTCCGAGCTCGACACCTTTCAGTGCAAATTCATTCTTGGTATAGTCAACCTGGTCGAATGAGACCTCACCCTTGTACAGGCCAAGTATCTCAGACAAAGAATTGCCCTCGGCATCGGTGTAGCTCACTATGCCGTATTCCACCCTGCGTTCGTTGCCTGCAACTTTGGAAAGATCAATGCGTTTGCCGTTTATAACAAACTCGACCTGTCAGCTACCCATTTTTGACACCCGTATATAGACGGAAGTATCGAGTCTGTGAAATAAGGGGCGGGCAAAAATCAGTAAACGCGATTTATCTTGTAAAATTTTCTTACACCCCTAGCCAACATTTTCAACATTAGGTACATTAATGCAGCACGTGATTCTCTGTCAATTGGAGAATCGCGTTTTCGTTTTATAACGCTAACGCATTCGCCTCGGCAATGAAAATAAGCAAGCTTATTTTCGCTGCTCTCGGCTTAGTGCGTTTTTTTTATTCCGTGATTTTGGAATAAGGGGACGCCTCTAACATCAACCGGTCACAAGTCGTGACCACATGGAGGCTATTATGGCAGAAAACAAAGAAGAATTTGAGTTGCCAAAGGAACTCTTGGAATCAATAGCGGGGCTTAATGAACTTATGAGCCAGCAACAGGATCAAGCAGCAATGATGTACAGATTGATGTTCCGCCATGAACGGAATCTCCATGTACTAGACCGCTATTCAGATATCGTACTTGAAGGCGTTTCTGGCATGGGTAGCGAGTTCGCGAAAGAGGATTACAGGAATTTTTTGCAATACCTGTCGTATGTTATTCCGGACGAATATGCTCCGCATAAGGAAATGTACGAAGAAGAGCTCAGAATCGCCGAAGATGATGATGAGTCTGCAGATAAGGAGGTCACGTAATGGATCTTGTAAAATTCGAGAACGCTTTGAAGATAGGGGAAACTGCGGCCATAGAATTCAAACGGGCTGGCGGTACTATTGAAATGGATACCTTCGAGACGGTTTGTTCATTTTCAAACCGATTCGGCGGTGATATTTACCTAGGAGTACTTGACAACGGGACTGTTGTCGGCATTCCTGAAAATGCCGCGCCATCCATGGTGAAGAATTTTATTAGCGCCATTGGCAATCCAGACTTGTTCAGCCCCACGCTTTACCTTGAACCGGAAATTTTCAAGTACCGCAAGAAAACCTTGATTCATATACACGTACCGTCGAGCGGTGAAGTACATTCGTTCAAGAAACGGATTTACGACCGCATGGACGAGGCGGACGTAAAGGTAAGTGCGACGGCAAAAATCGCGCAGATGTATATTCGCAAGCAAGAAATCTACACGGAACGCAGGATGTATCCGTATGTGAAGTTGAAGGACTTGCGCTTGGACTTGCTGCCGATGGTGCGGATTCTGGCGAAGAACAATGGCGGCGGTAGCCACTTGTGGGAAAAACTTTCGAATATGGATTTGCTGAAAAGCGCGGGCCTTTACGCCGAGGACCATGCGACCGGCAAAAATGGATTTAATCTCGCCGCGGTGATGCTTCTTGGTCGTGATGAAGTCATTCGCGATGTCAGCCCGGCTTACCAAACGGATGCGCTTGTCCGCAAGGTGAACGTCGATAGGTATGATGACCGTTTGACTGTGGTGACAAATCTTGTTGAAAGTTTTGAGCAACTGTTTAAGTTCGCAACGCTGCATTTGCCCGATAAATTCTATGTGGAAGGCGCTGAACGCAAGTCGCTGCGAAACATTGTGGCTAGAGAAATGTTGGTGAATACGCTGATGCATCGTGAATATTCGAGCGCATACCAAGCAAAATTTGTGATAGAACAGGACAGGATGTATGTGGAAAATGCGAACAGGGCTCGGTTCAACGGGCCGATTACACTCAGGAACCTTGAACCGTTTCCAAAGAATCCACTAATCGCAAAATTTTTTCGCAATATTGGTTATTCGGAAAAGCTCGGGTCTGGTGCGCGCAAGATGTTCAAGTACGGGCGTCTTTATTCCGGTGTTGATCCCGAGTTTATCGAAGATGATGTATTCCGCATTATCCAACCGCTGAACGAAAACTATTCGTTCGATGCAGAGATTGCAAACGGAATAGGTGGTCAGAAGACTACACAGAAAACTACACAGAAGACTACACAGAAAATTCTTGCTGCGATGGAGGATAACCCCAATGTGACTATATCCGAATTGTCGGAAATTTGCGGAATAACTGTTGATGGTGTAAAATGGCAATTGAGAAATCTCACAAAAACCGGACGCATCGCCCGCATCGGTGGAGATCGTGGTGGTTATTGGGAGGTGTGCGGAAAGTAACTTTTCTATCTTTCACGTCATGCAAAACGAAAACTCTCAAGAAAAAATCAAGGGCAACCCGATTGCCCTTTTGCCTATCGCCGTGTTCCTGGTACTTTATCTGGGTCTCGGCATCACGTTTGAATATGTTCTCAAGATCCCGATGGGATTTTACAACATCCCGATTGTCGCGGCATTCTTAGTGGCGATTTTCGTGGCATGCGTGCAGAATCGCAAGCTGAATTTTGACCACAAGATGAATGTGATGGCAGGCGCACTTGGCGACCGCAATATTTTCTTGATGATCCTGATTTTCCTTTGCGCGGGCATTTTCGCAGGGATTCTCGGGCGTTCAAGCGCCTCAGCGGCAGCATACTTACTCTTGGATTTCATTCCGGCGCAATTCGCGGTGGTAGTGCTGTTCGTTGTCGCGGCGTTTGTCTCTACGGCGATGGGTACGTCTGTTGGCACAATTGCAGTGGTCTCCCCGATTGCGGTTGAGGTCGCACAGATGGCGGGCTTTGGCGTTCCGTTCTGCATAGCAACGGTGATTGGCGGCGCGATGTTTGGCGACAACTTGAGCTTTATTTCGGATACGACGATTGCGGCAACATCTACGCAGGGCTGCAAGATGAAGGATAAGTTCCGCGTGAACTTTCTGGTGGCAGCCCCGGCAGCACTTCTCGCAATTATCATTATCACGGCAATTTCGTTTGTGACCACGGCAAATACGGTTGCCGAAAACTCCTACAATCTCGTACAACTTATTCCGTATGTTCTCGTATTGGTACTTGCGCTCACGGGCATCAATGTTTTTGCGGTTTTGCTCATTGGCATTGTTGCGGCATCCATCATTATGGTGGGTTCCGGCACGCTTAATATGATTGGCCTTTTGCAGAACATCGGAAACGGCATTTCGGGAATGTACGAGACAATTCTCGTGGCGGTTTTGGTGAGCGCTTTGTGCGGGCTCATTCGCATTCACGGCGGTTTCGCAGCTCTGTTAGACTTTATCCATAAAGTTTTCAAGGGACACCGCAGCGGTCAAGTGGGCGTTGGCCTCTTGGTGAGCGCACTCGACATTGCTACAGCAAACAACACAGTCGCCATCGTGATGGCGGGCCCTATCGCAAAGCAGATGGGCGATGAATACAGAATCTCGCCGAAAAAGACAGCTTCGCTCCTAGATATTTTCAGCTGCGTGGTGCAAGGAATTTTGCCTTACGGCGCACAGATACTCGTAGCGCTCGCCGCCATTTCGACAGCTATCCCAAACGCAAACATCAGCGCGTTTGACCTCATTCCCTACATGTTCTATCCGTTCTTACTGCTTGTCAGCGTACTCATATTCATTGCAATTTCTCCGCGCAAGAACAAACATTAACCTAACTACAAATAAAATTATTCACCAATAGTCCCCGCTACTAACGGGGATTTTTTTTCATATTCCAATTTAGACTACCCCACAACTACTCCTCATATACGTTACTTTGTAGTTTACAATTGAGGCAGACAAACGTCTCAGAATAAACTAGGAGGAAATCATGAAAACCTTAAAATTCATAACAGCTGTAATGCTTGCGTTTATGGTCACAACATCGTTCGCAGCACGAATAGTCAAATCGAAACTGGGCAACATCGAAGTCACCAACGCAAAGGACGGTGGCGAAGTTGTCTGCACAGCAGAATTCAATGACGAACTGACAATTGTCAAAGAAGCCGAAACTAAAGTCCTCGTCAAAGGGCGATGCGGAATGGGCTGGGTCGATAAATCAAAAGTTGAATATGTCGCCAAGGCGCAGGACAAGGTCATTATTTTTGACGAAATCCCGTTATTAGATTGGCACGACAATCCAATGGGTACCGGTATTTTGATCGACGACATTGAAGATTTTGACATCGCACAGATTGACCGCGATTTCAAAGAATACCTGACATACACTATGGATCGTGAGCAAACAGAAATACGAAATGGAGAGAACTGAGCTCACGCATCAGCGCTGCCCTGCGGGGCAGCGTTTTTTATAGCCCTTTCATAGCCTTGTACAAAGTCAAAACAGTTAACAATTCTTTATAATTTTATTACATTTCCCGTCGATTAAACAAACACAGATATTTCATCAAGGAATTCTTATGAATATTGCTATCGTCGGTACCGGTTACGTTGGACTTGTTAGCGGTACATGTTTTGCCGAAATGGGCGTCAATGTGACTTGCGTTGATGTGAACCAGGCCAAGATTGAATCTCTCCAGAAGGGTGAAATTCCTATATACGAACCGGGTCTCGATGAAATGGTGCTCAGGAACCAGCGCGAAGGCCGTCTCAACTTCACAACCGACCTCGCCAGCGTTCTCGACAATGTCGAAATGGTCTTTAGCGCCGTGGGTACGCCTCCGGACGAAGACGGTTCCGCCGACTTACAGTATGTGCTCGCAGTGGCCCGCACGTTCGGCCAGAACATCAAGAAGTACACCGTTCTCGTGACCAAGTCTACAGTCCCTGTCGGCACCGCCAAGAAGGTCAAGGCCGCCATCCAGGAAGAGCTCGACAAGCGTGGCGTGAACGTCCCGTTCGACGTGGCCAGCAACCCGGAATTCTTGAAGGAAGGCTCCGCCATCACGGACTTCATGAAGCCCGACCGCGTTGTCGTGGGTGTCGAAAGCGAACAGGCCAAGGAACTCATGACCCGCCTCTACCGCCCGATGATGCTCAACAACTTCCGCGTGATTTTCACGGACATCCCGAGTGCCGAAATGATCAAGTACGCCGCAAACTCCATGCTTGCGACCCGCATCAGCTTCATGAACGACATCGCAAACCTCTGCGAACTCGTAGGCGCCGACGTAAACATGGTCCGTAAGGGCATCGGCAGTGACACCCGTATCGGCTCAAAGTTCCTCTACCCGGGCTGCGGCTACGGTGGAAGCTGCTTCCCGAAGGACGTGAAGGCACTCATCAAGACCGCCGAAAAGAACGGCTACAAGATGGGCGTTCTCAAGGCTGTCGAAGAAGTCAATGAATACCAGAAGACAGTCCTTTTCAACAAACTCGCAAAGCGTTTCGGCGGCGAAGCCAACCTCAAGGGCAAGACGATTGCCATGTGGGGGCTCGCCTTCAAGCCGGAAACGGACGACATGCGCGAAGCGACCGCACTCGTGCTTATCGACAAGCTCTCCAAGGCTGGCGCTATAGTTCGAGTCTATGACCCGGTTGCCATGAACGAATGCAAGCGCCGCGTGGGTGACATCGTCACTTACTGCAACGACATGTACGAAGCATTGCTCGATGCCGACGCACTCCTCCTCGTGACCGAATGGAAGCAGTTCCGCATGCCGAGTTTCGGCGTGATGAAGAAGTCCATGAAGAACGCCCTCATCATCGACGGCCGCAACATCTACGACGCGAAGGAACTTGCCGACGCCGGATTCGAATACAGCGCCATCGGTTGCTAAGGAATAGCCATGCTTGATAAAAACGTTATCCTCAATGGAAAGGCCGTCCTTGTTACGGGTGCGGCAGGATTTATCGGCTGCAACCTCTGCAAGAAGTTGCTTAACGACTACAACTGTTCCGAACTCGTCGGACTCGATTCCATCACCGACTACTATGACGTGAACATCAAGCACGAGCGCCTCAAGGAAATCGAGGATCTCGCGACATCAACCGGCAAGAAGTGGACATTCGTAAAAGCGAACCTCGCCGACAAGGCTGCAATCGACAGCCTGTTCGAGAAATACCACTTTGCCGTCGTCGTGAACCTCGCCGCCCAGGCCGGTGTCCGCTATTCCATCACGAACCCGGATGCCTACATCCAGAGCAACCTCATCGGTTTCTACAACATCCTGGAAGCATGTCGCCACAATGAGGTCGAACACCTCGTGTACGCGAGCTCCTCCAGCGTGTACGGCAGCAACAAGAAGATTCCGTATTCCACCGACGACAAGGTCGATAACCCGGTCTCGCTGTACGCCGCCACCAAGAAGAGCAACGAACTCATGGCGCACGCCTACAGCAAGCTCTACAACATCCCCAGCACGGGACTCCGCTTCTTCACCGTCTACGGACCCGCTGGCCGCCCCGACATGGCCTACTTCGGCTTCACCAACAAGCTCAAGGCTGGCAAGACCATCCAGATTTTCAACTACGGCAAGTGCAAGCGCGACTTCACGTTCGTCGATGACATTGTCGAAGGCGTTGTGCGCGTGATGCAGCACGCTCCCGAAAAGCGAAGCGGCGAAGACGGTCTCCCACTCCCGCCGTACAAGGTCTACAACATCGGCAATAACCACCCGGAAAACCTGCTCGACTTCGTGACGATACTCCAAGAAGAACTCGTCCGTGCGAAAGTTCTCCCCGCCGATTACGACTTCGAGGCGCACAAGGAACTCGTGCCCATGCAGCCCGGCGACGTGCCCGTGACCTATGCCGACACGACCGCCCTGGAGAATGATTTCGGTTTCAAACCCGCAACACCTCTCCGCGAAGGTTTAAGAAAGTTTGCAGAATGGTACGCAGGGTATTACGGAAAAGTAGAATAATAATTAAAGTTCTTTTTACAGAACAATCAAGCCGTCACTTTCAATCTGAAATTGGCGGCTTTTTTCTATTAAACATTAGAAAAACCTCAAAAAAAAAAGATTTATCAAAGAAATCATAAGACAAAGCGAGAGTATATTATAAGGAAATAAAAAAAATGTAAAACGTAAACAGTGAAATTTTCTACTTTTACGATCTCAATTGAGAGTTGACCTATTGGAATTTTGCACGTGAAAAAAGTATTGCATATATCGAAGTACTACTATCCCTTTACCGGAGGCATAGAACAGGTCGCCAGAGACGCCGTTCGAGCTCTACAGGGAAAATTCGAGCAAAAAGTTCTTTGTTTTGAACACGACAACAGCGAGAACCAGAACGTCGTTGACGATATCGAAGTCATTCGCTGTAAATGCCAGTGCAAAATTTTTTCGCAGTCCATTTCGCTAGAATTGGCTTGTAAGTTCAAGGAACTGCTTAAGACGTTTAAACCGGATTATATCGTATTTCACTATCCGAATCCATTCGTCGCAAGCATTCTTTTAAGGAACATTCCCAAGGAAACCAAGCTTATTCTCTACTGGCATCTGGACATTACCCGCCAGAAGATCTTAGGCAAGATATTCCATCCGCAAAACTTGGCCCTACTGAAAAGAGCAGACAGGATTATCGCCACAAGCCCCAATTACATTGAGGGCAGTAAGTATTTGTCAAGATTCAGATCCAAATGCAAAGTCATCCCGAACTGCATTGACGAAAACCGTCTTGCAAAGACCCCCAAAGCAGTCGAGCTGGCAGAAAAGATCAAGCAAGAAAACAAAGGCAAGACCATCTGTTTGTCTGTCGGACGCCTTGTACCATATAAAGGCTACAGCTATCTCATCAAGTCAGCTCAAAAGCTAAACGAAAATTTTGTTTTCTATATCATTGGCGATGGAGAAAAGAGAAAGTCGCTAGTAAGTCAGAGCAAGAACTGCCCTACAGTCAAGTTCCTTGGGAAACTAGCGGACGACGAACTTAAAGCCTACTATTTGGCAGCAGACATTTTCTGCTTCCCATCAATTACCAAAAACGAAGCGTTTGGAATCGCCCTTGCCGAAGCCATGTACTTCGGTCTGCCCTCCATTACATACACCATTCCAGGAAGTGGCGTAAACTACGTGTCCCTGAATGGCGAAACAGGCTTGGAAGTTCCTAATAGGGATGTCGAAGCTTATGCAAACGCAATCAAGGAACTTTCTGCGGACAAGGACAAAAGAAAACAGTTTGGGGAAAAAGCATTTAACCGCGTTGTAGAGCATTTTCTATACAAAGAATTCCAAAGCGATTTCGTTAATATAATGGAAATGAAATAGGATGACACGTTACTGTATTAACGGCACATTTCTTAGCGAAAAAAGAACAGGGATTTTTCGATTTGCAGAAGAAATAATCAAGGCCCTAGATTCTTTAGTCGGCGAAAATCTTGATATAGTTTTAGTAGTCCCCAAGCACACATCTATTCCATTTTCTCTCAAGAATATACGCATTCTTGAATATGGTTTCTTGAAGGGAATTCCATGGGAACAAACATTTTTCGCTTTCTATGCATTAACGCATAGAAGAATTCCTATTAATTTGTGTAACGTTACACCATTGCTAGTACCAAATGGATATTCGGTCATTCACGACATAAGTTACAAAGTCAATCCTCAATACTTTTCACATTGGTATGGCTTGCTATCAAGAACGTGGCATTGCCTAAATTATTGGGTCATCACCCATTTTGCAAGACACATTTTTACAGTTTCGGAATTCTCCAAAAAAGAAATAGAAAAAGTCTATAAAACAGATTCGCAAAAAACGACCGTCATAAATAACGGTTGGCAACACATGCTAAAAGTGGAACCAGCCAACGACAGCGTTTTTGCGAAATACAATCTCGAAAAGCAGAAATACTTTCTTAGTCTTTCGACCATTGCCCCCAATAAAAATTTGAAATGGGTTTTACAAGCGGCCCAAAACAATCCCGATAAGACGTTCGCCATTGCAGGTTCCTTGAACCCAACGCGTTTCGGCCTCGACTTGAACTTAGACGAACTCAGTAACGTCAAGTTTATCGGCTATATAAGTGACAACGAATTCGTCACTCTGGCAAAGAACAGCGAAGCATTTATTTTCCCTTCTATTTATGAAGGTTTCGGCTTGCCACCTCTAGAAGCCATGGCTGTTGGAGCCCCTGTTATTGTATCGAACATAGAAGTTCTGAAAGGAATCTTTGAAAATTCGGCTCATTATGTGGATTCGCAAAACGCGTATATTAATTTAGACGATTTGCTGAGCAGCAAACTTGCAGATTCAAATGAAGTACTTAACCGATTCAGCTGGGGAAAATCAGCTAAAGGACTTCTTGAATGCTTGAATTAAGAAATACATCAACCCACGTAGGTTCGTCAATATCAATAAATAAAATTGCTCTTTGGATAATTTTATTTTTTGGTGTTTTTGATACAGCAAGGCTATTTACCCCGCTCCCTTCATTTTTAGGTTATCTAAAAGAAGTTTCTATTTTTTTTCTTTTCCTCCAACTTTGCTTAAAAAGAATATCGTTTAACTTACGTAGTTATTGGGGTTTAACTTTTGTATTGTTCTTTTCCATATCATTACTTTGTATAAATCGAGTTTTTTTTTCAAGTTATTTTTCTAATGAACTTTTAATATATCAAATAAAAAACATTGAATTTTTTCTCCTATTTTTAATATTCTTCAATCTTAAAAAGCTGGTTCCCAGCTACACAGTTACACATCTAATAGACATCTATATCAAATTATCTCTAATACTTGTTATTGTAAATTTGATTGGCACCATGGTTCCAAATCCCATTTGCTACAAATACATTGGACGTGGTTTTGATTCAACAATGTTTATCGGCCGACTGTCTCTTGGACAACCCGCTATGGCATCATTTCCCATTTTATTATCGTTCATTTGGCTTTGGACAAAAACAAACAAAGGAAAAATCGACTTCATTTTTCTTTGTTTGTTACTTTTCTACATTGCAGCCTCTACAGCTATGACCGCATATATTATTATTTTGGCAGTAATCATCTTCAATTTTTTCATATTTCGAAAAGACAAAAAACAATTCAAAAACAACATTCATTTTTTTGCCATCGTTTTACTGATTGCATTTTGCAGTCTAAATGTACTCATTTCCTATTTTTCGGAATTTTCCAATATTCTTGACATTGAATTTTTAAGAGCTCGTTTTCTCAAAATTTTGGGATATGGTAACTTTGAGGATAAATCACTAGGAATGAGATCCGCTTATAGAGCAAAAATTCTATCTACTCTATACGATAAAGATTCTTTTATATGGGGCATTAGCCCAGATTATTACGAGTGGATAAAAAATGTAAATTACGCAAAAATTCCTATAGAAAACACCTACTTTGACATTCTCGCAAAATTTGGAATAATCGGATTATTATCATATTTATCGTTTCTCTTTGGTTATATTAAATACGCTCTTAACACTTACAAAATTTACCACAACAAAGAATTAGTATCCCTTATCGTTTCTATTACCTTAGCTATGGTTTTATATAGCTGGACCTTACCGATATTTGCCACATACTGCATGGCATTTGGTTTCGCACTGTTTTCTGCATACATTTTTACATGCAAGGATTCAATCGATGAGTAAACTACTATACGTTCTCGTGTGTTCGGATAAAGATTTATATTGTGAGCAGTGCATTCTATCCATGATGAGTGCAAAAAAGAATTCGCCTAATGCAAAGATCTCATTGTTGATTGATGATGTGACTAAATCGTGCATAGAGCAAAGCGAAACAAAAAAACAAATATTCAACCTCATTGACGAATTAGTTATAGTTCCGCGCCCACAAGGTTTTTCAGGCATGGAAACAAGCCGGTTTTTGAAGACCTCCATGCGAAACCACGTCAAGGGAGATTTTCTTTTTATAGACTGCGACACAATTATCTGCGATTCCCTGGACGACATTGTCAATACGCCGTTTGATTTTGGTGCGGTTCTTGACCAGCACATGCCTTTTTCGAAAAACACGCACTTCGCCATTGCAGAACAGCATGTAACGAGAATTGCAAAGACTAAAGAAGTCGCGCAATATGAAAACTACTTCAACAGTGGCGTTTTATGGGTCCGAGAAACTGCCGAGAACTTAAAATTATTTGAGGACTGGCACAACACATGGCTTGAATCTAGAAAGCAAAAAATAAAAACAGATCAGCCATCACTCGCTTTTGCTAATTACAAGAACAAGTTCATAATCAAAGAATTGAGCGGAATCTGGAATAGTCAGGTTTGGTTTGCCGCCAACTATCTTCCCAAGGCAAAGATTATCCACTACTTGGCAAGCATTACGGACGTGACCGGCGGTTACAACCGATTCTCTATAAATTTACCGCAAAAAATCAGGGACGGAATCGCATTAGACCATTCAGACTGGGAGCTCATTCAAAATGCTCGTAATGCATTTCCTTCGCCCAACGCCATTATCACAGGCTCCGATTTTGAAATATACAGATCATCGCTATGCGGAATTCTCCGTTCGTTATACAAGAAAAGAAAACTCTTTAATTTTTTAGAAAAAGCGATATACTATATCAGAGTTTTCAGAGCCAAAATTCTATTGGAAAGGAACTAGCTTCATGAGTCCCGAAAAGTTTTCCTTCGTCATACTCCATTACAATTCCATTGACGATACCTACCAATGTGTAGAATCCATCGAAAACCATTGCCAAAACATCGATTACCGGATTTATATCGTAGATAACGCATCTCCCAATCATTCGGGAAAACTGCTTTTGGAAAAATACGAAGGGAAAGAAAGAATCCGCATCATTTTAAGCGATGAAAACGTCGGTTTTGCAAAAGGCAACAACTTAGGGATTTCGCAAGCATTAAAAGACGGCTACGCAGATTTTGTAACGGTCCTAAACAACGATACAAAAATCATCCAGGACAACTTTTGCGAAGGACTTCAGACTCAATTTGAAAAATCAAATTTCGCAGTTCTTGGCCCAACGATATACACACCTCTAGGAAAGACCTCCATCAATCCCGGTCGCAAGCACATTCTGCAAGGCAGTGAACTAGACTCCTGGGAAAATTTCTACAGCAAAGGTTTATCGTTCTTGAAGGAAAGAAATTTTTTCAAGCTTAAAGTTCTACAAAAGCAAATGGGACTAAAACGTCGTCTCCGTTCCATGTTCCGCGCAAAATTCAAGTATACAGAAAACTGCGTTTTACATGGTTGCTGTTTAGTCCTTTCAAAAAAATTCTTTGAAAAGTTTAGCGGATTTGATTCCAGGACATTCCTCTACTTTGAAGAAGAAATTCTTTACGCCCATGTCATAAAATCGGGACTAAAAACGGTCTACGCACCGGAAATTGAAATTTGGCACAAAGAGGACGGAGCGACAGATTCTGTTTTCAAGGAGAATATAGAAAAAACCACTTTTTTATATGAAAATATTCTGAAAAGCATTCGCATTTACAAGGATGTCCTTAAAAACAAATAAGAACCAATGACAAACGAGAATTCATCAAAAAAGAGTATTGCCCAAAATACAGTATTTTTGTATTTCCGAATGATTTTTTTAATGGGAATACAGTTATATACCGTTCCATTCGTTTTAAAGGGTTTAGGAATTGAATGCTATGGAATCTATAATGTTGTTGGGGGAATTGTTACATTATTTACGTTTTTAGGCAATTCGCTAGCTTCAGGATCTCAAAGATTTATCGCCTATGCCATAGGGAAAAATGACTTTGCATTACAAAAGCATGTGTTCAACACAACCGTAACAATTTATCACCTATTAGCGCTAGGTGCTTTAATCATTTTAGACCCTATTTGTGTATGGTTTTTAAATAACAAAATGGTCATTTCTTCCTCATATATATTTGCAGCAAATATCGTATTGCAGTTGTCGTTTCTGTCCTTTTTTGTTAATTTGATTTCTATTCCCTATAATGCAGCAATCATCGCGCATGAAAAAATGTCTATATACGCTTATGTAAGTATTTTAGAGGGTTTGGGGAAATTAATTGCGGCAATTTTTCTAAGCTATATTCAAAACAACGTATTAATCATTTATGCAATTATGATTTTTGCAATAAGTATTTCTATACGAATAATTTATCGTATTTACTGCAATAGAAATTTTCCAGAATGCGCCAATATCCATTTCTGCCTAGCACAAGATGTAAGAAAACAATTAATAAGTTATTTGAGTTGGAATATAATAGGTTCTCTAGCCAATATACTAAAACAACAAGGATTAAACATTGTAATGAATTTATTTTTTGGACCTATACTAAATGCCGCTCATTCCATTGCAAACCAAATTCAAACATTTCTCAATCAATTCATAAATAATATCTATATAGCATCTCGGCCTCAATTAACTAAAAGCTATGCAAAAGGCAACAAAACAGAAATGTGGACAATAATGGATTTTAGTAGCAAAATAACCTTTTTTTTATTAAGCATAATAGCTATCCCAATTTTAGTTGATGGGGAAATTTTTCTGAAATTATGGTTGCATGACATTCCTGCATATACATATATAATTTTAAAATTACTTATTTTTTCCCTTTTATTAGAAGCTCTAGCCAATCCAATCATAGGCGTATTTCAAGCTCAAAACAAAATCAAAAAATATCAATTATTTTCTAGCACAATTTTACTTTTAATCGTACCATTTAGTTATTTTATATTAAAATATTATTCCCTATCGCCTTTAACACCTTATTTTTTTACAGCAATCGCATCTTTCATTTTTTCCATTTCTGTTCTAATTATAGCGAAAACAGAACTTTCAATGGATGTAAAAAACTATTTAAAAAAAATCATTTTAAAAGAAGTCGGTCTTTTTATAGTAGTATGGTTCATAATCCACAGATATGCATCCCTTTTTGAAGAATCCATTGGACGTGCAATAGGATCAGTCATCTTGACTTTTGTTATCTTTTTACCGTTCATTTGGTTTATTGGATTAAGTAAATTAGAACGAAATACAATAAGAGATTTTATAAAAAAAAGGATTACACATGAAAGCACCTAAAATAATTGCCGAAGTCGGTTGCAATCATAAAGGCGATATGAACATAGCCAGGGAGCTCATCATGACAGCAGCAACATACTGCAAAGTTGATGTCGTGAAGTTTCAAAAACGTTGCAACAAAGAATTATTGACTCCTGAAGAATACAACGCCCCTCATCCGCATCCAGAAAATTCCTATGGTCCAACATATGGAGCTCATCGTGAATTTTTGGAATTTACCTTAGATCAACACAAACAATTACAAGCTTGGTGTAACGAATATGGAGTGGAGTACTCTACTTCTGTTTGGGACGTAACTTCCGCTAAGGAAATTACAACTTTGCAGCCGAAACTTATTAAGATTCCGTCCGCATGCAATCTAAATAAGCCCATGCTTCAATATCTTTGTGATAATTTCGGCGGTGAAATTCATCTTTCCTTCGGCATGACAACCAAGGAAGAAGAAGAAGAAATCGTCAGCTTCTTCGAACAGAACAAGCGTGCAAAAGACGTCGTTCTTTATAACTGCACTTCGGGGTATCCGGTTCCATTTGAAGACATCTGCTTGCTTGAATTAACTCGCATGCGCAAGCAATATGCAGATCGAGTAAAGGCAATCGGTTTTTCAGGCCATCATCTTGGCATTGCAGTCGATTCTGCCGCAGTAGCACTTGGAGCTGAATGGATTGAACGTCATTACACTCTTGACAGAACATGGAAAGGAACGGACCACGCGGCCTCCCTTGAACCAGATGGTGTCCGAAAACTAGCCCGAGATTGCCGAGCCGTAGCAAAGGCACTCACATACAAGCAAAAAGATGTTTTAGACATCGAAATGATTCAACGCAACAAGCTCAAAAAAAACCAAGTAAAAGGTTTCTAAGAAGGCTTTTATGGTAACAGCATTTATTCCCGTCCGCGGTGGCAGCAAGTCCATTCCATTAAAAAACATTAAATTATTTTGTGGAAAGCCGCTTGTTTGCTGGAACATCGAGGCTCTTGAAAATTGTAACGAAATAGACGAAATTATCGTGGCAACAGATTCCGATAAAATTGAAGAAACTGTTGTTTCACGCAATTACAAGAAAACAAAAATCTATCGACGTTCAGCAGAGAATGCCTGTGACACTGCAAGTACGGAAAGTGTGATGTTGGAATATATCGCTTATGCCAAATTGCCAGAATCCCAAGTTTTTATGCTGGTTCAGGCAACATCGCCTTTGACGCAAACACAGCATTTTTCGGACGCAATGAAATTGTACAAATCTGGGAAATACGATTCCATTTTAACCTGCGTTCGTAATTACAGGTTCTTTTGGAATGCTGATGGAACCAGTATGAACTACGATTACAAAAATCGTCCGCGCCGTCAGAACTTTGATGGAATGTTGATGGAAAATGGAGCTTTCTACATAAATACCGTGAAGAACATCCTTGCTAGCGGCAATCGACTTTCTGGAAAAATTGGAATCTATGAAATGCCTGAATATACGGCTACAGAAATCGATGAACCCGACGATTGGATTATCCTTGAAAAGCTCATGTACAAACATGTTCTGTCCTCCAAAATATCGGACATTAAGAAGATAAAACTGTTTCTAACAGATGTTGATGGCACACTTACAGATGGAAGCATGTATTATTCCGAAAATGGTGACGAATTAAAAAAATTCAACACCCGTGACGGTCTGGGCATCCGTCTTTTACGAGAAGCCGGAATAAAAGTAGGAATCATCACATCTGAAAATACAAAAATTGTAGAAAATAGAGCAAAAAAACTGAACGCCGATTATTTATTTCAGGGAAAAATAGACGGAGGCAAGTTAGCCATCGCTCAAGAAATATGCCAAAAAGAAGGCATTTCCTTGAATGAAGTTGCCTATATCGGCGATGATGTAAACTGCATAGAATTGTTGAAATCAGTTGGTCTTGCGGCTTGCCCTGCAGACGCTCAGGATTTAGTCAAAAAAGTCCCAAACATCCATGTAATGCAAAAAAAGGGTGGAGAAGGTTGTGTACGAGAATGGGCTGAAAGGATTTTAAAGTAATGAGAAAAGATGACTTAGGCGTAAAATCATTCAAGTATTTAATACAAATTCTACAAAATAATCCAAATATTGGCTATATAGCAAGAGCAATTACACCATGGCATGCGATTGGAGTAGATTCAGCCATAAGCAATTTACAAGAAAAGCATAATTCCATTCAAGGAATATCTCTGATAACGCCACACAGTAAGACCGGGTTCTGTTGTGATGAAACTATTTTCACCAATAATAGCAATTACAAATTTCGAATAAATCCATATAATCACGGATTGAATAAAATTAAACTGTTTTTTTTATTCTACATTTTTTTATTAAGCAACTTCTTGAAGCGTAAAAAAAAAGATGTTTTTATAATAGGATCAACGCCAGATCCTCTTCTCGCTATTTTGGCATTCAAGTATTTACCCAATAGGCACATAAAATTTTTACTCATTGATGACGGTGCAGCCAAATATATGGGTACATTACATCCAGAAAAGCCCTCAAAAGGTATCATAAATCATCTTAAATATTTTCATTTCGCCTATATGGGGAATGTATTTATTACAAACCATTTAGACGTTGATTCATTTTGTTTTCTAAAAAAATATCAAGACGAATGGATAAAGAACGATGAAATCCTTCCCTACTATCGTCAGACATTAAAAAAACTAAGTAAAAATGTAAAAATACAAAGCATATTTCCCCAAAAAACTTTTGTAATATGCACCACAGCTTGGAATCGTGAACAAATTCTAAATAATGAAGACTTAAAACAATTAAAAATGGTTTGTTCAATTCTACACAATCACGGATTCAACTTATTATTAAAGCCCCATCCGAGAGACTCATTTTTCATACAGCACAAAGATGATTTATATTGTTCGTTATTAAATGCTGATTCAACAGCAATGGAAGTTATTTGTGAAAAATATAGATTTCAAGGAATAATTAGTTTTTCTAGTACAATTTTGGTTACTGCCAAAATACTTTTTAACATTCCGACATTTAACATTTCAGAATTATTAAATCAGTCAAACATAAGCAAATTTTACCTAAACGAAATTGATTCATTTAAAAAAACATTTAAACAATCAACTTATTTTGTAAAAAACTTGGCTGATTTTGAATCTATCGTAAAAAAAAGTAGCACATCCATTTCAAAACAGCATTCAAAAGAAACATAACAAGGCAAATCTAAATTCAACTATAAAAAAAGCATTTTTCGTAAAAAATTAAAGGATTCATACAAGGCATAATCACGCCGTTTGGCCTAATGAAAAGATTCCAGTTTTTTTCTAAATTTCCACACATGGCAGAAAAAAAGAAAATCCTCGTAATGGTCGCAAGCCCAAAGAATGAACGCAGTGGCACTCTCATCCCGACGAAGGCTTTTGTCGAAGGGCTGGAGCAGAACGGCGACTACGAGACCGAGTACATTTTCATTGACAGAATGAACATCAAGCCGTGTCGCGGTTGCCTCAGTTGCTGGGGGCGCGAGGACGGTTCGTGCTTTATGAAGGACGACGACGTGCCGATGATCCGCGAAAAGCTCATCAATTCGGATATTGTCATCTGGAGTTTTCCGCTGTTCCTGTTCAGCATTCCTGGGCAGATGAAGGTCCTGATGGACCGCATCGTGGGCATGGTCCACCCCTACATGGGCCAAAAGCTCAAGGAAGGCGCCAATGCGATGAATTCGCACTTGCACGGGCTGCAGTTCCAGAAAGAAGGGCAGAAGATTATTTTGCTTTCGAGCTGCGCCTGGATGGACATCGACGTAGTTTATGAACCTATCCGCAAGCAGTTCGACATCATACTTGGGCATGAGGGCTACACGCTTATTGCCTGTCCGCAGATGCGTGCGCTCGACCACCGTGGCGGTCCGCGTCGTTTGAATATGCTCCGAGAAAAGTACCGCAAGGGCGGTGCCGAACTAGCTACGACGGGAAAGCTCTCTCAAGAAGCAATCGACATGATGCAGAAGCCGATTTTCAGCGAAGACGCTTACGTGACGCTCGTGACTGAATTCGTGACGCATATGTTCGATAGAGACGATAATTTCTAGCGCCTTCGGCGAGTTACTAGTTAATAGTTATTAGTTACTAGAAATTTGTTAAAAGACGCGACTTTGCCGCATGTGTCATGCCCCGCTCCGACGTCTTTGACTACTTGCAGCTATGCTGCTTAGTAGTCATGATCCGCGTATGGGGAGGGCATTTCCTTTTTCGTAAAACAGAAAATACAGAAAAACCCTGGCAGATGCCAGGGTTTTCCGTAAAAGCAAAATCGCAGATTAGCGCTTGCTGAACTGGAAGTGCTTACGAGCCTTCTTGCGGCCGAACTTCTTACGTTCAACGGCACGTGCGTCACGAGTCATGAGGCCTTCCTTCTTGAGAGCCGGCTTCACTTCAGCGTCGTTAGCAACGAGTGCGCGGGAGATGCCGAGACGGACAGCGCCCATCTGGCCAGCGATGCCACCGCCACGAGCGGTAACTTCGACGTCCCATTCTTCAGCGTTGCCAAGGATGGCGAACGGAAGATTTGCAATCATGTCCTGCACTTCAGAATGGAAGTATTCCTTGAAATCACGACCATTGATTGTGCGCTTGCCGGAACCCGGCTTCAGAATCACAGCGGCGATGGCGTTCTTGCGACGGCCAGTGCCGCGGTAGATCTTCTTATTCTTTGCTGTAGCCATAGTTTTCTCCGTTCTAAATTAAAGTTCTACGACTTCGGGTTTCTGGGCAGCGAACGGATGTTCGGCACCTGCAAAAATCTTGAGCTTCTTGATCATCTTGTGGCCAAGAGCGCTGTGCGGGAGCATGCCCCAAATGGCAGCTTCGAGCGGAGCAGTCGGGTTCTTTGCCAAGAGGTCAGCAAAGTTGATCCAACGTTCACCGGCGATGTGGCCAGTGTGGTGGAAATACTGCTTCTGGAGAGCCTTGTTGCCAGAAACGGCAACCTTTTCAGCGTTGATAACAACCACGAAGTCGCCAGTGTCGACGTTCGGGGAATAGATGGCCTTGTGCTTGCCCATGAGGAGACGAGCAACTTCGCTTGCAACGCGTCCCATCGGCTTGTCAGCTGCATCCACAAGCTTCCACTTGCGGGAGACAGTCTTCGGGTTTACCGTAATGGTCTTCATGTAAATCCTCTAGTGAGTGAAATTCCGGGGCAAAGGCGCCCCGAGAAAAGCAGAGTAAATTTAGATGATTTTCTGCAAGGGTTCAAGGGTAAAAAGGTGTAATTTTTGAAAAAAGTAGTATTTTCGTGGGTTAAGCATTCTATCAATTGACATAATTACATCAATTGGTATAGTATTTTGGTTGTTAGTCAATGGTCTTTGGTCATTAGTTAGTAGAGTTTAGAGATCCTTCGACTCCGCTCAGGATGACACGTCCCTACCTTAGAACGAATGTATTAATGGCGACCCCGGATAAATCCGGGGTGACAATTGGGCATCACAAAGCCTCATCCTACTGCTTACTTTTCTCCTTGCGCATGGAGGCGAGCGCCTTGGACTTGCGGCGGGCGGTTTCCTGGAGGTTCACAGCCACATCAAACTCATCGACGATTTCACGGCCGAGGATTTCTTCGAGAACGTCTTCGAGGCTCGCGATGCCGGCAATGGCACCGAATTCATCCACAACACCCACCATGTGGCCGCGCTGTTTGAGGAATCGGAGTAAAAGTTTGTCCGTCATGAGGCTGTCGGGCACAAGCTGCATCGGGCGCATGAGCTGGCGCAGTTTCACATCGCGTTTGCCTTCGGCTAAAAGATTGTACGCATCGCGGCGGAGCACAATGCCTATCCAATTGTCTTTTTTCTTGTCGTAAAGCGGCACACGCGAAAACGGCCAGTTTCCGCGCTCGTCAAGAGTCTCGCCTATCGTACTGTCGGCGGGGAGCGTAAACACAACCTGCCGCGGAGTCATCACACGGCGCACCGGGAGCGACTTGAGCGAAAGGATGTTCTTGATGACAAGTGCCTGCTGGCGGTCAATCACATCTTCACGCAACCCGAGACTCACAAGGCTGTTGATGTCCTCGATGCTCACGTCCTTCTTTTCTTTGTCTTCGTGCGTCCAGTGCTTGGTAAGCGTGAGGCAAAGCCAGATGATTCCCGTCCAGCTGAGGATTTTCGTGATGTAGTAAAACGGTACAGCCACGAGCGGCGCGCAGACTTTCGCCTGTTTGACGCCGAGCGTCTTGGGAGTGATTTCGCCAAAGAGCAAAATGAGAATCGTGAGTATCACCGGCAAGAGCATCGCCGCCGAAGGCGACAAGCGCTTTACCGCCAAGGCCGTCGCTAGTGACGCGCCCACAGTATTTGCAACCGTATTCACCACAAGCACCGAGGCTATGTAACGGTCGATATTATCCTTCACGTGCTTCAGGTAACGTGCAGTAAATTTCTTTTGGCGTTCCAAGACTTCTACCGTCGAAGGCGGGACACTGTAGAACGAGGCTTCGGTCACAGAGCAGAACGCCGAAGCACCAAGACAAGCAAGAACAGTAATTACAATTTCGAACATAATTTATTTCATCAACCCCGGTTCTATCGCCCAGAACTGGGTGCGCTCCATGTCACGAATAAAGTTTCCAAACGATTTCGTGTTCATAAACGGCACCACAAAAGAATCCTCGGTATTCAATTGCATCAGTTCAATTTCCGTAGAGTTCGGGATATCGGCAAGCTTGCGAACTTCGTCAAGAGCGTCGTCAAACCCACCCAAGCCATGCACAAGCCCAGCCTCTTTCGCCTTCCAGCCGACCATCACACGACCGCCGCCGTACACAGAATCCACCACAGCTTGGTCTATCCCGGTCGCCTGCGAAACTACGCCCGTAAAGCGATTGTAGAAGTCATCCATGTATTCCTGGAGCGCCGCCTTTTCGGTATCCGTCCACGGGCGTGCAAAAGAGCGTGCATCTGAATAATCATTCGTCTTGACCGGTTCATTGCGCAGTCCGACTTTTTGCATCAAGCCCGAAGCGTCAATCTTACCACCATAAATCCCAATGCTTCCCACAATGGCGAAGGGTTCTGCAATTATCTTATCTGCACCACAAGCAATGTAATAGGCGCCCGACGTTCCAGAACTTCCGATACTTGCCACAATCGGGATGTCAAAACGCTTCAAGTTCTTGAGCGCACCCCAGATCTTATCGGACGCAATGGCGCTTCCGCCCGGAGAACTAATCCGCACCAGCAAAGCCTTCACGCCCATGCCAGGAAGTCGATGCAAGTTATCAAGCACAGATTCTTCCATGCGGGAATCAATCATACCATTGATGTTCAACAAAGCCACTTTTGTGCGGTGATTCCAACGTTCGTCAAAGATCTTGGTATTCGACGGAGCCCAAGTCCTAAAGCCCGCATACGGAGCATCGATATCGAAGAACGTCTTTAGCGCATACGCAGGCACCTGATCAATATAAAGCAATGTATCAGCAAGCCCCACCTTCTTGGCGCCAAGGGCAGTAATTACAGGCTTTTGCGCGAGCTCGTCCAATTTTTCTGTATTTACCGACGCAGTTCCAAATTTCATGCGACCAGCAACACGCATACGGACAAGTTCCCAAATATCCTTGTAAAGCGTTTCGATATTTTCGCGGGCATTCACCGACATGGAGTCAGCGGTGTAAGGTTCCACTGCCGACTTGTACGCACCATGGCGCAGGAATTCCACCTTGATGCCTAATTTATCCAAAAGCCCCTTGTAAAACGTAATTCCGCCACCAAGACCAAGCCAAGTAAAATACGCCGAAGGCTCCACCACAATGCGGTCCACATTCGCAGCCGCCATAAGCACTGCCGGGCGCACGTCATCCATGTAAGCGATCACGAAGCCGCCACGAGCCTTGAGCTTTTTCACGTAACGGTTGATTTCTTCGGATATAGCCAAGTTGCCACTATAGCCAGAAAAATCAAGAACCACAAGCCCTGCCGCCGGATCGCGCAACAGATGTTCGAATAAATTGCGAACCTTCATGAGGCCGATAGAAGATGGAGCAAAGAACAAGAACTTCTTTTCGACTTCGGAAACTTCCATGTTAAGCGGCACACGCACAATCTGCGCCGAACGCGATGCACGAGGATTACGTGATGTATGGAAACCGATGCTACCGCCTTTAGGCAAAAAGTCATCAAAAATTTCCAATGAAGCATCAGCATGCCCGCCAAGCGATACCGAAAGCGTAAACGTGTATTCATTATCATCGCCAGAAATCGGCATCTTGAATCCAAAGCGATACCCGTATAGCGAAAGTTCCAGAAGCAGACGATGTTCCTTCCAGTCTTCGACATCGTAACTTGCATTAAAGAAATCGCCCAGACGAAGTGTTGCACCAGCGTTGTGCACACGCTCCATTGATGTGGGGCCCAGATATAGCAAGTTATCGCAAGAATAGCCTAACGAAAGCATGCTGAACGGGCGAATCAAAATGCCCGGAGAATACGTCCATTCCGTTCCCTTAAAATCAGCACTGCGAAACGCCGTAACGCGTCCACCCAAAAACGCGCTGCGGTCAAAAAGCGGAAAGCTATGCGTCAAGTTCCAACGGGATTCATCCATTCCCTTATCGTTAAAGCGATACTCGAAACCCGCTCCAACGCGGTCCAAGTTACCGCCCACGCGAAATTCCGTAATGCCATCGTCAAACTGGTACGAAGCTAGAGCCCCCTTGGAATCCAAAGCCGAGAGCCCAGCCGGATTCCCGAAAACACCGTGCGCCCCATCGAGCGAAACAAAACGCGATTCACCCGGCAGGTAAGCGAAAGCCATCGCAGAAAGCGCGGTAATCGCAACAGCAAATGCTGAAAATGGAAAATTTTCTTTCTTCATCATAAATATTTTAGTAAATTTAAAAGAAGGTGGAATTTGGGAAAGGAATAAACCATGAAAAACACAGCCCATCTTGTTTTTATCCTTTCGTTTTTGCTTGTTTCCTGCGGGGATGATTCCGGCAGTTCCGCAGATGATTCCGAAAAAAAAATCAATACAACCATTTCAGGAATGGCGCAGTGGCCCTTTGAAGAAGGAACTATAGTTTCTATTTATGAACTTGACGAAAATTTCGAAAAGACAGGCATCAATTACGAAACCAAAATTAAAAACGATTCAGGCGAATACTCAGAGAACATAAAAAAAATCCAATCACAATACGCTTTACTTAAAGCGTACGGTTATTACAGCAACCTCGTTACCGGAGAACAGGCAAAAGATAAATTAACACTATATGCCCTTGCAGACTTAAGCGAAAGCGACAAATTAAATATCAATCTGCTTACACATCTAGCTCATAAGCGCACATTATACCTTATCTCAGCAAAAAACAAATCTTTGAAAGATGCAAAAAAGCAAGCAGAAAAAGAACTTTTAAAACCGTTCGGAATCAAGGAAATAAATGATGACGAAAGTACAGCACTGCTTGCCTTATCCATATTGCTGCAGGGAACCTTTCCCGAAGAAAATATAAACGACCGCTTAACGAACTATAAAAACGATATCGAGAAAGACGGCATTTGTAATGATAGTAAAACAGCGACTCAAATTGCCGATTGGGCATACCAGCAAAATCTAGATTCTGGCCTTACGAAAATTCGAAGCAACATTGAAAAACAAAAAAAATACACCGATATTCCTGCATTCGAAAAATACGTGGACGGTTTCTGGCAAGCCAATTACGGACTTGGAAGCTGCACAGACAAACAAAAAAACGAAATCAGAAAAAACACAAATTCAGAAAGCAATTTCTCAGACCTATATTTCATTTGCAAATCCAAAAAATGGAGAGAGGCCACAAAAAAAGAAAAAGATTCATATTATTGGCCTGACTCTTTAGACAACATCAAGGCGAAAGAAGGAGATGCCTATTGGAGCAAAATAGACTCAACAGTCTGTTACATCCATGAAGACAAATCGTGGCATAAAAGCGACATAAGCAATTGTACTCTTGGTTTACAAACATGCACAAAACAGCGAGTAAGGGATATTGATACCACATCTAATGGGAACTGGTATGTTTGCGATGGAGAACAGTGGTTGCATTGGAACAGTTTCGAAATAGACCCCAAAGACTCCAAATGGAAAACATCCATCAAAAACGAAAAAGACACTTTAGGCTGGAAGAAAGCAGAACAAGGAACAACCCGCAAAGGCAGTAAGACCGATATCATTTACATTTTTGACAAAAACGCATGGAGACTCGCAACGATACCCGAAGCAACACTTGGCGGATGTACCAAGGAAATCGAAGATTCCCTCGGTTATGTGGAAATACGAAAAGGGCAAGAATTTATCGACCCCGTTGCCATCAGTTGCAAACAAGAAAAATCCATCAAATATCCGGATGGTTTAAAATGTCCAAAACCAACCAACAGCCCCAATAGCTACTATGATTGTTCCTACATAGATTGTTCTACATCATTATTTGAAAACGGCTACTATCGTTGCAATGACGAACAATGGCATAGAGTAGATGACTGCACTATTGAACTAATAAAATTAAATGAAGGTAAACCAGGCAAAGATGGCGACAGCCATTGGGGAACCACATGCCCGTCCAGATGTTATGTATTCGAGAATGATTCCAACAATTCAACTCATGGGAAATGGCGTGTAGGTGATTTAACAGAATGCGCTTTAGGCTTGGGAGGATGTACCAAAAGTCGTGACGGAATGAAAAAAACTGGACTAAGTGCAACGAAATACTATGGTTGCCAAATCGATGTTTTTTGTTTCCAAGACCTAACAGTATATGAAAAAAGCGAAACACAATATGTCTGTAGAAGCACAGTCGTTTCCGACTTTCCCCATGAATGGCAAGAAACGCAATCTAGAAACATAAAAAGCAACAGAAGCGAGTAAACTATGAAAAAAACGGTCTTACTTAACCTACTTTTTTTGCTTTTCTTGATTTCCTGCGGCAACGATTCAGGAAATTCCGCCGAAAATTCCGAAAAAATCATCAACACAACTATTTCAGGAATGGCGCAAGGCCCCTTTGAAAAAGGGGCGACGGTTTCTGTTTATGAACTTGATACGAACTTCCAGCAGACAGGGTACAATATCGAAACAAGCATCAAAAGCGACAAGGGTGATTTTTCGGTTAAGTTAAGAGACTTTGAATCACAATATATATTGTTTAAAGTAGAGGGTTATTACTTCAACATTTTCACCAACAAAAAAATAAAGGATAAATTAACTTTATACGCACTTACAGACTTGAGCGAACGGGACAAAGTAAACATAAACCTACTCACACACTTAGCCAACAACCGCACGCAGTATCTTGTCTCAGAAAAAAACGTACCCATAAAAAAAGCCAAAAAACAAGCTGAATCTGAAGTTTTAAAAGCATTCGGCATTGAAGAAGACGATTTCAATGACGCCGAAGATCTGGACTTCTTTGGAAAAGACAAACAAAGTGCGGCATTACTTGCCATATCCGTACTCATGCAAGGCAACATCCTCGATGCAAACCTAAACGACCGCTTGACAGACTTTGTGTCGGATATTGAAAAAGACGGGACCTGGGACAACAAACAAATCAAAACAGAAATTGCCAATTGGGCAAGTATTTTGAGTCAGTACTCCGCATTTGATAAAGTCAAGGGTTATATTGAAAAATGGAACCAAACAGTTAACTTTTCGGCATTTGAAAAATACGTGGAAAACTTTTGGCAACAAAATTACAATCTTGATTCAATAGATTTTTCAAAAACGAATATCAAATGCGAATTAGACACTTTAAACTGGAAGGACACAACTGAAGGAGCCACCCGCAAAGGCGACATAACGGACATCATCTATATTTTTGACAACAAGAAATGGCGAGTTGCAACACTCCCTGAAGCATCTCTTGGATTGTGTAACGAAAAAACTGTAAACTTTTTTGGATACGCCGATTCTGATTATCATCCAAACTTTTACATTTGCCAAAAAGATTATGATAAGAAATTTTATTGGAGTGGATTAGACGCTTTTGACTATGATTACATATGCAACGACTCCAGCTATTACGCCAACAACAAAGACATCCATTGGGGCGGCATAGATCCTACAAAATGTGTAAATTGCAAACAAGAAAACTTCGATTATTTTGAAAACATTTGCAAAAAACAATGCTATAAAGGGAGATTTACAATAAATGCATTAAATTGTGCAACAGACTTCGACGAATGCACAGAATCCCTTTTAGGTGCAACAGAAGAAGGTCCCACCATAAAATCTAAAACCGAGATCAAAGATCTAGGTGATGAATGTTACAGATACCATTCATACGTGACATCAATAGACAGCACCAATAAAACAACATACATCTGTCGAATCCGATACATCGGATACAATTATGAGACATCCTATATCAAACCACATCCATCCTATCAATGGGATGCAGCCTCAGATTTTGATCTTGATGCAATCCCAACTATATGCACTTTGGATATCGACGGTCAAATTGTTGTCGGAAAGAAAAATACATACGTTTGCGAAAACGAAACGCTTAGGTTAGCGACCCCAGTAGAAATTGATGCGGGTTTTGCATGTACTATGTACATGGGCGATAGCGGAAATTGCAAGGGAGAAATCATTTCGGGAAAGAATAATAAATACGTTTGCGATGAATCCGGGTTTAGATACGCCACGCAAGAGGAAATAGAAACGGGAATTGCTTGTTCATCATGCATAATACTTAACGGTATTTCATGCAACACTGAAACGGAAAAAGAATATGGTAAAACCTGTACTGAACTCAAGAGTATTGTAGAGAAATGTCGTACAAATGAATAGAAAATAGCAAGAGTCAAATTTACCAATAGGAATAAACCATGAAAAACACAGCCCTTCTTGTTTTTATCCTTTCGTTTTTGCTCGTTTCCTGCGGGGATGACTCCGGCAGTTCTGCAGGCGATTCCAACGAAGAAGCCGAAATTTTCAGCAGTTCCAGCAGCAAAGCCAACAAAAGCACCAAATTCTCTAGTAGTTCCAGTGTAAAAAACAAGTCCTCCAGCAGTTCTAGCAAAAAAGCCGAAACGATCACAGACGATATTCAAAACTGGAAAGATACGACAGAAGGTGCCATCCGCAAAGGCAACGTAACGGATGTTGTCTATATTTTCGACAACCAAAAATGGCGAGTGGCAACAATCCCTGAAGCATCTCTTGGAGGGTGTAACGAAAAAAATGTAGGAAATTTTGGATACGCCGATTCTGATTATCATCCAAACTTTTACATTTGCCAAAAAGATTATGATAAGAAATTTTATTGGAGTGCATTAGGCGTCAGCTACTACAACCATCTATGCAATGATTCCAGCTATTACGCAAACAGCAAAGAAGGCGATGCCCATTGGGGAAGCATAGAACCCGTAAAGAAAAAATGTATAAATTGCAAACAAGAAAACATTGATTATTTGGAGAACATCTGCAAAAAACGCTGCTATGTACACGATGGAACGAATCGATACTATCTTGGTGTGCAGAAAATAGGTAATGGTTGGCGTATAGGTGACGCATCAGAATGCGCATTAGGCTTCGGTGGATGTACTGAGTCCCGCTTCGGTACAATAAAAGAAGGCCCCGTCTTTAAGGCAGAAGTTTCTAGCGATTATTTAGGTTATGAACTCTACATTATGTATTCATACGTGACATCAATAGACAGCATAAAAAAAAGACCGTACATTTGCAGATATCCTTATTCTGAAGGTGAAGATTATTTTCCCACGGAATGGTATATCGCCTCGGATATCGACATCGAATTAGCACCCAAGCTATGTGATAATTGGTGGGGCATTCTCATTTCGGGAAAAAATAACAACAAGTACGTTTGCGATCTTGACGGGTTTAGAATCGCTACCCAAGAGGAAATAGAAGAGGGAATTGCATGTACAGAATACAACATGTACGATTTAGAGAAATGCGGCTCTGAACTAGAAAAACAAACAGGTATGACCTGTGCAGAATACATGCGCCTTGTGGAGAAATGCCGCGCCAAGCGGAAAGAATAAGTCTAAACGCAATCATTACAGAAAAACAGGTAAAAAATTGTCATTGCGCAGAATATGCATCATCTCGAATCCTTTATTTTTCTAACTTAGTATACTAAATTGGATATTTAAGGTATACTCTATGGCATCAGCAAAGAAAGAAGAAACGGATCTTTGGGACTTATTAAAAGACCTGGCAAAAAATTGGAAAATCATGGTTCCGTGTATTTTTGTCGCCGGAATCATCGGCGTATTCATCGCATTTTGGATACGCCCCGTCTATAAAGTAGACGCGCTGCTCCAAATTGAATCAAAGAGCAACAAGAGCGTAGGCATGATGGGCGGACTTCCTAGCCTGTTCGCGAGTTCCAGCCCTGCAGAAACGGAAATCGAACTTATCAAGAGCCGTCATATCATTGGCGAAGCTGTTGAAAAGATGCACTTACAATACACAGCAACCCCAGTAAACAGCCTTGATCGCCTATTGCACCGCGAAGGTCGCATGGAAATCAGCCGTTTCGAAGTGCCTTGGACGCTCATTCCCAAAAACGAAAAAATCGTACCTTGGATTGCAGAAGCAACTGACAGCACGACTTTCAACCTGTACGACCACAACAATAAATTGGTACTTTCGGGAAGTGTCGGCAACACATACCATTTCCCATACGCAGGCGATACAGCCGTATTCTGCGTCCATCGAATGGAAGCTACCGCAGGTCAAAAATTCGAACTTCAGGAACTTAATCGCCTGGACGCCATCGCAGCATTCAAGAAGGCTTTTGAAATCAAGGAAAAAGGCAAAAAGACTGGCATTTTGGAATTTAGCTACCAGGACATCTATCCGGACCGCGCCACCCAAATCCTGAACGAAATTGCAACATCTTACCTAAGGCAAAACGTTGAACAGCGCAATGCCGAAGCTCAAAAAACGTTGGAATTTTTGGAAAAGCAACTTCCGGCAGTCAAAGAACAGATGGATAGTTCGCTCCTTAAATTCAATACTTACCGCAACAAAGTTGGCTCCGTAGATATCGGCGCCGAAACCCAAATTATTTTGGAAAAGCGCAATGTGTTGCAACAAAAGTTGCTGGACTTGCAGCAAAAAAAACAAAGTGCAATCCGTTTATTCCAACCGGAACACCCGACAATCAAGACTCTTGAAGAACAAGAAAACAACCTAAAGCGTGAACTCGCCAACAACACGGCCGCAACAAAGCGACTTCCGAACACGCAACAGGAAGTTTTGAAACTCACAAACGAAGTGGACATGAGCAAGCACATGTACACGACGATGCTCAACAACATCCAGCAGCTAAAGCTCGTATCCGCTGGCGAAGTCGGATCGGTCCGTATCATCGACTTTGCCGAAGAAGTTTCTCGCCCCATGAAGCCGAAGAAATCCATGATCATCTTCGCAATGCTGTTTCTGGGCTTACTCACGGGCGCGACATTCGTAACGCTTCGTAGCAAGTTCAGCAACGGCGTACGTGATGCAAACTTTATCGAACGCGAAACAGGATTCAGCGTCTATGCCAAGGTGCCGAAAGGCAACCCCAACGGCACCAAGGGAACACGCCCCCTTGCAGTTGTCGAGCCAGACGATGTCGCTGTGGAATCGATTCGTGCGCTCCGGAGCTCTCTCGAATTCAGCATGGAAGAAGGCTCCAGCCCAACCATCGGCGTCAGCGGTCTTATTCCGGGTGTCGGCAAGAGCTTCATCTCAGTAAACCTCGCCGCATTATACGCAGGGCTCGGCAAAAAGGTTCTGCTTATCGATGCCGACCTCCGCAAAGGTCGTCTGCACAAGGAATTCGGCATCAAGCGTGGTAAAGGGCTCTCCCAGATTCTCCTCGGTGAAGCCACTGTGGACGAAGTCATCCATAACACTGAAGTCGACAACCTGTTCATCATGCAATGCGGTACAGTACCCCCGAACCCCTCTGAACTGCTCGGTTCCAAGCACTATGCATCCATGATCAGCGAACTTGAAAAATCCTATGACCTCATCATCGTAGATACGCCGCCAATCATGCTTGTGACAGATGCTGCTCTGGCTTGCCGAGTCGTATCCCAGATTGTCATGGTCATCGAATATAACAAACACAGTATCGACGCCATCAAGGACGGCATGACTCAGCTCCTGAAGGGTAACAGCAATGCCCACGCAAGCTTTGTCATCAACAAGTACGAGCACGGCCACAGCGATGGCTATGGTTACAAATACGGAAAATACTAGCATTACATTTTGCCATGGCATCCGACCTTAAAAAGAAAACAGCCAAAGGGATGTTTTGGAGTGCTGTAGAAAGATTTTCTACACAGGGCATTCAGTTTTTATTTGGCATCGTACTTGCACGTCTATTGACCCCTGCGGACTACGGCGTCATCGCGATGCTAACCATCTTTTTGGCCATTTGCCAGACATTTATCGATAGTGGCTTTGCAAACGCAATCATCCGCAAAATAGACCGCACCGAAAAGGACATGGCGACGATGTTTTTCTTCAACATCGGCATGTCCCTTGTATGCTACGCCATACTATTCTTTACAGCTCCATTTATAGCAAGCTTCTATAACATGCCGGAACTTACCCTCGTATTAAGAGTTCTAGCATTAAGACTCATCGTGCAATCGTTTTCAACGGTGCAAGTTACCAATCTAACCATTAAAATCGACTTTAAAAAGCAAGCCAAAATATCATTAGCCTCAGCAATCATCTCTGGAATTGTAGGGATTGGATTTGCATACAATGGATATGGAGTTTGGTCACTTGTCATTCAAGCCCTATTTTGCTCCACATTCAACGCATTTCTTTATTGGCTTACGGTTCGCTGGCATCCACAGTGTTTTTTCGACAAAGAATCCTTCAAGAACCTTTTCTCTTACGGTTCAAAGCTACTGATTTCAGGACTTCTGGACACCGTCTACAACAACCTTTATCCACTTGTCATCGGAAAATTCTATACGCCTGCACAATTAGGAGCATTTGCAAAAGCAGATCATTTTTCCCAGTTTCCATCGCAAAACATCATGCGCATTTTACATCGAGTATCTTTCCCCGTATTAAGCGCCCTGCAGAATGATCCCCAGCGCATGAGAAACAGCTTTCTAAAATTCATTAATTACTCTGCACTGATTATTTTCCCGCTCATGCTAGGACTTCTTGCATTGTCAAAGCCAATGACATTGCTTCTTCTGACGGAGCGTTGGAAGGAGATGATTCCCCTTTTGCAAATTCTATGCATCGCCATGATGTGGTATCCGGTTCACGCAATAAACCTGAACATACTACAGGTTCTCGGACGATCCGACTTGTTCCTCAAACTGGAAGTCATCAAAAAAGTCATCGGTTTAGCAATACTCCTTATAACGCTTCCTATTGGCATTACAGCCATGTGCATTGGGCAAATCGTAGATTCCATTCTTGGATTATTCATAAACACCTACTACTCCAAGAAATTCATAAACGCAGGAATTGGGGAACAGTTGAAGTTCCTTTTCCCGACATTGTTCAACTCCACTGCAATGGCAGCAATCATCCTTGTCATAAACAATTTTATGCCTCAAGATGAATATGGTCTTCAAATAGGGGTCGGGCTTACCGTCGGGATACTATACTACCTTACGACAAATTACCTTTTCAACAAGGATGTATTCAAGGAAATCCTGAGTCTGTTAAAGAAATCGTAGGAATTATTCAACAACGACTTCTAGCCAAGAATCCTGTTTTTCCAGGGCATCAAGTAATTCATCGTTTGTTTTAAACGCAAGAATTAACATTCCAACAGCATTGTTCGCGCCTTCAAATCCGCTAACAACATCGCCCGGCTTTACCCACAAATCTCGTTCAACGACTTTTGCAGGCAAAGATTCTTTAATTTGAAGATCCTTAAAAACGCCATTCTTTTTCGAATGTAAAACAACTTCAGCCCAACAGCCATCGTAAGGTTTTTCCTGAATATCGCTAATAGGATCCCCAACCGCTGCTCGCGTACACGCAGTGATCAAGTCGACACCAGTAGCATATCGGAGCATTTCAGCCAATCTGTTGCCACCGCCACGAGGAGACACTTCCATGATGTATGGCTTTCCATTTGTGCCTACGCGAGTTTCGATATTGTAGATGCTCGTCCGCATGCCAAGAAGAGTTATCAAGCGCTGAATTTCCGACTTTAAATACTCTTCCTCTTCGCTCGTAAATGTCGACGGCCAGCTAAAAGCGGCAGGAACATAAGGATTCACGGCATTGACATCAAAACGCTGCGCAGAAAAAGATGTAACCAACATTTTTCCGTTATATGAAAAACAATCTGAATCCGAAGAACAGCCCTGTTTTTCAATAAACTCTTCTACAATAATGTTGCCTTTAAAAGCATGATCGAAAGCATACTGAAGCGCGGGCTTCAGTTGGTCTTCAGAATCCACCCTAGAAACACCTTTTGACCCAGCCGAGTCTGTCGGTTTTACAATTACCGGATACTGATACCAATCTAAATCGCTCAAAGCCTCCTCCATCGAGGAAAAGCCCCTTGCTCTCGGAACATTAAAGCCATTAGCCGTAAGAAAAGCGCGGAATTTGTCTTTATTCTGTAGGATCTCTACAGACTCATAAGGACCAAATGCTGGCAAGCCCATTTTATCCTGGACATAGGCAGCCGTAACGACCCCAGGATCAACGCCAAAAGACATAATGCCGTCAATATTCTTTTCTTGAGCGACCTTAAGAACGGCTTCTTTATCCAAAACACTGACATTCACGTATTCGTCAGAATACTTATGCGCAATATTACCTTCCTTATAGTCAGCCGTAATAACGTAATATCCCTGTTCATGAGCAGCCTTTATGACAGGGAGCAAATAACGGATTCCGCCAAGCAGCATCAGTTTCTTTTTATTCATGAAACAATAGTCCCTTAAAATTTACACCCCTAATATAAAAAACTTCTCTACGATTTCTTTTTACAATCGCTTTTTTACTGCTTTTGTGCTTTTGCTTTTTTCGGGCCAACCGTTAAAAAACTATATTGCATTAGGTAAAATTTCAGAATTATATCTAATTCACAATATGCCTAAAGATTTAATAACTGTCACATCACCGCTTCTGCCATCTCTTGACGACTTTATTCCGATGTTAAAAGACATCTGGAACCGCAAATGGCTTACAAACAACGGGCACTACCATCAGGAACTAGAAGAAGCTCTAGCAGACTATCTCGGAGTCAAATACATAAGCCTTTTTACAAATGGCACGCTACCTTTGATCACCGCACTACAAGCGATGCGCATCACAGGCGAAGTGATTACGACACCTTACAGCTTTGTCGCCACGACGCACTCTATCTGGTGGAACGGCCTTAAGCCCGTATTTGTAGATGTCGATGAAGCTACGGGCAATATCGATCCAGAAAAAATCGAAGCGGCAATCACGCCGCATACAACAGCCATCATGCCGGTACACGTCTACGGCACGCCTTGCAACATAAAGCGCATCCAGGAAATCGCAGACATTTATGGCTTAAAGATAATCTATGATGCGGCCCACGCCTTTGGTGTACGCATCAATGGAGAATCGGTCCTGAAAGCAGGCGACATCAGCACGCTCAGTTTCCACGCCACCAAGGTCTACAACACCATAGAAGGCGGCGCCCTAATTTGCCATGACGAAGCCACCAAGAACCGCATAGACTATCTTAAGAACTTCGGCTTTGCCGACGAGACGACAGTTGTCGCCCCCGGCATAAACAGCAAGATGGACGAAGTCCGTGCTGCATACGGATTACTGAACCTGAAACAAGTCGATGCCGCAATTGAAAAACGCAAGGCAATAGCCAACAAGTATAGAGAAGCCCTGAAAGAAATCGATGGCATCCGATTCCTCTCGGATATCGAAGGTGTCCGCCACAACTATGCCTACTTCCCCATTTTCATCAACGAAAAAGAATACGGTCTTAGTCGTGACGCATTGTACGAGAAACTCAAGGAAAACGACATCTATGGACGTCGCTATTTCTACCCGCTCATCAGCACGTTCTCGGCATACAAGGGACTGGACTCCGCCAATCCTTCAAACCTTCCCATAGCCCACAAACTCGCGTCCCAGGTGCTTTGCCTTCCGATGTTTGCAACTCTTGACGAAAATGGAATCGACAGAGTTATCGAAGTCATTAGAAATCATAAATAATACACTCTTCGAAATAGACAAACGTTAAAACGGCTTTTGGATTAAAATGAAAAAACGAATTATTTTCTTTGATGCGAATTTATCAACGCTGCCAGCAATAAAATATGCAAAGTCATGCGGATTTCATGTCGTAACATGTGATAATAAAGCCGAAAATCCAGGGCACAAAGAAGCCGACGAATCCATACTAATCAGCACCTACGACTTGGACGCCATAGATGCATACATCGAAAAGAACCCCGTAGATGGCGTAGTCTATTTTGCATCGGCACACGGCTCTTATGCAGGAAGCCACGTCATTGAGAAATTCCACCTGCCTGGAATTACAGAGTCTATCAAAGACACGTTATCCTATAAAGACAACTTTAGGCAATACCTTAAAAACAACGGTTTTTCGTCTTATCCCAAGTTCATTTTGCTTAAGGGCAACACCATTCCTGCAAACATCGACTCCTTAACGTTTCCAGTTATCGTAAAGCCAACAGACTCTGGCGGAAACAAAGGCATTACGAAAGTTTCGGACATAGCAAAGTTGCAAGAAGCAGTAAATCTCGCCTTTGAGGAATCTAGAAGCGGAAATGTTGTCATCGAAGAATACATTGACGGAACACTCCAAATAAATGGGGACTGCATCGTAGAAAATGGGGTGGTCAAGCTAGCATTTTTAGGGCGATACCTTTATCCATCTTGCAACAAGATCCTGCCATGCGCAACAATCTTCGGCAATGGAGTGCTTTTAGACGACACATTAGCACAGGTCAAGCGCGAAATACAGAAACTCGTGTCCTCCACCGGAATTAAATCCGCTGCTTTAAATCTCGAATTTAGAGTATCTTCTTCAGGAAAGATTTATTTTATCGAAGTCAACACAAGACATAGTGGCAATTTCATATACCAGATGATGAATATGGCGTATGGAATCAGCCTAGAGGAAATCTCTGTAAAACTGGCGTTAGGCGAAGCGCTTGGTATAACCAACGAATCCCCCAATGGCTATTTTGCGTACACCCTGTTCTATTCAGAAAAAGACGGCATGCTAGACAGCATAGAGATTTCTGAAGAACTCAACAAATACATTTTCAAGAAAATAATTTTCAAAAAAGCAGGCGACACCATAAACAAGCTAACCGTGCTTTCCGATCGAATCGGCGTATGTCTCCTAAAATTCCCTTCATTCGAAAAAATGACCGAAATAACAGAAAACTTCGGAAACTACTATCACATCAACTTAAAATAAAAAAATGTTTAATACAATAAAAAACATCGCCAATGAAGTCGGCTCTCCTTTCTACATAGCACATCCGAGCCGATTCAAGGACAACATAAAAAATTTCCGCCAAGCCTTTCTATCGCAATACGATCGATTCATTCTGTCCTATTCATTTAAAACGAATTACACGCCATTCTTACTGGAAATCGTCAAAGAACTAGGTGCTTACGCAGAGGTTGTTTCAGAAATAGAATACGATTTGGCACTATTGATGGGTTTTCAGGGCGAGCATATCGTCTTGAACGGTCCCATAAAAGACGAGCCTCTATTAAGGAAAGCTATCATCAACGGTAGCATTATTCATCTTGACTGCATGTATGAAGTAGACTCAGTTCTCAAAATAAAGGAAGAGTCACCCAATCAACCTATTCGTGTTGGTTTACGTATAAACATGGAAATCAATACTGAAAACGGAGCTTCGGCAGTTCAAGGAGGATTAAAAGAAAGTCGTTTTGGCTTTACCGCGAAAGCTTTAAAAGACGCTATTTCAAAACTAAAAAGCGCAGACATAGAAATCATCTCGCTCCACGGTCATACATCATCAACAAATCGCGTTGTAGACAACTACAAAATCATAGCGTCTCGGTTGATGGAAGTCATATCCATTCACCAACTCAATCACATTAAATATATCGACTTGGGTGGAGGCTTCTTTGGTGCAGCCCCCAAAGAAGTTGACATTTCAAAAAAGCCCACCTATCAAGATTATGCCCAAGGCATTTGCAATGTCCTTTTGAGCAATAGCGACTTTCAGAAACTAAGACCCTACATTGTCATAGAGCCTGGGGCATCTGTTGTTACAAATGTTTTCGACATCGCCACGCAAATATACCAGCGCAAACAAATAAACAACAAAGATTTCATTATTGTAGACGCAAGCATCTATCAAGTAAGACCTCCTGCAGGAAAAGTAAATTATCCTTTTGAAGAGTGCAGCCCCAACGAGGCTCAAAATGAAATTACCGTCGACATTGTCGGTTCCACATGTATGGAAGTGGACAGAATTTCCGAACAGGTAAAGCTCTCTCATTACCAAAAAGGAGACTTCCTAATTTACAAGGGCAGTGGCGCCTACCAAAACAATTTGACACCATTCTTTATCAATCCGCGCTGTGCCATTGTAGAATTGACACCAGACGGATACAAAATCATCCGCAAACGACAAGATGCAAAGCATTTATTAGATCTTCTGCAATAAGCATCAAAATATATTATACAAAAAGAATCATCATGAACACCCAACCTCTCGTCAGCATCCTTTGCGCAACATATAATCAAAAAAATTTCATTGCGCAAACCATTGAAGGCTTTCTTATGCAGAAAGTCAATTTTCCTATAGAAATCATCATTCACGACGATGCATCTACTGACGGGACTACGGAAATTATCGCACAATACGCCCAAAAGCACCCCAACCTGATTAAGGCAATTCTACAGAAAGAAAATCAATACTCTAAGATTAAGGATATTTGGAGTAAATTCATTTATCCTTCTGCCAAAGGAAAATACTTTGCCGAATGCGAAGGCGATGACTACTGGACGGATCCAAACAAACTGCAAAGGCAAGTAGACTTTCTCGAATCACATCCAGACTACATATTGTCCACTGAAAACGCCAATGTTCTTTTTACCGAAACGAACATTATAAAGCCTTTTTCAACAGAACCCGAACACGATGTAAGCCTTGACGATTTGCTCATCCGCCGAAGATTTCCAACAGCTTCAGTAGTGTACCGCAATACATACATTAAAGAACTAAGTCAGCAAGAAGTTTCATCTTTTGACACCATGATGTGGGCATTCCTTGCCCAAAAAGGAAAAGTTCATTTCAACCCCATAATTTCATCAGTTTACCGTCGTGGCAGTGGAGTCACTGAATCGAACAAAATAAAATGGGCGTACACAAATGAGCGGTATAATAAAGAAATTACAGAATTTTTCAAGCCAAACAAATCTGTAATCAAAGAGCGCAATAAAACACTCTATCAAGATTTCAGGAACGGGATCAAGGCTGCCAAAAAGCAAGGTAAGAGAAACGATTACCTAAAATTAAGCGCCAAAGCATTCTGCCTCAGTCCATTGAGTTACATTGCAGATATTTTTAAGCGCAGATGGAAAAAATACATAACTGGTGAAGAAAAGCGCATCCAAAGAGCAAATTTTTGGGTTAAGTTTCAACCAACAAAAAAACTAGCACCCTCTCATAGAGAAACCCCTATCGTCGTTTCCCTCACAAGCTATCCCGCCCGATTCAGCACACTTCATCTTTGCTTAAAGTCGATTTTCAACCAGACACTACAAGCAGACAAAATCGTCTTGTATTTAGACAAGACTGTTTCATTGCAAGATGTTCCTAAAAAAATATTAGACATGCGGGATAAAGGTCTCGAAATTCGCACTATCTGCGAAAACATCAAGCCGCATAACAAATATTTCTATGCAATGCAGGAATTTTCCAATGCCATCATAATCACGGTGGATGATGACGCGTTGTATTCAAAAGACTGTATCGAATCTCTTTACAGAAACTTTAAAAAATATCCCAACTGTATTTCCGCAAGACGAGTTCATAAAACAACACATTTGCTTGATGGAACAATAGCCCCTTACAGGCTGTGGGATTTAGAATATAAAAAAATAGCAACCCCCTCTTCCGATCTTATGGCTACCGGAGTAGGAGGTGTATTATATCCCCCGCATATTTTCAATACCCATAGCGATTATTTCAAGATTGAAAATATTCAAAATCACTGCCTTAACGCGGATGACGTCTGGTTAATGTTTATTGAGAACAGAGAAGGAATAAAAGTCTGCTGGGCACCAAACAAACACCCTTCACCATATCCAATCATTAGCGATAAAATCAACGACTTTGCGTTAAGCAATGACAATGTTGAAAACAACAGAAATGATTATTTTATCGAAAAATGCCAAAGTTTTTTCAAGATAAATATTTGAATATGGGATGTGCACGAATGAAAACAAAAATTGTTTATGTTCTTGTAAGCTCAGAAGACGACATCTACCTAGAGCAAGCATATGTATCAATGCTTTCAGCAAAGCATCATATGCCAGATGTCCATATTACGCTCTTAACAGATTCAAAAACAAGCGAATCCTTAACAGGAACGAGAAAAAAAGAATCAGCTATCGCGGATGAAATAATCGTTATCGAATTAGATCCATCTATTTCCGCGCAAAAAAGAAGTCGTCTATTAAAGACTAATGTTCGGAACTATGTACAAGGCGATTTTTTATTCATTGATTGCGACACAATCATTGTAAAACCATTAGATGAAATTGATGAAATTGATGTAGATATGGCAGCATGTTGGGATACACATGTACCATTTAAAGACAATCCATACAGGTCCATGTGCCTAAAACATGGAACAAAGCTAGAATGGCCTATAGAAAACGAAACCGAATACTTCAACAGCGGAGTAATATTTGTTCGAGACATTCCAGCAACCCACAATTTTTTTACAAGATGGAATAAAAATTATCAAGATGGGACTCTAAAAAGGGTATCCATGGATCAACCAAGTCTAGCCAAGACAAATTACGAATTGGGACATCAAATTAAAACTTTGCCCGACTGTTGGAACTGTGAATTCAAACATGGATTACGCCATTTTAAAGATGCAAAAATAATTCACTATTTATGCACCAGCGAAAACAACGGCAAAATGCCCCCTTTTTTGTTAAATGAAAAAAAAATTCTCCTGCAAGTCAAACAACATGGGGAAATAACGCCTCAAATAGAAAAACTTTTTGACGATCCAAGTAAAGGAATTGCGCCATTGACTTGTTTAATATCAGGAAGCGATGTTTTATTTTTTGAGGACCCTTTAATTGTTATTCTTCGGTCCTGGTATGACAAGGGTAAAAAAGCATATAAAATAATATCTTTTCTAGTCAGGAAATGTTCATTAATAAAGTCTAAAATTCGAAACAAAATAAAAAAACTTTTTTAATTATGAAAGAATTCGATTACCTCATTGTCGGTTCAGGCCTTTTCGGCGCCACATTTGCATACCGCGCCACCCGTGCCGGAAAAAAATGTCTCGTCATAGATAAGCGCGCACAACTTGGTGGAAATGTCTATTGCGAAAACATTGAAGGTATCAATGTCCACAAGTACGGAGCCCATATTTTCCATACTAGCAACAAGCAAGTATGGGACTTCGTCAATTCCATCGTGGAATTCAATCGCTACACGAACAGCCCTGTTGCGAACTATAAAGGCAAGCTTTATAATCTGCCGTTCAACATGAACACGTTCTACCAGATGTGGGGCGTCACAACGCCGGCAGAGGCAAAGGCAAAAATCGAAGAGCAAAAAGCCGAAGCCATTGCCGCATTGAATGGTCGCGAGCCAGCAAACCTCGAAGAACAGGCGCTCACGCTCGTCGGCAAGGACATCTTCGAAAAGCTCATCAAGGAATACACCGAAAAGCAGTGGGGCCGTAATTGCAAGGACTTACCGGCGTTCATCATCAAGCGCCTCCCGGTGCGTCTCGTATTCGACAACAACTACTTTAACGACAAGTACCAGGGCATTCCTATCGGCGGTTACAACAAGCTCATTGACGGATTGCTCACCGGAATCAAGACGCGCACCGGCGTCGATTTCTTTGCTGAATATAAAGACAACTGGCACGAAATAGCAGACAAGCTTGTCTACACAGGCGCCATTGATGAATTTTTCGGCTATAAGCTCGGCAAGCTCGACTGGCGCACAGTCAGTTTCAAAATGCGCACAGAAGACACGCCAAACTTCCAAGGAAACGCCGTCGTCAACTACACTTCGCATGACCAGCCGTATACACGTATCATCGAGCACAAGCATTTTGAAATGTTCGGCGCCGATGTCTACAGCGTTCCGAAAACGGTTGTCTCAGAAGAATACTCCACCGAATACAAAGACGGCATGGAACCTTACTACCCCGTCAATGATGAGCGCAACAACAAGCTCGCCGAAGAATACCGCAAACTAGCCGATCAAGAAAAGGGTGTTATCTTTGGAGGTCGTCTTGCGCAATACAAGTATTACGACATGGCCCCGATTATCGAGCAAGTCCTGAACATTGAAAAATTCTAAATTTCAGCCATGCTCGAAGATTCCAAAATAAAGATTCTCGTCTGTTGCCACAAACCAAGCGAATTGCCGCAAGACGGTATATTCTTACCGATTCATGTCGGAGCAGCCATTTCAGAGGCAAACCTTGGAATCCAACGCGACGATCAATTGAACGGAGAGCCTTGTGACAATATCAGCAACAAGAACCGCAGTTTTTGTGAGCTGACCGCAATTTATTGGGCGTGGAAAAATATCAAGTCTATTTATCCAAACCTAGAATATATCGGACTAAACCATTATCGTCGTTTTTTCGCGTTTAATGAGACTCGCCTCACAAGCAGTGGCATACCAAAAGATGTAAAAGGCATTTCCGAGTACAAGCTCGACACATCTAGAATCGAGTCCTGGCTTTCTGCCAACAAGGTCATCACAACCCCCAGGGCGTACCTCAAGACCTCAGTCGCAAGCGGCTACGAACATGCCCACTACAGCTCCGATTTACGCGTCATTCATGATATCGTCCGAAACGACTACCCAGAATTTTTAAACGCGTTCAACGATGTATTTCTCGGCTGCAACTACTTTTACGACTGCAACATGTTCATCATGCCGTGGAACGAATTCGACGATTACTGCAAATGGCTTTTTGGAATTTTATTCAAAGCAGAAAAAATCATCGACATCGAAAAATACGATAGCTACCAGAAGAGGATTTACGGATTCCTCGCCGAAAGACTTTGGACTGTATGGGTCAAGTACAAGCAGTATTCTTTAAAGAACCTGAATTACTATGTTTATACTGAAAATCCAAAAAAGATTGACGAGGGATTAGTAGCTCGGCTAAAGTATAAAAAAATGCGCATTAAGGATAATTTCGCATTTTTCCTGTCAAAAGTCCGTGGAAATAAACAAGAACGCTACTGGACCGTTCCTTAAGATTTTTATTTTTGAATTATGAGCGAGAAAAAATACAAACGAGCAATTACCTACGGTACATACGACCTATTCCATATAGGCCACTTGCGTCTCCTCAAAAGAATCGCCAATTTGGCAGACGAACTATACGTAGCAGTTTCTTCGGACGAATTCAACACCCTGAAGGGTAAAAAATGCATCGTTCCGTTTGAAAATCGCAAAGAAATCGTAGAATCCCTCCGCATGGTTACAAAGGTCATCCGAGAAGACAACTGGGAACAAAAAATAAGCGATGTCCAAAAATACCACTGCGACCTATTCGTCATGGGAAGCGACTGGACAGGAAAATTCGATTTTCTAAAAGATTACTGCGAAGTTCTCTATCTTCCAAGAACCGAAGGTGTCAGCACCACGGAAATCAAGGAAGAAATCAAATCCCCTAAAGACTAATCATGGTAGAAATAGTTCTTTGCACAGATGAAAACTATGTCATGCCGACATCAGTCCTCATGACATCTATTGGTCTTACTAATCCAAATCTCGAGATTCATTACAATATCGTTTCTACAAAACTGGACCAAAAATTTAAGGACCAGCTATCTAGGCATCTCGGGAACGCCAATTCAAGCATCAGCTTTTACAGCCTTGACGAATCCTGTTTGAAAGATTGCCCGATTCGTCCCGGAGAACATGTTTCTTTGGCAACTTACATCCGCCTATTTTTACCCTCAATTCTCCCACAAGACCTAGACAAAGTCCTTTACATCGATGGTGATGTCATTTGCACAGGCTCTATCCAGGAACTTTGGGAAACTCCGCTTGCAAGCCACGCCGCAGCCGCCGTCCCAGACATGCGCTGCAACGACATCCGTATTCTGAACCGTCTGTCGCTCCCCAAGGACAGCGACTACTTCAATGCCGGAATCATGCTCATCAATCTAAAATGGTGGCGCGACAATGACATTCAAAACAAAGCGCTCCATTACATTGCCAACAATCAAGACATTTGCCAGTATCACGATCAAGACGCCTTAAATGTCATACTTCATGGGCAAATTGCAGAACTCCCGATTTGCTACAATCTACAAGAACATTTTTTCGAACCGCTAAAAGACCAGTTCATTAGCAGAAGCCATTTCGAGGAATTGCAGACAGCGCTATCCAACCCGAGCCTAATACACTATACAGGTTTTAGAAAGCCTTGGCACCGTGAATGCGTCAATCCATTAAAGTCTGTTTGGCTATTTTTCTACGATAAAACAGAATGGCGAAACACCAAACTTGGTTTTCGCCACAAAGGATTTAGACTTTTTAAATACAGACTTCGTGAAAAGATTGCCAACTACGGACTGATGACATCGAAAAACATATACAAGGACATGGATTTTTCCGACATTCAACAGGCCGTAATGAACAAGGTCAAGTCAAAAGTTAAATAGTTTATTTATACTCAAGATTGACCATAATCGGCAAATGGTCTGAATGATAGCGCCACTTTTTACCATCATAGTAACGTTCATTCAAGATTCCATATTTCATCACATTAAATGTCGGGCTTACAAATACGTGGTCAATTTGCCATTTGCCATAAGTATTCGGGTCAAAGTTGTTGAAAGAATTATTTGGAGCATAGACGATTTTTGAAGCCTTTCTGGAATCCATGAGAATTGAAGACCTCTGCATCGTATTGTAAGGTTCCTTATCCGTTTCAACATTAGTATCTCCAGAAAAGATTGCCAAGCCTGTCCCCGCAATGTCCTTAATCTTTCTCACCGTCAGCTTTGCAGATTCCTTTCGAGCATCCCAACTTTTATGGTCCCAATGTCCGTTGAAAATGAACAAAGGCTTTTTATTCTTCCCTTGTTTCGGCATCAATTTAGCCCACGAGCAATAACGAATTTGGCTTGCACCCCAACCAATGGAACCACGTTCGCCAGATTCTGAATACCAGAACATTCCCGAATCAACTTTTTTAAAAAGGGACTTCTTGAAAAAGATCGGATGGAAATAAGTGGAATCGGCTTGGACATAATCATAATCCGGTAGCAAGGCAGCCAAATCTGCCACCTGGTTCTTATCCGGTTCCTGCATAGAAATGATATCGAAATCATAGAACTGGATTACCTCGGCAATTCTTGGAGCGCGCTTGCCCCAGCCATCCCCATTAGCAGAATCCTTCGCATTGGCGTAGCGGATATTCCAAGTCGCATAAGTAACTTTTTCAGCAAAAGCCTGACCACAAAGGAGTCCTGCTATTACAAAGAAAATAGTCGATAGTTTCATTTTACACCTTCCTTTTTTGATAGATAAAAAATAATAGTTTTTCAAAGACCCGTTTTGAGCAATTTGAAACTTTTTTATATTTTCAGCACGCTATGATTGATTTTCTTGTCTATGCCATTTTCGCATCCTGTTTTTTTGTACTGCTCTACAAAGATGCTGAAGCCCGTTTTTGCGCATTGTTCATAGGCACGCTTCTTTTTCCATCGTGCATTTGGATTATCGATTCCCCAAAGCTTTCACCCCAGCATATTCTTCTATACTCGTTCTTTCTTGTCGAAATTTTAAAGAACTATAATTTTTTCATTGAATCCCTAAAAAAATTTCCTTTTAAAATTCCGCTCTCATTAGTAATCATTTCATTTATTTGCACAGTCTATTCAAACAATAAATTTGACATCAAGGAATATTACGTTCTCGCCCGCTACATCATAGAACTGTATGGCTACCTGTTGGCCGCGTTCATTATCGGTCGTAGAATAGACGTCATAAAGACTCTACAGCAGTTATTTCCGATCATATTCATATTAGGGGTGCTTGGCGTTTTCGAAGGACTGTTCAACGCCAACTATCCATTCAAGTACATCTGTTCCGCGTTCCCCTATTACGACGGCTTTTACAACCTTGCAACAAATATCAACGCAAGTGATGCATGGCGCACAAGAACGTTACTTACCACAACTTATCCAACGGCTTACGGCACGCTCCTTTGCGGAATAATCCTAGTATTCTTCCCAATGCTAAATAAAATCGACATCAACAAGTCGTGGAAACTTGCATTCGTCGGCATTTATCTTGCCAACCTGTTACTTAGCGGAAGCCGAACGGGAATGCTTTGTTCTGCAGTCGCACTTGCATTTTGGTTTACCCGCAAATGGCATATTCTTATAAAGTTGTTCATGATATTCGCCCTCGTCATCGCGGCATACTTCGGCATACAAAAAGTCATTGATAATTTTTCCCAAGAAACCCGAGGTAGTTCATTACAGCTCCGTGAACAGCAACTTCTATTTTCAATCGTTCAAATTGCAGAAAGCCCTCTATTCGGAAACGGAGTCGGATACCTGACCAAACATATTTTTGAAACAGACGCCTATGGAGACCGAATTCGAAACGAAGATATTTTAGGAATGGAATCCATCCTCTTTCCAAAACTGATCAATTACGGTTTTGTAGGACTATTCCTATACTTCACACTTTCCATCTGGATTTTCGTTTACTTCTTCAGGCGTCGAAACGAGAACATGGTTGCCATATCAGGAGCACTTGAAATATTCGCCATGACGCTATTCTTTATACTGTCTGGGAATATGGGCAATGCATCTGCATACACCTACCTTATCATAGGTCTACTCGCAGGGAACATTCAGATTTCAGAAGAATCGGAGCAAAAGGAAGAAATAACCAAGAATCCCCAAATGAAATCTTTGGCTCAAGACGTACGGAGCAAATGACTTTCCCCAGTACGACATTTTCCATTGACGGATTTCAGACTTTGGAATCTGACAGTGGACTTTCCATAAAGCCTTTGCACGCTTAAAACCGCGATGGTTCATAGCAATCAAGGCAAACATTCTCGCATAAATAGGGCAATGCCTACGCATCAGGGCAAAATCAAAATCTACATGATTTGCGGCCGCCCATTCCTTGATTTTATTCCACCCGGCAATACGGTTTTCCAAGGAATACGTCCCCTTGCTAATAGAATGTTGCTCCGGGTTCACCCTATAGTAATAATAAGCTAGGTTAATAACAGCCACTTTTTTTGCTTTATAAAGTGTTTCAAGGCAAAACAGGACATCCTCATTGTATTTGAGCGATGTATTGAATTCAATTTTTTCAACGAGCTTTCTAGAAAAAAAGCAACGCCATACATAACCGTAAAAGTCAATGCCTGCGCCAAGTCTCTTTTTGAGAATATAATCCTTATCATCCAACGAAAGGAGCCGATCTTCACCAACAGACAACGGAACAATTCTACTCCTTCCGTTTTCAACGCTAAAGAACGGAACATACCCCAATTCAGCATCAAACAAAACATAAGCATGAAACGCTTTTACAAAAGCAGTAGCATCAATCCAGTCATCCGCATCGATAAAAGTAACAACTTCTTTTTGAGCATTCTGCAGCCCTAAATTGCGGGCTCTACTCACGCCACCGTTTTCGACATGCAATACACGGACATGCGAATCCATTTTTGCAAACTGGTCACAAATAGCAGCGCTCGAATCTTTCGACCCGTCATCAACAATAACAAGTTCCCATTCAATTGAATCCTTAAGACTCAAAACCGATTCAATGCATTGAGCCAAATGCTTTTCAGCATTATAAACTGGAAGAATGAATGATATCGATTCACTCATACTCTATCAAGAATCCATTGACAAGCTTGTTCAGAGGCATGTCCAGTTTCACAGACATGTCCATAGAAATCCAGAATCTGTTTGCAATTTTCAGGGGCATCCGATTCGTTAAAATCAATGATCGTCTGGAACAAGTCTTTTGCATTCTTTGCATACTTGAAAGGACTTTTTTCGACATCAAAATTCAAACCGCGACTAGATTTATAATCATCTAGATCGGGCACATACAACACCACAGGTCTATTCAACAAAACATAATCGCCAACCAAGGATGAATAATCCGAAATTACCACATCGGAAATCAGCAACAAATCCTGCATTTCAGGATACTTGGATGCATCTACAATTCGGGAATCCGTTTTCCATTCAGGCAACATTTTCACCTTGTGGTGTTGACGAATCAGTATTCCCCACTTTTTTCCATCTCTCTTTTCAAGTTCATCAGCCAAATACGAAAAGTCTAACATATCGGCGGCAACGCCATTTCCTCGAAAAGTAGGAGCATATGTAAGAATTTTGTCAAAACCCTCCAAATTCAAAGCCTTGCGAACAGAGTCTGCCTTATGGGTATAATCTTGGAAGAACACATCATTTCGAGGAGAGCCACAGCGCAATATTTCAGCATAAGGATTCAAAGAGCGCCGAATAATTTCATCACCATAATCGGAACCTGACAAAATAACATCTGCACACTTATACGCCTCCGAAAGAAGCGAACTTCCATCTGATGTTTTATCGACATTTTTAAAGGCACGATCTCCATGCCACGTATCCATGTAGATTTGTCCTTTTCGCTTGCACGGGATCATAATACCCGCATTCAGCACCCAAAATTTAGATGTAAACAATTCTCTATATTCTGCGAAAGATTTTTTCTTTACAATTCGCACATAATCAGGAATTTCCGCAACATCATTCACATCGTTCAAACTCCAGACAATTTCCATGTCCGGATCCATTTCATGCATTTTCTCGGAAATCGCTCTCGGATTGCACGCGTAACGCAAACCATTATATGCTCTAAAAAAAATTTTTTTCCGGTTCATTCGGTAAAATACCGAAACGAAAAAGCATAGCATACGAAGAATAAAATTCTTAATCCATCGAGACATGTTTATAGTTCCTTATAACACTTTTCAAGCTTATCATAAACGACTTTAGGGGAAAAAGCGTCCTGAGCCCTTTCCCAGCCAGCACGACCCATGCTCACGCGGAGCGCCTTGTCGTTTACCAATTTTTCCAATGCACGCGTCAAAGCCTGAATATCACCCGGTTCACAAAGAATGCCACATTCTCCGTCCTTGACCACTTCTGCAGTTCCACCGACAAATGTCGAAATTGCAGGCAAGCCAAAGCCCAAAGCTTCGACCAGACTCATGCTAAAACGTTCTGCATACGACGGAAGCACCAGCAAATCGTATTTAGGGAGCATCTTCACATACTCCGAATGAACGACCCAGGAAGACACGCTGATATCACTGCATTTCGGGGATTCCTTGACTGCGGCACGCACCTGATCCACCTCTCCATCACCAAACAAAGACAGCTTTACAGGAACCGAGAAATTCGCTTTCGAAAAAGCTTCAATCAAATCGTACACGCCCTTACGCTTTCCAAAGCGACCCGAAAAAATAATCTTGACGGGTAATTCATGCGCTTCAAGATCAACCGGAGCATCAGCAATATCAGCACCAGGATTTGGAATCGTCGTAAACTTTTCAATAGACGGATCCACACTCTGCACGATACCCTTCATTTCCGATGAAAGAATCAGAACTCTTTCGGCATGACGAAAATAATCTTTCAGCATCCATTTGAGCAAAGGAGATGCCTCGTCGCAAAACTTGTCGAATTGGCTGCCATGAATATGGGCTGTATATTTTTTCCCCCGAAAACGCAAGCAACGGCTTATAAGATACTTTCTGTAAAAGCTGCCGTAACTAGACGTATGGATTTGGTAAAACGCAAATTTTTTCGACGGGAAAAACAGGAGCTTCAAGCAGACTTTCAGCAAGACCGGAAGGGAACGGACAAATGAGCCGTTATATGATTCTATAAAATTCCCTTCAGGCAAATTGAAAAGTTTTTTATAGCAAACAAGAACTGAACTAATTCCACCCTGCACAGCAAAGCCAGGGCCAATATGACAAACCTTTTCAAGCATACATGAAATCTAGAAAAATAACGATTACCGTATGCTTATCGTGGTAACGAACTCCACAGATTCCTTGCATTCCATTTTTGCATACAGGAACTTTGTCGGCACTTTTTCGCCAAAGTGTTCCGAATACCAGCCATCTTCGCGAATGGAATAAGAAAGCTTTCTGTCAAGAGCCATCACAACACGGCGAGCGCCCGACACATCGACCGTTGCCAAGGCGCCATCGAGCTGCACCTTAGCGGTCGGATGCAGATGGAACGGAATTTCGACCGTGAACGGAGAGAATCCATGCAATGTATCTGTAATCGTGAACTCGTCCTTTTCTCGATTGTATTCGACTTTACGGACATGTTCTACGCCATCCTTGTGGTAGCCATCGTGCGTTGCTTCAACAAAGTTTTCGCCGACATTCAGCGTTTTGCAATGGTAGTGTGCAAGCCACAATGTGGGTCCCGCCTGCTGCGCCTGATTTTTGCCGTTCACGCAAACCGTATTGTGAGCCAAAGTACTCACAAAATAACGGCGCAAATCCTTATGCGTGTGGTACGTGAACGTTCCCGGATCAACTATCACAGGCATTCCATCGACATGCAGAATAAAGCTAAGCGCATCGGCATGAGCATGAGCTGCAATGCTTAAAAAGCCGAGCGGAGCCGCATCGAAATGCAAATACGTCTCACGCACGCCAGTAAAACCATCGAAACGTTTTTCGGCGTTACAAGGCTCCACAGCCTTACGGAAAATAAAATGCCCACTTTCCGGATAAAAATGATTACCATCAAGAGTTTCGCGCTCATCGGCAACATTCAGCAATTCAAATGTTTTACGACCTGCATCACCAAACAGCAACTCATTTTTCTCGTCCCAAACAACATTTGCACGCTTTAGCGATCCATCTTCAAAATACGTTGCAAACGAAACAAGCAATGACTTGAAGTTGTTGAAATGTCCACCTGCATCAGGGCGGAGCACAAAGCCGTCATCGCCATCGCCGTACATCGGGTAATTAAAGTTGCCATCCAAGAATGCATTCATGTAACGCGCCATCGCATGCAAGCGTTCATTGTACGCATCCGAGAATTCATTACCGGCATGGTGCCCAGCCACAGCAGCAATCAAGAAAAAGTCGTCGATGAACTGGATATATTCCGCCGCTTCTTCGCGATTTACACCTTCTGCAGAATTCTGCAAAAGAATTTCGCGTTCGAGTCCCGCCTTTGCATACTTTAAACGAGCTTCGCGATGCGGGATGTCCCATTTGCAGGCAGCAACAAACAAGCCTGCATATTCCGAAATCAAATGGTTGTTTGCCGAAGAACAAAGCGACGGATGGTTGTACGAATATTCCGCATGTTCAAAAATGAGCGGCAACCAGATAGAATCGACAAATTTCGCAAAATCCGCATTCGATGCACGAAGATTTTCAACATCAAAAACTTGCCAGCAATAATACCAGCAAATCAATCGCAAGTTGACTTCAATATTGCTGTACCAGTTGACCCCGACCATGTACGGGTTTTCATTTTTCCAGCTCGTCAAATGATAGCAGAACAGATCCAAATACTTTGCATCACCGCTCTTTTTATAAAGCATCGCGATGTGCAACATAAACTGCATGCGGTTCACTTCCCACACATGCTTGGCGCTACCATACTTATCGCTACGGATATCAATTTTATGCGCAAAGGATTTCGGAAATTCCCGTCCTGTCGACAAGTCCAAATGCCAATGGATAGGCTTGAACACGTCAATAGTCTTATCAAAAATCGGATAATTCAAATGAGACGCATCATCGTCAATGACAGCAGATTTCGGCAATGCCACCGAAGCTATAGACACGTCCATCAGGCGTTTATCCAAAACATGCGTACGCACGCGCTGACGAATGCGGTAGATAAATTCACCCGCAGAGAAAGTCTTTAATCTCTTGATGTACCAGGACAGTTTCACAAGAAAACAGTTCCCTTTTTACAGTCCAAGCAACTTCTTGTACGCGCTAATCAGCTTCGGCTTTTCGTAATCCCAGCTGAGTTCGTTTTGCACACGCTTGCGACCAAAGGCGCCCATTTCCGCCGCCTTTTCAGGGTTGTCCAAGAGCCACAGGATCTTATCGGCAAAGTCGCCCGTATCGGTATTCTTTGCGTAAAGCGAAGCTTCCTGAGCCGAGAACTTGCCTTCCTTAAGCGTAAACTGCACAATCGGCTTTCCAAACGCCATGTATTCCATGATCTTGTTCATGGTAGACTTGTCATTCATCTCAGAAGGTAAATCCGGATTGACGCACACATCAGCCGTATTCATCACATCTGCCAAAAATTCATCGCTCACGCGACCCGGGAACTCCACATAATCGGTCAAGTTCATCGACTTGTTCAATTCGCGAAGTTCATCCAAGGAAGGTCCACCGCCCATGATGCAGAAGCGGATATCCTTACGACCTTTCTTGTTCACGATGTAATCGACAGACTTGAGCAAAAGATCGATACCTTCCTGCTTGCCCATCACGCCGATATAGCCCACCAGATACTTGAAGCCTTTTTTGACTTCCGGCTTAGCAGGACCAATCTTCAACTTCGAGAGGTTCGGACCGCTGCGAACAATCGTCACATCCTCTTCGCGCTTTTTGCCGCGACGCATCGCAATTTCCTTGTACGATTCATTCGTGACAATGGCATGCTTTGCAAAGAAGTACGTGAGGCGCTCCACAAGAATCATCGCGCGATAGCCAAGCCCTTTCTTGCCAAACTTTGCAATCCAGAGTTCCGGGTTGATGTCGTGGTGGTCAAAGAGGAACTTGCAACGCGTAAACGTAAAAAACAAGAATGCCGCAATGAAAATCAAGTCCGGCGGATTGCAAGCATGGATCACATCCTGCACGCCCTGCTTTCTAAACACCTTGAACAAGAGACGAGTCTCATGATAAAGGGCACAGAAATATTCCTTGAAATAATCAAGCGTCCTGTTCGCTTCCGGCAAAGGATGGCGATAAATCTTGATGCCCTCGAGTTCCTCGTATTCCAGAGGATACTTTTTTGTCTGGGGACAAATGACCGTCACCTCAGCGCCCGCTTCATGCAAAGAAGTCGCTTCTTGCCATACGCGGCGGTCAAAAGGCACCGGAAGATTTTCAACAACAATGCAAACTTTCTTGCCAGAAAGTTCCTTCAAAGACTGATCCATAAAAATTACCAGCAAAAACCTTCGTAATTAGGCAGCGTTTCTACGGACGAATCCTTCACGCGCACCAAGTCCAAAAAATGTATTTCGGGGTTCTTGCGAATAAGTTCCGGAATTTCCGGATTTCGAACAGTAATAATGACAAGCGAAGTGGACTTCACGACATCTTCAACTTTTTGCACCAAAAGCGGGAGCAAGTGCGGGATGCGCTTATTAAGTTCACGCAGGTTTGTTTCCTTTTCGCGAGCGATATTCAAATAGCGGTCATAAATGCTCAAAGAGCACCCCTTACCAAGCACGCCTTCAGCCAAACGAATCGCAGCCGAGTTGCGCAAGTCATCCGTACCCGCCTTAAACGTCAAGCCGATAATGCCCACAGAACGCACGCCAATCTGCTGCACGCGTTCCAGCACACGTTCAATGTGCCTATTGTTGCTGCATTCAATCGAAGAAAGCACAGGAACTTCAACCTGGTTCGATTCCGCCAAGAAATTCAGACCACGCAAATCCTTCGGCAAGCAAGATCCGCCATAAGCAAAGCCCGGCTTGAAGTAATACGGAGAAATGTTCAGCTGCGTATCCATGCAGAACAAGTTCATGACGCTATGGCTATCGATATCGAGCTTTTTGCAGATAGCGCCGATTTCGTTACCGAACGTGACCTTCAGTGCATGGTAGGAGTTATTGACAAATTTTATAATCTCCGCCACCTTAGGTTCCACTTCGACAATTTCACTGCCAAGCGATTCATAAATTCCCTTGAGGCTATCCAAGGCTCGGCGGCTATTGCAACCAATCACGGTCAACGGCGGGTTCAGGTAATCGGCAACAGCCATACCTTCACGGAGGAATTCCGGGTTCGAGGCCACGGCAAAGTTGATTCCTTCACGCTTGCCCGAAATCTTTTCAATCAAGGCAGTTGCAAGAGCGTTCGTTCCAGGAGGAACCGTACTGCGGATAACCACAATGTGGAACGTCGACTTTGAACGGATAGCTTCAGCAATTGCACGAACTGCAGACATCAAATACGTCGTGTCCAAACGGCCATCTGGAGCATTAGGAGTACCCACGCACAAAAACGAAATATCAGTCTTTGAAACCGCTTCAACCGCAGACGACGTCGCCGAGATCAGTCCCGCCTTAAAGCCATCCTGCATAACTTCATCGATATCTCGTTCTACGATTGTCGGAAGCCCATTGGCGATCCGGCGAACCTTGTTTTCATCAACATCGTAGCCAACAACCCGGTGTCCAAGTTTCGCAAGACAGGCGATTCCAACGCAACCCACATAACCCAGTCCAAAAACACTAATAGAAGCCATAACCCATTTTCTCTTAAAAAAACTACTCCGCCTTACCCTTACCGATACTCGTCACTTCAAACCCAATCTTGCGAAGAGCATCGGCATCCAAAATATTACGACCATCAAATACAAAGGCAGGCTTTGCCATCGAGCTGTAAATGCGTTTCCAGTCGAGTTCAGCAAAGCACTTCCATTCAGTACAGACGACAACAGCGTGTGCACCTTCGGCAGCCTTGTACGGATCTTCTTCAAACGTTACCTGTTCAATCACATCCTTGAGGTCGCGCTTTGCGTCCGGGATAGCCTTCGGGTCAGTCACGACAGGCAGTGCATGTTCGGCGAGCAAGTCGCGTACAACGAGGTTCGCCGGGCTTTCACGGGTATCCCCCGTATTTGCCTTGAACGCAAAACCGAACACGGCAATCTTCTTGCTCGCAATCGTGTTGAACATCGTCTCGAGCATACGGTCCACCACGCGGTGCGTCTGCCACTCATTAATCTTCACGACGCTTTCCCAATAGGCAGCCACTTCGGGGAGTCCATAGTAACCGCACAGGTACACGAGGTTCAAAATATCTTTCTTAAAGCAGGAACCGCCAAAGCCGATAGAAGCCTTGAGGAACTTGGAGCCAATGCGGCGGTCCTTGCCCATCACGTAAGCCACTTCATCGACATCCGCGCCAGTACGTTCGCAAAGAGCGCTAATCGAGTTGATAGAACTGATGCGCTGAGCGAGGAAGGCGTTCGCCGTAAGCTTCGTGAGTTCGGAACTCCAGAGGTTCGTCGTAAGGATGCGGTCACGCGGCACCCAGTGGGCATACACGTCCACGAGCTTCTGGCAAGCAGCAAGACCAGATTCGGTCTGGTGGGAGCCGATAAGCACACGGTCCGGTTCAAAAAGGTCGTTAATGGCGGTACCTTCGGCCAAGAATTCCGGGTTAGAGAGCACTTCGAAGTGGAGTCCCTTATCGTTGGAATTCAGGATGCGTTCCATGGCCGCAGCGGTGCGGACCGGGAGCGTCGACTTTTCGACGATAATCTTGCCTTCGTCGGCAATTTCCAAAATGTTGCGGGCGGTCTTTTCCCAATACTGCAGGTCAGAAGCCTTACCGGCGCCATGGCCAAACGTCTTCGTCGGGGTATTCACCGACACAAAGATGATATCCGCTTCCTTGATAGCAGCAGGAATATCCGTGCTAAAGAACAAGTTACGACCACGGGCGCGCTTTACAACGTCATCCAGACCTGGTTCAAAAATCGGGAGATTTTCGCTATTCCAGGCATCAATACGCGACTGGTTGATATCAACTACGGTAACCTTAACATCGGGGCACTTATCGGCAATAACGGTCATGGTGGGGCCACCGACGTAGCCAGCACCAATGCAAACAATTTTAGTTTCGAAACTCATGATGTTACAAAATAGCAATTACAACATGTGTAAATAACAACTGTACTCAAAATGTGCGTAATTTATAAGCCGTTTAGAAGGCACAAAGGCTTATTTGAAGACAGCAGTGAGCTCGCTTACGTATTGTGGCTGTATCATACGCAAAGGAGCCGTCTCGCCATCACTCCACCCTACAAAAGTACTTCCAGAATGCGGCTCCGCATAGAGCGTTACCGGAGAATCTTCAAAGAAATTCACAGACATTTCTACCTCATCTACAGGGAAATCGTGCACAAGAATCCTTCCCGAGCCTTCCACCGCTAAAGTGACAGACGCCACATCCCCTAATCCAAAGAATTCCTGGAGTTCCTTCGTCATTACCGCCGCACGAGTTCTAACAAATTCTTCAACATTTTCCAGTTCCGTTTCCATTTCAAAAGCATTATGCTCCCAGCGTTTCTGATCGCGAGGAATTTCGGCCTGGATTTCAGCCATCATCTTTTTTACACATGCAAGCAACTTTGAGCTTTCAAAATTCTTTTGGAACAGTACCGCCAGACGATTTATAAAAGCAGATTTAAACCCAGGATTTTCCAGCAGCTTACGCAACAGGAACGTGTATTCCGGACCATTCGGCCAGGAATTTCCATCTTCTGCCGTAGCATATTCAAATACATTGTTTGCATACAGACTAAGTCCGCTATCAAATCCAAAATCCAAATCGAAAAGGAACCATTTCCATTTTGTCTGCAATTTTGAATTTCGCCATTTTTTGAGATTATTTGCCGGCCAGTCGCGATTGTCTACATACAGTTCCGTATGCACATAATTGAGGTAATTATCAACATCTATTTGCGATGCTACATACGCATAATTTTCATCATCAGCAAGGCTATGCGATTCCAGCCAATCTATCAGAGCCTCATAATCAACCGCAGAGCCCGCAGACACTGCATTTTCCGCATCAAGCAAGTCGATATCGTCCGGATTCATTCCATAACGCGTTTCAAAATAATATTCATTCGATCGTTCACGAAGGTCCTGAATGCCATAGTATTCGCCATTGTAGTAAACAACCGCATAACGTCCATGACGGCTATCAAGTCCAAGATCATCACCTATAGAACTTCCAAGCCTGTCGCGGACGTAATCCATTCCAAAATTATTGCCAAAATTGCGCAAAATAAAACTCTTGTATTTGTGCAGTTCAGGGTAATCCGGGAACAGCGCATAATCCAAGCGCTTATCGCCATACTTTTCGCGGAACGTTATAGCGACAGACTTTTCCTTTTTGATGCGGCTGTAATTACCATAAACCTGAAGCCCAGCTAGTTTCACAAACGAAGGAGCGGCAGCGTCCTTTTCCATCAATTCTACAACTACAGGGATTTCCTTGTCTTGCCAATAATTCGCACCTTTTTCAGGTACTTTCCCATCGGGAAAATTTCCCTTCATAAAAAGTCCAGAGTCAGGGTCAAAAAGAGATTTCGGATCAGTCGTCAAGAACACCGCAGGAATGGTTGGCGCACTCTCAAAAACATAAGTACGCACAAGTTCTTCTCCACTCAGCGCCCCCGCGACAAAAGAAGCGCAACGGATAGTCTTTGTAGTGTCAATTCTCAAAGCAGTCGTCACCGGGCTTTCCGCCGTAGGGAGAGCCCCACCCACAGCACAACGCACTGTAGCACTCTTCGGAAACGATACCACAAACGGTTCTGCATAAAATCCCGACGGAGGAAGTTCCACCAAAGAATCCACCGAAGGCGAACGTGTCGGCACAACAGTTCCTACCGTTTCTCCATAAGGAGAAGGCTCGCTATAACCAAAGTCCAACGAAACACCATCACTCAATGTTCCAAGCGACCATGACATTTCAGGCGGCAATTTCGGATACTCGACATAATCAAGAATTTGACCATCGCCATTGACAAGGTAAAGGTTTCCGCCATCCTTATCGAGCTTAAAACCTGCATGCGGTTCAAGCCCACCGTTTCTCGTCACGGTTAAATTTTTTCCAGACATGAATACAATAATGAATTCATCTGGGGAAATTTTCACGTCGCCAAACATCCACTTAAACGGCTCTTCAGAATCATCCGTCAAATACTTTCCAGACAAGTCCACCGTATCCGCAGATCGATTGAAAAGTTCCACCCAGCCCGCATCGCCACCTTCGTAATCTTTGTACACTAGGTTAACGGTATTGATTTCAGAAAAGACAACAGGAGAACGCTCCGCTAAAGGGAGTTTCATAACAGGCTGAGTTTTATTTGAAATATTTTCTGAATCCGTAGCGATCGGATTCGAATCAGAACATGATGCAAAAAAAGCAAAAGTTCCGAGTAGCCACAGAAACAGGGAAAATTTATCTCTCACCAAACACCTCAAATATCCGCATCTAAATATATACGCGGTCTGAGGTGTCCAAAGCTTTTTTAAAGACTATTTTTGACGCAAAATTTCGGGAATAAGCTTGCTAAAAACTCACTCGAAACTTACTTTTTTACTTCGGGTTCCGAAGGAACAACCTTTTTTCTTCTGGGTCTGCGAACGATAAAAAATATTCCGTTCCTATTTATTTGAAGATGGCCGTAACTTCACTGACGCATTCCGGCAAAATCACCCGTGTGGGGCTAGATTCGCCATCACTCCAACCTGCAAAAGTACTTCCCATAAGAGGCTCCGCACTGAGCGTCACCGGGAAGCCCGTAAAGAAATTCACAGTCATTTTCGACACATCAACAGGAAGATTATGCACAAGGATCCGCCCAGAGCCACTTACAGACAAGCTTACAGCAGCCGTTTCGCCTAGTGCAAAAAATTCCTGCAATTCACCATAAACGACATTAGGGCGGTTCATCGCAAAATTCTTGATGGCGTTGAGCTGTTTTGTCATTTTCGAAGCGCTCAGCCCCCAGCGTTTTTGATCACGAGAAATCTCCGACTGAATTTCAGCCATCATTTTTTCAATGCGAGCAAGCACCCGCGAACTTTCAAAATTCATCTGCAAGAGTACCGCCATTCGGTTGATAAACGCCGCCTTGAAGCCTTCATTTTCGAGCAAACGTCGGAGCAACAAAGTTGATTCAGGTCCATTTGGCCACGATTCACCATCTTCTGCCGTCGCAAATTCAAATATGTTATTCTTATACTTACTATAATCATTACCAAATCCAAAATCAAGATCATACAGGAACCATTTCCACGGAGTCTTGGAACTTGTATTACGCCACTTCTTGAGATTATTCGCGGGCCAGTCGCGGTTATTTGCAAAGAGCTCCGTATGCATGTAATTGATGAAATTGTCGACATCTATTTGCGATGCGATATAAGCATAGTTCTCTTCTTTATCTAGATGGTTGGATTCCAGCCAATCCATCAACGCCACATAATCAACAGCCGAGCCCGCAGAAACAGCATTATCCGCCTTGAGTAAATCTATTTTATCCGGATCAAGTCCGTAATGCGTTTCAAAATAGTCTGCCGTTGAGCGTTCACGGATGCTGTGGATGCCGAAGTATTCTCCGTTATAATACACAACGGCAAATCGTCCGCGCTGATAATCGACGCCAAGCCCTTCGCTCACGGAACTTGCCAAGCGGTCGCGTATGTAGTCATTTCCGTAGTTGCTCCCGTTGTTGCGCAGCAAGAACACCTTGAACTTGTTTAGCTCCGGGAATTCAGGAAACAGCGGATACTTCAGGTGAGAATCACCATACTTTTCACGGAACGTAATCGCTACCGACTTTTTATCATTTTGCCTGCTGTAATTACCAAAAATTTTGAGTCCAGCATTTTTCGCAAACGCAGGCGAACTCGTTCCCGGCTCCATCAACTCCACCGTCACAGGGATTTCCTTATCGAGCCAGTAATTAGCTCCGTAGTGAGGTTCCTTGCTCTGAGCATTTGGACCTTCCATATAAATACCAGTATCCGGATCAAAAAGTGAATTCGGGTCAGTCGTGAGAAATACCGCGGGCACTGTAGACGCAGCCTCAAAAATATAAGTACGTGTCACCACATCGCTCGGGAGACTTTGCGGAGCAATTTTTGCACAGCGTATTACCGTCGTCTTGTCGATTAAAATATTCTTCTGGAAAGGAGTCTTTTCTGATGGCATTTTTCCACCAGTTTCGCAAACGGCATTATTCGTGCTTTCAAGATTTAGAATAAATGGTTCCGCATAAAATCCCGAAGGCGGAAACAGTAAAGTGTCGATATTCTCTTCGCGAGTAAATGTCAGCGAACTACTATAACCATATGGTGAAGGGTCGGCATATCCCCAACTTCCCCCATAATTCCATGTTTTCCCGAGAGGCAATTCCGGATACGACACAGAATCCACAATTGAAGCATCGGCATTTACCAAATAAAGCGAGCCACCCTTTTTCGAAAGCTTGAAGCCTGCGTGTGGTTCATGGCCGCGGTTCCGCGCAATGTAGCTGAAAACCTTAAGGGTTACTTCTTGAGATTCACTTGCCTCGGGGCTCAATCGCGTCCCATAAATATTCGCCAAATCAGGGAATGTTGTTCCTGTAGGGAGCGCCATACGGTAAACCGTCGAAGAATCTCCAGTTCCTTCAAGAACCATCTCGTAACCTTTCCAGTCATCAATATCGGGCTGTGCCAAGCGAACCGAAACATTGCGGCCCTTTGTAATGTACGCCTGTATCAAAATTTCATTTGCCGCCGAAATATCCAACACATCCGAAGGGTCACTACTCCCCGTTCCTACGAAAAACGAAATGGACGACCAACCAAGTTCCTCGTTTTCACCCAGTTTCATCACCGTACCAATGCGACTCTGTCCATTTTCACTAAAGCATTTTTCATCGTATCCCGGCAACGGGTCGGCATAGCTGCAGCCCGGAGGATCGCTCTCAGCATCCGTCCAAGTCCAGCAACCAGACCCAATCATATCAATAGAATCATGCGGCATTACGTAATCGGGATAGTTCTTTCCCGAGAGGAAAATGACCAAAAACGAGTTCGGCGCCATTTTCACATCGCCCAATTTCCACTTGAAGGGTTCTTCCTGCGAGTCCGTCAAGTACATTTCAGATAAGTTTACCGTATCTGCGGATGTATTAAAAAGTTCTACCCAACCGGCGTCATCGCCTTCGTGGTCCTTGAAATCAACGTTAACCGGGTCGACCTCGGTGAACATCACAGGGCCGCCAACAAACGGAAGTTTCGTGCCACCCGCATCACCACTTGCCGAAGAGCTGCTTTCCATATCTAAAATCAACGAACTAGGGTTATCGTCAGTACATGCCGACAAAACCAGCGCTACAAAAAGAAGAGACCCAAAGGTCCTGTAGACCTGAGCTGAAAAATCATTCCAACACACCATAATGTGGAATATATATTATGCTTGAGTATTTGGAATGCTAGGCTCGGAATATAAGAAAAAAACTACTTCTTAATTTCGGGTTCCGAAGGAACAACCTTTTTTCTTCTCGGTCTACGGACAATAAAGAGGCATGCGCCAATCAGCACGAGCGACACAGAAATCACCTTGCCCATCGGGAATGCTTCGTAAAAAACGAGAGCCCCCGCAAGCGTAGGTACTGCGGCACCGACCGCAGCACTGAACGGGATAATGAACAACGCACGCCCACGAGAGAAAGACACCTGCGAATACAAGAACGCAATGCTGTAGGTCGCCACATAGCCAAGCGTCCTAAAATCCATGAGCAGGTTTACCACCGACGAGAACTCGATATGGTCGAGGTCAAAGTCCATCGCCAAGCTCTTGTAAAAAGCAGCAGAAAGTCCAAAGCCAACGCCCATGATAAGCGAGTCCACCATTTCGCGGTCTTTCACCCAGAGGTGCGCAATGAGGGTCGCGAAGCTAAGTCCACCCGCATACAGCCAAAGCGTCCCGATGTTCTGTACCGCCGTCGATTCCCCGAGATTTTCAACGGAATAAAGGAGGCCCGCCACGACAAAGCAAATCGCCACCACAATACGCTTGGTCAAGACTTCCTTGAGGATGCAAAATCCCATCAACGCCGTCAGCACCGGATTCAAGACCATCATCGGCTGCACCTGACTCAAGTCATACTGAGCCATGGCAATGTAATAGCCAAGCGTTGCAAGCCCGGAACATGCAATGCCGAGCCACCAAAACTTATTCGTGATAACGCCCTTGAAAAATTCCCAGGGCTTCGATGTTCCACCCGTGCGCTTGCCAACAGTGGACACCCCGGACTTTTCCAGGATGTTTCCACAAGCAAATAAAAACGCAGGACCAATGGTTAAGAGTAGGAATAGCATTCGCTAAATCCCGTCATAGATTTCTTTGTAGATCCAGTAATTTCCCATGACGCGCTTGACGTAGTCGCGGGTTTCCCAGTAGCTGATTTCTTCGACACGCAAATCCCACGGGAGGCCTTCGCTTTCAGACTGCCAGCGCTTCGTCGGCTTGGGACCTGCATTGTAGTTGCAAAGCACATACATGTAGTCGTTCTTGTACTCATCCTTGAGGTCCACCAAATAGCGGATCCCCAAGCGGATGTTCATGTAGGCATTGTACAAGCGTTTCGGATTAAAGCCAGAAATTTCTTCCTTGTCGGCAAGCATCTTACCCGTCGCAGGCATAATCTGCAAAAGGCCGCAGGCGCCCGCAGGCGATGTAATCTGGAAATCGAAAATGGATTCCTGACGCATCACGCTATACACAAAGAACGGATCGATGCTCGTGCCCGAATAGTAAACCACAGGGTCAGCATACGGAACCGGGAACAAATAATGCAAAACATCTATCGGCGGCGTCATGAACAGGCGCCTATCCATCTTCGCCTGGAACTGGCGTGCAAGCCTGTAACCGGCAGCCGTTTCGCCCATCTCGTAGAACAGCTTTCCGTATTCGTACAAGAAATCCATGCGCTTGAAGTTTTTCTTCTTGACTTCGTCATACAGCCTAAACGCTTCTTCTTCAAAACCATACAAGAAGAGCTTCTTGATGCGTTCGTAACGTTCCTTGCTGTACGAGGCGTCCGGCTTTCCGAGCTTATTCACCGAGCGGATCCATTCGATCGTCGCCGTATGGGACATCGGCACGCCATGAGCATACGGAATCTTGTCCGCAGGCAACAAATGATTGTCCAAAAGCTTCATGCGGCTGCGGTGTGCATAATACGAAAGCGGGAAGTCCTTGATGCAGTCGAGATAAGCTTCACGGGCAAGCGAATCCTCGCCCATCTTCTTGTAAGTATCGCCAAGGAACATTCTCGAAGCACTACCGCTCCAGAGGAAAGGATCCTTCGTCGCATCGCGGAAATATGCCGCCGCTTCAACCCACATGCCGCGCTTGAAGTAGCAGTAGCCAATGCGGAATCTCGCCCACTGGCGTTTCAGATTGCTCTTGAATCGCTTGTGGATGAGTTTCTTGTAGCAGTCAATCGCCTTGTCATACATCAGCTTCTGTTCAAATTCAAAGCCGCGTAACCAGAGGTTATTAGCGTTTTCAGTGCTAAACTGGCTCACATCCTGCAAAAGCGAATCGTAAGTGTGGATTTCTTCGTCAAAGAGCCCAGCCGCTTCCTTGCGGTAAAGCTTAAGAATGGCCTGAATCCAGGAAGGACGAGCCTCCACATTTTCAATCAAGTTGCGGTACTGTTCAATCGCATCTTCATTACGGTTCAGAGAACGGAGTGCCGCCGCACGCTTTTCCCACAGCATAATGCGCGTGTTCAAATCTAGCGTGCTCTTTTTCAAACGTGCATAAGCCGGGTCATCAAGCACCACCACCGAAGCAGGATTTTTCTGCGCCTGCTGCGCATCCAGAATCTGGATAGAATCGAGCAGGTCGATGCAGTTCTTCATCTCGTCCTTGGTGCAGGCAAGCTTGGCATAAGCGACCTTTTCGGCAAGTGATTCAGGCGCCCCCAGCACTTCCCTCAAGCGGCGCACAGAAGCGTAAGCGGAATCCTTATACGATGTACGGCTCGTGAGGAGCTTCATGTACATGCGCTTTGCCTGTTTCAGCTGGTAAGAATCTTCCAAATATTGGGCGTAACGGTACTTCAGCGGATCCACATCGTCGCCATCCGGATTTCCATTGAGGTAGACCATCAAGGAGTCCGCACGAGCAACATCATTCAGCGAATAATCCGCCATTGTCGCTTCAATTCTCAAGCGGTCCGCCGCATCACGCCAAGCCCTGTCGTTTTCCAGGCTCTTTTCGAGTCGGAGCGTTTCGCGCATCTTGGCATACTTTTCCTGCTTGAAGTTTGCCTTCGCCATGCGGAGCACAACAGGTCCAAGCAATTCCGGTTCACGCTTACGCAAGGAATTATAGGCAGCATAGGCACTGTCCCACTGGCCACTGTAATAGTAATAGGCAGCGCGGGCAAAATCGCGATGGTTCTGCGGAACTGAAATATCGTTCATTGTTTTCTTCGCACGGGCAGCACGAATAACCACATCCTGGAACTGGTCCGGAGCAATCATTTCCTGATCCGCGAACGGAGACTTGTAGGTGGAATATACCGAACCATCCACCTGAGCATACAAGGCGGCTGTACACGCAAACAATAAAGAACAAAATAATTTCATCAGCAAACCAACAATTTTTATTTTTCGACTTGTCCCACAAATCCAGATATACCAAGTTCCATAATGGTTTGTGCATACTTTTTATGCAAAAACTCATTTACACTCTCGGCATCATCCATTTGCAAGACAGTCAAAGCCGCATCACGAACATCTTCAAAGTTGATCGAGCGGATAATCTTCTTCGTCGTCATCACGCTCCACGGCGTCATCGAAAGTTCATCGACACCGAGTCCAACCAACAAAAGCACACTCATCGGGTCCGTACACATTTCACCGCAAACCGCCACAGGGATTCCTTCACGGTGCGCAGCCACCACAGTCTGGTAAATCATGCTGAGCACTGCCGGATGGTGCGGCTGGAACATGTCGGTAATAAGTTCGTTCGTACGGTCAACCGCAAGCGTAAACTGGATCAAGTCGTTAGTACCCAAGCTAAAGAAATCGACTTCCTTAGCAAGTTTGTCCACAATCATCACAGCGGCAGGGACTTCAATCATCGAGCCAATTTTAACGACCGGGAGCTTATGCCCTTCATCTTCGAGCTGCTTGCGGGCTTTCGCAATGCACGCCTTTGCACGCCTGAGTTCCGTCATGCTCGAAATCATCGGGAGCAAAATGCGCAAATTGCCCTTCGTATTTGCAAGCAACAAAGCGCGCAACTGCGTAATAAACACATCTTCGCGATCCAGGCACACGCGGATAGAGCGCCAACCCATAAACGGGTTCGATTCATTCACCGCAGAAACCCCAGAAACAAGCTTGTCACCGCCCGCATCAAGCGTACGGATTACAACCGGGTGCGGCGCCATCTTTTCAAGGATATGCCTATAGGCGCTTTGCTGTTCCTTTTCGGTCGGAGTGCCTTTTCTAAAGAACAGGAATTCTGAACGGTAAAGACCGATACCGGTAGCGCCAAAGTCCGTGACCTTGTCCGCTTCCGTCGGGATTTCAATGTTCGCGTGCAACACAATATACTTGCCATCGCGAGTCATCGGTTCCAGCTGGCGCATCGTGAAAAGTTCACGGCGCTGGCGTTCGAACATTTCCTGGCGTTCATGGAACTTGCGAATATCGTCTTCATTCGGATTGATGATGACCTTACCATCAGCACCGTCAACGATAATCGTATCGCCACTTTTGACAAGGGCAGCCACATTCCTAAGGCCAGATACAGCCGGGATCTGCAACGCTCTAGACAAAATAGCGACATGGCTTGTACGGCCACCCGTATCCATCACGATAGCGTTAACTTGTCCGGGCTTCAAAGTCATCAAGAAGCTTGGAACAAACTCATGGGCCACGAGGACAACGCCATCTTCATGAGACACGTCCTCCAATACCGGTCCGGAGTCATCCATCGCAGACATCAGGCGGTTGTATAAGTCCCTGAGGTCTGCCGCCTTGTCACGCATGGCAGGCGAATCAATTTTTTCGAACTTTTCGATGTAGGCGCTAAATACAACATGCACCGCCCACTTCGCGTTCTTGTGCTTTTTCCTGATTTTGTCGAGGACTCCATTCACGAGTCCCGGATCCTGCAAGATCATCAGGTGCGTTGCAAAAATCAGGCTGTCCTTGATGCCAGCTCTGGATTCTGAAATTTCTTTAATCTGGGCGATTTCCTTGGAGGTCTTACTAATCGCCTTCAAGAACATCTGTTCTTCTGTAGCAAGCCTGCTCTCGGGGAGAGTCTCATCGACCACCGAAAATTCGCGGTTTGCAACAGGGAACACCGTCCCCATGGCAAAGCCCGGAGACGACGGAACACCAACAAGCTCTATCCTCTGGGACTTCGGCTCATTGGCAGTCTTGGCCACAAAATCAGCAGGGTTCTTCGTTGAAGTGGTCATCAAAAAGCTTTTCCAACTGCTGAACGACGAGCTCTTCATCCTCGCCATCGATTTCGAACTTGACTTCGGAACCCGCAGGGATGGCAAGCATCATCACATTAAGGATGCTCTTCGCATTGGCCTTCGAACCATCAAACACGATGGACACATCACTCTTAGCCTGCCCCGTGATATCAACAATCATTCCGGCCGGACGGGCGTGAATGCCCAGTTTGTTGGAAACAGTAAGTAACTTTGTAATCATCAATTCCTCAGAAGAAATCCACATTAATATCAAGACCATCCTGCAAGATAATCTTGAACAAGCTGTCCGCAGAGCGCACTGTTTTGACAAGGTCGTCGTGAAGCTGTCTGTCGTTCAGCAAAATCCCGACGGTATTGTCTTTCGAATCCATCTTGGACTGCACCTTGGCAATAAGTCCATCCAAATGCTTGGTCACGCCTTCCAGTTCGGAGATCAAGTGGTTTGCATTCCCCATGACCTTGTCCGTTCCAGCAAAAAGACCGTTGATCGGTTCCTTGACGCCATCGACAAGTTCGTTTACCTTGAGCGTCACCTTGTTCAGGTTTGCAAGGCTCTTTTTGAGCTGCGGGTCGGTCGTTGACACAAGCGACATCAAGCGGTCTTCAAGATTTTCGGCCTTCACCAAAAGTGTCTTGAAACGGTCCTGGAATTCCGGGTTTGCAATCGTTCCGTTCAAGGCAGTCTTTACCGCTTCCAAGAGCACCTTCGTCGAATCGCAAACTTCACCGGCAAGGCCAAGCGCTTCGGCAATGCCCGCATCGAACTGGCCCGTGATGGTATCGCCCGGCACATAGTATTCTTCGGAATCACCGAGAATCATGCCAATCTGGCGTTCACCCATGATGCCGATGTTCTGCACACGAATTTCGGAATCCTTCGGGATTTTCACATTGGACTTGAGCCTGACCGTCACCACAACGCGGTGTCCAGAAAGTTCGATGGATTCCACACGGCCAAGCTTCACGCCATTGATTTTGACCGGGTCATCCAAAACTAGCGTACTCACCTGCGTAAAGCGCAAGTGGTACACGTCGAAAGTTTCACGCAGATCCTTCTCGTTCAAAAAGAACATGCCAAATATCAAAATGAAAATGGCTAAAAGAACGACAAGTCCGACGGAGAAGTATAAAGCGGTATTCTTTTTCATTCTAAAAACAATCTAGCATATTTTGCGATTGGCATTGGCTGCATCTTGAAAAATAAGAGGATTATCCCTCTACCCTCACGATGGGGCTATTCGTCTCGATGCCGTTCACATGGCGATCCAGCCAGTCGAGCAACAAGGCGTCGCGTTCCGCCTGCGGCAATGCAAACTTTTCACGGCCCTGCTTCTGCATGAACACGTCGAGGTACGTCATCAGTACGCCACCAGCAACAGAGACGTTCATCGATTCCGTAATGCCGTACTGCGGGAGCTTGAATTCATAGTCCGCATGGGCAAGCGTGTCCGGGTGGTTCCCGTGGAATTCACTGCCCAGGTAAAAAGCCATCGGTTGGCTCAAATCGAGATCAAGCACAGAGTTCGTCGTATTCGTGCTCGCCACTGCAATTTTGTAGCCCTTCTCGCGGAGCTTTTCCATGCAGAGCATGCGCTTCTTGTACAGATAAAGGCTCATCCACTTGTAAGATCCCTTCAAAATGGACTTGTTCACGCTGTAGGCGTTGTCTTCTTCAATGATGTGAACATCCTGGAGGCCAAAGACTTCTGCAGTACGGATAACAGCGGAAATGTTATGCGGGTCAAACAGGTCTTCGAGCACCATGCAAAAGTGACGCGTACGGCGGTTGACGACAGAAGTCAACAATTCACGACGACGTTCCGTCACACGTGCAAGCAAAGTTTCCAAATCCTTAGGTTCACTCATTTTCTAAATCCTTTTTAATAAAAGTATTTGCCTTAAATTCAGCAGGTTCAGTCGTTTTTTCTCTAGGTTCAGCCGGCCTTACGACAGGCTTGGGCTGGCTAAGTTCAATCTTCGAGCGGTCTATGCGTTCAGCATCGCCAAGTTTCCAGGATCCACCCGCAACCACTTTGTCAAATTCAGCGATATGGCGCTTATTTTCAGGAGTCTGCAACTTGGCATTTTCCTTCAGCGGTTTTCTGTTCCCGCCATAGTACATCGACGCCGCTTTCTTGATATCGTTTACAACGTCGTCAATCTTGGAATTCACGACACTCTTGAAAACACGCAGCTGCATAATGGAATTCAAAACAGAATTGCTCGGGAACACGACTGCAGTAAGTTTGTACTTAAGTTTTCTCGGTGCCACCAAGTCCATATCCAGATAAGCAATTGCAGTTCCCTTAAGAGACCACTTCAAAATCTGCGCATAGCCAAATCCAAAGAACATGTTGCGAAGCATGGGCTTTGCCCCCGCACTGTCCTGCAACGCCCAGTAAAAATCCCCCGAAAGTCCATGACCGTTACTGCCCGAAAAATAGCGACGGTTCAAGCTATTATACTCTAGCGTATAATCCGATTTCAGATAAGCGTTAATCAAATCTGCCGTGAACGGCATATTGTCAAACAGGAACGTAATTTCATTGACTTCTAGCGGAAGTGTACCCTCGCTTTCGTAAATAGCTCTATACTGGCGACCGAGACGCATAAACACGTCCATCATCATCGGAGCCTTGATGTCCGTCGAAAAGCCGCGCTTGACAATTTCCTTGTACGGTCCGCAGAACTCGTTATCATACTCAATCTTGGGCCACGGCTTCAAATCCGTTTCCGTACAGGCTTCGTACTTGATATCAAGGCACTTATACATTCCCGAGCAGAACGAGCGCATGTTATCGGCATTGTTCTTCGTTTTCATCAAAAGTTGCCGGCGGGAAACTTCGGACGAAGAAACACTCTTCGTTGCGTAAGACATTGACGTGCCCCAAACGAGCACTAAGCCAATGCACATACTCAATAAAGAGAATCGCAAACCCTTACACTGCATAAGTACCTCCCTTTAAGGTTTAACGGAACTCAAGACTGTCCAAAGGAATTACCGTGAACGGTTTCAGGGAATCGAACATGGCAACAGGACCGACAATCGAAATCGTCATCTTGCTCTTATCAAAATACTTAGCAATCATTGCCTGGACCTGTTCAGCCGTCACAGCATTGATTTCTGTCACATAATCTAAATAATGATTATCCGATTTGCCAAGTAATTCGCCCTTTGCAAAGATAGAAGCCGTTGAGGAAGGCGAATCAAAGAGGCTCGGCAAGCTTTCAACCAGGGACTTTTTCGCCTGAGAAAGTTCTTCAGGAGTCGGGCCGTCCTTTGCTAGCTTTTCCACTTCTTCAAAGATGAGCTTCATCGCAAAGTCCACCGTTTCCACCTTAGTCTGGAGGGCAATTGTCGTCATAGCGGTATCGCGGTAGTCGTTACCCACCGTGCTATAGACACTATAGGCAAGGCCTTCGTCGCTACGGACGCGGTTCATGAGTCTGGAGCTAAAGCTACCACCGCCAAGGATAAAGCTAGCTACCGCCGTCGGGTAATAATCCGGATGCGGACGCTTCACGAACGGCTGGTTCATAGTGATATTCGCCTGCGTGATATCCTTGTCGACCACATAGACGCCAGGCTTGCGGGCAAAAGTAAGCGGAACCGGCTTCGGTTTTTCTGCAGATGCTGCTTCGACCTTCCAATCGGCAAAGAACTTCTTGAGAGTCTTTACCGCAGATTCCTTGTCCACGTCACCGGCAAGAGCAAAGACGATACGCTTTGAGGAGAACACGCCCTTAGCAAGACGCTTCACATCGGCAGCGGTCACTGCCTTGTATTCTGCAGAATTGGCATCCCAAAGTCTCGGGTTCGGAGCGTAGTTTACCTTGGACTTGAGGGCAGAAAGCACCTTGGCAGGCGTTTCAAAACGGCGTTCATAAGCCGTAACATAATTCGCCTTCACGATTTCAAGCTGATTCTTGTCAAAAGACGGGTCCGTGAGTACTTTCTTTGCCAGTTCAAGCATCGACGGGAAGTCTTTCGAAAGGCAATTGATATCAAAAGCCGAGAGGAACGTACCAACGCTCGTGGAAATCGAGGCGCTTACAAATTCCAGAGAGTCTTCGAGCACATGCGGAGAAATTCCGCCACCAGAACCACGACGGATCATGGATCCCACCATTTCAAAAGCGGCTTCGTCCTTGAGGACCTGTGGCAAGTTGTTTTCTTCAAAATAGACCGTAAAATCCACCAGCGGGAGCGAACTGTCGCTCACAATGTAGCCCGTAATGCCCTCGGCGATTTGCACACGGAAATCTTTGGGATACGGTGCCACGTACTTATATTCCGGGAATTCAATCTTGCTATAATGCTCAGGCAAATTGCTCGGTTGCACAAAAGAACTGGAACTTTCCGCAGCAACGGCATACATATCCGGCACATGTTTAACATGAGATGTCTTTTTAGGCATCATGGAACAAGACGTCATCGCCACTAAAGCCGCAATAGCAGCGGCAGGAATCATATAATTCGTTTTCATCAAGTAGAAAATAGTAAACTAATCGGGAACATTCCAAAATAGACCAACTATTTTAAGGTTTATCTATCCCCTTTCCGTAAATAGACATATATTAATACTTGAGCCTTCCTAGTGGCCACAACAAGCGTAGCAAGCCCACCTCCGGCTTCCGCACAGTTCTCCAGTCGAGACACAAGCCCCACCAGGAAGGCTTCTTCAATCCCTCCTATGAAAAAGACCCGACGCGAGCGCGCCGGGCCTTTTTTGTGAAAAACTAATGACCAACGACCATTGACCAACAACTAGCTAAATCTTCCATTGAGCTGTTTGCGGCGACGGCCGCGTTCCGAAATAACAGCCTCGATCAAGAACAGGAGGGCAGCAAGTCCAAGGAAAATCTGGTAACGGTCCTGGTAATTTTCCATGCGGTCACTGCTTTGGTCCTTCTTTTCAAGCGTTGCAATTTCAGTCAAGACTTTTTGCAACTGGAACTCGCCCGGGCTTGCGTAGAAGTAGAGCGCACCCGTCACACTAGCAATCTCCTGAAGCGTCCCTTCTTCGAGGCGGGTGGTCACGATATTGCCTTGCATGTCCTTCTTGTAGACACTACTGCCATTCTTGCTTTTGAGCGGTATAGGAACGCCTTCGCGGGAACCAATACCAATCGTATAAATTTTGATGCCGAGTTCTGCAGCTTCTTTTGCTGCATTCACAGCAGCGGCTTCAAGTTCTTCACCATCGCTCATGAGAATCATCACGGAATGCTGACTTGCGCCACCGGAGTTTTTGAACAAAGTCATACCCTTGCGGATAGCACTTTCGAGGTTCGTGCCCGGCATGAGCCAACCCGGATTCAGTTCGCGGAGCACCATCTGCACCGTACCGTAATCAAGCGTCAAAGGCACCATGACCTGAGCTTCACCACTGAACGCCACAAGACCCACGCGGTCTCCCGTAAGCGATTCCAAGAAAGCCGAAATTTCGTGACGGCTACGCACCAAGCGGTTCGGCTTCACATCTTCGGCAAGCATCGAAAGCGAAATATCCTGCAACAGCACAAGATCCTGACCACGGCGTTCCACATGTTCCATCTTGCGCCCCCACTGCGGACGGGCAAGAGCGACAAACAAGAAAGCTATGGCAAGGAGCAACAGCAAAACTTTAGTCAGGCGCCTCCACGGCGAAACGCTCGTCGAGAGCTTCGAAAGCATAGGGAGCGACACAAAGCGTGCCGCCAATTTTTTACGGCGATGGTAAGCATACACAAACAGAAGCGCAAATAGAGGCAGAGTAAAAAGGCCCCACAAAAAGTTCGGTTCGGCAAATCTCATTATCTACTCCGGTAAAACATCTTGTATCAACAAGCACCAAGAATATACAAAAGTGCAAGGGAAAAAGTTAAATATCGGTCATTAGTCATTAGTTATTAGTCTTTAATCAGATGCCTACGGTGCAATTCTAAAAACGATCGACCATTGACCAACAACCATTGACTAAGTTCAAAATTCTTTTTCATAATGTCTTCATACGAAAAGCTTTCAAATAATTATATTTCAAGTCAAGGTTCAGGTTGCGAGAATGTCTTACATAGGCTTGATAGAAATCAACATCATCTGTATTGCGGTACTCATCATTACACTGCTGCAGTTCAAGGATAGTATTCTCAGGCATCTCGAAGAACGCATTCTCGGCTTTACCATCATCGACACCATCATTTACATCGTGTTGAGCACAGTAACCAAAATGCTGTACTCGGTTCACGTGCAAAGCGACCTATACACAAGCAACCAAAAGATTTGCGTCATTTACGCCGTCATGTACGCATTGAGCTTGAGTTCTTCGTTGTTGCTTGCCCAGCTGTGGTTCTCCTTCATCTTCCTCCGCATCCGCAAAAGCGTTTACTCTTACAAGCACCTGTTCCCGCTGTTTTCGACTCCGAGTATTATCGGCATATTCATCTGCATCGGCATCAGCATTTACGGATTTACCAACGACTGCCATACGACGTCGCTCCAGTTCAGGCGCCTTTTGCCATTCCTCATCGGGCTGAACTTCATTTACATCATCGCCACCATGGTTCTCGGCATCCAGCACGCCATCGCCCAAAGAAACTCCACGAACCGGAAAGAAGCCTTTTACCTCTCATTTATCGCTCTAGTTCCTAGCGGATCCTGCATTATCCAATATTTTGTCCCGAACATCCCGCTAACCGACCCAATTTTCGCACTCACGCTCCTGCACGTTTACGTCACATTGCTGAAGTACAGAATCACCTCGGACCCGCTCACGGGCGTGAACAACAAGATTCGACTGATCGACTATCTCCAGTACATCACACAGCACCAGGATTCAAGCAAGCGCCTGTTCATCCTCGTCATGGAAGTAGACTTTTTCAAGGATATCATCCGCAACTTCGGTTACGAAATGTCCGACCGCGTCATCGCAGACTTAGCATCGTTCTTCAAGCGCCAATGCAGAGGGCAAAACGCCTTTTTGGCAAGGACCGGCGACAACCAGTTCGCAATTGTCATGGAACGCGATGAAGTTTCTGAAATCGAATCATTCTGCCAAAAGCTCGTGCGCGAATGCGACCGCGACAGCATGCAATCCGACATGATGACCACGTGGAAAATTTCGTTCAGCCTGCATTACGCTGAAATTTCAAACATTTCCACAAGCAATATTTCTCAGATTTTCGCCGAAGCCAAGAAGAACTGCTACAAGCCCGAAACTCCGGCACCGAAGGATTAAAACAAGCACGTCATTCCGAGTCCGTTAGGACGATATAGAATTGTTAGCAACTTGTTGCTTTACAATTCTTAGGTTCGAAGGAGCAGAATCCAGTCATTTCTTGAAACTAGACTTTACTGGATGGGGGCAAGCCCCATGACGAGTGAAGCGGTGAATGTCAAACTACGGGATTCTCACGAATCTGGTGTTCGCGAGGACGAGTTCAAGCAGAATAAGGAGCGCCCCGACCAAAAGCCACGGGTAGAATTTTTCGGCATAGCGGGCGTAAGCAATCGTTTCGATTTCCGTCTTTTCGAGTTCATCGATTTCAGAGTAAATCTTTTCGAGCTCAGCCTTGTTTTCGGCTCGGTAGAAACGACCACCCGTCTTTGAAGCAATCGCCTTGAGCACGTCTTCGTCGATGCCTTCTTCGGGCGTAATGTCGCGTTCGCCCCAGGAGATTTCACCCGTCCACGGGTTCTGCTGGAACGAAAGGATCTTGCCGGACTTTTTGCCGACACCGACAGTATAGACCTTCACACCCAGGGACTTCGCCACTTCGGCGGCACGCAACGGCGGGACGACACTAGCGTTATCACGACCATCGGTCAAAAGAATCACGACACGGGACTTGGCATCGGACATCTTGAGCCTTGCGAGGGCGTTCATCAAGCCATCGCCAATAGCGGTCCTGTTATTCACAAGCGTATCGCGAGCGAGGTCATCACTAGCCTTCAAGATTTCGAGCAGGGAACCGTAATCCATTGTAAGCGGGCACTGCGTAAACGAACGAGCGCCAAAAGCCGAAAGCCCTATTCGGTCGCTATGGCGTTTGCCAATGAATTCGGCAATCACGTCCTGCGCGTAACCAAGGCGGCTGTATTTCCAATATTCACCTTTTTTCAAGATGCGTTCGGCGTTCATCACACCAAGCTTTGCCTGTTCGGTACGGGTAAGCATGTCGAGCGTCCCCATAGACCCCGAGACGTCAAGCGCAAGCATGATATCGACACCATCCGTCGAAGTGTATTCGACTTCCATCGCGTTCTGCGGGCGAGCAAGTGCCACCACAAAGCAAATGAGGGCTGCCAAACGGAGCGCAGGGACGATATGCCTAAACTTCACACGACGGCTCGGCACAGCCTTCTTTGCAAGCGCTAGTGCCGGGAACTTGATTGTACTCTTGCGACGCTGCTGGCGGTAAACATAAAGCGCAATCAACAGCGGAACAAACAACAACAGCCAAAAGGCTTCGGGATTTTGAAAATGAAGGGCTCCAATATCCATTTCAGCTCCAAAATAACGAAAAACGGTAAATTACACGCAAGAATATACAATTTAGTGGCTGTAGAAACTTGTGTTTTGGAGATTTTTTAAATAATAAAAGGCGTGTGGTTACTGGTCATTAGTCAATGGTCAATAGCCATTGGTCAAACTACAGCACCAGCATGAGTCCGTCGACGCCGAGCACAGTGAGGCAAGAGACAGCAGCAACAGTCACGAGTCCACCACCGAAGAGCGAAGCGACCACTGCAGCAAGGAGCGCACAGGCGCCCGTCAAGCGGCTATCCGTCGCAAAGAAGATTGCAGGCACGGTCATAGCGCTGAGCACGGTATAGGGCACGTAAGCGAGGAACGAGCTCCAGAACACGCTCTTGAGCTTTTTACGGAGCAAAATGAACGGTACCGCACGCAAGAATAGCGTCACGCCAGCCATCACGAGCAAGTAAATCAGGTAGGTCTGCATGTCGATATTCATTTGGCAACCTCGTCATCTGCATTGACGTTTTGCATCGGGAAGAGCCATGCCGCAATAAAGGACGCCACAAGTGCGCAAATGATAATTGCAAAACCGACTGACACGCCGCTCAGCGGCGGGAAGAACTTGAATGCGCAACTGAGCGCCACAGCAATCACGACCGCAAAAACCGTTGGGCCATGCACCTTCATCTGCGGTACAACAATCGCGACAAACATGCCATAAAGCGCAACGCCAAGGGCATTAGTCACCATTGCCGGGAGAATTTCACCGCAAATCGCACCGACCAACGTTCCAAGCGACCAGCCAATGTAAGGGAGCGTCGAAAGCCCAAGGAAGTATATCGGCGTCACACGCTTCTGCGACATCGCCACCGCAAAAATCTCGTCCGTGATGCCCGTCGCGAGCAAAAGGCGCTTCACCGTACCAAAATCCGGCGAAACCTTCTGGGAAAGTGAAATTGCCATCAGCGAATAGCGGAGGTTGATAAAAAACGTTGCAAGCGCCATCTCAATAAACGTGCCGGCAGCATCCGCCATGATCTGGAGCCCAGCAAACTGACCAGCCGAGGTCAAGTTCGTCATGGATATAAGTGTCACAAGCGGCCACGAAAAGATCTTCGAGCCTGCGATACCAAAAGAGAACGAAACGGCAAAGTAACCAAGCCCAATCGGGGAACCGTCTTTTAAGCCCTTCAAATAACTCATGGGCGCAAAGATAGCATTTTTAAGAGACTTTGGGGTAATTTATGCAAATATTTAAATACATGCAATTTTAGTAGGAAGAAACCCAAAGCATAAAAAAGCCCGCAGCGTTAAGCCGCGGGTCCAACATTCTTGAACGTTCAACAACTAGTTTTCGCCGTTGCGCATTTCAGTCTGTTCACGGTCCATCGTGTGCTGCAAGTATTCCTTGAAGTCACGATCGATGTTCACACCGTCGAAGTCGATGTCGTCGTTTTCCAACACGAACACGGCGCTCGGGTTATCGAGCCAGCCCACAATGTCCACGTCTTCCAACTTCATGGACTTGTCGCCAGCCTTCTGGGCAACGTATTCAACCTTGGACTTCGGAACCCAGCCCTGACCGCAGGCGCCCTTCACGAGGACTTCGGTATCACCTTCTTTCAACACGGTCATTTCGTCATTGAAGCTAGCCGTGCAAACAACGGAGCCACCATCTTTTTCTTTGGTGAGTTCCACATCGCCCAGCTTGGACTTAACCTTCTTGGCTGCAAAGGAAGAGGCAACCAACAAAGCGAAGGCGACAAACATAATTTTTTTCATCATTTTCATAGCGAATCCTCAAAACAAGGGAAATATTCAACAATGCAATACGAATATACCTTTTATTTTGCCAATCCGTTGCATTTTCTTTTAAATTTTTACGCAATGAAGAAGATTTTTTCAATTATCGCTATTATCCTCGTTCTAACCGCCGGTTTCGCGTATTTCCACGTAAATCAACGGTTGAGCGCCGTTTCACTCAACGAAAATACCGTCATTTTGGAGATTCCAAAGGGCAGTTCCCCAACAAAAGTTTTACAAATTTTACAAGAAAAAGGGGTCTGGACAGACGACCTGGCGTACACTTTGTGGTGCAAAATTAACAAACCGTCCCTCAAAGCAGGCTGGTACGAGGTCCCCGCCCACCAGACGCTCGATGAACTCGCCGAACTGTTTCAAAGTGGCAAAAGCGCCGTCCGCAAGGTGACCATCCCCGAAGGTAGAGCCTCCTGGGAGATCCCCGCCTACATCAAAAAGAGCTTCCCGAACCTCGACACCTCCCGTTGGAACAAACTAGTCCAGGACCCGAAGTTCGCCCACTCGCTCGGCATCGAAGGGAACTCGCTTGAAGGCTACCTCTTGCCGGACACCTACCCGTTTGCCATCAACTCCGACGAAGAGTCCATACTGCGACAGATGGTCGCCGCCAACTTCAAAGTCCGCGACGAAATGAAACAGCGTAAAGGCTCCAAGTGGGAAACGCTTGGCAACTGGCACCGCGTGTTGACGCTCGCCAGCGTGGTCGAAGAAGAAACGGGCATCCCGGATGAACGTCCGCTCATCGCTGGAGTTTTCCATAACAGGCTCCGCATCGGCATGCCTCTCGGAGCAGACCCGACCGTGCGGTTCATCTTCAAAAACTTGACCGGACCTATCTACAAGAGCCAGTTGAATAGCGACAGCCCCTACAACACCCGCAAATTCCCGGGACTCATGCCGGGACCGATTTCCAATCCGGGACGCAAGGCAATCGAAGCAACGCTCTTCCCCGACAAGACCGAAGCACTTTACTTTGTTGCAAAAGACGACGGTTCGCACACGCATTTCTTTAGCACGAACCTCGCCGACCACAACAAGTATAAAGATGTCGCCGCTAAGAACCGCGGCGAGAAAAAATAATTAGACGAGAGACGAAAGACGAGAGAATAAAGAAATCATAAATCATCCCTCTCTAGTCTCTCGTCTGCCGTCCGCTTTAGCGGACGTTCTTTCGTCTAAAAAAGATTGTAATCACCGATTCGTATAAAGTATCGGTATTCTTTAAAGCGTTTGACATCGCTAAAATTGTCCGTATCCACAATACGGTTTAACCCAGCATAAACCGTAAATGAACGATACTTATAGCGGAGCGCCGGTTCAAAAACAAACTTATTAGAATTCAGCTTTGCAGTCGCCTTGTCTTCGAAATCATGGATATAGGCGAACGAAAGCCAAGCTCCAAAACCGTAACGGTGTACGCCACCATTTAGACGAAGCATCGCATAGCCATGCGTTGCAAGCTCAGGGTCCTGCCAATCCTCGGACCACGGCGTTGCCGCCACATGCAGGCGATAACGGTCTTCCATAGCCGTATTATCAAAGTTCTTCGGGAACTTAAAATGTCCATCGCGGTAAGCATCAAAGCCCATCGCCGCACCAACCGTTACAGAAGTATTCGATGTCGGAGAATAGGAATACCGACCGTCAAAAGAATAAGTGCCGTAAATCGGACCTCTCTGGTGGAACCCGACACCAATCAAGTTCAAGCCCAAATAAGCATTTGCAGCAAAGCCCTTAGACGCAAACCAGTCGTCATCGACGCCACTCAACAAGGAATAGTGAACGCTCTGCGTTACAGGAGTCGTCTCATAATTGCTGCTTGTGTTGACATATTCATCATCAAAGAAATCGACTTCTGGCACAGCACTTGGGGCAAGTTCGAATTCGCGATTGCCAAACAGGAACTTGACCTCAACGGATTGCATATCGTCGAATGCATACCTTGCCGACAAAAAAAGGTCATTGCGCTTTTCGTATTCAATGCGATTTTCTTCAGGGATATTGTCTTTTTCGAAAGTCTTCAAAAAGCGCAAATCCATCAAGTCATAACCAAAGCTGAACTTCCAACGGTGACTGATCAAATTCGACAATTCCAAACGCGGACGGAATCCATAAGAAGACATGCCGTAAAAGCCTGCCAACTTCAAATTTATTTCCATCTGGTTCACGTAATTCAGAGAAATCTCACCATAGGCATTTGCACCAATCACGTTAGAGCCAAAGCCGCCAGCCGCCACATCGACAGTCGGATGCACGCCCACATCAATCAGCAAGTCCCCATCGGGCTGCATATTGAACGAAACGGTGTCATACGGCACTTTAGAGGCAATGGCATAGGCAAAATTTTTCGGAGCCACAAAACCCGTATCTTTGGGATTCCAATAAGACGCCACAGACGAATGGAGCTCCGCCGAAAGACTATCAAAAACCGGGTTAAATTCAAACCACGCATCGGACTTTTGCTTTTCGGAATATTCGCGACGCCCATCGACCACAGGGATGATTTCACGCAGACCATGTTCCACCGCCGTGAAGCCAGCCTGAATCATGGACTTGCGGGATGTATCCCGAATAGAATGCGGCCTCACAAAAATGCCCTGATCGACCAACTTCGACAAGATGTTCTTCTTAAGCGTTCGCGTTTCCACGTTTCCATCAAGTTCAAAACGCACCGGGTCGGAAACAACAATCAGCGATGCCTCTTGCGGATTCTTGGACAACGGAAGTGCAAGGTACGGACAAAGTTCACCAGACTTTTCGTTCCCTGCAATCGGAAGCGATGCTACGATATCAGCGTATGACGGATTTTCAATGAGGCTATCGCAAGTGGAAAGCGTAAAGGGAATACGGTAAGTACCACGCTGGCGGTATAATGATTCTTCAAAGCGAAGGCGCGAAAGAGAGCGCTCAATAGAGGCGGTATCGGGCACAAGCGCATGCATGCTGCGATAGACATTCCCTGCCGTATCCGCATAGAACGAGAACCTTTGACGAAGCGACGGAATCCCCTCCACAGAAATTGGGAGGCTAAAAGCATCGTGTTCCGTTTTATCATGAATCGTATTCACGCCAACAAATTCGGCGATCGTAGAATCCATCATCAAGCGCTGGATATCGTCAATCGAGACACCGAGCGACCAAAGTGCACCCATCCAGGCGCCCCACGAAGTGGCGACAATGGAATCCACGGGAATCTTGTATTCTTCCAAAGCGTACAAAGCGCCCAAATGGAACCATGGCGAACGCTCGCCACCGCCGAGATAAAGCACAGACTTGGTCTTCTTGGCCTGCAGCGAATCGGGAACAAGCTGCATAGCGCTCAAAAGCGTTTCATCAGCGGAATGTGCCGCCTCTACAGGCGCCACGTAAACAGAGGCGATCGCCGCCGTCAAAAGGAGCGTTTTTTTAAGCCAGCCGAGCGGGGTTGGAAACATACCGACCTGCCTCTGCGGCTGTCACATAGTTAGAGCGAACCAGTTCCGCCAAGCAATCATCCATCAAAAGCATGCCTTCGGAAGCAGAGGACGCCATCACGGACGGAAGTTTGAACTGTTCACCGCTGCGAATGTAAGCAGCCACGTTTTGCGTGTTAAAAAGGATTTCCCAAGCAGAAACGGCTCCACCACCTTCTGCAGCTGCGGGCAAGAGTCTCTGCACGACAACCGCCTTGAGAGCGGCCGCAAGCATCGTACGGACAAGGTCTCGATTTTCGGGAGTGGCAGCGGAAAGGAGAGCATCGACAACGCCAACGGCGTTACCCGCCGTCACGTTCATGACCACCAAGGCGCCCGATTCTGCGGCACGCAAAATGGAAATCAACGACGAGCCGTCAAAATCGCCAAGCCAGAAAAGGTCCGTTCCGCTACGGAGGCCCTGTTCCAGCTTTTCGGAGGTCGAGCCGACCGTATTCACAAGCTTTAAGCTTTCACCCGTTTTCACAGGCAGTTCACGGCTTTCATCCAAATCGCAGAACCGCAAAATGCCAGAACTACACAAAGCCGAAACATAAGACGTCGCCGAGACCGTTTTTCCAGAGCACGCTGGCCCTGCAAAAATCACGAGACCGGAACTGAGACCGAGCAAGCTATCAAGCGAGGCGGGTGCGCCAAGCGCTGTAAATTCCGGGCATTCGGCCATGAGCGGGCGGAAAATTGCCGCATTGCCAAGCGCTTCGCGGAAGTACTTTACGCGCCACTTGGAGTTCACCCAAGGGCCACCGACAAACGTACCCGACTCGCCATCGAGCGCGCCTAAAAACTCAAGCAGAGAACCAAACGGGAGTGCTGTAGATTCGGGGACCGCACAGACGCGGCCTGCAAAGCGGACCGCCGAAGGAGCTCCCTCGGTCACAATCAATTCGCTCGCCCCGATATTCAAGGCGTATTCCAAAAGAGATTCAATTTCTGATGCCATGATGAACCTCGCTAAACCTTGCGGTAAGACGCAAAACGGCGGCTGTCGTTTGCACGTTTCCAGGCTTCATTGCCTTCGATGTAACCGGATTCTACGCACATCTGCAAAGAATCGTCGAGCGTAATGCCTTGATCTTTCTGGTTGCTAATCGCAGACAGAATCTGCGACACATCGCACTTGCGGATCATGCCCGCAATCGTCGACGTGACCTTCATTGCTTCAGTCGCCAGCACAAGTCCCTGATTTTGCACTGCAGGAATCAAGTGCTGCACGATAACGCCCTTGAGCTGTTCAGCAAGAGAGCACGCAAAGGCGGCTCGGTTCTCGCTCGGCACGGACATGAGGAGGCGCGAAAGAAGCGCGTTGATATTATTGCCGCTTGCGACAGCAAACACGAGAGCACCCGCGTTCGAAGCCTGCATGAGCAGGGAAAGTTCTTCCATCGTTTCGAGATGGTCAAAGAGAATCACATCGGCGCCGGTGCGGATGGCGAGTTCGATGCCTGCGGCACCGGAGCGCACATGCAAACCCACTTCGCGTTGGGCAATGGAGCCGTTCGGATTCTGGAGCAAGCGTTCAATCGGCTTTTCGACAGTCTGGATGAACACCTGACGATTCGCAGCAATGCACTCGGCAAAGGCGGTCATCGTCGTGGAGCGGCCGCTCGACGACGGGCCCGCAATGAGCACAAGCCCGCTATTGAGCGTCGCAAACTGCATGCTGAATTCGGGCAAGTAAAGATTTTCAAGTGCAGCCGATTCCATCGGAATGATGCGGATAGAAATGCTCGGCGTGACATCGTTCCACGTCACAGAAATGCGGGCACGACCGGCACCGGGGAGGCCCATTGTCTTACTGAAATTGCGACCGACCACAATCTTGTAGCCGTCTGCAAAGCCTTCAGCGGCTTCGGTCAGGCGGTCCATCAAGTGCGTTTTTTCAAGCACTTTCTCAGACGCAATAAAGAGCTTGCCGGACTGGCGCATGGTAATCTGGCGGTCGGCGTAAAGGTAAACGTCCGTGACGTTAAACTTGCGAGCGTAAGCAATAATTTTTGCAAGCGGTGTAATCGGGTGCAAAACATCAGGAGATTCGACAGCTTCGCCTTCGCCGGTAGCAACGGCGAACTGCGACGGAAGTTCTTCGGTCGCAGTTTCTTCGGCGGGCGTTTCGCTTTCGACCGGAACCTGCACGCTTGCCATGCTCGTCGTTTCGAGACCTTCGACCTTTTCGATAACGACCGTCGAAGAAGAGGCTTCACCGTAAAGGCTGCTGTTGCCTTCAATCTTTATGGCTGGTTCTTCCGCCGGCTGCGGAGCAGGCGCGGCAGAAACTGCTGGAGCGGGCTGCACAGGAGGCGCAGAATGCGTCGGAGACGAAGGTTGCGCTGGCGCAGATGCGGAATGCGCGGGAGCTGCGGCAGACGCAGGTGCCGCGGGCTTTTCAACAGGCTTTTCAGCAGGCTTCGCGCTTTTCGCTTCGAGGTTCTTCACAAATGCGAGAACCTTATCGTACATGGACTGTTTCAAGATTCCCGCACGAACAAGAACCTGACCGATATCCATCGAGTCGGAGATTTCGCCCCAGTGAGCCTTGACCTGGTCCTCGGACACAACCTTGTTGTGCACAAGAACCTTTGCCATGTACTGATTCCTCATAAGAAATCCCTCCGACTAAACCACCAACTTGCGATGGCCAAAAACACACCGATATAACCGAGTGCATACACACTGTTCCAGAACACATACATGTCCGGGAGTGCCACACCATGCACCACATAGTTCGTCACGTTAAAGCGATAAAGTCCAGGGAAAACAGCGTGAATCACGACCGCCGCCTTTTCAAGAATGGCAGAAGAGGCGCCCTGCAATTCGCCCATGCGGCTTGCAAACCTGACCTGTTCCAAGAGTTGGTCGCTCAAGTGACCCGCAAAATAGACGCCAAGCGTAAAGAGAGCCGAGAGCACCGTGCTACTGAAGCTGCTGAATAGGAGTGCGACCGCAATTACGACCGCCATCTCGCAGAAGATGAGATAGATTGCCGTCAGGAGGCTCACCGTCGGGCTAGAATTTGTAATCCACAGAATCGCATAATAGATTCCCGTGAGGAGCACGAGATGCACAGCGACAACCGCCAAAAGCCCAAAGTACTTGCCCACGATAAAAGCGGCACGGCTGATGGGCTTTGACAAAAGCGTGAGCACCGTGCGCCGCTGGATTTCCTTTTGCACAAGGCTAATGCCCACGAAGATGGAAATCAAAAGGCCCGAAAGGCTCATCACCGAAAGCGTCGTGGACTTGATGACGTAAGCGCGGTCAAACACCGACCACTCGCCAAGCACAATGCTAAAAAGCGTAAGTGCAATCGCCAAAAAGCCAATGTTATAAAGAATCTTGTCGCGAATGGATTCGCGGAACGTATTGAGGGCAATAATGCCGATATGCTTAAGCGTCTGCACGGGCAATTTCCTCCGTCAAAATATCTTCGAGACTCGGACGCTTGTGGTCCATCTTTTCTACGGCAATCCCGTTCGAGAGGCAGAAGCCGAGCAAACGGTCGCGGGCGACATCGTCGGCGCAGATGTATTCTTGCGGGTGACCCGTTGCAGAAACACCGCGAGGCAAGTCCGCTTCCAAAATAGCCTGGCGCGTCCGCACATGATATTCCACACCGCAGGATTCCGTGATTTCATCGACAGTTCCTTCGCGGACAATCTTGCCATCGACAATCATCGCCACGCGGTGGCTGATGCTTTCCACGTCGCTCAATAAATGGCTCGAATAGAAAATCGTCACACCATCGCGGTTGAGCTGCTGGATAGCCTCGCGCACGTCACGGCGCCCCATCGGGTCAAGACCGCTCATCGGTTCGTCGAGAATCAAAAGCTTCGGCTTTCCAAGAATCGCCTGTGCAATGCCGACGCGCTGCATCATGCCTTTGGAATACGAACGCAAGCGGCGGTCGATCCAGTCCTTGTTCGCGTGCAAAAGTTCAAGCGCCCAGCCAATGCGGGATTCGAGTTCCGCACCCTTGAGGCCCACGAGCTTTCCGTAAAAACGCAAAAGTTCACGACCCGAGAGGTAATCGTAAAAATACGGCTGTTCCGGAGAATAACCAATATACTGACGGCTCTTCACATCACGCGGGCTGATGCCGTTCACAAGCACCTTGCCCGAATCAAAATTCAAAAGCCCCGTCAAAACCTTAATCGTTGTAGACTTGCCAGCGCCGTTAGGCCCAATAAATCCATACACCTTGCCCGCTTCGACTTTGAAGCTCACGTCCTTGAGCGCAAGCTTCGGCTTCATCGTAAAGCCACTGCGGTACGTCTTGTGCAGGTGTTCAATTTCAATCATCAAATCACTCATACACGCAATCACTTGTTAGAATTTTCGTCGGAATCGCTAGTTGCATCTTCGCTAGACGCATCATCATCGGAATCACCGAGACCAGCCGCCTTGTAGGATTCTTCTATTTCTCGACGGCGACGGTCCGCCTTCTCTTTCTTGTTGATGAAAAAGTAAATGACGGCACCGACCAAATACACGACAATGCCCGAATAGAAAATCGGGTTGATAGATCTGCCCTCAAGACCGGGGAAAATGTTCAAAATAATCTCGTGACCAAAAAGCGAAAGCAGCACCAAGATAAAACCGAGCGCCCTAAGCACATGAGTGACAATCACTATTTTTTGCATTGCAAACCTCTAAACAACGCCGTACAACCCGCACGGCATTCACATTTTGAATATATGTATTTATAGATGAAAAAGGCGAGCTAAATCGCGAATATCGTGCGATTTTAAGCGAAATACACGCAAAAAAGGCCTTGCGGCGGGATGCCACAGGACCTTCTTGTTATGATTCAGCTAAGAGGATTGTGTTTTAGCGCATTGCGGGCGCTGTAGTTATTTCGCCTTGACGCAACGGACGGAGGCGGCGATGGTCTTGTTGTAATGTTCGTACGTTACTTTGTCCTGTACGCGGACCATCACGGCGCGGGATTCGTCGAATGCATCAGCAGTCCAGAAGCTTGCACTCACGTTTTCGTCGGCAAACTTGCCATCGTAATAGCGGAAGCCATCCTTGCCAATGTTGAGCGCCTTGAGGTCAGCCTTTTCAAAGTCTGCCTGTTTCGGGAGTTCCCAGCCTGTGGGGCATGCGTCATTGGCGGATTTCCAGTCATAGAGGCGGCCATACTTTTTGCAGTTGTCGAGGTTATTGCCGTAGCAGTAACTGGAATCAAAATTCAGAAGGTTGGCGTTTTCAGCCATCCACACGCGGCCACCCGTTTCGACGGTGGAATAGGTCTGGCCTTGGCATTTGAGCGTCTTGGCGGATTCATCGTAATGGCAGTTTTCGACTTTTTCGCATGCAGTAAATGCAATTGCGGTTACAAAAAGAGCCAATACGGCAACGAACTTGAACTTCATATGTTCAATCTCCTTAAGATTGTTTTTTTGACTTTTTCAAGAGCTCTTTTTTTCGGGCACAAATGTAGATGGAATTAGCCGTTTTGACTAATACTTTCTTTCGATTAGATTCATAATTATTTTTTATAGATCAAGGCCTTTTTATAAGAACAAGATTCTTTTGAATCGTTACATAAAAAGGCGACCCCGGCATTACAGCCGGGGTGACAAAGAGAAAAAACATGAAATCCTTCGACTTCGCTCAGGATGACAGCACTAACCCTTTACATGTATAGCCGAAGCAAATTCTTTGAGTAAGGCCGGGTCGTTGACTTTTTCCCAAAGGGTGCCTGTGACGATGATCTGGGCGCCTGCGGCAACGCGGACGGCCGCAGTCTGCGGGTCCTTGATTCCACCACCAGTGATAATCGTCATTTCAGTTGCCTTGCGAGTGTAAGCAATGTGTTCGACCGGCACAGGTTCTTCTGCACCGCTGCCTGCTTCAAGGTAAACGTAGCGCATGCCCATGAGTTCTGCGGCGATGGAGTTCACCATGCTAAGTTTCGGCTTGTTAGCCGGAACCGGCATCGTGTTGCTGATGTATTCGACAGTTGTGCGTTTGCCACTGTTGATGAGTTGGTAAGCCGTCGGGATAGCTTCCATGTTGAGCGCACGCACGAGAGCGCCACCACGTACCTGTTCGTCAATGAGGTAGTTCGGATTGCGACCGCTCACAAGCGTCATAAAAAGCATGGCATCAAAGCCAGGAACGACCTGAGAAGCGCCACCCGGGAAAAGAATCACCGGCAAGTCGACAGCAGCCTTGAGGGCTGCAACCTGCTTTGGGAGCGTGAAATTGCCGAGGTAAGAACCACCAACCAAAAGCAAGTCTGCACCATTTTCTGCAGCCATCGTGCCAGCCTTGACAAAGGCGGCCTCGTCCGAAGTATCCGGATCCAAGAGCACCGCAAAAAGTGCGCCGCGCTTTTCGATATCAGCATTCAAACGGAGTTCAGTCTTACCAGGTTTCATAACAATTCCTTTTCACACATAATGCGCAAGATAGAGTAAAGATACAATATTTCCTCAAAAAAAGGAGGCAGACCGAAGCCCGCCTCCTCCTTTTCCTCCTCTCTTTTCCTATCCTCCCAAAGCAAATTCACGTCTAGGCAAGGATATCTGATTCTTCTGATGTTACACCTGTCATAACAACCTCCTTTAATTTTTGACGCATCGGATACTTATACGCACATCCGGATCATCGGACACTCGGTAATCATACGGTTTCCAGTTATCCATTGTAAACGACCACACAGACCAAGAACCCGCTTCATCCTGTTGCAAGAATGTCATGTATTCCATAGTGATATCGCCAAATCCAATCTGGTGCAAATACCTAGAGGCATACCATCCAAAGCCCTCATACACCTCAAATTGTTCTCTGCAATCATGGGAATAACATTCACCACTTTCTTTTTCAGCAAAGTAAAACACACGAGACCATTCCTTACGTGTCGGGATATGCCACCCGTCCGGGCAAAGCCCCTGGAAACGTCCATTTTCCATCACAATCGAATCGCCACCAATGACGTCAGAAACAGCGTATCCCGCATAAGTTTCCCAATACGAGGAATCACGCGAATTGATGTATTCTTCAAATTCACCATCGCGGCCCTGATTTTTAACAAAGAAAGCCGAATCAATTCCCAAAACAGGCTGAATAAGCGAATCGCTATACCTCAGGTTTTCAGCAAGCCAGGTATAAGTTGAACCCTCGAAACTGTACGTTACCGTCTTATAGACTTTTCCATCGCGAGCATCCGTCATCGTCCCTTTCGTAATGGAGAAAGCTTCTTCCAGCTGTTCCGGGGTATTCTTATCCAAAATAGTCCACGCTCCCGACACACACGTAATGTCCTTAAATAGCCTGGATTCACACGGGAGTTCCTCGGTATGCCCCTCCAGTTCCGGCGTACATTTTCCAAGCCCATAAAGGGTCGCCAAGAAACCATCCAAAAATGCAGAATTCCCATAACCGGCACTCATACCAGTTCTGAACGAATAAGCACTCGCCGCAAAATAATCCCTTATCGAATCTACCGATGTAAGCGTTCCCGATGTTCCAAAAGCATCCGCGATGATCAAAGGAGAACTTTTCCTCAACCAGCAAATTATAAACGCATTCATATAAAGCATCGCGGTTTCATATTTCGGCTTTTTCAGATAGGAGCCATCGTCGAAAGAAAAGACACCATCCGGCAAGCCCAAGGATTCAAGAATTTCGCGATCCGCTTGTTGCTTTGCAGTCGCAAAGCTCATTCCATGGCGAACAAGGTAACGTAAACGAGATATTTCCAAATAAGTCATGATGTTGATATCAACGCCACCAGAATCCCGCACATCAACGATTGCGCTATAGGTTATGGTGTACTCTCCCCAATTTTCATTATACTCATCGAAAGACCATGTTCCGTCCCATTTCCAATAACCGTCCTCTACATACGGCGCTATTTCAAGCATGACATACGGACTATTCAACGAAACACTGTCAAAACTGAATTCGCCATTATACCCCTGGCACTTGGCATAATAAAACACGCCTGTCGTGTCCAAAGTCACTGAATCCAATTCAGCCATCCTTATGATGGTTCCTTTTTTGGCAGAGATGCTCCACGTACCCATAGCAGAGCTATCGACGACTTCAGAACTTTCAACATTACGCGCAATCAATTTTGCGCTACCCGAGACAAATACATTCGGGAGCAACGCCTGGATGCCTGGTTCCTCAGATGATCCGCCTAAATCGCAAGTTTCTTCGGTGGAACCGCCCAAAGAACAACCGGCAAGCGCTACAGCAAACAACGTAGCGATGGCAATGTTTATTTTATTTAAAAACATGATATCCTCCTAACCCTTTTTAACACTCTTTTTTGTCAACGGAAAGAACTGAACGTTCAGTCGGTAGACCTCGTCCGTTTCGTCATCGCGCGTGGCAATCGCTATGATGCGTTTGCGAAATGCGGCGATTTCTTCAACAATTTCATCGTAGGCAGATTGCGTGATACCGAGCGTGAGGCCAGAAAAATGGCGTTCATCTTGCGGCACACCTTCAATAGCATCAAGAGCAAACTCACCCATCTTGCGATGCATCCCGCGAACTGCCACAGGAGTCACATCCATTGGTCCTGTCGTTACGGATTTTTCAGTCTGTACGTAATTGCCATTTTCGTCTTTTTGCAGCAAATTCGCCTTGACCAGAAAGCTCAGCGATTCGCTGACTTCGGCGGCGGTAATATCCGGTCGGCAAGCTTTAGCAAGCGCAAGCGGTTTTGCCCCCGGCATGGCTGGAGCTAGTTCACGGAGCACCGGATTTTTCCAGCTATTGAAATAGCGGAAGGAATCCCCCTCAAGGATTCTCACCTTGTGGATGTCGGCGATGGCAAGCATTTTGTTGAAAATGGACTTTTTCTCTTCGTCCGTTTTGGCATGGTCGAACTTGACCATTTCGCAAAAATAATCCAGCTCGTAATTTACAAGACCCATCGCGAACGCAACTTGCCCTGCAGTTTCTTCGCTTAAGTTAGAGCGGCCTTCGCTCACGTATTTAAGGAACACTGGCGACGAAAAACCAGCCGCTCGCGTAAAAGTTTGCCAAGTAAACGAGGATTTCGCCTTTTTCTCGGCATAGTAATCCGCGATGTATTGGTGATAGTTTGTGTACTCTAGTACATCCTTCATTGTTTCCTCCAAACAAAACAGCCTCTTGGTCCGAAGACCCGTGTTGTTTCCAATTTGAAATATAGCCTACAAAATTTAAAAAGTCAATAGTTTCATGATAAATAATTCATGTTTTTAAATAAATTTAGGCATTTTTAAAAATATTATATAAAAATCTATCAATTTTAAGGATATAAACAAAATAAAACAACGAACGCTAGAAACAATGACTGATAAAAAAGAAGGCGGGGCGAACCCCGTCTTCCCTTTTCCTCCTCACCTTATTGCCTCTCCCAACAAAAATCGCCCATGTTACGTCGGAAGAATCAATTTTTGATGCAGCGGACAACAACCTCCGTGTTCGGAGCATAAAAAGGAACATTTCCATTTTCACCCCATTCTGGCACAAAGCCATCTGCGATATAATAGTACAGCGATGGTCCTCCTACAGGAATTTCCGCATCAGGAATCGAAGCAAACCTAGCCCCGTCATGGATGGTTCCAACATCAAGATTCCACTCCGGTCCATTCGATTCAACACGATTCCTCGTCCTCGGTTTCACAAAAGCAAAACCACTTCCTTCATCTTCAAGCGCAGCACCTAAGCTTTTAATATTTTCAGACAAGATATTCCAATCTTCCTTATTAGGAATCCTCCATCCATCTGGGCACACACCCTGATGATTTGCTGGCTTCGATGGAGTAACCAAACCAGACAAATCCATACGGCATTCCCTCCAATATCGTCTAGAGCAATACTCATAAACATTAGCAGCCGTATCAAGATACAAGCATTCACCCGTAGACGATTTTTGCGAACAATATTCATACGCAACGTCCGGACCCTCACGGAAATCTCCAGGATATTTATGATAGAATATTCCTTCAGTTTCATAAAATCTTTCAGGCAAGCAAGCTTCTTCAACAAGTACTTCTTTCAAAGAATCTACCGTATTTCCATCAACCTCCACAAAATCAAGCACAACAGACGTCATCGCCAAGGAAGCCCAATCCACGTTTACCGCAGCGCGCCACGTATAAAAGCGTCCAAACAATTCACATGACGGGTCTCCATTCCAGCATCTCGTATTCCCCGGCAAATTATTCGCAACACCATTGACGTTTGCAGAAACACTATCAACAAAATTGAGATTCTCAGCCATCCAAGTTTGCGTAACGTTACCCCAATTATACGTCACAGTCTTATAAGTTTTGCCATTTCGATCATCAACCATAGAACCCGTTGTATAATCGACTTTCTTTTTTCCCGGCACCCATTTACCCGAATGGCATACAATCGAAGCTCTATCAATACGGCTTGTATCGTTCTCTCGAGAGTCCGTGCATCGACCAATATCACGCAAACGCGCGTAATAGCCTATTTCGTACACAAGAGTTTTGACCGTATTCTCATAAGTCTTTTCCGCAGCAGAACCCAAAGTGGCAACCATAGCAGGAGAAACGCCATAATAATAATATTCAATATTATACGGCAAATCGTCTATAATTCCAGATTCCCAACGAACTATATCACCCATCATTTTTATTACATAAGACAATTCGCCCCTAACGCTCTTAGCATCTTCAAAGCTTCCTAAATCTTCATAGACACCATAATTTCCAAGAATTTCACTTTCTGCTTTTTTACTGGCATCATCAAAAGACATCCCCTCTGCGAAATATTTTTTCAACAGCGGAGTTTTCATATAAGTTAACGAATTAATGCTAATTTCACGATTTTTTCGTACATCGACAACAGCATTCAAAGGTACAGGATACATCGTGGAATCCAAAACCCCACAGCTAGAGGGCAAAGCCGCCGCCCAGGAGGAATCTTCAGCGATCAAAGCGTCATAATCACACGGAACATCACGAAATTCAGGATATGACGAAGACCCCCAAACACCACGTTCATGACAATCAAACGCAATGCAAGAATCTTGAATTCCAATTAACACATACGGGCTTGCCAAAGACGAATCCAGCAATTCAAACCGACCTTCATCATTATCAATTGTATCCGTAAAAGTACGCCCCGTTGGATCAAGCGTAAGCGGGTCCAATTCTTGAATAATCACGACCGTTCCTTTTGCAGCATTCAAATAACCGTCATTACTTTCGGGCACCGAATCATGCCCTTTCAAGTCCATCACTTTGGGAACCACATCGCCCACGCGACCCGCCAAGGCATAGACACCTTGTTCTTCCGTGTAGCCGCCGTCTTGCGCAAGCGGAGAAACGCTAGGTTCATCAGAACAAGCCGCAAACATAAAGGCCAGCAGCATAGCCATTTTGCAGGCAACCAGCCCGCTGAATTTAGAGTAATTCATGTTTCCTCCTAACCTTTTTTATTAATACTTTTGTTTGTCATCGGAAAGAGCTGCACATTTAAACGGTAGACTTCGTCCATACCGCTATCTTGCGTCGCAATCGTAATAATCCTCTTGCGAAATTCAGCTATTTCCTGAACAATTTTTTCGTAGGCTTCACGCGTGATACCGAGCGTAAGACCAGAGAAATGGCGTTCATCTTGAGCGACGCCCTCTATGGCATCCAAAGCAAACTCGCCCATCTGGCGGTGCATTTCACGAACCGCAATCGGAGTCACCTCCATCGGTCCCGTTGTCACGCCTCTTTCGGTCTGTTTGTAATTTCCGTCTTTATCTTTTTGGAGCAAGCCCGCCTTGACGAGAAAATTCAACGTTTCAGTCACTTCAGCGGCCGTAATTTCGGGGCGGCAGGCACGTGCAAGCGCAAGTGGCTTTGCACCGGGCATCGCAGGGGCAAGTTCACGGAGTACCGGATTTTTCCAGCTTTCAAAATAGCGGAATGAATCGCCTTCTATAATTTTAGCCTTGACAGAATCTGCAATTGAAAGCATTTTGCCAAAAGCATCTTTTTTCTCGGCGTCCGTTTTTGCGTTGTCAAACCTGACCATTTCGCAAAAGTAATCTTGTTCGTAGCCGGCAAGATGCATGGCCTGCGCCACGCGCAGCGCGGCCGCATCGCTCAAGTTGAGCTTGCCTTCGCTCGCATACTTCAGATGAACTGGCGAAGAGAATCCCGCCGCTCGCGTGAATTCCTGCCAAGTGAATGCGGATTTCGCCTTTTTGTCGGCATAGTAATCAGCAATATACTGACGATAACTAGTGTATTCTAGTATATCTTTCATTGTTTCCTCCTAACGTAAACAGCATCTCGACTTACAGGTCCGTGCCGTTTACAGAATCAAATATAAATCACAAATTTTAAAAAGTCAATAGTTTTATCATAAATTTTTAGTGTTTTTAGTAAAATTTAAGCAATTTTCATTATTCATTAAAAATTTTAGCATATATACATAATACAAATAAAGTTAATAATCCATAATTACAAAACCTTACTAGATCCTTCGACTTCGCTCAAGATGACAAAGCAAAACAAGAACGCCGATCCCGGCACAAGGCCGGGATGACAGCGCAAAAAAAAGAAAGGCGGGCCGATGCCCGTCTTCCCTTTTCCTCCTAACAAATAATTTTTATGCGATTTTAAATGGTTTAGTTTTTGATGCAGCGGACTGGCAGCCTTTCTGAGGACTCTGAAAATCCATATCCCTCCACTAGAGATAAATAGACGCTGTTTTTGACGTCCGTTTCTCCAATGTCTTCATCCGGATCTATCGCCAATCTTGTTGTATAAGAACCAACTTGTACCTTCAATCCAAAACCCACGGGATTTCCTAAATCCGCCATGTCAAACAGGTAAAACTGCACGGTGCCTTCGGGAACGGCATAATAATCTCGTACAGATGACAAGAGTGTCTCCCAATCGGTTGATTTAGGCACTCTCCATCCATCAGGACACACGTTATCCATCAAAGCTTCGTTCGAATAGTAGCAGCCTTCGACTATGCTCCATTTTTCATTACACGACGAACCTTCTTGTGCATCGAATCTCAGATTTTCTGCCATCCAAGTTTGCTGCGCTCCGCCCACATTAATCGTAACCGTCTTGTAAAGTCGTCCATCGCGCGCATCTGTCATCGTTCCTTCGGTATGTTCCTTTTCGACCATCGTTATCCGCCAGCTTCCTGAGCGGCAAACCAAGCCGTAATCTGCAATACAGGATTGATGATAATCTGGTTTAGGTGCGTTGAAAGTTTCTCCTTCGCGAGCTTGGTCGCAGCGTCCAATACCAAATACAACAGACAGCATATTTGCAAAATATTCTACCACACGTTGTTCTGTCCTGTAAAAACGAACTCCTTCTTCTCCAGTTTGTTCGAAGTATTCATACGGGGTAGCTAAGGTAAGTTGCACAAGGCTGATATTGGCGTTAACGATGTCCACGAAACCCGAATCCACAGATGCATCAATATTGTGGAACGAGCCATACTCGGCAATAGCGTCAAAAAGCATTTCGAGAGGTTCACCTCCAAATATCAAGCTTTCAGGATATATCCCTTTATGGTCATACGTAGGCAAGACAACGGATAACGCATAAATCAATGCCGTATATTCCATGGGGTCTTCGTTCATGATATTATCAGACAATCCATAGATGCCAAAAGCGTTCAAGATTTCTGTTCTAGCCTGTTGCTTTGCTTGTGAAAATCCAATTCCCGTTTTCACAAGATGCAGGGAGCGCAGGGCCTCCAGATGTGTCAATACGTTAATTTGTACTTTTCCCGTATCGCGTACATCGGCAAAGACGCTATAGGCGTATTCGGTTTCAGGAAAAGGCCTTTCTGCCGTAATAAGGATGTATGGACTTGTCAAGGTCACATTCTGGAACGAGAAGTCTCCGCTGTCATTCACGATGGTATCTTTAAGTACGACGCCTGTATTTGTGAATGATATTGAATCAAGTTCATAAAGGGTAATCACGGTTCCTATTTCAAGACCCCGCATGTCAATCTGTGGGAGTCCTCCGCCTTGGTTTGCCAAAGCTATTTTGGCCATCCCGGAAATCGTCAAGTTTTCCAGACTGGCATACACACCTTGTTCTTCGGCGGCTCCGCCATGGGCACCGTTTATCGGAGAACTGTCTTCGGAGCAACCCGAATATATCATAAGAAGAGCAAACGCCATCGTCAAGCAGAACGCCGCCCCGATAAAATCACGCACAAGCGTGTTACGATTCAAGTTTTTCATAGTTTCCTCCTAGTCCTTTTTGTTTAAACTTTTGTTTGTCATCGGGAAGAACTGCACGTTCAAGCGATAGACTTCGTCTGTCGCAGGTTTACGTGTCGCAATCGCGATGATGTCCTTGCGGAACTCGGCAATTCTCTGCACGATTTCTTCGTACGCTTCGCGGGTAATACCAAGCGTAAGGCCCGAAAAATGGCGTTCGTCCTGCGGCACGCTCTCGATAGCGTCGAGCGCGAACTCGCCCATCTGGCGGTGCATTCCGCGAACCGCTAGCGGTGTAACGTCCATCGGGCCGGTCGTTACGACTTTATCCGTTTGTGCGTAATTGCCGTCCTTGTCTTTTTTGAGCAAATCCGCCTTGACCAGAAAGTTCAGCGATTCGCTGACTTCGGCAGCAGAGATCTCCGGGCGGCAGGCATGAGCGAGCGCCAATGGCTTTGCGCCGGGCATGGCGGGAGCAAGTTCACGGAGCACCGGATTCTTCCAGTCTGCGAAAAAGCGGAACGATTCGCCTTCCAGGATTTTCGCCTTGTTCGCATCCGCAATCGAAATCATTTTGCTGAACGCCGCCCGCTTTTCATCATCGTTCTTCGCATGATCGAACTTGACCATTTCGACAAAGAACGCGCATTCGAAATCCGCAAGATGCATGGACTTCGCCGTGCGCACGGCAGCTTCTTCGCTCAAGTTGAAGCGGCCTTCGCTCACGTATTTAAGGTAGACCGGCGAAGAGAAACCCGCCGTTTTAGCGAACTCCTGCCAAGAAAACGCAGTCTTCGCCTTTCGATCGGCGTAGTAATCTGCGATATACTGGCGGTAGTCCGTATATTCAAGTATATCTTTCATTTTTCCTCCTAACAAACAATCTCTTTGTCGGATCGTTCGTTGTTAATCTAAATATAGCTCATAAATTTTCAAAAATCAATAGTTTTACAATATATTTTATTGATTTTTACAATAATTTTAAAGATTTTAAAAGTAATTAGAAAAATTATAGAATTTCACAATATGAAGAATATTGTAGAAATAACCTACTATATTTACTTCATGGACTTTTTCACGAAAATCAATATTCCGGCTGCCGGTTGGCAGATTGACTACAATTCTAGGCTCGCGTTTTTCGGGTCGTGTTTCGCTGACAATATTTCGGCGCAGTTTGCATCGCGGAAATTCAACGTTTTGGCAAATCCGTTCGGAACGGTTTACAACCCGCTCTCAGCGGCAATGCAGATCAAGGCTATTGCGAACGGGAAAATTTTTGGAGAAGCGGACGTTTTTCAGGATACGCGATTGGGCGTTTCGGAAAACGGCAATGAGATTCGCGGCCTCTGGCACTGCTGGGACACGCACGGTTCACTTTCCGCCGCAACTCGTGAAGAGTGTATCGCAAAATTGAACGAAACGACCGCTAATGCACGAGAGTTTTTGCAGAAAGCCGATACAGTGTTCATCACGCTCGGAACTGCGTTCGTGTACTTTTTGAGAGAAAACGGGGTTGCCGTTTCAAATTGCCATCGGCAAAATCCAAACCTGTTTATTCGCAAGATGATTTCCGTGGACCACGCAGCCGAAGCGTTGAAAAGCATTGTGCACGATTTGCTGAAAATAAAATGCGACAGGATCGGCGAGAATCGCGACCTTCACATAGTCTTTACGGTTTCACCGTTAAGGCATTTAAGCGACGGCGCTCATGAAAACACGCTTTCAAAAGCGACATTGCAGTTAGCGATAGAGAAGGTCATCAGAGAGATTGTCACGGAACCCGCGACGACTATCAGTTATTTTCCGAGTTACGAGATCGTGATGGACGAGCTGCGCGACTATCGTTTTTACGATGATGACATGATTCATTTGTCAAAGACGGCGGAAGGCTACATTTTCGAGCGCATGGCAGAAACGTATTGCAGCGAGAAAACGCGCGAAGACATCCGCAAGGTGGAAAAGTTCATGAAAATGGCGAACCATCGTATTGTCGATTCGCAGTCACCTGCTTCAAGAGAATTTGCGCAAAAACTCGCCGCGCAAGCCGCCGAACTCGAGAAAGAAATTACCGGGCTGAAACTCAATAATGAGAAATAACTGGATCCTGCTCCTACGAACCTAATTCAACTAAGGCTCTAAAGAGCCTAGTTTCATATATCGGGCTTACGCCCTCAGGATGACGAGATGAAAAGAAGGCGGGCCAAAGCCCGCCTTCCCTTTTCCTCCTTATTATTGATTATTCTTAATTCTTGATGCAACGGACAGAAGCTGAGCCATACGGTTCATAAGGATTCCCAATATCCGTATCATTCGAGTATTTTTCAAGCTTGTACACAAAAGCATGCTTACCAGAAGAAGCGCCATCAAGTCCGAATCCAGATCTATCATTATTAAATAGTTCCACAACAAACCAAGGATCATCAACAACTAGGAAGCTATTATAAAAAGAACCTCTCCTATAGCGTACCACATTAAAGAGATCATCATACGACAGCAAGACCGAGCTATTCAGGCCAAAACCGGTCGCCACTTCATCGTAAAGAACAGGTATTACATCACTATAATCAACGCCATACAGCCCTCCAAAATGACGAAGCAAAGAAGCCCAGTCATCCGATGTCGGAATCCTCCAGCCATCTGGACAAATTCCTTGATAAGAGTTTACTTCCGATTTCTCTACAATATCCGCAAAATTCGAGTACCAATTTCTATAATACGTGTCGCCATTCGAGGAGTCCACCACATCAAAAAACAAAGTATCGCAAGGATTTTCTTCCAGCCAAAACGCATCCACGCATTCTTTTGTCATAAGTGCCGTATCACCTTTTGCACTTACAGAATACACTTTCAAATCATCGAAATTTATTTTCATTGCGGCAAGCCACGGATACTCACGTCCATACAATTCGCAGTCCGGTTCACCCAAACTCTGCACACAAGACACACCATCAACATCCGTAAAATCAAGATTTTCAGCCATCCAAGTCTGCGTACCATCGCCCCAATTATATGTCACAGTCTTGTACTCTTTTCCGTCACGATTATCCACCATCGTTCCATTTGTATGTTCTATCGATTTAAATCCCATAGTCCATCTCCCAGAACGACACACAACATCAAAAAATGTTCCGTTCTCTCGGCCCTTTATCTTACCGACATCATTTTCACGAGATTCCGTACACTGTTCCAAGCCATTTAATTTAGCCGCATAACCAATTTCATAATCAATCATTTTCAAAGAATTCTTATAATACCGTTCCACCAACTTGCCCTTTCCAACAAAATTTTTAGGAGATGCATACAAGATGAATTTTTCTTCCCTTTCAATATAAAATCGAAGATTAAGATCATCATACCACATCAAAGCACTTACATAAGGCAGTTCTGATTTTTCCTCATTCAATGTTTCAAACGCGCCTAGATCCTCGTATATGCCGAAACCTTCAAGAATTTCGCGTTCTGCCATTCGGTTCGCTTCTTCAAAAGTTTTTCCATCCGCAATAAATTCTCGCAAAAGCGGAATTTTCGCGCTAGTCAATGAGTTCACACTTACACTTTGAGTTTTTCGCAAATCAATAACAGATTTAAATGTCCTGTATTTAACAGTGGTATCAAGTTTTGCATTCCCTAAGTCCACACGTACACTAACAGAATCATAAGGTTCTCGCTTCTCAATCAGCACATACGGACTATTTAGAGCTAGCGAGTCAAACGCAAAGCGTCCTTCATCATCAACTGAATCAACAAATGAGCGACCGGTTTCATCAAAAGTTAAAGAGTCCAATTCATAAACAGTAATAACAGATCCCTTAACCGCAAATACCGAACCCTCATACCTTGGGGATTCTTCTGTCGCCCCATCAGAACCGTCCATTTGCAACAACTTGGGGTAGATATCGCCTACTTGCCCTGCCAACGCATAAACGCCCGTTTCTTCGACGGTGCCACCGGCAACATTGTTTCCTGAATCCGTTTCGGAGCACGCTGCAAACATAAAGGCGAGCAGCATCGCCATTTTGCAGACAAACTGTCCGCTAAATTTTGAGTAATTCATGATTCCTCCAACTCTATTTTTTTAATTCTTGTTTTTGCGTCAGCGGGAAAAGCTGCATGTTCAGGCGATAGACTTCGTCTGTAGCGGCGTTTTTCCGAGCAATGGCGATAACTTTTTTACGGCAATCGGCAATTTCTTGCACGATTTCATCGTATCCTTCTTTAGTGATGCCGAACGTGACACCCGAGAAATTTCGCTTGTCCTGAGCAACGCCTTCAATCGCCTCAAGCGCAAGCTCGCCCATTTGACGGTGCATCGTGCGGACAGCCAGCGGCGTTACCCCCATGGGGCCCGTCGTCAAGGATTTTTCCGTTTGTACGTAATTGCCTTCGCCATCTTTTTTCAGGAATCCGCCTTTGACGAGGAAGTTCAGCACATCGCTGACTTCGGCGGCGGTAATTTCTGGGCGGCAGGCATGTGCAATCGCGAGCGGTTTTGCGCCAGGCATAGACGGTGCAAGTTCACGTATGACCGGATTTTTCCAGCTTTCGAAAAAGCGGAACGCATCGCCTTCCAAGATTTTAGCCTTGTGGGAGTCTGCAATTGCAAGCATTTTGTTGAATGCAGACTTCTTCTCGGCATCCGTTTTGGCGTGGTCGAACTTGACCATTTCGGTGAAATATTCGCGTTCGTAATCGACCAAGCGCATAGCACCTGCCACGCGGGCGGTCGCCGAATCGCTCAAGTTAAAGCGGCCTTCGCTCACGTATTTCAGATAAACACGCGAAGAAAAACCAGCTTCGGTAGCGAACGTCTGCCAGGTAAACGCAGAACTCGCCTTTTTATCGGCGTAATAGTCCGCAATATACTGGCGATAGCTCGTATATTCTAGTATTTCTTTCATTTTTCCTCCTTACGACAATCCCTAAATTTTTTCAGGGTCCGTAAAAACAAACGAATTGCGGCTCTTTTGTCCGTTTCGTTCTTGAAATCAAATATACAACATAAATTTTAAAACTGCAATAGATTTACAACACAAAATATTGATTTTTGCAAAGTTTTAAAAGATTTTAGAAAATATTATAAAATTTTAAGCATTTTTCACAACACAAATGTATTGTAGATTTTTTATTCCAATAGGGAATGGTGATCCCAGCACAAGGCCGGGATGACAATGAAAAGGAAATGCGCGGGCGTTGCGCCCGCAGCGATATTTTACTGCTGTTGGGATTGCGATTCGCGCATGCGACGGCGAGCGCGGGAACCCGGGCGGTTGCGGCGATGACGGCGACCGCCGTTCTGCGGATTCGGGGTGTTATCGGCCGGAGCGTTTTGTTCGGGATTGCGCGGCGCATTGTTACGCTGCGGATTTTCGGCATTTGCATTACGGGCATTCTCGCGATTTTCATTGCGGTTGTCCTTGCGACCGCGAGGACCGCGATTATCCTTATGCGAACCTTGTTTATTGCGAGTTTCCGCAGCGCGGGCCTGAGCTTCTTCGCGGGACATACGACCACGAGAATTACGCATCATGCTTTCGGCAGTTTCTTTTTGCGGAGGCGGGAGCTTCTCGAAAATGCTCCGGTCGCCTTCCGGGATTTTCACACGAGTAAGCTTTTCAATCCCGCGCAAATCGGATTCTTCGTCCGGAGAGCAGAACGAAATGGCAACGCCTTCCTTCCCTGCACGGGCCGTACGGCCAATGCGATGCACGAACGTTTCATGTTCATTCGGCAAGTCGTAATTGAACACATGGCTCACATCATCCACGTCAATGCCACGTGCTGCAATATCCGTTGCCACAAGTACTCGAATTTGTTCGCACTTGAAATTCCCGAGAGCTTCCTGGCGGCGGTTCTGGCTCTTGTTCCCATGAATAGCGGCACACTTGATACCCGCCTTTTCGAGCACACGCACAATTTTATCTGCACCATGCTTTGTACGGCAGAACACTAGCACCTTTTTCATTTCAGGGTGTTCTGCCAAGAGTTCCTTGAGGAGAGCCCCCTTGCGGCGCTTGTCAATGCGATAAAGTTCCTGACGAATGCGTTCAATCGGAGTGCTCTGCGGCGCGACTTCAACTCGCACCGGATTCGGGCGCAAAATCGTCGCTGCAAGTTTCGAAATTTCTTCCGGCATCGTAGCGCTAAAGAACAAATTCTGTCGGTCTTGCGGGAGCATCGCTACAACCTTGCGGATATCATGGATAAAGCCCATATCGAGCATGCGGTCAGCTTCGTCGAGCACAAAGAATTCAAGCTTCTTGAGAGACACCGCCTTTTGCCCAATTAAATCCAACAAACGTCCCGGAGTCGCGACAAGCACATCGACACCGCGAATAAGTTTTTGCTTTTGCGGATTGTCGTTCACGCCACCAAAAATACACGCCGTTGAAATTGCCGTGAACTGCGCATATTCCTTGAAGCAGTCTTCCACTTGGATGGCAAGCTCACGTGTCGGCAACAAAATCAATGCACGGCAAGTTTTGGGAGAACGGAACTTCCCGGAATCCAAAAGTCGCTGCAAAATCGGGAGTGCAAATGCGGCCGTCTTACCAGTCCCCGTCTGAGCAATTCCCAAGAGATCCTTGCCTTCGAGAAGGCTCGGGATGGAACGTTCTTGAATCGGGGTCGGGGTTTCGTAACCAACAGCGCGGACAGCCCGCTGCAACGGATTTGCCAAAGGAAGTTCTTCAAATTTCATACTGCGCAAAGATAGAAAAAGAGAGGCTCACGCCTCTCGAAAAGTTAACGCTTACGGCGATTCTTTTCAGCATGAGCGGCATAGAACGCTTCTTTATCCTCGTACATGCGCTCATCAACAGCGTTAATAAAGGCATCCGCACTTTCGTTCTTCATGTCGAACTTGTGGAATCCAACAGAAATAAAAAGTTTGTAGGGTTTGTCAGTTTCTTTATTGAATTTATCAAAAGAGTGGCGGATTCGAGCAAGGCAATTTTCTATTGCAACGTCATCTTGCGTATTCAACAAAATAATAAATTCATCGCCCGCATAGCGAACAGCACTACCTGCGTTGCCCACTGCAGATTTCAGAATTCGGGCTGTAATCACCAACGCATCGTCACCCACCGCATGGCCTAATTCATCGTTGATACGCTTGAACCCATTCAAGTCAATCATGATACCCGTAATGTTCAACTTCGTCCGGTCCGTAAGTTTGTCCAACAGGTAATTCAAATAGGAACGGTTAAAAAGACCTGTCAGTTGGTCATGGTAAATCATCTCGTTCTGGAGGCTCGCAAGCACGCCCGCAATCGAGATGGCGATACTCGTCGGAATCACAGAAATGCCGTAGTAAAGTGACTGCACCATACCACCGATAAGGATCGGCGCAATATAAACCCAAATCGGGAAAAACTTGAGAATGCCGCCTTTCGCTCGCGCCTTAAGATACACCACAATGCTATAGACAACAAACAGGTAATCCACCACCAAAAAGAAGGCGTACAGATTAGTTCTCGAATAAAGGTTGTTCTCGTCGATAGAAAATACAATCGGCGTAAAGATATTTATCAAGAGCAAAGTAATGCCAACGGCAACAATTGAGTCGAGCACAATTCTAGAACGGCGCGGGATTCCACCATTCAAATGGAACGAAAGGAATCGCACCCAGAAAAAGCTTGCAAGCATATTCGCCGCAAAAAGCCACGTACTCGTCGCATAAACGGCAATCTTTGGAACAAGGCCGGGCACGCCCTTCATCGAATAAGAAATCGGGTCGGCTATGCAGCTCGTGAGAGCAAGGAACATCATCAATAGCAAATTCTGGTCCGCACGGCTGCGCGTCTGGAAACGCCATAAATTACAAACAATCATGACAGCAATCAGAACTATCCCGATTACGTTTGTAACATAAATGCTTTCTAGATTAAATAACGGCTCCATATTTCCAACCTGTTTCCTAATTATACATTATAATTAGGCAATCTTGGCAATAAGGGTTCCGCAGAAAAACGCTTTTTGCAACAAAAAAAAAAAGAAGTTTCAATAAATTATTTAGGACTTTTCTGGCGTCCAAAACTCCCGATAGGGTATTTCACCACCAAAGTTGCCGCCTTGTTGCCGAGGAACTGGATAACCTCCACCATCGCAATGATGATAACGACCGATTCGATCATTACGTCAGTACGGAAACGCTGGTAGCCATAACGGATGGCTAGATCACCAAGACCTCCCCCGCCGATTGCCCCCGCCATCGCCGAATAGCCAATCAGCGTAATTATAGTCAAAGTAACACCAGAAATAATCGATGGAAGCGCTTCGGGAATCAACACTTTTCGCACCACCTGACGTTTGGATGCGCCCATGGCAACAGCCGCCTGGATTACGCCCTTGTCCACCTCGTTCAACGCCGTTTCGGTCAAGCGCGCAATAAAAGGAGCCGCCGCAATGGATAGCGGAATAATCGTTGCCTCAGTTCCAATCGCCGTACCCAACACCACACGGGAAAGCGGGAACAGCACAATCATCAAAATCACGAACGGGAACGAACGCAGCACATTCACGATACGGCTAATTAATTGATACGGAATAATTTTGGGAGCGATACCGCGCGGGGATGTGACAAATAAGAAAATTCCAAGAGGAAATCCGAGAAGAATCGCGAACAACGTCGAAAAGAAAACCATGACGACAGTTTCCCAAGTTGATTGCAAAACCAGTTCTGTTATAGGACTCATCTTTTGTTCACCTCGTAACCTTGAGCCTGCAAATAAGCGATAGCGGAATCCACTGTGATTTCTTCGCGACGGATGTTCGACAAAAATTCACGAGTGATTTCGTGCCTGGGCGAACGGAAAACATCCGACACCGCACCCGTCTCGATAACGTAACCTTTGTCTACAACAGCGACATATTGGCAAGCATCGCGCACCACTTCCATCTGGTGCGTAATCATCACCACTGTGAGATTCATTCCTGCGTGGATTTTCTTAATCAAGTCCAGAATTTCGTGAGTCGTCTGCGGGTCGAGCGCACTCGTCGCTTCGTCGCAAAAAAGAATGTTCGGCCGCGGCGCCAAGGCACGTGCAATCGCCACGCGCTGTTTTTGACCGCCCGAAAGTGTTGTAATCGGCGACTTCTCGCGGTCTTCAAGGCCCACAAGCGCAAGCATCTCTTTGACGCGAGCGTCGATATCGCGGCGGTTCCAACCTGCAAGTTCCAGCGGGAACGCCACATTCTTGCCTGCCGTGCGAGAACTGAACAAATTAAAATTCTGGAAAATCATTCCGATTTCGAGCCTACGGCGGTTCAGCTCTTTTTTGGGCAAATGGTCCACACGAACGCCATCGTAATAGACCTCGCCCCTATCGGGAGTTTCTAACAAACTCGCAAGCCGCAACAGCGAAGATTTGCCAGCCCCGCTCTTGCCGATAATGCCGATGATGGAATTATCAGGAAAATCAAGGGAAACATCCTTGACTGCCGTGACGCTTGCGCGTTTTGTCGTGTATGTTTTATTGAGATGTTCGAGCCTAAGCTGCATTGACGCAATCTAAAAAACGGGAACCACTTCGCCCTTGGTGTACTTGCCCTTAATCCAATTCTTGACCTTTTCGCTCTTGAGGGCGTTCACCAAGGCCTGAATCTTTGCAGACTTCTCGTTACCCGCCTTGACCGCAATAACATTCACGTAAGGCGAACTCGCATTTTCAACAAACAAACCATGAGACGATGCATTAAGACCTGCCGGAATCGCATAGTTGCCGTTGATGGCTGCCGCATCCACATCCTGCAAAATGCGCGGGAGCGAAGCAGCCTCCAGTTCCTTGAACTTCAGCTTTTTCGGATTCTCGGTAATATCAATGGGAGTTGCAGTGATGCCAGACTTTGGATCAAGCTTAATAAGGCCAGCAGCCTGCAACAAAAGCAAGGCGCGCCCTTCGTTGGTCGGGTCGTTCGGAATCGCAATCGTTGCACCTTTCTTCAAATCCGCAAGCGATTTGACCTTTTTCTTGGAATTCTTCGACGGATAAAGTGCGAAAGGTTCCACATGAATGCCGCCCGCATTCACAAGATGCGTTCCCTTTTCTTTATTGAAACTTTCGAGGTAAGGCAAATGCTGGAAGTAATTGGCATCTAATTCGCCAGATTCCAGCGTCTCGTTCGGAGTCACGTAATCTGTGAACTCAACAACCTTGAGTTCATAACCCGCCTTGGCAAGGTCATCCTTAACCAAGTTCAAGATGGAAGCATGCGGCTCCGGAGTCGCACCAACCTTGATGACTTCGGCAGAAAACGCAGCAATAGCGGCAAAAGTAACAGACAAAATAATCTTACTGATATTCATTTTTACTCTCCTATTTTTTTCGCACAAAAGATAGGATTAGCAAGAGTTATCAGCAAGATATATTTAACTATAGCGTTTTATAGGATTTTTCTATACGTATTTTGTGCAAAACGCTTTACGCTTGTTTCCAATGCTTTAGTTGCGAGAGGTGTTTGTCGAAAAAGGCGCGGCGTTCTGCGTCGGGAGTATTGTCGGGATTGGGCATGTGCGAAAGCAGAAAATCGAGGAGGACCGACTTGTCGTTGTAAACAAACTTACCATCGGTATAACACCACTTGCAATAATCTTCGTTGAATTCGCCGCTGGGTTCACGGCTGATCATGGAATCTTCGCTAAGAGGCATTCCGCAGCATTGGCAGAAGAGTTGGCGCGGAGCGCCGAGCAACGTGTTGATGGACACGTCGAATTCACGGGAGATGACTTTGAGCATTTCGGTATTCGGCTGGGTTTCGCCAGTTTCCCAGCGGCTCACAGCTTGGCGCGTTACATGCAAGCGTTCGGCCATCTGGTCCTGGGTCAGGTTTTGATTCGAGCGCAACTTAAGCAAAACTTCTCGTACTTCCATAATATTCTCCTTTTGCAAATAAAATATTTTTAATCGTTTATCATTTCTTTTGACGAGTATAATATAGAACCAAGCTATAGCAAAAGCAAGCAACAGGCTGTTGCTTTTTTACGAGAGACGCGCAACCGAGAAGCGCGCGGCCCCCGGTCCACAAACAAAAAAAAAGGCGCCACGCATAAATGCGAGGAACACCTCTTATAGGAGGAGATTCCCGCTCGGAGGCGGGAATGATATTATGCACCGAGCTTTGCTCTAATCCAGTTGTTAGCGTTAGCGATAGCTTCGGCAATCTTTTCCGGTTCGCGGGTACCAGCCTGAGCACGGTCCGGACGGCCACCGCCCTTACCGTTGCAAGCCTTGGCGAGATCTTTGACGATGTCGCCAGCCTTGATGCCCTTGGCCTGAACGTTCTTGCCAACCATCACGGCGATGCTACCAGAACCGTTGTCCTTGTTTGCAATCACAGCAACGCTATCGACGTCAAGCTTGTTCTGAACGCCGTCGAGCAAGTTCTTGTACTTTTCATCCGGCAAGGAGAGTTCGCGAACGTAGAGGTTCACGCCCATCACGTTGATGCCACCGTTCAAGAGTTCGGCAGCAGCGAGCGTTGCGAGTTCGAGCTTCACGGACTGGAGGCTCTTTTCGAGGTTCTGCGTCTTGGCAAACGTCTGCTGGATGCGGTCGAGAACTTCGGCATCCTTGCAGCGGAGCTGTTCACGGAGAGCGTTGAGGATCTGCGTACCAGCGCGGAGGAGGCTCAAGGCGCCACGGCCAGAAACGGCTTCGATACGGCGCACGCCAGCGGACACGCTAGATTCAGAAACGATCTTCACCATGCCGATATTACCGGTGTTCTGCACATGCAAGCCACCGCAAAGTTCGCGGGAGAATTCGACGCCAGCGTCACCCATCTTCACGACGCGGACCTTGTCGCCATACTTTTCGCCGAACAGAGCCATAGCACCGCTAGCCTTAGCTTCATCGACGTCCATCACGTCGGTGTGGACCGGCAAGCATTCCATGATCTTGGCGTTCACGATGTCTTCGACCTTCTGGATTTCTTCAGCGGTCATGGCGTTGAAGTGGCTGAAGTCAAAGCGGAGGAGTTCGTTCGAAACGAAGCTACCCTGCTGCTGCACGTGGGTGCCAAGCACTTCACGGAGAGCGGCCTGGAGCAAGTGCGTTGCGGAGTGGTTCTTGCGGATGTCAGCGCGACGATCGTTATCGACGGTTGCCATGAACACGGCGCCCATCGTTTTTTCGTTAGCTTCGCCCTTCACGACCTTACCACGGCAGAGAGCGGTATCGTTCACCTTCACGGTGTCAAACACCTGGATTTCGAGGTCGGCAGAAACGAGCGTTCCCTTGTCACCAACCTGGCCACCCATTTCGGCATAGAACGGAGAGGTTTCGAGGACGATAGAGAGCACGCCCTTGTCTTCGCGCCAGCGGACAACCTTCGTTTCGCAAGCGGAGAGTTCATAACCGACAAAGTTTGTGCTAGCTTCGCTGTACTGCGTCCAGCCTTCGGTACCCATCGTGTTGATGCCCTGCTTCATGTTAGCGCGGGCGCGTTCCTTCTGTTCATTCATGCACTTTTCGTAGCCTTCTTCATCGATGAGGAGGCCCTTTTCTTCGGCGAGAATGCCAGTGAGGTCCGGCGGGAATCCATAAGTATCATAGAGGAGGAACACCTTGTCGCCCGGAATCTTGTCGCCCTTCTTGAGTTCGGCAGAGATAGCGGCGAAGCGTTCGAGACCAGCGTCAAGCGTACGGATAAAGCTTTCTTCTTCGCTCTTGATCACGCTAGCAACAAATTCCTTGCGTTCGCGAATTTCCGGGAAGGCATCGCCCATCGTATCGGCGAGAACCTGAACGAGCTGGCAAATGAACGGCTTCTTCTGACCAAGCAAGCGAGCAAAGCGGCTAGCACGGCGGAGAATGCGGCGGAGCACGTAACCACGGCCTTCGTTAGACGGGAGAGCGCCATCGGCAATTGCAAACGAAATAGCGCGGATGTGGTCGGCAATCACGCGGTGCGGGGTGCCGGCTTCGCCATCGTTGTACGGAACGCCAGAGAGTTCAGCAATCTTTGCGATAATCGGAGTGAACACGTCAGTATCGTAGTTGCTGGTCTTGCCCTGGAGAATAGCGCAGATACGTTCGAAGCCCATACCGGTATCGACGTTCTTGGCCTTCAGCGGAATCAAGGAGCCGTCGCTCACGCGTTCGTACTGCATGAACACGTTATTCCAAATTTCGATGTAGCGGTCGTTTTCGCCGTTCACGCCCTTAATCGGGTCCTTGAACGTTTCGGCCTGCGTAGCGAGGTCGCCGCGGTCGTAATGGATTTCGGAGCAAGGACCACACGGACCGGTGTCGCCCATTTCCCAGAAGTTGGAGTGAGCGTCAAAGCGCATGATGCGGTCATCCGGAAGACCGGACACGTCCTTCCAAATCTGCCATGCTTCGTCATCGTCCTGATAAACGGTCGCAAAGAGGCGTTCCTTCGGGAGCTTCCAAACTTCAGTGAGGAGTTCCCATGCCCAGGAAATAGCATCCTTCTTATAATAGTCACCGAAGCTCCAGTTACCGAGCATTTCGAAGAAGGTGTGGTGGTAGTTGTCGCGGCCCACGACGTCGAGGTCGTTGTGCTTACCAGACACGCGGAGGCACTTCTGGCTGTTGCATGCGCGCTTCCAGCCCTTCGGATTGTCGCCAAGGAAGATGGCCTTGAACTGGTTCATGCCCGCGTTCGTGAACATGAGCGTCGGGTCGTCATGCGGAACCACCGGCGAAGAACGCACGAAGAGGTGGCCCTTGGATTCGAAGAACTTGATAAAGGATTCGCGCACTTGCGCAGAAGTCATTTTTTCGGACATAGCTATTCCTTTGATTTTTTACGAGCCCAAATTTAGCAAAAGGCGAACGCAGCGGCAAAACAATTTATTGTTTTGACATTGCTGAGCCGAGCTAAATGAGCTCCGAAGGAGCTCAAAGTAGAAAAAAAGAAACGCCCGCTCAATGGCGGGCATGACAAAGCTCCAATAACTAATAGCTAATGACCAATGACTAACGACTATTGACCAACTACTAGTACAGTTTTTTCATATCGGTGAGTTGACCTTCTTTTTCGTGGAAGAGCGTAAGCGACCCACCCTGAATCTTCTGGAAAATCTTGGTGAGTTTTGCAACGGCAGCAGCCTCGTCAAAGCCGATTTCATTGTAAGCCGTTTCTCCAATCACGATGCCCACGTTCATCATGTCCGGGGCCTTGCGGCGCAAGTAATTCAAGAATTCCTCGTCGCTATTGAGCACATCTGTCGGCGTGAGCTTTTCAAATTCCGACGGGTCGCGCGTACTCGCGTGCAGCGGGTACATGTCATCAGCCACAATCTGCCTAGAGTTCAAATAGAACACGTTTCCAACATACAAACTAATAGAGTCATTCAATACCTGACGAACTTCAATCAGCACGTCCCTAGTAATCGAAGCTTCTTGGATATCGAGTTTGGAAGGGGCGCAAGCCATAAAAGCAAGCGAAATTGCGGCAATAGCCGTAAGGAAAAATTTTTTCATGATTACCTCTTTTTAAACCAATATACAATCATTTACATTCCAAGAAAAGCAAAAAATGTTTTATAAAAAAAGCCTCCCGGATTGCTCCAGGAGGCTTGCTTCTATACACCAAACTTGTTAGTTAGCTTCGTAGTCCATGATGAGACGGCAAACACCGTTTTCAACAATGACGTTGTCCGGGCGGAGGTTCACGCGTTCCATTTCCCAGTTGCCACGGTCCCAATGCTTCGGATCAAGATCTTCGCCATCGAAGTCATCCTGCCAGAGCACCGTAAAGCCCTTAGTGGCTTCATCGTAAGAGTACACGCGGACATAGTCGATCTGCTGTTCAATCGGGAGACCGATACCGCCATCCCACTTGCCCGTCCATGCGGCGCTCTTGGAAGCCCAGAGGTTGAAGCGGAGGGACTGTTCTTCAGTCAGGAACTTGACCTGGTCAGCATCGGCGTGAGTACCACGGCTGAGACCAATCTCATCACGACGAACTTCGACGCTGTCGATTTCCCAAGAAACGTATTCCGGAGTCCAGACGATAGCGTAGAGGTGGAAGTCCTGCGTGGCATCAAAACCAAATTCATGAAGCGGCTTGCTTTCGGAAGCGGTATTAGCCTTGATAGACGGATCGCCTTCACGTGTAATGATGTTGGACTGCCATGCGTCTGGAGCCTTGCCCAAAACTTCGATATCGATTTCGTTCCAAGGCTTTTCACCCTTTTCCCAGGAGTCATCATAATAGACGAACATGGAGCTCACCGTGCCAGAGATAGCAGCCATCTTCATGCGGGCTTCGAAACGGCCATACTTGAACTGGTCACGACCCGTAAGTTCTGCACCATAGAAGGAGTACGACTTAGTCGGATCAATAGCGGTCAGCGGCGGAACACTGTAGGTAAACTGAGCAGCGCCATTCGAGCTGGAAGAAACTGCCGGGAGAGCATCCACAGAGCTGGAGGATACGCCAAGAACATCGACAGAGCTAGAAGAAACTCCTGCAACCGGAGCAACAGAGCTGGAAGATTCACCAACCGGAAGGAGAGCTTCGGAGCTGGAGGATGAACCCGCAGTCGGATTAGAAGCAACCGGGTAGGTGGGGGCGTTGGTATCAGAGCAAGCGGCGAAGAATGCCATTGCAACCATCGGGATAAGAATCTTTTTCATTGTTGACCTCATAATTTCTTTAACTATAAGATAGCTTCTAAAACGGCAGAGCGTACGACTAGCGACAGGAAATTTAAAATCATCTGTATCAACCGTATTTTACATATTCTACCTACGTTTTACATAAAAAAACGTACTTTTTCAAAAATTGGTCACGTAATATTTCCGTAAGCATTTTGCAAGGTCACTTCAGATTGAAAAGCCTCATTTTATACCTTGCCTGCCCCTTTTTTAATATGTATATTGCGTTTTACAAAAAAAATCGATAGAAAAAAGCACAATTTCGGGCCCACCTTTTTCTACAACGCTTAAAAGTTAAACAACTTTTTAATTGTATTGACAGCCGGGTTCGAGACAAAAGAGGTTACTATGCAGGAAGCATGGACAGGCTTTAAAGGCGGTCGCTGGCAGGAAGAAATTAACGTCCGCGACTTTATCCAGAAAAACTATACTCCCTACGATGGCGACAAGTCGTTCTTGCAGGGACCGACTGAAGCTACGAACAAGCTCTGGGCAGAACTCCAGGAACTACAGAAGAGAGAAATTGCAAAGGGTGGCGTCCTCGACATGGACACAGACGTCGTCTCCACTCTTACAAGCCACAACGCTGGCTACATTTCCGAAGAAACCAAGGATCTCGAAAAGATCGTAGGTCTCCAGACCGACAAGCCGCTCAAGCGCGCATTCATGCCGTTCGGCGGCATCAAGATGGCTGAAGAATCTTGCAAGAACTACGGTTACACACCGAGCGAAGAACTTCACCGCATCTTTACTGAATTCCACAAGACTCACAACCAGGGCGTTTTCGACGCCTACACGCCGGCAATGCGTATGGCCCGCAAGGCCCACATCATTACGGGTCTTCCGGATACTTACGGCCGTGGCCGTATCGTCGGTGACTACCGCCGCGTTGCTCTTTACGGTATCGATTACCTCATCGCCCAGAAGAAGGCCGACAAGGCTCTGACCGATGAAACGGATATGCGCGAACATGTGATCCGCGAACGCGAAGAACTTGCCGAACAGATCAAGGCTCTCGAAGGCATGAAGGTCATGGCAAAGATTTACGGCTATGACATTTCCAAGCCGGCAACAAACGCCCGCGAAGCTGTGCAGTGGCTCTACTTCGGTTACCTCGCCGCCATCAAGACACAGAACGGTGCCGCCATGAGCGTTGGCCGCGTTTCAACCTTCCTCGACATTTACATGACCCGTGACTTGCAGAACGGCGTCATCAACGAAACCGAAGCTCAGGAAATCATCGACCATTTCGTCATGAAGCTTCGCATGGTGAAATTCGCCCGTATCACAAGCTACAACGAACTCTTCAGCGGTGACCCGGTGTGGGCTACTCTCGAAGTCGCTGGCCTCGGCCAGGATGGTCGCCATCAGGTGACCAAGAACGACTACCGCTTCTTGCACACGCTCGTGAACATGGGCCCGTCTCCGGAACCGAACCTTACGATCCTCTACAGCCCGCGCCTCCCGGCAAGCTTCAAGAAGTTCGCTGCAGAAATCTCCGTGAAGACCAGCGCCATCCAGTACGAAAACGATGACACGATGCGTCCGATCTGGGGCGATGACTACAGCATCTGCTGCTGCGTTTCTGCAACTCAGACCGGTAAGGAAATGCAGTTCTTCGGCGCTCGTGCAAACCTCGCCAAGACGCTCCTCTACGCCATCAACGGTGGTAAGGATGAATGCCTCGTGAAGGGTACGCAGGTTGGCCCGGAATATCCGCCTATTTCTAGCGAATACCTTGACTACGATGAAGTCGTCCACAAGTTTGAACTCTACATGGACTGGATCGCTCACTTGTACGTGAATACGCTCAACTTGATCCACTACATGCACGACAAGTACTACTACGAAGCTGCCGAAATGGCCCTCATCGATACCAATGTTCGCCGTACGTTTGCAACGGGTATCGCAGGCTTCAGCCACGTTGTCGACTCCCTTTCTGCAATCAAGTATGCTAAGGTCAAGGTCATCCGTGACCCGGCTACGGGCCTTGCCGAAGACTTCCAGATCGAAGGCGACTTCCCGCGTTATGGAAACGACGACGACCGCGCAGACAGCATCGCTGTTTGGCTCCTCAAGACGTTCATGGCTAAGATCAAGCACACGCCGACTTACCGTGACTCTGAACCGACCACCTCCATCCTTACCATCACGAGTAACGTTGTTTACGGTAAGGCAACGGGCGCTCTCCCGGATGGTCGTAAGCAGGGCGAACCATTCTCTCCGGGTGCAAGCCCGAGCTACGGTGCCGAAAAGAATGGTCTCTTGGCATCTCTCAACTCTGTTGCCAAGATTCCGTACGAATACGCTCTCGACGGTATCAGCAACACGCAGACGATCAACCCGGACGCTCTCGGTCACGACGACGAAGAACGCACTAACAAACTCGTGCAGGTTCTCGATGGTTACTTCGGCCAGAGCAGCCACCACTTGAACGTGAACGTGTTCGGTGTCGAAAAGCTCAAGGACGCTATGGAACATCCAGAGAAGGAAGAATACCAGAACTTCACGATCCGCGTTTCTGGCTACGCCGTGCGCTTCATCAAGCTCACTCGCGAACAGCAGCTCGACGTGATTGCCCGCCAGGCACACGGCGTGCTCTAATCGCTTGGAAAAAGCTTAAAAAGGTTCCCGAAAGGGAACCTTTTTTTTGTTTCTGGGGAATGCCGATTTTTGAGGGAATGCGCGCGTTGAAATGCGGCGAAAACGCGAAGGCGCCGGCTCTACGCCACAATATAATTTTCGTTCTTTTGGCGGCGAGCGTAAACAGATTCTAAAAACATGAGGACTGAGGTTTTGTCGCGCACAAGTCCACGCTTATGACTCAGGCAAAAACGCGACGCCGAGAGTTTCTTCAATAGTTTTATCTGCTCGCCCAAAATTTGCACATTATAAACGTCAGGAGAGCCATGCCCCACCATCGGGTAAGTCGCATCACCCAAGAAAACGTAATCGTCAACGATAAGCGCAAGCGAGCCCTTGGCATGGCTATTGGGCATCGGCAAGATTTGAATCTGCACACCATCGTCAAACGCAAGCGGTTCCATCACAACATTCTTTGAAGTGCCTTCAATTTCACCAAACGTTTTTGAAGTGTAGGCACCCACGTAAAGCGCATCGATGTCTAGCGAAATTTCGCCACTGCACATGCGCTGGACATTCAGCAAATGGTCCCGATGAAAATGTGAAATGACGACATTCTTCACGAGACTCGCCGAATTGCCTACGAGATTATGCGGCAGTTCATTGATAAACTGCACAGCCTCATCGCATGCGCCCACGTCAAAAATCCACCACGCGCAATCGCCACGCACAGCGATGACATCCGCACTCAGCGGGTCATTCGACATCTGCAAATAATGGATTCTATCGGTAAGTTTAACGATCTTGGACACGGCGCCAAAGATAGAAAAAGGCTCCCTTTCGGGAGCCCTCTCCAACAAAAACATCTATCAAGTTATCGGTTGTAACGATGGAACTTAACAGGCTTCTTGCCCTGACGATTGCGATTCCAAGAATGGCGAGAATGCGGAGCGTCAATAATGCGAGAAATAAACTTGCCATCGCCTACGCTAACCTTGGAAACGTAAGAAAGGCACGGATAAAGCTTCTTAGCAGAACCGTCTTCGACTTCGCAATAAGCTTCAGCGACACTGCCGACTTCAACCTTTTCAGCCTTCAACTGTTTTTGTTCACCGTCTTCATTAAAGACTTCAATGCGATCGTAATCAGCAACAAGCACGGAATCCAAGGTCGCCTGATTTTCTGCAGCGTCATCATTCGTCGTCAAGATTTCAGACGTCGTCTTCAAATCCTGCATAGCGATGTTAGCATTCTGCACATGACCATACTTGTCCGTCAAAACAGTCAAGAAGTTCTTGTCATTGCGAACCACACGACCATTAAAGACGCGCTTGAACTTAAATGCATAACCATCAATTTCGACCTTCTTGTCCATCGAAGCAAGATAGCGCTTATCAATAGTTACGAGCTTAAACTGGTCCGCATATTCGCTCGGCAAAACAGCGCTCAAAATCTTGTTGGCGCTCAAATTGCGATCGGATTCCAAATCAGAAAGGTCAACTGTCACGTTACCTTCATTGAACCAAAGAACGTTCTTTTCGTGAGCAGAAACACGAACGCGATAATTTTCGCTCAAGCGATTTTTCAGGTTCTTTTGAGTCTTATCCGAAGATTCGTCAATAGCAACCACAAGAGACGAAGCTCGAGCAGGAGCCTTCATGCCCTTCTTGTTAAAATTCTTGGCATCGAAATGATTGCGTTCCGTCAGGAACTTCTTTGCCTTACTATTAACGACAAGACTCGGCTTGGCAAAGCCAACAGAAGTAAGCATCGCCATTGTCAAAATTGTAATAAAAGCCTTTTTCATTATATTTCCTCTTTTAAATTTTTACTAGTATTCCGGTGTTCCAAATTCCTGATAAAGGATATACATGGAATAATTCGTACCTTCCTTACGCGGGTCTAATCCCACTTCGTATGTACTAGAGAACTTTTCTGCGCTACCATCATGATAACGACCATGCTGGTCTGTACCCGCCATAAATGCGATTGCAGGAGTAAAGCCCGGAATATGTCCAGCACCGGCATTCATCCAAACTTGATCGAACTCGTTAAAAGTCCTATTATGAGCCCAATAATAAGCTTCCCAAAGAGTAAAATCATTTTCAATAAAGTATTCAGCAAAATACTTGTACTTCACATGCTGATACACTGTAACGCCATTCGATGTATAATAAGGATCATCTCTCCCTAACGAATAATAACCTAAAATAGCGTGAACGCCAATAAAAGCCCCATACAAATTCATAAGTTTATTATTATCCAATGGGCTCGGGTTCGAATAAAGCGGGACATTAAGCTGTCCATCTTTATTAATATTCAGGACTTCACAAGCATCATAGAACACCCATTTGATATCGCCTCCATAAGGTTTTTGAGAAACAGCCATCGGCTGATCATAAAAAGCCAAAGTCTGCTGAGCACCATGACCAGCAAAGAAAACAATATTAGAGTGATAGAGTTGAGCGTTCTTAAAGTTTGCCTTAGTAGCACCGCTATTGTTATACATATAGTCATGAATAGGAGTCGGCATATTTGGATACGCTCTATTAGCCGATTCTTCAATATACTGAATAAACGCATTTTTGGTACGCACCCTATTACTAAGGTTACTTGCGCTACCACCCGTAAAATGCGAGTAGTCATCCACTGCATAAGCACTTATATGCAGTCTATAGATCGGAGCATTTTCAGCCCATCTCCATGTAGGTTCATATTCCAAGGCAAGCGAACTTGCCGCCAGTGATAAAGCAATTGATGTAAGTAGTAATTTATTCATAGTACGTCGAATATAAAACAAAACAAATTAATCGTCAATATATTTTGTACTAAAAATCTTATTTGTAATAATAAAAACATTTTATTTATTATCAATAAATAAAACAAACAACATATTCACACCAAAGTAATGAATTATTTTGTATAATTTAAATTACAACAAACAAAATCGCAAAAATTGTTTTATATTAGCAATCCTTATTATATACTCACACAAAGCAAGGAGCTCAAGCACCTACAGAAACATCATCAAAAGCACATTTCGCAAAAAGCTAATCACACTAGCTCACGCATATTTTTCTATTTTCGAGTCATGACTCTCGGAAGAATCAACAAGCTCGAAACGTTCGGATCGGTCGATGGACCGGGAATCCGGTTTGTCGTATTTTTGCAAGGCTGCCCGATGCGCTGTAAGTTCTGCCACAATCCAGAAACATGGGATTTCGGAACAAAAAGCGCAAACGGAACAGAGAACGGTTCATTCGAAATGAGCGCTGAAGACCTGCTAAAAAAAGCCGTGCGCTACAAGCCATATTGGGGAACCGATGGAGGTATTACCGTGAGTGGCGGCGAGCCCCTCGCGCAAATCGACTTCATGATTGAATTCTTCGAAGCGGCAAAAGCGGCGGGAGTTCATACATGCATCGACACTAGCGGAGTCTCATTCAGGAGCACCGGCGAACAGTTTGCCAAGTTCGAACGATTGATGAAATCCACCGACCTCTTGCTCGTGGACATCAAGCACATCGACGCAGGCGCGCACAAGGAACTCACGGGTCACAGCAACGAGAACATCATTGAATTTTTCCATTACCTCGACCGCATTCAAAAGCCCATCTGGATCCGTCACGTGCTCGTTCCGGGAATCAGCGACAACGACGAAGCGCTCACGCGCACCCGCGACTTCATCCGTACGCTAAGCAACGTCAAACGTGTCGAAGTTCTCCCCTACCATGCATTTGCCCTCAGCAAGTATCAAGAACTCGAAATCGACTACGCGCTCAAGGACACGCAAACGCCCACCGCCGACCGTGTCAAGAACGCCAACGAAATTCTCGAAACCGCAAAATACACGAGCTGGATGAAGAAATAACCAACCAAGCGCAAAAAGCGCAGGAGATCCTTCGACTCCGCTGCGCTCCGCTCAGGATGACAAAGAAAAAAGACGAGGCGCGCAGCTTCGTCTTTAAATTTAAATCGAGATTTCGTCTAAAGCCTAGCGAGAGCAGGAATCAGCTTCGCGTAGCGTATTGTTATACGTGAGCGAAGCTGTGACGAACTATCGCGACGGCTTTCGGCGAAAGATCAGCCTTTAATGGCGTCGCCCATGCTAAACATCGGCATATACATTGCAATCAGGAGACCACCGACGGCGCCGCCCAAGAACACAATGATAATCGGTTCAATCATACTCACGACCGCATCGACAGCGGCGTCCACTTCTTCATCGTAGAAGTCCGCAAGCTTCAAAAGCATACCGCCAAGGTTACCAGTCTTTTCACCAACGCCCGTCATCTGGATCACCATGGGCGGGAAAATGCCTACTTCTTCCATCGGTTCGGCAATTGATTTACCGCCAGCAATACCAATCGATATCTTATAAATCGCCTTTTCCACAACTTTGTTACCTGCAGTAGACGCAACGACCTTTAGCGCATCCATCACAGACACACCAGCATTTAAAAGCGTTCCAAGCGTTCTCGAGAAACCCGCCGTTGCAGACTTAATCTGCAAATCACCAAGTTTCGGCAATTTCAACGTAAACTTGTCCATTGCAAATTGCGCTTGCGGTATTCGCATAATCATCTTATAAGCAAAGATGACAATGATAAGTGCAATAAAAATAAACGCACCATTGTTTCGTATAAAATCAGATATGTTCATCACAACCTGCGTCGGAGCAGGGAGTTCAGCGTCAAGGGCGGCGAACTGTTCAGCGAACGTCGGCACCACGAACGTCATAAGGGCAATCACAACGAGAATACCCACAATGATAACCATGATCGGGTACGTCAAAGCTTTTTTCACTTTACGTTTGAGGCGCTGGTTATTTTCGAGAGTTTCCGCCAGACGAGCGAGAATGCCTTCGAGAATACCACCCGCTTCACCAGCAGCCACCATGTTACAATACAGGGAGTCAAAGACCTTCGGGTGCTGCGCCAAAGCATCAGCCAAAGAAGAACCACCGTTAATCGACTGCGTGAGCTTATGCACAACGCTCTTGAGCTCTGGGTTTTCACACTGAGCTTCAAGAATGTTCAAGCACTGAAGCATCGGAAGACCAGCCGAGCACATAGACGAAAACATACGCGTAAAACGGGTAATATCTTCGGTCTTGATACCAGAACCAATCTTAATCTTGATTTCGGTCGGCTTCTTTTTAAGGCTCGTGATGACCAATCGACGACGGAGCAAAAGGGCTTCGGCTTCAGCCTTGTCCTTTGCCTCAAGCGTACCTTCAAAGCTGTTGCCCTGTGAGTTTTGGGCTTTGTACAAAAATTCTGCCATCGATTACACCCCTTCCTTTACAAACAACTGTTCCAACTGATCCGGACTCGACGAGCGAGCCAGAGCATCGAAACGGTCGACCTTGTGATTCTTGACAAGTTCGCACAAGCACATGTTCATCGTATTCATGCCAAACTTCTGACCAATTTCAATCATGGATTCAATCTGATGCACCTTGTCATCGCGGATCAAAGCACGGATACCCGGCGTCACGTTCATGACTTCGTATGCCATCACGCGACCGCCGCCAATTTTCGGCAAAAGGGTCTGACAGATAACGCCCTGAAGCACGAACGAGAGCTGCGTACGCACGGTCTGCTGTTCTCCCTTCGGGAAGGCGTCGACCACACGGTTAATCGTCTGCACACAGGAGTTTGTATGAAGCGTAGCAAACGTCAAGTGACCGGTTTCTGCAATCGTCAGTGCGGCACGGATCGTTTCCAAGTCACGCATTTCGCCGATGAGCACCACATCCGGGTCCTGACGGAGAGCCATCTTCAATGCCTGGGCAAAGCTATGTGTATCACTACCGACTTCACGCTGGTTGATCATGCAACCTTGATGCTTATGCAAAAATTCGATCGGGTCTTCGACCGTCAAGATGTGGTCGTGACGCTCCTTGTTGATCTTGTCGATCATTGCCGCCAAGGTCGTGGACTTACCAGAACCGGTAGCACCCGTCACAAGCACAAGTCCAGAAGGGCGGGTCGTAAATTCAGCCATGATCTTCGGGAGGCCGAGATCCTTGAACGTCTTAATATCCAGCGGAATAATACGGAGGGCAAGCGCCACGCAGCCACGCTGCAAGTAGGCGTTCGCACGGAAACGCGCAAGATTTGCAATACCGAATGAAAAGTCGCATTCCTTTTGCTGTTCAAAAGTCTTTTTCTGGGCTTCGTTCATCAAGCTGTAAGTCATACGCATGGTTTCGTCGGGCTTGAGCTTGTTCTCCCCAATGGGGGTAAGCTTGCCGGAAAGACGAATAAGAGGAGGTGCGCCGGCTGTAATATGCAAGTCGGACGCCCCACGTTTGACCATTTCTGCTAAAAGATCTTGAATGTTATATGCCATGCACTAGAATATAATTTAAAAAGCTCAAAAATTTCATAAATTCTTTATGCAATGCGTTCATCCACTTATAAAATTCTCGCATGGGTAGGGGCAATTATTTTCCTCGGTTTCGCGTTTTATGCGTTCGAGGCAAAATCCCGCTATAACCTGAACTTCCCAGAGACCGTTGCAAACTTCACGGCAGACGATGTAATGGGGGGCAAATCGGACTACGTAAGCGAGAAGGGGACTGCAACGCTTATTGTTTTGACCGCATCCTGGTGCCCATCCTGCCGGGCAGAACTTCCCATCCTCAAGCAGTTCCACGAGGAATTCGGGCCGAAGGGTCTCAAGATTCTGATGATCGACGAGGACGATTCCAAGAAGGTCGCCCGCAAGTACAAGAAAAGCATGGACATCCCGTGGACGATGCTCCACTGGAACTACGACGCGCTCAAGGCGCTAGGAAGCCCGGGCGTGATTCCCGTAAGCTTTGTGGTCGACAAGGATGACAAGATCCAGCACGTCGATGTCGGAGTACTCAACGAACTGAGAGTCCGACACGAGCTAAAGCGACTGCTGGGACAGTAATACGAGATGGCGACCCCGTCCCCATACGCGGATCATGCTCACATAAGTGCTAAAGCACTAAGTGATCAAAGAAAATAAATCCGGGGTGACAAGCCAGGTGACAACCAAGCGTTAAGCAATGGGGCTGGGGAAGAGGATCACGTCGGCAATTTCTTCTTTACCGAGGGCGAGCATGAACAGGCGGTCGAGCCCGAGAGCCACACCAGAGCAAGCAGGCATTCCCGATTCAAGAGCTGCAAGGAACCGTTCGTCAATAGGCGGTAAGGGCTTGTTCATCCCCTTACGAATTTCCAAATCAGCATAGAAACGACGACGCTGCTCCACAGGATCCGTAAGCTCCGTGTAACCATTGCAAAGTTCCACTTGGTTCACAAAAAGCTCAAAGCGGCGAGCCCACGTATAGCCCTCAGCATCCACGTAAGTCTGCGCCAAAGCAGCCTGCGACGGCGGGTAATCCAAGATGAACTCGGGACCGTTACTAGCGAGTGCAGGTTCCACCAAGAAAACCATGAGATAGTCCCACCAGTCTTCGCGCGTGAGCGTTTCGCTCTTTTCGGGCACAGGAATCTCGCGAGCGCGGCAAGCATCCGCAAAGTCCGTGAGCTTTTCGCAGAACGGATTCACGCCAGCGTAATTCTTGAACGCATCAATCCAGCGGGTGCGGCGGGCATTTAGTTTGGTCCCAATGATTTCGCTCACAAGGTCTTCGACTTCATCCATGAGTTTGTCCTGAATCATACCCACGCGGTACCATTCCACCATCGAGAACTCGTTGTTGTGGTGGCCGCCAAATTCATCCTTGCGGAACGACTTTGTAATCTGAAAGATGTCACCGAACTTTGCAGCTAGCAAACGCTTCATGTGAAATTCCGGACTCGTCATCATAAACCGCTTCGGGTCTTCGATTTCAAAGTAATCGAGCTGCGGGTCCGTTCCGCCGTATGCAGAAAGCACAGGCGTCTCAACTTCGAGTGCATTACGACGAACAAAGAAATCACGGACGCGGGCCATCAGCGCCTGGCGCTTGATCCAAGTTTCACGCGTGCAAGTGGGCGCAAACGCGCCCAAGTTCAAATTTTCCATTACTCAGCTCCGGCTACACAACGGACCGCAAGATAGAAACTCGGGTCCACGGAGATGGAGCCGACATCCTTATCGGAGCTGAACATTGTGCGAGCCTTGCCACGAGAATCTTCTTCGGAATCGGCAGTCCAGAAATAGGCGCCCTCGCCCATCGTCGTGCAGACGCCGGTCTTGTTGGCGTAGCCACCGAACATGGCCGTGAATGCATAATCGTCACTGCCGTTGCTCTTGAGCTTGAGCGCAGCTTCGCGAGAACCGCCCGCATATTCTTCAAGCTTTTTCCAATCCGCATCCGTGGCGAGATGGTAGCCTGCCGGGCAAGCCTTCTTGGCAGCTTCTTGCGTGTAGAGGCGACCGAACGTCTTGCAGTTCGCATCGTCGCGGTCATAGCACATCGAGCCTTCCGGATCGTTGTAGTTCAAGTTTTCGACGAACCAGTCCACGCCGCCGATTTCCTTGACCTTGTAAACTTGTTTGTCACGCTTGTCCACAAAGTTCTTGAACACCGGGCAGCGAGTGCTGAAGCCTGCTTCAGAAAGAATCGGATCGACCTTGCCCTTCCAAGCGGTGCAGAAGCGGAACAGCTGACCGCCCGGGAGCGAAGCGCCCTTATGCTTGGCAACCCAAGTCTTCACGTAATGGAGGCCCGTCACAGCGGTATCAGGAATCGAGAGCACCTTGGCATACTTGCCAGCGAGTGCAGCATACGTCCCGGCAACAGACATCGGAGCCTTCCAGAAGCCATCGGAAAGACCTTCGCGCAAGCTTGCAAAAACCGGGGACGGCTTATAGACCTTGATTGTCTTATCGACCATCTGCTCCGGATTCTTTTTGCAGTTCACATCATGATTGATCGCCATCAAGGAATTAGCATCTTCCTTGCACTGGGCAATGCACTTTGTTCGTGCAGCGCCCTTCTTGGGGCACGGTTTCCAGACCGTCGTATCGACACTCACGAGAGACTGTTTTCCAAAGGCCTTCGTCTTCGTTGCAGCCTTAGCCACCTCGTCTAGCGTTTTGAGAGCCTTCGTACTCCCCTTTTCACCATCGGCGAGCAAATACTTGATGACACCCGAGCAGGCATTCGCGGCATTTGCCATCGAGCACACCTTCGGACCAAAGCCATACGCAAACTGGGACGGGCAGGCAGCAAACGCCTCATCCGGCATCTGCTTAAAATGCTTGCCATAAATGTTCGTCGCATTCTTTGCCGACATCTTACCGCAATAAATTTCTTCGAGCTCGCCGGAATTGACAATCTTTTTAACCTTTTTCCAGTTGTTGGAATCAACGGCCTTGCGGAGCGCTTCTTGGGCAAAACTACCCTGTGCCAAAATTGCAGAACAAACCAAACTTGCTATAAAAAGATTCTTCATCTAAACCTCTTTTAAAACTTAACTGGATCCCTCGCTTTCGCTCAGGATGACAGTTCCAATATCAAAATGACAATTCCTGAGTCGGGATAACGACATGAATAGTTTTAATATATAACGAATTATAAACAATCCCTAATGAATAATCAAAAAAAATCTTGAACCCTAATAATATTTTACTTGAATTTGACTCCGGCTATAGAGGATTTCTATCTTTGCGGGCATGAACGCAGAAGTCTTACGCAATGAATTCCCGATGTTGGTCGCAGGCGACAAAGAAGCAAAGCCGCTCGCCTTTTTGGACAGCACCGCCACGACCCAGAAGCCCGCAAGCGTCATCGACGCGATGGACGATTTTTACCGCGAGCACTACAGCTCCGTGAAGCGCGGGGTTTACCGCCTCAGCGCACGCACTACCGAAGCCTTTGAAAAGACTCGCAAAGACGTTGCGAAGTTCATCAACGCAAAATCCGAAGACGAAATCGTCTTCACGCGCGGCACCACCGAAAGCATCAATCTCGTTGCCTGGAGCTACGGACGCAAGTTCTTCGAAGCGGGCGACGAAATTTTAATCAGCGGTTTGGAACACCACGCGAACATCGTGAGCTGGCAGCTCGTCGCCGAAATGAAGGGCGCAAAGATCAAGGTCATTCCCGTCCGCGATGACGGCGATTTGGACTTGAGCAAGCTCCCCGAGCTCCTCACGCCGCGCACCAAGATGGTCGCCGTCGCCCACGTGAGCAATTCCGTTGGCACAGTGAACCCGATTGCAGAAATCATTGCAACCGTCCGCAAGCTCGCCCCGCAAGCAAAAATTTTGATTGACGCCGCCCAGAGCTCTAGCCACATCAAGATTGACGTGCAAAAGCTCGACTGCGATTTTCTCGCCTTCAGCGGCCACAAAATGTACGGCCCGACTGGCATCGGCGTTCTTTACGGCAAGTACGACGTGCTCGACAGCATGCCGCCTTGGCATGGCGGTGGCGAAATGATCAAGAACGTCACGTTTGAAAAGACGACTTACGCTGACGTCCCGGCACGCTTTGAAGCAGGCACACCTGCCATTGCCGAAGTCATCGGACTTGGCAAAGCTATCGAATGGCTGAACAACGTCGGCCTCGACAACATCCGCAAGCACGAAGAACAAATTACGCAGTACGCTCTGAAGCAGCTCGCCGAAATCCCGCAAGTAAAAGTCCTCGGCAACCCGAAGGAACGCGGCGCGCTCATCAGCATTACATTGGACGGAATTGCCGTCGGTGATGCCGCCATGATTCTCGACGAAGAAAACGTCGCCGTGCGTAGCGGGCACCATTGCGCGCAACCGGTGATGGACCGCTTTGGGCTGGACGCCACGCTCCGCTTGAGCTTTGGCGTTTACACGCTCGAACGCGACATTGACCGTTTTGTTGCCGGCATCAAGCGCGTCGTCCGTCTGTTCGCCTAAATTCCGCCAGTTTTGCAGGATTCTCATGGGAATTGAAAAAGGCATTTTCAACCGCACATCGCTCCTTCTCGGAGACGATGTTATGGACTGTATCTACCAAAAACGCGTCATCATTTTTGGACTCGGCGGAGTCGGCAGCTGGTGTGCCGAAAGCCTGGTGCGTTCCGGCATCAAGGAACTCGTGCTCGTCGATTCTGACCGCGTGTGCGTCACCAACGTAAACCGCCAGCTAATGGCCACCACCAAAACCGTGGGCCAAGTCAAAGTCGAAGTGCTTAAAAACCGCTTGTTAGAAATCAATCCGCACGCAAACATCGTCGCATTGCAGGACATCTACGAAGAAGCGAATACGGACAAGTTCCAGCTAGACACATTCGATTACATCATCGACGCTATCGACAGCCTCGAAAACAAGATGCAGTTGCTTTGGCACGCCACGCACACCAAGGCAACCGTATTCTCGTCGATGGGAGCCGCCCTCAAGATGGACCCCACGCGAATCAAGGTCGCCGAATTCTGGAAGGTTACAGGTTGCCCGCTCGCACGCGCACTTCGCGACAAGTTCAAGCGAAAAAAATTGTGGCTCAAGAAAAAAGTACTTTGCGTTTATAGCGACGAACTCTTAAAAAATCGCGGTCAAAATTCTTCTTGCGGAACCGCCGCCTGCATGTGTCCTAAAGTCCGCCAAGAACGCAGCGAAGCGGAACTCAAGAACGCCGAACTTGTCGATCACGAATGGTGTAGCAGCAAGGCTCAAATCAACGGCACCATGGCACATGCCACGGCCATTTTCGGCTTTATGATTGCAGGTCTTGTGATGAACGACATTTATCAGAAAGCGCTAACGCAAGCTGAGTGATTTAACTCGCTCTTGACTTTTTTAACTTAATAAGTTAAATTAAAGTTAAAAGGAGAGAGCATGAGCATCGGCGGAATTACATTTAAGACCATCAACGGCAAGCGTTACGCTTACTATCAATGGACCGAAAACGGCAAGCAGCACAGTCGCCGTGTCAAGGATGATGAATTTGCGGAACTCGCTGCAAAAATTGCGACAGAAAAAGCGAAAAAGAATTCGTCAAGAAACATTCAGCAACTAGTGGTCGCCGAAAACACCGCTCCATATTCAGCAAAACCCGAATTCAAAACCGACATAAAAATCGGAGCACAACTCACCCGTTTTTTTGAACCCGTCATGAAATGGAAAAAGCGCGAATGTTTCGGCGCGCTCCACGATTACATTTACGGAGAAAACAACGACCGAGTTCTCATCCTATACGGGCTACGTCGCACAGGCAAAACGACGCTCATCCGCCAACTAATTGGCGAAATGTCTGCCGACATGCAACAGAAAACGGCGTTTATCCAGCTGAGCTCTAGACATTCGCTCGCCGACGTCAACCACGACCTGAAACAATTAGAATTGCTTGGTTTTCGTTACGTATTCATTGACGAAGTAACCTTGCTAAACGATTTCATCGAAGGTGCCGCATTATTCTCCGATATTTTCGCCGCCGGCGGCATGAAAGTGGTCCTATCGGGAACCGATTCCTTGGGATTCGTTTTTTCCGAAGACGAGCAACTTTATGACCGTTGCATTTTATTGCACACGACATTCATCCCCTATCGCGAATTTGAAAACGTTCTTGGAATTGCTGGCATCGATAAATTTATCGAGTTCGGTGGAACGATGAGCATGGGCGGGAGCAACTACAACACAGACAAGTTTACTTTTGCCACACAAAAAAGCGCAAACGATTACGTGGATTCCGCCATTGCACGCAACATCCAACATTCCCTCAAATGCTACCAGCACGAAGGGCATTTCCGCGCATTGCAAGATCTATACAATGCTGGCGAATTAACGAGCGCCATCAATCGCATCGTCGAAGACGTCAACCACAGATTTACCATAGACGTACTGACTAAAAAATTCAAGTCAAGTGATTCCGCCACAAAACAACTAAAACATCTTTTGCTCATCAAGGACAAAGCAGAACAATCTGTAGAAATCAGCGAGCCACACCGCATAGAAATCAAGGAATATCTCGACTTACTCGATTTGACTTGCGACATCGATATTGTCAACATGTCCAACCTGAACGAGCACCGTACACGTACAGTTCTTTCGCAACCAGGACTCCGTTACGCCCAAGCATCAGCACTCATCAAGAGCCTTTTGCTAGACGAGACGTTCAAACAAGTTCCGATTATTGAGCGTATGGCAATCGAGAAACGAATTCTCGATGAAATCCGTGGACGCATGATGGAAGAAATCGTACTCCTGGAAACCCAAATTGCAAAACCCACAAAGCAAGTTTTCCAATTACAGTTTGCCGTCGGCGAATTCGACATGGTGGTATTCGACCCACAAAATGCCTGTTCCGAAATTTACGAAATCAAGCATAGTGACAAAATTGCTAAAGAGCAATGCCGCCATTTGCTTGACCCCAAGAAATGTGCCGAGACGGAATTCCGCTACGGGAAAATCTTAAGCAAGAACGTCATCTACCGCGGAGCAAAAGACCGCTTTGGCGATATTAATTATTTGAATGTAGAAGAGTATTTGAAAGGACTATAAAATCTACACATAATTATTTTCATCCCAGATGTTTTGCGGAATTAGCATGAAGTGTTTCGGATACTCATTCGTTTCTTTTGCAGAGAATTCCACGACACCATTTGGAAAAACTGTAACTATCCTTTCAGAATAAAATTCAGGTTGTTTCGAAATCCAAGAAGACGACTCCCATTCAAAACACGTAAAGCAGCTAAGGAATTCGCGAAGTTTGGTGGCCGTTACAGGAGATTCCGGATCTTCGCAACGATATTCAGCCACGTCACAATAAAGAACAATATACGGAGAATCCTTTTTGCAGCTGTCTACAAGCATCCGGCAGTGTTCCGTAGCAGCGAAATCATCCCATTCTTCGCCCACCTCGTCCTTGAAAACGTCAACATCTTCCCACACGGGACAATTACCGAGAGCGGCAACAATTCTCTCACTAAGTTCTTTGCCTTGCACAACGCAAAACAGTTTTTTTTCTTCTAGAAATTCTTTGATAGTCATAAATCCTCTTTTTTTGAGACTATCAAGAATGTAGATTCAACGGACGACAATTATCGTCGTCCGCGAAACCCCTTATTTTTTTGATGTTGAAAATCAAAAAATCAATTGTTTGACGCCTTTTCCTGCATAGCTTTTGCTTCCTGAATTTTTTCTTCAGGAACCCCAAGCTTGCGCATAACATCTAAATTATGGGGAAGCTTACAATTTCAAGGGTCATGCATTAAAAGCTACCGTTCAGCCTCATCAAAATAATTATCACTTCCGCATACACCAGCATCTGTGCGTAATACCAAATTATCGCCATAGCAACAAAAACAAAAATAAGCTTGAAAAGCACTACAGGAGTCAACGGAACATTTTTCTTATTCATTTTCAAATCCTCGTAATGTTTTTAATCTAGCACCGAGGCACGACAAATAATGTCGTCTCTATACATCCTAAGCACTTGAGAGAAAAGCAAATACAAATCTGTGGCTATTAGGCTAGGGTCACATCTCGCGCAATTCCTCGCAACCGTGAATCTAGATACTTTGCAAGAAATTCCCGGTGCATACAGCGACACCATTTCTTTCGGATACAGCGACTTGGCATTTACCGTAAAACTCGAAAGCGACGATCCCAAACAAGCTGAACTCCTCGTCGGAATCCTCGAAGAGCACAAAAGTTATCCCGACTACTCGCTTATACCCCAGCTTGTAAAATACTGGTATGAAATCATGGTCAGGAATCAGAAAAACATTCCGACAATCGCCATCGTTCTGTACAACGGGCAGGACTCATGGAAAATCGAGAAACAAGTTATGTTTCCAAATTACCCTGAATACTACCACAAAATCGGACTTCCGTTTATTTTGGAAGTTGTGGATATCAGCGATATTTTTAGCGAAGATGAAATTTCTAAAATCTCGCCCAAAATCGCACTCGCGCTAGTTGCGTTGAAATATGTCTTTTCTGGAGATAAGCTTAAAAAGTATCTGAAGCCAGCCATCGCAGGACTTAAGGCTCTACCAAAAGACGAAGCAGAAGACTTTCTTACTCAAACTTTTATATATTTACGCAAGTGGTTCAATGGCGAGGCCAAGGAGCAATTCAAGATGGATTTCAAGAAATGCAGCGAAGTTTACGGCTATAAGTCCATTGAAGAAGTGGAAGAAGAGCTTGCCGAAAGAGATCGTGAAAAAGCTAAGGGCCTTTTCAATGACGGAGTCCCGGCTGAAATCATTTCTCGTCACTATAATATTCCCACAGACGAAATTCTTTCTTGGAAAAACAGGACATAATTTCCATTTGGCCAAGTATTCTTCATAATCCCTGAACTTACTTCAGGGATTTTTTTCATAAAACGGCTCTCAATTCAAGCTATTGACAGTCTCTTTGCTAAAAAGATATTTTTAGTAATGGTTTAACGATATCGCTAAGTGGTTCAAAGGCGAAGCACAGGTGCAATTCAAGATGGATTTCAAGAAATGCAGCGAAGTTTACGGCTACAAGTCCATTGCCGAAGTGGAAGAAGAAGAGCTTGAAGCCAAAATTAAAGAAACCAAACGCGAATTTGCTCGCAAAATGTTTGATTATGGAGATCCTGTTGAAAAAATTTCCATTATAACAGGCGTTCCAGAAGAAGAAATCCGTTCCTGGAAGAAAAAAGCATAATTTTTCCAGCGAAGCTTTCCCCTGAGTATAATTCAGGGGTTTCTTACACCCAGTTTTCTTTAAGCCATTTGCAGAAAAAATCGCAGGATGTAAGTCCATTTGCCTTGTCATACTTGGCGAGCATGGGTTTACTTCAATGGGGGCTAGAAAGATGCATCGTGTAGATGTATCGTTACTTAGCATCCATCTCTTGCAAAATGTTTTTTCCTTTTCTCGGAACTAAAATCATGAAAACTAATAAATTTAGCAATATTCCCCCAAGAATTGCAAAATATTGATTTTTAATAAAAAACAAGTCAGGATAGAAAGTCAATAATTCTGTAACGACTCCTAAAAAAATACAGCTAAAGAAAACAAGAAAATTCATTCTAAACGATTCCTGAGGGTTTGTCCAATAAATTCTAGGATTTTTCATATCTGTTTTTACACCCATCAAACTCGTATTCAATACAAATAGTAAATTTGGAATAAGCAAAAGAAGAATAAGTATTTTTCTTGTCATTGCAAAAAGAGTTCCATAGCACAAAATAAATACAGGAAATACCAACAACATATAGAATGTAACTTTTGCCATTATTCGTTTTCTATTATCAATTGGTAAAGTTTGCAGAATATTGTGAAATTTACCTTCTCTTGAAAAGCTAGAAACATTTATCATACTAATCGCAGGATACAGAGATATAAAACTTATGTATTTGTAATTTACCTTAAAAGCAATAGCAGTAAATACTATAGACATTACCCATTGCAATAAGATTTCCGTTTTCAGAGACGCAAATAACAACAAATTCTTTTTCTCATATATGACTAGAGAGAAAAATGAAGATCGCTTCTTAAATTTTAGCTTTTCATTTATTCTTGAATCAGTAAAAAATTGAGAAAAGAAATGAATAATCAGGGACAGAAAAAACACAAATAAAATCGTAATAGCAGGTATTAAGAACGCAAGAACAAGACCTTCAAGTAACACCTCTAAAGAAAAGGCATCCCTTAGCAAGCTATAGACCGCTGATGATATAATGTAAAGTGAAAACAAAATTTGATTTTTATAAAAAAATACAAAATTGCTTGCAAAAATTTCTGTTTTTGTAATAGGGAGAGTTTTCAACAAATCTATATCTTTCCCTGAAAAAAAGAATGCGTACGCAGTTTTAACCGTTACTAGAAAGGAATAAACAATTATTAATCCACATGCTATGTATATAATTTTATCTTGATCAACTGTTGTATAAAAAAATGATAAGCCTAGAAACGCTACAGCCAATAAGATAAAACAACTACAGCCAACAATTCCATTCATTATAATGGAAATTACAGGATAACGATATTTTTTGAAGAGCCGACTGAGGATAGGGTGATAACTATCTCTCATTGCTAAAAGATTTATTACTTGTCTCACTCTCATTTTTATATCTCAGTCATTTGAAGAAACAAATCTTCCAATGTTGAATCGTTTTCACCAACTTTTGACTTAAGATCTTCAAAAGTTCCAGAATACACAAGCTCTCCTTTATTTATAATGGCAAAATTATCACAAAAACGCTCTGCCACATCCATTACATGAGTTGAATAAAAAACTGTATTTCCATTAGCAGCGAATGCTTTTAATGTGTCTTTTAGAATTTTTACAGATTTCGCATCAAGACCAACCATCGGTTCATCAAGAATAATAACTTTTGGAGAATGAATAAAAGCTGCTATCAAGGACAATTTTTGTTTCATTCCATGAGAATACTTTGAAATAAATTCATTTAAAGCATCAATGAGATCAAACAGTTTTGAATAATAAGTAATCGCATCTTCTCTAGCTTGTACAGAAATGGAAAAAATATCTGAAATAAAATTCAAATATTGAATTCCTGTCATATACTCATAGAAGGTCGGCTCATCAGCAATATATGCAATTTGTGATTTAGCTAAAAGAGAATTCTTGTGAATATCAATATCATTAATAAAAATTTCACCAGATGTAGGTTTTTCAATTCCTGTTATCATTTTGATTGTCGTAGATTTTCCAGCACCATTCGGTCCTAAAAAGCCAAAAATTTTACCTTCTGGAATTTCGAGAGATAAATTGCTTACCGCTTTTTTATTTCCAAAATTTTTGCATAGTTTATTAATTTTTATCACGTGGAAACTCCTTGACAATCCTATTTTTTGATTTTAAATATTTATAGACCTCTTCAACACCATATTGCTTTGCATATTCACATGCATCACACTCTCCCAATTCTCCAAGTGGATATGTCGCATTTATATCAATTCCTTTATCAATTAAATACTTCGCCACATCAACATTTTTGTTATATATAGCAGCAAATAATGGATTATTTTCAAAAGAAGTAACATCTAATTTCGCACCATTACTTACTAATAAATCAACAATTTCTAAGTAGCCCTTGAAAGCAGCTTCCCCAATTGGAGATTTTTTAAAAAGTCCTCCTCCCAAATTAACATCACATTTGCACTCAAGCAAAAAACTTACAATTTGTTTGTTTCCTTCTCTTGCGGCAATCTGCAAAACAGAACCAAAAGAGGAAATTTCTTTTAGTATATCAGGATTTTTTTTTACAATTGCTTTTACAGCGGACAAATCACCATTGTGAATTGCGATTCTTATATTTTTCATATCTTCTTCCATAATTTTTTCTCCATTTGTTTTTTATAATATTATCTACGCAAAGCAGCCTTCTGTCCCATCACTTTCAAAAAATCTATTATTTCTTCTTTTGTCGCTCCACCTTCTTGTAATAATTTCAAACCATCAACAATTTCGCTAATAGCCTCTGTTGAATGTTGCCCAACAACTCTATTGGGAGCCCAACATAAGTTTTCAAAGCCTAAAACAGGATCTATTCCATACGAACGAAGAACTTTTTGTCCCTCTTCAACTAAATTTTGTTGAATATACCCTTTGCCCGTTTTGGGTAAAATATGATGAGCATGAGGGTCTATCATACCAACAGGGGGGCCTCCAATTAAATTTCTTAGATATCTACCAAAATCGACTTTTCCTTTTATAAATTGATCACAGATTTCTTTTTCCCAATTGTTTTTTGCAACTTTTTCCCAGAACATTGCACTTGATATTTCTCCGCGCTCTAATGCTAAACGAAGTTTATTAAGTTCTTCATAATTAATCGCCAATCTATCTATTGCTTTTGCAATGTCATCACCTTTTTCAATATAAGTCATTAATGTTTTTAAAGCGTCATCAGAAAATTCTGATAAATCACGAATTATCCTTCCAGATTTGTCATAAAGTTTTTTTCCAAAAAGGATATATGTTCCATCTGCTATTTTTTTTGCATTTTTAGCTAATACGGCAACATGCACCACACCTTCAGCTAATCCGGCTACAGCGCCAAATATATATCCACTAGCAGCTCCGTTTATTGTTTCATAAACAATTTCTTCTGTAGATTTTCCTTGATATATTGCTTTACCTGCAGAAAAAACTCCGTCAAACGCAGCTCCTGTAAATGCTCCAACAGTAGTTGCTTTTGCTATCATAACAATAGAAACATGAATTATTGTTCCCCCTGGAACAATAAACGAAACAATCCATGTAGTAGCAACGAGCGCAGTTCCAGCCCCAAATTTCTTTATAGCATTATCATAACAAAGTTCTACTTTTTTCTCGTATTCAGCTCTATTTGACGCATAAGTGAAAAAATTTTCTGTCTGACCAGACCACAGCCAATCAACAAAATAAGTAACAAACTTATTTCTCGCTACAGGATCTATGCTAGTTACAGATTCTAGAAAAGTTCCATAATTATTTATATATGCATCTCGCGTTGTTACTGTTTCAATTTTTTCAATTACGCTCTCTTCTATATTTTTAGTAATTGGAGTAACAATATTGTTATAAATACCGATTGTTTCAGTTTTTTCATCAAGCAAACTAGATGTATCTTTAAATAAGGTATTTTCATCATTCAATAAGGAATTTTTGCTATTCAGTAAAGAGTTGTCTTTCTTAACAAGAGAATTGGACTCTTTTTTTAAAGAGTTTTTTTCTGACAAAAGGCTGCTTTCGTCTTTAAGTAAACTATTTGCACTTAAAGGCAAACAACATACAAAGACTAATAGAAGCCAAACAATCTTATATTTTCCCTTAAACACAATCTATCTAATTTGCAAAGTAAAACGTTTATATGAGTCATTCATATTTTTTGATGAATATTTTTTCTTCATCTCTTGTAATGATTCTCTAATAACTTCATACGAAACATAAGTTGTTCCAGCAGCAACAGCTACACCAGCACCTGCTCCTATGGCAATCGCTCCCCCGAGTCCAATAGTTATACCAGTAGTAGCTCCAGCAGCCGCTCCTCCAGCAGCAGTTCCAGCAGCCACTCCTGTAGCAGGATTAAATGTTAAAACACCAACGACAACACCTGCAGCAATACCTGTCGCAATACCAATTGCTGTTCCATACCTTAAAAGAAATGGTTTTTGCAAATGCTTAAATTTAAATTCAACAGGGATATCATTGTCTTTAAGCTCTTCTGAAATATTTAATTGAAATTCAACAAATCCCGTTCCTTCACTTTTTTGAGGTATAAGAAATTCACAATATTTATTATCATCCTCTTCATAAATTGCAAAGGCAGGAACCTTTTCGTCTTCTTTTAATTCAATTGCTTGGATACCGTCACATGAAACAAGTTCAACATTTAAATCCTTAGGGAATTTAATTAACAAGTCAATTGCAGCATGGGCATTGTCTTTTGCTTTTACCACAAAATCATATTTTAAATTAATTATACCAACGGGAAGCGTTGGAGTGGTGAATGGCGAATACGCTTCTTTAGGGGCTGCCACTGATTGTGTAACCTTCACGATTTGTTCATCTAAAGCATAGCTGTTTACTACATAAAACAGAATACAAATAAAACTTAATAAATACTTTTTCCTCATAATTTATCCTCCGCTATGCAACCCATCGGGCAGTCCACACAAGAGTTTTTGCCGTATCCGTGTAAGTCCGTCCGATTTTTTTACAATAACAAGTCATACTTCACTCATTTTTTCACCGACTTGACTTCTATCGGGACTTCATCCCTCCAGAGTGACCGTGAATATGATTCTTTCATAGGTTTTCACTCATCCGTTAAGTTTTGCAGTTGCTCAAGAATATACAACCTCTAGGCGACGATAAATGTCGCCTAAGCTCACTCCCTTTTTATTTTCACTCGCGAACTTCACAAAAAAAAGCGTGGAGTTAGTGCGATTACCCTACAGTGGTTCGGCAAAACCTATACGGAATAAATGCAAAAACCCACGCCACATGGCGTGAACCAATGCATCTCAGTCTTCCGTGAAACAAAAATTTGCCGATTCTGAATGAAAGCCAAGAGCAAAGCTCAAACTTATGTCAAAAACGCGATTGCCTTATAAAAACCTCTTTTTTTGAAAAATATAATCAAATTTTCACAAGGCATGCACGCAAAAGCGCGTTTTCTACACTTTTTCAATCACAGAATCAAGTTTACGACGAGCTTGACCATGGTTTCGCGCTCTTCGGGTTTACTTTCGGCGATGAGCAATGTGAGTGCGACGAGAGCGCCATCGCTCAAGATTTTGGAGCCATCCACGCGATAGAGGATTTCGTTGCGGGACATGTACCACAAGAAAATGAATGCGGCGATGCGTTTGTTGCCATCGATAAAGGAATGGTTCTTGACGAGTAGATAGAGGAGCGTTGCGGCTTTCAGCTGTACAGTCGGATAAAGGTCCTTGCCGTTGAAGGTCTGGTAAATTTGTCCGAGAGAACTTTTGAAAGAGGCATCTTTTTCGACGCCGAAGATGCCGCTGTCGCGGAACTTTTCCTTGAGCACTGCAATAGCGTCCATGGCGAGTTCGTATGTTATGGCACCTTTCGTTTCGGCATAGTCGCCAGCCTTGGGGATTTCAAGTTGTTGATGGTCGTACCGGTCCAGCGTTTCGAGGGCCGTTCTAAAGTCGCTGATGACGTTTGCAATTTCAAGTTTTTCGTTTTTATCCATGACGTACTCCTTTTTGTAGGGGAACACCATGAATATAGAATGACGATGCGACAATTGCAGTCGCTTAGATTACTTGATTCGATCGCTGCAGAATTCTTGGCGGCCGCATTTTTCGCAGTGGGCGCCCATCCAAAGCGTGTCAAATTGTTCTATAGCGGGTTCGACGATTTCCGGGTCATTCGTGAGGATTCCCGCTTCGAAGTTGCGGCGGAGAGAACTTTTCATGCCGATGCCTGCGCCTGTCAAGTTTGCGGAGCCGATGTAGGCGGTTTCGAGGTCGAATATCATCATCTTGAAATGCACTCGCGGACACATGACGCGTTCGAGGTCGGTCGCGAGAATCTTATAGCGGTCGAAATCTTCGCGGAAGTTCGGGCCGGGTTCTTTTGCATGAATGAGCCGCACGCCAACGCCGTGCTTGAGGAGTCCTGCAAGTTGTCCGAGCAACGGGATTGATTCGCTGTTCTGTTTCACGTAAACGTCCTTTATATCGGCGGTGCCGATCCAGAGTGTTTCACGGACTGTCGCGATACGGGAAATCACTTCGGAATAGTGTTCTTCGTTTTGGATGTACTTGGTAAACGTGGACATAGAAAGAAATATAGTATTGTCGCGCGACAATAAATGTCGTCGGATTTATTTATATTGAAAATACAAGATGGCGACCCCGGAATAAATCCGGGGTGACAAGGGATGAAATGTGGCGATGCCGGAACAGTGTCCGGCATGACAAGGACGGAGGTCTTATGGAAAATCCGGGTCGCGGCGAACGCATGGTGCGAATTTTTGTGTACCTGATGGCACACTATAACAATCGTTATAACGTTACGGATATCATGCAGCATTTGGATATTCCCGCAAATGAATTGCGAAGCGTGCAGCGCGATATGCAGGCATTGACAAATCTCGAAAGCCATTACATCCAACGCATTACCGACAGCGGCAAGACTTATTACCAGGCGGCGCTCGAACGTGCAAACAAGCTCATATTCCCGGAGTTTGGCGATATGGTTTTGCATTTTGTCTTTTTGCAGCGCATTGCAAACTTATACCCGGCAACAGCTAGCCTTATCGATGACCTTACCAGAAGAATCACGCAGGATTTGCCCGCGAAGCAGCAAGACATTCTGAAGAGCTATTCAAAAGAATTAAGCGGGCGCATTCTCTTCATGGGGACTCCGCCCAATTACGACGAAGACGTGAGCAAGCACCTGCCGACCATTCTTAACGCGATTCGTCAAAAACGGAAAGTACAGATAAAATATACAGACAACTGGGGAACACCTTCGGATAAGCCGCGCGTTCCGCTGATGATTGCCATAAGTCATGGAGACATTTATATCGGTTGCGTTTCGCAGCACCACCCCGACAAAACTTACGCGTTAAAATTGCAACGCATCGAGTCGGTGAAATTGCTGAAGGAAACTTTTGAAGAAGACCCGAAGGTTGTTGAATCACTGCGCAAGCGCATCCGCACGGGGTCACTACTTTTGGGCGAACAGAATCCGCAAGAGGAAAAGGTCGTCATTTACTTCCCGAAATACGCCAAGAACTTTTTAAAGGAACGTCCGTACCACCGCTCCATGAAAATGGAAGACGCGCCTGGCGACGAGATCCGCGTGACGATGAAAGTCGAGGTGAACGAATTACTCAAGCAGTGGGTAATGTATTATGGGAACATCGCGACGGTCCAACAGCCGAAAAAACTGAGGCAGATGATACTGGAAACGGCAAAAAAGCTGGTAGAAAAGTACGAAAAGTAAGGAAAATCCACTCGTTATTACCAAAATTACGGTCTTGTTATAGCTTTTATTTATATATAAGTAACTTTTCTAGAAAAATTTTATAATTCACCCTACTTTCCTATTGGACTAGTAGGGTTATGTTTTTAAATTATGCACATCAAACGAACGAGGCACCCCGAAAGGGAAAAGCCTGGAGGATTTCGCTATGCGATGTCGAATGTGTAACCAAGCTGAAGGCGGGCGGGCCTAATACCGCCAAAATTTAACGCTCAGGATTGAGCAAAACTATTAACTATCGCGTCGCCCGACGCCAACAGTAACAAAACGTTCGGGCGAACGCGAAAATTTCGCGCCAAGCGCACAAAAGGATTTAAATAATATGACGACTCAGAATAAGCTCCATTTCGAAACTCTTCAGCTCCACGTTGGTCAGGAACAGGCAGACCCGGCAACCGATTCCCGAGCAGTTCCTATATACCAGACCACCTCTTACGTGTTCCACAGCGCTCAGCACGCTTCTGACCGTTTCCATCTGAAGGATGCAGGCAACATTTACGGCCGCCTCACCAACACCACGCAGGACGTTTTTGAAAAGCGCATCGCTGCTCTCGAAGGCGGTATCGCAGGTCTCGCAGTCGCTTCCGGTGCAGCAGCTCTTACTTATGCCATCACGGCTCTCGCTCGCAAGGGTGACCACGTGGTCGCACAGCGCTCCATCTACGGCGGCACCTACAACCTCTTGGAACATACGCTTTCCAAGTTCGGCATTGAAACGACTTTCGTTGACATCCACAACTTGAAGGAAGTCGAAGGCGCTATCAAGGACAACACGAAGCTCGTCTTTATCGAAACTCTCGGCAACCCGAACTCCGACATCCCGGATATCGAGGCCATCTCCGAACTCGCTCACAAGAACAAGATTCCGGTCGTGATCGACAACACCTTCGGTACTCCGTACTTGATTCGTCCGCTCGAACACGGTGCTGATATCGTCGTGCATTCTGCAACGAAGTTCATCGGCGGTCACGGTACGACTCTCGGCGGCGTGATTGTTGACGGTGGCAAGTTTGATTGGGCTGCATCTGGCAAGTTCCCGCAGTTCACCGAAACGAACCCGAGCTACGGTGTGCCTTTCACCGCAGCAGCTGGCGCAGCAGCTTACATCGTTTACATCCGCGCTATCCTTCTCCGTGACGAAGGTGCAGCAATTTCCCCGTTCAACGCATTCCTTCTCTTGCAGGGCACTGAAACGCTTTCGCTCCGTCTTGACCGTCATGTGGAAAACACCAAGAAGGTTCTCGAATTCCTCTCGAAGCACCCGAAGGTCGCTAAGGTCAACCACCCGAGCTTTGCAGATCATCCGCAGCACGCTCTCTACCAGAAGTACTTCCCGAACGGTGCCGGTTCCATCTTCACATTCGATGTGAAGGGCGGCCAGGCAGAAGCCTTCAAGTTCATCGACGGGCTCAAGATTTTCAGCTTGCTCGCTAACGTTGCCGACGTGAAGAGCCTCGTTGTTCACCCGTATACGACGACCCACTCCGAACTCACTCCGGCTGAACTTGCCGAAGCTGGTATCTCTCCTGCAACGATCCGTCTCTCCATCGGTACGGAACACTACGAAGACATCATCAACGACCTCGCACAGGCTCTTGACCAGATTTAATTACAAATAACAAAAGGATTCTACCATGTCAAAGATTTACTCTTCTGCTGACCAACTTATCGGTCATACCCCGCTCCTCGAACTTTCCCACATCGAAAAGGAAAACAATCTCCAGGCTAAGATTGTGGCAAAGCTTGAATATTTCAACCCGGCTGGATCTGTCAAGGATCGTATTGCTAAGGCAATGATTGACGATGCCGAAGCTTCAGGCAAGCTTAAGCCGGGTTCCGTGATTATAGAACCGACTTCTGGTAACACTGGTATCGGTCTTGCTTCTGTCGCCGCCGCTCGCGGCTACCGCATCATCATCGTGATGCCGGAAACCATGAGTGTTGAACGTCGCCAGCTCATCAAGGCCTACGGTGCAGAAATCGTTCTCACCGAAGGTGCTAAGGGCATGAAGGGTGCAATCGCTCGCGCAACAGAACTCTCTCAGGAAATTCCGAACAGCTTTATCCCGGGTCAGTTCGTGAACCCGGCAAACCCGGCCGCCCACAAGGCAACGACGGGTCCGGAAATTTGGGAAGACACGGATGGCAAGGTTGACATTTTCGTCGCAGGCGTAGGTACTGGTGGAACGGTCACGGGTGTCGGTGAATACCTCAAGTCCCAAAATCCGAATGTGAAGGTTGTCGCAGTTGAACCGGAATCTTCTCCGGTGCTTTCCAAGGGCACGGCTGGTCCGCACAAGATCCAGGGTATTGGCGCAGGCTTTGTTCCGGATACTTTGAACACCTCCGTCTATGACGAAGTGCTCCCGGTCAAGAACGAAGACGCATTCGCTGCCGGCAAGGCAATTGCCAAGGCTGAAGGCATCCTCGTGGGTATCTCTTCTGGCGCTGCTTTGCATGCCGCAATCGAACTTGCAAAGCGTCCGGAAAACAAGGGCAAAACGATTGTCGCACTCCTCCCGGATAGCGGCGACCGTTACCTCTCCACTCCGCTCTTCGCTGACTAAGTGTTAGATAAAATTTGTTCGGTAAGTGCTTCGCGGTTCCATTCGCTACGCGGTAGAAACCATCCTCTCAACAAAAGTTTATTGAATGCAAACGCTAGAAGGTTCCATTCGCCTCTCTAGCGTTTATTTGTGTTTTATACCTCATCTGTAGTCGTGCTATTCTAAAAGTTTTTTCGAGATGCGCGCCGGGTGAATTACAAAAGGCAACAAGATGTCTGAAAAAAAGCGTGTCGCTGTTGGATTGTCGGGCGGTGTGGATTCCGCCCTTTCGGCGTATTTACTGAAAAAGCAAGGTTACGAAGTTGTCGGCATGACGATGGCGACGTGGGACGGCTCCGTGAAAATGCCTGCAGTCGAAGGTCGCGAAGGCTGTTACGGTCCGAGCGAAGACAAGAATATCGAAGAGGCAAAGCTCGTTGCCGAGCGTCTCGGGATTCCGCATTACGTTGTTCCGGTTGCCGAAGATTACAAGCGTGAAGTTCTCGACTATTTCCGTGCGGAATACCGCGCAGGGCGAACGCCGAATCCGTGCGTCCGTTGCAATCAGAGCATCAAGTTTGGAGCGCTACAGCATGCGGCACGCAAGCTCGGGATTGATTTCGATTACTTTGCGACGGGGCATTACGCGCGACTCGATTTCAAGAATCCCGATGTCCCATTCTTGTACGAAGCGCTTGACGAGCATAAAGACCAGACGTACTTTTTATCGAGACTCTCGGCAGAGCAACTTTCCACCGTGATTTTTCCGCTCGGCGGAATGCAGAAAGCAGACGTGAAAGCGCTCGCCAAGGAAATCGGCTGGGACGATTTTGCGACAAAGCGCGAAAGCCAGGACTTTATCGAGTGCGGCGATTACTCGGTGCTATTTGACGAGAGCGATAACGTTCCCGGAGATTTTATCGATGTGAACGGAAAAGTTCTCGGGAAGCATAAGGGCATTGTGCATTACACGATCGGGCAACGTAAGGGGCTCAACATCGGCGGGCAAGCGGAACCGCTTTACGTCGTGGCAATTGACGCGCACCACAACCAGGTGATTTTAGGTCCGCGAAGCGCATTGAGCTGTACCGAAGTTTCTGCCGTTGACTTGAACTTGATGGTTTCGGAAACATCGCCGCTTTTGAAGCAACCGCTCACGGCACATATTCGCCTCGGCCATAAAGGCGCAACGGCAAGAATTACGGCTTTGGACACTGCGGCCGGCACAATCAGCGTGAAATTTGACGAACCGCAATTCGCATCGGCACCGGGTCAAGTACTCGTGCTCTATGCAGACAAAGGCGTAGTCGCCAGCGCGATCATCGGGAAGTAAAGGGGCGAGAATCGCCTCGATTTTACCAAATCTCAATATTTTAACGTAATTCAAAAAAAATATACCCAAAGGGGTGCTTTAACAAGCACCCCTTAAAGTTTTATAATTCTAATATCACTCTACATCTTTTTCAATATATAATTTATCCGATGAGATCAAAACATCCTTAGAACTCTCCCACAATATTATATCAGGAATCAAGTTAAACGGGAAAAGGTATTTTTCATATTCCTTACCATTTTTTTTAAACCATCGATTTACAACACCAAATGCTTTTTGAGGTTCGTTTTTCAATCGTTCATTCAAAAGGTCTATTAGAAAGGACGTTTTATAGGCTGTTAAATAATGAACTAAAATTTTTTCAGCCCTAGATATTGCGGAAGAATCTTTTTTTGCACTTTTACTCTTTTTTATTCGTCCTATCCAAAACTCTTTATCTTTTCCTACCATCGTTGAAAAAGGATGACTCTTATTAAAGCGACCTCTACAACCACTTCCCGTTTTACCAATATAACGAATCTTTTTACAAGGTCTCCCTGCTTTTGAAGACCCTGTTATGAGATAAAGAATATTAGTTTGATTAGTTTCGCTTGATTTTTTATAAGGTCCTTTCCATTCTATTATAAATGTCGGTATCATTTTTCCTCCTTTTATTTAATGCTATTCCAATCAAGAAAACGAATCAAAAAGTTAGGTATAAATTCGCCATCCCTGTATCTATATGGAGTTATTGCATTTAGCAATAAATTCATCCCTGTTTCAGAAGCTACCTCTTCACATTTTTTTGAATACGTTTCATAAACAGGCTCTTTTCCATATTTTGTATTCTTATAGCTTATTATTTTTCTTGGGGGTGTAAAAGTACATCCTTTTATTTTAACTTTTGTTACTTTAGAGCGTCCGTGCTCATCAAACAATGAAGGCATACTTGCATTTACAGCTACTTCAACATTTCCTATATCAGAATCCCAATATTTAATTATTCCATTAATTTCTCCCCAATTATTAAGTGGAATAAACACTGACCTTGAATCAGTTTTAAAAGATACCGATAGAATTCGACCATCTTTTATTTTTGCATTATACTCAGCTTTATCAGCATCTTCGCAAGATGGTGACAATCCATGATCCGACAACAATACAAACGGCAAGCACTCTAAATAATATGCCGAATTTTCATTTTTGCTTAGCAGACTTATTATATCTCGAGCCGCAAAAGGTTCCAACACAAAATCAGATTCTTTCGGGAATTTAATTGAATATCCATTTTTATCAAATAAAACCTTATAAGGGTTATACACAAAAAAGCCTTTTTCAACATTAGAATGAATTGTTTTTCTATAATTAACTTCCATTGTACTTGGATTAAATCCAATTTCTTTTCCATCCTCAATTTTTCGATTTTTTATAGAGAGCTCTTGCTTAACAATCGAAAATATGGATTCACTAGCATACAGAGGAAACATGCAGAACATTTTTCCATTTTTTTCCGGCAATTTTTCCAAACTGTCAGAATTAACCTTATACGAATTTTTACCAGACACAAAAGAGCATTTAAAAAGTTCATCATATTCATAATCTTTATCAGATTTTAATTTTTCGAAATAAGATGTAATCGTATCTCTAACCGAAGTATACTTTTCAATCATTTGATTTAAACGACCATTAGAGAAATCAGAAAAATTTTCTTGATATTCCTCCAAATCATCAATTACTTCATCTAAAGAAGCTCCTTTTTCAAATTTTTCCTCTGTTCTTTTTATCACCTCATTTGCAGAAATAAAAATTGATTTCTGTTTATTCTGAGCAAGACCATAATATTTTCCATTTGGAAAATTTTTCAAATAAAATCCATAAAGTCCATATTTATCAGCACCCTTCCAATAATACTCTTCCAAGGAATCTAGCACACGTTTATGTAAATCATAGGTTAAAGTATATTCGCTACAAATCTTTTTTATATACTCAATTCCACCCTTGATACTTTTTCTATCAGCTCCCGTAGTCAGCAATTCCTCGCATTCCGTGGGAATCTGTTTATGGAGTTCAATTTCATCATCTATTAGAGGAATCCATCGTGGAGAAACCTCTGACAATATTTTTCTAATATCATTTAAATAATTCAGATATTCATTAAGCAAAATGTCTTTTCTTTGAGTCTTTTTGAATTCTTCTGTAATAAAATTCTTCGTTTTCATTCCAGAATTGAATTCTCTTTTAAACTTTTTCATCCTTGTTTGATTACCTTTTATTAGTTCAAACATTTGATCAAGTTTTTTGCTCAGATTATAAAAATATCCTTTTTTATAACTATCTTCAGAATCACGATATTCCGAAAGAAGCAAGAACCAAAACAGTTCTTTTTTGGACAAACGTTCCAATCGACCCTTTTGACCATCGGCAAAAAGGGCTTCTGCAAAATCCGACGGATACGGATTACCATCATAACATGTATTATAACTGTAGCACTCTTTGAAATGTTCATCCCATTTTTTTCTACTAATAATGTTAGGAGGGCACAGAGTTAAATAGTCCCGATAATTACTCCAAAAAAGATATTCCGCCAAAGGAGCATTTAAGCTCTTTCTAACTTTAAGAGGAGAATCTTTCTGAAATGCAGAATCTATAGACATTGCAAGAAATACACAAAAATTATCTTTGTAATCTTTTAAAGAATAATACGGCTTATTTTCCGGTTTTACACTTTCATCATAAGTTCTTTTAAAATAATCTTCATTGGATTCACTCATTCCCCAAAAACAAGCCAACGTTCTTGAAGCACCATTGCCACCCCCATTACCAGAACAAACGGATTTACATTTTTTCCAATCGCCTCCATTTACTATAAATCCACCTGAATCCTTTTCAAAACACCTGTCCTGTGTAGAAAAAGCAACAGAGAACAAAGCAATAATCAACCATATAAATTTTTTCATAATCAACCCCTTTATTCCATAATTCTATTACTAATTAGTTGCAAAGATATATCTCTTACGCAACCGCATTCCTCAAGCAATTCACGCTTTTGATATTGAATAAAATTCATATTATTCTCCTTGCTATATTGTTATATCCTAGAAACAACAACTGTTGAGGCAACACTTTCTTATCATCTAACATCAAATAAAAGTACAGACACATTTTTGCACATATTCGCAAAAAACGTTTTTTTTAGTTCCCCATCGTATTGAAACTTATTGTTGCTAGAGTTTTGTTCTTATAGAACAATATGCCACTTTTTTGAGAATACAAAAAAGGCGCAGATCGTTGCATTTACCTAGTTGAGGCTCTCGAATGCCTTTAGACGATAAACGCAAACGACCCACGCCCCAAAAGGGCTGTTGCCCTTCGGTCATACGACCAAAGACCGACCATAAAGTCGGCACGACAAACTGAAACATACCGCAAAGACGGCATGCCTGCGTGAGCGTTCACCCTGTTCTCGTCTAAGGAAATTTTCGAGATTTCAACTAGAGAACAAGAGCAAAACTCTCTATTTCAAGATAAAATTAACATAATATTTACGAAAATGAATAACTTTTTCTTAAAAAGTGCATTTTTCGTATTCTAAAACAGAGTATTTTCGCACTCCACGCAAACAAAACTCAAATTTCCAAAAGTTCTCGCCCGATTTTACGAATTTCTTCACGAATATGCTTTTCCCGTTCAGCAGACGGCTTTTTGGAACCATTCATATACGCAGCCATCAACGACTGTTGTATTCCTAGCCGTCTTGCCACCTCGGACATATTAAGCGATTTAAATTTCGCCGAGCCACGCAACGGATGTGCTTGCGGTTCAAAAATGCTATCGTAAGAGAGATCTTCGTCTATTTCATCCCAGCGCAAGCCCCCAAAAGACAATCTGAAAGCGGCACGCTGTTCAGCACTAGCAGAACGAAGTCGCTCCGAGTCACGGAATTTCAAAAGGGCTGTACGCCCATCCTTTGCTGTTAGCAAAATTCCGCCCCTTACGAGTTCAGCGCTTTCAATGTCCCTTTTGTGCATATTACGCATCCTTTCCAAAAAAGCGATTCCATTCCTTTTCAAAAATTTCCTTATTCTCTTCGATAATGGACTCCGCTAATTTTAAGTCCTTTATTTTTAGCCCTTCATTTTTAATCAATAAAACTTCTCCGTTTTCGATTCCATATTTCGCTATTCCATCAGAACTCTCTACATGAATATGAAATGGCTCATGATCATTAGAATAGAAATAGAATCTAAGACCGAAGAGGATTAGCAATGTCGGCATTTATATCTCCTTTGAATTTAGGATATAATTTTATATCCGTCAATATTGTGTTACGTTTTTTTAGAAGCTTTTGAGCCTCCTATATTCTTAACACGCTTTTTTCGGAGATTTATTTCACTTTTTTTTGTAAAAATAACGCAAAAATCCTACCCGATTGGGCAGGATTTTTTTAGAGATAGTAGGCAATAAAAGTTTTTAAATGGAGTAGTCTTTTTCCATCATGCCGTAGTCGATGAGAATTTGTTCCAAGCGGTCCTGCGTCATCGGCGTCGGGATAGTGAAGAGTTCGTTTTCGTCGATGTTCTTTGCAAGTTCGCGGTAGACGTTGGCCTGGTTGCAATTCGGTTCGAAGTCAATCACGGTCTTCTTGCGGATTTCGGCCTGCTGCACGATGTTGTTGCGCGGCACGTACTGGATGAGCTGCGTATTGAGTTCCTTGGTGAATGCACGGAGCAAGTCAAGTTCGTTATCGACGTTACGGCTGTTGCAGATAATACCGCCGAGTCGCACTTCACCGCGTTCAGCGTACTTGGCAATACCCTTACAAATGTTGTTTGCAGCGTAGAGAGCCATCATTTCGCCGGAAGCAACGATGTAGATTTCCTTCGCCTTGCCTTCACGAATCGGCATGGCGAAACCACCGCACACAACGTCACCGAGCACGTCGTAGAAAACGTAGTCGAGATCTTCAGTGTAAGCACCGAGCTGTTCAAGCATGCTGATGGAAGTGATGATGCCGCGGCCTGCGCAACCCACGCCCGGTTCCGGGCCACCGGATTCCACGCAGCGAACGCCCTTGAAGCCAACCTTTTCAAGGTCAGAGAGCTGGATTTCGGTCTTGTTATCGCGAATGGTATCGAGCACAGTCTTCTGATGGAGACCACCGAGCAAAAGACGAGTAGAGTCAGCCTTCGGGTCGCAACCGACAACGAGCACGTGCTTGCCCTGTTCCACAAGGCCTGCGGTCAAGTTCTGAGTTGTAGTGGACTTGCCGATGCCGCCCTTACCATAGATAGCGATTTGACGTAATTTCTTTGACATATTATAAGTGTCTCCTTAGGATTTTCCTATAGAAACGCTAGGCAAGAACAAGTTTAGAATTTGCGTCTACCCTTTTCAATACTTTTTTAGCCCATTTCGTCACAATTATTCTTTTTTGCGCATTGCTATAAAAACTTTTTATAACCCCATTCAGCGGGAATCTATTGCACGCCCAGAAAAAACATTTTTTTTAATTTTCACCCCTTGTTTCATATTGTCTTTCGCTATACCGCTTTTTAAATTTTTGCCCGAACTTCTTCGACAGGGAAGTAAAAGAATTAATCACACAACAGAACGCTAGGCAAACCGTTCATCATCTTCCACATAAACTAAATCGGTATTTACCGCTAGTTTAGCGCAAGGCTTTTATGCCTTGTGTTTACCACGAATCTTTTGCCTTTGTGAGGTTTTATGGCAATCGATCAAGAAACAGTTTTTAGAGAGCACCCCTGCTTTGGCGCATGCAAGAATCGTAAAGGGCGTATCCATTTGCCCGTCGCTCCGGGTTGTAACATCGAATGCCGTTTTTGCGACCGTCGCATCAACGAAGACGCACAAATTCCGGGAAATACAAGTAAAGTTATCAAACCGGAAGAAGCATGTGGCTATATTCGCAAGGCTCTTGAATTCGTACCGGATCTTACTACGGTGGGTATTGCTGGCCCTGGCGACACGCTCGCGACACCTTTTGCACTGGACACTTTCCGCCTCGTCAAAAAGGAATTTCCAAACCTGATTCGTTGCATGAGCACAAACGGACTTTTGCTGAACGACAAGGCAGACGAAGTCATCGACGTGGGCATCGATACGCTTACGGTCACGGTGAACGCCGTTGACCCAGAAATCGAAGCAATGATCAATGCGAGAATTTTCTACCACGGCAAGACCTACACGGGTGTCGAAGCCGCTGAAATCTTGATCCACAACCAGCTGGAAGGCATTCGCAAGGTTGCAAAAAGCGGGACACTCGTGAAAGTGAATACGGTTCTTTGCCCAGGCATCAACGACAACCATATCGAAGATGTGGCCGCTACAGTCCGCGAAGCGGGAGCGATTATATACAACATCATTCCGCTGATTCCGCAAAACGGATTCAAGGATCTTCCGGCCCCGACTCCGAAGGGACTCGCAATTGCACAGGAACAGGCCGGCGTATTTATCAATGTTTTCAAGCACTGCGCTCACTGCAGAGCAGATGCTGTTGGCGTTCCCGGCGTCTATGACGTTGGTTCACAAATCTACATGGATCGCATCCGTGTAAAGGAGACTTTCTCTCATGGCTAAAATATTGGATCAGGCGCGCTACAAATGCGCTTTGGCAGCAATGCAGACCGTGCAATCCATTCCTGGAGCAATTCCCGTTTTGCATTCCGGTCCGGGATGCGCATCCAAGCTAAACGATAACAACGGCACGAGCGGCAGATTCAGCCCCAACATTTACCCTTGCACAAGTATCAGCGAAAAAGAAGTCGTGTTTGGCGGTGCAGACAAGTTGCGTTCAACCATCAGCAACGCTCTCAAAATCATCGATGCCGACCTGTTCGTGGTTCTTTCCGGTTGCACGGGTGAAATCATTGGTGACGACATTCAAGAAGTCGCAGAAGAATTCGAAGATGCCGAAAAGCCTGTCATCTGGGCAAAGACGCCGGGATTCAAGGGCAACAACTACATCGGTCACGACTGGATTTTAAAGAGCATCTTTGAACAGTATGTGAGAAAGTTCAAGGGCGAAGCCCCGAAGGAAAAGGGACTCGTCAACTTATTCGCAGGCGTGCCACAGCAGGATCCGTATTGGCTTGGCAACTTGCGTGAACTCGAACGTCTTTTGCAGTCCATCGGTCTCAAGACGAATACGATTTTCGGTTTTGGCCGCGGGCTTGAAAACTTGCAAAAGATTCCGACGGCAGAATACACGATTCTAGTTTCGCCGTGGGCAGGCCTCGAAAGCGCAAAATACTTGGAAAAAGAATTCAACATTCCGCTGTTGCACTACCCGATTTTGCCAATTGGTGCGGCCGAAACGACAAAGTTCCTCCGTACGGTCGCTGAGTTCACGGGCGCAGACAAAGAACTCACGGAATCCGTTATCCAGCAGAACGAAGCGCAGTTCTTCTACTACCTGGAACGCTACGCCGATACGATTCTCGAAAGCCGTATCGTGAGCAAGCGTTTTACCGTCGTGAGCGAAGCCCAGTACGTAATTGCCGTGACCAAGTTTCTCGTGAACGACATGGGTCTTTTCCCGCAAAAGCTGTTCGTTACGGACGACACGCCGGAAGCATTCCGCGAAGAAGTCTCGCAAGAAACAAACACGCTGAATTACGACATCAAAACAAAAGTCGAGTTCACCACGGACGGTTTCGACCTCCAGAATCAAATCCGCAAAATGGACTTTGGCGGCTCCCCGCTCATCATCGGTTCGAACTGGGAAAAGAAACTCGCCCACGAACTCAAGGGCCACTTCGTGAACATCAGCTATCCGATGATCGAAAAAATCGTCATCAACTCGCATGTGGCTGGTTATTCCGGCGGTCTTTACTTGTTGGAAGACATCTACTCTGCAGCACTTTCCATGCTGAAAATTTAAGGAGGATCTAATGCCATTTAATTTTAAAAATGCAAACGTCGGTGTTCGAGAAAACCGTCTTGGATCCATCACTGGATTTTCGGGCGACTTGGAAACGCTCGCACACCGCTCACAGTGCGGTTCCGTCAAGAATCGCGAACGTTGCTTTAGCCAGTCCAGTTCTTGTCTTTCGGGCTGCGCTTTGGACCAGCTCATCAGTATCCGCAATGTGGCTGTCGTCTATCACGCTCCTGCCGGTTGCGTTGCACTTGCACAAGGTGAAGATGTCAAATTCCGCCAACTCGCCGAACGCATTAACGAAAAGACAAATTCCGTTTACGTTTGCACGGACTTGAACGAAAACGATACAGTCTTTGGCGCTATCGAAGCACTCCGCAAGGCAACGCAGTACACGTACGAAAAGTTCCACCCGGAAGCGATTTTCCTCTCGTCTTCTTGCGTATCGGGCGTGATTGGCGAAGACGTTGACGGTCTCGCCGACGAACTCGCGGACGAATACGATATTCCAATTATTCCAATCCATTGCGAAGGTTTCAAGAGCCGCATTTGGGCTAGCGGTTTCGATATCGCAGACCACGCCGTTTTGCAGGGCATCGTGAAGCCGCCTGAGAAGAAGAACAACAAGATTATCTTCAAGAACTTCTTTGAAAGCGCTCGCCCGCAGATTACGGAACTTTTCAAGGAAATCGGCGCAGAAACGCAATTCGTTTATTGCAACTCCACGGTCGAAGAACTTTCGCACTTGAGCGAAGCCCAAGCAATGGTTTGCATTTGCGGTACGCTCGGCACCTACCTCGGCAACGCCCTCGAAGAAACTTACGGTGTACCGTATGTGCGTACGATTAACCCGAACGGCATTACCGGTTTTGAAACTTGGTTCCGCGCCATCGGCAAAACGATTGGCAAGGAAGCCGAAGTAGAACGTTACATCGAGCGCCAGCGCGCCATTTACTTGCCGCAAATCGAAGAAATCAAGAGGGAACTCAAGGGTCTTCGCGCCGTAATCGGTATGGGCCCAGGCTACACCTACGAAGTTTCGCGCGTATTGCAGGAACTCGGCATGGAAGTGGTTCACGGTCTTGCTTGGCATTATGACTACAAGTACGATAACGGCCAGATTCCGCCAGCACTCGAACATTTGCTGAAGACATCGCCAAAGGGGCTCAAGCTCACTGTGGCTGACCAACAAAACTACGAAGTGATGAGCGTATTGAACTATCACAAGCCGGACATTTACTTTAGTCGTCATCCAGGCTCAACCGTATGGGCCATCAAGCAGGGTTACGCAGCGCTCTTCGTCGCCGATGAATACATGATTTTCGGTTACGAAGGAACACTCAACTTTGCCAAGAGCATCCTCGATACCATCAAGAACCGTAGCTTTGAAAAGAGTCTTGCCGCTCGAATCAAGTTACCCTATACCAAGTGGTGGTACGAACAAGATACAGACAAGTTCTTGAAGCCGGAAGGCGCAAGATAAACAATTTTTTTTGACATGGTTTCTCCTGCGGGAATTTTTTCCGCAGGAGATTTTTCTATGCAACCAATTTCAGCTGAGTTTCAAATTAAAAAAACGCAGAAACAAAACGGCTATAGAAATTCATTATTACCGGTTCCAGAAAAATAGTATAAAGAAATCTCTTGCCAAAACGAAAGGCTTTATCTAAATTAACCCACAAAAGAAATAGGATATAAAAATGAATTTCCCGTTCAATAGCTTGAATTTCGCTTGTTGTTGTCGATGTCGGACGGGCATCTAGTTTTTAGGCTATTCTTTTAAACAGATTCCCGCTCGGTTTTATGTTCCGTAGCGGGATTTTTTTTATTCAAAAAAATTTAAACCACAAAGGCGCTAGCATTTAATAGCGTCATAGGAGATTATTATCTTATGTCAAACTTCAACAATATCGAAACAAAACTCATTCACGGCGGCATTGATGGCGACAAAACTACAGGAGCTGTAAACGTCCCTATCTACCAGACTTCCACCTACAAGCAGGCAGGCCTTGGTGAAAACACGGGTTGGGAATATTCCCGCACAGGTAACCCGACGCGCGCAGCGTTGGAAGCGCTGATTGCAGAACTCGAAGGAGGAGTCGCAGGCTTTGCATTTGCAAGCGGCATGGCTGCAACAACAACCGTCCTTTCGCTTTTTAAGCAAGGAGACCGCATCATCATTTCGAGCAATGTCTATGGCGGCACTTTCCGCGTTTTGGACAAAGTTTTCAAGAATCTCGGAATTACTTATTCCATCGAAGACACGACCGATTTGAAATCGCTTGAATCCAAAATAACACCCGATGTGAAAGCATTCTTTGTCGAAAGCCCAGCAAATCCGCTCCTGACGGTGACGGACTTGGCAGGCGTTGCCGCAATTGCCAAGAAGCACAACATTTTGACCATTGTCGATAACACATTTATGACGCCGTATCTGCAGCGTCCGATTGAATTGGGCGCCGACATCGTCGTACATTCTGCGACAAAGTATTTAGGCGGTCACAGCGACTTGGTGGCAGGCCTTGCTGTTGTCAATTCCAAGGAGCTTGCCGAAAGACTCGCTTTTACGCAGAACGCAACCGGTGCTGTACTCGGACCTTTTGATTCGTTCCTCTTAATTCGCGGCATCAAGACGCTTGGCGTCCGCTTGGATCGTCACACAGAAAATGCCGAAACCATCGCAAAGTATCTCGAAAAGCACGAAGCCGTAAAGCACGTTTATTATCCGGGACTCCCGACAGCACAAGGCTACGAAATCAACAAGAAACAGGCCAAGAACGGTGGCGCCATGATTTCGTTCGAACTCCGCGAAAACTACGACATCAAGAAATTTTTCAAAGCTCTGAAACTCGTTTCCCTCGCAGAAAGCCTGGGCGGTGTTGAAAGCCTCGTGTGCCATCCAGCCACAATGACGCATGCATCTATCCCAAAGGAAATTCGCGAAAAAGTCGGCATCACTGACGGGCTCATTCGCTTATCCGTGGGCATTGAAAAAGTTGATGACATCATCGCAGATGTTAACGCAGCCATTGAAGCCGCAAAAGCATAAGGAACAAGATATGCATTACTACGAATCCATGAAATCCCTCATTGGGAAAACGCCGCTTGTAAAATTGAATCATGTTGGTGTTCCCGAAGGCGTAAATTTATTCGTAAAACTTGAATTGTGGAATCCTTCGGGCAGCGTAAAAGACCGCGCCGGCCTTTATATGGTCGAAGACGCGTTCACCAAAGGGACGCTCAAACCTGGCGGAACGATTATCGAAGCAACCGCAGGCAATACCGGGCTTGGAATTGCATTTGCAGCATTGAACCGCGGAGTGCGTGTCATTTTTGTAGTACCGACAAAATTTTCACAAGAAAAGCAGACGCTTTTGCGTGCGCTTGGCGCAGAACTCATCAACACCCCGCGTGAAGAAGGCATGCTCGGCGCAGAAAAGAAAGCAGAAGAACTGCTGAAGCAAATTCCGGATTCCATTTCTCTCAGACAATTCCACAACATGGCAAATCCGCGGGCCCATTATGAAACGACAGGACCTGAAATTTACGATGATCTCGATGGCAACGTCGATTATGTTGTTGCAGGCGCAGGAAGCGGCGGTACATTTAGCGGCATTCTCAAGGCACTCAAGGAACGCAACCCCAAAATTCAAGGCGTACTCGCTGACCCTGTAGGCTCTACAATGGGCGGTGGCGAACATGGAGACTACAACATCGAAGGAATCGGAAACGATTTTATTGCAGACACTATGGACATGTCGCTTGTGGACCGCGTCATCAAAATTAACGATGACGACGCTTTCGGTGGTTCCCGTGAACTCGCGCAAAAAGAGGGAATTTTTGCGGGATCTTCTTCGGGCGGCGCTTTCGCAGCAGCCAAGAAACTGATTGCATCGGGCGCTCGCGGGAACATTGTCTTTGTAGCCCCAGACCGTGGCGATCGTTACTTCAGCAAAGGCTTATACAAATAACATAAAAATTCATCTTTAATTAGAGTGCACAAGTTTATGATTAGCAAAACTGCGCTTTTATGCGCTCTTGCCCGAGCTGTCCACACTCACGCTAAAAGTGAAAAAATTTTTGAAGACGAATTTGCACAGGATTTTGTGGGTTTGAAGGAATATCGCCACGCACGCAATCTTGCAAGGCAGTTCCTTCCTGCAAAAAAGTCGAAGCCCAAAGATTACCCGGCTAAGGATTTTATCGACCAATACCTTCTCCCAATCATTCTTCCACGAAATCGATTTGCAGAAGACATTGTCGACGCCAAGCAGAAAACAGGAGACGTGCAATACGTTCTCTTGGGTGCAGGCCTAGATTCCTTTGCGCTTAGGAACAAAAGTCAAAATGTCGATGTCTTTGAACTGGATCTGTACGAAACACAAGTTTTCAAAATCGATCGGACGCGAGAACTTTTCACAAAGAGGCGTCCCAAAGTTCACTTTGTAGAAATCGATTTCAACAAGGATAGCATCATTAGCAGATTGGCAAACGCCGGTTTTAATCCGAAAAAGCGCTCCGTCTTTTCGATTCTCGGCGTGTCCTACTACATTCCTATTGAAATCTTTTTCAAGACGATTGCGGAAATTTCTAAGATAGCAGCACCCAATAGTGCAATAGTATTCGATTACTACGAAAAAGAGCGGGACAGTGCGGACAGCACAACCAAAATCAGTCGCTTAAAACAAATAACAGCATCGTGCGGCGAGTGTATGGTTGACGGATACGATCCCGTTCAAGTTGACAATTTGGCCAGGAAATCGGGTATCCAATATTGTCACGATCTCTCTCCCAAAGATATCGACGATGCCTTTTTCAGTGCATCAACTGGATTGTCCGCATTCGAGGGCGTTCATCTGATGTATTGCGGTTTGTAAAGCAAATCGTTAACAAGATAACTGACTGTTTTGTTATCGAGAAAGTCGATATTTCGCTATTAAAAAAAAGTATTAGAAATAGACTTCACATGATTCTATTTTTATCTGGTTAAAATAAAATCGGGAAAGGTAAAGTCATGTCTGAAGTCAAAATACTTGCTGCTAGAGATTTTTACAAGATTGATTTACAAAATTCAACTTTGCTTGATGTTCGCGAACCAAGCGAAGTGATTGTCCGACCTATAAATGGCGCAGTTCAAGTTCCATTCTTTGAACTATCAAAAAAAGTAGATTCCATTCCCAAAGACAAACCCGTTTATGTGTTCTGTTCGACAGGTGACCGCTCCGAACAAGTTGCAGAAATTCTTGCCGACAGAGATTACGAAGTCTACAATCTCGAAGGCGGGCTAGAAGCCTTTTCTAAAGTCCACTTCGTTGATGCCAAAGGGGCAAAATGCCCCGGCCCTATCGTTCAAGTAGACGAGGCAATCAAAAGCGTTTCGCCTGGCGAAGAAGTGCAAATAGAAGCAACCGAAAAGGCTTTTTATTCGGACATACAAGTTTGGTGCCAGCGCACCGGCAACGAGCTAAAATCGCTCACAGAAAGAGACAATATAATTTATGCGACCGTCGTAAAGCGCAACGCCCCCGTCGCCGAAAAGCGAGAATTTGAACACGGCAAAACATTTGTCGTATTCAGCGGGGATTTAGACAAAGCAATCGCTTCGTTCATTATGGCAAATGGTGCAGCCGCGATGGGCCGCCCAGTTACAATGTTCTTTACCTTTTGGGGTGTAAGCCTTTTACGCAGACCAGAAAAAGTACGCGTCAAAAAATCACTTATCGGAAAAATGTTCAGCTTTATGCTGCCGCGAGGTTCCAAAAAGCTCGGACTTTCACGCATGAACTTTGGCGGTATCGGTGCAAAAATGATTCGCGCCGTGATGAAACAAAACGGAGTTTCTTCGCTCGAAGAACTGATTGAAAGCGCAAAGCAAAAAGGCGTAAAGTTCGTTGCATGCCAAATGTCGATGGAACTCATGGGAATTACCGCCGAAGAATTGATTGACGGCGTGGAACTTGGTGGCGTCGCGACCATGCTCGGCTCTACTGAAAAATCTGACCTAACATACTTTATATAACACTCGTCGACTTAATTCGCCTTCGTCCAGAATAGCACCTTGCGTTTTACAAATTCAAAAAATTCCATGATCGCAAGGACAACAATGCCAGTCCACAAAATTCCCGCAACCATGTTGGGGTAATCGGAATAGTCAGCGTAGAATTGCACAAAGTGTCCAAGGCCTGTATTTTCGCCGAAGAGTTCAGCAACGGTGAGCATGATGAACGAAAGTCCCATGCCTACGGAAAGCCCGGAAAATATGGACGGAAGGCTTGCAACAAATGCAATTCGCCACAAGTATTCAAACTTGCCAATTCCAATAATGGCGGCATTTCGCCTGTACTTTTCAGGAATGTCCGCAGCACCTGCAGCGGTATTCAAGTAGATAGGCCAAAAGGCCGCAATGAAAATAATGAAAGTAGAGGACAAGTAAAATGTCGGCAAAATCGCAATGGCGTAAGGGATGTAAACGTTAGGCGGAATCGGAGCTGCGAATCGTGAAATGGGCTTTAGCATAGTACCCACCCAAGGGACAGACCCCGAAACAATTCCGAGAGAGATTCCGACGACGGCAGCCGCGAAATAAGCAGGGACAAGTTTCAAAAGCGACGACCACGCACTGCGCAAAAGCTCCTCGCGAGAATTGAAAAGCGCCGTCAAAACCGCTTTTGGCGATGGGAACAAGTATTGGCTGCTCCATTCCGGGCCACTACTGATGAACGTCCAGATTCCAATCAAGAACAGAAGGAATAAAAATCCTGAAAATTTAGATAGATATTTCACAAAAATTCTCATATACTTGCGCCCTCCTGTACGGTATGCCCGAGTTTTTCAAGGATGTCCTTGTGGTAAGCTTCTTCAATTTCAACGATTGTCTTTTGGACTTTTTCGTTGCGGAACCATTCGCTACGGCTCTTTTTCACTGGAAAATCCAAAGGAATATCTGCGATGATACGGCCTGGCGTCGATCCCAAAACGATAATTCGACTTCCGAGATAAACGGCCTCGCGAATGTCGTGCGTCACAAACAAAGTCGTAATTGCACGGTCTTTAGAGCCTCGGCAAAGCTCCAAAACCAAATCCTGGAGACTTGCACGATTTACAGGATCAAGTGCTCCAAAAGGTTCATCCAAAAGAAGAGCATCTGCGCCGACGCTCAACGCTCTTGCAATAGCACCGCGCTGACGCATACCGCCCGAAAGTTCAAAGGGATATTTATGAAGGCTTCCCGAAAGCCCAACCAAATTCAGGTATTCTTCTGCCAAATGTTTTGCAAAACTCCCCTTGACCTTTTTCGTCTTTTTAATGGCAAGAGAAACGTTCTGTAGAAGCGTAAGCCAAGGAAAAAGAGTGTAGTCCTGAAAGACCACGCTCCTTTCAGAAGAAGGCTTTTCAATTTCCTTCCCGTTCCAATAGACATGGCCCTCATTTGGCTTGGTCAGCCCTGCGAGAAGATTCAGCAAAGTGGTCTTGCCACTTCCGCTTTCGCCTAATAGACATACAAACTCGCCTGGTTTGATTTTCAAGTTGATGTCTTTCAGGATGGGTTTGCCATCATAGGAAAAAACGAGATTAGTCGCTTCGAAACCACTTTGTATTTGAGTCATTTTAGTTCCTTAATTTCTAGATAGGAAAATCTTTTCGGCCTGCGCGTAGAATTCAGATTTGGGCTTTTGCTTGCGAAGTTCTGCAAGAGCGTCACGATAGTAGTTCGTGAGAACGTATTGAGAGACCTTCTTGTCGGACTTGATGAACTCCGCATCCTTCAAGAAATCCCAAAAGAATTCAACGCCTTTCACGTTCGGGTCGGTATCCTGCGTCACGTAACCGCTGTAGAAAGCCTTGTTGACGAGAGCCGTATCAAGCTTAATCCACTTTGCGATAATTTCAACGCTCTTCTTGTGATCGTTTGCGACAAGTTCTTCGGCTTCAATCAGCGACTTGACCAAGCGCTTGTAAATGTCGTCACGGCCTTCAAGTTTGCGGAGCGATGCAATGAGGCGGCAGCAAATATGACCGGGATTGATGTCCTTGCTGCGGAGCACTACGGAGAGGCCGGTTTCTTCGGCACGGAGGTCGTGCGGTCCCCAGGTCACGCCGGCATACACACTGCCGTTCTTTACCGCTTCGATAACTGCAGGCGGATTCTTGAGTTCTACAATAGTAACATCCTTACGCCAGTCAATACCTTCTTTTTTGAGGCCTCCGCGAACAATGGCGTCCGCTGTTCCCAAACGGATTGTAGCGATTTTCTTTCCCTTGAGATCGCTCAGTTTTTTGACGGAGCCTGCATTTTCCTTGCGAGTAATCACAGCCTGGTCGCCACCCATGAGGCCGCCAATAACGCGAATATCAGCACCCTGCGAAACATGGATAAGCGGAGCAAGAGAGCCAAATGCACCAGCATCGAGCTTTCCGGCACGAACGGCAGCAATGCCATCGCCAGAATTCGAAAATTCCACCAATTCTACGTCAAGGCCGTTCTTCTTGAAAATGCCCGCATCTTTTGCGATGAAGAATTTCCCCTGGCCCGTAGAAGAGAGGTAGCCGATGGAAAGTTTGTCTGCGGCGATTGTGGAAGTCACGCAGGCGAGAACGAACAGGAATGCCGATGCAATTCGAGTGTGTAATTTATTCTGAGTCATTGTAGAATTCTCCATTATTAGAAGGCGTAAGTTGCAGAAAGGTGATAACGATTCAGGTCCGCTTCTTTTACCGTATTGGCGATCAAGTAATCCGTTTGAACGTGAAGGTATTCGAATCCCAACGAGAATGCGTCTGTCAAATTGTAGGTCGTGTTGGCAAAGAATGAGAAGTTTTGTTCACGGCCACCGGCTTTTCTAATATCTTCACGTTTTAGCTTGTCAAGCCCGGCACCCACATTAAAGGCCAACTTTTGGATAAATTTGGCTTGCAAAGCAATCCATCCACCGTAAGCACCAATGCTTCTTACGCTTTCGGGGTCTTCAGTATTCGAAACCAGTCCGCGTCCAATACCGGCTGCGTATGTATCGAGATTGGCACCGACAAAATACTCACCAAGGAAGGTAAAGTTGCTTGTGATGGGGAGAGTCAAATCGACGTTAAATGACCATGAGGGAATATCCTTAGTATCACCAGTTGCATCCAAGTCAACTTCTTCTTGGCCATAATGACCAGAAATACCTAAACCGAACTTTTTGTTTTCAACCCAAAGCGGAATGGCAATACCGATGCGTCCCTGAATGGTAGGAACGTCTGCATCGACACCGGTCTCTGAAGCAGAAGAAGTGTTGTACGGCTGCGTTTCGCCGATAGTGCGAACAAGAGCAACGGCAAAATCTAAAGAGCCATTACCAACAGGAACTTTTTCGGTCAGTCGGAGTTGTGCTCTGCGAAGGCCCGGATCACCAGAGTTGTTAAGAACGCCAGCATTGAGCGTTGGAGTCACGAGGGGAGAAATCAAATCCCATGTCTGACCGCCCAAAATGGAGAAGCCGGACTTGCCAAAAGAAATTTCGCCGTAACCATGACGGAGACGTGGGACAGGCGCATTACCGGAACCGCCGCCGTAGAAATCAACTTCGATTTTACCGTTCGCCTTGAAGAACGAAGTATCGCTACCGCTCGAAAGATTCAAACCGATTCGAGTGAGGTTCGGCGTGAAATGCCAGCCACCATCGTTTTTGTTGGCAATATCCGATTGAGCAGCAAAGTTTGCAAAGTTGCCATTGTTGCTCTTGGAATCTTCGTAGGCGGCGTTCAAAGACGCAAAACCATAGAGTGTAGCACTTACGCCAGATTTCGTGGTAACAGCAATAGGTTCAGCAGCAATTGCAGTAATTGAAGACAAAAGAACAATTTGAGCTATAGATTTTTTAATATTGAAATTCATGGAGAAACTCCTATTTTTTATGAGTTTAGTAACCACGCAGAGCAATATTCTGCGCACTTTTAAAATTGCCGATTAGCCTTCAAAAAGGCTTTGGCTTAGTTATTGGAGATTTTACAGCTACAACACATATAGGTATCCTCGTGTTGATTTGTGGAAGTTTCGGAACACAATGTTCTCGAATGCAACGCTTAAATTAGAAAAGAAAAAATGATTTGTAAAATACTTTATTTTTATCACACGATATAAGAAATTTATTTACATATAAAGTATAGTTATACAAAATAAACTCAGATAGCAGTAGCCTATACATGTACAATAGATTCACGTCGGAGTTTATCATACGAGCATTATAAAAAAGGAAATGCCCGATCAAGTCGGGCATGACGTTCTCTTCTGTCACCCCGGCCACAGTGCCGGGGTCAACTTTTTACGGCTTTTTTTATTATTTTCCGCCAACGGATGCGCTATAAATTTTTTCAAGCAAATTAAGCGCACCCTTATAACCGACGAAACTACGATTGATAATCAAAGTTTCGCTGGACGGAGGCGTAATTTCAAAGAACAAAGCGCCCTTATCATTGGCAAGATTGATTTCCCAAGAAGAAGCAAGAATCAACGGCTTTCCAGAAGAGAAATCAACTTCCTTGATAGCTTTTTCAATCAAGTAGCCATCTTCTTCGAATTCCACTTCAACATCGACACCTTCGCTGATGTTATGGAAAGCATCTTCGATGGTCTTGCGGAATTTCTGCGGAGGATCGTCCGTGATAATCGCCTTGCGCGGAATAAGGCCGATTTGGTCGGCAAGGAACTTGGTGTAGGCAAGCGTGTAAGCGGAATCAGCAGTAATTGCAAATTCACTCGGCATACCGTACCAGTATTCAGCAAAGAATTCAGAGAAGTGTTCCAAATAGTAGTAATAAATACCATTTTCTTGTTCAATGAACTTTTCGCTCTGTTCCTTATCGATTCCGGCAAAATCAACAACTTTGCGGATAAATGCAGCAGTTGCTTCGGCACCGATTGGAATTTCAGGAATATGGAGGAACGGCTGACCATATTTTTTTTCAAGGTGTTCAGCATTTCTCACGCCGACCCACGGAGAGACCACCAGGTTAAACTGAGCTTCCGGAATGCGCAACCAATCCTTGACACCGCTATTTTCAGGTCCAAAGAGCACATTCACTTCAAAACCAGCGCCACGGAGAATACGGGCAAGTTCCTGATAATCACCGCGCCAGTTCTGGTTGTAATACGGAACTTCGAACCAAAGATTGATAAGACCCTTCTTGCGTTCGCCCTTGTAATCGCCCACAAACTGATCGACAATGGCGTTTACCACTTCTTCGTGACCGAAAAGGTTATTGCCCTTGAAGCCTGCGGTATCCACAGCCACAATCGGGTAGCCCAAATCGCGATATTCATTCACCAAGCTGGGAACGTCATCACCAATGAGGCCGCCCACGCAACCCGTGAGAACAACATAAAGGTCGCCATCGAAAACTTTGAGTGTCGATTTGATTAACTGATCCAAAGTCTTGATGCCGCCAAACACGATATCGTTTTCGGTGGAGTTTGCACTCGGCATGTTACCGGCACCAGCAAAAATGCTGCCCTGGAAACCGTTTTCAAAAGTGAGGAATGCGGTTTGCTTAAGCTGGCAACCCGGAGAGCAGTTGGCTATAGGAACTGCACCCTTGATGCCGACAACCGTATTGGACGCACCGACTGCACAAGAATAGCGGGGGTCCGAAATAGAATTGCTTTTTTTCTTTGTTTTAAGTGCTTCTGACATTTTCGAAATCTCCCTTTTTATGCGTTTTCTGAATTAGATTCTTTGCCTTTGCTGAACTTGAGATTTCTCGGTTCAGGAAGGTCGTTAAGTGCTTCTGGGTGATGCGTCAAATAGAACGGATCGTCCTGAGCAAGCCACCAATCAGAATACGGGAGTTTCACATTACGCTTGAGAACTTGGTTAAACTTTGTACGTGAAAGAACGCCCTTGAGCATTTCACCAATGCGGAGGATACCTTCGTAGCCCACCGGAATATGTTCGTCGCCCATGGTGAGGGTCGGGAATCCGAGGTGGCCTGCAACAGAAGCAAGGCCCGGATGGCGAATGAGCAAGAAGTCCGTCTTGGCACGCTTCAAAAGTTGCGGAAGCTGGAAGGCGCGAGTCTTACTTACAGTATAGTGCGGAATGTCGCCGTAAGTTTCCACAAGTTCCTTCAAGGTGTCTTGATGCTTTCCAGCGCCATCGTAAATGGGGTCATGATGGAACACGAGAGCTGCATCGTGGCCTATTCCGAGTTCCGAAAGAACACTGATAAGGCCGTGAGCATAAGCAGAACCCGTCATCACGATGCCGTTCTTGCCCTTGAAAAATTCGCGAAGTTCAGCGAGCTTCGGAGCAATACGCTTGTGTTCACTTTCGATATATTCTTCAGCTTCTTTTTCTTTACCGACAACTTTTGCAATAGCGCGGAGCCATTCGTCAGTGCCCTTGATACCGTATGGCTGCGGAGCATCAATTTGCGGAACGCCGAAGGATTCTTCAAGTGCGGTAGCCATGTAACCACCCAAAGTATCGCAGAAGGTAGCAGTCGCGACAGCTTCAGAAGCCTGGCGGATTTCATCGAAAGATGCAGTATCCAAGAGGTAGTTGACGCGGAGCCCAAGCGGAGCAAGCATTTCAGAGAAATAGTCCGTTCCCCAAAGAGCAACAATATTGAGCAAGTCATTTTGCTTTTTGGTCGGATGGCGATTCACGATTTGACGGAGAACGCCATGGAATGCAATGTCGAAGCCGGTTGACCAATGCTTGGAACGGAAACCTTCGCAGTGCAGCGGAATTATAGGCACGCCAACTTCAGGTTCCATTTCTTCGGCGATGGAGTCAATATCTTCACCGATAATAGCGGTAGCGCAAGCCATGCCAATGAAAATAGCCTTGGGATTGAAACGTTCCTTTGCATCACGAATCGTTTGACGAAGCTTTTCAGAAGCACCGAACACCATGTCCTGTTCTTTCAGGTTGGTGCTGATGTTCAAAGTATTCTGCAAAGGCTTGCCACGACGCTTAAGACCCACATGCATAGAAAGGTTGAATTTGGAGTTTTCGCCGCTGCAGCCGATCGGAGAATGGTCAATCAAAGCGCAGTCCGTGAGGTTGCCCACCTGGCACTGGACAATAGCGTTGGAGCACATGGTTTCTTGGTTGAGCGGAGAGTGCAATTCGCAAAGCTTACAGCCGGCCCCCTTGCTTGCGCAGCCACCGTGCTTTTTCGCGCTGCGTTCGTCGTAGGCAGATTCCTTGATCAAGTCGCTCGCCTTGCCGTCCCAACCGATAATGGTACCCAGTCGATATTCGCGGTTTTCGACCGAGGTCATATTTAAATTAATGTTAGTTGATGCCATAGATTTTTACCTCCTGCCGGTTCTCGCTAAATGGAGTAGTCCTTTTCCATCATGCCGTAGTCGATGAGAATTTGTTCCAAGCGGTCCTGCGTCATCGGCGTCGGGATGGTAAAGAGCTCGTTTTCGTCGATGTTCTTTGCAAGTTCGCGGTAGACGTTGGCCTGGTTGCAGTTCGGTTCGAAATCAATCACAGTCTTCTTGCGGATTTCTGCCTGCTGCACGATGTTGTTGCGCGGCACGTACTGGATGAGCTGCGTGTTGAGTTCCTTGGTGAATGCGCGGAGCAAATCAAGTTCGTTATCGACGTTACGGCTGTTGCAGATGATACCGCCGAGGCGAACTTCGCCGCGTTCGGCATACTTGGCAATACCCTTACAGATGTTGTTTGCAGCGTAGAGGGCCATCATTTCGCCAGAAGCCACGATGTAGATTTCCTTCGCCTTGCCTTCACGAATCGGCATGGCGAAGCCACCGCACACAACGTCACCGAGCACGTCGTAGAACACATAATCAAGATCTTCGGTGTAAGCGCCCAGCTGTTCGAGCATGCTGATGGAAGTGATGATACCGCGGCCAGCGCAACCCACGCCCGGTTCCGGGCCACCGGATTCCACGCAGCGCACGCCCTTGAAGCCGACCTTTTCGAGGTCAGAGAGCTGGATTTCGGTCTTGTTATCGCGAATGGTATCAAGCACGGTTTTCTGGTGGAGGCCGCCGAGCAAGAGTCGAGTAGAGTCCGCCTTGGGGTCGCAACCGACAACGAGAACATGTTTACCTTGTTCTACAAGACCTGCGGTCAAATTCTGGGTCGTAGTGGATTTACCAATGCCACCCTTACCGTAGATTGCGATCTGACGTAAACGTTTTGCCATAATGAAATGTCTCCTTAGGTTTATTTACCTACAGAAACGCTAGGTTTGCGAAATTTTAGAATTTGCGTCTACCCTTTTCAATACTTTTTTAGCCCATTCCGTTCAAAAAGATCCAATTTACAACATTGCTATAGTTTCATCTTATTACCCAATTCATTTTGTTTCTATCGCAATCAAGAAAATCGAACTTTATTTATTGTTCAAACAGGGTTTTATATTGCATTTACCTATTACGCTTTTTAAATTATGCGGGACTTCGGAATAGAAGCAAAAATTTAAAAGAATACAGAACGCTAGGTAACCGTTCTTTTATATAAACTAAACCGGTACGCCGGGAGTTTAGCCACGTAGAAAATTCATCTTCGTGGTTCATTTTACATTTGCGTTAAGGAGGCTTTTTTACATGGCTAAATACAAAGTAGCAGTTGCCACGAATGACGGAGTAAATGTCAATGTTCACTTTGGACACGCAGCCGCATTTGACATCTATGAAGTTGACGAAGCAAGCGGAAAATATGAGAAAGTCGAAGTCCGTTTAAAGCCGGAACATTGCGACGGTTCTTGCGGAGACGGCACTTGTGGCCAGCGCGAAGTTCAGCATTCATCGATGTATGCAGCAGCCAAGAATCTAGCCGATTTAGATTACGTGCTTTGCGAACAGCTTGGTCCGCAAGCTATACAATCATTGGCCCGCTTCAATGTACGCGCATTCGATATCGCGCTCCCCATCAGCGAAGCCATTGCAAAAATCAACATTTACAGAAACAAAATCGCAGAACGCGCATTACGATTCAAATCAAATCACAACGACTAAAATGAGTCTAAGCAAATTTACGATAAGAAAAGCGACGCTATCCGATTGCAATGCGATTGCCGCAGTGGAAGCAACATGCTTTCCGCCAGCAGAAGCTGCAAAACATGAAGATTTCCAAAAGCGTCTGGAACGCTATGCGGACTATTTTTTGCTGATGTTCGATGGCGACAAGCTGATTTCATTCGTAGACGGATTTGTAACGGACATTCCCGATTTGAACGACAAAATGTACGAAGACGCCGGTATGCACAATCCAAACGGAGCATGGCAAATGATATTCGGAGTCAACACCATCCCCGAATACCGCCGTCAAGGTTGTGCGGAAAAGCTATTGAGATTATTCGTTCAAAATGCAAAAGCAGAAAGCAGACGTGGCGTTGTTCTCACTTGCAAAGAAAAGCTCGTACATTATTACGCCAAAATTGGTTTTGTCGATGAAGGAATTTCGGCGGATTCGACTCACGGAAACGTTGTCTGGAATCAAATGCGACTGACGTTTTAACAAAGAGAGGTAAACATGTCACATATCCACCATTCTATTACAGAACTTATTGGGCATACACCGCTTCTTGAACTACACAATTTCGAAAAGAACCACAACGCCCAAGGCCATATCTTGGCAAAGCTCGAATATTTCAACGCTACAGGTTCTGTCAAGGATCGCGCCGCCCTCAGCATGATTGAAGCTGCCGAACGCGAAGGGAAACTGAAACCGGGTGGAGAAATCGTTGACCTCACGAGTGGAAACACAGGCATTGCTCTTGCCGCCATCGCAGCCGCAAAAGGGTACAAAGTCACTATTTTCTTTGAATCCGGCGGTTCCAAGGAACGCATTCAAGTTATCAAGACTTATGGCGCGCAGCTTTTCGATTACAAAGATATTCCCGAATTGAAAAAAGCTCTTGAAGACGGCACAATTTGCGACAACATCGTTATCGAGGCCATCACAAAGTACACCAAAGAGCACAACGCATTTTTCATCAACCAATGCGAAAACGAAAACAATCCCCTAGCCCATTACAACACGACAGGCCCTGAAATATGGGAAGATACCGATGGCAAAGTAGATTATGTCGTTTCGATGGCAGGCACAGGCGGAACACTGAACGGACTTTCAAAATATTTCCGCGAAAAGAATCCGAATGTCAAAATTATCGGTGTGCAAGCGACTCCGGACTCCCGCTATTTCACGCCAGAAGCCGAAAAGAATGGCGTTATCGACGGTGTCGCACCATTTGCAAATGTCGCAGAACCTCCTACGTTTTTGACGGATTCCTCGATTTATGATGAATACATCGAAGTTTCTACATTACAGGCAAAAGCTGTAGCGCACGAACTTGCCGAACACGAAGGGCTTTTTCTGGGCACATCAAGTGCAGCGGGCATTTATGCAGCCTCAATTGTCGCGGCACGTCCTGAAAACAACGACAAGAACATTGTCGTTATTACAGCCGATAACGGGTTCAAATATCTTTCCACAAAAGTTTATGCTTTGAACAAGTAAGACTCATCGCATAAAACTCCTAATACTCCTTCTCGCTAATGCGGGAAGGAGTTTTTTATAAGTTCCGATAACATAAATCAATACGTATAATTGCGAGCGATAGCACCCAATACTTAAACAAAATTAGAATAAAATATTTTCAAATTATTTTGTTTTTTCAATTGACAAAACTCTTTGACTGCGAAAAAGCGCTTTTTACTTTTAACCTGTCATTAAAAAACAAAACAAACAAGGAGTTTATCAATGAATATCAATGCAAAAAAAATTATTTCCGTTATTGCCCTTGCCACTGTCAGTTCATTTGCTGAATGGGATTATTACACTGTTCTCGACGAACATCAGGGACAAGCACGAATCAAGGCAAACTACTGGTACAATGGAGATTTCCATTCCACATCTTTTGACTTGAACGCCCGCTATACAGTTGTCAAAGGATTAGAATTGAGCCTCACCGGTCTCGGCTACCAGCTTTTTGCCGATCCGAATGACAAAACAAAAGAAGGTGACGGATTCAAGGACTTTAGCGTGGGTGCAAAATACGCATTCAATCCCAACTTCTCCGTTTTCTTAGACGCCAACATTCCCGCCGGAAAAAAAGAAATTTCCAGCCAGGAATTTAGCATCAAGGGCGGTGTTCAATGGTTCTTGCCCATCTCCGAACAGTTCGGTATCGGTAATGAATTTGGCTTGACCGTTCCTTTCAAGCATGATGGAGTCCAACGCGGTCTCGTTGCTGATTATGGTTTTGAATTCTATTATGCATTCAGCTCCGGTGTTTCTCCGTTTACAGGCTTTGCATTTACAAGCCAGTTGACAGATTCAAAGAACGAAGACAAATCCGAATCCGGAACAGGAGCTTCCAACATTTCTTTCTGGGCCGGCATTTCTTACAACGTTAACAAGAACGTCAATCTGACGCTTTACACCGATATTGAATACGCTGCTCATGGCGCTTATCAATCCGGCTACATTTTCCAAACAACATTCAGCTTCTAAAAAGGAGGCAACAATAATGAATTTTAAACACCTCATTAAAACAACACTTATAAGCGCTCTGCTTTTCGGAGCAAGCGCTTTCGCCGAAATTAAAACAGTTCGAATCGCACATTACACAGGAGTGTTGTGCAGTGCTCCGGTTCATACCGCATGGCTCAAAGGATTTTTCGACGAAGAATTCAAAAAGATCGGGCAAAAATACGAAATGGTACCGATTGCCGAAGGTTCCGGTTCCGTCAACGACTTGATTGTCGCTGGGAAAGCGGACGCAGGTAATGAACTTCTCGCCACAGAACTTCAGCCTATCCAAAACGGACTCCCGATTATCTTTGTAACAGGCGTACACACAGGCTGCACCAAGTTCTACGTCACAAAGCAATCGACCATCAAAAAACTCAAGGACCTGAAAGGGCGCAAAAGCAAAATTGGCGTCATTGGATTGTCCGACAGTTCAATTATGACATTCAAGCGAAAACTCCGTGACCTTGGTGTTGTCGCCGATGGCCCCGAAGCGGATATCGAATTCGTCGTCTATGGCGCAAGCGACTTGCCATTGGCACTCCAAAAGGGAGCCGTGGACATTATCGCCCTTCACGATCCGACCGCAACAACAGCCGAAGAAGAATACGGTTTCCGTAAGCTTCTGGACACTGCCACCGATCCGAAATTTGCCGTAGAATACTGCTGCATCGCATTCGTGAGCCTCAAACTTTGGAAAGAAAATCCAGAAGGTGCAGCCGCATTCACACGTGCAGTCGCTCGCGGTTCCGCATTCGTCAACGCTAACCCGCGTGAAGCAGCAAGACTCCAGCTTGCAAAGGACATCGTCCCCGGAAGCGAAGATTTCAATACCAAACTGCTTGAAAGCTACACCCACATTCCATCCCGCAAAGCAACGATTCGCACATTCAGAACCGTCGCCACGGAACTCCAAAAAACGGGCGTACTCAAGAAAAAGTTGAACATCGAAAAGTTCATCACAAGCCACTTTGCCAATTTTGCGTCTAAGGGGATTCACGTTCCTGACGGTTACAAGTACGATAAGGATACAGGCACATTTACAGAAACGACCGAAGAACCGAAAACCTTAGCGAAGAATATCGTTGAGAACTAAAAAGTAGGAGCGCAACTAGGTTTATATAAACATAGCCTATAGCGCCCAATACACGAACAAAATTAGAACAAAGTATTTTTGAATTATTTTGTTTTTCCACCTTCAAAACATCTTTGATTTAGAAAAAGTGATTTATACCTTTTCACAATCAAAAATAGGGAATTAAAAATGAATTTACGAAGCATCATTAAGACTACGCTCATAAGCGCCCTCCTCCTCGGAACAAGCGCTTTTGCCGATTTCAAACCAGTCCGAATCGCACACTATACTGGTGTGTTGTGTAGTGCCCCGGTTCATGTCGCTTGGCTCAAAGGTTACTTTGACGAGGAATTCAAAAAGATTGGTCAGAAATTCGAAATGGTTCCTGTTGATGCCGGAAAGAATTCTGTAAACGAGCTCATCGTCGCAGGCAAGGTCGATGCAGGGAACGACTTGCTCGCCACCGAACTTCAGCCCATTCAAAACGGGCTCCCTATCGTCTTTGTCACCGGTGTTCATACGGGTTGCACCAAGTATTACGTCACCAAGAAATCGACGATTCAAAAGTTGGAAGATTTGAAGGGACGTAAAACCAAGGTAGGCGTTATCGGTTTATCCGATAGTTCCGTGATGTCGTTCAGACGCAAGCTTCGCGATCTAGGTATCGTCGCAGACGGCCCGGAAGCGGATGTTGAATTCATCGTCTATGGTGCAAGCGACTTGCCGATTGCCCTTGAAAAAGGCGCCGTTGACATTATCGCCCTTCATGATCCAACCGCAGCAACCGCCGAAAAAGAATATGGCTTGCGCAAGTTGCTCGACACCGCAATCGATCCGAAATTTGCCGTAGAATACTGCTGCGTCGCATTCGTGACACTCAAGCTTTGGAAGGAAAATCCGGAAGGTGCCGCCGCTTACACGCGCGCTGTCGCTCGCGGATCCGCATTCGTGAACAGCAATCCGCGCGAAGCCGCAAGACTCCAGCTCTCGAAGGATGTCGTTTCTGGCAGTGAAGAATTCAACGCCCAGTTGCTCGAAAGCTACGGTCACATTCCGTCCCGCAAGGCCGCGCTCCGCACGTTCAATATCGTTGCTGCAGAGCTTCAAAAGACGGGAGTCTTGAAGAAAAAATTGAACATCGAAAAGTTCGTCAAGAGTCACTTTGCTGACTTCGAATCAAAGGGTATCAAAATTCCGGATGGCTACTCCTATGATAAGGCCACCGATAAATTCACAGAAAATTTCGAAGAACCGAAATCTCTTGTGAAAAACATTTAAAAAAGAGAGGTAACAATGTCCAATATTCACCATTCCATTACCGAGCTCGTCGGCCACACTCCGCTGCTGGAGCTCCACAATTTTGAAAAGAATCACAATGCCAAGGGCCATATCCTGGCAAAACTCGAATACTTCAACCCGTCCGGCTCCGTGAAAGACCGCGCTGCCCTCAGAATGATTGAAGAAGCCGAACGCGAAGGCAAGCTCAAGCCGGGTGGAGAAATCGTTGAAATCACGAGCGGTAACACAGGCATCGGCCTTGCCGCTATCGCCGCCGCCAAGGGCTACAAGCTCACCGTTTTCTTTGAACCGGGTGGTTCTGAAGAACGCGTACAAGTGATCAAGACCTATGGAGCAACGCTCCTCGGTTACGACGTCCTTCCGAACGTAAGCAAACTCCTGAAGGAAGGCTCCTTCTCTGTTGCCGTCCTGCTCTCCGACGTCCGCAAGTATGCCGAAGAACACAATGCATTCTTCATCAACCAGATTGAAAACGAAAACAACCCGCTCGTCCATTACTACACCACCGGCCCGGAAATCGTTGCCGATACGGATGGCAAGGTAGACTTTATCGTTTCCATGGCAGGCACGGGCGGTACGCTCAATGGTCTTTCCAAGTACTTCCGCGAACACAATCCGAACGTGAAAATCGTCGGTGTGCAGGCCACTCCGGATTCCCGCTTCTTCACCCCGGAAGCTGAAGAACATGGCGTGATCGATGGTGTTGCCCCGTTCGCAAACGTTCCGGAACCGCCTCCTCTGCTGAACGATTCTTCGATCTATGACGAATACATTGAAGTCTCTACGCTCCAGGCTACAGGCGTTGCCCACGAACTTGCCGAACATGAAGGCCTCTTCCTCGGAACATCCGGCGCAGCAGGCATCTACGCAGCATCCATCGTTGCCGCCCGCCCGGAAAACGAAGGTAAGAACGTTGTTGTCATTACTGCAGACAACGGCTTCAAATACCTTTCCACCAAAGTGTACGCATTGAAGAAGTAAGACTCATTGTGTACAAGCTCCTTCCCGTGACCTCACAAGGGGAGGAGCTTTTTTATTCAAGGAGTTTAAATGAAGAATAAACTAATAAACACATTAAGAAGATTTTTACCCTTTTTAGGTGTTATTGTCGCACTTGCCATCCACTTGCTTATTGAAGACAGCGACGAACACCCAGAAGCTGAAGAAGCTTACTACACCTGGATTTTGTATTTCTTTTTGGCCACTACATTCATCCTCGGCATCGTCTCCACCTTTGTCAAAAAATTGAAGAAAGGCCTGGAATATTCCGGTGCGTTTTGGGGAGGCGTCGGAATCGTCGTCGCCATCATTGACATTGTCATCGGAAAGCTCGCCCTCTTCCCCGTCTTGTTTTTCCCGAAATACGACAACATTCTCGCCCAGTTTTTCGAAGGCTACGAAATCATCCTCAAGTGCATTTGGCACTCGACAAAACTTTTAGTCACAGGATTCCTCTACGGTGCCGGATTCGGCTTTATCACAGGCGTTCTCCTTGGATTCAACAAAAAGTTCAATTATTGGATCAACCCTTACATCAAGCTAATAGGCCCGATTCCCGCAACAATCTGGATTCCGATTTCGTTGACAATTTTCCCGACAACTTTTGGCGCAAGCGTTTTTATCATTGCACTTTCCGTCTGGTTCTCGGTTGCGCTTATGACGAGTTCTGCAATACAGGCTGTCCCCAAAGCCTATTTTGAAGTTTCACGCACGCTCGGCGCAAGTAGCGCTTTCCAGATTTTCCGAGTCGGCATCCCGGCCGCCATGCCCTCCATTTTCCTTGGCGTATTCTACGGCATCATCAGTGCATTCTTGGCGCTCATGACCGCAGAAATGTTCGGCGTCAAATACGGTATCGGCTGGTACATTTCCTGGCAAAAGGCCATGCTCGTCTATAGCGGTGTTTACGCAGGAATCATCGTCATTGCAGTTTACTGCATGCTCATACTCACCCTGCTCTTTAAATTGCGCGATAAAATCTTGAATTGGCAAAAGGGAACTTTGAAATGGTAGCAGAAAATATCGAAAACGTAAAAGGCGCAATCCACATTGATAATCTTGTAAAGACATTTATCAGTAACGAAGGCGAAACCGTCGCCGCCTTGAATGGAGTCAATCTCGACATTCCCGCAGGCAGTTTCGTGAGCCTTATCGGTCCATCCGGCTGCGGAAAGACAACGCTCTTGAGGCAAATCGCAGGACTTGCCGAACCCACTTCGGGCGGCGTATTTGTCGATGGCAAAAAAATTACGAAGCCCGGTGCCGATCGCGGTTTTGCATTCCAGCAAGCAACACTTTTCCCATGGCTCAACATCCGCGACAACATTTCGCTTGGGCTCAGGGCCCGCCACGTGTACAAGGAACACAAGCAAGACGTTGACGAATTCATCGAAACGGTCGGGCTCAAGGGATTCGAAAAATCATACCCGCACGAACTTTCCGGCGGCATGAATCAGCGAGCAAGCCTTGCAAGAGCGCTTGTCGGCCACCCGGATATTCTCCTTTTGGACGAGCCCCTTGGTGCACTGGACGCTTTCACGCGCATGGCAATGCAAGACGAAATCCACCGCCTTTGGGAAAAGTACAAGACCACGATGGTGATGGTCACACACGATGTCGACGAAGCCCTTTACCTCAGTAATTACGTTGTTGTTATGAAGGCACGCCCGTCAAAAATCGAGCAGGTCATCAAAATCGAACTCCCGTTCCCGCGCGCACGAACACAGGACACGTTCATCCAATACCGCAAAAAGATTCTCGAACTGCTAAACTTTGCAGGAAAGATTCAGGAACCGGAATACTACTTGTAGTTATAGTCAAAATCTATAAAAGGTGCTAGAAATATAATATTGGACAAAAATATCAATTCCTTCTATATTATGTGCCGGCGTGAAAAGCCTACAACTGCAAAATTTTGCAAGGGAGACTCGCCATGTCAGAAATTAAAGAACGAAATTTAGACTTTGATACCGTTATTGAGCGTCGCCATACCAACTCTATCAAATACGATTTTGCTATTGAACGCCGTGTTGTAAAGCCAGGTGAAGATCCATACAGTCTTCTCCCGCTTTGGGTTGCCGACATGGATTTCAAGACATCTTCGTTTATTCAAGATGAGTTGACCCGCGTTGCCGAATACGGAATCTTCGGGTACAGCGAACCCAAAGAAGACTACTACGAAGTTGTCAAAAATTTCTACCGCCGCCGACACCACTATGATATAGAAGACCGCAAATCGATTATCAAGATTCCCGGTGTGATGTTCGCGCTTGGCATGGCAATAAAAGCATTCACAAACGTTGGCGATGGAGTACTTATCCAGCAGCCGGTCTACATGCACTTTGTTGACGTCATCGAAGACAACGAACGCAAAGTTGTCAGTAACGACCTCGTTTATGGCGAAGACGGTCGCTATCACATTGACTTTGAAGATTTCGAAAAGAAAATCGTCGAAAACAATATCAAGCTCTTTTTGCTTTGCAGCCCGCACAATCCCGTTTGCCGCGTCTGGACTCGCGAAGAACTTACACGCCTCGGAGAGATTTGCCTCAAGCATAATGTAATCGTCGTGAGCGATGAAATCCACAGCGATTTCGTCTTTGAAGGTACGCACACCGTATTCGCCTCCATAAGCGAAGAACTGGCCAACAAATCCATCATCGTCACGGCGCCAACAAAAACATTCAACTTGGCAGGCATCCAAATCGCACACGCCTTCATAAAGAATCCATCAATCCGTCGCGCGTTCCGCAAGCAAATCTTTGCCACCGGTTATAGCCAAGTCAGCATCCAGGGAATCGTCTCGACGCAAGCCGCCTACAGCAAAGGTGAAGTCTGGCTCGATGCCCTCCTCAAGTACATCAAAGGCAATATTGAATTTACAGACAAATTTATTAAAGAAAATCTGAAAGGCGTCAAGCTTGTGCCAATGGAAGCGACTTACCTCGCATGGATAGACTTCAACGGGACAGGACTTTCGCCAGACGAAATCCAAGATCGCGTCCGCAACAAGGCGCGACTGTGGCTCAACAACGGGATCTTTTTCGGGAACAACGGAGAAGGATTCCAGCGGCTTAACCTTGCTTGTCCACGAAGTATCCTGGTCGAGGCACTCGATAGACTAAAAGTTGCGTTCAATACATAGGCTACGCACATCGAGAAGCTCCCAGGATGCTTAGAATCCACCTAGGGGTTCTTCTTTTTTTAATATTCCTACAATACATATAGGATTCTTCTATTAAATTTCTTATATTTACCACGTAACTATAAAGGGATATAAACAGAACATGACACTACAACAATTACGTTACGCCATCGGGATTGCAAAAGCAGGCTCCTTCAACAAGGCCGCCGAATCCTTGTTCATATCCCAACCGTCTCTCACGACAGCCATCCGCGAGCTCGAAGATGAAATCGGCATCACCGTTTTCAACCGCACAAGCCGAGGCATCACGCTCACGCCCGAAGGCGAAGAATTCATCGCCCGCGCGAACGAGCTCTACAACCATTACGAGTCCGTTCTCGAACGCTACAGCAAGGAAGAACAGAAGAAGAAGCGTTTCGCCGTTTCGACACAGCACTATTCCTTCGCCGTCAAGTCCTTCGTGAACATGGCCAAAAAGTTCAACATCGATGATTACGAATTCGCCATCCGCGAAACAAAGACCAAAGAAGTCATCGATGACGTGACGAGCCTCCGCAGTGAAATCGGCATCATCTACTTGAGCGATTTCAACCGCAAGTACATCACGTATTTGCTCAAGGAACACGATCTCGTTTTCCAAAAGCTGATTGATTGCAAGGCTTACGCCTACATGTGGAAAAACAATCCACTCGCCAACAAGCCTTACGTGAATCTCGAAGACCTTTCGGATTACCCGTGCCTTTCTTTTGAACAGGGCGAAAGCGGTAACTATTACTTCGCCGAAGAAATCTTGAGTACAAACGAGTACCACAAAACCATTAAGGCAAACGACCGCGCCACAATGCTCAACTTGATGGTGGGTCTCAACGGTTACACGCTTTGTTCCGGCATCATTAGCGAAGAAATCAACGGTTCCGATTACGTCGCCGTGCCGTTCAAGGACGCCAAAGGCGAAGACGACCGTTCAATGGAAATCGGCTACATCACCAAAAAGAACTTTATGCTCAGCACCATCTGCCGCATCTACATCCGCGAGATGGAAGAATATCTCAAGGCATACACCGCCGAGCACAATCCGAACGCCTAATCAAAGCGTACAAACTCATTGCACCACGCCCATCATTGATGGGCGTTTTTTTGTTATAGCAAAAACCTATAAAACACGCTAAAAATAAAGTATTGGACAAACTCATATTTGCCTTCTATATTTGGCTTCGAACAAAAACAAAAAGTCATCTAGGAGGTCATTATGAAACAAGGTATTTTATTCGGCGCAACAGCAATTGCATTTGGCGTTCTCGTTTCGCTACTTTCATTTGTTCTGCTTCCATTTTGCTCGGGTCATGGAGACATGATCATGCGCTGCCAAAAGACCTCTAGTGTTGACGGAATTATCGGCATTGTCATCGCGATTTTTGGCATTGCCTATATCGCGATCCCGAAAGCACAAAAAGCATTATCGGCAGCAGTGATTGCAGGCGGAGTTTTCACAGCCCTTGTACCCGCCGTGATTGTAGGCGTTTGCGCAGCACCCCACATGCATTGTCATTCCATATCTTCCCCGGTTTTGCAAATCACAGGAATCGTCATTGCGCTCGTTGGAATTGCCAACAGCATTTACTTATTGAATCGCAGTATAACGCGACAGGAGACTTTAAATGAATCAAATCATACTTAGAATTATTTATACAAACTTTTGGCGTCATCCGTTCCGAAGCATTGGACTTGTCATCTTAACCGCAGTCGCTTCGGCAACACTTTTATCAAGCGCTCTTTTTTCTGAAAGCCTTGACGCAGGCCTGGAGCAGCTCTCATCGCGCATGGGCGCAGACTTGCTCATCGTTCCATACGGCAGCGAAGCAAAAGACCAACCAGTTCTCTTGCAAGGAGAATTAAGCCATCGCACGCTCCCCCGAGAAATTCTCGAATTCACCCGAAAAACTCCTGGAATCAAAATTGCCACATCGCAATTTTATTTTTCCACGCTCGGATCTAGCTGCTGCGATAAAAAAGTCAACATCATCGGTTTCGATTCCAAGACCGATTTTACCATCAAGCCGTGGATTCGCAAAACATACAAGAAAGACTTTCCCATTGGTTCTGTAATCGCGGGTAGCGACATTCAAGTCGATGAATCCGGGAAAATCAAGTTCTTCGATCAGGAATTTACTGTCGTAGCACACCTAGAACGCATGGGTAATAAGCTTGACCAAGCCATTTTTGCCGATGTCGGGACCATCGAAATCTTGCAGAAAGCAGCGAAAGAAAAAGGTATCAACTTCATTTCCGAAGGCGAACCTTCCGCGATTCTTGCGAATCTCGAAAAAGGCGCAGACTTTGAAAAAATATCGCAGACGCTTCACGAGAAATTCGACAACATCCACGTGATTCCGCGCAAGGATTTATTCGATAACGTCATCGCTACGGCAGGTTCTTTCAAGATTATCGTATGGGTTATCGCCGTATTTTTCTTGATTGTCTCCATCGCCGCCGTTTCAATAGCCTTCTCAATTTCTGCAAACGAGCGCAAGCGCGAATTTGCAACACTCCGCGTCATCGGTTTCACGCAAAAGAGATTGGAACACATCGTTCTTGGCGAATCATTGCTCGCAACCATCATCGGCACTGTCGTAGGCGCGTTCATCAGCGTATTTGCAACGCTCTCGTTCCGCGTGTTCATTATCGACAGTTTATCCGTACCGTTCTTGCTTCCGAGCGCACTAACTATTTTTGCGATCATCATCGCTGCAATATTCATTCCCACAATCACAGGCACAGGAGCCGCCTATCGAATAGCTAAACAAGTTGGCCGTCTAGATGTTTACTCGGCTTTAAAGGAGGAAACTTAATGATACTCAATGGTAACAACATTACAAAAGAATATACCCGACGCGGTGAAAAGTTCCCTGCCGTCAACAACGCCGATTTCTTCGCCTGGTCAGGCGATTACACGGTCATCTTCGGAGAATCCGGAAGCGGCAAGAGCACGCTTTTGAACGCCCTCGCAGGCATCAGCGCACCAACATCTGGGAGCATCGCCATTGACGGACAACCGCTTTACACTTTGAATGACGAAGACCGTTCAAAGTTACGCAACGAGCGCATCGGCTACATCCCGCAAAACGCCGCCTGCTTGCCTGCATTCACCGTGACCGAGAACATCGAACTTGCCGCAAGCCTTTACAAGCGACGCATCGACAAGGAGCAAATACAGAGCCTCCTCAAAAAGCTCGGCATCGCTCATTTGGCAAACGAATACCCCGCCAACTTATCGGGTGGAGAATTGCGCCGAGTCGCCATCGCACGTGCTCTTGTCAACAATCCCGATTTGATTATCGCCGATGAACCGACAAGCAATCTCGACGAAGACAACAGCCGCAAGGTTTTCAGCCTTTTCGGAAGGCTTGCAAAATCAGGAGTCGCGGTCATTGTCGCCACACACGATCGAACGGCATTTGGCTACAGTAACCGCACGTACCACATGAAATCGGGTACGCTCATCCCCGACATCGGAGAATACGGCAATCTCTAAAATTTCTAATTTTACAACGTCGTAAACCTGTCATGCCCGATTTAATCGGGCATCTCCTTTTTATAACATGAAACTATTACTCATTTACTTCTTTGTTCTCGGTTTCATCTGCATTCGAGACTTGTTCAAAGTCAAGAATTTTGACGACTACGTTGTTGCAGGTCGCAAGCAAAGCTCCCCGTTTGTATTCATGAGCCTCATGGCAACCGTCCTTGGGGCATCAGCAACGGTGGGCATAGCCGCACGTGCCGAGAGCATCGGCTTCGCCGCCTTCTGGTGGCTTGCCGTTGGAGCGATTGGGTTCTGGTTTCAAGCCGCATTTTTGAGCAAGCCTGTCCACGATCTTGACGTGCGCACGCTCCCCGAAATTGCAGAAAAGACCGTCGGGAAAACAGGGCGAAAGCTAGTCGCTTTAATCATTGCCGTTTCGTGGATTGGAATTATCGCTGCACAATTTGCAGCCGTCGCAGGATTTATCGGGCTTGTGCTTGGTCACGATGCCGGGACGCAATCCGTATTGATTACCGCCGTAATCGTCATTGTCTACACGCTATTGGGCGGGCAACTTTCTGTTGTCCGCACTGATGCTTTGCAATTTGGAATTTTGACGCTCGGATTTTTTGCAGCTGCCGTTTATCTGTTTGGCGGATTCTCGGGAATCGAAAACGCCGCGCATTCCGCAGGTCTCACCGCCAGCAGTTCGACAGCGGGTAACGCAGGTCTCGCGACTTTCGGAAACTTCAATCTTTTGAACGAAAAATTTGGCGCTAGCGATTTAGCAATCATGCTATTCACTATCGGCGGCGCTTATTTTCTTGGCCCCGATGTAATTTCCAGAAATCTCGTCGCCAAAGACGCAACATCGGCACGCAAGGCCGTTGTCGCCGGCAGTTTTGCCATACTCGCCTTTAGCGTGATCATCGTTTTGCTCGGCATGTGGGCCGCCACTTACGCCCCCGCTACAGCAGGCTCCACCACAAATCCGCTATTCCGCCTCGCCTCCGGCGTGCTCCCGCTCCCGCTTGCAGCACTTCTTTCCGTTGGGCTTTTATCAGCGCTCCTTTCGTCGGCAGATACATGCCTCATCAATTCCGCCGCCATTTTCGGGAGCGACATTCTGAACACGCGCCGCATTTCCGTCGTGCGCATTTCCGTCGTTGTCATCGGCATTATCGCCACTTACCTTGCGCTCCAAGGTAAAGATATCATCGGGCTTTTGACAATGGCCTATTCCGTTTACACGCCGGGCATCGTCGCCCCGCTCGCAGTCGCCATCATCGCGCATAAAAGATTCAAAGTCAAGAAAACGCTCTGGTACGCAGGCGTGATTATCGGCGGGCTCTTCGGACTCATTCCCGCAATTCTCGCCTCCACCGCAAAAATCCAAAGCCCCGCTTACTTGTCGCTTGTCGGGATTGCGATATCGCTCGCGTTTGCATTGGCAAGTTTAAAAAAGAAATAACTGCGAGGTGCGACATTTCCTAACAGAGAAATTTTAAAGGGAGATGTCCGATCGGTGTCGGGCATGACATAGAAAAAGCCGGACTTAAAGTCCGGCTTTTCTGTTCAAATTTTTAGCAATTCGAAATTTGAATTTCTCAATTACTTCTGCAAATTGAGGCTTGCGTTGGCAGCGCCGTACAAGCTAATGCTGTAATCCTTGATGAGGTACACCGGGATCTTGTTCAAGAGCGGACGGATGTTCGGATTGTAGTTCTTTTCGAACCAGGTCATGAACAAGTTATCGCGTTCGAGCCAGCGGAGGTCCTTCTGCACCGTGCCACCGGCGAGGTAGAAACCGCCGAGCGGGAGGAACAACGTGCAAGCGTCGCTAGCGAAGCGTGCAAGCATCTTCACGAACATGCGCATCATTTCGGCAGCCACCGGATCGGTATCGCTTGCGCGGCTGATGTACTTTGGGCGGTCATGCCAATCGGTTTCTTCAATCTTCTTGAAGGCATCGTTCTGCGGTACGCCCTTCGTGTCGCGCCACCATTCATAGAGGTGAGCAAGGCCCATGCCAGAGACGAGCGGTTCAACGCCCGGCACCGTGCCGATGCGCTTTTCCATGTAGTCGCGGAAGTCCTGAGTTTCCTTGTCGAACGGAGCAAACGTAGAGTGACCACCTTCGGAGCAAGCCGGGATGTACTTCTGACCGTCAAATGCGAGGAAACCAACGCCCATGCCCGTACCCGGACCAATCACGGCCTTCGTTGCAGCCTGCGGCTTCGGTTCGCTACCGTCGGTGTGCTTGAACTTGAGAATCTGTTTCGGGTCATCGACGTCGAGAGTCGGGATGCCATAGCTAATAGCCATAAAGTCGTTAATCACGAGAGTCGGGATGCCGGTTGCATTCGTGATGGCATCGCCGTCGACGCACCACGGGAGGTTCGTCATGACGCACTTGTTGTTTGCCACCGGACCTGCGGCGCTGATGCAGATGTGGGACGGCTTCAAATCCGCGCGATTTTCGATTGCAGCCTTGAGCGTTTCACGGATCGGGGTGTCAAGTCCTTCAATGCACTGACTCGGGCAAACGGTTTCGAGAATGAGCGTAAACTTGCCATCCTTGTAGCCCACAAGACCAAGATTCGTATTCGTACCACCGATATCACCCGCCAAAACGAGACGGTCAAACTGAGCATCGGGATTAAGCCATTTAATTTCCATAATTTAAAACTCCATGTTTTTCTCGATGAATATAATAAAAACAACTGTTTCAACCCACTCAAAAAATATACATTAAGCCCATAGGGACCTAATAAACAGGTCTAATATCCACTTTTAACAAGCAGAGACCATGCGCGCTATTCTTGCACTCTTTTATTACATCGTCGTTTTCACCATTATGGTTGTCGCAGGCATTCCCTATACCCTCTATTGCGGTATCCGCGGACACTGGGAAGACTGCACCAAGATTTGCTCATTCTCCTTCCAAAAAATCATTTTCAAGCTTTTCGGCATCAAGGTTTCCGTCAAGGGCGCCGAAAACATCCCGCAAGGCATCAACTACGTCATCGTCGCCAACCACCAGAGCTTTTTGGACATCAACGTCGTCTGGCACTCCATCACGAGAGCTTCGTTCATGGCTAAGGCAAGCCTCTGGAAAGCGCCCGTATTCGGCTGGGTTCTGAACCGCTCCGGCAACATTCCTATCCACACGAACCCGCGCAAAAACGCAGGCCTCGGCAAAATCCTCAAGAAACGCCTCGAAAGCAATTACAACATTGTCGTGTTCCCCGAAGGCCACCGCAGCGAAGACGGGCACATGTTCAAGTTCCAAAATGGAATTTTCCGTTTGGCAAAAGAACAGCACTTTGACATTTTGCCAGTTACATTTATCAATACCGGAAAGATTCTCCCAAAGGTCAAATGGGCGGTCTATTCCGGCACCGTCGAGATGGTCGTTCACCCGCTGATCCGCTATGAAGATTACGCCGAGAAGCCGATGGCCGACCTCCGCGACGAAACTCATGATCTTATTGAATCCGCAATGCCGTACAAGCAGGCGGAACTTGCCGCAGCAAAAGAAGCGGTCGCAGAAAACAAGGAGGCTTAATTATGGCTAAGGAATTACCGAGCGAAGAACAAATTATTGCAATCCTTCGTGACGAACCTATGGTAGGGAGCCAGCTCCGCAGCGCTCTCGGCCTCCCAAAAAAACAGAAGATGGCTTTTAAGCAGCTCCTCGCCGACATGATCGAGCGAGGCGTTCTCAAGCGTTCTGCCCACAAGGAATATCAATTGGGCGATGGCGAGCCGCTCGAAGATAAGCGCGAGAAGCGCCGCAAGAAGCTTGCAGAGCAGGGTGTCGAAGACAATCGCCGTCCAGGCGCACGCAGCCGTCGTCAGACCGAAAAGGATTCCGGCACACGCGTGAAGCGCGGCATTCTGCACCAGACCGGTGACGAAGACTGGCAGGTGACCGAAATCGATACCGGCAAGGTGTACGAGATGTGCCACCGCAGGCAGGCGCCGGGCAAGGAAGGCGAGACCATCAGCTTCACGCTTTATCCGCACCCGAAGCTCAAGCACAGCTACTTGGCGAAGGTCGACCGCTCCGCAGAAATCATGAACGTGACTTGGGACGAAGTCAAGAAAAAGTTCATGGAAGAGAGCAATCTTCCGAAAGGCTTTAGCCCCGCTATTGAAAAGTACGTGGCCTCCATTACGGACCCGACCGAAAAGGATTTCAAGGGCCGCGTGGATTACCGCAAGCTCGACATTCTCTGCATTGACCCCGAAGGCGCCATGGACCACGACGATGCGATCAGCGTGGAACGCAAGCCGAATGGCGGTTACAAGCTCGGCGTACACATCGCCGACGTGAGCTACTACGTGCCCGAAGGTTCTGACCTTGACGAAGAAGCTCTTGAAAGAAGCTACACGCAATACTTGCCGTGGACCGCAGTGCCGATGCTCCCGGAAAAGCTTTCGAGCGGCGTTTGCAGCTTGCACGAAGGCGTAGACCGTTGCGCATTCACCTGCATGATCGACTTGGACAAGGAAGCAAACGTTCTCGGTTGGGATTTCCACCGCAGTGTCGTGAACATCACGAAGGGCATCACGTACCAGCAGGCAGTGAAGATGATGGAAGAAGGCGACGATTCCATCAAGGCTCTCGCCGAAGTGACAGCGCTCCTCAAGAGAAACCGCACCAAGGATGGCTTGCTCGAATTCCAGACAACTGAATACGGCTGCAAGTTTGACGAAAACGGTGAACCGGTCAAGATTTTCCCGCGCGAACACGACGATTCCAATTCTTGGGTTGAAGAGTGCATGCTAATCGCGAACAACTGCTGCGCGAAGGAACTCAAGCAGCGCAAGCTGCAAGGCATTTACCGTATCCATGAAGCTCCGGACACGAAGGACATCATGGAACTCTATTACATGTACCCAGATCTGTTCAAGGACGCTCCGGTGATGTTGCGTGACTTGGGTAAGCCGCGCAGTGGCGACACGAACTTAAACCCGGTAGCCTTCAAGCTTTACGAGCACTTGGTCAAGCGCGCCGCCGGTGACGAGACGCTCACAAATCGCATTTTGCGCAGTATGCAGAAGGCGCATTACGATTCCAACAGCTTCGGGCATTTCGCCTTGAACTGGCAGGATTATAGCCACTTCACTTCGCCGATCCGCCGTTACGCGGACCTCTGGTGCCATCGCGAACTCGCCCGCAAGGGTAAGGAAATCGATGCAGAACGCGTGAACAGCGTGATTGAAGTCTGCGACTTGATTTCGGCAAATGAAATCAAGAACATGAAGGTGGAACGCATCGCCATCAAGGTGTGCAGTTGCTGGATTTTGAAGAGCCGCATTGGCGACAGCTTCGAAGCAAGCGTTACGGGCATCGAAGAATGGGGCATCTACGTTTCCATCGACGATCCGATTGCCGAAGGTCTTGTGCGCTACCGCGATATCACGGGCGATGACTTTTACGTGTTCAATCCGGACCAGGGTCTTGCATTTGGCAAGCGCAGTGGCCGCACCTTCCGCCGTGGCGACAAGGTGATGGTTCAACTCCTCAGAGTTGACCCATTGCGCGGTCAGGCAGACTTCAGCATCACCGAAAAGCTGAGCCCTGAACCGAAGAAGCGCCGTACCCGTGAAGATACCGAACGCGACATTCGCAATTTCAATGAAAGAGCTGACCGCGCTGCGGCCGCCGAAGCACTCGGCTATGTGAGCCAGCCGGACGAAGACGACGATTACGAACCGGAATACGTTTCTCGCGGTCGCCGTGGTCGTCGTGATTTCGACGGTCCGATCTTTGAACGCACCGGTCGCGATTCTCGTGAACGTGGCGGTTTCCGCAAGGGCCGTGACGAATTCGATGAAGGTCGCCGTTCCGACAAACGTGGGAAACACGGTTCTGAAAAGCGCGGAACCCGCGATTTCGGCGAAGGATTCCATGTAGCCAGCGAACCGCGTGAAGCAAGACGTGGCCGCAGATCTAGCGAAAAAGGTCGCGGACGCAGCAGCCGCGGAGGCCGCAGAGGAAGATAGTTGATGGACGCATGCAATAAAGTCGCCCTCTATGCCAGTTACCAAACCGGGGAAGACCTCCCCGGCTATGTCCGTTTTGCGCTCAAGCATCTTGCCGAGACCGACTTCAAGGTCGTCCTCCTCACGAATCGCCGAACGCTTTCTAGCGACACCTACGATTTTTTAAAGGAAAACCACATCGAGCTTTTCGTCACCGAAAATCGCGGATTTGACTTTGGCATGTGGCGGCGTTATTTGCAACTGCAGGCGAACCGAACAGACGCAGCCGGCAACTACGTTCCCGGCGTCATCACGCGTGATGTGGAACGCTTGCTGCTCATCAACGATTCCATCGTCTATTACCAAAACAAGTTCAAGGAATTCTTTGAACGCGCCGAACAAAGCAATGCCGATGTTGTCTCGCTCACAAGCAATGACGAAATTGCGCCGCATCTGCAATCGTTCTTCTTGTACATGAAACCCGCCGCACTCGGCGTGTTCTTCTTGCACATTTTCGAGACTCCCGAGCAGACCGAATTCTACGATGTCACCCGCAAGCTCGAAGTCGGCTTGAGCGAAAAATTCACCGAAGCCGAAGTCATCATGGAATCGCTCTACCACACGAAACGTCCCGTGTTCTTCGCATACGACGAGCTCATCCAACAAGGCGCTGGTTTCGTGAAGCGCAAGCTTCTGGAACGCCGTTTCAACTACGAAGAAAAGAAACACTTCGTACGCCACCACGCCTACGATGCGCTCAACAAGGACTACACCGCCCTCATTCTAGAAGCCGGGCTAGACGCAGATTTTGACGAGAGTTGGCTCCCGAAATGCAACGAGACCCGCGCAGAACGCATCAAGGATTTTATCTGGGAAAAAGGTTTCCAGCTCGTCGGCTTCCCCGCTAAACGCCTACTCGATAAAATCAAGAAATAAAAAAGCAGTTGTTTCCAAAATGGAAACAACCACTCTTCACTTTAACAACATACTTTTTCGCCTTAAAACGGCAAGTCGAATTCTTCCTCTTGGGCGCGTTTTAGCTGATTACGCAGTTCAGTCGCGAACTTGCGCGGAACAGGCCTCGAAGGCGGAAGTACGTTCACGGAAAGTTCATCAGAAACACAATAATTTACGGCTCCATTTTCCGACACAGAGTAAGTGACGACTTTATAGGAATCACCCATGCTCAATTCGTTTAAAAGCGAGCTCGCTCCATCCTTAGAATTACGAAGTTGCTCACGGACTTTTTCGATTTGCTCTGCAGTTGATGGAGTATTCCACACAATAGCAAGCTGAGCGTAATCATTCCGCGGAATCTCTACAATGTCGCCTTGCTTAAAACGAATCGTCTTGGGATCACGACCTTTATAAGGCTCTTTATTGCAGACCCTCAACTGTCTCGGGAGATTACTCGGCCCCTCACTTTTCAGCCACAAAGAGCCATCTTCGAGGTAACGCCAGCACGAAACATAGTCGGTAGAATGCATCATAGAACCTATCGGCAATTCCGTCACAAAAAAGCCATAGGCGTCATTTGATTTTTTCTTGACGATTTTACGAATACTCTTTTCGGCATCCGCCAAAGATTGATAGTACCCGACCTCACCTTCCATCAAATGGAAACAAGGGCAAACAGAGGGGTAAAATGCGAGCTCATCCTTATCAATACTAAAGCTCTCTTTTTTGCTAATCATATAGCGAAAAACGCGTAAAACGAACAGATTTGTATTGTTTTCGGACTGTTGTGGCATATATACCTCTCTTTTTATTCAAAATAACAGGTATAATTTATAAAATCGTACTGACATATAATGACATTTTGAATATATTTTTGCATCTAGCCCCTTTCCACAAAAAAGAAGCACATCAGTAAAGCAGGTATGGAATGAAGAAATTTGGTTTAACAGCGATTGGTTTTGCTGCTTTTGGGGCATCGTTATGGATGGCGGGCTGCGGCTCCGACGGAAACCCCTCTAACGGTGGCGACATCGACCCGAACCAGCCTATTTCTCTTCTCGATACTTTGACCGTTCCGAGTGCAGCCAACTTGCCCGCCTGCGATGCAAGCCGTGAAGGTCGCGCATTCTTTGTGCAGAACGAGAACTTGCCGCGACTTTGCGTAAAAGGCTCTTGGCGAAGTGCAGCGGACTCCACAGACTTTAGCATCACCTGCAGCGACGGATTTTTGCATGCTGTTGACAAAATTTCGCCAACCGGAACAATCGTCGGTAGCGCAGACACGGTCTTTGTCGAAGGTTTCATTTCGCCGATTTCTGGCATTGCGCAAAAGGGACCGTTCGTCTTTGGCACAAGCATTACCGTCACCGAAGCGAACAAGGAATTCAACACCGAGACTTACCAAAAAGCAGAAGGTTGCATCCTCACGAATGACGGACGCTATACCTTTAACGAAGTCCACTCAAATTCCAACTGCGTGAAAATCAGGGCGACCGGTTTTTACCGCAACGAAGTGACAGGCAGAGTTTCAAACAACCCCATTACGCTTGCTGCAAAGACTTGCTCGCCCGAACATGCGAACGTGAACATTCTCACGCACATTACCATCCCGCGCATTGAACAGCTCACGATGAACCACATCGACTTTGCCGAAGCTAAGGCGCAGGCGGAGCGCGAAGCATTTGCCGCATTCGGGATTGACACGGTCATGCTTTATTCGCAGCCGTACTTCACCGACGGACGCACAGACAAGCCCGTTGCCGAAGATCTTGACATGTTCGGGAATAGCGAATACAGTGCCGCACTGTTTGCCATCTCCGCCATGATTCAAGGCGAGCGTAGCGAGAACGACATGATGAATCTCGCGAACAATCTCGCCGAAGACCTCAAGGGCGATGGCACTTGGAACGACCAGAACTGGAAAATTCAAATTGCCGACTGGGTTGTAGGTCTTGACACGCTCTGGAAATACAACGATATCCGCAACAACGTTTCATCGTGGGGAATGAACATTCCGAATTTTGAGCGATACATGCGCGCGTTCATCCCTATCGCTTACGGATTCGAGCCTTGCACCGACGCCAACGCAGGGCAAGTCACGTACGTCAATCAAGGTCAAAGCGCACTATTCGCAAACGACTACGAGCACGCCGACCATTCCAGAGTCCGATTCATTTGCGACGTGAGTTCCAAGGAATGGCGCATTGCACAGCCCATCGAAAAAGATACGGCAGGATTTGGTCCCGGCGAATACGACAAGGAAGTCCGCGAAGGCCGCGTGAATCACGACAACTATTACATCTTCGAGACCGCCACAAACGCATGGCGCGTCGCCACCCCGCAGGAAGCCGACGGATTTACAGACCTCGTTGAAGTTTATGCAAATCTCAAGTCCGACGAAAAAGCAGTCTTCATCATCCGCCACAGCGAACGCACCGATGACACGGGCCCGAACGGCCACTTGACTAGCAACGGAAAAACGTATGCCCGCAATTTAGGCACCCGCCTCGCGACGATCGCCAAAGAAGATTTTTACTACGGTTATTCGGGCTACACACGCACGCAAGAAACTTGCGAAGAAATCGCCATCGGCAAAGGTCAAGTCGGTTACACGCTCAACATCTTCCCCTACATGGACGGAGCGTGGTATATCAAGGACGAAGCCACCGCCAACAACTATATCAATGCCGAAGGCGGCTGGGTTGTATTTTCCAAGTACGGTTTTACAGGCGCCTACCCAGACGCATTCTATGATTTAGAGACTCGCAGCGAAGAACTCTTGAAAAACAACATTCTCGCAAACCTCCCAGCCATGAAACGCGTAAACGTCATGTGCACGCACGATTACCTGGTCGTGCCGCTCCTCGCCTACACCACCAACGGTCACGCGAACGTGCGCTATTACGAAAAATGGCGCTGGGTCAATTACCTCTCGGGCGTTGCAATGATTATCTCCGCTGACGGTTCCGTCCGTTACGTCCCCGTCAAGGGACTTGAATCGGGAACGATGTAATTACTTGCGCTTCGCACGGATTTTCGGATCGAGCCTACGCTGTAACATCGTGAGCACACGAGTCAAAATCCAGATGATAATCAGGTAAATAATTGCCGTCATAATCAGCGGGAAGAAAGCCTCGTAAGTGCGGCTGCGGATAATGTCCGACGCCTTTGTCAAATCCAAGATAGCGATATAGCCCACCACCGATGTCATCTTCACCATGCTGATAAATTCGCCCTGGAACACCGGCAAAAAGTGGTGCGCCGCCTGTGGGAAGACAATCTTGAAGAACGCGCGAGGTTTCGTATAGCCAAGCGCAAGCGCCGCTTCCATTTGCCCTTTATCAACAGCCAAGATTCCCGTGCGCATAATTTCTGCCGCATAGGCGCCAAAGTTCATGCCAAAGCCAATGATGGCAACCCACACGCCATCAAGCCCCGTACGTGCAAACACGATGTAGAACAGCACCATCAAAAGCACGACCGACGGAATCCCTTGCAAAAGGCGAATGTAGCCTAGCGCAAAAACATTCGCGTATGGACGACTCGAGAGGCGCAACATGCAAAAGCCAAAGCCAATCAACGAGCCCAAAATTCCCGAAAGGATAGAGATAAAGATAGTCACGCCGACACCCTGCGCCACAAGCTTCCAGCGGTCTTCACGAATAAATGTTCTCTCGAAGCTTTTCTTTAAAGAACCCCAAAAGGTTTCTTCATAAGGGGCAACAGCCTCTTCTTCTGCAGTCCGTTTTACAATGGCAACGACTCCACCATCATAAACAGGAGTAGAAAAATTAACGCTTCGCTTTCGTTCTGCGGTAACGGTAATCTCCCCCACGGCCAAATCACTTGCGCCAGACACGATCGATGGCAATATGGATTCAAAATTCATATTCACAATTTCAAGTCCATAACCATAAGCCTCACAAAAACGGACAACCCAATCAATATCATAACCAACAACAGCATTGTCCTTAATGTAAACAAACGGGGCTACCTCCACATTCGTGGCCAAGTGAAGTGTTCCATTGGTCGCTTTCAACTTTGACAAATCAATTTTCTTGAGCGATTCATCGGATCCAAACCAGACTGATTCCAAAACAGTTTGCAAACCTTGTTTGATAGAATTTTGAATAAATTCTGTCATTTGTGCACACAACTTTTCACCTTTTTCACTTTTTGAGAAAGCAAAGGCATAGTTAGCCTTTTCTAAAATCTTATTTACAATTTCAACTTCTTTACGACCTTCTACCAAAAGCCTTGCGGTAGGCTCATCAACTAGCATGGCATCCAATTTTCCAGCATCAATCGATTTGACCATATCAGCATAAGTATTGAAAAACAAGGACTTCGCTGTCGGGAAAAATTCATTCAATACTTTATCGAAGACTCCTCCTGTCATAAGGCCAATCTTAGCGCCATCGCGATTCAAGCTTTTAATCATGTCTTCAGGATTTTTCGCTACCTGTTGCTTAGCTTTACCATCAAGAATCTGCACCGCCATCACGCATTCAGAAACGTAAATAGGATGCGATAGATAATTTTTCTCCTTGAATATGGGAGTGGCGCTAAGCGTTGCCGCCGCAAAATCATACATTCCCGTTTCGATACCAAGAATCACCGATTCGAAAGCCACGTCGTGAACTTCGAGACCGCAACCTTTTTCCTTGCAGAAACGCGCCATCAAATCCATTTCGTAACCGACAATTTTGCCATTCTTGATGTATTCAAAAGGCGGATTCACAGCACTCGTCGCCATCTTGAACGTGGGCATTCCCGGTTTTGCCATCGGGAATTCCACGACCTTTTTCTCTTCATCTTCACCGAGCCAAATGTTATCAATCGAATCCAGCATTCCAGACAGATGCATCTTGTCGATAAACTCATCCATCTCGTCTCGGAGAGCTTTAGCCTTTTCATTCTTCGGGAAAACAATCACAATATCCATCGGCTCGAAATCGGCATGGATATAGGCAAGGTTTGGATTTTCGAGTGCGGCATAGCGGATCACAGGTTCGTCATTGATAAAGCCATCCAGCTTGCCGTTCGCCACCATGTAAGCCATGTCCGGAGTAGACTTGTAATACTTGATTTCGGCCTTGGGGAGCATTCGACGCGTTTCTTTATCGACAAAGACAAAACCCGTTTGCATTCCAAGTACAAGATTCTCGTTTTTGTTCATGTCCGCAATGGAATTGTACTTGAGGTGCAATTTTCTAAATCGTGGCGGAACATCCTTCAATGCAGAATCACGCCCTTCTTCGTAGCCAATCGAATATTGCGGGTCATTCAGCTGGGCAGCACTTTCAATTTTACGTACTTTTTCATCGCAGCCCGTCAACAAAACCGTCAAAGCAATGAGAGCTGCCAAATATTCGAGAATCTTTTTCATAACGCCCTCCTACTTGACATGGAAATGAATGACGGTCAGGCCATTGACAACATTTTGTTTATAATGTTCTGTAGCCACATCAATCAGTTGTCTAGAAATTTCGTCGCAAAAATCCAACGGATTTATATTCGGCCCTGCAAATTCAATCCTGATTTCAGCACGGCTGTTGTCTTCAGAATACTCCGCCATTAAACGGATATCCGTACCTTGCGGCAGTTTGGGAACAAGCCCAAGCATCACCATTTCGTCGAGAACATAGCTCACGTTTCGAATGGTCCGATTCTCCATCTGGTTCTTTTCGGCGAAAAACAGGAATCGGTTCATAACGCCCATAAAATCAATATTTCCAACGACAAGATGTTCGTCAAACACTTTCAAATGCTTGATAAACAACCTCGTCTTTTCGCGCTGCGGATTTTCAAAAATCTGCTTCGGAGTCCCCTCTTCGTAAATCACCCCCTCGTCCATGTAGAACACGCGCGTCGAGATATCTCGAGCAAACTTCATCTCGTGCGTGACAATCATCATCGTGAGCCCCTGATTCGAAAGTCCCTTGATCACCGCAAGGACCTCCCCAATCATTGTCGGGTCTAAAGCGCTCGTCGGTTCATCTAACAATATAATTTCAGGGTCCATCGCTAGCGTACGCGCAATAGCGACACGCTGTTTTTGGCCGCCCGAAAGTTCCTCGGGCAAGTTATCGGCCTTGTCCGCAAGCCCCACACGACGCAAAAGTTCTATTCCCTTTGCGCAGGCATCCTGCTTGGAACGGTGCAAAATATCCATCTGCGCGACCATGATATTTTCGATAATCGTCAGGTGGTTGAATAGGTTAAACGACTGGAAAACCATCCCCATCTTGCGGCGAATCGCAGGTACATTCGCCCCATGTGCCGTAATCGACTTTCCGTCAATCAAGACCTCCCCCGAGGTCGGACGTTCCAAAAGATTTATACAACGCAATAACGTCGACTTACCCGTTCCCGATGGGCCTATAATCGACACAATATCGCCACAATTAATCTCGGCATTGACATCCAAAAGCGGAGTCGCATTCGGGTACACCTTTTTCAAATGACGAATCGAAATCATCAAAATACCCTTTTTCCCCTTAAAAAATGTGATATTTATCTATTTCCCCATTTAAATTACATCATTCCTTCCTAAAATGATACAAAAAGTTTACTTTTACATCAAAACATATATATATTAAACCGTACAGAAGGTCTTTAAGCATTATCCAGAGGGGAGCTTTATGGATATTGGAAATATGTCGTCCTGCAACGTCAGGGGTTCTAGCCTGTCGAAAAAAACGATAGGATTAACAGCTGTATTATGTTTATCTATGATACTTGGTGGTTGCGGTGACGACAATTCTTCTAGCGCTTCTGTGAACTTGAAAAACGCACCGATTGCAGAAGGCACGGTGCCCGCATTCTTGAAAAAAGGCGACAAGATTGCGCTCCTTTCGCCCTCCTACACAACACCCGATTCCACAATCCAAAAGACCGCAGACGTCCTCGAGGACTGGGGATTCAAGCCCGTCATCGGTAAGAGCGTCGGCAAGGTTGAAGCAGGCAAGTTAGCAGGCACCGCCGAAGAACGCGCCGAAGATTTTGAAAACGCACTCAAGGACACAAGCATCAAGGCGATCCTTTGCAATCGCGGTGGCTACGGCACTATCCAGCTTGTCGATTTGATTGACCCGCAACTTGTGAAAAAGAACCCGAAATGGGTTATCGGCTATAGCGACGTGACCACGTTACACGCCATGCAGACCAAGGCGGGCGTCATGAGCATCCACGGTACCATGAGTTCGAGCATTGCAAAGACCGAGGGCAAGGATGAAAATAGCACGCTCCTGCGCGACTTGCTCAAAGGCGAAGTCCCGACGTACAAAGTTCCTAAGCACAAATACAACCAGAAAGGCAAAGCCGAGGGTATTCTCGTAGGCGGCAACATGGCAACATTTGTGCCACTCATCGGCGCTAGCGACATCGACGTTTTCCAGAATGACGGCATCATCCTCTTTATGGAAGAAATCGGCGAGAACTTGCGCAACATCGACCGCATGTTCCATTCCATTGAACTTCACGGCGTGATGGAGAACGTTAGAGGCGTTATCCTTGGTGAATTTGTAAGCTCCGGAACAGACCTCGATTACGAAAGCACCGAAGCGATGCTCTCCAAGTATTTGAAGGAATACGACATCCCCGTGATTTGCGGATTCCCTGCCGGGCACGACGATATCAACGTTCCAATCATCATGGGTTCCAAAGTGAAAATGGAAGTGACTAGCGATGGGGCTACAGTTTCCTTTGACATCAAGGGCGAAAAGAAGACAGTCGACACAGACAAGCTTACAACACCACAATCGCTCCCCAAAGCATTGCTGAAAATGATGGCGGGCAAGTCATTTGATGTTGAAGAATAAGTTTTGAGGTATTTTTATGTTTTGCAAAAAGCATGTCATTGCAAACTTGCTTGGATGTACGGCGACAGCTTTTTTCTTTGCCGCTTGCGGCGACGATTCTTCGAGCGGGCCATCGTCTGAAGATTCCGCCATCCAAAAAATGTCCATCCGCGAAAAGGTCGGACAGATGTTCTTTGTGCGCCCCGAAGCATTGGACACAAGCATCCATTGGAACGAATACGCTGAGCTCCCCGATTACAAGCTTGAACAGGTCAACAAGACCATGTTAGCGGTTAATAAAGATTATCCTATCGGCGGTATGATTCTTTATGCACACAACATTGTCGATGAAATCCAGCTCAAAAAATTCATTGATGAAATTAGAGAACTGAAAGGCTCGCCGCTCCTTGCGATTGACGAAGAAGGCGGTCGCGTGGCGCGCATTGCCAACAACGAAAATTTCGATGTGCCTAAATACGAAAGCATGGCCGCCATCGCAGAAAGCGATGACCCGGAAGAGGCTTACAAAGCCGCATTCACTATCGGGAGTTACGTCAAGAAATACGGTTTCGATATTGACTACGCTCCTGTTGCGGACGTGAACACGAATCCAGACAACATCGTTATCGGTCCGCGAGCATTCTCGGATGACCCGGAGACAGCCGCCAAATTTGTGGTAAGCTATTTGAATGGTCTTGAATCGGCAGGCGTCATCGGCACGCTCAAGCATTTCCCTGGGCATGGCGATGTAAGCACGGACACGCATTACGGCTACGCTTCAACGGACAAGACCTGGGATGAAATGCTCAAATGCGAAATGATCCCGTTCAAGGCGGGCATCAAGGCAGGCGCCCAAATGATTATGACCGCCCACATTGCCGCCCCAAACGTTTCTGGCGACGATTTACCGGCAACGTTATCATCGGTTATTTTGCAGGATAAGCTCCGCGGCGAGCTCGGTTTCGATGGCGTTATCGTGACTGACGCCATGGACATGGGCGCCATCACCAAGCAATTCAGCAATACCGAAGCGGCTGTCAAGTCCATCCAGGCGGGCGTCGATGTGGTGCTATGTTCCAGGGAATTTACGCAGGTTTTCGACGCCGTTGTCAAGGCGGTCGAAAAAGGCGAAATCAAGGAATCGCGCATCGACGAAAGCGTCAAGCGAATTTTAAAACTAAAACAAAAAAACTAACAAGGAGTTGATTATGAATTTCAAAAACAAATACACTGCATTGATATTCGCGTCAATGTCCGTTTTCTATGCTTGCGGAGACGATTCTTCGAGCGAATCTTCAAGCAATGCCCCTGATACTAAAACAGATTTAGTATCCTGTTACGTCTACAATGTTGTCGATGAAGAAAATGACGAAATCGACGAATCCTGCGTCGAAGTCGAAAAAGGCTCTTCATTCGAAAAAAGCATCAAACAAATGTGCGACGATATAAACGCAGACATTATCGATGGAGCAAAAGACAAGGCTGAATACGGGGACGGGTGTAGTACAAAGAACGTCCTCTACACTTGCGATGACGAAAATGCAAAGGAAAAATTCACCTACATCTATTACACGCTCGACGAAGACCGAAAAGCTTTAATCGTCAAAGGCAATGACAAAGCCACGTGTAAAAAGCTCATCGAATTCGAACAGCAGGAAATTGAAGACGATCCTTACGACTTCGAAGAATCTGACTCGAACCCAGATGATGAATAAAACGCTATGAAATACAAAAAGAAGCTGCGGGTGCGGCTTCTTTTTTAAATGGCGATCCCGTCCCCATACGCGGATCATGACCACGTAAGCGCTGAAGCGCTAAGTGGTCAAAGAAAACAAGTCCGGGATGACATCGCACGGCGGGAAAGCCCGCGCATTTCAATTACTTCACGATTTCAGCGTCCTTGACGTTCTTGCCCTTGAGCTTGGAAGAAGCGGCGGGCTTGTTGCCGTTAACCGGAGGGAACTTGCTGTAAATGTACTTGTACTGAGCAATGCTCCAGATGTTACCGATAATCCAGTAGAGCACGAGACCAGACGGCATCACGGCGCTGAACAAGAGCATCATGGCAGGCATCATCCACACCATCATCTTCTGCTGTGCAGGATCCATGCCGGCGTTGGAGCTCATCGTCACCTTGGTCTGGAAATAGGTCGTTGCCACCATGAGCCACGGGAGGATGGCAAGGCCAGACGGCATGATGATAGGAATGCTGATACCGTTCCAGACAACGTCACTGCGGCTGAGGTCAGAGATCCAGAGGAATGCCGGAGCGCCACGGAGTTCGATTGCACGGCCAAGCACAAAGAAGAGGCCCATGAAAATCGGCATCTGGATGAGCATCGGGAGGCAGCCACCCGTGCAGCTTGCGAGCGGGTTGATGTTGTTCTTGCTGTAGAGTTCCATCATAGCGGCCTGCTTCTTCTGCGGGTCGGTACGGTACTTCACGTTGATTTCATCGAGCTGCGGCTTGAGAGCGGCCATGCCACGCGTAGACTTGATCTGCTTCACGGTGAACGGAGTCGTGATACCGCGAACGATGAGCGTCACGAGGATAATAGCAATACCGTAGTTCGGAATAATGCTGTAGAAGAGGTTCAAGAGCTTGAGGAGCATCTTGCAAATCCAGACGAACCAGACGTCTGCACCGCACCAGCTCCAGCCACTCACGATAATCTTTTCGTAGTCCTTGTTGAGAGCGGAGAGTTCATCCCACTTGAGCGGGAGAATCATCAAGTCGTAGCTGAGGGACTGAGCACCGCGGAAATCGTCGGCAATCGTAAGCTTGTACGTACCCGGATCGACTTCGCTATCTTCAACCTTCATCGGCTTTGTCTTGAGCACAGCCGGAACAGCTTCGTCGAACTGGACCGTCATAGCCACGTACTTGCGGCGAAGACCGGCCCAAATAACCTTGCCTTCAGTAGCATTGAAAGAAGTCTGTTCGCGCGGCATTTCGCGTTCCACAGAATAGCGGTCATTGAAAACGACTTCGCTGAAGTAGTAGGTGCCACCACCGCCGATGCCCATGAAGCCTTTGGACTTCGGAATATCTTCAGTTTCCTTGAGACCGCCCTTCCATGCGAGTTCGTAGGCATTCGGCTGGAAGCCGATAAACTTGTTTTCTTGACGGACTGCCGGACCTTCCTTGGTGAAGCCATAAGAACGGATGACCTGGTTGCCGTTTGCGTCCTGGAATGCGAACTGTACCTTTGCACTGTCGTTCACGACAATCTTTGCAGGCGTGTTACCGAGTTCAAACATCGCTTCGCTCAAGTCAGCGTTGTCGAGCTTCAAGTCAAAGGCGCCAAGCGTCGTATCCTGGATGAGTTCCGGGAACTTGCCGGTAGAATCCGGAAGAGCCTTCACGATAACACTCTTGACCTTAGCACCCTTGTTGGTGAGGGTCATGATGAACTTGTCGGTTTCGACCGTCACGGAGCGTTCTGCAATTTCAGCCTTCGGAGCAACCGGAGCTGCGCTATCGTTTGCCACAGCCGTAGCGGCAGCGTTTTCTGTACCGCCCAAGACCGGTGCAGCCTTGATTTCTGGAGTCTTGCTCGGAATCACGAGCGACTTTGCAGAATCTGCAGCGACCTGCTTTTCGGTTTTAGCCTTAGCCTGTGCGGCACGGGCTGCAGCCTGCGCCTCGGCATTTGCATTATTGACAGCCATCCACCAAATCACGATGACCGCGATAAGGATGGAACCAATGAGTGTATTCTTGTTCATTTTTTATCCTTAGGGAGCGGAACGGGATCATATCCGCCCTTGCAGAAGGGGTTGCATCTTAAGACTCTAAAAACCGCAAGATAGAAACCTTTGATGGGCCCGTGGAGGCGTAAAGCTTCAATTGCGTAGTTTGAACACGTAGGCTGGAATCTACAGACCCCATGAAAAAAATAGGGGTGTACCAGTTGGTATAGACGGATGGGGGCAATCAAAGCCGCCACCAGAGCATTTTTAAGCTTCTGCCACATCCGGTTGCTTGTCCCATTCCATCTTGTGGAAAATTTTCTGGGCGGACTCGCGGAAACGTTCAGAGGACATTTCCTTGGAATTGTCGCTCACGATAATCATTGCCCAGACGGGCTTTTTGATATTCGGGACAATACCATAAAACAGTGGACGTAGGATCCTACGGCACTTATTGCGATACACGGCATTTCCGTTCTTCTTCTTGGCTAAGAAGCAGAAACGACAAAAACCGTCCGGAGCTTCAATCCATCGCATGCTAAAAGCAGGTGCGCGGAGGAACTTCCCTTGGACGGCTACTTGCCGGTAAGCGGGCTGATTGGGCAGCCGATAAGAACGCAGAGTGGCTATAAGCCAGCCCCGACTTACTTCTTATAGATTTCGTCGCTGACGGTGAGGACCTTACGGCCCTTAGCACGGCGACGGCTCAAGACAGCACGACCCCAACGGTCTTCCATACGGGCCATAAAACCGTGCTTGTTAACGCGCTTACGATTGTGAGGCTGGAATGTTCTTTTCATGATAAAAACCTTTCTATGAAAACAGAATTTTTTTGAGACTCAAATTTAGTAAAATGTCGGTATTTATCAAGGGGTTACAACCGACCTAAAGGGTAATTTTTCACCCTTAACGGGACTCAAACAAAAAGCATTCAGCAAGAGCACAATGTATTAACAATATATAAACAGATATTTTTTAGGGTGGTCAGTGGTCAATAGCCATTAGCCATTAGCAGAATAACCAACAACCAGCAACTATTGACCAACAACTAATGACTAACAGCCAACAACCAACAATTCCTTTTATATCTTTTACTTATATAATAGAATATAGCGTAAAAGCAGGATTTTATGGAACTCACTCCGCTTGATATTAGAAACCAGACATTTCATAAGAAATCTTTTAAGGGGTACGATCCGGAAGAGGTGAAGGCTTTTCTGGAGACAACGGCGACCGCGTTTGAAAACATGTTCCGCGACCGCACGAACCTGACCGAACGCCTGAAAGTCGCCGAAGAACGCGTGAACTACTACCGCCAAATCGAAAAGACGATTCAGGACGCCGTTGTGACGATGCAGCGTACGATTAACGAGGTGAAGGCATCCGCAGAGAAGGAGGCGGAAATCATCATCGCCGAAGCAAAGGCACGTGCCATGCGCGAAGTCGAAAGCATCAAGCGCGAAAGCGAAAACCTCCGCACCGAAATCGAGCAGCTCCGCCAGCTCCGCACCAATTACTTCATCCGCTGCCGTGCGCTCATCCATAGCCAGGACGAACTCCTCTCCGCGATGGAAAACGACCAGCAGAGAGAATTCGAGGCGCCAGCTACGATACAGAACGACGGCATCGCCCTTACCTAGTGCACCATGAGAATCAACATCAAGGTACACGCGCGCAGCAAGCGAGAGAGCGTCACACCTCAGCCCGACGGGAGCTACAAGGTTGAGGTCAAGGCGCCACCAGTCGACGGAGCCGCGAACGAGGCAATTTGCGAGCTGATAGCCGATTACTTCCACGTCCACAAACGAGATGTTTCGGTTGTCATGGGATCGACAAACAACAAAAAGGTCATCGAAATAATGGGGAAATAGATGAAACGTCGATTTAGGGCTACAATACAGACAAGAGTATTGATACTTGCACTTTCGGGACTTGTCCTCTGTGCATTTGCATTCGGAAAGCTCTGCCTGCATACCACAGACAAAGTCGTCCACGAAAGTACCGAGAAGCACCTACACAATCTGACGAGCATTGAAACCATTAAAATCAACAACAGGCTAAAAAACGTCGAGCAGTACGTCAATACGTTGAACATCGCTGTGATGGGCATGCTCGACAGTCTCGAACAACTGACTGACTCTACACACCTCGAAGAATTTACCGAAAAGAGCCGCGAGCTCATCCGCCTGACCATCGGCAATACAGATAAAGCCGTTGCCGCCTATTTGCGATTCAACCCCAAGTTCACGCCCCCGACTTCGGGCATTTTCATGGCAAAGACATCGCGGGACCACGAGCTCAAATTCCTCGAGCCGACCGATTTTTCAAAATACAATCCAGATGATATCGAGCATGTCGGCTGGTATTACGTTCCCATCAGGACAAAGCAGCCTACATGGATGATGCCCTACCTCAACAAGAACATCGGCATCTACATGATTTCGTACGTCATTCCTTTGTTTAAATTCAACACGGAAATTGGCGTTATCGGCGTCGACATTGACTTCGATTACCTCACCCGCGAAATAGCCGCCATCAAACTCTTCGACAACGACTACGCATACCTCGCCGACAAGAGCGGCAACATTCTTTTTCATCCTAGCATCCCGAATGGACACAAGTTCACATTACCCGAGAACAGCCTCCTCATACACAACAAGCTTGAGAACGGCATGGACTTGACATTCGTCATACCGAAATCTTCGATTACGGCAAACAGGGACAACCTTATCAAGAACCTGATTCTCATCACGATGCTTATTTTAGTAGCCTTCATTTTTGCATCGCTCATTTTTGCAAATTCAATTACGAAGTCGCTCAAGCAACTCACGGACTACGCCAACAGGCTCATCGACGGAACAATGAGCGCCACGCTAAACATTACCAGGAACGACGAAATCGGCGACCTCGCCAAGAGCTTTGTCAACGCAAAAGTTCGACTTGCAGAGACCATGGGACACATCAAGGGACTTGCATTCAGGGACCCGATCACCAGCGTCCGCAACCGCAACTCATTCGACCACTACATCAACGAATTCAGTATCAAGGCGTCTGCAGGCGAAATAAAAACTTACGGAATCCTCGTCGCAAGCGTAGACAATTTATTCAAAATCAAAAATAAATTTGGGAATTCGAGGGCAATCTCTTTGCTGCAGGCATCAAGCAAGATTATCTGCACAACGTTCGATCACAGCCCCGTATTCAGAGTCAACGAAGACGAATTTATAGTCATCCTCATGAACAACGACTTGAAGGACTGCGAACGTCTGCAAGCAAAACTGGAAGAAGGCGTAAAGAAAACAGCCTCGGCAGAAAATCCGTGGGATTGCGTCAAGATTTCTATTGGCACCGCAATTTGCGAAGACTCGCAGTCGTCTTCTTTGTCGGAACAGCTCGCCATTGCTGAGAAAAACATGTTGAAATACCGAAACGATATTGAGTAAATTATTATGAGACTTTCGATCCAATCTAAAATTTTGATTCTTTCGTTATCAAGTACGCTCATCGGAACGCTTTCGCTTGGCGTTCTCAGCACATTGTTCATCAGCCGAACGACCCAGCGCAATTCCATGCAGTACTTGAAAGACCAGGCGAACAGCGAAGCTGCCAAGCTGAACAATCTATTCGAATCCCACGAAAAATACACGATGGCGACCGCAGCGGGCATTTATTCGCAAATCAAGGACGATTCGACATTTTTGACAGACCCCAAGAATCTTTCCAGAAACATAGACGGCATTAGGGAACGTCTCAAATCCACCATTTATAATCTTTCAAGCACCAAAAGTGTATTTGTCAGATTTAATCCCGACATTACCCATTCTAACGAAGGCGTTTACCTCGTTCGCAATGCTCCCGACGGAATGTTCGAAAATCATGCGACGACAAACATCAAGCAATACAGCCCCTCCGATGTAGAACATGTGGGATGGTATTACAAACCGATCATGACTGGAAGCCCCGTCTGGCTTCCGCCTTATTACAACAAGAACATCAACGCATACATTATTTCTTACGTCATCCCGATGTTCTTAGATAATAAGGAAATTGGCGTCGCCGGCATCGATATCGATTTTGACCAGCTGACCAAACAGCTTTCGCAAGTACACTTCATGCAAAGCGGTTTTGCATTCCTAGAAGACGCGGAAGGCGCAGTCGTTTACCACCCGACACTCCCTAACGGGCTCACGTTCAAGCCGGAGGAAGACCAGATCGAGTTGTCAAATTCTCTTTACAACGGGATGAACCTGATTACGGTGGCACCGATTCTTGAAATCAACGCCCAACGCGATAAGCACATCAGACAAAGTATCATTTTCATTTTATTACTCCTTGGCTTTACAACTGCCATTACCATATTCTTCTCAAGGAGCATTACCAAGCCGCTCAAGGAGCTTACGACAGAAGCAAAGAAGATGATTACAGGCGACATGAACGCAGAATTCAACATTCGCCAGAACGATGAAATCGGAGAGCTCGCCAAGAGTTTTGCAGCGGCGAAATTCCACATCATCCAGCACATGAAGCAGATGCAGGGGCTAGCCTTCCAGGATTCGCTCACAGGCGTACGCAACAAGATGGCTTACGACAATTACATTGCCGAGCTCAAAAGTCGCATTGAAAGCGGCGAGATAAAGTCGTACGGTATCGCCATCCTTGACACGAACAACCTCAAGGAAATCAACGATACGTACGGTCACGAAAACGGGAATGCCTACCTTATAAATTCTTGCAAGCTGATTTGCCAAATTTTCACACACAGCCCCGTCTTTAGAATTGGCGGTGACGAATTCCTAGTCGTCCTTACCGGCAGGGATTTAGACAACCACCACGAGCTTATGAGCCAGCTTAAAGAAAGCATGGACTTGACCAAGAATGCCTCATTCCCGTGGAAGCAAATTTCGATTGCATGTGGTCTTGCAATTGCATCTTACGCCAAGGCAACGACAATCGCAGACACGTTCAACAAGGCAGACAAGAACATGTACATCAACAAGCGCGAAATCAAAATCGCAGAACACAGACCGCTTAGCCGCGATGAAGAAATGCACGAAGAGAAACACGCCGCAAACGAAGCCCAGGAACCGGGAACAACTGACGAAAACGCATAACGAGATGCGCCAACAAAACGCCGCGAGTGTTGCGAGATGTCGCGGGATGCGCCGCAAAATATGCGCAAGAAGCGTCGCAGACTAGGTCTTGTTTTTGTATTCCTTGGGCGAGCAGCCGGTGTATTCCTTGAACGCTTGTGCAAACTTGCTGGAGTTTGTATAGCCCACACGGCTTGCGACTTCGGCGACATTGAATTTGCCATCTAGCAAAAGCTGGGTGGCTTTTTTCATGCGGTACGTTTTGAGGTACGAATAAATGGCATCGCCGTACGCCAGCTTGAAATACTTTTTCATTTGCGTCGGGCTCATTTCAATTTGCTTGGAGAGCTGTTCGAGCGTCAAATGCTCTTCGACATTTTCGCGGAGGATTTCGCGCAGGAGTTCCATCTTGCTCTTGTACGCGCTCGGGATTTGCGCCGCCGTTTCGTACTTGGCTTCGGAATCAAGGCGGCTCAAGAAGAGGATGAGTTCGAGCACTTTGATTTTGAAATACGGCAAGCGGATGTTTTTCGGGAGCCTGTAGAGTTCCGAGAAAATGTGGCTCACGTGCTCGCTAGACGGAAGCTTTAACGGGAGCGTCAGCGGCTGGATTTTTTGGACAAGTGCAGCGAAATCGACACCAACCGCCCTGAACATGTTTATGAGATCGCACTGGCAGCGTTCCATAGAAAACACAACAGAAATCCCGTGATAGCAATGCACCGGGAATTTAAACGTCTTGCTTGCCGGCATCTTGTCGAGCAAAACGAGGCCATTCTCTTCCATGGATTTCGGCATGGATTCCGAATTCAGCCATTCTGCGCTGCCGTTATGGCAATGGAGCACAATCAAGTTCTTGCCTTGATTCTCAAAATTGAAGGTAAATTCCTTGAGATGGAAATTGCAGTAGAAGACTTGCAGCCCAGGCAATACGTTATATGTTAGAAGGTGTCCCGTCCCGGTTTTATTTTGTAACATATAATGGGAAAAGAAATCTGTATTCTGGATTTGAATCAGATTCTTATCGGGTACGGGCTTTAACATAATCTCACTCTCTCAAAAATTAGACCGAACCAAGTATTTTAGTCAAAACCAATTTTATTAGGTTAATCTAACTTAGTCCAGTCTAAATTTAGGCAATTTTATTTAAAACGGCAAGTGACTTTTCTAGAAGAAATACTTACCTTTTACCCATATTTGCGTATTTTTCTTGTAAGTTTTAAACGTACCGCGCCTTCCGCCAAGCCAATCGCCTCCTAACGAAATCGTTATTTGGTCATTCAGGAGGTAATCTGCCGCCGGGCGCACATAGAAACCGACATTGTCGACATCGAACATCCCGTAAACAGAAAGTTTGAGTGTATTGTTCAAGACCTCTTTGGAGATACGCGCTGTAATCATGGACGTATTTTGGTCTGTACCAAGAATGCTTTGATAATCCATAATTACCTTGTGCATATACTGGAACATGAAAGTCCAGTTATCGCCAGCGTACCAATCAACACCTAGCAAAGCATTGAAAGTTTTTCGCAACCAGTAATCACGTAAATTGCTCAAGGCAATAGGTTCGCCAAAGTACGCCGCCACCTCGCCACGAATCACAAGTTCACCCGCCGGGATAGAGACATCACCACCGACAACATTCATCGGCTCGTACACACCCTTAATCACGGCAGATTTCGTTTCCGGATTGAAGCTCGCAATCGTGACAGGCGACTTGTTGAAAGTGCGCAGCGCCGTAAGCGAGAAATCGAGATTCTCCAGGAAGAAACGCAGACGTCCACCCACTTCGCTGTTCTTGAGACGCTTTTCAGGAGTACCGCTCAAGTCCATGCTCGTATTCGCAGGCAACGGCATCGTCCACGGATTATCCTCGCCCGAGGGCATCACAAAATACTCCGGAACCGGCACAAAGACGAGTTCGGCGGAGAAGCTTTCGCCAGGATACTTGAGGTTGATAGCATTCACAGGCACGCGAATGTCGTCGTAATCGTTCGCCATGAATTCCGTGTAGTCCATGGGCGAAATCAAGTCCGTAATGCGGAGCCCATCGGCAACGCCCCACGTGATAATTTGACGGCCCGCCTTGACTTCAAGGTATTTGCCGGCGTAGTCGAAATACGCTTCGCGAAGGAACGCACCCGACTGGTCTTTGATGAGGCTGTTGTACGCGAGATTGACACTCGAGAAAAGCGAAGCCTCGCCGTAATTCGCACGCATTTCAAGACGGAGGCGCGTCCGCGAAGACATAATCTTGTGCGGATGTTCCACCTGCAACGCATGATACGAGTCCACAAAGCCGTTCAGCTGCAGAGAAAGCTCGTCTTCCTGGGCGTGCGCGGACAAGGCGAATGCTGCGGACAATAACGCGAAAACCGTTTTTTTAAACATTTTTCCTCCTTAATGGGAGATGCCCTCCCGGAACGGAGTCCGGGATGACAAAGAGGCGGGCATGACAATCATACATTCACTGGATCCTATCGGGGCATCGCCCCTCCAGGATGACACAGGACTGTACAGTCTACTAACTACAACCCACGTTCCAACTTGTTCACAGAGAAGATCTTGGAATCGAGCTGGATGTTGTATTTCGGATCGAGGAAGAGGAGTTCCGTGGAGTGTCCCGTTTGCACGTTCTTCATTTCCATCTTGCCGACCGTCCAAAAACCGTCAACCTTCTTGATGTCCGAAGAAATCATCTGGCGATGGAGTTTGCCGAGCTTGTCGTAGAATTCGACCTTGGCGACGACATCGCAATCCTTGCGGATCCAGACGAGTTTCTTGGAGAAGATTTCGCCTTCCTTCTTGGGAGTCGATTCGACGACGTAGTAATCGAAACCGTCTGCCGATTCTTCGCGCAAGAGCTTGTGCGTATCTTCATCGACATTGCGCTTGCCGATATCATCGTAGGTGAAGTCGGAGCCCATGAAGTAATCGGTCTTGGAGCTCTTTCCGCTGATGCGGCGAGTTTTCTTCAAGGCGGGCAAGTAAAGCCACTTGTCGTCTTCCTTGTTGACATCGTCATAGTTCACGGTCAAGAATCCTGTGCCCTTCACATCGTTGGGGTACTGGAAGAACATGATGGTCTTGGTATCCACGCCCACATCCATCGCATAAGATGTAATCTTACGGACGCGGGTGTTACCGCTCTTGTTCACGAGCTTCATTTCCATCGAAGAAGAGCGCGTGTCGCCATCCGGGCGGTTCTTGACCTCGACCATGATGTCACGGGCATTCGTCTGAGCCATAGACATTGCACTGAGAGCGACAACGAGCGTCGCAGCAATTTTTGAAATTTTCATAATTTCCTCCTATTTTCCAAAAATTTTAAACTTCTTGATTAAAAGCGGTGTCACGAACAGGTCGGCGAGCAAAGCCGAGACAAGTCCCACAAACACCACAAAGCCAAAGTTGAACATCTGCGTGGCCTGCGAAGTCGTAAAGCCCGCAAATGTCGCCACCATGATAATCGTCGTCATCACAAGAGCAGGTCCTGCGGAGCGGAACACCTTGAGAATGGCATCCGTGTAATTTTTATTACGGTCAAATTCCACATGGCCATGGTTGATGAAATGGATCGTATCGTCTACGGAAAGGCCGATGATCATCGGGATAAGCGTTGCCGTCATCATGTCGAGCGGGATGTTGCTAAAGCCGAGATAACCACCCACGAAAATACCCGGAGCGATGTTCGGAATCATGCCGATGAGACCCGTGCGGACGCTGCCGAAGACAATCATCAAGAGCACCGCCACAATCACAACAGAAATGAGGAAGGACGTCATCTGACCCACTTCCAAGTACTGCTGCATAGCGGTAAACTGCGGCAAGTTACCCACAGCCGTTACCTTTGCATTCGGATAAAGTTCGCGTGCGAAATTCTGCAAATCCTCGATCTCCTTCTGGAGTTCGTTGGAGTTGTAGCTAGAAATTTCGACCATCAAGCGGAGCTTCTTGTAATCGTAATCCATCCAGTAGCTTGCTTCGGAACCACCGGCATTTTCGTACAAGAGCAAGAGCTGAGCCACCTGTTCTTCCGTTTCCGGGATGGCGTACATTTCCTGACGGTTTTCGTTCAAGGTGCGATCCAAATCCTTCAGTATGTCGAGAATGGAAGTGGAGCGTTTTGTCAGCGGATACTTTTGGGCGTGATCCTGCAGCTGTTCCAGCTTCTTGAGATTATCGACTTCCTTTGCCTTGTCGTTTTCGCCAAAGTCAATCACCAAGTCGTAAGAGTAGAAGCTACCGATTTCAGATTCGGCAACGTAGAGCATCTTGTTCACATATTCGACCTTGCGGCCCATCGTGCGTTCCACGTCAAAAGCGGGTTCCATCTTGGTGACGCCATAAATCGAAATTGCGGTAATCACAGCAAAAATAATGGCAATCGGCTTTCCGTGAGTCAGAACAAACTGACCGAGATTATTGAGGATGATGCCCATACGCGTATCACCCTTTTCAAGCACCTTGGCGTTCGGCTTTTTGTCCTTGCCAAAGCTTAGGAGAATCGGCGAAACTGTAAGAGCCACAAGGAGAATGAAGCCAACAGCGATAGAAGAGAGGATGCCCACGGAGCGGATAGGCTTAAGCATCACCGACAGAAACGACAGAAGTGCCACAATCGTTGTGAGTCCCGAGAACAGCACTGACCAGCCGGTTTCTTTCATGGCGTAAAGCACAGATTCCTTGCGCTTACCCGTGAGCATCATATTCTTGCGGAAGAAAGAATGGATATGAATGTTATACGCAATGGAGACGGCAAACGCCAAGATGACAGGTACCATGATGTTGGTCGCATCCATGTAAAGTCCGAGATAGCCGACCAAGCCAAAAGTCATGATAACGCCCGCGAACGTGGTAATCAGCGGAGAAACGATTCCGCGGAGCGAACGCGTCACAAGGAACATCACGATGATGGAGCAAAGAACCGTAATGAGGAAAATACGGCTCATTTCTTCGCCGATGTACTTGAGCTTCTGATGGCTCAAGTAAGGCATACCCGTTGCGAGAGGGTGCAGCGGAGCGTACTTTTCCTTGGCGATGATTTCAGAGGTTTCGCGGCCCGTCTTCATGTCCGGAGCTTCTGCTTTAACGCCCTTCGCTTCGCCTTCAGCCTTCCACACAGAATCTTCCGGGAACGGACGGAGCTTCACGTTAATAAAGGCCTGCTTGCGGTCTTTAGAGATGAGCTTTTTTGCAAGCTCCGGCTTTGCGGCGAGGCGCTTTTCGATTTCGGCAAGGCCCGCTGCATCTGTCGGGATTTCTTCCGGCACGATCTGCACGATTTCCATGCCTTCGTCCGTACCGAGCATGTATTCCAAATCGACAATCGATGTGGCCTTACCGTCAGAATACGAGAGGCTATCGCGCAACTCGTTCGAAAGCTCGCGCAAGAGCTTCAAGTTTTCCGGCGTCAAGACGGACTGTTCCGTTTCGACCATCACGCCTACGAAATAGTCATTGCCAAACGTTTCCTTGAACTTGTCCGTTTCGACAAGCATCGGGTCGCCTTCGATAAAGTAGCTATCCCATGATGCTTCGACGTAAATCTTTTTCATGCCCACGATAGAAATCGCAAGCAAGGCTATAAACGAAACAAGAAGCAAGGCCCTGTGCGAAATCAGGAACCTTGCGAAGTTTTCAAATTTTTCGTTCACCTTTTCGATATTTATTCGAATACGTGACATCTTCTCACTCCTTTTTTAATTCATTGACGAATTGTATGTTGTAAATCTTTTCCATCTGGAGAACATCCAAGACTTCTGCGACTTTTTCGTAAGGAGTCTTTTTGTCGATTTTCAAGGCGACCGGCGCTTTCTTGTTCTGCACGGCAGCGCTCTTGTTCTTCAAAATTTCAACCGTTGCCAATTCACCGTTGATGGCGATTTCCGATTCCGAAAGTTCTATAAAGAATCCTTCAGAAACTTCCTGCTTGACTTCGCTCGAAGTTTCAGGCAATAAAAGCTTGAGGACAGATTTGTCCTGCTTAAAGACAGACGTCACCAAGAAAAAGACAAGCAGCAAAAACACGCAGTCAATTAGTGGCGTCATGTCCAGCGATATGCGACGACGTCTTTTAGCCATTGCAAGACTCCGTTCTCTTTGCGTCACGTTCCTGCAAAGTCTTGCCCAAGTGCAAAAGCACCTGGTTTTCGACTTCGTCCTGTTCCTGTTCCATGCGGGCGTTCAGGTAGTTGAACGCAATCACGTGCGGGATAGCGACCACAAGCCCAAGGACCGTTGTCACGAGAGCAAACTTAATGCCCGTCGCAAAAGCGGATGGATCATCAAGGCCAGAGGCCGCTATCACCGTGAAAGCGTTGAAAATGCCCACCACCGTACCGAGGAGGCCAAGCATTGGAGAAATGGATGCGATATTTTCGACTGTCGTAAGGCCCTTCGTGAGCGGAGAGAATGCAAGGCCGATTTCAGTGCGGATACTTTCTGTAATGATGTGATGGTCGGTATTGCAGGTCACCACGCGATGGATAACTTTATCTGTCAAACGCGGCTGAACCGTTTTATTAAAGACAATTAGCGAAATCACCTTCCAGATAATGATGGCGTAACCGATAAAGTTCAGTGCAACCAGGATGTAGCCGATGTAACCGCCCTGTTTGACAAAGTCGAGAATGAAGTTCATTACGATCTCCCTGCATTAAGTTTGTACTGGATTGGAATTTCGATTCTCCAGCGTTCTTTTTCTAAAAGTTTTGGAATAGGTTGAAATTTGCCCATGTTGGCAACGGCTTCCAAGGCGCTATTGTCCAGCGACGAATAACGGCTTGATTCCGAAACTTCAATCTGTTCAATCTTGCCATCGGCGAGGATGGTAAACCGCACACGTACCGTGCCTTCCTGCTTTAGGCGCTTAGCCGTCGCAGGGTAATCCTTGATCTGTTCCAGTTGCTTTTTGAGCGAGCGCAAGTAAGTGCGGGTCACCATTTTTATAGAGTCTGCCGATGGTTTGGGCGGTTCCTTGACCACAGGGGGCGCAGGAGGCGCTTCAACAACAGGCTCCGCAACTGCAACCGGGGCCGTTTCTGTTACCGGTTCCGGGATTGGTTCCGGTTCTGGAGGCTGTTCTTCAACCGGTTTTTCTACAACCTTCGGGATAATTTTAGCACGAACGACCTTTTTCACGACCGGAGGCGCTTCTGGAGGCGGAGGGGGCGCGATATAGACCTTTTCCGCATGCATTACGGGGCTATCGGGGCGTTGCGTCGAGATTTCTTGTTTCTTGAAATACGGGTTTAAAAGTGTGGCGATATGGATAAGGATTGCAACGGCAAGCCCTATATAGAAGGCCTTGTTGAAAGACAAAGCTGAATAGATTCGTTTCTGAGTCATTTGAACCACACAATTGGACGGACAAAAATAAATCAGAACACCCCCTATATTCTACTCTAAACGGTTTAAAAAAGCTCCAATTAGACTAGGGTAACATTTTTAAAATTTCGAACAAAGCGAGATAAAAAAAATATGACGCACCGCATGAATCAACAATTGGCACGCCATACTTTTTCTTCTATGGGAGTCTGGATCAGAAGAGTAGGAGTTTTAAATCCTAAATTAATTAGTCCTTAATCGGAACGATGTAGTAAGCAGTTCCCGTCTTAACGCTCATTTCCTTTTTGACCTTGCCAGAAGCAATGTCGTAGCGGTAGATGGCACCACCCTTGCTGTCAGCATGGCCAAGCAAAACGCTCTTGCCATCGGCATCCAAGTGGATAGACGGAGCAAACCACGGAATCGTCGGGCTCAAGTCAAGCTTCTTGATGGTTTTCTTGTAAACATCAACCACCACAAAGTACCATTCATAGTTATTGAAGTTCGTCGGATCTTCAAAATTACCAAAGAAGCCCATGAACTTACCGTCACCCATATAGGTTCCGCCAACCATCAAATGATTGTCGTTCGTCTTCTTGCCATCGTATTCAGCTTCATTCATGCGGAAAATCCAATCCTTGTCAAATTCGGATTCACCCTTCTTAATGCGTATCCAACCTTCCTTATAGCCTTCAACAAAGCCGTAAGAAGCATTGGAATAGAAGTAGACATCGCCCTTTTCATCAACAAAGGAAGCCGTGCCGTTCATATCGTCCATGCCACCGACAGCAGAAACCTTGTCACTATAGACAACCTTCTCAACCTTGTCGGTCTTGGTGTTAATAATGGCAACGGATGCACGCGGGCCAGCAATCATGTTTGTAAAATCAACAAACTGGTTCAAGCAAACATACATCTTGTCTCCGCTAATCACAGCAGAACCCGGAACCGTACTCAAAGCACCGCTTTCTTCATCGATGTAGCTAGAAAGATCAATATTTGCAGTTTCCTTGAGAGTCGTCGGATCCAAAGCGGTAATCACATCACCCAAAGCCTGTTCGACATACATCTTGTTCTTGTCGACAAACTTCATTGCAATAGACTGCGTTCCCGTGAACTTAGCCGTAGCAGAAGCTTTGTCAGCCATCTTGCCATCCTTAACTTCATAGCGGGAAAGAGTGCTGTTCATGGCATTGTCAGCAGCGAGCACATAGACAGAGCCATTAAAATACATGACAGAACCAGAATTCGTTGCTTCGACAAAATTCTTGACAACCTTGGACTGGTCATCAGAAAGCGAAGCAATACCCACATACTGAGAAGTTTCCATCATGAAAGAAAGAACGTACTTCTGATCTTCAGATTTCTTTTCTTCTTTAGAAGAGCTGCTAGACTTAGCCGAAGAGGAACTCTTTGCAGACGAAGATGAACTCTTGTTTTCTTTCTTGACAGAAGAAGAGCTCTTTGCCGTCTTTTCTGAAGACGAAGAGCTTTTCGGTTCATCAGCCGGAGCATTGGAACCAGAATCATCGCCGCAACCAGCAAGCATCAAGCCGAGTGCAGCTGTAAGAATAAGGGACTTGTAGAATTTCATTTTTATTCCTTTTTGTTATTTGTTAAATCTTTCGTCTTGTCATGCCTGCGGGCATTCCATTAAAGCGAGAACTTCACCTTCGTCGCAAAAGCGCGACCTGGCTTAGATTCTCCGTACTTGTCATAGACAAGTTCATCCGTAAAATTCTTGACTTCAAAACTCCAAGAGAGCTTATTTGCCATAATGGAGTATTCAACACCTAAATCTTGCGAGAACGAACTCGGGATCGTGCGATCTTGTTTTGCCGAAACTTTCCAGCCGTAATAATATTCATCCGTATAATTTGCATACCAATAAAGTTTGAAGAAGTCATCGCGGAAGAACAAATCACCAATATGGAATTCTGCTCCAAAATTCATATAGAACGTCGGCGTATTCGGAACAGTAAGACCTTTCGCAATACCAAACGACATATCCGCTTCGCGGCTTTCTGCATCCTGCTTTGTCAAGTTAAACGAGAGCGCAACATATTCGTTCACATCAATCGCAGCGTCAATTTCAAATCCTGAAGTTATCGTACCGACGCTATTATAATACGGGCGCGGAATAGAGGCGTAATTATTCCAATAAATTCGATTATCCATCAGCAAATAGAACCAGTTGAATTCCAAGTGCATTTTAAGCAAAAGAGGAATCTTATCCAAATCAAGTTCTGCACCGGCAGTAAAATTATCCGATTTTTCAGGTTTCAAATTCGGAGCACACTGCACATACATTCCATCGCCAAAAATTTCTTCACGAGTCGGGAAACGCAAGCTATGCTGGTATCCACCTTTAATAGCAAACGGTTCAAAAATCTTGACACGTAAGTTTTCGCTATAGCCAACATCCTTATTTGTGGCATCGTCATCCGTTAAACGTTTCAGTTTTCCGTCAACATTATCGGCAGTAATGGAGTAATAATATACCTTGAATCCCGCCACATTCTGGATTCGCTTATTCCAGAAATTATTTTCAGAAGAAAGACCAACCACCAACGAATTGCTATTTCCAGGGAATCCCGCATTATTCAGGAGTTGTCCCTTAGCAGCCAACTTGTCTTTCGGATCCTGCGATTCATAGCGATAAAGGCCGCTAAGCAAAAGAGAATGATTGTCATTGAAATCGTAACCGATATTCCAAGGCATCGTCAACGTATAATTTTTGCGTTCAACATAAGTTGCACTGCCCATGGACATTTCACCGGAAGAACGTTTCATCTCCTTGTAATTATTCTTATCCCATCCAAAGTAATACACATGGCTTGTGTCAACGACACGATCCTTGCTGTAATTAAAACCGACAGACAATCCAGCAGAAAGGCCCTTCACAAAAAGATCATTCTTTTGAAGTCCTAAAGAAACGCCATAGCCCCATGCCTCAGCAAACGCATCTTCAACACGATGCGCCGTTGACTGAATTTCTTTATTCATTCCACCAAAGCTTGCGCCCAACGAAATACGGTCAAACCAAAAACGGTTCAAGTTCACAAACGGAGCAATGCTATAACTGTAATAACGATCGTGTTCACGCGTCACCGTCGTATCCATATACGGCGTGGTAAATTCGTAATCGTTATCGGAATAGTTGTAATAAGCCGAAATGCCCGTTTCTACAGAGCGCTGATTTGCAGAATCGACCGCCCAAACATATTTCGCATCCAACGAAGCCTTATGTGTATTGAAACTTCCGAATGAATAAGAACCTGTAATGGAACTTTCGGGCAAGTTATGCGTCACGATATTGATGACACCGCCCATGCCATCCGTCGCAAAGCGTTCCGGCACATAGCTCTTATAAACTTCAATGCGATCAATTTTATCTATCGGGATATCATTTACAGACAGGCTTCCGTTACCATTATCAACAGGCACACCATCGACAAGGACTTTTACGTTTTCGCCTTCCATGCCGCGAATATTGATTTTACTTTCGCTGCCAAGACCACCTGATTGACGAACCTTCACGCCACTTGAGCGATTTGTTGCATCGGCAATTGTTGCACTGGAGCCTTGCAATTCCTTTGCATCCAAAACTTTGACGGATTCTGCTTTCGTTTTTGTATCGACAGGAGTAGCTTCCGCTTCGCTTTCATCCTCGACAGACAAACCATCAAGAATCGTAACATCAGAGGGCTTTGAGGAATTCTTGGAAGGCGTTTCTGCAGCACCTTCAGTTTTCACTGCAGTTGGAGCAGGCGTTTCGCTCACTGCCGCGGGTTCATCAAAAAATGCATCATCATAGCTTGTAACTTCATCGTTCTGCGCAATCGCACAAGCAGAACACAACGCAACAGAGAACGCAATTTTCTTTTTCATTTTTGAATGCCCCAATTCCAACATGGACGAGTAAAAATAAATTAAGCCCCTATAAAGGTTCTACTCTAAATAGTTTTAAAACAATCCGATTAGACAAAGCTAATTTTTCGTCATTCTGAGCGCAGCGATATAAAACAAGTATGGCGCACCGTTCGGCACGCCATACCCGCTTCTATTGTAGTCTGGGTTTTGTGAAGAAGTCCTAAAGCACCCACAGCGCAATGTGGTAAACGATAAACGCCAAACCAAGCGAAATCGCAAAGTAATAACCCGCAATCGCAAGCATCCAATTAAGGGAATGCGTTTCACGATACGTTGTACCCATTGCAAGTACACAAGGGATATTGAACATCGATGCAAAAATAAATGCAAGAGCTTCCGGGATGGTCACCACGGCACGCATCATTTCGCCAAGATTTGCACCCGCCTCATTACGGGCAACAAGCGAGAACGCATCCGTTGTACTCGAGAAGACAACGCTCATCACGCCAAGCGACGCTTCCTTGCTAAAGATTCCGCCGATATACGAAATAAACAGTTGCCAGCGCATACCGAAAATCTGCGTAAACGGTTCAATCGCATTGCCAATGGTGTAAAGCACGCTATGTTCCACATTTCCATCTTTCGAATATGAAATAAGCCAGAACAAAAGGGACACAAACCAAATGACCGCAATCGCCTTCTTGAAAACCGCCCAGACATTGCGAGCAACCGTCTTGAGCAAAATTTTCCAATGTGGCTTGTGGTACGGCGGGAGTTCCATAATCATGCCCACGCGTTCATTCACCGGCATCAGCTTGTTTCCGAAAAGCTTAGACGAGAGCCAGAACGATGCAAAAATCATCGCTACATAAACCAAGCCAAACAGCGGAGCCGCCGAGCCAAAGAAAACGGAAGCAAGGAAAAGCACTACGGCAACTTTTGAGCCACACGGGATTGACCACAAAAGCACCATTGCAAACAAGCGCTGCCCGCGCGTATCAAGCACACGCGTACCGCAAACAGCACCGCCCGTGCACGCAAGCCCCGACACCAAAGGCATAAACGCCTTACCATGCAATCCAAGCCGTGAAAGCCACGAGTCAAACACATACGAAGATCTCGCCAAGTACCCCGTATCTTCCATCAATCCAAACGTCACAAGAATTGCAAAGACAAATCCCATCATGGCGACAGTCACAGATAGACCGCCAATGATAACGCCATTGATGAACGACGCTACAGAGGGCCACCAGCCAAACTTTTCGCACATTTGAACCACAAGCGGTTCTGCAACATGCTGGAGTCCAAAGCAGCTTGCAATAATCGGGACTGCGATCATCATGCTCACCGCAAGCGTAAGCACGAGAATAAAGAACGCGACAATTTTACCCCAGATGCGGTGCGTCGCAATTTTATCAAAGCGAGAAAGTTTCATCGACTTTTCTTCGCCTTCAGACGCATCACGGAGAACTTCAGAGACAAAGCGGTACTTCGCTTCACCCGTCAAAAGTCCGCCATCAGCACCTTCAGCATCCAGAATTTCCTTGATTTGCTTCCAATGTTCCGGCGTCACCGCCGTTTCGACTTCAGAACGCACAAGCGAATCATTTTCCAAAAGCTTTGATGCAACCCAGAATCTTTCGCGATTGTCAAATTTTAGAGATGCAATCAAATCTTCAAGCTTTTTCAGATTTTCAACACGCGACTTTCCGCCTTCGCGTTCAACAATGTCACGAATTTTATCCGACGAAATCGTCGCCTTCTTTTCAAGCGCACGATTCAGCGTTTCAAAGAATTTCGGATAGCCGTCCAAATTTGCCGCCGTAAAGCCAAGCACCGGAATGTTCAAAAGCTTTTCGATTTTCTGGACGTCAATCTTTTTGCCCTTCTGCTCGGCAACATCCATCATGTTGAGCACAAGCATCACCGGGCTTTTAACGCCTGCAAAATCTGCAAGCATGTAAAGGCTGCGTTCCAGCTGCGACGCGTCAACGATAATGCAGACAATATCGGCGTAACCATGTTCAATGTATGTACGCGTCACAACTTCTTCGGCAGAGTTTGCCGTAAGCCCATAGCTACCCGGCAAATCAACAACGCGATAAAGTTCTTCGCCCTGCGTGAAAAAGCCTTCCGCCCTTTCCACCGTTTTTCCGGGCCAGTTACCGACATGCTGATGCGAACCCGTCAATGCATTAAAAAGAGTGGACTTGCCGGAATTCGGCTGTCCCAGCAATGCAATCGTTCTCATGCCATCTCCACGTCAATCTGCATGCATTCTTTGCGGTTAATCGCAATCATCGTATCGTGCGAATACACAAGAACTGGAGAACGTCCATCATTTTGCAGCACCAAGAACGGACTGCTTGGCGGAAGCCCCATCGAAACCACGCGAGAAATGAAGCGGGAATCCCCGTTAATCTTTTGAATCAAGCCCTTTTGATTTTCCTGTAATTCAGACAAACACATTCTTACAAACTCCTTCTATTTAAAACTGTAGCGAATCTTTGTTGCAAAACTTCTACCCGGTTTACTTTCACCAAACTTATCGAACGATTCGCTATCCGTGATGTTATCAACTTCAAAGCTCCAGCCCAGTTTATTATCCCAAATGGAATATTCAACGCCCACATCCTGCGTGAACGAAGCTTTAATTTTACGGCTCTGGCGGGAGCTAATCTTCCAGCCGTAGAAATATTCATCCGTATAATTTGCGGACCACCAGACTTTCAAGAAGTCTTCTTTGCTAAACAAATCACCCATATGGAATTCCGCAAGATAATTCATAAAGAATCGCGGAATGTTAGGCACAATCGCCTTCTTGGGGACGCCCTGTTTTGCCGTATATTTCATGTTACGCAAATCTTGGAAAGTCCAGTTCGTCCCAAGCAAAACCCATTCATTGACATCCAACTTCACATCGCCTTCGTAGCCCCAGGCACGAATCGGATTCATGTTAAAGTAAGGCGTAGACATCTGTGCCGAACTCATGTAATGGATTCTATCTTTGTAGTACGAATAAAACACATCGCCATCAAAGCGGAGCCTTGTCACAAGCGGCAATTCCTGCAAGTCTACAGAAATTCCAAAATTGAAATTATCAGCCTGTTCAGGCTTGAGGCTTGTCGCCGCGCTCACGCGAATGCCATCGCCAAAGAGTTCTTCAGGAGTCGGCAAGCGCACAGCATGCTGATACGACGCCTTCACGGAAAGGGGCTTTGCAATCTTGAACATCAAGCTTTCATCATAACTAAAATCATGGTAGTCGTTCGATTCCACCGCAGGTTCAATCAGAAGGCTCGTCGGCATATTCGAAATTTCAGCCTTCATGTAATGGAACTTGAAACCGAGAAGATTCTGGAGGCGCGAATCAAAGAAATTATTTTCAAGAGAAAGCCCCGTCGTTATCGAGAAAACTACTCCCGGAAGCCCAGCTGTATTAAACTGAGCCTTTTCAGAGCCGTAATCGTCTTCAGGATTTTCCTTGTGGTACTTGATGAGCGTATTCCAATAAATTTTTTGATCCTTAATAAACTGATAATCAAAATTCAGCAAATTATTGAAATCGTACACCTGCACCGTGCGCAATCTCGGAAGTCCCATAGACACGAGTTCGCCCACATTCTTCTGCGCTGTATCGCAGCTAAACCAGTTGCGGCAATGGACTCGGCTCGTATCAATGATTTTATTTTCGGCATAACCGAACGAAAAAAAATCACCGAAATTCAAGTTTTTCGCAAAGAAATTCTTCTTGTCTAGCCCAAAAGAAGCACCGAAATTATAGCCTTCGGAGGTTGATTCCTTAATGCGATTTTCAATGCCCTGAATCTGCTTGTCAAACGCGCCAAAGCTTGCACCCAACGAAATTTGGTCAAACCAGGCGTTCATCAAATTTGCAAAAGCCTGCACATTGTAAGAGGTATAATGGTCGTGATCGCGAACAACGCTCGTATCTTCGCCCGTAGAACTTTTCATATACGGCGATGTAAATTCGTAATCGTTATCGGAATGGTTAAAGTAACCGGACACACCAATTTCAAGGCTTGCAGCGCCCGCAATGCTATCAATCAAATGGCTTGCGGCAACGGAAGCTTTGTGCGTATTGAAGCTCGAAATACTATAAGAAGCGTCCACAGAATTTGTCGGACGTTTTTTAGTCACAATGTTAATGGCACCGCCCGCGCCGTCTGTCGCAAAACGTGCCGGGATATAGCCTTTATAAACTTCAATATCCGCAATCTGGTCAATAGGAATATCGTCAAGTCCCAAATTTCCTTGCGTTTCGACAGGAACACCGTTGACAAGCACCTTGATGTTCTTGCCTTCCATGCCGCGAATATTTATTTTGCCTTCGCTACCCATTCCGCCAGACTTGCGCACTTTCACGCCAGACGCAGAATTAATCGCCTTGGAAACGCTCTTGCTCGTATTTTGCAATTCAGCGGCATCAATCGTTGAAACCGTTTCAACCTGTTTTGCAATAGCAGCCTGTTCGGCCTCGGATTCTGTCTCGACCGAAAGCAAATCCAGTTTCGTCACTTCTTCGGAACTTGTGGAAGCGCCCGCAGCATTTACTTCAGAAGCGCCACCATTTGGAGCGTCCGTCGCATTGCTTTCCGCGACGGGTTCATCAAAATCTTCGAACGAAGTAACTTCGTCATCCTGTGCATAAGCAGAAACAACGGCAAATGCCGCAAAAGCGGCAAAAACAGTAGCAAACTTACGAATATTCATCTTCAATAAAACCCAGAACTACTTTTTTACAATGTCACCCCGGACTGTCATCCCGGCCTTGTGCCGGGACGGGGTCACCATTTTTTCAAAGCATCTATTACTTCAGCGGAACAATCCACATCGGGATTTGTTCGGCTTCAGCAATTTTCTTAGCCTTATCCGTCTTCGGATCATAGCGGAAGTAAGCATTGCCATCTTCTTCAGTAGAGACCGCAAAAATTACGTTGCCATCATCTTCCACATACTTGCCGTAGCTTGCCCAGCTCGAAGAATAACCAATCGGCAAAGCCTTGATCTTCTTCTTGGCAAGGTCAACCTGCACCGGCTTGCAAGTGTTATTGTGATAGCTATCCATGTCCGTCCAAGTCTGCTGCAAATCAACCATCACGTTCAAGAAAGCATAGACATAGCCATCTTCCGACGGATACGTTGCCGGAGAGAGATACTTGAAGTTACCCTTTTCCGTAAGGTTCTTAACGCCAACTTCTTCGCTGACCTTCCAAACGTACTTTTCGTCGAACTTGGTTTCACCCACCTTAATGCGGAGGAAGCCATCAACCTGGCCTGGAGCGTAGCCCCAAGAAGCATTACTGTAGCAATAGATGTAACCGTCAAGCACAACGAAGGACTGATTCTGGGAGTCATCCAAAGAACCCACGGCAGCAATGCGGTCATCCTTGGCAACATCAATTACCTTGTCCTTCTTGACATCGATAATGGCGACCTGGGCTTCATTACCCGTAGCATAATCGCTCACATTCTGCAAAAGACCCACATAAAGGCGGTCGTCAACAATCACGCCAGTTCCCGGGCTCACCACGAGAGCGTCCCTATTCTTGTACTTGGAAAGGTCAATGGCGCCCGTCTTCTTCATGGTTTTCGGGTTGATGATGATCAAGGAATCGAGCATACCGCCCAAATAAGCCTTTTCTTCGTTGACAAAGTAAATGTGGTTTACCCAAGTTCCCGGGAGAGAGAGCTTTGCAGTCACCTTGCCAAGCTTGTTGTTTTCAGCCAGGCTATAACGGGAAATAGAACCAACATCCAAATCAGCGATGAACAGGGAATTATCGTAATAGACAACACCTGCACGCGTACCGACTTCAACAAAGTCCTTGCCCAAATCATCCGTGTGATCGAGGGACATCGTGCCGATAAACATTGTTTCGCCGGTCGAAATGGAAGTTGCAAATTCGCGTTTGTAATCATCCTTTTCGGAATCGGCATTGCTCGAAGAATCGCTACCGCAGGCGGCAAAAAGGCTTGCAGCAAATGTAAGTGCAATGAGTTTTTTATTCATAAATGACTCCTAGTGTTATACACCTTTTTAAGTTTCGCCCGCATTTTAGAAATCCCAAAAGACCGCCTCAACTCCAAATGGACTCAAACCAATCCAAAAAGTTAGATATGACTAATATAACCTTTAAAACAAGACATCAATAAATTAAAATTGGTGCGAAAAACAAACAGAAGGTAACTATGAGTGTTTTCAAAAGACTAACACCTTATATGCAATCGCGAAAAATTTTATATCCGTTTGCACTTTTATTTTCATCACTGAGTTCCATCGCGGGGATCGCTCCCTTTATATATGTATGGCTCATCGTCCGTGAATTATTCGCTGACACAGGTAATATTTCATACGACATGGTCAAGCATTACGCATTGATGGCCGTCATTTTCTCCGTCATAAGCATCGTGCTCTATTTTTCAGCGCTCATCTGTTCGCACTTAGTCGCCTTCCGCATCGAAGGCAACATCCGCAGAATCACCATGAAAAAATTGCTCAAGCTCCCGCTTGGCTTTTTCGACAAGAATCCCACCGGACGCATCCGCAAAATCATTGACGACAACGCAGCCGTCACACATACATTCATGGCGCACGAGCTTCCGGATTTAGCAGGGACCATCGTCGTTCCCATCGCCTCGCTCGTATTGTTGTTCATTTTCGATTGGCGTCTTGGCATCGCATCACTCGTCCCAATTGCCTACGCCATCATCACGCTCGGCTCCAAGATGAACAAGAGCAAGGACTTTATGCAAAAGTACATGAAGTCTCTCGAAGACATGAATACAGAAGCGGTCGAATACGTGCGCGGCATCCCCGTTGTGAAAGTCTTCCAGCAAACTATTTATTCCTTTAAGAACTTCTATAAAACAATTGATGATTACCACCAAATGGTCACTGCATATTCTAGCAGTTGGAAGTTCATCATGTGCTCTTACACAACGCTCATCAACGGCGTTGCCCTCATCCTCGTCCCCACGGCATTCCTCATCGCAACAAGTTCAGGCAACATCGCCGCCACAATCGTGGACTTGATGCTCTATGTTCTCGTGACCCCCGTTTTCTCGCAGTGCGTCATGCGCAGCATGTACTTGAGCCAAGCAGTAAACCAAGCAAAACTCGCCATTGGTAGCATTGAATCGTTGACAGATTACCCAGAACTTGCTACACCGACAAGCCCGCAAGAAGTCAAGCATTTCGATATTGAATTCAAGAATGTCAAGTTCACCTACCCCGGCACAGAAAATGAAGTCCTTCATGACATTTCATTCAAAATAAAGGAAGGCGAAACAGTCGCACTCGTTGGTACATCTGGCGGCGGCAAGAGCACCATCGCAAAGCTCGTCCCGAGATTCTTCGACGCCAACGATGGTGAAATTTTAGTCGGCGGCGCGCCCATCAAGGAAATACCCCAAGAAGTCCTCATGAAAAACACATCATTCGTTTTCCAGAATACTCGACTCTTCAAGAAGAGTATTTTGGAAAACGTCCGTTACGGAACTCCTGAGGCATCCATTGAAAGCGTCAACAAGGCGCTTGATCTCGCCCAATGCCGCGAAATCATTGACCGCCTGCCCGAAGGCATCAACACCGTCATCGGCAGCAAGGGTACATACCTTTCTGGTGGCGAGCAGCAGCGAATCGTACTTGCACGAGCCATCCTCAAGAACGCCCCCATCGTCGTTCTTGATGAAGCGACCGCATTTGCAGACCCCGAAAACGAAAGCCTTATCCAGCAAGCACTGCAAACGCTTTCGAAGGGCAAAACAGTCTTGATGATTGCACACAGACTCACAAGCATCGTGAATGCCGACCAGATTCTCGTCGTACAAGGCGGACGCATCGTGGAACGCGGCACGCACAAGGAACTCGTTGAAAAAGGCGGCGTATTCGCCAAGATGTGGCAAGATTATCAGCAGTCCGTCAGCTGGACTATCGGAGGCAAGAATGTATAATTGGATCAAAAATCGCTTTGTCCTCTCTGATGAAGGTACAAAAACATTTATCAAAGGCGTATTTTGGACAACGTGGCATTACCTTTCGTTAATGCTCCCGCTTTCGTTCGTATTCCTGTTCCTCAAGGAATTCATGGCGAAAATGCAAAATCCGTCGGCAGAACCGCATAATTTCTGGGTTTACATAGCAATTGCGGTCGTCATTTACCTTGTCATGTACTTCATCTACGCGCTTTCTTACGACAGCACGTACGAATCAGTCTATTCGGAATGTAAAAAACGTCGCATCACGCTCGCCGAAAAGTTGCGCAAGCTCCCGCTCGCCTTCTTTGGCAAAAAGGACCTTTCCGACTTGACATCGACCATCATGAACGACGTAAACGCTCTTGAAATGATTTTCTCGCACGCCGTTCCTGAAATTTTCGCAGTCGCCGCGATGCTCGTTATCTGCGCAGTCGCACTCATCATTTACAATCCAGTGATGGCTACTGCACTTTTGTGGGTAGCACCATTTGCAGGATTGCTCATTTACTTGTCCCGCAAATTACAGTTCAAAAACTTCAAGCACACCTACAATGCGGCCCGCGTCATTACCGAAGATATCCAGGAAAGCCTTGAAAATATTCAAGAAATCAAGTCCTACTGCGAAGAAGAAAGCGTCTGCAAAGCATTGGACGATCACTCCAAATTCTATGAACATTCCCAGATTAAAGGCGAATTCATGTCAGGAGTCATCCTGAACGGTGCACAAATTTTCCTGAAACTCGGCCTTGCTTCCGTTCTCATTTTCGGTTCTATCCTCCTTGCACAAGACAAATTAAGCGTATTTGATTACCTCGTGTACATCGTCTGCGCATCGACGATTTACAGCCCCATTTATCTCGTTCTAAACAACATGACGGAACTATTCTTCTTGGATGTTCGTCTCAAGCGATTCAAGGAAATGGACGATATGGAAGTCCAGCGCGGTTCCACAAAGTTTGAGCCCGCTGATTACGACATTGAATTCAAGAACGTCGATTTCTACTACAACGAAGAAAAGCAAGTTTTGAAGAAGGCTTCGTTCACCGCCAAGCAAGGCGAAATCACCGCACTCGTGGGCCCGTCTGGCAGCGGAAAGACAACAGCCGCAAAGCTCGCCGCCCGTTTCTGGGACATTCAAGGCGGCACCATCACGCTCGGCGGCCAGGACATCTCAAGAATCGATCCCGAAACGCTCCTCAAAAACTTCTCCATCGTCTTCCAAGATGTCGTGCTGTTCAACACTTCCATCCGCGACAACATCCGCATCGGTAAACGCGATGCCACCGACGAAGAAATTCTGCGAGCTGCAAAACTTGCAAACTGCGATGACTTTGTGCAAAAGCTCCCGCAAGGTTACGACACAGTCATCGGTGAAAACGGCGACACGCTCTCCGGCGGCGAACGCCAGCGAATCTCCATCGCCCGCGCCATCCTCAAGGACGCCCCCATCGTGCTCCTCGACGAAGCTACCGCAAGCCTCGACGTCGAAAACGAATCCAAGATTCAGCAGAGCATTTCGAAACTCGTGCAGAACAAGACCGTCATCATCATCGCCCACCGCATGCGCACCATCGCCAATGCAGACAAGGTTGTAGTCCTGCAAAACGGTCAAGTTGTCGAAACCGGCTCCCCCGCAGAACTAAAAGCGAAAGGCGGCCTCTTCGGCAAAATGCTCAAGCTCCAAGAAGTGAACTAGAACTCATTCAATAACCACCTACTAAATTGCCCCGGAGAAATCCGGGGCAATTTTCTGTTTTTAAGAATTAAATTTCGTAACATTTATTTCTAGGGAACCAATATCCCTTCCCACCTTTAGGGTAATAAAACAGCACATATTCCCCCGCTTTAGCATAGACTTTAAAATAGTCAATCCATTCGCCCTGATAGCTATATCGACCATTCCCAGGCGCCCAACCATTACGCGATTGGCACTTGAAATTATACGCGGATGCGGAAAATGCACCCAGCAAAAGAATAGTTATCACAAGTCAAAAACTAAACTTTTTCATTTCTAATAATCCTTAACGCAACGGACTGAATACCCATCATCATATTCTCGAGTATAAGAACATTTATAAGCAGAATCCATCAAAAATGTTGCAAGACATATGTAAACATTAGGATCTACATGTTGATAAGTAGGTCGATTCATATATGTCGACGATGTCCAAAAACTACCATGAATGCCCAATCCCCAAAAGCCTCCATTCTTTACCTGTCCTGCAGGCAAAGCAGAAAAACCATAAGCATTATTTCCCCTCTCATCGCCCTTCCAAACATTTTTACTTTTTAACATTTTTCCAGCAATATCAGATCCACCAACAGTCTCAAACAATTCAATCCACTCCGTAGTATCCGGTAGATGCCATCCTTTAGGGCACGCAAATTTAGCAGCACTCCATGTATAAAGACGACCGTATTTTTTGCAATTCCGTTCACTAAATTCATAACAAGCACTTTCATTCATCTCATAATTCAAATTTTGAGCCATCCAAACCTGATTTCCAATTTTCACGGTTTTATAAACTTGCCCATCGCGAGAGTCCCTAAATGATCCAGCAAACAATATATTAACTAGACAAAGCAACAATAAAATAAACTTTTTCATAAATACCCCCCTTCTTATTTACGTTTCTTTTTTCTCGCGGGAGAACTAAGAAAATCCCGCAAATAACTTCCAAATTCAGTGTATTCAACACTATCACAATACCCTGTACTAGTGGTAGTTTGACAACTCATCACATTAGCACCACTATATATAATTTGCCCATAGTATCTATATTCGCCTAGGGCGTAATAAAACTTAGTCATAAGTATTTTGCCGTCAATTTCAACAATAAGATTCCCTTCCTTGCCAAACTGCCGTCCAAAATATCGAGCATAATTATCACGACCATTATAGAAAACAACATCCTGTTGCGCATTTTTTAATATTTGGCAGGAAATCTTCTTTACAGACGTCCCTGAGTCATAACTCTTCCGTCGAGTTTGAAAATAACATTGTTCTGCAAACGACATCATAGACATAAGCAAAACCAAAACAATGGTCAACTTTTTCATAATAGCTCCCTTCTGCTCCAAACAGTTTATTAAGCCTTCGCAAATATAGCAAAGTCTGTTCTACCATAAAAGCTCATCCATTTTTTGCAGTCTCTCCATTTTTTCGAAAACCTCTTGACATTTGCCTTTCGGTGATTTATATTTTCAGTGCTCAAGTGAGTAGTTTTAGAATTTTCGCCTTTTTATGCATGTAGGCGAACGGAGGTAATATGACGCGAAACGAATTCATCGCCTTTGTCAAGGACGTACATGAGCATCCCGAACATTTGGCTGATTACCGTAAGAAATACAAAAACGTTTATCCATTCAGCGACGGCATCTTTAAGATGCTTATGGCGAACGAAGCCAAGCCCAAACGAACCGTCAAATTCCTAAATGCTATGCTAGGGCTTTCCGGCGATAAAGCTATCGTAACATTTACACTGGGCGTACCTGAAAACCCTGGCGTGCTGAATGACAAAACCGCCATATTCGACATCTACGGCACAACGCAGGCGGGCGAACCAGTACTTATCGAAATCCAACAAAATTTCAATACTCTTTTTATCGATCGGCTCATTTACTACGCAGCCCGAGTCGTTTCACGTACAGTTAAGAAAGCTCAAGATTACAAGCTCCCACATATCTATGTGCTTTCCATTCTAACCGAAAATCAATTTCCAAGGGAGCACAACTCCTATCTGCATCACGTACAGTTGGTTCGTAACCATAGTCTTTTCTACGAAAAACTGGACATTTTTCTGATAGAATTGGATAAGTTCTTTGCAATTGATGATCGCACATCGCCACAATGTCGCGAGCAGTCTGACAGGGCTGAAATGTTGCGTATTTTCCGCGATGTCCTTGAGGACAGAGATATTCCCGAAGACAAGTTAAAGAAACTACTTGACAAGGACTTTGCAAAAGATGTATCTTTAAAAGGGTACACCGACGAAACTCTTCTGAATGAGGTTGACGGAATGACGGACATGCTTTACGAAAAACAAGGGTCTTATCTTCAGGCAAAGATAGATGACGCCCAAGCAATGCTCGCCGAAGGTGATTCTGTAGAAAAAATTTCTAGAATTACCAAGCTTTCCGAAAGGGAAGTACTCAAGCTGAAGAAAGAACTTGAGGAAACTGACGCACCTGCATAAGCTTCGTAAAATAGCCCCATTGGTTTAGTTCATGCTGCACGTGACCGAAGCAAAATACATTGGTGATTACAAGATTTCCGTCGCATTTAATGACGGATGTCGTATCATCGCTGATTTTGAAAAAGTCGTCAAGTCCGATCATCGCGCAATCGTGCAACAACTAGCGAACATCAACACATTTAAAGATTTCAGCCTGCAAGCACACACAATCACATGGTCAAACGGCGTTGATTTCGCACCAGAATTCATCAAGAGTTTGCAAAAGGTTCCCGAAAATGCCGCTAAATGGTCAAAAGAGCGCCTCGACACGGAACTCGAAAAAGGATACAATGACATGCTGAAAGGTCGCACCCGCCCTGCAGCGATGGTCCTTTCCGATGTCAAGAAAAAATACAAGGTATGAATTTATAGAAGCGAAATAGTCTTTATTTCTTGCATTCCACGTAGGCTAAATCAATCCGCCCTTTAATAACGCAATTTTCCGTTATCGTCCAGCCATTCCCTTTCAAAAAAGACTTGTATTCGTCTTCCGTCCATTCGTGCGCAAAGCGGACACCGACAAGACTCAAAAGCTTTTGCCACAAGTTTCTTTTGCCGTCAGCAGGGAATATAAAGTTCGGAGCTATCAGCACGCCGTCATCTTTCAAGACGCGGCGGATTTCCGCAAGCGCCTTCGAGGGCTCCGGGATAATGTGGAGAGCATTCGCAATCACGACCACATCAAAAGCTTTGTCCATGAACCGTAACGAAGTCGCATCAGCCACTTCAAAACGCACATTCTCCGGATTCTTCGCCTTGCGAGCCGTCTCGATCATCTTCGGAGCAAAATCAGTCGCAACCACATGATTCGCGTGAGGCGCAATATGCCGCGCAATCATCCCCGGACCCGTCGCCAGTTCAAGTACATCCCTGCCCCGCGCGACCTCGCCAATTCGCCCATACATAAAATCATAAATATCCTTCTGCGAACGCATTGCAAATTCATAAACCGGCGCAAAGACATCCCAAATATTCAAGCTCATAAAATTACGCCTCGCAACCGCGAGGCCTCTCCCTTTTTACGTTATATAGTTTCGGTGGCTAACAACGTCATGGCGGACACCTGTGCTGAGCTATGTCGAAGCATGATCCGCCATCTTGATTACTACAAATATACACACGCGGTCACTCTACGACCACTCCAATCGGACGCATTTTTCAATAAAACCAATGCGTTATAATTTACCAAACGCATGTTTTTCAGGGTAGATTTGGCAAATTACAATCAAACCATGCATTAGAAAAGGACGCTTGGCGAGCGTCCTTTTGAATTTTCTAAAGCCAACAGATTAAATGACGGCAAATTTTTTAGTCCTTAACGCAACGAATTGAATATCCGTTCGTCTTGCCTTTATACAAAAAATTATTCTCTAAATTCGTTCCTACCACCACACCAATCGCAGTTTCTGCACTATCGTCCGAAGCACTCCAAAAATATCCCAAAGAACCAAGTTCATCAAAAACCATCTCAAATCCATCATAACCATAATAGCCGGATTTTTGAGCAGAGAAGCCAAACTTGTCTTCCCTTCCAAGGCGTTCATCTTTCTGCATCAAAGCGTCCCAGCTTTTCCCTACCGTTTCATACAATTTTTTCCATTCCAATGATTCAGGCAAATGCCAGCCCGAAGGGCAAATTCCGCGAACAGGACGTTTTGAAGAGCACTTTTTTTCACTATCACATCCTTTCCCATTCTTTGAAAATTTCCCGGCACTATCCATCGCTACAGACCAAGTATATAAACGACCATACTTAGCACATTTTTCTTTATCATCATTATAGCACCAAGAACGCCCACGTAAACTCGGATAATTTGCGCTATCGGCATAATTCAAGTTTTCCGCCATCCACACTTGGTCACCAATTTTCACAACTTTATACGCATGTCCGTCTCTTGAATCCGTAATTGTTTCCGACCTGCTTGCAATATCATCAAGCCGTTGCTGTTCCTTTTTTTCTTCAGCACGAAGAGCTTCCTCTTTCTGCTTTTTTCGTTCAGCATCACGAACTTCACGCTCTTTTTTCCTACGTTCTTTGTCTGCAGCAACTTCCTCTTTTGTTTTGCAACGTTGAGGTTTCTTTTCATAGGCTTCATTTTCATTCACGCAAAAATAGACAATGTTCGTATTGTAACAGTCAGTCAACTCCGAACCATCATCACATGAATAAAAACATGTAGGCACTTGCCGATACAAGCCCCTTTTGTTAAAAACACATTTCAGAGGATCTGTTCCAACTGGATTTTTAGCCAAAGCCAAATCTGCAAACAGGAATACAATTCCTAGAATAAGCATGTTCATTTTCGTCTTTTTCATTTTATCATCCCTTTTGAAATTAAATTTTCGAGTGTTTTTAGAGAGTCTTTTTATCTTGTGACTGCCAGTAAAGATAGTCAGCCCATGCTTTTTCGAACCAAATTTTCTTCATTAGTCATCTTCTTCAATCAGTTCGTGTTCAACGCCTTTTCCCGCATTAAGAGCTTCAATACCTTCTTTCAAGAACGCCATATTTTTAGCGTTGTAAGCAGCTCGGGGTTCGCGAATTTCAAAAGGAATCCTATGCTCGTTGATAACATTCTTGACGAACATATAGATGGCGGCAGAGGTAGAAATGCCCACGTTTTCACAGAACTCGTCAAAACGTTCCTTGTCCTTAGAATCGACACGTGCTGAAATTGTTGCTTGAGCCATAACGGACCTTCTGAGATGCATTTTTACTAAAAATAATTGTTTTCACAATGAAATGCAACCAATATTATGCAAATGTATCTATTTTGCAGAAATACATTCATATTCACGCAAACAAACAAAACCAGTCCGCAACCAAACCAAGCACGATATTTATATTATTTTTTATTTAAATTGTATTACACACACCAATAGAGGCTAAAATGATTTCAAACGTTACCCAACACGGAAATTTATACTGGATCATAGACGAAGACGGCAACAGATCAGGAAGCATAGACACTGCAGAAGGACTTGTGAATTTTACTTCAGAAACAGTTTCTGTAAGACACGGAAAAGAAATATGGATATTTGACGAAAAAGGAAACAGAACAAGCGTAGTAAACAGATCATAATCTTCGCTAAGCAATCAAGTACCAACATCGATGACTCAACCCATTTTACCCATTATCCAAGGCCTCACCATCCCGTTTTTAGGGACGGTTCTCGGCGCAGCCTGCGTATTCTTTATCCGCGGGCAAATGAAGCAGAACCTCAAGCGCGGACTTTTAGCATTTGCGGCTGGCGTCATGGTAGCAGCATCCGTCTGGAGTCTGCTCCTCCCGGCCATCAGCGCCAGCGAACATTTGGGGAAATTATCATTTGCACCCGCCGCAGTTGGGTTTTGGGCTGGTATTTTATTCTTATATATTTTGGATAAAATCACACCGCATTTGCATTTGGGCAGCAAAACTCCCGAAGGTCCGAGAGCAAAACTCAAACGCACTACGATGCTCACGCTCGCCGTGACGCTCCACAATTTACCCGAAGGCATGGCTGTCGGCATCGTCTTTGCAGGCTGGCTTTCCGGGAACGTCGCCATCACGCTCTCGGCCGCATTCGCTCTTTCCATCGGTATCGCGATACAAAACTTTCCTGAAGGAGCAGTCGTTTCGCTCCCGCTAAAAGCAGAAGGCGCAACGCGCAAAAAAGCATTTGCACTCGGAGCGCTCTCCGGAGCTGTCGAACCCATCGGTGCCTTGATTACCTTAATCGCTGCCGAAATCCTTTCGCCATTTATGCCCTACCTGCTCTCGTTTGCAGCAGGCGCAATGATTTACGTTGTCGTCGAAGAAATGCTCCCCGAAGTGAGCGAAGGCGACCACTTTGACGCAGGCACCATTCTCTTCGCCGTCGGCTTCACACTCATGATGGCACTCGACAGCGCGCTTTAAAATCAAGCAAACAATTCTTTTATCGAAATAACCTTGTAATTGCCCAGATTTTTTATTTTCTTCTTGACACCAGCCGTGACGCCCTTTCTGGAAAAAATCCAAAAATACAAATTGTCGCGTTTAATACACGGTGCGCACGCCTGCAAGTCAGAAAGTTCAGTCTCATCAAACGCCTTTTCAGTGTATTTACATTCGCAAAGAATGGCATTATTCTCATCTTGGGCAACAATGTCTATTTCCTCTTGACGTTTCACAAGAGGGTTATTACCCCACCAGCGTCCAACTTGTTCAGCAAAGAACGGAAGCTCGCCATTATAGGATTTTTCCATAATAAACTGCGAGCACACTCTTTCAAATCGATGCCCAATATATCCATTTAAACTTTCAGTCGTAAATTCCCTATCATAATAAATTTCAGGCGAAATAAGTCCGTTCAACATATTCAAATGTTTATAGATAAATCTGAAATAGAACGCAAAGTAGTTATCATCAATAGAATAAAGCGTATTGCGAGCCTTGCCTTTTTCGCCAACAGGGATTTCTGTTTTGATAAATCCCAAATTTTGAAGGACGTTCAAGTATTTTGCAATCTTCGCACCTTCTTCTCCAACCTTCATCTTTATATCATTAAGCGTCGAAGCACCAGAATTGATAGCAAGCAGAATATTCTTATAAAAAAGCGTTTCTTTGAGTTCCATGCGAAGCAACGTATCAATTTCATTGTATAAGTAGCCCGTTGTAGAAAGGCAATTTTTGATGACGTTCTCGCGAATAGAAACGGAATCGTCAAAAAGAGAAAGGTATAGAGGAATACCGCCAAGAATTGAATAAACCGTTAGGACTTCTTCGTCACTATATTTGGGGAAAAATTCTTTAGATTCTTTATATGAAAATGGTTGCAATTTCAAATCGGCAGTCTTGCGACCATATAAAGGTTTGGTCGAATCATCAAACAAGTCCTCAATAACAGAAACTTCAGAACCGCACAAAATTAAAAAAATGTTCTTTTTTTTCAGAATTCGGTCAATAGCATTCTGCAGCCCCGAATCGTATACAGGATTTGAATTGTACAAATAAGTAAACTCGTCAATAATGATATTCACACGTTTAGAAAAAGCGGCACCATCGATGAACGAGTAGACATCCTGCCAAGTCTCAAGTGAATTCAAAAAATCGCCAGCATTTAATACCCGTTTCAATTCCGTACAAAAATTACGAACATTATTGGCTTCGCTCCCTTTGTCAGCAGTAAAGAACACAGTATCCTTTTCATGAAGCGAGGCAAAGTGAGCCAAAAGAAAACTCTTGCCCACGCGCCTACGACCATGCATGATTAGCATTTCAAATTTCTTAGACCGATAAAGATCTTCAAGAAGCTTTAATTCTCTTTTACGTCCGACAAACATCTTATTTACTCCAAAGTTATTAACTTTAAAGTTATTTACTCTAGAGTTAATATAAATATTTTTCATTAGAGAATCAACAAATTCTAACAAAAACACTCTTTTTCAAGGGTATCATAAAAAAAAGACAATACATTGTCAAGTTTTTTCATGACTTTTGCAATTTTTATCAATTTTAGCCAACCAATTTTACTACTTTATATTAAGTAATTATCAATACAGTAAGGAGGATTAACATGAACAAAAAGTCTATCGCACTCACCCATGCATTGGCTATACTATTTACATCATTTGCCATTTTAGGCTGTTCAAGCGACAATTCTAGCGGGGCAAACGGAAATGAATGCGTTTTCGCAAACAACGAAAAAAGCCCACTGATTCTGGATTCAATTTCGTCATGCATCATCAATCCCGATTCAATTGAAGGACTCATCGCATTAAATAAAATCTACCTTAAATATTTTGACGGAACATGGAGACTCACATTCCCTGCAAATATCAATGATTTAAGAGACAATTACACCATCGCAACTCGCAGCGCAAACGACACGTTGATCGTTTCCATGAAACGAAAAAAAGAAAGCACAGCCGTACCCGGCCTCGCCTGCCCCGTTCTAGTCTACACTTCGCTAAAAAGAGAACTAGAAGAGAATTACCTAGCAGCTATGGGCGCTTATTCCATCATCCGCTACGACGAAAATTTCGTTACTCTGGATTCCATATCGGATTGCATCCTCGACGAACAAGAAATAAACAAGCACTACTTTTCCGACACCGCATTTGTCGAAGAAAAAAACGGGAAGAACATCATTGTTTTCCCGTCGCAATTAGACTATCCTAGAAAATATGTCAAATCAATCGGAGTGTTCATCAAAGGTGACACTCTGCAACTGGACCTTCTCGATAAAGAAAAACCACCTGAGACACCTCTGTTCTGCCCAATCAAAGTTTACGGAACGTTAAACAAACCATTCAACGGAAAATTTGTTTCGACCCGTTCAGGAGTTTACGTTTACAGTTCGATATAGTGCGGGATAATATCTTCGTAGTTCCCGTCTTTGAGCAAGAAACCCTTGGGAATCACGCCGAGCTGCGTAAATCCGAGCTTCTTGTAGAGCTTGAGTGCCGACGTGTTTGTGGCGACAACCGCATTGAACTGCAAGATCCTGAAGCCGATTTCCTTTGCCTTCGCGAGGCAATCCTTTACGAGAAATTCACCGATGTGCTGGCCGCGTTTGTTCTTCTTGACCGCATAGCTTGCATTCGAAATATGCCCGCAGCGCCCGACATTGTTCGGGTGGAGAATGTACAGCCCCACAACCTCGCCGGAGTCCGTATCAAGAGCAATACCCGTGAACGATTGCGACTTGAAAAAGGCGTCACCCGTCTGCGGGTCAAGCGCATCTTTCTGAGGGAACGCGATTCCGTCTTCGACGATATCGTTCCAGATTTCAATCGCGTCGTTGATATACTTTGTACTGTATTCTTCAATTTTAAGCATGAGAATAATCCTCTAATTTCTTTTTATTCCCCCAGCACGTGCCGGAGCGTGTCGAGGAAAAGTTCGCCCGCCCGCGTGAACTGCTGGCTCCGCCGCCAAATGATGTACATGTTGGTGGTGAGTTCGGGCATGAGCGGCCTGAAGCACAGGCGCGAACTGCGGCTCGTATCCACCAGGCCGTCGAAAGTGAGCAGGTAGCCCGTGCCCTCTTTGGCAAGCACCGAACCGTTGTACGAAAGATCCAGTCCCACAATCACGTTCAGCTTCGAAATATCGTCGCCGAACCATTTCGGCAAATCCGCCACCATCGCCTGGCGCGACGCCAACAGCGGCTTGTCGAGCAAGTCCTTCGGCTCAATGAAATCCCGCTTGGCCAAAGGGTCGTCGCGACGCATCACCACTCCCCAGCGGTCCACCGAACGCACCGCAAGGCAGTTGTATTTTTCCAAGTCAACGTTGTCTACAACCACCGCGAAATCGAAAATGCCCTTGTCCAACTTTTCCAAAGCGCGCTCGCTGTCGCCCGAATATAAGTTGTACTTAATCTTCGGATAGTCGTCCCGGAGAATCGCGATGCACTTCGAAAGAAAGTTCACGTTCCGCGATTCCGCGCAGGCAATGGCGATTTCACCCACCACCTCGTCTTCCTTCAGCGACTTGAAATCCTGCACCGTCCTGTCCGCCATCGAAAGGATATCCTCCGCACGCTCACGCAAGAGTTCCCCCGCAGGCGTCAGCCGAATCGCGTAGTTCGTGCGCTCGAAAAGCTTCTCGCCCAGTTCCTCCTCCAACTCCTTGAGCTGGCGACTCACCGTCGGCTGCGTCACGCAAAGATTATCCGCCGCGCGCGAGACATTCCCCAACCGCGCCGCCTCCAGAAAATACCGCAAAACTCGAAGTTCCATACCCGAAAACTAATAAAATTCAAGCCCCGTGGGTATGAAATTGCAAAAATAATGCCCGAAAGGAATAACTGATTGATTTGACGGTGGGGGAAGTCTCCCCCTGGTTCGCACTTCGTTGCTCTCCACCCCCTCGCCTAAGGGGCTCCGCCCCCTAAAACGAAAAATGCGACCTGCTTGATGTGCTGGAACTCATCGCTTACAACAAAAGCCCCATGGAACGCGCCGAAAGAGCCCGCTTGATGCACGAAGAAATCCTGAACGAAATATCCGAAAAGCAAGTTCCCTTTATGGAATTCGTCTTGCAGCAATACGTGGAAAACGGAGTCGATGAACTATCATTGAATCAGCTGCCCGAGCTCGTCAAACTCAAGTACGGCACCATCAAGGACGCCTGTGATAAAATGGGTGTGACCGGCAAGGATTTGAAGAAACTCTTCACCGATTTCCAGAAGACGTTGTATGTAGCGTAATTTTTTGCAATATTTTCGTCGCCCAATACTTCTCGGTCTTTACGTCGCATTCCTAATCCTTTACGCAGCGGACATTTAGTCCGAAGTATTTAAGTTCGTGAACTATGGCAGCATTCTCGTTGTTGTAATGTAAAAACATTACGTAAGCGCCGCCATTCTGATATTCCGTAGAGCTTGTAAAGGGCCCTAAATACTCGGTGGAACTCCAAAACTCGCCCATAAAGCCCTTATTGTCAAAATAGCTGTTGTCCTGCAAGCGCCCTCCGGGGACTCCCGAAAAGCCGAATGCATCAACGCCGTTCTTGTCGTCATACCATTCCGACTGCGATTTGAGAATCATTCCTGCGGTTAACTTTCCGCCCACAGTTTCAAGCAGAGTTTCCCACTCATCCTTACTTGGCAGGTGCCACCCCTTCATGCAAACGCCCTGGATGTTTCCTTGCGGCAAGGAACAAGTGTCGCCATGTCCACACTCCTTTTCAGGGCGGTCTATCGCCGTATGCCATAAATAGTATCGTCCATACTTTTCGCAATTTTCTGCCTGATATCCATAGCATTCACTTTTTATACTATCGGAATCAAATTTGAGATTTTCGGCCATCCAAACCTGCGAGCCGATTTTCACCGTCTTATAGGTATTCCCGTCACGGTCATCGATTACTGTACCGTATTCGCAATTGTCTTCCGTTTCGGTTTTGCAGTACGAAAGCTGGTCGGCACTATTACTGGATCCTATCGATTCACGCCTGGATGACGAGGATTGCGCCATCACTTCAGAGTCACTAGACAAATCACCCTGCACTTCGGCATTGTCCTGATTTTTATTTGGGGTATTATCGGTTGCGGACGCCGCATCATCACAGGCCGTCAAAAACGCAGCCATCCCCATCGCAAACAAAATATTTTTCATGCTTCCTCCATTAATCAAAATTCTAGACAAATTTATAATTATTCAGGCATCGAATATTTTTTGCAACCAAAAGAGGCTATCTTTCAGGCTCTGTCAAGTCAGACCGTACTTTTGGGTCAAAACTGCGAAAACGCTGCGAAGTCGGAACCCGCCGAAACAGCCTAAAAACTACGGTTACGCAGTGAATAAACAGCCTGGAAGGGGTTTACGGATTCGGGAAAGTTTGCTAGCCGAGGTCGGGCGTACGGATTGGCCTAGCAGAGCCCTTATGTTTAGTGCATAAATGTGTAGGAAATTACTTTTCGCGCACGAAGCAAAACAATCAAAGCCCCGCCTTTTTATGCCGCTTAAATCCATGCCTTATAAGCATATCTAGTTATGAAAACAAAGTATTTGCAATATCTGAAAAAAGAGGTATATTTGAACATGTAAAGACTTCAACCGAGAGGAACCTATGAAAAAAGTATTGGTCTTGTCCAGCAGTTTGCGTAAGGGTAGCAACTCCGAAACCCTGGCGCAGGAGTTCGCGAAGGGTGCCGCCGAGGCGGGCAACAAGGTGGAATTCGAGTCGCTACGCGGCAAGAAGATCGGTTTTTGCATGGGCTGCCTTGCTTGCCAGAAGAAGGGCAAGTGCGTCATCAAGGACGACGCTCCCGCCATCACCAAGAAGATGGAATCGGCTGACGTCATCGTGTTCGCGACGCCGATTTACTATTACGAGATGAGCGGCCAGCTCAAGACCATGCTCGACCGTGCGAATTCCCTCTATTCCAGCGATTATAAGTTCCGCGAGATTTACCTGCTCACGTCTGCTGCCGACACCGACGCGAAGGCCATGAACATCGCGAAGCGCGGCATTGGCGGGTGGATTGCCTGTTTCGACGGCGTGAAACTCAAGGGCGCCCTCTGCGCCACGGGTGCCGAAAGCGCCGGCGACGTCAAGAAGAATTCCGCGCTCCTAAAAAAAGCGTTCGCCATGGGAAAGAAAGTTTAATAAGGGGTGATCAACTATGAAAAAAGGAATTCCTCATGAAGCAAGTTTTTGACACTGCCGACCTGAAATGGACTCGCGAACCTGCAACTTACAAAGTTGGCGAGGATGAAATTTGCATCGTGACCGATCCGCATACGGATCTCTGGCAAAGAACTTATTACCGTTTTCGCAACGACAATGCGCCGGTTCTTCAGATTGAAACGGAGGAAAAATTTTTCTCGTTTGTCATGAAAACAGACTTTTCTAGAAGCCATCATCGCTTCGATCAGTGCGGAATCGCTATGTATCTTGATTCTGAAAATTGGCTGAAAGCATCTGTTGAATACGAAAATGAAAAATTCCAGCATCTTGGTTCGGTTGTAACCAACCACGGTTATTCCGACTGGGCTACGACTGCTATCAGTGCCGAAATTAAAACGATGTGGTTCCGCTTTAGCCGTCGAGAAAGTGACTATTGCGTAGAATGCTCGCAAGATGGAAAAAACTTCACGCAAATGCGCATTTGCCACATGTGGGAAGGTGCTGGTAAAATCCGCTTTGGTATTTACGCTTGTAGCCCTGAAGATTCCTCGTTCTTGGCAAAATTTTCAGACTTTGCATTGACGGAATGCCTGTGGAAAGCTCACGACGGCCAGCAACCTGATTGAATTTGTTTATTAAATATTCATGCCTAAAAAGCATAACAAGCCATAGTAAATAAGCAATTGCTATTGTACAGGGAATAAATAATATTAAAAATGTAAAGGGAGATGTCCGCCTGCGCGGACATGACAAGAAGAGTTGAATTTTTAAATAGGAGATAAATCATGAAATCCAAATTCTTTAAAGCAGCGCTCGCCGTGGTTTCCGCATGCACCCTGATGGCATGCTCCCCCGAAAAAGCCCCTTCGACAAGCTCAGGGACCTTGTCGACAACAAAGCAGGCAACAGAAACCGCCTCTGCAACACAACAGACAAAGGAAGAAAATATGAACAAGCTCACGCTCACCGCCGAATGGGACAAGGTTTTCCCCAAGAGCGACAAGGTCGAACATTCCAAGGTCACTTTCAAGAACCACTTCGGCATTGAACTCGCCGCCGACATGTTCGTGCCCAAAGACACGAGCCTTAAGGTGAATGGCAAGTTCCCGGCGATTGCAGTATCCGGCCCGTTCGGCGCCGTCAAGGAACAGTCCAGCGGCCTTTACGCCCAGCAGATGGCGGAACGCGGATTCCTGACCATAGCATTCGACCCGAGCTTCACCGGCGAATCGGGCGGCGAGCCGCGCTACATGAACAGCCCGGACATCAACACCGAAGACTTCATGGCGTCTGTAGATTTTCTCTCGACCCGCGACAACGTTGACCCGGAACGCATCGGCATCATCGGCATTTGCGGCTGGGGCGGCATGGCGATTAACGCCGCCGGCATTGACACCCGCGTCAAGGCGACGGTTGCCTCGACCATGTACGACATGAGCCGCGTGACCGCAAACGGCTACTTCGATTCCGCAAACAACGCCGATGCCCGTAACGAGGCCCGCAAGGCATTGATGGCCCAGCGCACCAAGGACTTCAAGAACGGTACGTATGACCTGGCCGGCGGTGTTATTGACCCGCTCCCGGACGACGCTCCTTACTTTGTCAAGGATTACTACGCCTACTACAAGACCCCGCGCGGCTATCATAAACGCTCCCTCAACAGCAACAAGGGCTGGGCCGCCTCCGCAGGCACCTCGCTCATGAACACGAAACTCCTCGCATATGCCAACGAAATCCGTAACCCGGTGCTCATCATCCACGGCGAAAAGGCCCACAGCCGCTACTTCGGCGAAGGCGCATTCGAAAAGATGACCGGCAAGAAGGCGAACGTCCCCGCAAAACTTGACGCCACCAAGAACTGGAGCAAGACCGTCGGCAACAAGGAACTCCTCGTTATCCCCGGAGCCTCCCACGTGGACCTCTACGACAACCTGGAAAAAATCCCCTTCGAAAAGCTGAACGAATTCTTCAAGACGAACTTGAAGTAACTTGACTGATGTCATCCCCGCGTAGGCGGGCGGACAGCACTTAGCACTTTAGTGCTTAGTGCGCATGGCCACCAAGGTGGGGATCTCCTTTTTATTATTGAATTAAATTTTTCAGAGAGTTTTTATGAAAGGACGTATCCTATACATTGTCATTTTATTGCTGTTCGCAGCTTGCTCTTCTGACGCGGCATCGTCTGTCAAACCGACGCAACCTGAAACCCAAACGCCAAAATCGTCTGCCAGTAAAACGCCCGGCGCAGTGCCAGCAAGTTCAACATCTAAAGTGGGGGAGGCTCCCGTGAAACTTAAAATCCATGTGAACGATACCACCTTCACGGCGACGCTCGAAGAAAATTCCTCGGCCAAGGCCTTCGCCGAATTCCTCACGCAGGGTGACATGACGCTTGACATGCACGACTACGGCAGTTTCGAGAAGGTGGCCGACCTGCCGCGCAGTTTCCCGCGCAACGACACGCAAATCGACACCGACGCAGGCGACATCATCCTCTACCAGGGCAATTCCATTACTATCTACTACGACAAGAATTCCTGGAACTTCACGCGCCTCGCCCGTATCGACAACGTGAACAAGAAACGCCTCCAGCAGATCCTCGGCAAAGGGAACGTAAAGGCTACTTTCTCGGTGGAATAAGTAGTTTTGGCGATTTTACTACCATAAATCTGCCAAAAGTGAACTTTTTTAGCCTGTTTTGGCAAAAATATTGTATAGAATCACAATTACAAATGCGTCGGTCCGTTCTCGACGCAATAACCTTCTTTATAATCCCCTTTATTTGAGCAGACAACCCTTATGTTCGATGCAACAACATTAAAAACTTGTTCATTAAATTTGACATACCTATAATTCACTGATGGAACCTTGAAATCATGGGAGGAATAACAGGTGCACTTGGAAGCCTCTTGCACATTTACATAAGAAATAAACAGAGTATCATCTACAAAATCTAAAGCTACATCAGCGGAAACGTCACAATAATCTAAAGCGTAAAGAGTCAAGTCAAAGCAACCTCTGCAATCGCCTAAATAAACAGCTGAATGTTCATCATAACCAACAATTAGCGACGAAATCATCTTCTCAATATCCGACGAACTGAATGAGGAAGTATCCGCACACTTTCCAAGAACCACCGAAGTATATAGCGTTGGGTTCTTTTCTTCCGCCGAACTGGATGCGGAATCATTGCACCCGACAAGAAGTTCCAAAGAGATAACAATGAAAAAAAGAATTTTTATTTTCATAGGTCTTTATCAAAAAACACCGTTTTCATTAAACAATCCGCCCATCAAACCGGAAGACATCGCGTTTTTAACAGTTAACGTATCCGAGACATCAACTTTTGGAATAGGGAATTTACAAGTAATTTTTTCTACACGCAATTCAGCATTTTGGGGCATCGCAACCACTTGAACGTCCTTGTAGAATCCTGCCTTATCAATTTCTGCAGTAAAAACAAGCAAACGACCATCTTTGTCAGCGTCATAATCTTCGTTTGAAGGAGCGTTCACAAGTGTCTGATAACTTCCTTCAAATGGATAGAAGTTTATAGTCTGAGCAGGATACCCTTCGCAAGGGACTCCGTTGCAAAAAGCCCTAAAAATTAGACCAAACCAAGAAGTGTCGGCACCGCTGCACGGAGATTTCTCAAGCCGCATTACGCGGCCTTTTGGGCTGTTGCCAATGGCAAGAATGTCATATCCATTGCCAACATGTTCAAAAACAGGATACGCGGGAGTACGAACCTTGAACTCACCATAGGTAAATTCTCCCAGTTCCATCTTGAAGCGAGAATCTTCTTCGGGTGCAGACGAATTATCATCCGCACACCCGACAAGGAACAACAGGACCGCTAGAAGAAATATTCGAACTACAGGCAGATGCTTCATATTATAAAAATAACTTATTTTCAACGCCCTATCACCTCTTGTTCTTGGGTAACTTTACTTCATATTCCACTGCTTTCACGTCGCTATCCCTTACGTACCTGACAACACCCGAACGGTTAGGCAAGTGCCGTTCCTTGAATCTTTCGTATTGTTCGCGAATAATATAGTCTGCACGGCGGCTGTAATTGGCAATGATAAGCGCCGAATCCAGACGGGTCTGGTCGATATGCTTGTCAAGATTTTCGTAAATCCATTTATCGATTTTACTTAATGGGCGATGCATAACCACCGTTTCAGGGCGGTAATAACGGCTACGGTCTCTATTCAGAATCATATCGAATCGGCGAGTCAAGAACGAAAGGCCGTAATACTCCTTTTCGGAATACAGCTGTCTATACAAAAGAAAATGCACCGTATCGGCATAGTGCATGCTTTCGTCTATCAGCGGCGGAATAGAATCAAATTCACCATTTTCCAAATGGGTTAAAATTTTCTTTTTCAGGCTCAAATTTTTATTTATAGGAAGCGGGCCACCAACCTGAAAAGGGACAAACGCCAAAGAATCCCCAAATGAGTCGCTGACGGACAATAATTCCTTCTTCGTAAGCACGGGAGTCCAGCCGTCATCAAAGAAAATGCGGTTTCCTGTAGGCCCTGGAAGAAAAAAATCCTTTTCAAATAATGCAACGGCAGAATCTGATTTCGCAGAATCGATTTCCGCAGATGCTCCCCGATAAAGGAACTTAAAAAATGTCTTGCGCTTTTCTTCAGGTGATGGAGCAATCCATTTTTTCGTTTCGACATCATATTTCTGTTTAACGTCAATCACCATATGCAGCAGAAAACATTGTGAACCGAATCCTGTAGAAATTTCGTTATAATCTTCAAAAGTTTCCTGCGTCTCTAACGATGCCTTGGCGACATTCGCTTTATATTCCTGTTTTTTATCATTGCACCATTTCGCAAACGACTCGGAATATTCTGGAAAAACATCTTCGATGTCCTTGTCAAGAATCTTTTTCTTGACGATAGAGCCAAAAACTGGTGCGTTCTGCGATGCGTCTTGCACAGTATTCAGCCTAGTCTTTGCTCTTGGGTAGAACTTTTTCGCATACTTGACAAAGCTATCTTCACGCTTCTGGGATTGAGCCATCTTTTTCTGAGCTTCTTCGTCGTTATCATAGAACCAGACTGAAGTCATTCCGCAAATACTGCGGTTGCCCCGGTGGTTGCTTTCATGGGCAAAAGCTAGACCTGCAAGCAAAAGGATTACGGAAACAGGAAGCGACAGACATTTCATAAACGACTTTTTTATCAAATTATTTAAATTTCGTTGTCATGTCAAGTGTATCGCCACGGCCATATTCGTCGCGATACACCAACTTCCAAGAAATAGTCGTATCGCGAAAAGACTTTGACGTATTGTTGTATAGAACATATTGTATTCGTTTGGGTTCATTAGGCAATCACCATGCGTCGCTCGTATAAGGCGCCCAAGATACACGAAGACGCACTCCAGATTATCAAGGATGTTGCCGGTACGCAGCTGGACGCCGAACTCGTCAAGTATTTCTTGATAATCCCCAAAGAAAGACTCTTTGGCTCTGTCCAGTCATTCTGTACGGCTACGGAAACGCTGCGGACCGCCGAACGGTCATTTCAGCGTAAAAACATCGGTCATGCAGCCGAAAAACAGTTTTGGAAGGGCTTACGGATTGAGGATTTTTTTGCTAGCCGAGGTCGGGCGTACGGAATAGCCTAGCAGAGCCTCTCTGGTAAGAGATTGCCACGCTTCGCTCGCAATGACAAATAATCAAAGTCCCGCCTTTTTATGCATGTAGGCGGAGGGAGGAAAGATGAGTGAAGATAAATGGCCTAAATCGGTCAGGAAATTTCAAAGGTGTCTGGGAATGCCATATTCAACCAGATTGGCTTTTGCTTTACTTGAAGGACAATGGTGTACTTGTGCTGACCTTGGTTGATACGGGAACGCACAGCGATATTTTCAAGAAATAATCACCGAAGATTTTTCCGACAGTAAACCATAAAAGCATTTGCTTTCACTATGCGTCCTACGCATACTGAGCATGAAAATTAAGCATTTTGTGCATGCTCCGAAATTATTTATATTATATGCAAATAAGTTCGGAGTGGCAAAATGAAACTCAAATTTTTAACACTATTTTCAATCCTTGCGCTCGCTGCGAGCGTGTTTGCGGAGAGTTCCATGAGCAACATTACGGTAAACCTGCGCTATACGGGTAAGAACGGGGCGGCAAAGAAGTTCGCCGAAGAGATGGTTTCTAGCGGGACGGTGGCGAAAATACGTGCCGAGAAGGGCAACATCCGCTACGAATATTTCCAGTCGCTGGACGATCCCGAGACCATCTTGCTGATTGACGCGTGGGAAAGCCAGGCCGCCATCGACGTGCACCACGCTTCGCCCATGATGAAGACGATTGCGAAACTCCGCGACAAGTACGACTTGAAAATGACTGTCGAACGCTACACGCCCGACAACACCATGCCCAAGACCGACGAAAAGTTCATCAGGAAATAAGTCGCAACAATGCAATGCCCGCGCGCTGTTCGGCGATAAATCGTTCAGCGAGAAATAACCTTTACGCCAGCGTCACTTTGAAAAATTCCACGTTCATTTCGCGGTCGGCGAGCGGCACAATCTTGCGGCTCTTGGGAATGTCGTAATCAAACTTTTGGTCCGAAACGAACGTCAACAGCGAAGACTGCTCGATGAGCTTTGAAATGCCCTTCGTGCTGTCGTGCTTGATGAAGGTGGCGTCGGGAATCTTCTTGCGCTTGACCTGTTCCCAGAAACCCACATTGCTGCGCTGGATGATGGTCTCGCCCTTGAGTTCCCGGAGCCGGATGGACTTGCGCTTCGCAAGCGGATGCTTTTTCGGGAGCGCAATCGAGAGCCGCTCCTGCATGTATTTTTCGGCACGATACTTCTTTGCACGGGGGGCCTTAAGCGTGATGCCGATATCCGCAGAGCCTTCGTTCAGCGCCTTCAGCACGCCCGCCTCGTTGTCGATAATCTCGTAAGTGACTTGCGCGCCGGGGTATTTCTCCTGCAGTTCCTGCACCATCCGCATGGCAGGGAGAATGGCCACCGACGCGATGGAGAATGTGCGCATGCCCGCTCCCTGTGGGCTCACCTTTTCCATCATCTCGCCTTGCAAATCCATGATGCGCTTAGCGTATTCGGCGACCGTGCGTCCCTTCTCGTTCAGCTCAATGCGGTTCTTTTTGCGCTCAAAAAGCGGAGCACCGATTTCGTCTTCCAACTTCTTGAACGCGCGGCTCACCGCCGGCTGCGAAGTGTAGAGCTTGTCCGCAACGGCCGAAAGCGTGCCATATTCCAGGAACCCGGCCAGCAATCGCAAAATGTAGGTCTCGACAAACATAAAAATCCCCTTTTGGGGAGAATATAATAAATCCGCTATGCGTCAAGTGAATAGTGGGGGGAGTTTTCACCAGTTCTCGTAGCGGTGTCCCGTATCGAGGGCGGCGATTTGCTTCATTTCGTCGTCTGTCAACTCGAAATCGAAAATCGATATGTTTTCTGCGATGTGGTCGGGGTTCTTGGAGCCCGGAATGGCAATGTAGCCCGATTGCACATGCCAGCGCAACACCACCTGTGCGGCCGATTTCCCGTGAGCCTTCGCTATCTTTGCGACAACCTTGTTCCCCAAGACGTCTTCGGTGTGGCCGCGCCCGCCCAGCGGGTAATAAGATTCCACCACAGCGCCGTATCGTTTTGCGTATTCCTTGAATTCCGTGTTCTGGTAAAACACATGGTTCTCGTTTTGCACCACGGCAGGCTTGATTTCGAAATCGGCAAAAAAGCGCTTCGCCGTCTTTTCGGTGTAGTAGTTCGAAATGCCGATGGAACGGATCTTCTTCGCCTTCACAGCACGTTCCATAGCCTTGTAAACCGCCTTGTCTTCGGCGTCGCTCCCGTGCTGGTGCAACAGCATCAAATCAATATATTCGAGCCCCAACCTTTCGAGTAAGTCGTCGATGTCTTCGTCCAGGGAACTGCTCCACGGCACCAGTTTCGATGTCACGAACAAATCTCCGCGCTTCACGAGCCCATCGTCAATCGCCCGACGAATCCCCCTACCCACGGCTTCTTCGTTGTCGTAATATTTTGCCGTATCAATCAGTCGATACCCGTTCTTGATAGCGACATAGACCGCATCTTCAGCCACCTTGCCGCGCAAAGTCCAAGTGCCAAGCCCGAGAACCGGCATATCGAAACCCGAATTCAACTTGACCGTTGGGGCCGCCCCTTTGCTATTCTGCACGATTGAATTTCCTTTGTTCGAAACTTTCGGCATAGCCTGCGACGCAGCATCGCTCGAACACGCCATGAACAGGAAAACGAACAAGAAACTGAACCACCTCATGCCCTAAAAATAACCAAATCACGCAACAAACCCAAATACTTATTTCGCATAAAAGATATGCTTTGAAGGCATAGGCGGGGGAAAACCTAAATTTGCGCCAGTTCAAATGGAATTTTAGCCCGAAAATGGATTATTTGTTTTTTTTCAAGAGCAGATGGTTACTTCCGCTATGCGCCACACGCATACTGGGCATAAAAATTACGCATTACGCGGCTGTGCTGGATTTATTTATATTATAGACAACCGGTTCAAGGAAATTTTTAACGATAAAGGCGGATCTCATGAAAAAAATCACCTTGATTCTTTTATCACTTCTTCTAGGAGTCTCTATGGCAGCAGAAAAGAAAATCCTCGTCGCATACTATTCCCGTGCCGATGAAAATTATGAAGTCGGAACAATCACCAAGGGCAATACCGAAATCATTGCCGAGATGATTGCGAAAAAGACGGGCGGCACGCTTTTGCATGTGGAACCCGCGAAGGAATATCCCAAGGGCTACGATGACTGCATCAACGTGGCCAAGAAGGAACTTGCGCAGGACGCGCGTCCGGCCATCAAGCCGGTGAACGTGAACCCCGAAGAATTCGACGAAATCTACGTCGGTTACCCGGTGTGGTGGGGCGAAATGCCCATGCCCATGTTCACTTTCTTCGAGAAGTATAATCTGAAGGGCAAGACGATTCACCCGTTCGTGACACACGAAGGCAGCGGCCTTTCGGGAGTTGCACGCCTCAAGAAGGTGACCGGCGCGAACGTGACTGCGGGCCTTGCCATCTACGGACACGTGGCCCAGAACGAACGCGACAAGGCCCAGAAAGAAGTCGACAAGTGGGTGAAGTAATCGGCTAGCGCCTTATGGGCGGAATGTTTTAGAAAGATTGCCAGGAAACTCTTGGCAGTCTTTTCTTTTTAGGGGAAAGAAGATGTTTTACTTCAATGTTTATTTCCGCAGTTTCATAGGCAAAATTGTTTACAAAAGTGCGGTGCTTGATTGCCCAAACAGTCATGTATAGTCATGGATGCAATCTCATTGAAATCTATGCGCATGTTCTCTTCCAAAAACTGGAAGTTATTCTTCAATATTCTTTATGATTTTTGCTGGGTTTCCTGCAATCACCACATGATCAGGAAAAGATTTAGTTACTACAGAAGCAGCAGCGATTACCGTGCTATCTCCTATGGATACACCCGGAAGAATCGTGACTCCACCACCGATCCAGACATTATCGCCAATGGTGACCGGCTTAGGGATACCAATCTTTTCTCTTCTTGATTCTGCGTCCAACGGATGACCGATTGCATATATACAGGTTTTAGGTCCGATCATACAATGTTCTCCAATCCGAATCGGAGCTGCATCCAGGAACACGCAGTCAAAGTTTATGAACAAGTCATCGCCCGCAAAGATGTTATATCCGTAATCACAATGGAACGGGGGCTTGATGGCTATCCTCTCCCCGCAGTGCCCGAATAGTTGTTTTAACAATGCTTTTCTTAAGGACTCATCTTCCGGAGAACTATTAAAACGAGAACAGAGGATACGAGCGTTTTTCTTATCCTCCATGAGCTGCGGGTCATTTGTAAAAAAAGATTCTCCATTTGTCATTCTTTCTCGTTCAGTTTTCCTGCAATTTTCCATCATTCCCTCCACAAATTCCGATTTGTCTTAGTCTATTACTAGTCGATTATATTCAAGATTTTGTAATTTTAGTTACTTTTGTATGTGATACCCGCCGTCTGCAAATACAACACATCACTATCTTTCAGCATCTGCTTGAATTCTTGTGAAATCACTCGCATAATAGACCTCCAATAACAAATATATACTAATACTAATTGGCGATAAAAGGCAAGTCGCCGAACTCAAAGGCAAAGTCCAAAAGAAGGCTATAGAAGCATTCATCTGACAAATACCTTTTTACAGAAAAAGATGTTCCCTTTTGAATCCATCTTTTCATATTTTACTCCAAATCAACGACAACTTCATCATTTTGATAGAATTTTAAAGGTTGAAGATGTTTTACTTCAATGTTTATTTCCGCAGTTTCATAGGCAAAATTGTTTACAAAAGTGCGGTGCTTGATTGCCTAAACAGTCATGTATAACATCTTCTAGGGGAAACAATCCCCTTGGCGGGCTTCACTATGCGTTTCGTGCATACTGAGCATGAAAAAATGGTATTTTGCGGGATTTGCGCATTTATTTATATTAAAGGCGTAGATAAAAAAGGAACAAACCATGAAACTAGGGACGATTATGACGATGCTTGGTATGGGTGCGGTGCTTGCCGCATGTGATTGCTGTCCGCAAGACGGGGCGAAGGCGCTTTCGCAGGACAAGGAACTGCGTGCCGTGATGGACAACTTCACGCAGAACGAGGTTCCGGCGGCGACTCCGCTTGTGGAAAAGCGCGAGGTGGAGTTGATTCATCTGGTGTCGCTTGTGACGCAGCAGTCGGGCGCTCTTTTGCAAGAAGAGGTGGCGACGGCGCTTGCGCAGGGGCTTGCTCCCGAAGAAATTCTCGAGGCGATTTACCAGTGCGCCCCCTACACCGGGTTCCCGCGGACGGTGGATGCGGTGGAAATTGCCCGCAGCGTGTTCAAGGCGAAGAACGTAAAGGTGGACGAAAACCGTGCGACGGTGACGGCGCAGTCCCGCCTGGAGGCGGGTGCCGACGCGCAGGGAACGCTATTCGGCCAGACTTTCCGCGACATGGCGAAAAACGGCAAGAGCGGTATGCCGACCATCAATTACTTCTTGGCGAGCAACTGCTTTGGCGATTACTACACCCGCAAGGGGCTTGACCTGAATACCCGCGAACTCTTGACGATGGCGATTCTCGTGAACCTGGGAACGGAACCGCAGCTCAAGGCGCATATCGGCGCGAACCTCAAGATTCGCACGGCCGAATACGTGGAACAGGCGATTTACAACTGCTTGCCGTATTGCGGTTACCCACGCACGCTGAATGCGTTGCGACTGCTCAAGGAAGCGGTGACTGAGGCTGAGGCAGCAAACGCGACGGCTGGTGCCGTAAACGCGTCGGGTACAAAAAACATGCCGGGCAAGGACTGGAGTGTGTTCCCGGTGGGCAAGCCGAACGACGCCTACGCCAAGTATTTTGTGGGCAAGAGCTATCTCGACATGATCAGCAAGGAACAGGTGGGTGTCGGGAACGTGACTTTTGAACCGGCGTGCCGCAACAACTGGCATATCCATCATGCAAAGAAGGGCGGTGGCCAGATTCTCATCGCGACGGCGGGCCGCGGCTACTATCAGGAATGGGGCAAGCCGGCGGTGGAACTGAATCCCGGCGACGTGGTGAACATTCCGGCTGGCGTCAAGCATTGGCACGGGGCGGCTCCGGATTCCTGGTTCCAGCATTTGGCGATTGAAGTCCCTGGCGAAGGCGGTCGCAACGAATGGCTTGAGCCTGTAAGTGACGAAGACTACGGGAAGTTGAAATAATGCTCGCTAAACTTTTATCTTGTGCAATTTTGTGGTTCTCGGCGGTGTCGCTTGCGGCGGCACCTGCACCCGACGGCTTCGTGCTTATCAAGGGCGGGACTTTCAACATGGGAAGCCCCGCAAACGAGGACTGGCGTGTCAACGACGAGACGCTGCACAAGGTGAAGGTCTCCGATTTTTACCTGGGTAAATACGAGGTGACGCAAAAGCTTTACCGCGAAGTGACGGGCGAAAATCCTTCCAGTTTTAGGGGTGACGACCTGCCCGTCGAAAACATCACGTGGCTCGAAGCGGCTCGTTTTTGCAACAAGTTAAGCGAACGCAACGGACGCACTCCCGTTTACGCTATCGAAGGCGATGCGGTCAGCTGGAATCGTGAGGCGAATGGCTACAGGCTCCCTACCGAAGCGGAATGGGAATACGCGGCCCGGGGCGGCACAACCACGCCTTTCTACACAAAGAAGGCTCCCGGTGCCGACGACGTGAATTTTTACGGGCATTATCCGTATCAAATCGAGCAGAACTATTTCAACGACGAGGTTCTGGAAACACGCCCCGGCGTTTACCGCGGGAACACGCTCCCCGTGGGTAAGTTCAAGCCCAATCCCTTCGGGCTTTACGATATTTACGGGAACGTGGGCGAATGGTGCTTTGACTTTTACGGCGATTACGGTGTTTCTGCGAGCTCGGCAAGCGTGACGGTTGACCCGGCGGGCAAACCTTCGGGCACAAGACGCGTGCATCGCGGTGGCGGCTGGAACGACTTCGGCAAGAACCTCCGCAGTGCCTATCGCGGAGCCATGCAGCAATCCAACAAGAGTTACAATGTGGGGCTCCGGCTCGCTATGAATGCGGGTGCAGGCGTCAAGGGAACTTTTGTGACTCAAGAAGCGGCGGGCTTTAAGGGCGAAAAGGCACAAGCGGCGTCGAACCCGAAAAGCACTTCCCGTGCGCTGATTGTTTTCTATTCCTGGAGCGGGAATACCCGCGGTGTCGCCCGCGAAATCAAGAAGCAGACCGGTTTCGACATGGTAGAACTTGAACTCGTGAAGCCCTATTCCGACGACTACAATACCGTCTTGAAGCAGGCGCAGAACGACCAGCACAAACAGGCACGCCCTGCCCTCAAGAAAAAGCCCGACGCAAAGAAGTGGGCCGGTTACGAAACGATTATCATCGGTTACCCCAACTGGTGGGCGAGTATCCCGATGCCTATTGCGACTTTGCTCGAAAGTTACGACTTTACGGGCAAGCGGATTCTGCCGTTCTGCTCCCACGGTGGCGGGCGCTTTGGTCAGAGCATCACCGCGATTGCGAAACTCGCGCCCAATGCAAAAATCGGCGAAGGCCTTTCGGTGCATTATTCCGGCGGTTCAAGCCTCTCGAAAGATGTGGCCAAGTGGCTCGAGAAAAACGGCGTGAAGACGAAATAATGTATATTCCTTGATATGCCTATTTCCGCTAAAATTCGTATGCCACTTGATATCGCGATGACGGTCGCGACGCTCTTGCTGATGGGCGGCAATTACTTCTTTGAATCGACTGCCGTTCACGAGATTCTGGGCGTGGTGCTGCTTGTTCTGTGGGCGGTGCATATCACGCTGAACCGGCGTTTTTTCCTTTCGCTATTCAAGGGACGCTACAACGCATTCCGCTTCTTGCAGGCGGTTGTGAATTGCGGGATTCTTTTGTGTGCAATTTTCTTGATGGTGAGCGGAATCATGCTTTCGAACCATGTGTTCGCCTGGCTCGGGATTGAATCGGGCGCAAGCTTCGCCCGCACGGCGCACCTGCTCGCCAGCCATTGGTATTATGTGTTCATGTCGCTCCACATCGGGCTGCATGTGAGCCTGATTGCAAACCGCTTGGGGCTTGCGGGCGCTTTCAAGTCAAAGGCTGCACTTGTCGCAACTCGCGTGATTGCCGCTCTCGTGGCATGCTATGGAATTTACGCCTTCGTTATTCGCGGGCTTTGGAAATACATGTTCCTGCAGCAGCCCTTCTTCTTCTTTGATGCGGAACGCGGCTACGCCCTCTTTTTCGTGGACTATATCGCCATCGTCGTGCTGTTTGCCGTTGCGGTGCATTATGTGGCGAAACTTATGAAGGCGTAGATTTGTACATTATTAGTACAATGAAGCCTGTTAAACAAAATATTCTGTCGATGATTGCAGTCGCGTTATTCGCGATTCTTTCTGCTATTGTCGAGGGTTCTTTTGTTTACGATTACGGCGCTGAACTTGGTCAGGTTGCAGAAAGTGAGAAAGTTTTCACTGCTCACGATTTTGCCGATAATCCGTTATACCTGTCTCGAGAATCAACAGCTGATGCAACACTGCTTACGCGCAGGTCGGGCCGGCAGGTTTCATTGCGGACATCGCGAAGCGGTAGCCTTCAAGGCTATGGCGGGCGCGGTTCGGCAACGTCCAAACAGGCTACACCGTTTGCGACTAAAATCGCGCGGTCAACTATTTGCATCCATTGCGGCTTCCCTTTACCGCTAGTTTATCAAAAACCTAAAGAATATTACGTTTACACGCTAGAGCGAATGCTCTGTTAGCAAGTTCTTTCTCCAAGCCTTAAGCACTAGTAAATGGCCGCGGCCCTTACCGGGTGCGCGACATCATTCATTTTAAAAAAGAGAAAGAACATGGATAACATTTCCAAGATGGAGATGGCTAACGCCCTCTTCAATAAGCCCTATATCAAGACCGAAAAGAAATTTTTCGGTTTCAAGACAAACGTCACCTACACTAAGACGAATTCACCCGTTGTGGGAATATGCCTGGAGTTTAGCCCCACGGAAGGGCAAAAAGTCCAGACGATTGTCGGGGCGCCTTCAAATGATTTGGTGGCGGCAATTCAAAGAATTGGCCACCCTAAAACAAGCGACAACGGAAACTTTCGCCTGAACCTTTGCTACTCGCAGGACCGCGAATTTGCGGCACTGCAATTGCAGCATTTCTCGGGATTCGAGTACCATAACGTAGGTGGAATCCGTTTTGTCGAAGGCGACGAGGCACATAAACTTCTCGCCGTTTTCGTGAAATAAACGGACATATCGTCAAAAAGGCTCCCTCGGAAAAACGAGGGGGCTTTGATGCCGAAGTCGCTATCGCATAACCAATCGCATTAATCGCTTATTTGAAATCAATTCCTTCAAACACGATTTTGTCAACTTCCAAATAAGTTCCGCTTCTCATAAAAATGCTAAACAGACCGATTTCGTGAGAAATCTCTTTCCACTCCACTTGATAGGAGCTTTCTTCAAGAACTTCCCTACCGGGGTGCAAGATGATTTCATTCCAGTTTTCAGTCGCTTTGGCCTTCCATAACGATTTTTTAAAGGTATTTTCTCCAACTTCACGGTAATGTTCCAAAGCGATATTCAATTCACAGTCGCCTCTTACCGTAAGGCGAATCGCCGTGAGATTGCTCAGGTCGAAAAATCCTGTATCAAGTCCTAGATGAGTTCCGAGCAAAACGAAGCCTGTATCTATTGCGAATTTAACAGCGAGATACTTTCCATGATCTTTATCATCTTTTAATACGGATGAGAAACTTTCAGCACTATCAGGTATTGCAAAATTCGCTTTGCCAACAGCATTAAAATACCATCCGTAGTTAGGATAAGTTTTGGCGAGGTTATTCAAACTATCTCCATCGTCAAAGTCTTCGAAAACATACTCAACAGACTTTCCTGGAACAGGAACGAGCGTATCTGCGGATTCGTTTGGCGCAAGCGCCACTTCTGCGACGGTCGAATCTCCAGCAACAATGGTAAAGGACCCTGCCGGCACATGCGCAAACACATACTCGCTACCGAAGCGGTTTGCAAAATAGGGGGTCGATTCCAGTTGAACATTTTCTAACAGGCCTTCGATTTCTTGGGTCGAAACGCCAGTACGTACAATGAGCGATGCCGAAGGCAACAATGCAATTTCTTGAACCGAGGTGTCTGCAAAATCGACCGGCGACCAACTCATGAATGCGGAATCTTCGCCCGCAAGGGCTTCTACAAAACAGCCTTGGTCTGTGCAGATGCCGAGTTTGTCATTAAAAGAAACTCGTCCGCTTGAATCCGAAAGGGCGCTATCAATGACCGAGAAGGCATCTTTTGAATACACCTTCATTTGTGCGCAAGCGAACGGCTTATTTAAACTGTCAACGACGTTGAAGGCAATTCCATTTGTCGTTTCACTTGTGGCACCTGCGGTGTTATTTTCTGAACAACCTAAAAACAGCGACAGGCAAAGCAAGGCGCAAAACGAAACACAAAACGAAGTTTCCATACCTTTTTTCATTGTTCTTCCTTTTTCATCATCGGAAACAACTGAAAGTTTAACTGATAAACGCTATCGCAAATTTGCGGAGGCATCGCATTGACTACGTTTACGATGGCTTTTCTCGTTTTGGCGAGGATTTCACGAATTTTATCAATTTGTTGCGAATCAAGAGCCATCGTGAGCGTGCTGATGTCGCGTTTTTCTTTGGGAGTATTCTGGATGGATTTGCCGGCCAGTTCCGCAATGCTGCTTTGGTAATCGCTGATACAGGCACTCAGCCAGTGTTCCATAGTCTTGAGATGAGCTTCGGTCGGAACCACGCGACCGTCATTGCGGGCATGCGCAAGTCCGAGCTGCAACAAAGCATCGACAGCGTTTTCTACTTGCGAAGCGGAAAGCTTTGGAATGCAGCATTCCCCAAGGGCGGCAGCATCTTGTGTACCGCGATAATTGAATACATCGAGCGCCGAGCGGATCATCGGATAATACCATTGCTGAAAATAGCGGTACCGGGCTTCGTCGAGTTCTCGGCAAGCTGCAGGTCGCATTTTTTGAAGAGTCTCGAAATGTCGACGAACGTCCTCGTCGTTTTTAGCCTTGCCGTAAGCAATCATTTCACGGAAGTATTCCGCCTTGGCATCTTTGAAACGGAAAAATTTAACGAAAACATCTATGCATTTCGGAGAAATGTGGCGTTTACCCTGCAATATTTTCAAAAGCAGGCTTGCGTCCATGCCAACCGCCGCAGCAAACACTCGATAACTGAACGAGGAATCCAGCGATTTTTCGAGTTCATAGAACTCTTGCAGGAACTTGCGGTAGTCCGAATAGTCGTAGATGTTGATTTTGTTTTTTGCAAACATAAAGCGTCTCGCCAGATATAAAAAAGCTCTACCTAAAAATCGTTTCATTTCCTGGCGTCTCGTAAAAAAAATATACAATTCGTGGACATTTTTGTCCACACCATTCGAAAAAAATAATTGATAAATATACTTGGGGAATATAATTTCGTAAAATGGAGGAACCCTAATGATTAAAAGAAAAAACTTCCTTATTTTGATTCTTACTCTTTCGAGTATGGCATTTGCAACTAAGTACGAAGCTGAAGCAGCGACTCTTTCCGGAGGAGCAAAAAATGTCAACGCATCCGGAGTTTCGGGAACGGGTTATGCCGACTTGCAAGAAGGAAATATTTCTTTTAATGGAGTCACCGCAGAAAGTGCGGGCAAGTACCAAGTGACCATCCATTACAAGGCCGGGGATTTCAAAGCAAACTACTTGAAAGTAAACGGCGCAACAGCAGGCACCATCGACTTTAACGCCACTACTTCATGGGCGGATGTCACGACAGTCGCTACACTTAAAGCCGGGACAAACACAATCTCTATTGAGAAATACTGGGGCTGGATTAGCGTGGACTATATTGAGGTTGAGCCTTATCAATCCTCCCCTTTCAAAATATCCGCAACACCGGTTACCCCGAACGCCACCGAAAGTGCAATCAAGCTCTACAGCTTTTTGCGTGAAAACTTTGGCAAAAAGACGATTAGCGGCATGATGACCGGCGATATGAGCGGTTACACCATGGGAGCCGACTTCAAGACGCACGACGACGTGAAATACACCTACACGCGCACAGGAAAGTACCCGGCTCTTGTCGGTTTAGATTTCTTGTTTGCAAGCGGTCCGAAAGCAAACGAAAGCTGGAACAAGGAATACACGGACAAAGCAATTTCCATCGCGAAAGGCCTTTGGAAAGCGGGCGGCATCCCGGCATTCACTTGGCACTGGAAAGATCCGCTAGACAAAAAAGACGCCTTCTATATTCAAAGCGCTGCGAATGGTGGCGAATACACCGATTTTGATTTTTCTACAGGTTTCAAGCCAGGCACTACCGAATGGAACACGGAAAGTGCGGCTTACAAAGGAATCGTTGCAGACATTGACCACATCGCCGATTACTTCCTTGAATTGCAGAAAGAAGGTGTAGCGGGAATCTATCGCCCCTTACATGAAGCTGGCGGAAAGTGGTTCTGGTGGAGTATTAATTCCGGAGAACAGTTTGCAGCCCTCTATCGCCTCGTCTATGACCGCATGGTCAAAGTCAAGGGTGTAAAAAACATGATTTGGGTCTATAACCCTGAAGGAAGCACCGTCACCTCTTGGAATCCGGGTAGCGAATACTATGATGTTCTCTCCATCGATATCTACAATAGCGCAAACGACCATTCCAGTAATGCAAGCGCCTTCGACAAATTCAAAAACGCATCGAAAAGCACGAAAATTATCGCACTCAGCGAAAACGGTCCCATTCCCGATGTGAACAACATGCATACCGACGAAGCCGTATGGAGTTGGTGGATGCCGTGGTACAGCACCTGGAGCGGAACTTGGCCCGGCCAAACAAAAGATGACGTTTGGAAGAGCAACATGAATGACGAGCGTATCATTACTCTCGAAGACATGCCAGGTTGGGACAAGTACACGGCAATTATCAAGCCTGACACAAGTACCACCAGTATCGCAACCATGCCACGCATGGCCGGGACTGCAACCACCGTTGGGATTTTTGACATGAACGGTCATTATTTGGGCATCAGCATGCGAGAACTTCCGCAAGGGAACTATGTTGTACGTAGAAAGATTCAAGGACACATTGTGAATACGGTGTATTTCAAGAAATAAAAATATTGGGTGTAGGGCGGCGCGATAAAAGAACATTACGCATTCACGCTAAATCGGATGTCGAAAACTCGGCATCCGTTTCTCATTCCACCATCGTCTTGATAAGCTGTTTTTCATTCCCTGAAAGCGGATACTGTTCCACGATTTTTCCGTGTTCCAAACGAATCACGGATTGGCAACTGTTTAAAATAAATTCAGGGTCATGGGTAATTACAAGCAAAGTTTTTCCGCTGGCGGCAAGTTTTTTAAGCGTTGCAGAAACAGCAAGCATCTGCCTATAATCAAGGCCACTTGTCGGTTCATCAAAGACAACGACATCGCACCCGCTCGAAATTCCGCTGCCGATAGCGACACGCTGTTTTTGCCCGCCCGAAAGTGCCATCGGATGATTTTCCGTATATTGCTTAAGATTGAGCCCATCAAGAATTTCAAGAGCAAGTTTTTCATTTTGCGGTTTCATGCCGAGCAAGACTTCGTCCAGAACGCTTTCAGTGAAAAGCTGATGGTTCACATCTTGCATAATTAGGTATGCGCCGCGTTTGCGTGCTGCACGTTTTTGATGCCAGCTTCCCTGCAAGCCGCACAGCAATTGGGCAAGCGTCGATTTTCCGGCACCGTTATGACCAATCAGCGCCGTAATTTGCCCACACGGGAGTTCAAGACGGTCAATATCCAAAATCGGATGCTTGCGATGATAACAGAAAGTGAGATTGGTAAATATAATGGATTGCTTCGCTTCGCTCGCAATGACGTTATTTTTGTCGCTCGCAACGTCGTCAATTTCACCGCTCGCAATGTCGTTATGTCGGTGTGCTTGCCGAACCACGCTCAGGATGACACCATTCCGCCCATTCAACATTTCCAAATTCATGCATCGGAGTCCGAGGCTTGCCGCATATTCCGGGCCTTTCGCTTCGAGTTCCGCAGGCGTCCACTCTTCTGCAATTTGCCCATCCTTCACATAACAAATTCTGTCGGCGACATCACGCAAATAGTAAAGGCGATGCTCCACGATAACGACCGTCTTCCCCGCCTTTTTCCATCGCGAAACAATTTCCTTCAAATCCGCAATCGTCTTGAGATCCAGATTTGCAGAAGGTTCATCGAGCACAAAAATTTCAGGTCCTGTCGCCGAAACAGACGCACACGCGATTTTCTGTTTTTCGCCGCCCGAAAGGTTAAAGATGCTACGGCCAAGCAAATGCTCTAAATGAAATTCCTGAACAACATTCTCCACGCGCTGTTTGATTTCTTCGGGATCCATTCCCAAATTTTCGCAGCCAAAAGCAAGTTCGCAATCCGTATCGATGTTGAAAAATTGCGAACGCGGATTCTGAAAAACGGAACCCACAACTCGTGAAATTTCGGCTAGCGTCATATCGGCGGTATTTTTTTCGCCGAGCAACACATCGCCATCCATCGTTCCCGAATGGTAATGCGGAATCAAACCGTTAATGAGTTTTGAAATCGTCGTCTTCCCGCAGCCCGATTCACCCGCCAGCACAACGCACTCGCCCGAACGAATCTCCAAATTCAAATTCTTGAGAATCGCATCGTCAAGGGAATCAGAGTAAGAGAAGGAAATATTTTTTAGGGAGATGTTCATAGGTTGGGAAAGACAATTAAGATGGATTGATTCGCTACGCTCGCAATGACGTAACAGCACTAATTACGGAGTAAAAACATTACAACTACAACAATACAATAAGCGCACACAACAGCATCCGCCCAGCGGAATCCAATCGTTGCAATGCAGGTGCGTTTTGTTTCTGCCGAGAGTCCACGCGTCACCGCAGCAATCGAAAGTTCATCACCAATTTTCGTAACAGAAACCAAAAGCGGAACCAGCCGATATTCAAGAAACGCCACTGGACTTTTTAAAGTCCGCAAGCTGAACAAGCGGATTCCGCGCATTCTCATGGCATTGCCAATCGCACGGGATTCATCATACACCGTCGGGAAAAATCGAATCATCACAATCAAGGGTATCGTCACCTTGTTCGAAACATGCATTCGCGACATGCATGCCAAAAATTCATTGACCTTGGTAGTTGTTATCACATAATAAAGCACAGCGCAGGCCGGCATAATACGGTACATCAAAAACAACGACGCCAGAATTATCGTGCCCGAGGTGCCAATATCCAAATTTTTCACAAAATCAAAGAAAAAGCCAGCCGTCAAATAAACAAAAAAGAAAGCGCAAACAAATTTCCACTTTCCCTCAAGCAACAGCAAAACAGACGCTACAACAACCATCAACAAGCTATAGACAAGCGGAGCGGAAAAAATCATACCATTTGCCACCGCCGCTAAAAACAATTTTGTACGCGGATCTAGTTTCACTGCGCAAGTCCGATGCGTTCAAAATGCTTTTTCATCATGCGACGAGCAATAAAGCCACCCACCACAGCACCTGCGGCACCAAATCCAAAAAGACCAATCAAAGGCCAATAGCTGCTAGAAAGCTCCGCCAAATGAGCAATATAAGCCTTATCACAAATAGAACTGCAATACGCCAAATATTCTTCGGTCGAAGACCAAAGTGGAATCATCATCGAAGAAGGCACAAAACTTATCATCACATTAGCAAGCAGGCAACCGACAAAATTTTTATGGAACAGCTTTAAGCAAAGGCCCGCCAAAACGCCATATATCACACAAAGTAAACCAAAAGAAATTCCATGACCAGAGATTGTCATGACAACGCCGAAAAGCATGCAAAGTAGCACACAGCAAAGTAAAGGTCTTTCGACTTTCGAAAAGAAAAGGAATAGCGGGACGCTCGTCACCAAGCTCACTACGCATGTGGAAACCACAATAAACGCAGGAATAAAACCGATACTCGCTCCAAGTCCAGAAAGAACAAGGTAAAGTGCACCAAAAATGCCCACGTTCACGAGGTCACGCACCAATGTATTCGAAGATTTTTTACCAGTAGTTCTCATAGCCGCCAAAACTTGAAAATTCTTGCTATAAATTCAACTCCATTTAGACGCAGTTTAGCCCCGTTTAACATTTTCCACACATACTATATCATCACTTGTTCCTAACGCGTCCGATTGGAGTAGAAAAACACTACGCGTTATGTTATTTTCGGGCAAAAATTTTGGGGAGGAAACATGCAAGTTTCTCGCGTTAATAAAGTTTTCGCCCGTCTGGGGCGTTTTCAAGTCAAATTCCGTTGGCTAATTTTACTTGTAACAATTCTTGTAACTTTCATTGCATGTCTCGGACTTCCGCAACTGCAAATGACCAGCAGCGAAGAAGAATGGTTCGACGACTGGGACAAAGTCAAAATCGACCAAGCGCACTTCAATGATGTTTTCGGCAGCGATGACGGCTATATGGTGATGGTCCGTGCTAACGATGTTTTTGCACCCGAAGTTTTAAGCGCCATTGACCGACTTTCAAAACGCCTCGAAAATGAAGTCCCTTACGCTGACCGCGTCGTTTCACTCACGCATAACTTATCCATCCCCATCGCAAATGATGAGGGCTTCGAAGTCATCGACCCATTCGAAAGCGGCATCCCGACAGATTCAGCACAACTCGCCGCCAAGAAATCGCTCATCATGAGCCGAGAATCGCTGGTAAACAACATCGTCTCTGACGACGCCAAAGAAACATGGGTTATTCTCTCGTTGAAATCATACGAAGGCGGCATCGATTTCGGCAAAGACAGCATCGCACCTTTCGCCCGCAACGTCATTCTCTCCGATGAATTCAAAAGTGACAAATTCGAGATGCTCCCAACCGGCATGAGCTACACCGAAATGGAAGAGAACGAAGTTATCTCGCGTGAATGCGCCATGCGTATTATCATCGGCTTTGCCGTCATGCTCGCATGCCTTATTTTATTCGTACGTTCCTTGCGCGGAGTCATCGTCCCTGCCATTGCAACCGTCGGAGGAATCGCCTCAGTGCTCGGCGTAAACGCTTGGCTCGGCATCATCGGCGACGAAAGCATGGTCGCACTCCCCGTACTTTTGGGCATGGCACTTTCGGTCGGCTACTCCATCCATTACATTAATTCGTTCCGCATGCACTTTAGGCGCACGGGCAACCGCCGTGAATCTGTGATAAACGCCGTCGAAGAAACCGGCTGGCCAATTCTCTTCACTGTTATCACTACCGTAGCCTCGCTGATTTCGTTCTTGTTCGCTGGCATCCGCCCGATTCGCTGGATTGGCGGCATTTCGGCAGGCATCGTCTTCATGGTTTACCTGTATGTCATCATCTTGATTCCGATTCTCATGAGTTTCGGCAAAAATGCAAAACCCGACCCGACAGAAGTGAAAGCGGCCGGCGCCACCAAAACCGACATCCTCTTTGAATTCTTCGGTCGCAAAGTTTGCAGGCACAGCGGCATCGTCGCCGCAATTTCCGCCGCCATAATGTTGTTGCAAATTCCAGGCGTGATGAACATCGATGTAAACATGGACTACACAAAAACGATGGGCGAAAAAATCCCGTTCGTCACAAGGCTCATGGACATGCTCAGCGGCAAGCTCGGAAGCCTCTACGATTTCAATGTGATGGTCGAATTCAACGAAAGCGACGCGCTTAAAAATCCCGCCAACATGAAACGCATCGAAACGCTTGAACAAAAACTCGGCACGCTCCAGCTCACAAAAATTTCAGGCGACAAGCCCCGCGTGCAATCCGTAACGCGACTCGTGAAAGAAATGAACCGCACGCTAAACGCCGACAGCACGGAATACTACAAAATTCCCGACGCGCAGGACATGCTCACGCAACTGCTGTTCCTCTACGAGATTTCAGATGCCGACGCGCTCTTTGAACGCATGGACGAAGATTACAAAACAACATACATCCACATAGAACTTTCCGGATACGATGCCAAGAAAATCGTCGAGGATCTCGATTCCGCCAAATCATACGCCGCCCAAATCTTCCCGGACGCCAAAACTTCAATCGTCGGTGAAGTCGTAAACTATGCCGAAATGAACGGCAAGCTCGTCAATGGACTGTTGCGTTCGTTCGGAGGTTCATTTGTCATTATCGCCATCATGATGATTCTCGCATTCGGGAGCATCAAGGCAGGCCTCATCGGCATGATTCCAAACGTCGCCCCCGTACTTTTAATCGGTGGCGTCATGGGCTATTCGGGAATGCCGCTCGACATGATAACAATGATCGTAATGCCGATGATTTTGGGTATCGCCGTTGACGATACCATCCACATGAACAACCACATCAAATACGGTTACGAACGCACGGGCAGTTACAAAAAAGCATTGTTGCTCTCTTACCGCGAAATCGGAAAGACGATGGGCATGACAACATTCATTCTCTGCGCGATGTTCTTCGTGTTCATCTTCAGCCCCATGGGCGCACTGCACAACGTCGGATTACTCTCCATCATCGGCCTTGCCGCCGCCCTCGTCGCCGACTACACGCTTACCACCGCCCTCGTGTACGTCACCAAGCCGTATGGGAGAGAGAAACGAAATAAACAAGTCCGCTAATGCAATGTCATCCCCGACGTCATTCTCGACCCTGGAGTGCGTAGCACGATAGGGGAGGGAATCCATAATTTCTCTCACTAAGATTTTTTTCAATAAAAGGTGCCCCCCCCCTTTTATTAGATATGCTGTAAAAAAGGTAGTCTTTCGACTACCTTTTTGTAAACATTTTCGAATTTTAGAGCTATAGACTTAATAAACCCTACAAAAAAATCACTTTCCGTGAATTTGTTCTTCCGTAAGATTGAATCTACGAACGAGAGTCTCTAAGGGAACCCCATCTTCATAAAGTCCCCTAGCCGTTTTAAGCTTTTCTTCTTCAGCTTTTTTCCGTTCTTCATCCACTTCCTTGCGAGCTTCAGCAAGCCTTTGACGAAAAACATCACCGGCACTCACAAAACCGTATTTTTGTCCAACACTTACAAAAGCCATGTCAAGCTCCTTGAGAACACCTTCATCAACGTACTCTTTCAAATATATGTTTATTTTCTGCAATAAACAAGACACCTCGTTGCGTGGCATTTTTCGCAAGTTTTCATGGAATTTAGGCAAAACATCTAACAATTTTTCCTTATTGTACGCATACTTCATTGCGACAACGCCCATTCCAGCAGCAACGTCTTCGCAAGTCAAACAATCGCTATCGGGTATATCCGCCATATTCACAAAAGCGCAATGGAAAGGCAATACAGAACCACGAAAATACTCCGGATAACCCTCTTCAAGTCTCTTAAGTGGATTCCAATTTTCCCGTCCATTATAAAAGATAATTGCCATCGTCGGAATTCCGCTAAATGCACGATTCTTATCATAAATCTTCATCACAGAATTGACATAACGAGCAATCTGATCAAGAACATTTGGATCCCGTCCCGATTTATGTTCTAACAGAATTCCAACCAAAATCGGTGCACCTGTTGATACATTCACACGAAACGCCAAATCCGCTTCACCCGTATCGTCAACCTCTGAATACGAATCTGGAATACGGACTAGAGTATCCATATTTATAGCCGATATGAATTCGCCAACATCATAATTTACTTTGCCAGCAAGTTCCAACAGATTTCTAAGATGCCCAACATCAGAAAACAGCCAACGGAAAAACGGATCGTGGTTTCGTCTCGTTGCATTATTTTCTTCGCTCATATAATTCCTTTCTCAAGAAGAGAATCAATACAAACACCTGAGTAAAAACTCAGACTTCATTTAGCAAAGGATATAAGAAAGGATATAATTAACGATATAATAAAAATCAGCCGCATTTAATCGACTGATTTTAATTTATAAAACTAAACAGATAAAAACAAGAGGTCAAGGGGTTTATCGTTCATTTTGCAAACAACCGTTTGCAAGGGAATTATTCCGCACCTGTATTACTTATCATTTTTCATCTTTTCCATCAAAATTTTCCTAGCCTCATATTTTTCAAAACGCCGATAATCAGTAATTTCAGTCATACCTCTATCAAAAAGGCTATGAACAATGTCATCTACACAACTTTTGAACCGAACGATAAATATATCATCATATTTTTTATATAAGAGATATGCCATATTTGAAAAAGCCATTTTTTTAAAATCATCAAAAGTAACAATTACATATTCAAAGTTTTCATCATCTTTATCGGCATCTCCATAAAATAAAATTCGAAAAGAACCCAAATTCTTTACTACATATGTTTCAGTAGAGTAAATCAATCTGCATCTGTTTTGTAAAGAGGGAAAATAATCATCATACCATTTAGGAATTTTACAAAATCTATCTGAAACAATTAAAGGCATTCCAGAAGACCAAATAGATTCATAATCTTTATCACATTTATCAAAAGCGGATTCTGCCTTTATGAAAAAATTTTCAATATAAGATTTGATATCACCATTCAAACGCGAAAAAAGCTTTTTCAAGTAATCATATTCATCTTTTGTTTGAACACCCATACGTAAAAGCTCTATTTTAGGATTGAGTACTACAAACCGAGACTTCAAACAATCCGAAAACTTGCGGTCTGTCCAATAATTTGACAAGTAATTTTCTAAATCTTCAGCATTATTTTCTAAAAACGATTGATAAATAGCCGAATTTCTTTTTTCATATTCTAATTCATAATTAAGACGAAAAATCTCGCGCTTTGCAATATCATAGTTGTTATCATAATTTTCGAATTTTCTAAACAAAATGAGATAAATGAGATCATAAGCAAAAAGCAATACTATCGGAAGAAATGAAGCGATCCAGTGAAATATTTGTCGATAATCCATAGAGGTATATTTTGAAGGATAACACACCCAAGCACCATTAACTTTGCAATTACGAACAGCAAACGCATCAGCAAACTCATGTATCCCTTCCATAATTTCAATAGCAAAAGGAATAAAAACAATAAACACAGATGTATATTGAAACAAAACCTTTACGAACCGTTCCTTCCGATTATTCTTTATACTAAAAACCATTAGTATTGAAAAAATAATTTCAAAAAAAAAGCAAATTGGCAACACAAAATTCGTTGGAATTCCTTGTCGAAAAGCGTTAATCGACATACCATAATTCAAATGCATTCCCCATGGCCAAATAATCAAACACAAAAAAAATATAACGATCCCACAAAATTTCATGTCATCCTTAAATTCCCACTCAAAATAATACTTTACATCATCCTTAAGTTCTTTTACAAATTCATCAACAAGCTCAACAAACCACATTGTACTACCTCCATTTATTCAACATTTCATTCATAGACCTTCTAGCAACAACTTCTTGAACCAGATTACTACAAGCATAATCAAAATTTTCAGGAAATAAAGTTGATTTATTCACACCAACAAGAGACAACTCCTTCAATAAATTATTTTTAGACATTTTAGGAATGACAATTCGCTCACAAAATGGATGATTTTTTGAATATTCATCAATTTCATCGCAAAAAAAGCTATGTTTTTTTGATTTACCGGAATAAACTTTATTTGGAAACAGCATATATTTTCCCCTTTGCGCAATTTGTCGCGGTGTTCTAACAGGAGCATTCACAATTATTGGCATTGAAAATATCGAAATCAATTTTTCTTTTTTATTAAACTTTTTTGCATATTCATCCGCATAACATCTAAAATATTCTTGCTTCAGCATCTCATTCTTAAATTTTTCCAATGTTGAAAAACCCGATTTATTTGTAAATCGATATGTGTCAGCAATCGCCTGCATTATTGGATATGGATTAATTTCCTGCCGAAAATTAAAAAAAATCAATATTTCGCCATCTTGATTTTCATCATTCAAGCATGCAAAAAATAATGCAACCAAAGGGTTTTCTGTCAAGTCAAGTAATCTAGTAGGAACTCCATAATGCTGCAACAGAGCTAGTTTTTCAATGGGCAATAAAGTTTCTTTAAAAACATCTGGATATTTCAAACAAGCAGATTCAATTATATCCTTTTCCTTGCCTATCAAATTATTATCGCAGCTGTCTTTTCGAGCAATCGATGGCAAAAGAGCATAATCACAGCTCGGTTGACCTCTAAAAAGAATTTCCGCATCAATACATTCCGCTATATCGTAGGGAATCAGAGTTCTCCTTATTTTTTCTTTAATAGAATCAATCTTTTTAAGACAACAATCTATATGTTCTCTCCAATTTTTTTTGCCACAAATTTTTGAATAAAGGACATTCAAAAAATCGGCTACTGATTTAATATCCTTTATCGGATTTTCTGCATGATGCACATATTCAAGTTCAGATTGAAACATTCAAAAAAAGCTCCTCTCAAACTACTTAATTCAATACATCAATTGTAATACAGATTCTTTACATCATTTTTTGCACATTCAAAACATCAAACAATGCAAGAATCAACATTTCCAAGCAGTTATAACCAAGAATATTCAATAAAAAAGTGAATAGAGACACTTGTCTCATTCACTTTCTTATAATCAATTTTTTAAGAACGAAGCATAACAATCATATTCAAAGCAATCCAAAGTATAACTCCCACCATAACACCTTTTTTTTCACCTTGATAGTAAGCATCTTCATCATAAGAATGACAAATCTTTTCAAATCGTTTCTGCGCGACAAATGCCATAAAAAGATTCACGGCGATACGCATCACCACATCCAAAGCCGAATACCACCAAATTGAGGGATCGATATAAGCCGCAGTTATAGAAATATTTTCACAAGCATGTTCAATATAACGACTTATAGCAGTCACTATTCTTTGAGGAATAAAGCAAACAAGAAAAACAAACCAAAAAAAGGATTTTCCAGACCGTTTCAGCTCCGAACGATGCACAAAATAACTAACAAACGGACCACAAAAAAATGCAGACCACATAAATTTTGCAGAAAAAGCCACACTTTTATTTTCCATTTTTTCAGACTCAGAGACAGGCTTATTTAAATCGGGCTTTTCATTTTCACCAGAAACAGAGTCCTTCACATCTGTACGTTTAAAAATATTTTTTCGTTGTTCACGATAATTTTTTTCTTCATTTTCTAGATCAAACGACATTATCAAGCCTCCTCTCTATTATTTCTAGATGCTGAATACACAGGAATTTCTACTTCTAATTTTTTTCTCAGTCTTTTCCGACTACACCAAAAGCCCCAAAGCCCCACCAACAAACTTCCCCATACTGAAGAAGTTGTCGCAACGAGAACAAGCCAAGCAAACGGATTTTGAGTAGGATAATAGCTCACTAAATCATACCGCACACCATCTATACTCGCAGAAACAAGAAGCGAATCATCTTTTCTTACATCTACAATCAAAGAATCTCCACAATTACCACCATTACATAATGGAATTTTTCGTTGAATTGTGGACCAATCAGCTTGTTGTGTTTTTTCAGCATGATTCAATGTTCGAATCAAGCGTTTCATTTCAACCTCATCTTCAGCAGAAAGAATTGTATATGAATAATCACCATCCTTATAATGAACAACAAATTGCGACGGATAAAAAGTAAAGTTAGCACCCTCGTATTTTTGAGGAGCCATCATTTCACTCCAACGCGGAAGTTTGTTACCATTAGAATCGCCAAATCCAATAGTAATCAAACAAAGAAGAATGATTGCCACCCTATTTATAATTTCATGTGCATTATTCTTTTTCATTTTTTTCATTTCCTTCCTTTTTATGATTCCGTTCTGTTTTAGCATTTTCTTCAATCCATTTTTTATCAATAGATATTATGGTATAAGTACAATCTTTGGGTTTAGCTTTTCCTGTATTTGGAATTTTTAATACATCAAGAACAGCACCTAAAAAATTACTTTTTATAGCATAGTTTACATTTTGCGATTCCCTCAAATAAGAAACTACAACACCAACAACTTTATCACCTTTTACTAAGGGTCCTCCCGAATTTCCTGGTTGTATTGCGGCATCAATTTGATATGTTTTTACATCGTCTTTATATCCTTTTCTTGAAGATATAATTCCTTTAGTAGCCTTCAGACTTCGTCCCTGTTCTTTTATCTGCGGAAAACCATACGCAACAACCTCACTACCAATGTCATATATTTTTCTATCAATAGCGCACCCATTTAATTTTTTCTTTGACTTAAGAACAGCAAGGTCAAGATTGCGATCTTCATAAACCAATTCAAGATCTATAAAAAGAGAATCAAGATCTTCCCTTGATGCAAAAAAGTATTTATTACCATCAACAACATGTTGATTTGTTACAATAATATTTGAATTAACAGCAAAACCACTTCCCGTTCCAGAATTACTTTTGGCATATTGTCCAAAAAAATCATAAAATGTTCGACTATAGAACTCTCTAGTTATTGATGCATATTTTTTTCCAAGTTCAAGAGTTATAGTCGTACGAGTAGTATCTCCTGCATAAAATCCCCTATACACCATAATTTTGTTATTTTGCGAATCAATATCCTCAAATTTATTCGTCACTATTATTGAGAAACTTCTGGGATTTTCTTCACTATCTAGTAAAGCATCTATATCTACCCGTTTATCCGATATTGCAAAATCAATTTTCCCAGACAGATTCAAAAAATTACCATCTGAATAATCATAATCGCGAGCAGAATAATAAAAATAAGCAACATCTTCAAAACGATACGTTTTTTTCACAGCATCGTTTAACGCAGACACATCAAAAGGCGCAGCCCACCCCAAATGTAAGCTAATAACACACAAAAAAACAGCTATTATACTTTTCATATTTTCTCCACTCTGCCAAAGACAGTCTTCGAGCAGCTGTCTTATTCAATAAAACCGACTTAATCCACGCTTTTTGGAAAACAAAAAAGGCATGGTGTCGTCCGGCTTATACTACGATGGCTCTGGTAAACCTGCAACTTTAAGCACAACAACTCGACTGGTTTTGCCATATGCAAAAACACAGTACAAGTCGCGGGCAAACGCCCAACGACCCACACCCGATCGGTGTGAGCGTTCGTCTTATTCCCAAGTTGCGGGCTTTCGCCCTAGAAAAATTTACCAGACTTTTCGTAGCAGGAACAAGAGTACTACTCTAATTCAATATGTCAATATTAATATAGATTCTTTATTTCATCTTTGCACGTTCAAATTTTCAAGCAAGGCTAGAATAAACATTTTTCAATGGTTAAAACCGAGTAAAATCAAAAAAAGTATTCCCCAAAGCAAAGGGAATACTTAACAAGAGAGAGATTCCCGGTCAAGCCGGGAATGACAGTTTTTTTCGGGCATGACAAAAATTTGTGACGTTCACTCCACCTTCAGCTTGGTCATGCTTTTTGCGCAAATGCCCATGGTCGATACGTTGTGCAAGAATGCAGACGTCGTCGGAGAAAGCAGACCGAAGAATCCGCCTACAAGCAAACTTGTATTGAACGTGATGATAAAGCGGTAGTTCTTCATGATGCGCTCCATCAGCTTTTGGCTCAAGAGGCGCAGTTCCACGAGGTCTTCAAGATTTTCGCGGCGGAGCGTCACATCAGCTGTTTCGCGGGCAATGTCCGAAGCATCGCTCATGGCGACAGAGACATTCGCTGTAGCAAGAGCAGGAGCATCGTTGATGCCGTCACCCACCATAATCACACGCTTGCCTTCGGCCTTCATGCGTTCCACATAATGGTGCTTGTCTTCTGGCAAGACCTGCGCGAAGAACGTATCGATTCCCAAATGTTCCGCAACGCGTTCTGCCGCATTCAAGCTATCGCCCGTCAGCATCACCACATTCTTGATACCGCTTTCACGCAGTCCGCGAATGGCATCTGCAGCTTCTTCACGCGGAGGGTCGCCAATGCAAATTGCACCCGCCAACTCGCCGCCAATGCCGAGGTAAATCACGGACGCAGCGCCTGCCTGTTGGTCAATAATCGCCTGGTTCGCTTCAGAGACATTGACCTTTTCGTCTTCTATGACAAAGTGCTTGCTTCCAATGACCACGCGCTTGCCCTCGAGCGAAGTTGCGATACCGTGCGCCACGATGTACTGCACATCGGCATGTTCTTCGGCGTGATTGATATTGCGTTCCATTGCCGCCTTGACAATCGCACGAGCCATGCTATGCGGGAAATGTTCCTCGATGCACGCCGCAATTTTCAAGATTCGCTTTTCGGAATATTCGCCAAACGGAATAATCTTTTCAAGACGCGGTTCCGCCTTCGTGAGCGTTCCCGTCTTGTCGAATACAATCGTATCGGCAAGCGCAAGCTCTTCCAAGTATTTGCCCCCCTTCACCGTCATATCCATATCCGCGGCTTCACGCAGCGCAGAAATCACGGAAATCGGCGTCGAAAGCTTAATGGCGCAAGAGTAATCCACCATCAAGATGGAAACCGCACGAGAAATATTCTGCGTCAACAAGAGCGTAAGCCCAAAGCCAAGGAAGCTGAACGGCACGATGCTATCCGCCAAATGCTCGGCGCGGCTCTGCACACTCGCCTTCAAGTCTTCGCTACGGTCGATCAGTTCCACAATTTTCTGGATTTTCGTATTGCTGTTGACCGCATGCACCTTCACGAGAATGGCACCTTCTTCAAGAACAGTCCCGGCAAAAACGATTCTGCCAGCAGTCTTCATCACCGCCTTGGATTCACCCGTCATCGTCGATTCGTTCACAAAGGCTTCGCCTTCAATCACGCGACCATCGACAGGAATCATGCTACCGGAGCGGATGCGGACCAAGTCATCGACCTGGACGTCCTTCATATCCACCAATGTATCCACGCCGTCTTTCACGACCCAGACCTTATCTACCTTGACGGCGAGGCTACCCGTCAAAGCCGTGCGCGTACGCGCCTTGGTATAATCTTCCAGCAAGCCCGACACGCCCAAAAGGAACATGACCGTACCTGCGGATTCATAATTTTTCTGGAGCAGGCTAGCACCAATTGCAGCCCCATCCAAAACATCGACGGTGAGCTTTCCGCTCATGAGCGTCGAAATTCCGCGAGCCACATAACGCAACCCGCGAACCACCGTAATTGCCGTGCGAATCGGAAGCGGTAAGAACCAACGCGACAAATAGCGCCTTGCAATCATTCCCGTGAGGCTTGCCTTAAAGCCATCATCCAATGCTTGCAACTGGTATTCCGTTTCACCATCGCATTCAGGCAATTCTTTGGGGTTGAGCGCACTTACAAAATCAAGAATCTGCTTACGGCTCGTCTCGAAATCGCCCGCCTTGGCGGTGTATTCAAAAAGGAGGCCGCCATTGACGCTACGCACCACAACACTTTTAACGCAAGGCTCACTCAAGCAAGCCTTGTGAATGCGCGCTTCATATTCACGTTCAAAAGCGTACGCCCCAGCACGCAAGCGAAGGCGACCCGGCTTATCGTAAACGATTCTGAATCTCATAATGAATCTTAAGCAAATACTGCAAGTTATCAGTCATTAGTCAATAGTTACTAGTTTAAAATTTGGCGGCTACGCCGCGATTATAAAAACCAATGACCAATGACTATTGACTAAATTACTTAATCCCTGCTTCTGCCTTGGCGTCGTTGCAAATGTCGGCAGCCTCGTCCTTCATATCCTGGAATGCAGCCTTGGCGTCAGCAGTGAACTTCATGCCATGAGCAAGTCCCTGAACAGCGAGTTCGCGGGTCTTCTTTGCCTTGAGCACCTTCTTAGCAACAGCAGAGCCCACAGCGCCAGCAATGACGAGCCAGAATTTTTCGTTTTTGAACATAGACATATGTTTCTCCTTATTAAAGAAAAATCAGCGGAGCAACTTGCCCGCTTTTAAAAATTAGATACTCTCCCTTCCAATGGCTAATTACAAATAAATTAAATACACAACTCTCACAACCCCGCACCGCAGTTGAGTTTCACGAGATTGACGCTAACATTGTTAGTAAAATTCTAACAATGTTAGACTCTCTAATTTTGTTAGAGAGTCTAACATTTCATGGATCATCGAGACTCAACAATTACGAAAGCGCAAGGACCTTACCGAGTTCACGGCACTTTTCCTTGCCAGCATCATCCGGAGCGCCTTCAATAGCGAGCGGTTCATCAGCAAGAACGAGGCCTGCATTTGCGGCATCTTCTTTCCACGGATTCATCCATTCGCCACCACCCCAGCCGTAAGAGCCGAAAAGCACGATTTTCTTACCCGAAATCTGAGCTTTCAGCTGATCATAAAGCGGCTGGAATTCGCTATCTTCAAGTTCTTCGGCACCCATTGCCGGGCAGCCCAAAGCAAACTTGTCAAATTCCTGGGCCTTATCGGCAGAAAAAGCAGACGTATTGAAAAGCGTCACATCGGCGCCAGCTTCCTTTGCGCCAGCAACCACTTCATTCGCCATAACTTCGGTGTTACCCGTACCTGTCCAGAAAATAACAGCAATTTTGTTCATTTTATGTTCCTTTTTGTTTTTTCGGTTAATTAACACGCCACAGTCAATTCTTCCAAAGAATCGCCTGATTCAAATCGTTCTCGTAAAATCTTTTGACATTTTTTGTATACTTCAAAAATGTGCATGGAATTCGGCACGTCGTTATAGACCTTCCAGCAGCCAATCAGCTTGTAATTTTTACCGCCGTACGTAATAAAATCTTTCACATCGTCAAGCGGGTAGCCCAAAAACACGCCCACTTCATGCGGAAAGCACACCGAGCGCGTCATGCGAACCTGAAAAAAGTTCAAAAGCGATTCAGCATCAAAGCAACTGTAGCCAAAACCTTTCAAAAAATTACGTACTTCGCAAGAGCATCCCAAATTCTGTAAAGCGCTATTTCGGTAGACATAAATAAAATAACGTCCACAACGTTCAGCAATAACGCGAGCAATAACGCCCTTAGGGTTCAAGGCCTGATTCCAACGAGCAAGGATATTGCAAAGCAAAACACCATCAGCAACATCAACACAAAAGAGATTGCCCAACTTGTGCCCCGCAAGAGTCGGGGCACATTGTCGAACCAAGCAGGAATCAAGGTTTCTATCCATGAACAACCCAATCATTTAGTATAAAGTCAAAAATCCCGCCGTTAGCCTTCGCCACGGCGGGATAACCTATTCTAGCATATATGAGGTAACGAAATCTATATGCTAGCCGAGCTTCTATGGCAATAGTCTCTGAGATGTATTTTAGAATTTTTCATACTCTAACTCAACTCCAAATAGACTCAAAACAATCCCTAAATTTAGATTAATCTAATAAAATTTATCTATACAAAAATCCCGCCACGACATTCATCGAGGCGGGGGATTTTCATCCTATGGCAAAAAGTTTAGAATGCAAACACAGTTTCGAGACCGAAGTAAAGACCCGTGTCATCGCCAGCGTCGTCACCAACAGGGATGTCGAGCTTAGCAAAGCCAGTCACTTCAAGACCTTCAACCGGAGTGAAGTAAGCACGGACACCTACGTTGAACGTAGAAATGTCATCGTCCTTATCAACCGAGTTCGTATGGAATTCCAACGGAAGACCAAGAGCGATTGCATCGTTAATCTTCACGCCCGGTTCGCCATAGACAAAGAAGTATTCAGGAATTTCTTCGCCATGAACGGTCGGGTTTTTGTCGTTGAAAATTGCATAGAGCACAGATGCCTTGACATTGAACGTGCCGAGATCAAGAGCCGGTTCAAAGAGCAATGCATGAGTTGCCTTCGGGGTCTTTTCACCAAGAGCGTCAATGTGTGCACCATAAACGAAGTGGAATGTAAATGCATCGAACTTCAGGTTAGCATCAAGACCAGTATGCAATTCATTGTGCTTTGCTTCCTGATAAGATTTGTAATCAAAGAACGGACGCAACACATGTTCACCAAGGCCGAGTTCGTAAGCGAGGTGGAGGTCATAAGCAACGCTTACGCATTTTTCTTCACCTTCTTCTTCAACACATATCTGATTGTCGTTGTCACCGCGACCAAAGCCGAGGCCAAAAACAAGGCCGTTAAAGTCAATTTCAAATCCTCGGATATCGTGTTCTGCCATGCCTGCAGCGTTATCTGCCGGATCATCGTAACCGTAGAAGTTGAGGAAAGCGCCTTCCGAGAAGGTCAAGTCACCAAACTTCACAGCAAATTTTTCGTTAGGCGAATACTGGACAAAAGCGCCATTGTAAATAGCGCCCGGGTCCGTTGTTTCACCATCAGCTTCAAGCTGTGCGGATGCAGACCACTTTTCATTAAATTTAACATCAACGTTCAAATCAAAAGTAGAAGCGTAGTTATGGCTCTTTTTGTCTTCATTAACTACGTCACCCGTGTATGCATCAAATTCTACTTCGCCAGAGAACTTGACTTCCGGGCCTTTAGATGCGGCTTCAGCTTCCTGAGCAAGCGCCGGAACGGCAAGGATAGATGCAGCAGCAAGGCCAAACAAGAGGTTGGATGTTAAACGAGTCTTCATTTTGTCTCTCCTATGACGGTTTGTATTTTCCTTTTTGTAACACCCCGTCAGGTCTTTTACATTTTGTGTTACAAAACTCTAGGCTTTTCGCCCTTTTTACTCTTCTTAAAGCAAAGAGCGTGCCAATTATTTTTCAGTTCGTTCCATTCAGAATCATTTTTTTCTGCGCCCATTGTTAGTTTACCCTATCTTTGTTAGTTTAGTCTAATTAAGAGCGTTTAATTAAGGGCTGGCAGGTTTCGGGCCTACCAGCCCTTAATAATGATTCTTGACTCAAATGCAATTAGTCTTCGAAACGCCCTTTCTTATTTGCGCTCATACCAAAGAGCTTAAGGAACACGAATGTTGCCACAAGCACGATGATCGAGCTTACAATCCAGAATACATTGCCACCAACCGGCACCTGGTAGAGGAGCACCGCGACAGCCCAAGCGAGGATCGTCTGCACCACAGCCATCAGCACACCGAGTCCAAGGCCGATTTCGCGAACCACGACACCCATCGCAGCAAGACACGGCACATAGAGCAAGATGAAGATGAGGAATGCAAACACCTGCCAGTTAAATCCATCGACCGGGTTTCCGTTCTTGTCCGGGTTGTGGAAGTAAGAGCGGAGGTTGGCATAGATGTCAGCCGTTTCGCTCAAGTCGCCTTCTTCGAGAGCGCCGATTTCATCTTCGCTCAGCGTGAGGCCTGCGGCAGCGAGCTTTGCAAAGACTTCTTCACGAGCCTTGTCGGCACCTTCATCTTCGCTGAAGGTTTCGATAGAAGCGTACTCTTCGCAAGTAATCGCTTTTGCATCAAGAATCTTATCAAGCGTGACCTTCTTGAGTTCTGCGGCATTCTGCGCTTCGAGTTCACCAGATGTTCCGAGAATGTCCGTGAGAGAGCCGAAGACTTCACTCAAGTTTTCCGGAATCGTGCCAAGGGCTTCCTTGAATGCACCGAGAATATCCGGAGCACCACCTTCTTCCTCTTCTTCGGCAGGGCATTCGTCCACGCCTGCGATAAGGGGCTTTTCTTCAGCTGCGGCAGGAGCTTCAGCAGCCTTTTTAGCAGCAGCACTGTCTGCGACGACCGCGCTATCAGCGACTGCGGAATCAGCAACAGCGACTTCACTGGATCCTTCGCTCTGCTCAGGATGACGAGCGTCAGCACTATCAGCAACTGCGACCGGTTCTGCAGCAGGCGCCGGTGCTTCAGCCACCTTTTCAACAGCGGCAACTTCGGCAGCCTTCGGAGCTTCAGCAGCATCGCCAGGGCCAGCCATAGAGTACAGCGAGTTCATCGTACCAATCACAGCTTCCTTAGCAAGGAGGCCAGTGAACAGCGACACAGAAGCAGGCCAGTTGTTGGATTCAACACCGAATGGTTCAAAAACCGGGGTAATTGCCTTACCGATTACAGAAAGCAAGCTGTTTTCGGAATCACCGTTACCCGCCGTAAATTCGCTTTCCGTCTGGACCTTGGATTCGTCAATCACGACACCTTCAGGGAGCGGCACTTCCTTTTCGTCCTGCACCATAGCATAACCTTCTTCGCTCTTCACGATTTCGGTCTTTTCGCCATTGATTTCGGTGTAGAGTTTGTCCACAAAGCCAAAGCTGTTGAGGAAGCCAAGTATTGCAACGGCAATCGTAATCACCTTACCGGCGCGAATCACGTAGTCACGCAAACGGAGCCAAGAGTGGATCATGAGCGACTTGAACTTCGGCAAGTGATAAGGCGGCAGCTCCATGACAAAGTTGCTAGCCTCACCCACAAACAAGGAGCGGCGAAGAATCAAGCCGTACACGATCGCAAAGAGAACGCCCGCGAGGTAGAGGGCAAACACGACCGTCCCTGCCTGCGTTCCAAAGAATGCAGCTGCAAACAGCGCATACACCGGGAGGCGAGCGCCGCAACTCATGAACGGCACAAGGAAAATCGTGAGGAATCGTTCACGCTTGGATTCGAGCACGCGAGAGCCCATAATGCCCGGCACGCCGCAACCAAAGCCAACCATCATCGGCACGAATGCACGGCCCGGGAGTCCGAGGAATCGCATAAAGCGGTCCGCGACAAAAGCCGCACGTGCCATGTAACCCGAGTCTTCCAAGAAAGAAAGGCAGAGGAACATGAAGAAGATGACCGGAATGAACGTCGAAACAGTCTGGATACCGGCACCGATACCGTCAGCGAGGATTGCAGACACAAAGCCCGGCGCATGGAACACATCCGTGAGCAAGTAGCCAAGACCATCCACAAAGATAGCGCCAAACAGCACGTCAAAGAAATCAATGAACGCAGAACCAATCGTCACTGCAACCCAGAAGACCAGGTACATGACCAAGAGGAAAATCGGGAGCGAAGCCCAACGGTTCAAAAGCACGGAGTCAAGCTTATCGGACCAGGTTCTCTTGGAACGGTTCGAAAGAATCGTCTTACCTGCAATTTCGTGAGCCAAACTGTAGCGTGAATCCGCCATCGCAAATTCGCTTTCTTCGCCGAGAATCTGCGTGACTTCGGCCTTGTTAATCTGCACCTTGGCTTCGGCAAACTTGTCCGCATAGCTCTTTTCGTTGCCCAAATACATGAGCGAAACCCAGCGGGCATCCGCATCCAAAAGCTTTGCAACCGGCTCGACCTTCGGCTCCAAATACTTGACAGCAGCTTCAACCTTCTCTCCGTAATCAATCGCCTTGGGCGTCATCTTCTTGCCCGCAACAACATGCGCCATTTCGCTGATGAAGTTCGTGATGCTTCTTTCGTTCACGGCAGAAAGCGGAATCACCGGCACACCGAAACGTTCAGCGAGGATATCCAAATCCAAATGCAAGCCGCGCTTTTCCGCGATGTCGATCATGTTCGCCGCAATCACCATCGGGATCTGCATATCGACAAGCTGAGAAGTCAAGAACAAGTTACGTTCGATATTCGAAGCATCAATGATATTGACAATGAGGTCCGCTTCGCGAGTGAGCAAGTAGTCCACAGCGGCGCGTTCGTCTTCGGCATTCGCGAAAAGCGCATAAGTACCCGGCAAGTCCACCACGCGGATATGCTGGTTACCGAGTTCAAAAAAGCCTTCCTTCTTTTCGACAGTCACGCCCGGCCAGTTACCAACACTCTGGCGAGCACCCGTAAGGGCATTAAAAAGAGCCGTTTTACCGCAGTTCGGGTTACCGGCAATTGCAATAGTAAAAAGCTTCGGAGCCATTAGACCCTCTTCAATTTAAGAACGTTCGCTTCTTGTCTGCGAAGCGACAAACGATACGACAAAACACTCACCTCAATCGGATCCCCGAGAGGCGCAATCTGCAAGACTTCAAGCGTTACACCACGGACAAGTCCCATAGACAAAAGCTTGGACTTGTAGCGGGCATCGCCCTCATTGTAGCCGACAATTTCAACCTTGTCGCCCTTCTTGAGATCCGAAAATTTCGGTTCCAAATCCCACTTTTTAGTTTGCGACTTGCCGCCGCAACCACAATTACAACCCATTGTTATTTTCCTTTTTTTGCCTTTAATGCATTCGCCTTTTTCGCAACGGCGCCTTCATTTCCTTTTTTCATGAAGTCTTCGATGGTCGAAAGGGTTTCAGCCGAAAGAATATGTTCCATGCTGCAGGCGTCCTTGTCCGCAATAGCTTCGGAAACGCCGAGACGGATTAAAAAGCCCTTCAAAAGAATATGGCGGTTCAGCACATCGGCTGCCGCCTTACGCCCTTCTTCGGTGAGTTCCACACCGCTATAGGGTTCCTGAGTCACAAGGCCCAGCTTTTTAAGTTCAAGAATCGCTTTTGCCACAGAAGGCATCTTCACAGAAAGGGCGGCGGCAATATCCTTGACACGGGCAATCCCGTTTGCCAAGCGAAGCATATGCACCATTTCCAGATAGTCTTCGAGGCTCTGGCTGAGCTTTACGTGATTGTTTTCCATATTTGATGATCCTTTAAACGTTAACGTCGCCTAATTTTATTAGACAAGACTAAAATTAGTAAGCCAAGGCTAATTAGTCAAGGCTAAACTTTTATACTTTTTTACTATTACCCTAGCAAAAGCCCCGCTATAACGGGCGTAAATCCTTATCTTTTACATATATATGGAGAATTTGACCATTTCTAAGGAAATTTGGGCATACCCTTATTAATATGCGGTCTTTGCAAAAAATTTGCCTTTTGCTAGATTTCATGCATGAACTTCCTTGAGCAAAAAATCCTTGCCGATGGCGTAGTCAAACCCGGCAACGTCCTTAAAGTTGACAGTTTCTTAAACCACCAAATTGACATCCGCCTGATGCAAAAAATCGGCGAAGAGTTCAAACGCCGTTTTGCCGACGTCCAGTTCAATAAGGTGCTCACCATCGAGGCAAGCGGTATCGCCATCGCGGCATTCATCGCCTACCTGAACGATGTACCCGTGGTATTCGCCAAGAAGGGCCAGACCGTCAACAGCACCGATGACAAATACGTTGCCAAGGCATATTCCTTCACGCACAAAAAGTTCAACGACATTTTCGTTTCGCGCCCGTACCTCAAGCCGACCGATAAAATCCTCATCGTAGACGATTTCCTCGCTGACGGTGAAGCCAGCAAGGCGCTCATCGACCTCGTGAAGCAAGCAGGCGCTGAACTCGTCGGTGTCGGCATCGCCATCGAAAAGGGCATGCAGCCCGGTGGAGCAAAACTCCGCGCCGCAGGCGTCCGCCTCGAATCCATCGCCATCGTCGATAGCATGGACCCCGAAACCGGATTCATCAAGTTCCGCGAACAATAATCATAGATTGCCGCAGGCAAAGCATTCAAGGTAAAGCATGAAGACTTCGGACAACATCTACCAGCTTGACGGACGCGTTCCCCTTTTACAGGCAATTCCATTCGGCTTGCAGCACGTGCTCGCCATGTTCGTGAGCAACATTACGCCGATCATCATCCTTGCAAACGTCGTCGGGATTGAAAAAGGCCTCACCGCCTCGCTTATCCAGAACTGCATGATTATCGCAAGCATCGGTACGCTCATCCAGCTCTACCCCGTCTGGAAAATCGGCTCCCGCCTCCCCATCGTCATGGGCATCAGTTTCACATTCCTCTCCGTTTCCATTTCCATCGGAGTATCGCAAGGCATGGGAACGCTCATGGGCGCCGTCATCGTTGGCGGTATCGTCGAAGGACTTCTCGGCCTCTGCGCCAAATACTGGCTCAAGCTCATCCCGCACATCGTCGCGGCCACCGTCGTGACCTCCATCGGATTTTCGCTACTCCCCATCGGCGCTAATTCATTCGCAGGCGGTCAAGGCGCCGCTGACTTCGGTTCTGCACAGAACTGGATTGTCGGAAGTGTCACGCTCCTCACTTGTTTGCTCACGCAAGTTTTCGCCAAGGGATTCCTCCGTTCGCTCTCCGTGCTCGTCGGCCTCATCGTCGGTTACATTCTCGCACTCTGCATGGGCATGGTCGATTTCTCGGGCATCACAAACAACGGCTTTTTCGCACTCCCCAAGTTCCTCCCGTTCACCCCGGAATTTAACTTGGGCGCAATCCTCTCCGTCATCGCCATCTATCTCGTGTCCGCCACGGAAACCGTCGGTGACTCCAGCGCCCTTTGCAGCGGTGCCCTCAAACGTCAAATTCATAAAGTCGAAATGGGAGGCGCCATCAGCTGCGACGGCTTTGTTAGCTCCATTTCCGGACTCTTCGGCTGCACCCCGATTACATCGTTCAGCCAGAACGTGGGCCTCGCCTCGCTCTCTGGCGTCGTGAACCGCTTCGCCATCGCGACAAGCGCAGGCATCATGCTTCTCGGCGGCCTCTTCCCGCCCGTAGGGACCCTCCTCACGACCATCCCGCAAGCCGTTCTCGGAGGCTGCACCATCATGATGTTCGGTTCCATCCTCTTCGCAGGATTCGGCATGATTGCGAAAAGCGGCTTCTCGCAGCGCAACATGATTATCGTTAGCTTGTCCTTAAGCACCGGGCTTGGATTCACATCAGCATCGCAGATGTTCAAAATCTTCCCGCAGATTATCCAGACCATCTTCGCCGAAAACTGCGTGGCCGTCGTATTCCTCCTCGCTGTTGCATTGAACTTGGTATTACCTAAGGACAAGGAAGAAAAAGCAGCAGAAGCGAAATAACCATTAAACAAATTTTAATTAAAAACCCAGCCAAGCCGGCTGGGTATTTTTTTTGCACATTACTTTTCCCCAAAACTCACGCCGAATGACTTTGGCATCACGATTTCCTTATAGGCATGCATCAGGTAGTCATCGGTCATTCCAGAGACGTAGTCAGCGACAATGCGCGGGAGCGATGTCGTTTCTCTGTACTTTTCGCCCAGCGATTCGCACCAGTGATTGATTCCTGTAGCCTTTTTCACGCCAGACTTGAGTTCATCAAGGCATTCGTCCAAAACGGTGCAGAACATCATCTTGATTTTTTCGTCCTGGGTTGACTTTTTCGGATTCAAATAAATGTTTTTGTAGTTCCAGTTTTTCAGCTGGTTAAGCGCATCGAAAACTTCAGGCGAAAAGACGAGCGTTTCTTTGTCTAAACTATTATTGACAAGGTCTGTAATAAGCGTGTTGACGATTTCGCTATTTTTGCTTCCGAGAATTTTCGTGATTTCTTGGGGGATATCTTCGCGCTTCACTAGTTTCAAGATGATGGCATCTTCGATGTCGCGGCCAACATACGCAATCACGTCCGAAATTCGCATGACGCATCCTTCCAATGTCATCGGGACCATCTCTTTCGATTTCAGCGTTCCGCTTAAGCTGTTTTTGTACTCTTCCAGCAGTTTTTCTGGAGTCTTGCTACGGTTGCAGCCGTATTCGTTTTTCAGGATTTCGCCGTTGTGACAGATGATTCCGTCGAGCACTTGCGCGGTAAGGTTCAGTCCTTTGCCGTACGCTTCGAGGTCATTGAACAGCCTAAAGCTTTGAACATTATGTTCAAAAATTCCTTCTCCGCAATCTTGCAAAAACTTCGAGACAATCCGTTCGCCATCGTGCCCAAAAGGCGTATGGCCCACATCGTGACCTAGCGAAATCGCCTCAATCAAGTCTTCGTTCAGATTCAAAAAACGTCCAATGGTCCTTGCAATTTTCGCAACCAGCTGCACGTGCAACACGCGGTGCGTGATATGGTCATTTTCAACAAGGCAAAACACCTGAGTTTTATCAATGTATCGGCTATAGCAGTAGGAATGGATAATCTTGTCTGCATCGCGGGAAAAGTTCGGGCGGATATCGCCCGGCACTTCGTGATAGCGAATTGCGGAAGCGGACTTGCAGGCGTATTCTGCAAGCGAGTTTTCCTTTTCCATCAAGCGGGATTCAATTTGTTTCTTGACCGAGGCGTTCCATTCCATAAAGCAATTCCATTTGGGTTTTAGATTACAGAAATATACATTTTCAGCAAAAAAGAGTACGCCCCTAAATTTTGACAAAAACTCGCCCACTTGACATTTTTCACTCAAAGAACGATATTTATAGAAAACACATTAGGTAATTATGCAAAACAGAATTGACTACAAAAAATTAAATATCGAAGTTTACGAAGACACAGCAGAGCGTTGCCGCACAAATGCACGATTGCGTGAATCCATCGCAAGTTCCACCCGCGAACAGAAATTTACCGGCGAGGCAGAAAAAGTCGTTGTCGAGAACCGCAACATTTTCGCAGAAAGCGCAAAAATTATCGTTTCACAAAAGCGAACGCTCGAAGCCGCCAAAGCATACGCAGGCACAAAAGTCGCTGTGCTAAATTTTGCATCGGCATCGCACCCGGGAGGCGGCGTTACAACCGGAGCAGGCGCCCAAGAAGAAAGCATTTGCAGATGTTCGACATTGCATCCATGCCTAAAGGCCCCCCAAATGGAAAAGTTTTTCTACGAGCCGCATTGGCACCAGAAAAATGCGCTCCACAACGACGACTGCATTTACACGCCTGGCGTAACCGTCATCAAGACCGACACATCATCGCCCGAATTGCTTGACGAATCGGACTGGTACAATGTCGATGTTATCACCTGCGCTGCACCGAACTTGCGCAACTTCGAACGTAAAAAGGATTTACTCGTCGATAAATACGGCAGCGGTTCAATCACTGACGAAGGCTTAAAGCAGCTGCACATCAAGAGGCTCCGTCGCATTTTGGACATCGCAATTTTGAATAAAGTCGAAAGCATCATTCTCGGAGCATTCGGCTGTGGCGCATTCATGAACGATCCAAGAATCGTCGCAGAAGCAACCGCCGAAGCCCTCAAGGATTACCTGCACGCGTTCAAGAATATCGAATTCGCCATATTCTGCCGCCCAGGATTCGAGCAGAACTACAAAGAATTCTGCAAATTGAAAAACATCAGCCAATTATAAATTAAAACGATTTTCCATATTAGAATGCAAAAAGACCGCAGCGGAAAGCTACGGTCTTTTTATAAATCACTGGACCCTTCCGCCATGACGCTTTCCGGCTATTCATAAGAGCATCCATAGAATGATACCGAATATTCACACAAGCGTCTATGCGAGGAACCTCCAATGAGACGAGGATGATATTAAAGAAAGCCGAGAGTGTCTTCCATAACCCAACTAGTTTTTATTAGCTAACCGCCCAAAGCTTTCCAAAATTTTCTCATCGCTAGGCAATTTTATCGGTTTTCTATGCCTCGCAACATCTTCGACAATAGGCAACAGAGCGTTTTTTGCGAATTGTTCACGATTACTAGATGCATACATATCTCTTAAAAAGTCAGGAATATCTCGATCTTTGAATCGATCCATCACTTTTTTCGCATCCTCTTCTCCCAACAAATAATCCGTGCACATATCAACAAATTGATTTTGAACGATTTCCAACATTTCTTCAGCATCATCCTTTATAAATCCATCAAGAATTGCTCCCGACGCTTCGGACGCAACGGCACCTCCGGTAATAGCACCTACAACCCCTCCTACAATACCTCCTACAACATTTCCGACTCCAGGAATTATCGAACCCAACGTAGCACCAGCCGCAGCCCCTCCAAACCAGCCACCTGTTCCGCCAGCCACTCCACTAGCCGTTTTAGCAACATTCTTAAATAATTGGGCTCCCGAAATTTTGCCATTGAACAAACGTACTAAATCTACCGATGACAGCACCGCAGTAACGGCAATCGCCGTAACAAAATTTCCACGAAGCAACTTGCTCACATGATTTGCTGCAGCAGCCCCATACAGAGCTTTGCCACTTCCAGCAGCAAGATACGACGCTGCCTTAGGCCCCATAAACTTTACAGCAGCATCAGTCGCACCACGTAAACCCTGCTCTAGCCCTGTACGCCCTAATTGAGCACTCAAAACACTACTAATCCAAGTTACTCCGCCGACCTTTAAGCCAACCAAACAAGCTTCTTCGGCAGCATCATCAACGCTGCTACCATTCCAAATAGAGGTTGCAAAAGTCAGCACAGACGAAACTCCCAAAGACGTAAATGCAACAGAAATTCCATTCACGGCATCATATGTCAAACTCTCCACTGTTCCAAATTTTGCAATATTTTTGACCTGTTCATAGGTAAAAGCACCCTTTTTTACAATATTACGAGCTTCATTAGGATCCGACACCCCAGGGATTTGTCCTCGCCTAATTCTATTTTCCATTGCCTGCACGGCATCCTGATATTTGTCTGAAGGCACCTCAATTTGCATCGGAGAGCCATTCTTAGACATATAACGAAATTTTCCCGCAGAATCAAAACACTCTTCTATACATTTAGAGCCTGTTCGGCAATATTTCGACTGAATTTCAATGCCATCCACAAGCCTATCCGCCCCATTCAAGGCATTATCACCACCCACAAGTTTTGCATCTTTACCCATAAATTTATCATACATGTGGTTAGCTTTTTCTGCAGCAATTCCATGCCCTCTTTCCGCAGTGAAAATGACATTATCAGCATAGTTTTGTGCAGCAGAGTTTATTCCTGCACCAAGTCCTGCATTCTCAGTATACTTATTTTTATTCGAAGGCTCTTCCATTTGCTCCGACGCTCCATTTTTAGGCATATCGCTATCATCTCCAAAAATACCAAACGCTTCACCTACACATTTTCCGAAAAACCGTGCAGCACCACCCACAGTCATCACATCGTTAAAAGCAGGCTCATCATACTTGAGAGCTGCAGTTTCCTTCAATACTTTAGGGGCAACAATTTTTTTACCCGCGACAATCTTAACGCTCTGTTCTCTACTTGATATTTTATCCCTAGCAGAAATAAACATCCCACCAAATGCACCGATATCAAGAGTTACTTCGACTTGGCGCTTGCCATGCCACGAAACACTTGGCAAATCCTTTAAAACCAATGTACAAAGTGTTTGATTTTCGCAAGCCAATGTACTTTCTCCCTGAAGCACATGAACCATTACAGATGATAATTTATCATCTGTTGTAGAGAAAACCATACTTTTCTTGGTTGGAATCGTGGTATTATGATCAATAAGTTTGGCCATCGTGCCATCATGCATTTCCACACCAACAGAATGCGATAGAACATCTAGAAGAAGAACATCCTTTACTTGCTCGTTTCCACTTAAACACGCTCCTTCAATAGCAGCGCCCATTGCAGGAGATTCGTCTGGATTAACAGTCTTATTCGGCTCTTTGCCAAAGAACTTGCGTACAGCTTCTTGAACGGCAGGAATACGAGTAGAAGCACCAATGAGAAGTACATCGTCAATTTCGCTCAAGGAAAGACCAGAGTCCTTGATAGCCTTGCGACAGACATCCACAGAGTGCTCCACAAGATGAGCCGTAAGCTGATCAAACTTTGTACGGCTGAGGGTGAGGTTGATGTGTTTCGGGCCAGAAGCGTCAGCAGTGATGAACGGAAGGTTGATGTTCGTAGAAGTCGTAGCAGATAGGTCAATCTTAGCCATTTCAGCAGTTTCCTTCAAACGCTGGAGAGCCACTTTGTCCTTCTTCAGGTCAATTTCAGGATTATCCTTCTTGAATTCGCTATAAATCCAATCCATGACAACTTCATCAAATTGATCTCCCCCCAGCATAGCGCATCCATTCGAAGCCTTCACATCATACATTCCATCATCGATCACAAGAACAGAAACATTACAGAATCCACCACCAAGATTATACATTACAACATTCTTTTTCTCTTTGCATTCCAAACCATAAACAAGAGCTGCAGCAGTTGATTCATTTATTACACGAAGAACTTCAAGGCCAGCAATTTTTCCAGCTTCCTTTACAGCTTCCTGCTGAAAGAAATTAAAACATGCAGGAACTGTAACAACAGCAAGTGTTACCGGCTGAGCCAAATAATCTTCCGCCATTTTTTTTGCATTCTGAAAAAGCTTTGCCAAAACCTCAGAAGATGTAAATCGTTTGCTATCAACCTGCACTTGAACAAGTTCGGAACCAGCGCCAACGAGTTTGTAAGGCACATTCTTTTCAACAGCAGAACATTCAGCTACGGTACGGCCAACGAAACATTTAATAGAGGAAATCGTCTTTTCCGGGTTGGTGATAGCTTGGCGCTTTGCGTCATGGCCGACCAAGCATTCGCCATTCTTGCCGAATGCGACAATGGACGGAGTGGTGCGGAAGCCTTCAGCACTAGCGATAACAACCGGGCTTCCATTTTCAAATACAGATACACAGCAATTAGATGTACCTAAATCAATACCAATAATTTTACTCATTTTTTTACCCCTATAAAAAATTTTCAGATTCATCCGCACAATTCCATTTCTGCGAACGAATCTTTTTTAGCAAAAATATAATCTAAAACAACACAAAGAATCAGATAAAAAACACCAATGTAAAAATTTCCATTAGTACAAATGCTACCACCATTTTTCTAAAAAATCAAACTTCACATGCGGAACACAACAAATAATAATGTTCCGCATCTGAAATTCCTTTAGATGTACATACTTCGGCATCATATACAATGCTGAATGCATTTTTCGAGCATAATTCATTAAATGACTCTCGCAATTTATTCTTATTTTTCTGATTAGCGCTTAACCTCGGAAGCCAAAAATCAACTAGAACAATAAGGAACATTTTGACATTCTGCGGAATTTTATTTATTTCAAGTTTTCCTATAGCAACATTTTTCAACCGTTTAATATCGCTTTTTATACTTGCAATTTTGTCAGTTCCATTCAATCGCTTTGCTTCAATCAAATACACGCAGTCATTGTCAATAATGAGTGAATCAATATGTTCCCCCAACTTTCCTTCATTACAAATTGGGACTTCTTGCCATATAACAAGATTGTGTTCATGAGATGATTTTTCATTCCACAATTGCTCATATTGAGAACAGAAATTAAATGTCAAATTTCGTTCAGTAAATCCTAGAGACTCATAAGACGGATAATAATCTTCCAAGATTTTCTCATAACGCGTTTTCACACGGTTCATCACAGTTTTAATTAAATCCAGTCCTTTTTCCATTTTATACATCCATTCACTTAGAATGAGTACTAATTTAATTATTTCGTCGACATTTTTAATTATCGTGGGGATTTTCATGTTTTTAATGTTCTGTAGCGAGTGAAATACTTGCATTTTCAACCATTTTATTATGTTTTAGGTTTAAAATGCAAGCTGATATCTTCGCAGTTTTTAATAGTTGATTCGGAACAATCCTTAAAATCAATGCGGATTTCCAACCAGAAGACTACATCAAAGTTCAAGAAATAAAAAGAAGGCGTTGCCATTGGCAACGCCTAATTATCGCATAAGATATCAAAAAGCTATCTTTGCAAAGTCCGTTTAGCCAGATGTGAAATTTTCGCCGATTCCCGTCTGTTAAGCGGACATTTTTTATTTGCGAGGATTATTGTTCCCACGTCCACCACCGGAAGGTCCCTTGCCTCCGCCGTGTCCTGTGGGCCATCCTGCACCTGTTGGGTTATTTTGGGGTTGCGCCATATAAGCCTCCTTTTTTTACCATTGTCTTTGATTACTCGTTATGTGCCAGCCACCGCCTTCTGGGCAGCGGTAAACATGCATTGTTATGCCCGTTACAAACCGGCGTTCACTGGCAACCGCATTTGCATCATATTCGGTAAGATAAAGATTCTTTCTCTTACCATCTTTGCCACAGCAAAAACACATGATTATTTTCTCCTCCCTTGATACTTCGCATCTTCAGAATTACAAAGGCGTGATTTATTATTCATCGCATCAATGTATTGCTTGTTGAATCCCGATGTACCCTTGTTAGAATTATTCATGTTACTGACATTATCCGCAGGTTTCATTTTTGATCCTTTTTTACAAGAAACGGAATTGTTCCTTGTGTAGTCTAAAATTATCTATTCCGTTTCTAAAAGGCAATATCGAGAAGCCGTCGAGTTACGTCAAAAAAATACGACGGAAAAATCACTTGAATTTATCCCGATTTTCTTCGAGATATTTCAAGACATGACTTGAATTCTTTGATACAGCAAAATCCCAACAAGAAAATTCCGTAACGTCTCTATGAAGAGCTCTTTGATTCGGATTTCCACCATGTTCTATCATCATTTTAAAAAGCTTGATATTATCAGATTCCGCAGCAAGCATCAGAGATGTATATCCCCTAATACCATTAATCTCTAGAGGCATGTTTGGATTAGCGCCTCTTTCTAGCAAAAGCTCCGCAATTTTGTACAAATCTTCCTTTTTTGAGTATTTTAGAAACTGTCCATAAACATCACGTTGCTTACCTTGAATCATCCATCTTGCTCTGACATTGTTTTCAGAGTTCCAAGTCTTTATTATTTGATCGTTAGACAACCCTCTAAAATTGTCAATTCGACGACGAAGAATATCGACCATTTCAGGACTCCATAATTCCGAAGGATAAACACCAAGAATCGAATCCTCTGGTACAAACAGTTTTGTAATAGTATACAAAGGAGTTTCTCTCTCTGGAGAATGAATCCCATCAACATCTGCCCCCATATCCAGAACATCCTTGACCACACTTGGATTTCCACTTAAAACAGAGAGGCCTAAGCAGGTCAGTTTCATTTTATCTGTTTGCGTATTTAATGTTGTTACCTTATGAGGAAGAACTTTTAAAATATTGAACAATTCCATACCCAATTCCGGTTCATAAGGCATATCCGTAAGATTCATCTTATGAATCGCAAGTAGAAGAGCAGAATCTCTAGAAGACGTCATTTCATTGACGTCAACCTTAGCATTCGCTAATTCTTTTACCGCCTCAACGTTTCCCATCATAGTAAAGTAGGTTAATTGAGGAAACTGTTTATACGTTACGAAAATCCTTCTACAATAAGGTTTTATTGGCACTTGAGGCAACTCTTTTTCATTAAGTTGAAGGGGGCCATTTATTCCTGTTTCAAATTTCTCAATTTGTTCTGAGTTTTTTATTACTCCTTTCGGGAAATAACGGAAAAAACTATCTGACCACGCCTTCTCTTCCCAATCCTCTATTTCCGTAGTCGTTGTTCTCGAATCTTTGTTGACTGGTGGATAATTTTTTTCATAAGAAGATATTGGGGCCTCTATTTTCTTTGCGTAAATACCAAACACAATGCAATAATTTTTGATTAATTTTAGAAAAGGTCTGTTTTGGCAAATAGCGCCCAAAGCCAATGCGGGCTGATAGATTGTTGCGGTTTTGTTGTCATCTATAAGGAAAGCCGTTTCTTCTAGATTGAATATATAGAATAAATTTGGTAAAACCTCTTTAAAAATTTCAAGCGCCGAGTCAAACTCCCCCTCATAGACTTTTGCTATCGCAGCAAGGGTCGGACGAGTCCATTCACTAATAAGACTGTCCTTGCCATGCAGATTACAGAAAATATCAAAATCATCTAATACCTTTTTGAAGTTGTAATCTCCAAGTTCAGCCTGCTTTCTTATGGCTTTTTGTGCTACCACGAATTGCTCGCCAATTATTTTATATTGGTTAAACGCCTCTAGAGATGTATTTTGCAGCCTATAATCAGGATTTTTTTTTAATTGCGCAAAAATTTCTTGCATACTAAATGGATGTGCCATTTTTTCAGCTTTTTGCAAAAGGCAGGCGAGGAATAAAATTTCACAGCAATAGATGTAATTATTAGGAAGACATTTTTCATCAATTGTACCAAAGAGTTCCTTCATCGACGGAATTTGGCTTCCTTTAATCCACCGTGCAACCTTATCCCGTTCACTGTTCTTGAAACTTTTTAACAAGTCTGGATTCTTCTGCATGACCACCTCAAATCCGTATTTTAACGGCATTGAAGTTTGATAAAGATTGTCCAAAATAACCGTATCCTTACAAGAAATATGATTCTTAAGGTCATATATCCAGCATGCAGCTAATCCTATGCGATAGCGGATAATAAATTCCCGATTCGGAGCAACATGTGCAGGGGTACACAAAATAACTTGTGCATTTTTTGCATAAAAACCATATTTCCAAAATCGCATCTGTGTTTCAAGATTGTCTTTAGGAAAAGGAGCAATTATAAAAGATGACTTTGGGTATTCAAAAGGAAGCTTGAAGATTTCTTCTTTAAGCATTTCCAATGTATCAAAATCGATCTTTGGATCTCTTGCCATTTGGTCGAGTTTTTTAGCAAAATCGGGTGCCGGCCGAGTGTCAAGAACGCTCGAAATAATCTGCAATTGCTTTGCCAAATTAGGATGAGGCGGATTGAATTCCATATGTTTATAATCAGCCATAAAATTTCCTTTTTTGATCGAATATATAAAAGTGCATTCGTCGTTTCACATCTTTTTTTTACGCCACTATTTTTTCGCAATTTCTTCCACTTTTTCCAAGAATTTAAGATTCAAATAATCTCAGTAAGGCGAAGATAAAGCCCAGGCGTTACGGGCGCGGCGACTGAGCGCCCGTTAGAAAGGGTAGCGGAAGACCCGACCGGGGCGGGTTATACAAAATACGCCCACTCATTGAGTGGGCGTGATTATAAGGGCGGGGTCGGGGCAGGAGCGAGGGGAAGGCATTCCCCCTCCCAACAACTAGTTGCGACTTCGTCGCAATAGCCTGCGCCTCAGCAGTGGGCACGCGAGTGGTCCCGTTGCACTCGGCTTGTGGCTACTTTACCACGATGTTCACGAGCTTACCCGGAACAACGATGGATTTCACAACAGTCTTGCCATTCATGAACTCTTTAACACGGTCGTTTTCCATAGCGAGCTTTTCGAGGGCGGCCTTGTCCATGTCCTTGGCGACAGATGCCTTGGCGCGGACCTTGCCGTTCACCTGGAACACGACTTCCACGGTGTTTTCCACAGCCTTGGAGTGGTCAGCTTCCGGCCAGGCGACATTCGTGAGCGAGCCTTCATGACCGAGGATGTTCCACATTTCTTCGGCGATATGCGGGGCAAACGGGTGCAAGAGCTTGACGAACGTTTCGCACGGTTCGCGGTAGCGCTTGTCCATCTTCATCATTTCGTTGTTGAAGATCATCAGCTGGCTGATGGCCGTGTTGAAGCTCATGTTTTCAATGTCGTTCGTGACCTTGATAACGCTCTGGTGCATCACCTTTTCGATAGCTTCCGGAGCGGTTTCGTCAACGTAAACCGGAGCAGCATCGTCATCGCCCACCACGGAGCGCCAAGCGCGTCCGAGGAAGCGGTTCATGCCTTCGATGCCCTTGGTCTGCCACGGCTTCACGGCGTCGAGCGGACCCATGAACATTTCGTACAAACGAAGGCTGTCAGCACCGTAATCACGGACAACGTCATCCGGGTTCACAACGTTCTTGAGGGACTTACTCATCTTAGCCACAATTTGCTTGAGTTCGATGTCAGTGCCCTTCTTGAAGAACTTGCCGTTCTTTTCTTCGACTTCGTCAGTCGGGACCTTGGAGCCAGCAGCATCTTCGTATGCGAAGGCAAGAATCATGCCCTGGTTGAAGAGCTTCTGGAACGGTTCGTCGGTAGAGACGAGGCCGAGATCGAACAAGACCTTGTGCCAGAAACGGCTGTAGAGCAAGTGAAGCACGGCGTGTTCAGCACCACCCACATAGAGGTCGACCGGCATCCAGTACTTTTCAAGTTCCTTTGCCACAAATGCATCACCGTTGCAAGCGTCGATGTAGCGGAGGTAATACCAGCAAGAACCAGCCCACTGCGGCATGGTGTTCGTTTCGCGGATACCCTTGCGGCCGTTCTTATCGACGACCTGGAGCCATTCGGTGGCGTTCGCGAGCGGAGACTGACCGCCGTCACCCGGCTTGTAGTCCTTGAGTTCCGGCAAGAGCACCGGAAGTTCGGCGTCGTCCACCGTAGAGATTTCGCCGTCTTCCCAGTGGATGATCGGGAACGGTTCACCCCAGTAGCGCTGGCGGCTGAAGAGCCAGTCGCGGAGCTTGTAGTTCACGGTAGCCTTGCCGATCTTGTTCGCTTCGAGCCATTCGATGACCTTCGCGATGCCCTGCTTCTTGTTGAGGCCGTTCAGGCAAAGCGTGTCGTTCTGGCTGTTGATGTAGGTGCCGTCGGCAGCCCAGCAGGCTTCACCCTTGAGCACGAGCGGCTTTACATCTTCGGGGCAGCTTGCATCCGGTTCCATAATGCAGATAACCGGCAAGTTGAACTTCTTCGCGAAATCGAAGTCGCGAGTATCGTGAGCCGGCACAGCCATGATAGCGCCGGTGCCATAGCCCGTCAAAACATAGTCAGCAACCCACACCGGAATCTTCGTGCCGGTAAGCGGGTTCACGGCATAAGAACCAGTGAACACACCGGTCTTTTCCTTCGCAAGTTCGGTACGGTCGAGGTCGCTCTTGAGAGCGGCGGCGTGCACGTATTCTTCCACGGCGGCTTTCTGTTCGGCAGTCGTGAGTTCCGGCACCATAGCGTGTTCCGGAGCAACGACCATGTAGGTTGCACCGAACAGCGTATCGCAACGGGTCGTGTAAACGCGGAGCTTCTTTTCGGTCGGCTTGCCTTCAGCATCAGCAATGGCAAAATCAACTTCGGCACCGTAGCTCTTGCCGATCCAGTTCTTCTGCATGTCCTTCACGCCCTGCGGCCAGTCGAGCTTGTCGAGGCCCTTCAGCAGGCGGTCGCCATACAGCGGAATGCGCATGAGCCACTGCTTGAGGTTACGGCGTTCGACTTCCTTGGTGCCGCACTTTTCGTGAGAACCGTCGTTCAAAACTTCTTCGTTAGCGCAGACAATCTTGCAGTGCTTGCACCACCACACCTGTGCATCGGCGTAGTAAGCGAGGCGCTTAGAATCCTTGTACTTGCGGACTTCGGCTGCACCCTTGGCTTCCACATCGGCAGGAATCGGAAGCTCTTCGATGGGGCGGCCCTTCTGCTGGTCTTCATCGAACCAGGTGCCATAAAGGCGCTTGAAAATCCACTGCGTCCACTTGTAATACTTCGGGTCGGTGGTGTTGACTTCCTTGTTCCAGTCGTAAGAGAGACCGAGGCGCTTGATCTGGCGGCGGAAATTGTCGCAGTTCTTCTTGGTCGTAATGGCCGGGTGCGTACCGGTCTGAATAGCGTACTGTTCAGCGGGGAGGCCGAAAGCGTCCCAACCCATCGGGTGGAGCACATTGAAACCACGGCTGCGCTTGTAGCGGCAAATGATATCCGTTGCAGTGTAGCCTTCCGGGTGGCCCACATGGAGGCCAGCACCACTCGGGTACGGGAACATATCCAAGCAATAATACTTCGGCTTGGACTTGTCTTCGCCAGTCTTAAACGTCTGATGTTCTTCCCAGTAGGCTTGCCACTTGGTTTCGATTTCTTGCGGATTATACTTTGCCATTATTTATTCCTCTAACGCCGCGACGGAACCGCCACGACCTCATTAAATTTTCGAGGCAAAAGATAGAAACTTAAAAAACCCCGCATTGCGGGGCCAGTAGCAAAAGAGCGTTACAAAAACATCAATCCGATACTATCGATTCTGGATTCTGTTCACCTAAATTATTCCATTTGCCGCTAGAACATTTAAAATACATGTCCCTGTAAGCATGGTAAGGCTCATAATGGTATTTCGCTATTTTTCCTTCATTTGCAGCATCACATTTTTCTTCAATCCATCCATTATCGGTATAAGTAAAAACCGCAATATTAGCCGTTTTCAATCTGTTGAAACGCGGATCTCCGCCAGCACTTAATCGCAAACCGCCACACCAATAATCCGTTTGTTCGTCATCATAAGAAGCAAGGCTGACGCTATTACGGTTTTCTCTGCACTGAGCTTGAACGGCGGCCGCCAAAGGAGCAGCGTGGTCCAAATCGATCCAAGTTCCTTGTTCGCACTTGAAATAGTAATAATCTCGATAATAGACGGCTGAATCCGTAAGCTGAACAAACATAGAATCAATAGCGCCTTCACGTTCCGAACCGCATGTCGGAAAAACTCTCAACGCTCTTTGATACCGAGATTTTTCCCAAGTTCCCTGTTTGCACTCATAATAAGTCCAATATAAAGCTAGCACAGAATCCACAGCACCTTCGTTATCGACCCTACATTCAGAAAAATTTTCCACCCGACGAATAAACGTACTTGCCGAACTTAAAATTTCAGAACTACTCGAAGCCACATTGCTAGAAGACTCTGGACTTGAAACAGCCTCGCTGCTAGAAGATACAGGATTTGAAATGACTTCACTGCTCGACGATTCAACAGCCAAAGATTCTGTCGCCACAGGCGCCGGGTTACTCACCGCATCATCGCTGCACGCCGTAAAAAACAAAAAAGATGCCAGCATCGCTAGCACGGAGACATGATTCCTTTTGAACATAAAAACAACTCCCATTATGTTCCAAAAATTTATCCGTAAAATACAAACTCACAAATTCAAAAACCATTTTTACAAAAAAATGTAAGAAAAAAAGAAGCCCCAGAAGGCGGCCACCCTTCCAGAGCTAAAATTACAAGTCTACGCTATTAGTTTTTAGTTTTCGCCGTTTCGCATTTCAGTCTGCTCACGGTCCATGGTGTAGGTCAGGTATTCTCTAAAGTCACGATCGATTTCCACTTCTGGATCGTCGTTATAATGACCAGAGAGAATATCAATAAGTTCTCGATTGTCTGCCCAGCCAAGCACACCGACAGCGTCAAACGTCATGGACTTATCGCCCGGAGCTTTGGCTATATATTCAATCTTGGACTTTTCGACCCAGCCCTGCCCACAGCTTCCTTTAACGAGAACTTCCGTGTCAGCTTCCCTGACAATCGTAAGAGCATCATTAAAGCCTGCCGTGCACACGACCTTGCCACCACCTTTATCTGATGTAACATTGATATCACCTAGCTTAGACTTTACTTGTCTCGCCGCAAAAGAAGACGAGACCAGAACAGACAAAGCAAGGAACATCATCAACTTTGCGGTTTTCATGATTGACCTCCTTATTGTATTAGGGTGGGACATCCACCCACTTTTCAAATTACAAAGTAAAGTTTACAGAAACCAGAAAATGCATGGTTTAAGTTAGAATAGAGACATTTTTTCCCGTTTTTATTTTCCATGCTAAGCAACCGGCTCCCGCGCCCATTCTGTAAACTTTCTTTTTCTATTTATTTAACCCTTATTAAAATATTTTTAAGTCGTTGAACCTCCACGATTTGTTATTATTCCGTCATGCTTTTAAAAAAATCTTGCTTACTCGCGTCCATGGTTTTAGCGCTCGCCACGAGTGCTTTTGCTCAAAGTTCCGATGATGACGAATGGGTTTCTGTCGATTCACCGAGACCCGCTTCCGAAAGTGAAAAATCAGGTTCTTACGACGGAACAAACGACAGCGAATTCGCAAATGACGAAGAATACGCAAGCGCATACGCAAGATACAAGACGCAGACAACATCGCGTTCCGAAATCAGCAAGCAGCGCAGCGAAGGGTTCTCGCAGTCCGTGTTCCTTGGAGCTCGTTTGCAAGGCGGCTTCAACACGTTCCTCGGTTCAAAATCCGATGGCTGGGGCGCAGGCTGGAACGTCGGTGGCGGTCTCATCATCAAGATTTCGATGTTCACAAAGAACTTCAGCATTGTGCCGGAACTCACGTTCAACTATCGCCAGTACAATTACGAAAAAGACATGAATGATCTTTACACAAACAAGGCAAGGATCAACATCATGTTGTTTGAACTTCCGATCATGTTCCGCTACACGTTCGACCAGTACGACTTCTTTGCAGCTGCCGGTTTGCACCTCGGTCTCAAGCTGATGGGTAGCGCCGAATACGGTTCCGAACCGAAAGCAGGCGTCATCGCCGATAAAGAAAACAGCGGTTTGAAATCCACCACCGAAATCGCAACCACGAATATGGAAGTGGGCTTTGCTATCGAAGGCGGCTACATGCTGACACGTAACGTTCATTTGAACCTCCGCATTGTCCAGAGTTTCACGAACCTCCTGAACCACGGCTTGACCGTGAAGCAGCCGTTTGACGAAGCCACGCTCCTCACGTTCTACACCAACGTCGGTATAGCATTCCTGTTCTAGTCGGTTAGTTATTAGTCATTGGTCATTAGTCAATAGTTTTTAATTGCAAAAAAGGAAGCGCCAAACGCTTCCTTTTGTTTTTACGCATTTGTCTGTAGGGAACCAACACACTCGTCATGTTGAGCCCGCAGGGCGATATACGATACTTGGGACTTTAGTCCCTTAGTAGAGTTAAGCTCATTGGGCTAACATCCAGTTAAGTTTTATGACTGACGAGATGCACCGCCGAATGGCGAGACGCGCGCCTTACCTTCTGCGGATTCTCGGGATTTCCTTCTGAATCAAGAGCTTTTCGATCGGGGCAAATTCTTCGTGCGATTTGATGGCTTCCTTGTAGAGCACGTCGGCGAGCGTCGGGTTGTGCGCGAGGAAAGCAATCAGAATCGCGTTGCGCAAGAAGAATTCATCCATCGCAGCGATTTCGTACTTCTCGTAGAAATTCGCGACATATTCCGCAGCGAGCCTGTAATTCTTGGCACGGGCAGCTTCCATGATGTTAAACTCATCCACAAACGATTCCGGCAGCGCCCCCGCATTCACAAGATTGCGAACTTTAACATAAACCTTGTTCGTGTCGCGAGCTTCCATTGGAATGCCACGCATCCATTCCACATATTCTTCGCGGAACTTTTTCCAATCCGGGGAAGTTTCATCCACCTTGAATTTTGGACGCACAAGGCTATCCACCGCCGTTGCTGAATTAGAGACATTTTCCGAGACTGCCGCAGAATCCGCGCCCTTTTCAGAGTCATCCGCATTGGAATCGAGCATCGACGAGATGCCTTCAAAAACTTTCTTGCGCTTTTTCACTTCTTTGATATACGCCAAGAGCGCACGTTCGCGATACTTGTCCGTACCCGCTTTGAGCATGGACTGCACCTTTATCGGGCGGCGCAATGCATAATCTGCTGAGTCCAAATATTCCGGCCAGCAAATTTCGCAGCTGTCGAACACCTGCACAATGCGCGCATTCGAATGTACAAAGCGAGCTTCTTCAGCCTTGTTGTCGACAATCGGGATAAACGTGCTGTTCGGTTCCACGCCGTCCAAAAGCGATGTAATCATCTTCGACGTAAAGAGGAAATTCTGTTCGCCAAAGAAATCTGGTTCGCGGTGGATGCGTTTGAATTCCTTCACAAGCGTTGGATCCGTGCTGAAGCGGCCAATGGCACGCTGCATCACCGGTTCGTCACTGGCGACAATAATAATGTCCGGTTCTTCAGGAGCCTTGTACAAACTCACGTACGGGAACGCCACGTCGAGCGCCTTCAAGATGTTGAGGAACAGCAAGTCATTGAATTCATACGTCTGGATCCACTGCACCCAAAGTCCGCCCGGTTTCATATAGCGGCGCATTTTCGCATAAAATTCATGGCTGAACAAGCTTGCGACACCGCTCACCCACGGGTTACTCGGCACACTAATCATCAAGTCGTACTTGCGACGGTTCGTGAGGAAGAACGTCTGCGCGTCATCAATGAAAATGTGGATACGCGGATCATCGTAACCGCGAGCGTTCCACGGATAAAATCCGCGAGCGAGATTCATCATTTCTTCTTCGATTTCCACACAGTCAAAATCGCGCACCAGCGGATCTGAAAGCAAGTAATGCGCACCCATGCCACTGCCAAACCCGACCATCGCCGCATCGTAAGGCTTGTCCTTCATCGCCATCGGCATAAATGCAGTCGCCGCCTGCGTAAGCTCATCGCCTTCAATCGGGCGTTCACGATTCTTGCTCATGCTCGCATCGGCCTTACCGTTCGTTTTCACGTAATAATGCACGTCGGATTCGTGGAAGCTGATCGTCGCCGTCTTACCGTCACGCACCACAATCTTTTCATCCGGATGCAAATTCTTGTAAGCGCGGAAGGCGCCTGACGTAATCATGTGCGGATCGAAATTCACAAAGAACGAAGGCAAAATCATCACCGCCGTCATCACGTAAAAAAGCACACTATAACGGAACTTTTTACGATAAATAACGAGCAAAATAAAGCCAATCATAAAGTCAAGCACAGCCGCGAGCACAAGCGAACCCTTGAGCTGCAAAAGCGGCAACAGCAAAAGTCCACCGCCCGCCGAACCGAGAATCGAACCCACCGTATTCCAGCCGTACACCTTGCCAATCGGGGCTTCGCTCTTGAACGCACGCGTCAAAATCAGCGTAATCAGCGGAAGCGTCATGCCCGCAAAGAAGCTCGTCGGCACCATCCACAAAATCGAAAGCGCGTACTTGAAAATGCTCCAGCAAACATAACCGTCATTCGTCGTATTGAAAATCTGGTTCGCGACATTCATGCCTTCCCAAAACGGCTTGTAGAAATACAGCGTGCAAAGCGCAAAGAATCCCATGAAAATTTGCGCAAGCGAAAGCACCACAAGCGAGTCCTTCTTCAACAGCTTTCCACTCACGGCACTGCCAATTGCAAGTCCCAAAATGAACGCCGAAAGCATCTGGTCAAAGCTATGACTCGAAGAACCCATCAACAGCGAGAGCAAACGGATCCAGACAATTTCATAGACAAACGAAGTGAGTCCCGTAATCCCAGCAATCCAGAACCACATGTTTTTCGGAGGCATGGCGAGCTTGTGTTCCGCCACATAATCTTCGTTAAGCGGTTCCGCAGATTTAGACTGCGCCGCGACCTGTCCATCAGCCCCATCTTCTTCAAGTTCTTCCTCGTACGTCGAAGGCGTCGTATAGCCGATAAAGCAGAACACCGCAGCAAGCAAGAAGTTGATTGAAGCCGCGACGCAAAGCGTGATGTGGTTTCCGAGTTCCGGAATCAAGATGTAACTTGTGAACAAAATACCAATGGCACTACCAAGGCTGTTCGTAAAGTAAAGCATCGGGAGCGAGACTTCGGCACCGCTCTTTCGCATAAGACCTGCCGCAATGAACGGGAACGTCATACCCACCGCAATCGCAATCGGGAGCGTCGAACCCGTCGCCAACACCACCTTCAGAATTTCCGCGCCGCGCGAACTCAACCCCGCCACAAAATTCGAATCGTAAAAGTAATCCGTGAGCCAAATGTACATCGGGTGGTAAATCAGCCCGCCAATGCCAATCGCAAGTTCCACCGCCGCATACCCGAGCAGCGGCCTCTTCACGCGCTCCACAAGCTTGCCCGCGACAAAACTGCCGATTGCAAGCCCGCCCATATAAATGCAGAGCGTGAGCACCTGACCATAGCTCGAATGTCCGAGGAAAAGTTTAAGGTACCTGGCCCACGACCCCTCGTAAATGAGACCCGCAAAACCAGAGAGAGCAAAAAGCGCGTAAATAACGATATTCATGAGTGCAAATCTATACTAATTAAGTAGTTATAAATTGATTGGCGCTTCTTTTCCCTGTAATTTTTTCGTGACACGAACAACCAGCCACTCCCACTTCAGCTCATCATTCCCGACCCTTACCTTGTCATTCCAAACTTGTTCGGGGGCCTTCTTCCTACATTTCTAATAGGGAACCGCAATTGGGGTTATTATTTATATAAAGCTAGTGACAGTGGGCCTAGCATTTTCTATTTTTATGCATAAAAGCAAATATACGCATAAATTTGAATTTTAAACACGGAAATCAAAATGACTCTTCGCGAAGCGTTTGAATCAAAGATGATGCTGCTCGATGGCGGCATGGGCTCCGTTATCCAGACTTACGGGATCAAGGGCGCCAACAACGACATGCTCTCCATCGAAAAGCCCGAGATAATTCTCGACATCCAGCGTCGTTACGTGGATGCAGGCGTGGATTGCCTCACCACGAACACGTTCTCGAGCCAGCGCGTGAGCCAACACGAATACCACCAGGAACATCGCATCGCCGAGATGAACCGCGCCTCCGTGAAAATTGCAAAGCAGGCCGCCGAAGAAGGCTTCAAGAAGTACGGTCGCAAGGTCTACATTCTGGGCGACGTCGGCCCGACAAGTAAGATGCTTTCCATGAGTGAAGACGTGAACGACCCGGCAAGCCGCGCCATCACTTTTGACGAACTCGAAGATGCGTACTTGGAACAAATTTCCGTGCTCATGGAAGAAGGCGTTGACGCCATCCTGATTGAAACGATTTTTGATACGCTGAATGCAAAGGCCGCCCTCAGCGCTTACAGCAAGGCAAACGATGCGCGCATTGAAGCCGCAAAAGCAGCAGGCACTCCCGAAGCAGAAATTAAGCCGATTGAAGTTATGCTCTCGATGACCGTGAGCGACGCCTCCGGCCGTACACTTTCGGGCCAGACGGTCGAAGCATTTGCCGTAAGCGTGATGCACATGCATCCGCTTTCCATCGGCTTAAACTGCGGTCTCGGTGCAGACGGCATGGTGCCGTACCTCCGCCGCATGGGAGCCATCGCCCCGTGCTACCTCAGCTGTCACCCGAACGCAGGTCTTCCGAACCAGTTCGGCGGTTATGACGATACGCCCGAAGACATGGTGCGCCTGATGCGAGTTTATTTGGACGACAAGCTCGTGAACATGATTGGCGGTTGCTGCGGTACGACTCCAGAACATATCGCCGCGATGCGCCAGATGCTTGATGCGCTCCCGGCCGACTACAAGCGCCGTGAACCCGCACCCAAATACGTCACTAGCCCGCGTCTCCGCCTTGCGGGGCTCGAACCGTTGTTCAGAGAACAGGTTCGCCCGAGCAACGGCGCCGACAGCTGCAATGCCGATGATTTCGTGAAGGTCGGCGAACGTTGCAACGTCGCGGGCTCCAAGAAGTTCCTGCGTCTCATCAACGAGAAGAATTACGAAGAAGCGCTCGACATCGCCCGTAAGCAGGTCGATGACGGCGCCGACGTGATTGACGTGAACATGGACGATGGCCTCCTTGACGCCACCGCCGAAATGCGCACGTTCCTGAACTTGATTGCTTCCGACCCAGCCGTAAGCCGCGTGCCTATCATGGTCGATAGCTCCCGCTTTGAAGTTATCGAAGAAGGCCTCAAGTGCATCCAGGGCAAGAGCATCGTGAATTCCATTTCCCTCAAGATGGGCGAAAAGGCGTTTATCGAACATGCACTCACCGTGAAGCGCCTCGGTGCCGCCGTAATCGTGATGCTCTTCGATGAAGAAGGTCAGGCCACGAACTACGAGCGCCGAGTACAAATTGCGTCCCGCGCTTATGATATCATGGTGAAGCAACTTCACTTCGACCCTTCCGATATCATTTACGACCCGAACGTTTTGACAGTCGCTACCGGCATGGCAGAACACAACGCCTATGCCATTGACTTTATCCGCGCCGTCCGCTGGATTATGGACAACCTCCCCGGCGTCCGTATCTCGGGTGGTCTTTCGAACCTTTCGTTCGCATTCCGCGGCAACAACTACTTGCGCGAAGCGATGCACACCACGTTCTTGCATTACGCCATCCCGAACGGCATGGGCATGGCGATTATGAACCCGAGCGCGATTATCAAGTACAAGACAATTCCGCTTGAACTCCGCATGGCGATTACCGAAGTCATCTTCAACACGGAACCGGAAGCAAGCGAAGAACTCATCGAAATTGCAAGCCGCATGAACGCAGCCGCAGCAGCGGCAAAAGAAGCAGGCACCAAGTACGATCCGAAGGCCATTTTCGCAGTAAGCACAGGCGCAAGCAGCTCTTCTGATGAAGGCAATGCAGCCGCCGACGCCAAGCCCACCACGCCCGAAGAACGTTTGCAAGAAGCACTCCTCAAGGGAACTTCGACAACGCTCCAGCCGGATTTGATGGAACTCATCAACCGTGGCGATAGCCCCGTCGGCATCATTTCTGGCCCGCTCATGGATGGCATGAACGAAGTCGGCCGTCGCTTCGGTGAAGGCAAGATGTTCCTCCCGCAAGTCGTGAAGACCGCACGTACCATGAAAAAGGCTGTGGAAATTTTGCAGCCTTACATCGAAGCAGGTAAAGACGCAAACGCATCAAGCCGCGGTAAAATCGTCATCGCCACCGTCAAAGGCGACGTGCACGATATCGGCAAGAACATCGTTTCCGTGATTATGGCTTGTAACGGCTACGACATGGTGGACCTTGGCGTGATGGTTCCCGAAGATGTGATTGTCAAGGCCGCGATTGAAAACAAAGCAGATATCTTGAGCCTTTCCGGTCTCATTACGCCATCTCTCGAAGAAATGTGCACGGTTGCAAAGGCGATGCAGGCAGCCGGTCAGCGCATTCCGATTATCGTCGGTGGCGCAACAACCTCGCCCACGCATACCGCCGTAAAAATTGCTCCGTGCTATGACGGTCCTGTTTTCCACGTGCGCGACGCCGCTAGCAATCCGGGCCTTGCCCAGAAATTGCTCGACCCCGCCACCCGCGAACAAACGATTCAAGAAAATCGCGAAGAACAACAGCGCATCCGCGACAAGCAAAACGGCATCAAGACCGAAGCCGCAAACGCCATGGCCGCAGCCGCCTCCACGCCAGAAGAACGCCGTTTCCAATACGACTGGAGCAAATACCAGCCGGTACAGCCGCCGTTCATGGGCGAAAGCAAGCTCCCGCCGATTCCTATCGAAAAGATTATCCCGCTCATCAGCTGGGAATACTTCTTCTTCACTTGGAAAATCAAGCCGGACGAAGAAGAAGCCAAGAAGCTCAAGGCCGATGCCGAAGCGCTTATCAAATCGCTCACAAAGCCCGAATACGCCCTCCGCGCCGTTCAGGCATTCTACCCTGCTGCCGGTACTGAAAAGTCCGTTATCTTTAACACGGGCCGCACAGGCACGGACGCAGACCTCATCGAAGTCTCGACTGCACGCCAGCAGAATCCCGAAGGCACTTGCCTTGCGCTCTGCGATTACGTCGCTCCGGCAAACGCCAATACCGCAAGCGTTTTCGCTTCCCCCGCTGGCAAGGACGTTTTCCGCGACATCGTCGGTGCATTCGCAGTGACCATGAGCGACACATTCGTCAAGCGCTTGGAAAAGCTCAAAGCCGAACAGGGTGGCAGCGATTACGACGTTCTCCTCATGCAGACCGTCGCCGACCGCCTCGCCGAAGCTGGTGCTGAATACTTGAGCCAGGAACTCGACCGCACAAGCGGCTGGAAGGGCATCCGCCCGGCCGTCGGCTACCCCGTGCTCCCGAATATCAAGGAAATCTTCAACGTCGCCAAGCTCATCGATTTCAATAGCGTTGGCATCAGCCTCACCGAAAACGGCGCCATGTACCCGCAAGCATCCGTGAGCGGACTCTACATCAGCCATCCCGAAATCGATTACTTCCAGGTAAAGTTGTAATACATATCAAAACCGCAATCACTTTTGGCTGATGTTCGATGGAGACAAGTTAATTTCGTTCGTCGATGGACTATTACGCTAAATTCGGATTTGTAAATGAAGGTGTCAGCAATTCCGTCCACGGCGGAGTCGTCTGGTACCAAATGCGCCTTACGTTTTAGCTTCAGCCTTCCACGGCGTAAGCCCAACGACCTGATCGACAGGGAGTGCAAATGCAATTCCCTGCCCCATCGTATTCAGGCCCGCTTTTTCGTACAAAGCGTGCAGCACAGCATCCTTCACGTTCAGCGGCACAAGAATCATCACAACTTCTTTTTCTGGTTGGATAGCGATATGGAAGAACGCTTCCGCTTCCTTATTTGCCGTACCACGGGCATTCAAGACCGTGCCACCACGGGCACCCGCCTCTTTAGCGGCTTCCATCACAGTATCGGAGAATCCGTTGTTCACAATGCAGATAATTAATTCATGCGTATTCGGTTTCATAATTACCCTCTCCCTACCTGAGATCGGTTGTCGCTCAAAAAGTTAAATACCGATTTGCCAATAACGCTTGACATCGGAATCGTATAGGCAATGCCCTTGCCGTTCACAATCGTCCTGAATTTTTCTTCCAGACATTCCAAGACGGCAGGCACATGGTCTTCGCCAATGATACTGATAATCACTGCGCGTTCTGAATCCGCAAGTCCAAGCGCCGCCATGATTTCACGCGGAGCCGTTCCGTGGCCGTAAAACACGAACTGCATATTCGCACCAAACGACTGGATGTAATCCATGTAGAAGTCAGCCTTTGCGCGATTCACCGTCGTCACCAAAATCTTGAGACGATTCATCGAAACTTTCGAATGAACCTTTTGAGGCACCGCCCGTTTCAAAACATTCTTTACTGTTTCAACCATCGTAGCCTCTACACAAAGTCAATAATCTGTTCGTCATCGGCATCCTGCAAGCGACGCATCATAATTCTGTTACGCCAAAGCCTTGCCACAATCGCCTTGAAACCAAGCACCTGGATCGTTATGAGCGGAGTCATTGCAACCATCGCCACAATGCCAAAGGCGTAATTCAAAATTGAATCGCCGCCATCGTGAATCACGGAGCATGCGCCAATTGCCAACGGCAGAATAAAGCTCGAAGTCAACGGACCACTCGCCACGCCACCAGAGTCAAACGCAATTGCCGTATAAAGTTTCGGCACAAAGAAGGAGAGCCCCAGCGAAATAAAGTAGCCAGGCAAGAGGTAATAAATAATCGGGAATCCGATAATAATGCGAAGCATCGAAAGACCAATCGAAATGCCCACGCCCACCGAGAGTGCAATCAGCATCGAGCGCTTAGTCACAAGGCCACCGGTCACTTCTTCGACCTGCTTGTTGAGCACGTGCACCGCCGGTTCTGCAAGCACCACCACCATGCCGATGATAAAGCCAGCCGCCACAAGCGCGTGCGGGCGTTTCGCCAGTTCACACCCGATTTCAAAACCAATCGGCAAGAACCCGACCGTCACCGCCGTCAAGAAAATCACAAGCCCGAAAAACGTGTAAAGGATCCCGACGCCCACTTGCACAAGCTTCACCATCGGGAGCTTGAGTACGGTCCACTGCAACGCGCAGAAGAACACGACAATCAGCCCAAGCGCCACAAGCACCTCACGGGCAATCACCATTACCGTAGGCAAAAAGTGTTCGCCAAGGCTAGCATCCACCGAGTACGCCGCCGTCGAAAGTTCATACGTCAGGTCGCCCTTCGAAAATACCACCAAGCCCATCAGGGCCAAAATCGGTCCAACCGAGCAAAGCGCAATCAAGCCGAAGCTGTTTTCCGATGCATGCTTACCGCCAATCGCACCAGCAACGCCCACACCAAGAGCCATGATAAACGGCACCGTAATCGGTCCTGTCGTCACACCACCCGAGTCAAACGCGAGCGGCACAAACGCGTTCCGCCCGACGGACACCATGAGCATCCCGAGCATAAACAGCACCATGTAAAAGAAGATGATAATCAGCGAAAGGTCTTTCTTAAATACAATCTTCAAAATTGCAAGGAGCAAAAAAATCCCGACACCCACGCCAATCGTCGAAATCAGGAGAATCGGCCGCACCGCATTTTTCACCTGTTCCGCAAGCACGGACAAGTCCGGTTCCGCAACCGTAATGAGCACGCCCATCACAAAGCACACCGAAACGAGCAACAGGAGCCGCCGCGACTTAGTCAAGCCCGACCCCACATACGCCCCCATCGGCGTCATCGCAAGGTCTGCCCCCAGATTAAAAAGTCCAATCCCAATAATCAAGAAAATCGCGCTAACCGTAAAAACAATTTGCTCTTTCAGCGAAAAAGTCACAAGCGGAGTATGCGACACCACCAGCACAATAAGCGTAATGGGCAAAACAGAGGCAAAAGCCTCTTTCAATTTTTCAAAAAGAATTTTTTGCATCGCTATATAATATAATTAAATAAAAAAATTAACTACCCATGCAACCGCCCGTAAACCCCGCGCATCCAAAATAGCGAAATGGACGAAAAAGTCATCATAAAGAAGATTCAACAAGGAAGTCGTGAAGCCCTTGGCATGCTGTGGAAGTCCCATAGCACAAATGTTCTGAACCTAGCGTTCAGAATGCTCAAGAACCGCGACGAGGCTGAAGACGTCTTGATGGACATTTTCGTCTCAGTTCCAGGTAAAATCCAAAAGTTCCGCGGCGAAAGTACTCTCAACACCTGGCTGTACCGCCTCACCGTCAACGAGTGTTTGATGAGGCTCAGGTCCAAGAAGCGCCATGCCGAGCTCGAAGAAGAACATATCGATCTCGTGACGGACAGCGCTCTCGGGAGCAAGCACGAGGAACAAAAGGATTACGACCCGGAACTGCTTGAATTTGGACTGTCAAAGCTCTCCGCCGAAACGCGAAGCATGCTCTGGCTCAAGGACGCCGAAGATCTTGGCATCAAAGACTTGTCTGAGATCTACAACATGCCCGAAGGCACAATCAAGGCAAGGCTTAGCCGAGCAAGAACAGTCGTCAAGAACTTTTTACAGGAGAACCTGAACTATGCATGATAAAATCGATTTTTCAAGACTCGAAAGAATCGAACCCAGGAAAGACTCCTGGGAAAAAGTCTGTGCAAGACTCGATTCTTCTGAAAAGAACAAGTTTATCAATTTCATCCAGACGCGTACAAAATACGCGCTTGCAGCAAGCTTTACTGTCATCGCATTTTGGACTGCCTTCATGACCGTCATGCTGAACACGAACAATTCCGAAGACATCCTCATCAAGAATGTCGCCTCGGACGAACTCGTCTCTTGGTACGGCAATCTCGGTGAAAAAAGCGATGATGAACTCGAAAATTTGGACACTTACAAATCCATCAGCTATTTATTACAGGAGACCAAATAATGAACGCTTCCACCAAGACCTTCCTCGCAAGCCTGATTATACTCGCTTGCTCTCTCGGATTTGCCATTGGCGCCTTCTGCTTTGCAGACCGCGGCTTTGGCGCTACATGCTGCTCCAAGCAGTCCACCTGCACGCCATCGCATAAACAATGCGCCTGTGGCTGCGAAAACCATGACTGTGCCAAGAACGACTGCTCTTGCAACTGCTGCAAGCGTGGCGGTATGCATCATGGCAAGCATCACGGCGAATTCCATGGTGAACGCTTCCACGGCAAGGACTTCCGCGATGACCGCCCTGAAGGTCCGCGCGAACACATCAAAGAAGGCAAGCATTTCGACAAGAAGTTCGACTTCAAGAAAGGCCCTGGTCCTGAATTCATGGATTCCATTCTCCAGGTCACGCACGAACAAAGAGCAGCACTCGATAAGCAGCGCATCGTAATGGATTCCACGTTTAAGGAACTCCGCAAGCAAAAGAAGGATGCTGAAAAAGCTCTGCACAAAGCACTCGACAGCAATGACGAAAAGCAAATTGCTGCTGCCAAGGCAAGCATACTCAAGGCTCAGGAAGCATTGCTCGACCACAGAATTAACGGCGTAAAGAACTTCAACAAGATCCTCACCAAGGAACAGCTCGAAAAGTTCAAGAGCTTCCACAAGGATCACCACAACAAACCCTAGAATTTTATTTTCATGATTCCTTGAAAAATAAGCCTCCGGTCACCCGACCGGAGACTTTCTGTTTTTACAAGCGATTCATAATCAATTGCATTTATCTTTTCACGTCATTCTGAGCGAAGCGAAGCATCCAGTAAAATCTTGAAATCAACAATCTACATTTTCCCACATATTTTCATCGCGGGTAGCATCCAGATGTTGTTCTGCAGTCTCGGCGATTTTTTCATTGTGACCACGCAGTGCCGCAAACGGGCTGAAAATCTTTGCACGATTCGCCACAGACATTCTTGGGTGTTTCATCAAGAAATTCCAGTCATTCCGCGGATATGGCAAATCAATTATATCCTTATAATCATCAATCACGCCTTGTGCCCTCCGATTTGCTGGTTGCGCTCACGCGTTGTTGCGCCCTCTTGCATATCCATTCCCTTGAAAATGGCGTTCTTGCCAAAGCGCTTCTTGATGGCGATTTGCGCCTGCATCATCTTCTTCTCGCGTTCAATCTTTTTCACGTCCGTGAAGAGATCGTAACTCTCTTGCGTTGCTTCCAGAACGTTATTCGCCGTGAGGTTCAAGCGCTTCACCGTAAGTGACGGATTCATGATGCGGTCCGCAAGTTTCATTACCGCTTCTGCAATTGTCGATGCCGACGAAGTGTAATTCAAAAGCGGAGCTGTTCCATGTGCAGGCTTCGGGATTTCACGCCCATAATTATCGATAACCGTCTCGCCGTGATAAATCCCCTTGTCCACATTTTCGCGGTCATAGCCCACATGGAGCGTAAGGCCGTTCGTGACCAAGCCTTTCTCGACAAGGTCAAGCGCAAGCGTATCTACCATTTCGCGGATAACGATTTTTGCCTTGGCACAGTCGTACGCACAACTTAAAACCTGCCCACCGCCGATGCTATGCGTCTTGGACTTGTACTGTTTGATTTCGGCAATGCCGCACGGCTCATAGCCCCACGCATGGTCAATCAAGATTTCGGCATTCACGCCAAACATCTTGTAAAGCGCATCGGGATGCTTGACACTTGCACGCGCAAGATCACCCATCGTAAAAATGCCACGACCATTATTCAAATAACAATGCGCCAAGCGCTCCGCAATACCACGCCCTAGTTGCCAAAAGCTCGTAATCGGCCGATGTCCCCAAAGCTCCTTACGGTACGTCATCTCGTCTAGTTCTGCAATGCGAACGCCATCAGCATCAGGAGCCACGTGTTTCGCCATCACGTCCATCGCAATTTTGCAAAGGTAAAGGTTTGTTCCGATGCCCGCTGTCGCCGTGATGCCCGTCGTTTCAAGCACATCGCGAATCATGTCCTTTGCAAGTTCCCGCGCCGACTTCTTGTACATCGAAAGGTAATGCGTCAAGTCGATAAAGCATTCGTCAATGGAATAGACATGGATATCGTCTGCGCTCACGTATTTCAGATAAACGTTAAAAACACGGGTAGAATATTCCACGTACTTTGCCATTTGCGGAGGAGCTACAATATACTCAACATCCTTGCCCGTTTGGCGTTTGACTTCGCGCACCTTCTGGATAACCTCGAACAAGCGAGCACGCCCAGGAATCCCATAAGCCTTAAGGCTCGGACTCACCGCAAGGCAAATCGTCTTTTCGGTACGGCTTGCATCCGCCACCACAAGATTCGTCTTCAGCGGATCAAGTCCGCGAAGCACACACTCCACAGACGCAAAAAACGACTTCAAGTCGATAGCAGCATAAGTACGTGTTTCGCGCGGCAATCTCATTATGCTAAATATAGATTTTTAGCTGCACAAAAGAACACTTTAAATAAAAAAGAAGTCCGTCTCCAACACAGACGGACTTTCTTTTGGATGATATACTACATACAATACTTTTTTATGACCGGTATATGCCCCAACACCCATATAACAGCAAAGCTTAAAACAAAAGTAACTACTGAACGAAGCGGAATCGCAATGATTGGATTGATAACAGTTGGCGTAAATCCAATCCTCGAAAAAATAATATTAAAGAAATCATGAACCAAATACATTCCAAAAGAATATTTCGAAAATAAAACAATAAAGCTTTTTGTACGTTCTGAAAAATTCCTATTCATAAAGTAATCCTTTACGAATACATAAACCGCCACAGCCTGAATGACTACATTGGGTCTAAAATTTCCATACAGCAATTGACTAGCTGTTCCCAATTTAATGCTAACAAAAAACGTTCCAAGAATTTGAAAAACAACCGACAATCCAGCTAATACATAAATCCATTTTTTTATTCGATGTGATAAATCATACCTAAACAAGTAATACCCCAAGATGAAATAACCCGCATACCCCATCAATTCTTTTATACTAAAAGAAATTTTCAGTCGATCATCAAATAGTATTAGCACATCTTGGAATAGCGGCAGCAAGGAGCCAAACAGGAAATACAATATGAAAAGATAGTGGTAATGTTTTTTAGTCGCATGAATCGTAAAAACTCTAATCAACGGAACAAGCATATAAAGTCCAATAATCATATATAAGAACCATAAATGGTACCACGCATGTCCGAATACAAATTTAGAGCATTGTTTTAGTATACTAGTAGCAAGTTCAGCATCACAAACTTTGTCTATAAAAATCATCTTTGATATGGACAAAGATCTATAAAACACCCCCCATGCAATCAAGGCGACAAGGATTCTAAAAATACTCTTGCGATATAGCTTTGAAAGCGTTATTTCTTTTTGGGGATTCAAGAAAAACATTCCACTGACCATGACAAAAATCGGAACTGACCACCGAACCAAGCATTCATAAAAATTCGCAATCTGCCACGCATAACTTTGAATGGGATTAGCCACAAAACCAGAAGCACTTACATGAAGCACCATAACTGCAAGAACAGCCAAAATTCTCAAGATATCTGGATAAAGAATTCGATTGTTTGGCAACAAACCGCTATATGAAATTTCTTCGTTGGATGGCATTTTACCCCTCAGTGTCTAGTGTGAATTTTTCAAGAAAGAAATTCACTCCCTTACACCAAGTGGCATACCAATAAAAAAGGCGTGAGTCGTTAGTGCCTATATGCTGGACGGGTCACCACAACCCTGCAATACACAAGCACAAAACGACCCACGCCCGATTGGGCGTGAGCGTTCGTCTTATTCTGTATTGCTTTTAGAAGTGGTGATTTTCCAGCATTGAATAAGAGGCGAATCTCAAATCTCAAACGTTTTGCTCTATTTAAAACTTTGGATTCATTAGATAAAACAAAACTATGTCGCCAAGAAATATAGCAATTATAGAAAGTCAATAAAAAAAAAAGAAGTCCGTCTCCAACACAGACGGACTTTCTTTTGGATGATCGAGGGGGCTAGGCGGCAAAAACGATCAGGGCGCAGCTCAGCACGAGCAGGAGCACGCCCCAGACGGTCTCGACAATGGGGCCCAACTTCCTGATCTCAGTTTCCTTGTTTTCCATGGCGTTATCCTCACTATACCCCGAGGCCTGCGACATCGCCTGCCTACAATTCTAAACTACAATTCCTGCGGGCGCGCGGAGTATACATTTTGGATATTTTTATGGACTTTTTGTCAATGTGCCAGGTTGGAATATTCAAGATGCAAATATTGCAGGTCCGCATAACGGCGCGGTTTCAGTCCAAAGTAAGTGACAAATAGTGTCTTAAGGACAAGGTAAAAAAACAGGGCTAGAGAGCTACAGAAAACGCACTTGCTTGGGAGCTGCATGCCTGGAGCGTGTATGCCGCCGCGGGAACGACAGCGCGAAATTGCGTGGGCGGAACAAAAAAAGAAAGGGCCCCTCGAGGATCTACCTCAAGGGGCCCGTGAATCCAGCGGCGACCTACTCTCCCGGGCCCGGGGGCCAGGTACCATCGGCGATCTGAGGCTTAACTTCCGTGTTCGGGATGGGAACGGGTG